>NZ_CP085173.1:1337500-2675000 GCF_020616555.1 Streptomyces longhuiensis | reverse complement strand
GTCCGACGGTGGTTGCTCAAGGGTGGAACGTTGACTATTCGACCGGGTTCTCGGGTCGGAGGCTGTGAGTACTGCTCTTCGGAGCGTGGAAAGCATGATCTCCGGGCGGAAGCGGGTCGGGCACGCTGTTGGGTGTCTGAAGGTACGGCCGATTGGTCGCCTTCAGTGCCGACCCCAGTGCACTCGAATCTGCTGGTTCGGGGTGATGGGTGGTTGGTCGTTGTTTGAGAACTGCACAGTGGACGCGAGCATCTGTGGCCAAGTTTTTAAGGGCGCACGGTGGATGCCTTGGCACCAGGAACCGATGAAGGACGTGGGAGGCCACGATAGTCCCCGGGGAGCCGTCAACCAGGCTTTGATCCGGGGGTTTCCGAATGGGGAAACCCGGCAGTCGTCATGGGCTGTCACCCATACCTGAACACATAGGGTATGTGGAGGGAACGCGGGGAAGTGAAACATCTCAGTACCCGCAGGAAGAGAAAACAACCGTGATTCCGGGAGTAGTGGCGAGCGAAACTGGATGAGGCCAAACCATATGCGTGTGATACCCGGCAGGGGTTGCGCATGTGGGGTTGTGGGATCTCTCTTTCACAGTCTGCCGGCTGTGAGACGAGTCAGAAACCGTTGATGTAGGCGAAGGACATGCGAAAGGTCCGGCGTAGAGGGTAAGACCCCCGTAGTCGAAACATCAGCGGCTCGTTTGAGAGACACCCAAGTAGCACGGGGCCCGAGAAATCCCGTGTGAATCTGGCGGGACCACCCGCTAAGCCTAAATATTCCCTGGTGACCGATAGCGGATAGTACCGTGAGGGAATGGTGAAAAGTACCGCGGGAGCGGAGTGAAATAGTACCTGAAACCGTGTGCCTACAAGCCGTGGGAGCGTCGCGCAAGGAACTTGTTCCTTGCGTCGTGACTGCGTGCCTTTTGAAGAATGAGCCTGCGAGTTTGCGGTGCGTTGCGAGGTTAACCCGTGTGGGGAAGCCGTAGCGAAAGCGAGTCCGAATAGGGCGATTCAGTAGCGCGCTCAAGACCCGAAGCGGAGTGATCTAGCCATGGGCAGGTTGAAGCGGAGGTAAGACTTCGTGGAGGACCGAACCCACCAGGGTTGAAAACCTGGGGGATGACCTGTGGTTAGGGGTGAAAGGCCAATCAAACTCCGTGATAGCTGGTTCTCCCCGAAATGCATTTAGGTGCAGCGTCGTGTGTTTCTTGCCGGAGGTAGAGCACTGGATAGGCGATGGGCCCTACCGGGTTACTGACCTTAGCCAAACTCCGAATGCCGGTAAGTGAGAGCACGGCAGTGAGACTGTGGGGGATAAGCTCCATGGTCGAGAGGGAAACAGCCCAGAGCATCGACTAAGGCCCCTAAGCGTACGCTAAGTGGGAAAGGATGTGGAGTCGCACAGACAACCAGGAGGTTGGCTTAGAAGCAGCCACCCTTGAAAGAGTGCGTAATAGCTCACTGGTCTAGTGATTCCGCGCCGACAATGTAGCGGGGCTCAAGCGTACCGCCGAAGTCGTGTCATTGCGATATATACCCCCAACGGGGATCGTGATGGGTAGGGGAGCGTCGTGTGCCGGGTGAAGCAGCCGCGGAAGCGAGTTGTGGACGGTTCACGAGTGAGAATGCAGGCATGAGTAGCGATACACACGTGAGAAACGTGTGCGCCGATTGACTAAGGGTTCCTGGGTCAAGCTGATCTGCCCAGGGTAAGTCGGGACCTAAGGCGAGGCCGACAGGCGTAGTCGATGGATAACCGGTTGATATTCCGGTACCCGCTGTGAAGCGTCAAACATTGAATCAGGCGATGCTAAGTCCGTGAAGCCGTTCCGGACCCTTCGGGGAAAGGAAAGTGGTGGAGCCGACGGACCAGACTTGTAGTAGGTGAGTGATGGGGTGACGCAGGAAGGTAGTCCAGCCCGGGCGGTGGTTGTCCCGGGGTAAGGGTGTAGGCCGTGTGATAGGTAAATCCGTCACACATAAGGCTGAGACCTGATGCCGAGCCGATTGTGGTGAAGTGGATGATCCTATGCTGTCGAGAAAAGCCTCTAGCGAGTTTCATGGCGGCCCGTACCCTAAACCGACTCAGGTGGTCAGGTAGAGAATACCGAGGCGTTCGGGTGAACTATGGTTAAGGAACTCGGCAAAATGCCCCCGTAACTTCGGGAGAAGGGGGGCCATCACTGGTGAGAGGACTTGCTCCTCGAGCTGGGGGTGGCCGCAGAGACCAGCGAGAAGCGACTGTTTACTAAAAACACAGGTCCGTGCGAAGCCGTAAGGCGATGTATACGGACTGACGCCTGCCCGGTGCTGGAACGTTAAGGGGACCGGTTAGTGCACTTTCGGGTGTGCGAAGCTGAGAACTTAAGCGCCAGTAAACGGCGGTGGTAACTATAACCATCCTAAGGTAGCGAAATTCCTTGTCGGGTAAGTTCCGACCTGCACGAATGGCGTAACGACTTCTCGACTGTCTCAACCATAGGCCCGGTGAAATTGCACTACGAGTAAAGATGCTCGTTTCGCGCAGCAGGACGGAAAGACCCCGGGACCTTTACTACAGTTTGATATTGGTGTTCGGTTCGGCTTGTGTAGGATAGGTGGGAGACTTTGAACTCTGGACGCCAGTTCAGGGGGAGTCGTCGTTGAAATACCACTCTGGTCGTGCTGGATGTCTAACCTGGGTCCGTGATCCGGATCAGGGACAGTGTCTGATGGGTAGTTTAACTGGGGCGGTTGCCTCCTAAAGAGTAACGGAGGCGCCCAAAGGTTCCCTCAGCCTGGTTGGTAATCAGGTGTTGAGTGTAAGTGCACAAGGGAGCTTGACTGTGAGACCGACGGGTCGAGCAGGGACGAAAGTCGGGACTAGTGATCCGGCGGTGGCTTGTGGAAGCGCCGTCGCTCAACGGATAAAAGGTACCCCGGGGATAACAGGCTGATCTTCCCCAAGAGTCCATATCGACGGGATGGTTTGGCACCTCGATGTCGGCTCGTCGCATCCTGGGGCTGGAGTCGGTCCCAAGGGTTGGGCTGTTCGCCCATTAAAGCGGTACGCGAGCTGGGTTTAGAACGTCGTGAGACAGTTCGGTCCCTATCCGCTGTGCGCGTAGGAATATTGAGAAGGGCTGTCCCTAGTACGAGAGGACCGGGACGGACGAACCTCTGGTGTGCCAGTTGTCCTGCCAAGGGCATGGCTGGTTGGCTACGTTCGGAAAGGATAACCGCTGAAAGCATCTAAGCGGGAAGCCTGCTTCGAGATGAGTATTCCCACCCCCTTGAGGGGTTAAGGCTCCCAGTAGACGACTGGGTTGATAGGCCAGATCTGGAAGCCCGGTAACGGGTGGAGGTGACTGGTACTAATAGGCCGAGGGCTTGTCCTCAGTTGCTCGCGTCCACTGTGTTTGTTCTCAGATAACGAACAATTGTGTCGGCTGAACGGCCGCACTACTTAATTGAAGAGTGTGCTTGTTCGCTGCCTTGTTCGGGAACCCGTTTCCTTGAAACGGGACACTGATAGGGTTTCGGTGGTCATAGCGTGAGGGAAACGCCCGGTTACATTCCGAACCCGGAAGCTAAGCCTCAAAGCGCCGATGGTACTGCAGGGGGGACCCTGTGGGAGAGTAGGACGCCGCCGAACAATTTTTAGAGGACCCTTGGTCCCAGCACACACGCTGGGACCAAGGGTCCTTTTTTGTTTTGTCGAAGCGCGCCGGCTACCCGGCTGCGCGAGAATGACTGCGGTACCGAAGACAGGAGTCACCCATGTCCACCAACTCTCCCGATGAGCGACCGGATCGCGACCAGCGACGCCGGGACAGTGGTGACCGGGACCGGGACCGGGGCGGATACCGAGGCGGACCGCGACGCGACAACGACCGCGGTGGCCAGGCGCCTCGCCGGGACGACCGCGGCGGCGACCGTGACCGTGGTCCCCGTCGTGACGGTGACCGTCCCGGTGGCGACCGCCCGGCGTTCCGTCGTGACGACCGTCGCGATGACAGCCGCGGTGGCGACAACCGTGGTGGCGGCTTCCGCCGTGACGACAGCCGCGGTGGCGACAACCGTGGCGGTGGCGGTTACCGCCCCCGTGACGACCGCGACCGTGGACCCCGCCGTGACGGCGACCGTCCCCCCTTCCGACGCGATGACCGCCGTGACGACAACCGGCGCGACGACCGTCGTGACAGCGACCGTGGTGGCTACCGTCCCCGTGACGACCGTCGTGATGACAACCGTGGTGGCGGCTTCCGTCGCGATGACAGCCGCGGTGGCGACAACCGTGGCGGTGGCTACCGTCCCCGTGACGACCGTGGTGGCGACAGCCGTGGTGGTGGCTTCCGTCGCGACGACCGTCGTGATGATCGCGGTGGTGACAACCGTGGGGGCGGTTTCCGTCCGCGTGACGACCGTGACCGTGGACCCCGTCGTGACGGTGACCGCCCCGGTGGCGACCGCCCGGCCTTCCGACGTGACGAGCGCCGCGACAGCGACCGTGGTGGCTACCGTCCCCGTGACGACCGTGGTGGCGACAATCGTGGTGGTGGCGTCCGTCGCGACGACCGTCGTGATGATCGCGGTGGTGACAACCGTGGGGGCGGTTTCCGTCCGCGTGACGACCGTGACCGTGGACCCCGTCGTGACGGTGACCGCCCCGGTGGCGACCGCCCGGCCTTCCGACGTGACGAGCGCCGCGACAGCGACCGTGGTGGCTACCGTCCCCGTGACGACCGTCGTGATGACCGGCGCGACGACCGCCGCGATGACAACCGTGGGGGCTACCGTCCCCGTGACGACCGTCGTGATGACCGGCGCGATGACCGCCGTGACGACAGCCGCGGTGGTGGCTTCCGTCGTGACGACAGCCGTGGCGGCGGGTACCGGCCGCGTGACGACCGCGACCGTGGGCCGCGCCGTGACGACCGTGGTGGGCGTCCCGGAGGGTTCCGCGGGCGCGACGACCGCGGGCGCGACGACCGCCGTGGCGGTGGCCGCTTCCGCGACGAGCGTGACCGCGACCGCGAGCCCATCCGCCGGCTGCCGATCCCCGAGGACGTCACCGGCGACGAGATCGACAAGGACGTACGGCAGGAGCTTCAGAGCCTGCCGAAGGGCCTGGCCGAGGACGTCGCCAAGAACCTGGTGATGGTCGCCAAGCTCATCGACGAGGACCCCGAGCAGGCCTACGAGTACTCGAAGATCGCGCTGCGGCTCGCCTCCAGGGTCGCCGCCGTGCGCGAGGCCGCCGGCTTCGCCGCGTACGCGAACCAGAAGTTCAGCGAGGCGCTCGCCGAGTTCCGCGCCGCCCGGCGCATGACCGGCAACGTCGAGCTGTGGCCCGTCATGGCGGACTGCGAGCGCGGTCTCGGGCGGCCCGAGAAGGCCCTCGACATGGCCGGTGCGCCCGAGGTGGCCAAGCTGGACAAGGCCGGACAGGTCGAGATGCGGCTCGTGGCGGCCGGTGCCCGGCGTGACATGGACCAGCTCGACGCGGCCATCGTGACGCTGCAGAGCCCCGAGCTCGCGTCGAACTCCGTACAGCCGTGGACCGCGCGTCTGCGGTACGCGTACGCCGACGCGCTGCTTGCCGCCGGCCGTGAGGGCGAGGCGCGCGAGTGGTTCGCGAAGGCCGTCGAGTCCGACCGGGACGGCAGCACCGACGCGTCCGACCGGCTCGCCGAGATGGACGGGGTCGAGTTCGTCGACGCCTTCGAGAGCGACTCCGACGAGGCTGCCCCCGACGCCGCCGTCGCGGGGCCGAAGGCCGCCGCGGGTGACGACGACGAGCCCTGGGTCGAGGACGACGAGGACGTCGAGGAGTTCTACGACGAGGACGACGAGGAGTTCGAGCCCGAGAACGACAAGGGCTGAGCTCAGCGGCTGACGGCCGGCCGCGCTTGACGAAGCATGACGAACGGGCGGGATCCCAGCGATGGGGTCCCGCCCGTTCGTCGTATGCGCCTACGCGCGCGTGGCGCGCGGTCAGTCGGCGAGCGTGCGCAGCACCAGACCCGTCGCCGGCTTCGGGCCGAACGACGTCGACTTGCGGGGCATCGTCACGCCCTGCCGCGCCAGGTCGCGTACCACTTCCTCACGGACCGGGTGCATGAGGACCGCCGTGCCGCCGTCACGTTCCGCCTTCGCGACCGTGGCGGCCGCGTCATGGATGTACGCGATGTGCTCCGGCGCGTCCTCGGGGATGCGCCAGACATGCTCCAGGAGCGTGGAGTGCAGGACCGTCGCGTCGAGCGTGCGCCAGGCCTCCGGGCGGTCGGCAGGGATCGTACGGGCCAGGAGGTCCGGGGACGGGGTGTCCGCGAGGTGGAAGGAGCCGGTGCCGGCGAGGAGGAACGCGTTGCCGTGGGAGGCCGCGTCGGCGAGGGCGTCCAGGGCGTGCGACAGCGGGCCGGGGACCTCGCGCAGGCGGAAGGAGCCTCTCAGCGCGTCCAGGGCGTCCGGGACCGGGAGGCGGTGCAGGAGGCGATGGATGGCGCGCACGCGCAGTGGGTAGCGGGCCGTGTCCACGAGGAGGACGAGGCCGAAGTCCCATGGGGTGGGGGACGGTTGTTCGGAGCGCAGGCGCAGATATGTGGCCCAGCGATGGTGCCCGTCCGCGATCAGGGCCTGGTGGTGGGCGAGGTCCGCGCGGACCTCTGCCAGCTCGGCGGGGTCGGTGACCGACCACAGGCGGTGGGCGTAGCCGTCCTCCGTGGTCGTCGCGAGGAGCGGGGGGCGCTTGACCGTGCGTTCGATGACCGCGGTCGTGCCCGTCGCGTTGCCCTCGCTGCGGTAGGTGAGGAGCAGGGGTTCGAGGTTGGCGGCCGTGGCGCGCATCAGGCCGGCGCGGTCGGCGACCACGTGCGGCATGACGTCCTCGTGGGGCAGGACGACCCCTTCGGACGGCTCGGACAGGCGCAGGGCACCGATGACGCCGCGCTGGAGATGGTCACCGCCGCGCTGCTCGTAGACGTACAGCGCGGGGATCTCGTCGGGCGCCAGGATGCCCTCGGACAGCCAGTGGCGCAGGGTGTCGGCCGCGAGGGCGTTGCGGGTGTCCGGGGAGACGGCCTGCGGGAGGATCAGGCGGACGATGTTGTGCGGGTCCGCGGACTCCAGGTGGTGCAGGCCGTCGGGGCGCACGACCACGTCGTACGGGGGTGACGTCACGGCGGCGAGGCTGCCCACGCGCTCGGGGACGTAACGCACACCCCTGAACGGGATCAGGTCGAGGCCGTCGCTGCCCGTCGGACCTGGGGGACCTGCAGTGTTCATTGCTGCATCGTATGTGTGTCAGTGGCATGAGCGATGATCGGGGGAGTGGGATCGAACGAGGAGCGATGTGTAATGAGCCAGACCGTTAGGACGCGGCCCGAAGGCAGTCGGCGGGCGCTGAACGAGGCGTACGACACGGCGCTGCTCGACCTCGACGGGGTGGTGTACGCGGGCGGTGACGCCATCGCGCACGCCCCCGAGTCGCTCGCCGTGGCGCGTGGGGCGGGCATGGGGCTCGCGTACGTCACGAACAACGCGCTGCGTACGCCGGACGCCGTGGCCGAGCATCTGACGGAGCTGGGGATTCCGACGGACGCGGCGGACGTCATCACGTCGGCGCAGGCCGTGGCGCGCCTGATCAGTGAGCAAGTGCCGGACGGGTCGCGGGTGTTGGTGATCGGCGGGGAGGGGCTGCGGGTCGCGCTGCGAGAGCGCGGGCTCGAGCCGGTGGACTCCGCCGACGACGAGCCGGTGGCGGTGGTGCAGGGGTACGGGGGGCCCGACCTGGCCTGGGGGCGGTTCGCGGAGGCCTGTTACGCGATCGCGCGCGGTGTGCCGTGGTTCGCTTCGAATACGGACCTGACCATTCCGAGCGCGCGCGGCATCGCTCCGGGCAACGGCGCGGCGGTCGAGGTCGTCCGAATCGCGACGGGTGCGCAGCCGCAGGTGGCCGGCAAGCCGCTGCCTCCGATGCACCGCGAGACGATCCTGCGCACCGGCGCGGAGCGGCCGTTGGTGATCGGGGACCGCCTCGACACGGACATCGAGGGCGCGTTCAACGGGGAGGTGGACTCGCTGCTCGTCCTGACCGGCGTCACCGACGGCGCGCAGCTGCTCGCCGCGCCGCCCCAGCACCGGCCCACGTATGTCGACGTCGATCTGCGGGGGCTGCTCACGGGACAGCCGGAGGTCGTGGCGCGGGGGGATGGGTTCGCGTGCGGGGGCTGGGTCGCGACCGCGGGCGACGAGCGTCTTGAGCTGGAGGGGGACGGCGAGGCGATCGACGGGCTGCGGGCGCTGTGCGCGGCGGCCTGGACGGCGGCCGGGGACGGGACCTGCGGGCTCGACGGTGCGAAGGCGCTGGCGCGGCTGGGGGTTTGAGTCGGCGCGGGTGGGGAGGCGCGTACCGGCGGGTGGGGTCCCTGCGCTTCCCCGAGCTTCACGGTGCCACCCGGTGTCTCCCGGGCTTCTCCCTCGGTAGCGACCTCGAAGAGGGCGACGAGGGTAGGCTAACCTAACCACGTGTTGGTCGACAGTCCCCCCGAACAGCGCGCGGACACCGCCGCCGCGCCCCCGAACCGCCGGGCGATACGTGCCGTCGGACTCCTCGGAGCCGTCGTCGTACTGCTCCTGCTCCTGGTCGTGAGCATCGCGATCGGTGCGAAACCCCTGTCCGTGGACCAGGTGTGGCACGGCCTGTTCGACGACACCGGGACGTTCAGCGACGTCGTGGTCGGCGAGCGGCTCGCGCGCACGCTGCTCGGGCTCCTCGCCGGTGTCGCGCTGGGGCTCTCCGGCGCGGTCCTCCAGGCGCTGACCCGTAACCCGCTGGCCGACCCCGGGCTCCTCGGCATCAACATGGGCGCCTCGGCGGCCGTCGTCACCGCCGTCAGCTTCTTCGGCGTCACCTCGCTGACGGGCTATGTGTGGTTCGCCTTCCTCGGGGCCGCGGCCGTGGGCGTTCTCGTCTACGTCCTCGGTGGGACCCGCAGCGCGACGCCGGTGCGGCTCGCGCTCGCCGGGACCGCCATCAGCGCCGCGCTCTACGGCTATCTCCAGGCCGTGATGATCATGGACAATGCGGCGCTCGGCAAGATGCGTTTCTGGACGGTGGGGTCGCTCGTCTCCGCCGACATGTCGACGATCCGGCAGGTGCTGCCGTTCATCGCCGTCGGTTCGGTGCTCGCCCTCGGGCTCGCGCGGCCGCTCAACGCCATGGCGATGGGTGACGACACGGCCCGTGCCCTCGGCGCGAACCTGAACAGGACGCGTGCGCTGTCCATGGCGGCTGCCACGCTGCTGTGCGGCGCCGCGACCGCCGCCTGCGGGCCCATCGTGTTCGTCGGCCTGATGGTGCCGCACGTCGTCCGCTCCTTCACCGGCCCCGACCTGCGCTGGATCCTGCCGTTCTCCGCTGTCCTGTCGCCCGTACTGCTGCTCGGCGCGGACGTCCTCGGCCGGCTCGTGGCACGGCCCGCCGAGGTCCAGGTCGGTATCGTCACGGCGATCATCGGCGGCCCGGTCTTCATCTACCTCGTGCGCCGGCGGAAGGTCACCCAGCTGTGAAGGCGATCCGTACCCGGGGCGGGATCTCCCTGCGCCTCGACATCCGCGCGTTCGTGATCGTCCTCGTACTGCTGTGCGTCGCGCTCGCCGCGAGCGTCGCGCTGATCGGCACCGGCGACTTCCCCATCTCCGCCACTGACGTGATCCGTACGCTGCTCGGCAACGGTGACGCGGGGCAGGAGTTCATCGTCAACGAGCTGCGGCTGCCCAGGGTCCTCGTGGGCCTCCTCGTGGGCGCGGCGCTCGCGCTCGGCGGCGCGCTCTTCCAGGCCATCTCCCGCAACCCGCTGGGCAGTCCGGACATTCTCGGCCTCGGTCAGGGCTCCACGGCCGGTGCGCTCGTCATGATCGTGCTGTTCTCGGGGAGCGCCGTCCAGGTCGCGCTCGGGGCGCTCGTCGGCGGGCTGGTGACCGGGTTCGCCATCTATCTGCTCGCCTGGAAGCGAGGCGTGCACGGCTACCGGCTCGTCCTGGTCGGCATCGGAATGTCCGCCGTCATGACCGCGGTCAACGGCTATCTGCTGACCAAGGCGGACATCGTCGACGCCGCCCGCGCGACGGTCTGGATGACGGGATCGCTCGACGGCCGCGACTGGAACCAGGTCTGGCCCCTGCTCGCCCTGTGTGCCGTCCTCGTACCCGTCGTCCTCACGTACGCGCGGCCGCTGCGCATGCTGGAGATGGGCGACGACGTGGCGAACGCGCTCGGGGTGCGCGTCGAGCGGACGCGGCTCGTCCTGCTCGTGGCCGCCGTGCTGCTCACCGCCGCGGCCACCGCCGCCGCGGGACCCGTCGGATTCGTCGCGCTGACCGCCCCCCAGCTGGCCCGGCGGCTGACCCGCTCGCCCGGTCCGAACATCGCGGCGTCCATGTGCATGGGCGCGGCCCTGCTCGTCACCGCCGACTGGATCTCGCAGCGCGCCTTCGGGGCCGACCAGCTGCCCGTCGGAGTGGTCACCGGAGTCATTGGCGGTGTCTATCTGCTGTGGCTCCTGGTCTCCGAGCGGAAGGCCGGCCGGATATGAGCGACAGGAACCCCAGCAGCCAGAGCAACAACCGGAGGAGTACCACCGTGAACCGACTGTCCGCCGAGAACGTCACCCTGGGCTACGACCAGCGTGTGATCGCGTCGGAGCTCTCGGTCGAGATCCCCGACAACTCCTTCACCGTGATCGTCGGCCCGAACGCCTGTGGCAAGTCCACGCTGCTGCGCGCGCTGTCGCGGATGCTGAAGCCCTCGACGGGCCGGGTGCTCCTGGACGGGCAGGCCATCCAGTCGATGCCGGCGAAGAAGGTGGCGCGCACGCTCGGGCTCCTGCCCCAGTCGTCGATCGCGCCGGACGGCATCACCGTCGGCGACCTCGTCTCCCGCGGCCGCTACCCCCACCAGGGCCTGCTGCGCCAGTGGTCCGGCGACGACGAGCGGATCGTGCAGGAGTCGATGGCCTCCACCGGAGTCGCCGAACTCGCCGATCGCTTTGTCGACGAACTGTCCGGCGGTCAGCGTCAGCGCGTGTGGATCGCCATGGCGCTCGCCCAGCAGACCCCGCTGCTGCTCCTCGACGAGCCGACGACGTACCTCGACATCCAGCACCAGATCGACGTACTGGACCTCTGCGCGGAGCTGCACGAGGAGCAGGGGCGCACGCTCGTCGCGGTGCTGCACGACCTCAACCACGCGGCCCGCTACGCCACCCACCTGATCGCCCTGCGCGGCGGCGAGGTCATCGCCGAGGGAGCGCCGGGCGATATCGTCACCGCGGATCTCGTCGAGCGGCTCTTCGGGATGAAGTGCCAGGTCATCGACGATCCGGAGACCGGTACTCCGCTGGTGGTGCCGGCCGCGCGCAAGGCCAGGAAGGACCCGGCCCAGGATGCGCAGGCGTCCGCGAAGGCAGTGGCTAAAGCAGCGTCCTGAGCCGCAGCAGATCGCGGAAGCCGGCCTCCAGCCTGATCCGGCCGGAGGCCCAGGCCTTCGCGAAGTTCAGCCTGCCGTCGACCATCGCGACCAGGTCGTCGCCGGTCATCGAGAGCCGGATCTGCGCCCGGTCGGGCGGCGGCCCGTCGACCGTGTCGACCACCTCGATCCGGCCGTTCTCGAGCCGGCCCGTGAACGTGATCCCGAGGTCCGTGACATGGCAGCTCAGCGAGCGGTCGAGCGCCGCCGCGCTGCGTACCCCGCCGTCCGCGCCCGCCAGATTGTCCGAGAGTTTGTCGAGTGCGGCACGGCACTCCTGCGTCGTCGCCATCGCGGTCGACCGTACCCCAGCGCTACGCGGTAGCGTCGTGGCATGAACGACTCTCATCCGGACCCCGACCAGGTGCCGGACCAGGCGGCCGGGGCCCCGGAGGCTCGGGACGAACCGTCGCACGAGCCCGCGGCCCCGGCCCCCCTCGGCGTCCCGCGCACCCCCACCGGCAACGCGGACGTGGACGCCGGGCTCGACCGGCTCGCCGACGTCGACCACCTCACTGCCGACGGACACATCGAGGTGTACGAGGATGTACACCGGGGCCTGCGTGACGCGCTGACCGCGTTGGACGCACGCCCCGAGCCCTCACCCTCGAACCGACACAGGAGCTGAACCGAACGTGGCAGGAGTGGCACGACGCCGCCTCGACGCCGAGCTCGTCCGCCGGAAGCTCGCCCGCTCGCGCGAGCACGCGAGCCAGCTGATCGCCGCGGGGCGCGTCACGGTCGGCAGGACCACCGCGACCAAGCCCGCCACGCAGGTGGAGACCGCCGCCGCGATCGTGGTCACGCAGGACGACAACGACCCCGACTACGTCTCGCGCGGGGGCCACAAGCTCGCGGGGGCACTCGCGGCCTTCGTGCCGCAGGGGCTCGCCGTCGAGGGACGCCGCGCGCTCGACGCGGGGGCGTCCACGGGAGGGTTCACCGACGTACTGCTGAGGGCCGGCGTCGCCCATGTCGTCGCCGTCGACGTCGGGTACGGGCAGCTCGCCTGGTCATTGCAGAGCGATGAACGCGTCACCGTCAAGGACCGTACGAACGTACGCGAGTTGACGCTGGAGGCGATCGATGGAAAACCCGTGGACCTGGTCGTCGGAGACCTGTCCTTCATCCCGCTCGGCCTGGTGCTCCCCGCCCTCGCGCGGTGCGCGGCGCCCGACGCGGACCTGGTGCTCATGGTGAAGCCGCAGTTCGAGATCGGCAAGGACCGCCTCGGCAGCGGCGGTGTCGTGCGCAGCCCGGAACTGCGGGCCGAGACGGTGCGCACGGTGGCCCGGCAGGCGTGGGAACTCGGCCTCGGCGTAAGGGGCGTGACGGCGAGCCCGCTGCCCGGGCCGTCCGGAAACGTCGAGTATTTTCTGTGGCTGCGCGCCGGTGCGCCCGAACTCGACCCGGCGGACGTTGACCGTGCAGTGGCGGAGGGGCCGCGTTGACACAGACTCGAGCTCGAACTGTTTTCCTGCTCGCGCACACCGGGCGGCCCGCCGCCATCCGGAGTGCCGAACTCGTCGTCGAGGGGCTGCTGCGCTGCGGCATCGGCGTACGGGTCCTGGAGTCGGAAGCGGCGGACCTGCCGCTCCCGGCGTCGGTGGAGCTCGTGAAGGAGGCGACTCCGGAGTGCCTCGACGCCTGTGAGCTGCTCGTCGTCCTCGGCGGCGACGGGACGCTGCTGCGCGGCGCCGAGTTCGCCCGCGCCTCCGGAGTCCCGATGCTCGGGGTCAACCTCGGCCGCGTCGGCTTCCTCGCCGAGGCCGAGCGCGACGACCTCGACAGGGTGGTCGACCGCGTCGTCACCAAGGCGTACGAGGTCGAGGAGCGCATGACGATCGACGTCCTCGTGCACAGCAACGGCGATGTCGTGCACCGCGACTGGGCGCTCAACGAGGCCGCCGTGCAGAAGATGTCGGCCGAGCGGATGCTCGAGGTCGTCCTGGAGATCGACGGGCGTCCCGTCACCGGCTTCGGCTGCGACGGCATCGTGTGCGCGACGCCGACCGGCTCCACGGCCTACGCGTTCTCGGCGGGCGGGCCCGTCGTGTGGCCCGAGGTCGAGGCGCTTCTCATGGTGCCGATCAGCGCTCATGCCCTGTTCGCCAAGCCGCTGGTGACGTCGCCGGACTCGGTGCTCGCCGTCGAGGTGCAGCAGCACACTCCGCACGGCGTGCTGTGGTGCGACGGACGGCGGACCGTGGAGCTGCCCGCCGGCGCGCGCGTCGAGGTGCGGCGCGGGGCGGTGCCGGTGCGGCTCGCGCGGCTGCATCACGCCTCGTTCACGGACCGCCTTGTCGCCAAGTTCGCGCTGCCCGTCTCCGGCTGGCGCGGGAAGCCCCACTAGGACATCGCGTAGGTGATCACGTCCGTACGACGGTGATCGCGCGGTGGCGCATCACCGACCGCACCGGGACACCGGTCGCGAGCAGCGTCAGCAGGAGCGTGCCCGCGACGGTCCCGGCGGCCAGGGGCCACGGGACGTACGGCAGCGGCGAGCCGAACGCCGTGTCGAGGATCGGCGCGAGCGTGGCGAGCGCGATCAGGGCGCCGAGCAGCAGCGCCGTACCGGCGACGACGACGGCCTCCCAGGCGGCCATGGAGCGCACCTGGCCGCGCTGGGTGCCGACGACGCGCAGCAGGGCCACGTCCCGGCGCCGCTCGAACGAGATCATCGCGAGCGTGTTGGCGGCGGCTATGGCGGCGAACCCCGCGTACAGCGCCGTACCCATGTAGTCGAGCCACACTTCGCCGGTACTGCCCGCCGAGCCCGTGCGGTGCTGTGCCGTCGTGTGCAGGGCGACCTTGGTGAGGCCGAAGCCGACGACGAGGACGAGCGGGACGACGGCGGCCGAGAAGCGGCGGGGCTGCGAGCGGACGTTGAGCATCGCGAGCCGCGCACTCGCGCCGAAGCGGCCCACGAGCGCCGAGACCAGCCAGGCCGCGGGGCCCACGATCCGCGGGCCGAGCAGGCCCACCCCCACGCAGAACAGGATCAGGACGAGGAACGCGCCCTGGCCCGCCTCCTCTGCGTCCTGCCGGGACAGCAGCACCGAGAGGAAGCACGCCCCGGCGACCGCGACCAGGCCGAGCGGCGCCCTGAGCAGGCCGAGGCGCCGCCTGCCCGCCGCCGCCTCGGACAGGGCGTGGGCGGGCCGCAGGAGCGAGAACCGCAGCGACGAGAGCAGCGCGGCGACCGTCGACGTCACCACGGCCACCCCGAGGCAGACCGGCAGCGCGGCCCAGCTGAAGCGGAACGGCACCCCCGCCGGGATCAGGCCGTGCGTGACCATGCCGGCGAACCAGGCCCTGGCGAGCAGCCCGCCCGCCGCGAAGCCCGTGAGCGCCGCGGGGACGGACGCGGCGAGGGCCTGCCTCGCCACCGCGCGGCGCACCTGGCGTGGCCGGGCCCCGATGGCGCGTACGAGGGCGAGCTCGCGGTGCTGCTGCGTGACGGCCGTGCCCATCGTCGAGACGACCACGAAAATCGACATGTAGATCGAACCGATGAGGAGGACGGCCGCGATGTCGCCGACGCCGCTCTCCGTGATGCGACGGCGCGCGCCGGCCGGCAGTCCGTCGGTGCCCGTGGCGAGCAGCACCGTCGTCGACGCGCTCACCACCGTCGCCGCGAACAGCGCGGCGACCGCCGTGCCGGCGAACGCGGGCCGGTGTGCGCGCAGGGCCGCCCGGGCCAGTCCGTTACTCATGGGATCAAGCGTGCGGGCACGCGGGGCGCGGGCACCAGGTGGCGGGCAGGTCGTTCCGGCCGGGGGCTGTCCCCACCCTCACGGGTGACAAGGGGTGACGACGCGCGACGGGAGGACCGGACAGAGCCACGCACGACCTGCGATTTCGGTCCGCCGGGAGGGAAGCGGGGCAGGGCCCGTCGCACACATGGCTCCGGACCTCGTAAGGTCGTGTCCGTGTTGGAGGAGATGCGGATACGGTCGCTCGGAGTCATCGACGACGCGGTGGTCGAGCTGTCGCCGGGATTCACCGCGGTGACCGGCGAGACCGGTGCGGGCAAGACGATGGTGGTCACCAGCCTCGGCCTGCTGCTGGGCGGGCGCGCGGACCCCGCCCTCGTACGGATCGGCGCGAAGGCGGCGGTCGTCGAGGGCCGGATCACCGTGCCCGAGGGCACCGCGGCCGTCGTGCGCGCCCAGGAGGCGGGTGCCGAACTCGACGACGGGGCGCTGCTCATCAGCCGGACCGTCTCGGCGGAGGGGCGCTCACGGGCGCATCTCGGCGGGCGTTCGGTGCCGGTGGGCATGCTGACCGAGCTCGCCGACGAGCTCGTCGCCGTGCACGGCCAGACCGATCAGCAGGGGCTGCTCAAGCTGTCCCGGCAACGCGGGGCCCTCGACCGGTACGCGGGCGACGCGGTCGCCGTGCCGCTCACCAAGTACCAGGCCGCGTATCGCCGTCTGCGAGCCGTCAGCACCGAGCTCGACACCATCGTCACGCGCGCGCGTGAACGCGCCCAGGAAGCAGATCTGCTGCGCTTCGGACTCGACGAGATCGCGGCCGTCGAGCCGCGCGCCGGCGAGGACGTCGAGCTGTCGGCGGAGGCCGAGCGGCTCGGTCACGCGGAGGCGCTCGCCTCGGCCGCCTCCGCCGCGCACGCCGCGCTCGCGGGCAACCCCGAGGACCCCGAGGGCGTCGACGCCACCACACTCGTGGGCGGCGCGAACCGCGCGCTCGACGCCGTGCGTTCCCACGACCCGGCCCTGTCCGCGCTGGCCGACCGGATCGGCGAGATCGGCATCCTCCTGTCCGACGTGGCGGGGGAACTCGCCGGATACGCCGACGACCTGGACGCGGACCCGCTGCGGCTCGCGGCGGTCGAGGAGCGGCGGGCCGCGCTGACGCAGCTCACGCGCAAGTACGGGGATTCCATCGATCAGGTGCTCGCCTGGGCCGAGCAGGGTTCGGCGCGGCTGCTCGAACTCGACGGGGACGACGACCGGGTCGGTGAGCTGACCGCCGAACGGGACGGCCTCCGCAGTGAACTGGGCGTCCTGGCGCAGGCGTTGACGGACTCCCGCACGGAGGCGGCGTCACGCTTCGCGGAAGCCGTCACGCAGGAGCTGGCCTCGCTCGCCATGCCCCACGCGCGCGTGTCCTTCGACATCCGGCGCACCGACGACCCGGACGGCGTCGAGCTCGACGGGCGCACGGTCGCCTACGGCCCCTCCGGTGTGGACGAGGTCGAGCTGCTGCTCGCGCCGCACCCGGGCGCCCCGCCGCGGCCGATCGCCAAGGGCGCCTCTGGCGGTGAGCTGTCCCGCGTGATGCTCGCCGTGGAGGTCGTGTTCGCCGGGACCGATCCCGTGCCCACGTATCTGTTCGACGAGGTCGACGCGGGCGTCGGCGGCAAGGCGGCCGTGGAGATCGGCCGGCGCCTCGCCAAGCTCGCCAAGTCGGCGCAGGTCGTGGTCGTCACGCACCTTCCGCAGGTGGCGGCGTTCGCCGACCGGCAGCTCCTCGTGGAGAAGACGAACGACGGGACCGTGACCCGGTCCGGCGTCACCGTCCTCGAGGGCGAGGACCGGGTCCGGGAGCTGTCCCGGATGCTGGCGGGCCAGGAGGACTCCGAGACGGCGCGGGCGCACGCGGAGGAACTGCTCGCCACCGCCCGAGCGGACGCGTAACCACCCATGGGGAAGCGTGCGGTGGGCCGGTTCGCGGCTCTCGCGGCCGGTGCCGGCGTGGCCCGGGCGGGGTATGCGGCGCTGCGGAGGGCCAGGCCGGGTGGGCCTGCCCTGTGGGAGCGGACGAACTTCGCGGGCCGGGCGGTGGACCTGTGCGCCGGACCGGCCGTCGTGGCCGGGGCCGTCGTCGGTGCGGCCGCCGCCGCCTCGGGGCCCGCTCGCCGGGCCGCCGTCCTGGCCGTGCTCGCGGCGGGGGCGTGCGGCGCGTACGACGACGTGGCGGGCGCCGGTGATCCGCGCAGCGGGTTCCGGGCCCATCTGTCGGCGCTGCGCGACGGCGAACTGACCAGCGGGGCCGTGAAGTTGATCGGTATCTCCGCCGCGGGGCTCGTCGCCGGTTCGCTGCTCGAGGAACGGGCCGTGGACAAGGCGCTCGCCGGTGTCGTGATCGCCGGCGCGGCGCACCTCGTGAACCTGGTGGACGTACGGCCCGGGCGGGCGGCGGCTGCCGTGCTCGCGCTCGGGGCGCCCGGACTGCTCAAAGGGGCCGTCGCCGCGGCTCCCATGGGCGCGGTGGCAGCGGTCCTGCCGGAGGATCTCGACGGGCGCACCATGATCGGCGACACCGGGGCCCACGCCCTGGGCGCGGCGCTCGGCGTCGCCGTCGTCGCCGGGAACGGGCGCGCCGGACTCCTCGCGCACGCGGCCGGACTGGTCCTCGCCGCGGCATACGGGGACAAAGTGACCGCATTGGCCCGCGGGGCGAAGTCAGCCCGACACGCCTGAATTCACGCGTGTGAGTGATCCCGTGCGACGTGTTGCCCACTCCGACACGGTCGGGACTCCGGCCCGGTGCCGGAACGCCCGTACGGGCTGGCATCCTTGGCCCAGACCGTCACGGCGCGACATCCCCGCGCGTCCCGCACCGACCGACCCAGGAGCCCCGGCCACGTGAGTCACGTGAGCAGCCAGCCAGCGCACGGCCAGTCGCCGCTGCGCACCGTGCAAGTGCTGGGCGGCGGCAGCGCCGGAAGCAGCACGCACGTCAGGTCGCTGGCCGCCGGGCTCGTCGCCAGGGGAGTACGCGTCACCGTCTGCGCCCCCGCCGAGGTCGCGCACGTCTACGGCTTCGCGGACGTCGGCGCCCAGCACGTCACCGTGCCCCGCAGCAGCGACCCCGGATCCGTCGCAGCGCTCCGGCTCGCCTGCGCCGACGCCGACCTCGTCCACGCGCACGGGCTGCACGCGGGGCTCCGCGCGTCCCTCGCGCTCAGCGGCCGGACCACGCCCCTCGTCGTCACCTGGCACACCCGCTCCCACGCCGAGGGAGCCCGCGCCCACCTGCTGCGGCTGCTCGAACGGCGGGTGGCGAGGGCCGCTTCCGTGGTCCTCGGCACGTCCTCGGACCTCGTCGAGCGAGCGCGTGTCCGTGGTGCCCGTGACGCCAGGCTGGCCGCGGTCGCCTTCCCGGCGCCGCGCCGCCCCGATTCGTCGGAAGCCGTGCCGGTGCCCGGACCCGAGGGACCTGAGGACCCGGAGCGCATGCAGTACAAGGCGCGGGCCGAACTCGGCGCTGTGGAACGGCCGTTGCTGATGGCCGTCGGCAGCCTCGTGAAGCACCGCGGCTACGGGACGCTGCTGGACGCCGCGCGCACCTGGCGCCACCTCGACCCCGTGCCGCTCCTCGTCATCGCGGGCGAGGGGCCGGAGCGGGGCGCGCTCCAGCGCCGGATCGAGAGCGAGCAACTGCCCGTACGGCTCGTGGGGCGCCGTGACGACGTCTCCGAACTGCTCGCGGCCGCCGATGTGGCTCTGCTGGCCAGCAGTTGGGAGTCCCGCTCGGTCCTCGCGCAGGAGGCGCTCCACGTGCGCGTGCCGCTCGTCGCCACCGACGTCGGCGGCATCCCCGAACTCGTGGGCGACGCGGCGGAACTCGTCCCCTACGGCGACGCGCGCGCCCTCGCCGACACCGTCACCCGCCTCCTGTCCGACCCCGCGCGCCGCGACCAGCTCAAGGAGCGAGGCACGCTGCAGGCGGCCTCATGGCCGACGGAGGACGAGACGGTGGCCCAAGTGCTCAGCATCTACGACGAGTTGACGGGGGCCCGGCCGCCGGGCTGACCTGGCCGAGGCCCGACGCTCACCCCACATGCCTGCGCGCCCGCAGCGCCAGGCTCAACGCGAGTACCGTCTGCGGGTCGTCCAGGTCCGTGCCGAGCAACTCCCCTATGCGGGCCAGGCGGTTGTAGAGCGTCTGACGGTTCAGATGGAGTTCGCGGGCCGTCTCCGCCTTGCGGCCCGCGTGCGCCAGATACGTCTGGAGCGTGGGAAGGAGCGGCGGCTTGGCGCGGCGGTCGTGGGCCTGGAGAGGCCCGATCGCACGCTCCACGAACGCCGCCAGGTCCGGATGGTCCCGCAGCCGCCACAGCAGCAGGTCGATGTCGAGGCGCCGCGCGTCGTACCAGGGCCGGTCCGACAGACCCTGCGCCGCCGTGGCCGTCTCGGCCGCGTGCCGCAGGCCGGCCGCGGCCGCGGCCCAGCCGCCCGCGCCGCCGACCACGACGACCGGCGGCTGCGTCCCGGCACGCTGCATGCCCGCCCGCTCGACCCCCGCCCGCAGCGCCGCCGCCACCCGGTCCGCGACCGCCGTGCGCTCCGAGTCCGACCGCAGCCCGAGCAGCAGGGGGACGCGCCCCTCGACGGGCCGTACGCCGAGCAGGACCGGAACCCCGACCGCGGCCAGCTCCTCGGCGACCGCCCGGGCCAGCACCGCCCAGCCGCCGCCGGGGGAGAGGCCCACCGAGCCCACCGACGCCTCGGGCAGCCGCATCACGACCGGCAGCAGCGGCCCCTGGCCGCCCGGCTTGAACCCGAGGACACGCGCCTGCGCCGGGGCGTCGTCGGGCGTGATCCGGCCCTCCGCGAGATCCGTGAGGAAGTCACCGCGGCCGCGCGCCGCCAGCTCCTCCTCCTGGCGGGCCTGCATCAGGACGACGGCGAGGCTGCTCGCCGCCCGTTCCGCCGCGATCCGGTGCACGGGCGCCAGCGGGGCCGCGACCGGCAGCAGGACGAGGCGCGCCCGTACGGACCCGGTGCCGGGCCCGCCGCCCGGCACGTCGACGAGCACGGCCCCGGCCGGCGGCTCGTCGCGGTCGGCGGGCTTGCCGCGCATCCCTTCCCACACCTGGAGCGGGTCGGCGACCTCGGGCTCGCCCCCGGCGGCGTACAGGAGCTGCCCGTCGGCCGTCTCCAGGAACACCGGGTTGCCGCTGAACTCCGCGAGAATGCGCAGGACTTGGGGCACTCCGCCGCCGCCGAGCAGGGCCTCCGTGCAGCGCCGGTGCACCTCTTCCGCGCGCTGGAGGAGCGCGTAGTGCCCGTTGACGATCTCGGTGTGGACCTCTTCGGTGACCGTCACGAACGGCACCTCGCGGTGCAGCTGCACCAGCGGGAGGCCGGCCGCGCGCGCGGTCTCCACCAGCGCGGCGGGCAGCCGCGCGAAGCGCTGGCCCAGCTCGATGACGAGCGCGGAGATCCCGCGGTCGGCGAGCTTGCGGACGAAGGCCCGCTGCTCGGCCGGGCGCGTACCGATGCCGAACCCGGTGGTCAGGAGCAGCTCGCCGCCCTTGAGGAGCGAGGCGATGTTGGGCACCTCGCCCGCGTGCACCCAGCGCACGGTGCGCTGCAGCCGGTCCCCTCCCGCCACCACTTCCGGGAGCCCGCTGCGCAGACCTGGCAGTTCCAGGGCCCGCTGCACGGTGATGCCGCCCTGGGTGCCGGGCGCGCTGCTGTGGGGGGCCTGAGTGTCCATGGTGCGGACGCTACCTGCGCGCACGGTCCGGGAAAACCTTCGGCCATCAGGCAGGACGCGGCAGACGCCGCCGGCGGCGCGCCCCGCAGGGGAACGCGCCGCCGGAAACGTGCTCAGGAAGCCGATCTAGCCGCCGTACGCCCCCGAGGCCGTCAGCCGCAGGGCCGTGTCGATCAGCGGAACGTGACTGAACGCCTGCGGGAAGTTGCCGACCTGGCGCTGGAGGCGCGAGTCCCACTCCTCCGCGAGCAGTCCCAGGTCGTTGCGCAGCGACAGGAGCTTCTCGAAGAGCGTGCGGGCCTCGTCCACACGGCCGATCATCGCGAGGTCGTCGGCCATCCAGAACGAGCAGGCGAGGAACGCGCCCTCGTCGCCCTCCAGGCCGTCGACGCCCGCGTCCTCGCCCGTCGTCGGGTAACGCAGGATGAACCCGTCCGGCGTCGAGAGCTCCCGCTGGATCGCCTCGATCGTGCCGATGACGCGCTTGTCGTCGGGCGGCAGGAAGCCCATCTGCGGGATCAGGAGCAGCGAGGCGTCCAGCTCCTTCGAGCCGTACGACTGCGTGAACGTGTTGCGCTCCTTGTCGTAGCCCCGCTCGCACACGTCCCGGTGGATGTCGTCGCGCAGTTCTCGCCACTTCTCCAGCGGCCCGTCCGCGTCACCCGACTCGATGAGCTTGATCGTGCGGTCCACGGCGACCCACGCCATGACCTTCGAGTGAACGAAGTGCCGGCGTGGCCCGCGCACCTCCCAGATGCCCTCGTCCGGCTCGTCCCAGTGCTTCTCCAGGTAGCGGATCAGCTTGAGCTGGAGCAGCGACGCGTAGTCGTTGCGGGTCAGGCCCGTCATATGTGCCAGGTGCAGTGCCTCGGTGACCTCGCCGTACACGTCGAGCTGGAGCTGGTGCGCCGCGCCGTTGCCGACCCGCACCGGCGCCGAGTTCTCGTACCCGGGCAGCCAGTCGAGCTCCGCCTCGCCGAGCTCGCGCTCGCCCGCGATCCCGTACATGATCTGCAGGTTCTCCGGGTCGCCCGCGACCGCGCGAAGCAGCCAGTCCCGCCAGGCGCGGGCCTCCTCGCGGTAGCCGGTGCGCAGCATGGAGGACAGGGTGATCGCCGCGTCGCGCAGCCAGGTGTAGCGGTAGTCCCAGTTGCGGACACCGCCGATCTCCTCCGGCAGCGACGTGGTCGGCGCGGCGACGATGCCGCCGGTCGGCGCGTACGTCAGGGCCTTGAGCGTGATCAGCGAACGGACCACGGCCTCGCGGTAGGGCCCGTGGTACGTACAGTGCTCGACCCACTCGCCCCAGAACTCCTCCGTCGCCTCCAGGGACCCCTCCGGGTCGGGGAGGGCCGGCGGCTTCTGGTGCGAGGGCTGCCACGAGAGGGTGAACGCGATCCGGTCACCCGGCGCCACGGTGAAGTCCGAGTACGTCGTCAGGTCCTTGCCGTACGTCTCCGCGGTCGAGTCGAGCCACACGGAGTCGGGACCCGCGACCGCGACCGTACGTCCGTCGACCTTGTGCACCCACGGCACGATCCGCCCGTAGGAGAAACGCATGCGCAGCGCCGAGCGCATCGGGACGCGGCCGCTGATGCCCTCCACGATCCGGATCAGCTGCGGCGCGCCGTCACGCGGCGGCATGAAATCGGTCACGCGGACCGTGCCGCGGGGGGTGTCCCACTCGGATTCGAGGATCAGGGAATCGCCGCGGTACGTCCGGCGCGCCGCGGTCGGCGGCTCGGCCTCCGGCGCGTGCGCCGGTCCCAGCCGCCAGAAGCCGTGTTCCTCGGTGCCGAGCAGGCCGGCGAAAATGGCATGCGAGTCGAAGCGTGGGAGGCACAGCCAGTCGACTGTTCCGTCCCGGCAGACCAGGGCTGCGGTCTGCATGTCTCCGATGAGTGCGTAGTCCTCGATGCGCCCGGCCACGTGCATCTCCAGTCGAACGGCCACGTACGCCCCCGGAAGGGCGATCGCTCTGCGGTCTCTGCGGTCAAGGGTTCGTGTTGGTACGTCGTCATGAGAAACGAACTGACGAGCTCTTGTTCCGGGAGTAACGGGCGGGGGTAGTGCCGTTTGCCGGCCTGGCTCGGCAGCGAGTGTCCGAGCAGGATACGACGCACCACAGTGATCCGCGCGCCGGTCCCGGCAACGAAGGTGGGCCGAAAGGGTGAGCGGCGGGTGAGGTTTCGGTGATGCTGTGGTGACGCATGTGCGGAGCGTGGCCGGAAGCAGCCTCGCCCACTCGCTGATACCCTGGTAGCCCGTGGACCGGTGCGCTTCTGCAAGCAGTCGAAGCCCCCGAACCCGCAGCGACGGCACCCCCGGAAATCTCCGGACCAGGCAAGCCGGTACGCATTCCAGACCGCGACCACGGGAGCCCCCTCTTGGCCATGACGCCCAAATCCACGACGACCAAGCACATCTTCGTCACCGGGGGTGTCGCCTCCTCCCTCGGCAAGGGCCTGACGGCCTCCAGCCTGGGTGCGCTCCTCAAGGCGCGTGGTCTGCGGGTCACGATGCAGAAGCTCGACCCGTACCTGAACGTCGACCCCGGCACGATGAACCCGTTCCAGCACGGTGAGGTGTTCGTCACCAACGACGGCGCCGAGACCGACCTGGACATCGGCCACTACGAGCGCTTCCTCGACGTGGATCTGGACGGCACGGCCAACGTCACCACCGGACAGGTCTACTCCCAGGTGATCGCCAAGGAGCGGCGCGGCGAGTACCTCGGCGACACCGTCCAGGTCATCCCGCACATCACGAACGAGATCAAGCACCGCATCCGCCGCATGGCCACGGACGACGTCGACGTCGTCATCACCGAGGTCGGCGGCACGGTCGGCGACATCGAGTCCCTGCCGTTCCTGGAGACCGTCCGCCAGGTCCGCCACGAGGTCGGCCGCGACAACGTCTTCGTCGTGCACATCTCGCTGCTGCCCTACATCGGCCCCTCGGGCGAGCTGAAGACCAAGCCGACCCAGCACTCGGTCGCCGCCCTGCGCAACATCGGTATCCAGCCGGACGCGATCGTCCTGCGCGCCGACCGCGAGGTGCCCACCGCGATCAAGCGCAAGATCTCCCTGATGTGCGACGTCGACGAGGCGGCCGTCGTCGCGGCCATCGACGCCCCGTCGATCTACGACATCCCGAAGGTCCTGCACACCGAGGGCCTGGACGCCTACGTCGTCCGCAAGCTGGACCTGCCGTTCCGCGACGTGGACTGGACGACCTGGGACGACCTGCTCGACCGCGTCCACAACCCCGACCACGAGATCGTCATGGCGCTCGTCGGCAAGTACATCGACCTGCCCGACGCCTACCTGTCGGTGACCGAGGCGCTGCGCGCCGGCGGCTTCGCCAACAAGGCCCGCGTCAAGATCAAGTGGGTCGCGTCCGACGACTGCAAGACCGCGGCAGGCGCCAAGAAGCAGCTCGGCGACGTGGACGCGATCTGTATTCCCGGCGGCTTCGGCGACCGTGGCGTGTCCGGCAAGGTCGGCGCGATCCAGTTCGCCCGCGAGAACAAGATCCCGCTGCTCGGCCTCTGCCTCGGCCTGCAGTGCATCGTGATCGAGGCCGCGCGGAACCTGGCCGACATCCCCGACGCGAACTCCACCGAGTTCGACGCCGCCACCGCGCACCCGGTCATCTCCACGATGGCCGAGCAGCTCGACATCGTCGCCGGTGAGGGCGACATGGGCGGCACCATGCGGCTGGGCATGTACCCGGCGAAGCTTGCTGAGGGCTCCATCGCGCGCGAGGTGTACGACGGCAAGGAGTACGTCGAGGAGCGCCACCGTCACCGCTACGAGGTGAACAACTCCTACCGCGCCGAGCTGGAGAAGAAGGCCGGTCTGCAGTTCTCCGGCACGTCGCCGGACGGCAAGCTCGTGGAGTACGTGGAGTACCCGCGCGAGGTGCACCCTTACCTGGTCGCGACCCAGGCGCACCCCGAGCTCCGCTCCCGTCCGACCCGCCCGCACCCGCTCTTCGCGGGCCTGGTGAAGGCGGCCGTCGAGCGTAAGACGGGCGCCGCGGCGAACGGCAAGAAGGCCAAGTAAGCCGTGTAGGACATGGGTTGTACGGTTGCCGGGGTGCGTGCCTTTTGGGGTGCGTGCCCCGGTTTCTGTTTACGTGCGTAGGAGGACGTGTCGACATGACGACGATCAAGGACACCGCCGAGGAGTGGGAGGTCCGGGCGACCGAGACCCCCTTCGTCGGGAACAAGACCTCTGTGCGCACCGACGACGTGGTCATGCCGGGCGGCTCGGTCGTCCGCCGTGACTACCAGGTCCACCCCGGTTCCGTGGCCGTCCTCGCCCTCGACGACCAGGGCCGCGTCCTGATCCTCAAGCAGTACCGCCACCCCGTGCGGCACAAGCTCTGGGAGATCCCGGCCGGACTCCTCGACATCCCCGGCGAGAACCCGCTGCACGCGGCCCAGCGCGAGCTCTACGAGGAGGCGCACGTCAAGGCGGAGGACTGGCGCGTCCTCACCGACGTCTACACGACGCCCGGCGGCTGCTCCGAGGCCGTCCGCATCTTCCTGGCCCGCGACCTGTCCGAGGCGGAGGGCGAGCGCTTCGAGGTGGAGGACGAGGAGGCCGACATGGAGCTGGCCCGCGTCCCCCTGGCGGAGCTCGTGCGCGGTGTGCTGGCCGGTGAGCTGCACAACAACTGCCTGGTGGTGGGGGCGCTCGCGCTGACCGCCGTGCAGGCCGGTGACGGCGTGGAGTCGCTGCGGCCGGCCGAGGCGCCCTGGCCCGCCCGGCCGTTCGAGGCGTAGGTACGGGCGGTGTGCCGGAGGGGCTGGTTCCGATCGGCCCCTCCGGTCACACCATCCGCTGATCCGATTGAGG
This sequence comes from Streptomyces longhuiensis, assembly GCF_020616555.1. Lineage (NCBI taxonomy): Bacteria > Bacillati > Actinomycetota > Actinomycetes > Kitasatosporales > Streptomycetaceae > Streptomyces > Streptomyces longhuiensis. The sequence continues at coordinate 2,649,150 of NZ_CP085173.1, read as the reverse complement.
GACACCCCCGCGCCGCCCGCCAGGGAACGCCGTTCCGCCTGAACTAGGCTCTCAAAGCGTCCCGCCCGAACCCGGCGGGTTCGGCGCAGGTGGACGGAGCGTGGCCCGTGACGGATCAGGCGGTCGAACCGAAGGACGGACTGAAGGGCAGTCAGTTCCTGGGCCGCAGCCGTGAGTTGAAGGAACTGCGCGCAGACATCGAGCGCGCGGGTCTCGACACGATCGCCGGGCGCAAAGCGCCACGCGCGCGCGTCCTGCTCATCGCGGGCCGCCCGGGATCCGGTCGCACCGCGCTCGCCGAGGAACTCCTGGGCCAGGTCGCCGCCGACTATCCGGACGGCATCCTGCGGACCCGCCTCACCGCCCCGGACGGCACCCGCGTCCCCACCGAACGCACCGCCCGCGAACTCCTCGACTCCCTCGATCTGCCCGCGCCCCCCGGCGAAGGAGAGGACGACCTCGCCGAGCGGCTGCGTGAAGGGCTCTCCGTCCGCAGGGCCGTACTGTTCCTCGACGACGCGGCGGACGCCGAACAGGTCGACCCGCTGCTCCCCGAATCCCCCGACTGCCTGGTCGTCGCCGTGTCCGAGGGGCCACTGACCGGAATCTCCGACGTGCGGCCCTGCACACTCGGCGGCCTCGACACGAAATCCGCCCTGGAGCTGCTCGGCCGGCACACCGGATCGGTCCGCATCACCGTCGACCCGCGCTCGGCGGAGTCCCTCGTCGAGGAGTGCGGGTCGCAGCCCGCGGCGCTGATGCTGGCCGGCGGCTGGCTCGCCGTACGCCCCAAGGAGGCCGTGGCGGACCTGGCCAAGCAGCTGCACGCCCGGGCCGACGACGGGTCCGCGCTCGCCCGCGTCTTCCAGCACGCCTACGCGTCCCTGCCGGTGCCCGCCGCCCGGATACTGCGCTACCTGTCCCTCGCCCCCGAGGGGCATGTCGACCCGCACACCGCGTCCGCGCTGGCCGGCTGCTCCGTCTCCGCCGCGCAGACCACCCTGGACGACTTCACGGTGCTCGGCCTGGTCGGGCGGATCGACTCCGAGCTGCCGCAGTACGAGGTGCCCGGCTGCCTGATGCCGCTGCTGCGCGGCCTGACCGAGACCCACGACCGGCCCGGCGAGGTGCAGCTCGCCCGCGCCCGCATGCTGGAGCGCACGGTGCGGCTGCTCCAGTCCTGCCGCGCGATCACCGAACCGGACGGCTCACCCGCCCGCAAGAAGCTCGCGGGGCTGCCCCGCGCCCTGCGTTTCCCGAGCCCCGCCGCGGGCGCCGAGTGGCTGCGGGTCCGGCGGCCCGCGCTGCTGGCCGCCGCCCGTCTCGCCGTCGCCGACGGGGAGCTCGACACCCTGGCCAGGCGCCTGATGGCGGCCCTGGCGCGCGCCCTGGCCGCGCACGTCGGCACCGAGGCCGCCGCCCCCGACCTCTACGGCATCCACCGCCTCGTCCTCGACGTCGCCGAGCGCAGGAACCTGCCCCGCGAGAAGGCCGCGGCCCTTCTGAACCTCGCCGACCTCGACGCGCGGACCGGCCGCACCCAGGAGGCGCTCACCCGCTACCGGGCCGCTCTGGACGCCGGGCGCGAAGCCAGGGACCCGTACGCGACCGGCCGCGCGATGGAATCCGTAGGCGGCACGTACCAGGAGCTGGGGGACTGGTACCGGGCCGCCGACTGGTACGGGCGCGCACTCGCCCAGCGGCTCACCCGCGGCGAGCGCGCCGACGCCGCGCGGCTGCACGGCCGCATCGGCACGGTGAACACCTACGCGGGCCGTTACGGCGACGCGCTGCGCAGCTGGCGCTCGGCCGCCGCCGGGTACCGCAAGGAGGGCGATGTCGCGGCGCAGGCGCGGGCGTTGAGCGAGATGGCGCGTGTCCAGGAGTACGCGGGCCGGCCCGAGGAGTCGCTGCACACCTGCCAGGAAGCGGTCGAGTGGGCGCGCCAGGCCAAGGACGTGCGACTGCAGGCCGCGCTGCAGCTCCGCCTGGCCGACACGCTCGACCGGCTCGGCGACCCCGCGGCCGCGAAGCTGCACCGTGGTGCGGCCGAGCGCATGCTGGGAGAGGAGCTGCCGATCGAAGGAATGACTCCAGAACAGGGTGCTGATGCCTACGAAATCCGCAGTGCATCCGAAGAAGATTGATGCTTTGAAAGGCTAGACAGCTAGAAATCCTTCATTAGACTGGCTCCGCCGCGTACTTCCGTGGTGTCTCCCGGTGCGCCCCCAAGCGCACGGGTATGTAGTGCAATGCCCGAGAAATCCCTGAGCCAAGGACCGTGATCGACGATGAAGGTCGGCATCCCCCGCGAGGTCAAGAACAACGAGTTCCGGGTGGCCATCACCCCCGCCGGTGTGCACGAGCTCGTGCGCAACGGCCACCAGGTCTTCGTCGAGCAGAACGCCGGTGTCGGCTCCTCGATCACGGACGACGAGTACGTCTCGGCCGGTGCGCAGATCCTCGGCACCGCCGACGAGGTCTGGGCCACCGCTGACCTGCTCCTGAAGGTCAAGGAGCCGATCGCGGAGGAGTACCACCGTCTCCGCAAGGACCAGACGCTCTTCACCTACCTGCACCTCGCCGCCTCCAAGGAGTGCACGGACGCGCTCCTGGAGTCCGGCACCACCGCCATCGCGTACGAGACGGTCGAGACCGCGAACCGCGCGCTCCCGCTGCTCGCCCCGATGTCCGAGGTCGCGGGCCGCCTGGCCCCGCAGGTCGGCGCCTACCACCTGATGGCCGCCAACGGCGGCCGCGGTGTCCTGCCGGGCGGTGTCCCGGGCGTGCTCGCCGCCAGGGCCGTCGTCATCGGCGGCGGCGTCTCCGGCTGGAACGCCGCGCAGATCGCCATCGGCATGGGCTTCCACGTGACCCTGCTCGACCGCGACATCAACAAGCTCAAGGAAGCCGACAAGATCTTCGGTACGAAGATCCAGACCGTCGTCTCCAACGCCTTCGAGCTCGAGAAGGCGTGCCTCGAGGCCGACCTCGTCATCGGTGCCGTCCTCATCCCGGGCGCCAAGGCCCCGAAGCTGGTCACCAACGAGCTCGTCTCCCGCATGAAGCCGGGAAGTGTCCTTGTCGACATCGCGATCGACCAGGGCGGCTGCTTCGAGGACTCGCACCCGACGACGCATGCCGAGCCGACCTTCCCGGTCCACAACTCGGTCTTCTACTGCGTCGCCAACATGCCCGGCGCCGTGCCCAACACGTCGACCTACGCGCTGACGAACGCCACGCTGCCGTACATCGTCGAGCTCGCGAACCGCGGCTGGGTCGAGGCCCTGCGCCGCGACCCGGCGCTCGCCCTGGGCCTCAACACCCATGACGGCAAGGTCGTTTACCGCGAGGTCGCCGAGTCCCACGGCCTCGAGCACACCGAGCTGGAGTCCCTGCTCGGCTGACGCCGACGACTCTTCGACCGCTTTCGTCAACGGAAGTCGTCAATCTCACGCCTGCGGCCGGACCTTGTGAGGGGTCCGGCCGCATGCGTATCACTTGGGCATCAATACGGACTTGGTCAACTCGCCTCGAACGTAACCCTTTAACCGATTCGCGCACCCGCGAAACGCTTCGAACCGACGCCGTGCACCCTTGACACAAGGGTGTTCCGTTGCCGACACATCGGGCCGGGTCCGGCGGATTGTGTTGCTGCGGAGTGGTGACACGCCATAGAGTCGCCAACCGTCGGCATGGTGCCACGCTGACCTATCTAGAAGTTTCCTGGTCACCAAGGAGGTAAGACGACTTGTGAATGAGTCGACATTTACTCCCGGGGGTGGTCAACCAGGAACGGTTGCGAGGGAGCAAGGTCCCGCGGGGCTCGAGGCTGTCGGCTCCGTCGCGGTCCGTACCTTTGCCGCCCGTCAGAGCAGCCCCCTGCAGACGCAGACAGCACCCCAGAGCATGGATGGCCATCACGTGAACGCCATGGCCGGCGACCGAAGTGGCGAACGCTCCCACTTCGCCGACTACGACGAACTGCCCGAGGGGCACTTCTACGACCCCGACGCCGAGTACGAGCCGGACCCCGAGTACGCGGCCACGCTCGCGCCCGACGCTGCCCGTCAGCGCCGCGAGCGCGTCGGCCCGACCGGGCGCCCGCTCCCGTACTTCCCGATCCCAGGCCCGCTGACCGACCACGGCCCCGCGAAGATCATCGCGATGTGCAACCAGAAGGGCGGCGTCGGCAAGACCACGTCGACCATCAACCTGGGTGCAGCGCTCGCGGAGTACGGACGCCGGGTCCTGCTCGTCGACTTCGACCCGCAGGGCGCGCTCTCGGTCGGTCTCGGCGTGAACCCGATGGAACTCGACCTGACGGTCTACAACCTGCTCATGGAGCGGGGCATGGCCGCGGACGAGGTCCTCCTGAAGACCGCGGTCCCGAACATGGACCTGCTGCCGAGCAACATCGACCTGTCCGCCGCCGAGGTGCAGTTGGTGAGCGAGGTCGCGCGCGAGTCCACGCTCCAGCGGGCGTTGAAGCCGCTGATGGCCGACTACGACTACATCGTGATCGACTGTCAGCCCTCGCTCGGCCTGCTCACCGTGAACGCCCTGACGGCGGCTCACAAGGTGATCGTGCCCCTCGAGTGCGAGTTCTTCGCGCTGCGCGGTGTCGCGCTCCTCACGGAGACGATCGAGAAGGTCCAGGAGCGGCTCAACCCCGACCTGGAGCTCGACGGCATCCTCGCCACGATGTACGACTCCCGCACGGTGCACAGCCGTGAGGTGCTCGCGCGTGTGGTCGAGGCGTTCGACGATCACGTCTACCACACGGTGATCGGCCGGACCGTGCGCTTCCCGGAGACCACGGTCGCCGGTGAGCCGATCACGACGTACGCCTCCAACTCGGTCGGCGCGGCCGCCTATCGCCAGCTCGCCAGGGAGGTGCTCGCCCGGTGTCACGCCGAGTGAGTCTGCCGGGGGCCGACGAACTGTTCCGTACGACCGGGGGAATGGGGCTCCAGGCCTCGTCCCCGAGGCGCCCGGCCAACGGCGAGGCGCGGGTGCCCGCCCCGGCGGGTGAGAGCGACGCCGTCGCCGCCGAGGAGAAGCAGCGCGGCGAGGGCGGCGAGAGCGCCGAACACGCGGCGGCGGACGACGAGTCGGGCGAGTCCCGCAGCCGCGCCACCGAGGGCGACAAGCCCGCGGGGCGCCGCCCGCCGCAGGCGCAGGAAGGTTCTGCCTCCGCGGGGTCGTCGCGCAAGCGCTCCCGGGCGGCCGCCAACCGGCGGCCCAGCGGGCGCGAGCGCCACGACGAGAAGATCACGGTGTACGTCTCCGCCGAGGAGCTGATGGACCTCGAGCACGCGCGCCTCGTGCTCCGCGGGGAGCACGGGCTCGCCGTGGACCGCGGTCGCATCGTCCGCGAAGCGGTCGCCGTGGTGCTCGCCGACCTCGAATCGCGCGGAGACGCGAGCATTCTCGTACGCCGACTGCGCGGGCGGTAGCGGTAACGTCCGCCTGATGCCCGCGAACGACGACGACTCCTCCACGCCCGGCCGGGGCGCGCGGCGACGCGCGCTGGGCCGGGGCCCCGGGGCGACGCGCCTGCCGGCGCCGGGGGCGGGGGTACTTCCTGAGCCGGAGCTCGCTCCCGAGTCGGTGGCCGTTCCTGAGGCGGAGCTTGCTCCTGAGCCAGAGGCCGTTCCTGAGGCGGAGCTCGCTCCTGAGCCAGAGGCCGTTCCGGAGCCGGAGCTCGTTCCTGAGCCAGAGGCCGTTCCAGAGCCGGAGCCAGAGCCCGTTCCCGAGCCGGAACCTGGGCCGTCGGCGGAGCTCGTCGCTGAGCCGGATCCGGGGCCTCAGGAGCCGGCGGGCTCCGACCCGGAACCCGAACCTGAGCAGCCCGTGCCCGACGACGGGCGGTTCAAGGTGCGGCTGGCCAACTTCGAGGGGCCCTTCGATCTGCTCCTCCAGCTGATCTCCAGGCACAAGCTGGACGTCACCGAGGTCGCGCTCTCCAAAGTGACCGACGAGTTCATGGTGCACATCCGCGCCATGGGTCCCGAGTGGGATCTCGACCAGACCACCGAGTTCCTCGTCGTCGCCGCCACGCTGCTCGACCTCAAGGCCGCCCGGCTGCTGCCGACCGCCGAGGTCGAGGACGAGGCCGACCTCGCGCTCCTCGAAGCGCGTGACCTCTTGTTCGCCCGGCTGCTCCAGTACCGCGCGTACAAGAAGATCGCCGACATCTTCAGCGAGCGGCTCGACGAGGAGGCGCGGCGCTACCCGCGGACCGTCGGTCTGGAGCCGCATCACGCCGAGTTGCTGCCGGAAGTCGTCATCAGTATCGGGGCGGAAGGATTCGCGCGGCTCGCCGTGAAGGCGATGCAGCCCAGGCCGAAGCCCCAGGTGTACGTCGACCACATCCACGCCCCGCTGGTCAGTGTGCGCGAGCAGGCCGGGCTCGTCGTGGCGCGGCTGCGGGAGCTGGGCGAGGCGAGTTTCCGGGTGCTGGTGGAGGACACCGACGACACCCTGACCGTCGTGGCCCGCTTCCTGGCCCTCCTTGAGCTGTACCGGGAGAAGGCCGTCAGCCTGGAGCAGGAGGAGGCCCTCGGGGAGCTTCTCGTGCGCTGGACCGGCGGGGAGGGCGACGGGGAGCCGACCGTCACGGACGAGTTCGACAGGCCCCCCGAGACGGCCGGCAAAGACGGTGCCGGCAAAGACGGTAAAGAGACAAAGGCCGAGCGGGGCGGGGCGGAGGAGGAGCAGTCATGACGGGCACGAGTGGGCAGGAAACCGTCGCCGGGGCCGACCGGGTCGCCGAGCTGGAACTCGGGCCGGCCCTGGAGGCCGTACTGATGGTCGTCGACGAGCCCGCGACCGAGGAGCACCTCGCGAAGATCCTGGACCGGCCGCGCAGGGCCGTGGCGGACGCCCTGCGGGCCCTGGCGGACGAGTACACGGTCCAGGGCCGCGGATTCGAGCTGAGGCTCGTGGCGGGCGGCTGGCGGTTCTACACCCGGCCGCAGTACGCGGCGGCGGTCGAACGCTTCGTGCTCGACGGGCAGCAGGCCCGGCTCACCCAGGCGGCTCTGGAGACCCTCGCGGTCGTCGCGTACCGCCAGCCGGTGAGCCGGTCGCGGGTCTCCGCCGTGCGCGGAGTGAACTGTGACGGTGTGATGCGGACCCTCCTCCAGAGGGGCCTCGTCGAGGAGGCGGGCGCGGAACCCGAAACAAGTGCGATCCTGTACAGGACGACGAACTACTTTCTGGAGCGGATGGGCCTGCGAGGCCTGGACGAGCTCCCGGAACTCGCGCCCTTCCTTCCGGAGGCGGACGCGATCGAGGCCGAGACGCAGGAAGGGGTCCCGTCGTTCGACCCGGACGCACCCGATGCGCCGGGTTACGAGGACGCAGACGACTAGACGGAACTTTTGATGCGAAGCAGCAGCAGCGGCAGGAACAGCAGCGGAAACAACGGCGGGAGCCGTGGTGGCAACAGCGGCGGCCGCGGCAGCAGTGGCGGCGGTGGCCGCGGCGGCAGCGGTGCTCGCGGCGGCAGCGCCGGCGGCGGTCGCGGGAACTACCGCGGTGCCGGCAACGACCGTGACGACAAGCAGGGCCGGCCGAGCAAGCCGCGTCCCGAGGAGCGGCGCTACGACGTGAGCCCCGCCGACGGCGGCGGCGCACCGAGGCGGGGCCGGGGCGCGGCGGCGCGCGGCGGCGCCAAGGGCGGCCCCCGTACCTCCCAGGGCACCGGTGCCCGCGGCGGCGGCCGCAGCGGCGCCCCGGGGACCTCGCGGGAGTACGACGCCCGGCAGGAGGAGCGCAACCGCGACCGGTACGCGGGCAGGCCTGACATCAAGACCCCCAAGACCTTCCCGGGCGCCGAGCAGGAGGGCGAGCGGCTCCAGAAGGTGCTCGCGCGGGCCGGTTACGGCTCCCGGCGCGCCTGCGAGGAGCTCGTCGAGCAGGCTCGGGTCGAGGTCAACGGCCAGATCGTGCTCGAGCAGGGGCTGCGTGTCGACCCGGAGAACGACGAGATCAAGGTCGACGGTCTGACCGTGGCGACCCAGTCGTACCAGTTCTTCGCGCTGAACAAGCCGGCCGGTGTCGTCTCCACCATGGAGGACCCCGACGGCCGCCAGTGCCTGGGTGACTACACGAACAACCGCGAGACGCGGCTGTTCCACGTCGGGCGGCTCGACACCGAGACCGAGGGCATCATCCTGCTCACCAACCACGGAGAGCTGGCCCACCGCCTCACCCATCCCAAGTACGGCGTGAAGAAGACCTACCTCGCGCACATCGTGGGCCCGATCCCGCGCGACCTGGGCAAGCAGCTCAAGGACGGCATCCAGCTGGAGGACGGGTACGCGAAGGCGGACCACTTCCGCGTCGTCGAGCAGACCGGCAAGAACTACCTGGTCGAGGTCACCCTGCACGAGGGCCGCAAGCACATCGTGCGGCGCATGCTCGCGGAGGCCGGGTTCCCGGTCGACAAGCTGGTGCGGGTGTCCTTCGGGCCGATCGCTCTGGGCGACCAGAAGTCGGGCTGGCTGCGGCGTCTGTCCAACACCGAGGTCGGCATGCTGATGCAGGAGGTCGACCTCTAGAAGCACCTGGGTATCCCGCTCCGGCGGGCGCCTGGCTCTTGTGTGTGCCACCCCCCTCTCTTTATAGTCGGTTAGACCATAAAGAGAGGGGGGTGGTGTGCGTGCAGGGCTATGACAAGTACGCCTTCGAGCCCTTCGCCGTCACCGTCGATCTGGCCGTCTTCACGATCCGGGACGGCGCGCTGAGGGTGCTGCTCGTCGAGCGGGGGCAGGACCCGTACGCGGGACGCCTGGCGCTGCCCGGCGGCTTCGTCCTGCCCGACGAGTCGGCGGAGACGGCGGCGGCGCGCGAACTGGCCGAGGAGACCGGCCTGTCCGACGTCACCGGGCTGCACCTGGAACAGTTGCGCACCTACAGCGACCCGGACCGCGACCCCCGGATGCGGGTCGTCTCCGTCGCGTTCGCGGCCCTCGTGCCCGACCCTCCCGAGGTGCGCGGGGGCGGTGACGCAGCCCGCGCGGACTGGCTGCCGTACGGCTCGGGCGCGTACGGGCCGCTCGCCTTCGACCACGACCGGATCCTCGCCGACGCGCACGAACGCGTCGGCGCCGGCATCGAGAACACCTGCCTGGCCACGGCCTTCTGCCCGCCCGAGTTCACCCTCGGCGAGCTGCGGGGGGTCTACGAAGCGGTGTGGGGCGCCGGGCTCGACCCCGCGAACTTCCGGCGCAAGGTCCTCGCCACCCCCGGCTTCGTCGAACCGGTGCACGGCGCCGCCCGGCTCACCGGCGGCCGCGGCAAGCCCGCCGCGCTCTACAAGGCAGGGCCCGCCACCGCACTGCACCCGCCCCTGCTCAGGCCCCCCGCGGAAGGACGACCCTCATGAAGAAGCGTGCGGCGACCGGCTCCCTCGTCGGGCTCGCCCTGGGGGACGCCCTCGGCTTCCCGACCGAGTTCAACGACGTGCCGTCGATCCTCGCCAAGTTCGGGCCGTGGCGGCAGATGGCCCTGCCCGAGCCTGCGATCGTCACCGACGACACCCAGATGACGCTCGCCCTGGGGCGCGGCCTGCGCACCGCGATGGACCGCGGCGTGCTCGCGCCGCTGCGCATGACGCGGCCCGTGCGCGAGGAGTTCATCGACTGGTATCAGTCCCCGGAGAACAACCGGGCTCCCGGCAACACCTGCCTCCAGGCCTGCGACCTCCTCACGCGCGGCAAGCCCTGGCGGGAGGCCAGCCGCATCGGGTCGAAGGGCTGCGGCGCCAACATGCGCGTCGCGCCGGTCGGCCTGGTTCCCGGCCTCAGCGACGAACAGCGCGCGGGCGCCGCCCAGTTGCAGTCCGGGCTCACCCACGGACACCCCACGGCCCTCGCCGCGTCCGACCTCACCGCGCATGCCGTCCACCTCCTCGCCCGGGGCGCCGAGCCGGCCGGACTCGTCGGCATGCTGCGCTCGTACGCGTACGAGAACCGGCAGAAGTACCACGTGCCGTGGCTCGGCGACCTGTGGACGCACGCAGCCGACCCGAGCCCGGAGCACTTCATCGCGCGCGGCTGGGACGACTGCCTGGCCGCGCTCGAACGGCTCCAGGAGGCGCTGCGCTCGCCGTCGCCCGAGACCGACCCGTGCCTGGCCACCGGGGCGGGCTGGATCGCCGAGGAGGCCCTCGCCACGGGCCTGCTCTGTTTCCTGCTCTTCGTCGACGAACCCGTCACCGCCCTGCGCCGCGCCGCCTGCACCTCGGGCGACTCGGACTCGATCGCCTGCCTCACGGGGGCGTTCGCCGGGGCCCACCTGGGCGACGAGGCGTGGCCGACGGACTGGTCGGAACGGATCGAGTACCGCAGCGACCTGCTGTCGCTCGGGGCGCTCTGGGACGCGTGATCGATGACGGCAGAAGGAGCCATGACAGCAGACGGAGCCATGACGGCAGAAGAAGCCATGACGACGGGGGAATCCATGGCGACGTACGGATCCCGTGCGGCCTACGGGTCCCTTACGGCGTGCGACGAGGGGGCGCTGCGTGCCGCGGGTGTGCCCGACGCGGAGCTCGGGGGGATCGTCGCCGGGCAGGCGGACCCGCTGCTGTTCGCGACGGTCTCCGGGGCGCACCTCTACGGGTTCCCCTCCAGGGACTCCGACATCGACCTGCGCGGTGTCCACCTGCTGCCCGCCGAGGCGCTCCTCGGGCTGCGCGACCCGGAGGAGACCCGCACCCGGATGTGGGACACCGACGGTCTCGAGATGGACCTCGTCACCCATGACCTGCGCAAGTTCGTCCGCCTGCTGCTCCGGCGCAACGGTTACGTGCTGGAGCAGCTGCTGTCCCCGCTCGTCGTGCACACCACCGACGCCCACGGCGAACTCGCGGCGCTCGCGCCCGGCGTCCTCACCTCGCACCACGCCCACCACTACCGGGGATTCGCCCACACACAGTGGCGCCTGTTCGACAGGACGCGGGAGCTGAAGCCGCTGCTGTACACCTTCCGGGCGCTGCTCACCGGTGTCCTCCTGATGCGCTCGGGCGAGGTGCAGGCCCATCTGCCCACGCTCCTGGGCGAGTTGGAGGCGCCGGCGTATCTGCCGGATCTCATCGCCGCGAAGGCGGAGGCCGAGCACGGGGCGGCCGACATCGACCACGCGCGCGTGGCCGCCGATGTGGAGGCGCTGCACACGGTCCTCGACGCGGCGCAGGAGCGCTCAGCGTTACCGGACGCCCCGACCGCGCACGACGCCCTGCACGATCTCGTCGTACGGCTCCGCCTGAAGGGCTGACGCCCGGCGCACCTCGAAAAGGAAGTCCGCCACTCGCGCCCGGTCCGGCTCGGCCGGCAGTGGGGTGCGGGTGGCCTCCTCCTCCGCCTCGGCGGCCAGGCGAGCCATCCGGACCACCACGTCGTCCCAGGAGACCTCGCCCCGCTTCACCGCGAGCAGCGCCTCACGGTCCTCGCCCACGTCGAGGGTCAGCCGGCCGGTGCGGAGCAGGTCGCGGCAGGCGGCGAGGAGGCGCAGGAGATGCATCGCGTGCTTCCAGCGCGGGGCGCCGTACTGGCGGACATCCGCGTCGAGCTTCTTGCGCTGGCCCATGGCGTAGCCGGTGAACGTGGCGTGGACCTGCCGGGACAGGAACGCCTCGCGCAGGGCGAGCAGTTCGCGGCCCGTGTCGGTGACGTGCTCGACGAGCGGCGAGTGCAGGCACTCCAGGATGTTCGGATTGGCCCGCAGAGCGAGCTCGCAGAAGCGCTCCAGCTCCCAGGAGAACTGCTCGTCCGCCGGACCGTCCACATGCGTCGGCGGCTTCTCGAAGCGCCAGAACATCGGCGTCGGCGCCACGAACACGCCCCGGCGGTCGGTGTCGCTGCCGTCCGTGGCCAGGCCGAACGCCCGCGACCCCATCACGCAGGAGTAGATCGTGTGGTCGCGCACCAGGTCCAGGGCCTCTGTCATGGACGGAGCGTACGGTCCGCGCCCGGCCGGAGCGGAGCGAATTTCCCGCGTCCGTGATCTTCCGGAGGGCGGGCCGGCCTGGGCCGCCCGAGTGGCGACAGGGGGTGGTTCGGGTCACATTGGCAGGGGCCGTGGACTCCGGAAGTGAGTCCACGAAAGACTCCGAGAACGTCCTGAAAGGCGTGACCATGGCGGGTGACAACGATCTGGGAAGCCTGCTCAGCGGCCTCCTCGGCGACAAGGCGGGCGGTTCGGCCGGCGGGGTCCTCACCTCGCTCCTGGCGGCGTTCACCCAGGGCCAGAGCGGCTCCGCGGGCGGCAACCCGCTGGGCGGCCTCCTGGAGGCGCTCGCCAAGTCGGGCCTCGGCGGGCAGGCGCAGTCCTGGGTCGGCACCGGCTCGAACGAGCAGCTGACCCCGGACCAGGTCAAGGAGGCCCTGCCCGACGCCACGCTGCAGAAGGTCGCGGCGGAGTCGGGCGTCAGCCCCGAGCAGGCGGCGAACGACATCGCGAGCGCCCTGCCCACGGCCGTGGACAAGCTGACCCCGGAGGGCGAGGTGCCGGGCCTCTCGCTCGACGAGCTGGTCAAGCAGCAGAAGTTCTGACCGTCTGGTCGGAGACCGCAAGCTCCGATGTTCCGCACCGTGTGCGGCGTCCGTCTCGGCAGGCGGGCGCCGCGCGCCGGTGTCTGCGGGGCTGACTAGGCTTGGCACCTCATCAGCTGTACGTACGCAAGCAAGGAGCGACACGTGGCGGTACGAGCGGTCCGGGGCGCCGTCCAACTGGAACGGGACGAAGCCGGACACATGGACGAGCAGGTCAGCGAGCTGCTCACCGCCATCCTTGAGCGGAACGGGCTGACCTCCGACGACCTGATCTCGATCTGGTTCACGGCCACCCCCGATCTGCACTCCGACTTCCCGGCCGCCGCCGCCCGCAAGCTGGGCATCGTCGACGTGCCGCTGATCTGCGCGCAGGAACTCGACATCGAGGGAGCGCTGCCGCGCGTCGTCCGCGTCCTCGCCCACATCGAGTCCGAGCTGCCGAAGTCCGGGGTCGCGCACGTGTACCTCGGCGCCGCCGCCGCCCTGCGCAAGGACATCGCCCAGTGAGAACCGCCCTCGTCATCGGCACCGGCCTCATCGGCACCTCCGCGGCCCAGGCGCTCGCCTCGCGCGGTGTGCACGTGCACCTCGCCGACCACGACCCGGCGCAGGCCCGCACCGCCGCCGCGCTCGGCGCGGGCACCGACGAGGCGCCCGAGGGACCCGTGGACCTCTGTGTGGTGGCCGTGCCGCCCGCACACGTCGCGACGACCCTGGCCGACGCGATGCGGCGCGGGGTGGCCCGCGGATACCTGGACGTCGCCAGCGTCAAGGGCGGCCCGCGCCGCGAGCTGGAGGCCCTCGGCCTCGACCTCAGCCCCTACATCGGTACGCACCCCATGTCGGGCCGCGAGCGCAGCGGGCCCCTGGCGGCCACCGCCGATCTCTTCGAGGGCCGCCCCTGGGTGCTGACGCCCACCCGCGACACCGACACCGAGGTCCTGAACCTCGCCCTGGAACTGGTCGCGCTGTGCCGGGCCGTCCCCGTCGTCATGGACGCGGACGCCCACGACCGCGCCGTCGCCCTCGTCTCCCACATGCCGCACCTGGTCTCCAGCATGGTCGCGGCCCGCCTGGAGCACGCCGAGGAGGCGGCCGTACGCCTGTGCGGCCAGGGCATCCGGGACGTGACGCGCATCGCGGGCTCCGACCCCGGCATGTGGATCGACATCCTCTCCGCGAACCCCGGCCCGGTCGCCGACCTGCTCTCCGCGGTCTCCGCCGACCTCGACGAGACGGTGGGCGCCCTGCGCTCCCTGCAGTCCTCGGACGAGGCGAAGCGCGGCGAGGGCGCCACCGGCATCGAGGAAGTCCTGCGCCGCGGGAACGCGGGCCAGGTCCGCGTCCCCGGAAAGCACGGCGCGGCCCCGGCGTCGTACGACACCGTGGCGGTCCTCATCTCCGACCAGCCGGGCGAGCTGGCCCGGATCTTCGCCGACGCGGGCGCCGCGGGCGTCAACGTGGAGGACGTCCGCATCGAGCACGCGACCGGCCAGCAGGCGGGCTTCGTCCAGCTGATGGTCCAGCCGGCGGCGGCCCCGAAGCTGACGGCGGCACTGCGCGACCGGGGCTGGGCGATGCGCCAGTAGGTCCTGCCTTCAGGGGCTGTAAGGGCAGGGTGCTTGAGCCAGTAACCTTGTGCGGGGCGCCTCTGCGCCCCGCCTCCCTGTCCCGTGCACTGAGAAAGGTGTCCGCAGCCCCGTGGAAACCGCCGCAACCGCCGCAAGCGCCGCCCCGGCAGCAGTGATCGTCGCCATCGACGGCCCCTCCGGCACGGGCAAGTCGAGCACCTCCAAGGCCGTCGCCGCCCAGCTCGGGCTCAGCTACCTGGACACCGGTGCCCAGTACCGGGCGATCACCTGGTGGATGGTGAACAACGGCATAGACCTGACCGACCCGACGGCCATCGCCGCCGTGGCCGGCAAGGCCGAGATCGTCTCCGGCACCGACCCGTCCGAGCCGACGATCACGGTCGACGGCGTCGACGTCGCCGGTCCCATCCGCACCACCGAGGTCACCTCGAAGGTCAGCGCCGTCAGCGCCGTCCCCGAGGTGCGTGCCCGCATCACCGAGCTGCAGCGTTCCATCGCCGCCTCGGCCGAGCCGGGCATCGTCGTCGAGGGCCGTGACATCGGTACGACCGTCCTGCCCGACGCCGACCTGAAGATCTTCCTCACCGCGTCGCCGGAGGCCCGCGCGGCCCGCCGCAGCGGTGAGCTCAAGGGCGCCGACGTGAAGGCGACCCAGGAGGCCCTGATCAAGCGGGACGCCGCGGACTCCAGCCGCAAGACGTCCCCGCTGGCCAAGGCCGACGACGCCGTCGAGGTGGACACGTCCGAGCTCACGCTCCAGCAGGTCATCGAGTGCGTGGTCACCCTCATCGGGGAGAAGCGGGCGGCGAAGTGACCGCGGCTTCTCCCTCGGAGACAGGCGCGGAGGTCGGCCGCCGCATCGGGGTCGGTCTCATGTACGGGCTGTGGAAGCCCCGCGTCCTCGGCGCCTGGAAGGTCCCCGCGACCGGTCCGGTGATCCTGGCCGTCAATCACGCGCACAACGTCGACGGGCCGATGGTCATGGGCGTCGCGCCCCGGCCGACGCACTTCCTGATCAAGAAGGAAGCCTTCGTCGGACCGCTCGGCACGTTCCTGGGCGCCATCGGTCAGGTCGAGGTGGACCGCTCCACTGCGGACCGTACGGCGATCACGCGTGCGCTGAGCGTGCTCGACGAGGGGGGAGTCCTCGGGATCTTCCCGGAGGGCACCCGAGGGGGCGGCGACTTCGCCTCCTTGCGGGCCGGCCTCGCGTACTTCGCGGTGCGCAGCGGGGCGCCGATCGTGCCCGTGGCGGTCCTGGGAAGCACGAACAAGCGCAGCCGGCTGATAAAGGCGCTGCCGCCGCTGCGCAGCCGCGTCGACGTCGTCTTCGGGGACCCGTTCCCGGCGGGCGACGGCAGCGGGCGGCGTACGCGCAAGGCGCTGGACGAGGCGACCGTGCGCATCCAGGAGCGGCTCACCGCCCACCTGGAAAACGCCAGGCGCCTCACCGGGCACTGAGCGAGACTTTCAGTAGTGGACCGCCGTAAGTGATCAGACGGTCCACCGATCACCACGATGAACGACGAGGTACGGACTTCATGAACGACCAGATCCAGCCGGAGGGCTCGGCCGAGCACGAGCACGGGGCCCTTGGCGACGCGGAGTACGCGGAGTTCATGGAGCTCGCCGCGGTAGAGGGCTTCGACATCGAGGACGTCGAGGGCGCGATCGAGGAGGCGGGCCACGGCCCGCTGCCCGCGCTCGCCGTCGTCGGCCGCCCCAATGTCGGCAAGTCGACCCTGGTGAACCGCATCATCGGCCGCCGCGAGGCCGTCGTCGAGGACAAGCCGGGCGTCACCCGCGACCGTGTCTCGTACGAGGCCGAGTGGGCGGGCCGTCGCTTCCGGCTCGTCGACACGGGCGGCTGGGAGCAGGACGTCCTCGGCATCGACGCGTCCGTGGCCGCGCAGGCCGAGTACGCGATCGAGACCGCCGACGCCGTCGTCTTCGTCGTCGACGCCACGGTCGGCCCCACCGACACCGACCTGGCGGTCGTCCGGCTGCTGCGCAAGGCCGGCAAGCCGGTCGTGCTCTGCGCCAACAAGGTGGACGGGCCGAGCGGAGAGGCGGACGCCACCGCCCTGTGGTCCCTCGGTCTC
Source organism: Streptomyces longhuiensis (assembly GCF_020616555.1). Classification (NCBI taxonomy): domain Bacteria; kingdom Bacillati; phylum Actinomycetota; class Actinomycetes; order Kitasatosporales; family Streptomycetaceae; genus Streptomyces; species Streptomyces longhuiensis. Next base: position 2,632,890 of record NZ_CP085173.1, on the reverse strand, counting down.
GGCGAGCCGTACCCGGTGTCGGCTCTGCACGGCCGCGGCACCGGCGACATGCTGGACGCCGTCATCGAGGCGCTGCCCGACGCTCCGGCGCAGACCTTCGGCACCGCGATCGGCGGCCCCCGCCGCGTCGCCCTCATCGGCCGCCCGAACGTGGGCAAGTCCTCCCTCCTGAACAAGGTGGCGAACGAGGACCGCGTCGTCGTGAACGAGCTGGCGGGCACCACCCGCGACCCGGTCGACGAGCTCATCGAGCTCGGCGGCAAGACCTGGAAGTTCGTCGACACGGCGGGCATCCGCAAGCGGGTCCACCTCCAGCAGGGCGCCGACTACTACGCGTCCCTGCGCACCGCCGCCGCAGTCGAGAAGGCGGAGGTCGCGGTCATCCTGATCGACTCGTCCGAGTCGATCTCGATCCAGGACCAGCGCATCGTGACGATGGCCGTCGAGGCGGGCCGCGCGATCGTCGTCGCGTACAACAAGTGGGACACGCTCGACGAGGAGCGGCGCTACTACCTGGAGCGCGAGATCGAGACGGAGCTCGCGCAGGTCGCGTGGGCGCCCCGGGTGAACGTGTCGGCGGCGACCGGCCGTCACATGGAGAAGCTCGTCCCCGCGATCGAGACGGCCCTCGACGGCTGGGAGACGCGCGTTCCGACGGGCCGGCTCAACGCGTTCCTGGGTGAGCTGGTGGCCTCGCACCCGCATCCGATCCGCGGTGGCAAGCAGCCCCGCATCCTCTTCGGTACGCAGGCCGGCACGAAGCCGCCGCGGTTCGTGCTCTTCGCCTCGGGCTTCATCGAGCACGGCTACCGCCGGTTCGTGGAGCGGCGCCTCCGCGAGGAGTTCGGTTTCGAGGGGACGCCGATCCACATTTCGGTCCGGGTGCGCGAGAAGCGCGGCCGCAAGAAGTGAACTAGCGCCCGGCGCCCAGGACTTGGTGCCTAGCGCTCGCGGCGAGGAGCGGGCGGCAGCGCGGCAGGGAGGTTGCTCCCGGTGCCGTGCTGCCGCCCGTTCGTGTGCCAGGAGCCGGTCGGCGGCGAGCTGTGGACCTGCTGCGGTTCGTGGTACGAGGCGCTGTGCCGGCCGCTGCTGCTGTGGTGGTGCACGACGTACGCGCCCGAGCCGAACGCGGAGAAGGAGAGGTTCTCTTCGCCGCTGCGGTCGCCGGGCAGGGCCCGGAAGGACCTGCGGTACTCCGAGTACAGGGCGTCGTAGATCGGTGTGGCCGAGCGGCCACCCGCCGATTCATGCGTTCCGCGCATGGCGGGGATCGGGGTCGGATACTGCGGGCGGCGAGGGGGGTCGTATGCGTGCACGTAGGTGCCAACGACCCGCACACCCTCGCGGATGCGGCCCGGTCCGCGCTTTCGCAGGCCGACAGGGGCGCGGGCGGCGCACGCGGAGGTGCACGGACTGGCCTCCGGGGGCCGGGTACGACCGTGGGCCGGGCGCGTGCCCGGCCCACGGTCACCTCGGTTCACGGCTGAGGGTCACGTACCTGCCAGGGGCATCGTCGCGCCGACGAGCAGCCCGTTCGCCGCGGCCTTGTCGAGGGCGTCGCGGAGCAGGTCCTCGCGGGGCTGGCGACCGATCGTGCCGGCCGGGGCGGCGAAGACGAGGACGGCGTTCGTCTTGTTCGCCGCCGCGCGCCAGCTGTCGGTGACGTGCAGCGGCTGGTGCGCCTGCCACCACGCGACCTGACCCGCACCGACGGAGGCGGGCTGCAGGACGGCGTGCAGCTGGCCCATGGCGAGCAGCACGGACCAGCCGTGCAGCACCGGCGGCACCTGGCCGACCTGGGCGGTCGGCATGAAGCCCTGCTCCACGAGGAGGGTCAGGAACTCGTCGAAGCCGCCCGTCGAGCCGGGGCGGGCGATCGGCCCGGTCGGCTCGACGACGAGCGCGGGGTGCAGCTCGCCGGAGATCAGGACGAGCCCGCTGGTCACGCCGAGCACGGCCTGCTCCGGAACGGCCTGCTGGGGGACGGCCTGCCCGGGGATGGACTGCGCCGCGTGGGAAGGGGCGGGGGCCGCGGCGGGGGCGCCGCCGTCGCCGGTGATGGAACGTACGGCTCCCTGCAGCTGTTCCTCGGACACCTGGACGACCTGCGAGGGCAGGCAGGTGGAGTGGGCGAAGGCCAGGACGGCGGTCTCGTCGCCGATGAACAGGACGGTGCTGGTGCGCTCCTGTTCCGAATCGCCCGGAGTACGGCAGGACGTGCAGTCGTACGTGCCCGGGGCGTTCTCTCCGGCGAGCAGCCGGTCGGCTTCTGCGTCGCCGATCTCGGCGCGTACGTCGTCGCTGACGTCGAGCATGCGCGGCACGGGTGGCTCCTCGGATTCGGTGTGTTGCTGCATCGAATGCGGCCGGGCGGTCCCCGACTCATAAAGAAGACAACGGAAGATCTGTGCCGGGGGTCACGCCCGGAAGGGGGCGGAATCGACCCATCCGACGTGCGGCGTGATCCGGCGGCCGGAATCAATGACTCCACAGCAACTCCCGTTGTACGCAAGGAGATTGATCCCGAGAGGTGAGGGGCAGGTCGGCATGCCCACAGGTCGACAAATCCTGAAATCGTGTAATGAAGCAGGTGGCTGAAAACAGTCGTTGGCGAAAGTGTGCCTACGGCGGGCCGGGAGGCGGCCGACCGGGTGGGGCCGGATTCGCGCAGGGCGCGGCTCGGCGCGGGCGCGGGCTCGCGTGCCTAGCGTGACGCGATGCTCCCCATGCCCGTGAACCGCACGCGCCCCGCTCGCCGCTTCCGCCTCGCGGCCCTGCCGGCCGCCCTGTTCGCCGTCCTGCTCGCCCCCGCGGCCGCGGCCGCCGTTCCGCCCCCGCCGGCTCCCGGCCCCGGGCGCCTGATCCTCCAGCTGGACGACTGCGCCAAGGACCGGTGGCCGTGGGGCTGCCTCGCCGAGTGCGAGAGCAGCGGGCGCTGGCACATCAACAGCGGCAACGCCTACTACGGAGGGCTGCAGTTCCGGCAGTCCACCTGGAAGGAGAACGGCGGCCTCGGCTACGCCCCGCGCGCGGACCTCGCGACGCGCGCCGAACAGATCGCGGTCGCCGAGAAGGTGCTGAGCACCCAGGGCTGGCGTGCCTGGCCGGTCTGCTCCAAGGTCCTCGAGCTCGACGGCCGCGTCCATGTGGTCAAGCAGGGCGAGACCCTCGGCTCGATCGCCGCGCGGTACCACGTCAAGGGCGGCTGGCGGAAGCTCTACAAGGCCAACAAGCGGATGGTCGGGCCCCACCCCGACCGTCTCAACAAAGGCACCGTGCTGCTCATCCCGAAGGCGTCGGCCAAGAGCCGCAGCTGACCTCGGCCGGCTCGCAGGAGAACGCGACGGCGCGCGTTCCGTCAGGCGACGAAGGGTCTGAAGGCGCATTCCCGAAAGCAGTTGGGAAGACGCGTCACGCCCGCCTGTCGGGGGCGCGCTGGAAGTACGGCTCGGGGCGGGTCACTCAAGCGGGTGACATGACCGCGAACCGCTTCAAGGTGCCTCAGCTCTCCTACCTGCCTTGATGTCAGAAATCGTCAAAAGGTTCCGCGAATCGTCTCTCAATCACGCATCTGTTCTGGAACAAGATGATGATGACGCCCAACCTCTGCCTCCGCACCCCGGTCTAACCCTGCGGTAGGCGGACGAGACGGACTGTCCGCGAGGAACAGTGGAATACGGGGACGCATGCAGATTTCTTTCCTGATTCACAACGCGTACGGAATCGGAGGGACGATTCGGACGACGTACAACCTCGCGAACACGCTTGCCGAACAGCACGACGTCGAGGTGGTCTCCGTCCTGCGCCATCGTGACGAACCGGTCTTCAGGGCCGACCCGAGGATCCGCGTCCGGCACCTCATCGACATCCGCAAGGGCACACCGGGCTACGAGGGCGACAGCCCCGAATACCGCACCCCCGCCGCGACGTTCCCGCGCGCCGAGGGCCGGTACGACCAGTACAACGCGCTCACCGACCGGCGGATCTCCGAGCACCTGCGCGCGGTCGACGCCGACGTCGTCGTCGGCACCCGCCCGGGACTCAACGTGCACCTGGCCCGCCAGACCCGGCGCGGCCCCCTGCGCGTCGGCCAGGAACACCTCACGCTCGACAGCCACCCCACCGCGCTGCGCCGGCAGTTGCGCGCGGTCTACCCGCGGCTCGACGCGCTCACCACGACCACGGAGGCCGACGCCGGGGCGTACCGCGCGAAGATGCGGCTGCCGGGCGTGCGGATCGAGGCCGTGCCGAACTCCGTGCCCGCGCCCGGCGTCGAGCCGGCGGACGGCTCGGGCAAGTGGGTCGTCGCGGCCGGCCGGCTGGCGCCCGTGAAGCGGTACGACCTGTTGGTCAGGGCCTTCGACCGGGTCCGCGCCGAGCGGCCCGACTGGCGCCTGCGGATCTACGGCAGCGGCAAGCAGAAGGACAAGCTCCGCGCCCTGATCGACGACCTCGGTCTCTACAACCATGTGTTCCTCATGGGCCCCGCCCACCCCATCGAACCGGAGTGGGCGAAAGGTTCGATCGCCGCCGTCACCTCCAGCCTGGAGTCGTTCGGCATGACGATCGTCGAGGCGATGCGCTGCGGCCTCCCGGTGGTCGCCACCGACTGTCCGCACGGCCCCGGCGAAATCATCGACAACGGTGTCGACGGGCGGCTGGTCGAGGTGGGCAACGTCGAGGCGATCTCCGGCGGCCTCCTCGAACTGATCAACAACGACGCGCTGCGCGCCCGGATGGCGAGCGCCGCGCTCAAGGACTCCGAGCGGTTCGACCCGGCGCACATCGCCGAGCGCTACGAATCGCTGTTCGGCTCGCTGACGGCCCGCCGCGGCGGAGGCCTTCTGCACCGCACCCGCGGCGCGCTGCTCGGGGGCGCGTACGCCGTGCGGGACGCGGGACGCTCCGCGTTCACGGCCCAGGGAACGTCACAGAGAAAGGGGCGCACGGCATGACGCCGCCGACCGCTTCGGCCGACTTCTCGGCCTCGCCCGAGCCGTCCGCGGGGGACGGGACCACGGCGCCCCACGCCGACTGCATCGCCGACTCGGCGGGCGGTCTCACCTTCGACGTCACCGACCACGGCGGGCCCGACCCGGCCCATCTGGTCCTCACCGAGCGCGACAGCGGCGAGGACGTGCGCCTGCCGCTGACTCCGGCGGGCGACGGCAGCCTCCGGGCGGCGCTGCCCAGCAGCGTCCGGCTGCCCGAGGGGCGCTGGGACGTCTTCGCGCAGGTGGCGGGCGAGGAGCCGCGGCGCCTGGCCCCCGGCCTCAACGACCTGCGGTCCCTCGTCGACCGCGTACCCAGCGGCTCCCGAGGCTTCGTCGCCGTCCGCATCCCCTATGCGACCAAGCACGGCAACCTCACCGTGCGCAGCTGGCTGCGCGCCCCGCACGCCGAGGCGGGCGAACTGCTCGTCGCGGACGGCGAGATGACGGTCAGCGGACGGGTCTACGGCACCGCGATCACCCCCAAGGCGTACGCGGAGATACGTTCACGTGCCGACGGCGGTCCGGCGCTCCGCAGCGAACTGACCCCGCACGGCGACGAGTTCACCTTCCGCGTCGGGTACGAGGAGCTGGAAGAGGGACGCTGGGACCTGTGGGTGCGCCCGGAGGGCGAGGACGGACTCGCGGTACGCGTAGCCCGGCTCCTGGACGACGTCGCCGACAAGAAGCCGATCTTCACCTACCCCACCGCACACCTGGACACCGGGCGCGGCCGGATCGCGGTCGAGCCGTACTACACGAGGGACAACGACCTGGCGGTCCTCGTGACCGCGGCGGCCGCCGAGTAGTCCGCGCGGCGCCCGTGCGGACTCCCGCTGTCCGCGAGGGCTGGCAGACTCGGGCCCATGCTGGAGACCTCGGCCCGACTCCTGCGGCTGCTCTCGCTGCTGCAGGCCCGCCGCGAGTGGTCGGGCGCCGACCTCGCGGACCGGCTCGGCGTCACGCCGCGCACCGTCCGCCGCGACGTCGACCGGCTGCGCGGGCTCGGCTACCCCGTCGACGCGAGCCCCGGCACCGGCGGCGGCTACCGGATGGGCGCCGGCGCCGAGCTGCCGCCGCTGCTCCTCGACGACGACGAGGCCGTCGCGGTCGCCGTAGGTCTGCGCGCCTCGGCCGGCCAGGGCATCGAGGGCATCGGCGAGACATCCGTACGGGCCCTGTCCAAGCTCGAACAGGTCCTTCCCGGGCGGCTCCGCCGCCGGGTGTCCGCCCTCAACGCGTTCACCGTGCCGATGCTCCGCGGCCCGGGCCCCTCCGACGTCGACCCGTCCGTCCTCACCGAACTCGCGGCCGCCTGCCGGGACTCGGAGCGGCTGCGCTTCGCCTACGAGGACCACGGGGGCGCCGCCACGCGCCGCACCGTCGAGCCGCACCGCCTGGTGTGCAGCGAGCGCCGCTGGTACCTGGTCGCCTGGGACGTCGACCGCGAGGACTGGCGCACGTTCCGCGTCGACCGCATCACGCCGAAGCCGCCGCACGGGCCGCGCTTCACCCCGCGCACGCCACCAGCCGACGACCTCGCCGCGTATGTCTCGAAGGGCGTCTCGCAGGGCCCGTACGCCACCAGGGCGACGATCCGGCTCCTGGTGCCCGTCGAGGAGGCGGCGCAGCGGATCAGCCCGTCGGCGGGCACGCTCGAGGCCGATGGCGACGACAGCTGTGTGCTGCGCACCGGGGCGGCGAGCCTCGACGTGATGGTGATCCACGTGATCCTGACGGGCTTCGAGTTCGAGGTGCTCGAACCCGACGGGCTCACGGACGCGATCAGAACCGCTCGGGACCGTCTGTCCCGGGCGCTTGAACGGGCCGGCTCAGCGGACGGGACGACGCGAACGCCGGATGGTGCAGATCGAACGCCGGGGACTCGGAGCGGATCCGGGGCAGCGTGACGAAGTTGTGCCGGGGCGCCGGGCACGGTGTCGCCCACTCCAGCGAACGCCCGTAGCCCCACGGGTCGTCCACGTCGACCTTCTCGCCGTACCTGGCCGTCTTCCAGATGTTGTAGAGGAACGGCAGCGTGGACAGGCCGAGCAGGAACGAGCCGATGGTCGACAGCGTGTTGAGCGCCGTGAAGCCGTCGGCCGCCAGATAGTCGGCGTACCGCCGCGGCATGCCCTCGGCGCCGAGCCAGTGCTGCACCAGGAACGTGGTGTGGAAGCCGACGAACAGCGTCCAGAAGTGGATCTTCCCGAGCCGCTCGTCGAGCATCTTGCCGGTGAACTTCGGCCACCAGAAGTAGAAGCCGCCGAACGTCGCGAAGACGACCGTGCCGAAGACGACGTAGTGGAAGTGCGCGACCACGAAGTACGAGTCCGTCACATGGAAGTCCAGCGGCGGCACGGCGAGGATGACGCCGGTCAGGCCGCCGAACAGGAACGTCACCAGGAAGCCGACGGACCACAGCATCGGCGTCTCGAAGGACAGGGATCCGTTGATCATCGTCCCGATCCAGTTGAAGAACTTCACGCCCGTGGGCACCGCGATCAGGAACGTCATGAACGAGAAGAACGGCAGCAGCACCCCACCCGTCACGAACATGTGGTGCGCCCACACGACGATCGACAGCCCGGTGATGGCCATCGTCGCGCCGACCAGCATCGTGTAGCCCCAGATCGGCTTGCGGCTGAAGACCGGGAGGATCTCGGAGACGATGCCGAAGAACGGCAGCGCGATGATGTAGACCTCGGGATGGCCGAAGAACCAGAAGAGGTGCTGCCACAGCAGCGCACCCCCGAACTGGGCCTCGAAGACCACGGCGCCGAAGCGCCGGTCCGCCTCCAGGACGAGCAGCGCCGCGGCGAGCACCGGGAAGGCCATCAGCACGAGGATCGACGTGAACAGCGTGTTCCACGTGAAGATCGGCATCCGGAACATCGTCATGCCCGGTGCCCGCATCCCGATGATGGTCGTCAGGAAGTTCACCGCGCCGAGGATCGTGCCGAAGCCCGCGAGCGCCAGCCCCATGATCCACATGTCGGCGCCGACGCCCGGCGAGCGCGTCAGGCTGTTGAGCGGGGCGTACGCGAACCAGCCGAAGTCCGCGGCCCCGCCGGGCACCATCAGCGAGCTGATCACGATCAGCCCGCCGAACAGAAACAGCCAGTACGAGAACATGTTGAGCCGGGGGAACGCCACGTCGGGCGCGCCGATCTGCAGCGGCATGATCTCGTTGGCGAAGCCCGCGAAGGTCGGGGTCGCGAAGAGCAGCAGCATGATCGTGCCGTGCATCGTGAAGAGCTGGTTGTACTCCTCGCTGGACAGCATCTGAAGGCCGGGCCGTGCCAGCTCCGCCCGCATCAGGAGCGCCATGATCCCGCCGGCGAGGAAGAACGCGAACGACGTGATCAGGTAGAGGTGGCCGATCTTCTTGTGGTCCGTGGTGGTCAGCCAGTCCACGACGATCCGCCCTGGCGTCCTCGTCCGCACCGCTCCTGCCGCCGGCTGCACGGGCTGCACGTCCGTCGTACCCATCGCTTGCCCCCTCGCTTCTCGCGCCCCGGGCCTGCCTCGAGCACACGCCATGATGCTCGCGTCCCCACCGACTCCGACAGGGGGCGTACGGGAGCGCTGTGTCGCGTTCATGCAATTCCGATGGGGCGTCAACTGATGAAGAGCGCCCCGGAATCAGAATTGGGCGCGTCCCGGGCGCGGTCGTGACGCTATTTCCGGGCACGTTATCCGGACGCTTTCGGTGAAGCCGCTGGATTATGTCGTGGCGCGCTCAGAACGTGGGCAGAAGGAGCATCGAATCGCTCGTACGTGTGACGGAGTTCGAGTGAAACGCGTGTCGTGGACCTGTGACAGAAGCGTGACCGGAGGGGGACCGGTGGCGGGGTGTGGTCCGCCCTGGTGTCAGGCGGCCCGGCCGCCTAACGTGGCGGTCATGGCACCCATTCCGACCCCTCCCGCAGAACCCCAGGACACCCTCGACACGTACGTCGGCCTCGATGCGCCGGGCGCCGAGAGGCGGGCCCGTGAGCGCGGCTGGTCCACGGTCAGGTCGCTGCCCCCGGGCGCGATCATCACCATGGAGTACCGCGCGGGACGCCTGAACTTCGAGGTGTCCGACGGCACCGTGACCCGCTGCTGGAAGGGCTGACAGGGCCGACAAGCAGCGCGAAGGCCCCCGGTTCCGTGACGGAACCGGGGGCCTTCGGTGTGCGGGAGGCAGGCGGTGCGTACCGGCCCCGCGGCCCTCGGCGCTCTCGCGCCGGGGGCGGTCAGCCGCCGGCGACCGGGCGGGCGGACGTGGTGCCGCGCGGCATCCGGTCCGCGTGCGGCGGCCTGCGGCTGCCTGCCGGCGTGACCGGGGTGCGCTCGGAGCGCGCGGTGTGCGGACCCGGGGCGAGCAGCCCGGGAGGCCGCACGGCCCGCGCGGCGCCGACCGGTTCGCGCACCGGCGGTTCCTCCGAGGCGGGCGGGGAGACGCGCTGCGGAACCACCGCGGGCTTGGCGGCGGGTGCCGGGAGCGCACCGGAGCGACGGTTGCGCCACAGCTCGCGCAGCGAGAAGATCGCGGCCTCGACCTGCGTGATCAGCGGTTCGACCCAGGGCAGCGCGAGCAGGATGAGCAGTCCCGCGGCCCAGCCGAGGAAGACATCGCTGAGCCAGTGCGTACCGAGGTAGACGGTGGTCAGGCCGACGCTCAGCGAGATCACGGCGGACGCGGCCGACAGCCAGCGCCTGGCGCGCGGCGTCGAGGCCAGATAGGCGAGGATTCCCCAGGTCACCACGGCGTTGGCGGTGTGGCCGGAAGGAAATATATCGCCGCCCTGCCACATCTCGTTCGAGCCGATGGTGGTCGCGTAGTGCGGGCCGAGGCGGCCCATGCCGATCTTGGCGGCGCCCACGGTGATGTTGAGGAGCAGCAGCGCGGCACCGAACGTGAGCAGGGGCCGCAGCGTGTGCTGGCGCCATGAGCGCCAGCCGAGCCAGGCCATGACCATCACCGCGGTCGGCCCGCGCTGGCCGAGCACGACCCAGTAGTCCAGGAACGCGTGGATCTCGGGCCACTGCTGGTACGGCCGGAAGAACATGACCTGCCAGTCGAACGTGACCAGCCAGGACGTGGTCAACACCGCCACCACGATGGCGAGGTAGAAGGACAGGGTGGCCCCGAAGAGCACGACCCTGTGCCGGCTCATCCTGGGCACATCCAGGTTGACCGGTCGTTCCGGCTCACGGTCGAGGCGGGCGAAGAGCCGCTCCAGACGGGTGAGGTTTCGTTCGGTACGCACCCAATCGACGCTACAGCGAGTGAGTGCCGAACCCGGCCGAATCACTCGGTTTGTGATGACGATGTGATGTGGGATTGCTCTCAGCGGGGCGGTTATTCCTGCGGATATCACTATCCGACCGGGGTGCCGCCTTCAATTTCATTGATCATTTCTTGTATTCGTTTTTCGCCGCGCCCGAATTCGTTCACCGACGGCTTCCCCGGAATTTCCCGTCCGATCACCCGGGGCGATCGGACGGCCTCCCGGGCTCGCCGAGTCGATCAAGGAGGACCCGAGCCGTTCAGCCAGAAGGCCCCGTACACCGCCGACGCCAGGGCCACGCCGCCGAGCACCGCCGCCGATCTGCTCGTACGCAGCCGGGCGAGCGCCACCGCGACCGGCAGCAGGAGCGGGAAGGCGGGCAGGAGCAGTCGCGGCTTCGAGCCGAAGTACCCCGACGCGCACAGGGCGAGCGCGACGACGATCCCGCAGTAGACGAGGAGCGCGAGCGGCTGACCTCGCCGTACGCACAGCACGTAGAGCCAGATCACGAGCGCGACCCCGACGGTCAGGCCGAGCCCCGCGAGCGCCGAGGGGAATGACGTGAACTTGTCGCCGACGAAGCGCGCGAAGGCGAGACCGCCGTCGAAGCCGTTGCCCCACTGGCCCTGCACGTCGAGATAGCCGAAGAGGCCGCCCCCCGTGCGGTGCCCCACCCACAGGACGTACGCGGCGGCGCCCAGCGGGGCGAGCAGCACACCGACGGCCATGCGCCAGGAGATCTTCCTGTCGCGCACGACGTGGACCGCGGCCGTCGCCCAGAGCGCGGCGACCACCGCCGCTCCCACCGGCCGGGTCAGCCCCGCGAGCGAGGCGAGCAGCCCCGCACTCACCCACCGTCCGGTCAGGACCGCGTACAGCGACCAGGCCGCCAGCGCCGTGAACAAGGACTCGCTGTACGCCATCGACTGCACGATCCCGACCGGGAGCACCGCCCACAGCACGACCGCGCAGATCCCGGCCCGTCGCCCGTACAGCAGCTCGGCCACCAGGAAGATCCCCCAGGCCGCGCAGAGCGACGCGAGCCAGCTCACCACCAGGCCCGCGTCCGCGGACGACAGCGGGCTCACCGCCGACACCAGCCGCTCCAGCCACGGCAGCAGCGGGAAGAACGCGAGGTTCGAGTGCACGGTGCCGTCCGGCAGGCGCACCTCCCAGCCGTAGCCGAAATCCGCGACGCGGGTGTACCAGAGCGAGTCCCAGCGGGCGGTCAGCAGCGTGTGCGGGCTCTTCCCCTTCGCCGCGCTCCACACGGCGAGCATGAGCAGGCCCAGGGCGCGCACCCCGGCATAGGCGAGGAGCGCGGGCGCCGCGCGGCCCAGCGAACCGGCCGCCCGGGCCGGCGCGTGCCGCGGTTCTTGCAGGTCGACTTCGGTCACGGCGTCGATTATCGGCGCCGGGCGCAACCGGACCGCACGCGCGGTGCGTGGTCGGAGGGTGGAGCGTGGCGTACGCCACACTCCATGGTCGGGCACATGAGAGGTCCGCCACGTGTCACCACAATGGACTCGCGTACTCTGGCGGCTCACTCGCCAATCGTTGCGTGGGCACGGGAGTCCGCTCCTTCCGGCCGCAACCGCGGGGAAGTCCCCACCCCGCGGATCCGCCGAGCGCGAGGGACCACTGGGAGGTACGCATATGTCCGGGACGACCACGGCCACCGTGCGCTCTCGCCTGCGGACCGCCGGCCCAGGCGCCAATCGCTGGGTCGTCCTCGTCGTTCTGTGCACCAGCCTGCTGCTCGTCGCCCTCGACGCGACCGTGCTGCACGTCGCCGTCCCCGCCGTCACCCAGGACCTGCGTCCCTCGGCGGTCCAGCTGCTGTGGATCGTCGACGCCTATCCGCTGATCTGCGCGGCGCTCCTGATCCTCTTCGGCACACTCGGTGACCGCGTCGGACGCAGACGCGTCCTCCTCCTCGGATACGGCCTCTTCGGCGTGGCCTCCGCACTCGCCGTGTTCGCCTCGACACCGCACGTCCTGATCCTGGCCCGCGCGCTGCTCGGCGTCGGCGGCGCGATGATCATGCCCGCGACCCTGTCGATCCTGCGGGCGGTCTTCCCCGACCGGCGCGAGCGCGCCGTGGCCATCGGCGTCTGGTCCGCGGTCGCCGCGATAGGCGCCGCCACCGGACCGGTGCTCGGCGGCTTCATGGTCGAGCACTTCTGGTGGGGCTCGGTCTTCCTGATCAACATCCCGCTGATGGCCGTCATGCTGCCCCTCGGCCGTCTCATACTTCCCGAGTCCAAGGGCCGTTCCGACGGGCCCTGGGACGTGGTCGGCGCACTCATGGCGGCCGTCGGAATGCTCGGTGTCGTCTACGGCGTGAAGCGGCTCGGCGTCGACCGCGACCTGCTGGACCCGTCCGCCGTCGGCCCCCTCCTCGTCGGCGCGGCCGTACTGATCGTGTTCGTGCGGCGGCAGAAGCGCCGCGAGCATCCGCTCATCGACATGAAGATGTTCGCCAGGCCCGCCTTCTCCACCGCGGTCGGCTGCATCGTCCTCGCCATGCTGGCCCTGGTCGGCCTGGAGCTGATCGCCGTCCAGTACCTGCAGCTGGTACTCGGCCTGAGTCCCCTGGAGACGGGGGTGCGGCTGCTGCCCCTCACCTTCGCGGCGATGGCCGCGGGTGTCCTCGGCTCGTCGCAGCTGCGCCGCTTCGGACCGCGCCGCATGGTCTCGGCCGGCTTCGTCCTCACCGCGGCCGCGGTGCTCATGCTCACGCTGATGGGACAGCACGACCGGCCGTCGCTGCTCACCTTCGGCTTCGTCCTTCTCGGCTTCGGCCTGCAGACCACCCTCTTCGGGGCGTACGAGTCGATGCTCAGCGAGGCCTCGGCGCAGGACGCGGGCGGCGCCGCGGCGATAGGGGAGACCTCCTACCAGCTCGGCGCGGGCATGGGCATCGCCCTGCTCGGCTCCGTGATGAACGCCGCGTACGCACCCGGGATCGCCCGGGTCACCGGAGTGCCCGGATCCGCGAGCGCCCACGCGGGCAACTCGCTCGGCGAGGCGTACCAGGTCGCGACGCGGCTCGGCGGCACCGCCGGTGAGGCGCTGCGCAGCGCCGCCCGGGTCGCCTTCGTCCACGGGCTGCACGTGACGCTGTTCGTCAGCGCCGGGCTCCTGCTGCTCGGCGCGGTGGCCGCGCTGCGGCTGCCCCGGCGGATGGAGTGCGAAGCCGCTGCCCCGCAGGACGCGGAGGGCACGGCGAAGATCGGGCCCCAGCGCGGTCCCGAGCGGGTCGGCGTGGAGTCCACCGTCGCGTGACGGCTGCCGCGGGCGGTGACCCGGCCGAGGGGCCGGGCCCTACCCACCCGTGACGCTCAGCTCTGGTTGAAGAAACCGTCCGTCGGACGGCTCTCCGCCTCACCGTTGACCACCTGCGTGTCGGCAGGGCTCAGCAGGAACACCCGGTTCGCCACCCGCTCGATGGAACCCCGCAGCCCGAACGTGAGCCCGGCCGCGAAGTCGACGACGCGCTTGGCGTCCCCGGGCTCCATGGCCGTGAGGTTGATGATGACCGGGACACCTTCCCGGAACATCTCGCCGATGCCACGGGCGTCCCGGAATCCGTCCGGGGTGACCGTGCCGATCCGGCGGCCCTGCTCCTCGGCGGCGTCGGCCGCCACCTTCACGCGCGGGTCCGTGACCCAGGCGGCGCCGGTGTGGGGCTCGGCCCCCTCGGCGTAGTCGTCGTCGTAGTAACGCTCGTCATCGTTGTCGTCGACGAGGCCAAGCCAGGCACTCGCCTTGCGCACCGATCCCATGGACGCCTCCTCTCACAGCGGTTCCTCTGCGTTCCGTATCCCTATGGTCGTCCATGATGCGGATGGTGCGCCAAGTGGATAGTCGCCGCGCGGGGTTTTCGTGACGCTACTGGTGCAGAGTCAACACGGCGCTGTCCCGTGAATCCCAAGGGTCGTACCCCGTACGGCTGCTGACAGTGAGTGAAATATGATTCTTCGCGGCGTATGGGTGACGGCCGGGGCGTACGGGTGAACGGCACCCTCGATACGATGCCGCAGCTTACGTCTTCGGGACCCTCGGGGGAGTCGTCTTGTTCGGAATGGTCCGGCCTTGCAGCCATCGTCTCGGTGAGGGGCTCAAGGCCCAGTGGATGGCCCATCTGTGCGGACTCTGCCTGGCACTTCGCGGTGATCACGGGCAGTTCGCCCGGGTTGTCACGAACTATGACGGTTTGCTGATCTCGGTTCTGACGGAGGCTCAGGCCGAACACGCCGCCGGGGGACGGCGCACGGCGGGGCCCTGTCCGCTGCGCGGGATGCGCACCGCGTCCGTCGCGCAGGGCGAGGGCGCCCGGCTCGCCGCGGCCGTCTCGCTGGTCCTCGCCTCGGCGAAGGTCCGCGACCACGTCGCCGACGGCGACGGCCTCCTGGCCCGCAGGCCGGTGGCCGCGGCGGCCCGCAGGGTCGCCACCAAGTGGGGAAAGGCCGGTTCCCGTACGGGTTCTGACGTGGGGTTCGACACCGCGGTCCTGGTCGACGCCGTGGAGCGTCAGATGGGGATCGAGGCGCTCGCCGGCCTCGGCACCCCGGTGCTCACGGTCACCGAACCGACCGAGACGGCGACCGCCGCCGCCTTCACGCACACCGCGGTCCTCGCCGGACGCCCCGGCAACGCGGCGCCGCTCGCCGAGGCCGGACGGCTCTTCGGGCGGCTCGCGCACCTCCTGGACGCCGTGGAGGACAAGGAAGCTGACGCCGCGTCGGGTGCCTGGAACCCGCTCACGGCGACCGGCACGGACCTCGCCGAGGCACGGCGCCTCGCCGACGACGCGCTGCGCGGCATCCGCCTCGCCCTGCGCGAGGCCGAATTCGTCGACGGCACGCTCGCGCACCTTTTGCTCGTCCACGAACTGCGCCGCTCGGTCGACCGCGCCTTCGGCACGTCGGGCTGCGCGCACGGCGCCGACGCGTCCCACATCGCTGACCCCTCTCACAGCCCAGGCCCCGCGCGCGGCGCGCACGCACCGGCCGCGTCCACGCCGCAACAGGGCCCCGGCGCGCCCGGCCCCTGGGTGCCCACCGGATCGGGCCCGTATGTGCCGCCCGGGTCCTCGGGCCCGTACGGCTCGCAGAATCCGTACGGCGGCGGGCAGGGCGGTCCCGGTGGTCCGGGCGGGCCCGGTGGCTTCGGCGGTGGGCCGTCCTTCCAGCCGCCGAAGCCCGGCAAGCGCGGTTTCCTCGCCGGGTGTGCCGCGGCCATCGGGCTCTGCTGCACCTGCAAGGTGTGCTGTGCCGACGAGTTCGAGGGGCCCTGGTCCCGGAAGAAGCGCGAGGGCTGGTGCAGCGAATGCTGCTCCACCGACTGCAGTTGCTGCGAGGCGTGCTCGATCTGCGAATGCTGTGAGTGCTGCTCCTGCTGCGACTGTTGAGCCCCCGGGCGCGCGGCACGGGGCGCGGGCACGGGGGTCTCGGGTCGCGGGTCCGGGCGGGGTCAGTCCTTGATCTCGGGCGGTGAGATCTGTGACTTCTCGATCGCGGACTCGCTCGTGCCCCACTTCTTCAGGATCTTGTCGTACGTCCCGTCGGCGATCAGCTTGTTCACCGCCGCCCGGAACGCCGGCGCCAGCTTCGTGCCCTTCTTGAAGGCGAAGCCGACGTCGAGACGGTGGTACTCGTTGAGGAACTTCAGCCCCTCCTGCTGTGCGACGGCGTAGCGCAGCCCGTTGATGGTGCTCATCACCACGTCGGACCTGCCCTGCTGGAGGGACGACCAGATCGCGCTCTGGTCGGCGTACGTCTTCACGCTGTACGCCTTCTTCCCGGCGTCCGTGCAGAGGTGCTTGTTCTCCTCCAGGGTCGCCTCGAAGGTGGTGCCCGCGCCGGTCGCCACGTTCAGGCCGCACAGCTGCCTGAGGTCGGTGACCTTCTTCAGGTCGCTGTCCTTGCGTACGGCGAATCCCTGGCCGTCATTGATGTACGTGACGAAGTCGATCGTCTTGCGCCGCTCGTCCGTGACGCCGAAGTTGCCTGTACCCAGGTCGTACTTGCCGCTGCCGAGTGCGGGCAGGATCGCCTCGAAACCGGCCGCCTCCCGCTTCAGCTTCAGCCCGAGGACCTTGGCGACGGCGTCGGCGAAGTCGATGTCCTGGCCGGCGGCGGTCCTGCCGTCCTCCAGGTAGAAGGCGCCGGGCGGGGTGCCGCCGATGGAGGCGCCGACGGTCAGCCTGCCGCTCGACCGGACGTCGGCGGGCAGCAGCTTCGCCGCCGCCTCGTCCTTCTTGACGGCCTTCACCACGTCGGTCGTGGGGATCTTGTCGCTCTTGCCCGCGGGTGCGGCTCCGCCGGCGGAGGCTCCGGGGTCGCCGGAGCCGCAGCCGGTCAGTGTCAGGGTGGCCGCGGTGATCAGTGCGAATGCGGCGGTGAGCCGATGATGGGTCGTCAAGGTCGTACGCATGGCGTGGAGTTCTGCCCTTCGAAGACAACAGGCACGCAGGGATGAGGAGACAGCTGAGGGGAGGGGTACGCGAGGACGCGTGGGTGTGTGAAGGCGCGGGCGAGTGCGCGCACTTGGGCGCACCGGGAAACGCGGGTTACGTGGGAGACGCCGCAGGCGCAGAAGACGCAGAGGCGTTCAAAACGCGGCATACGTCCGGAAAGCGCCGGAAAGCGTCGAGAAGAGGGAGAAGCAGACGCGCAGCGGGCGTCAGAAGGGCATCAACAGGACGCCGACCACACTCGACCGAAGTCGATGTGGGAGCGCGTGACCAGCCACTGCTGCGGATGCATGGGCCAAGTGGAACAGGCATCCGTTTCTGCGTCAACTCACATGAGACGTACGGCTCACACTGTGGACAGCCTTGACAGCGAGCGGAGCGAGCCCCGTACTCTCGGTGAGGGGACCGCTGCTGAGGGGCTCGGCCCGCAAGTTCCGTGTGAAGGCAAGACCGTGCTGGATTCCAGTGCCCACGGAGCCTTCGCATGTCCTCGAACACACTCGCAAAGACCGCGCCTGCCGCGGCCGGACCGCCCGCCGACGCCGGTGAGGCACAGCCTCGCATCGTCCGCCGGCCCCGCGCCGGTCAGTGGCTCGCCGCCGCCGTCGTCCTCGCACTCCTCGCGCTCGCCGCCACCTCGGTGATCCGCAACGACGCCTTCCAGTGGGACGTCGTCGCCGACTACTTCACGTCGGCGTCCGTCCTGCGCGGACTCGGTCTCACCCTCTGGCTGACCGCCCTCGTCATGGCGCTCGGCTTCGCCCTCGGCACCCTGCTCGCCGTCATGCGTCTGTCCGCCAACCCCGTGCTGCGCGCGGTGAGTTGGGGCTACGTCTGGCTGTTCAGGTCGATGCCGATCCTCGTGCAGCTGCTGTTCTGGTTCAACATCGGGGCGCTGTACCCGCACATCCTCGGCATCAAGACGGTCGACCTGTTCGGGCCGATCACCGTCGCCATCATCGGCCTCACCCTGCACGAGGCCGCGTACGCCGCCGAGGTGGTGCGCGGCGGCATCCTCTCCGTGGACCGCGGGCAGATCGAGGCCGCGCAGGCGCTCGGGCTGAGCCGGCTGCGGCGCTGGCGGCGGATCATCCTGCCGCAGGCCATGCGCTCCATCGTGCCGCCCGCCGGGAACATGCTGATCGGCACCCTAAAGGGCACCTCCATAGTCAGCGTCATCGCCGTCCAGGACCTGCTCTACTCGGTGCAGCTCGTCTACCACCGCACCTACCAGGTCATCCCGATGCTCCTGGTCGCCACCATCTGGTACGTCGTGGTCACCTCGCTCCTGAGCGCCGGTCAGTTCTACGTCGAGCGGCACTACGCGCGCGGTTCGGAGCGCACCCGATGAGGCCCTCGCTGGTGATCGTGGGAGCCGGTCCGCGGGGGACCGGCGTCCTGGAGCGGATCGCCGCCAACGCGGCCGAGTACGCCGGGCTCGAACTCGACATCCATCTCGTCGACCCCTTCCCGCCGGGCGGCGGACGGGTCTGGCGGCAGGAGCAGTCCCCGCTGCTCTGGATGAACTCGCAGTCCCAGGACGTCACGATGTTCACCGACGACACGGTCGAACTCGACGGTCCGGTACTCCCCGGACCCGCCCTGCACGAGTGGGCGGACCTCGACGGCCGCGCCTTCGCCGACCGGCAGCTCCAGGGTGCCTATCTGCGCTGGGTGTACGAGCAGTCCGTGGCCGCGCTCCCGCCGGGCGTCACCGTCCAGCATCATGCGCGCCGCGCCCTGCGCGTCAGCGGCCCCCGCGAGGGCCGCCAGCAGGTGTGGCTCGACGGGTGGGCCCGCCCTCTCCTCGCCGACACCGTCATCCTCGCCCAGGGGCACCTGGACGCCGAACTCGACGATGAGCAGCGGGAGTTGAGTGCGTACGCGCGCGAGCACGGACTCGTCCACCTGCCGCCCGACTTCACCGCGGACAGCGACCTGTCCGCGCTCGCGCCCGGTGAGGACGTCCTCGTCCGCGGCTTCGGCCTGGCGTTCGTCGACCTGATGGTGCTCCTGACGGAGGGCCGCGGCGGACGGTACGAGGGCGACACGTACATCCCCTCGGGGCGCGAGCCGGTCCTGCACGTCGGTTCGCGGCGCGGCATCCCCTACCACTCCAAGATCGGGTACGACTGGACCGGCTGGCGCCCGCCGCTGCCCCGCTTCCTCGGCCCCGCCGAGATCGACGACCTCCTCGCCCGCCCCGACGGCTACGACTTCCGTCGCGACGTGTGGCCCCTCATCGACAAGGAACTCGGCTTCGCCCACTACCACCGTCTGTTCACCGCCCACCCCGAGCGCACCGCAGTCGCCTGGGCCGACTTCGAGGAGAAGTACGCCGCCGCCGAACCGCTGAGCGCCGAACTCCAGGCCCTCGTGGCCTCCGCCGTGCCCGACCCGGCGGACCGCCTCGACCTCACGGCCCTCGACCACCCGCTGGACGGCGTACGCCACACCTCGTCCGAGGAACTCCAGGACGGGCTGCGCGGCTACATCACCGCCGACCTCGAACGCCGCCACGACCCCGCGCACAGCCCCGACCTCGCCGTGTTCCTCGGTCTGCTCTCCGTGTACGGACAGGTCGTGCGGCTCGGCGACATCGGGTCCTGGTGGCACGGCTTCTTCAGCTACCTCGCCTCCGGGCCGCCCGGACCGCGGCTGCGGCAACTGCTCGCGCTCTCCCGGGCCGGCGTCGTGAGGTTCGCCGGCGCGGACATGCGGGTCGCCGCCGAGGACGGCGTCTTCCGCGCCACGAGCGCCACCGTGCCCGGCTCCGTCATCGAGGCCCGCGCCCTCGTCGAGGCCCGCCTGCCGCACCCCACGCTCGCCCGCACCCGAGACCAGCTCCTGCGCGAGCTGTACGAGGACGGGGCACGGGCGACCCCGGCCGGACTCCTCGCGGTCGACCCCGAGGACGGGCGCGTCCTGCACCGCGACGGCACGGCACACCCACGCCGCTTCGCGCTCGGCCCGCACACGAACGCGCGCGGCGCCGGGGCGTTCACGCGACCGCGCACGAACAGCCCCTCGTTCCGGCAGAACGACGCCACCGCCCGCGCGGTCCTGGCGTTCCTGCGCGACCTCGCCTGTCGCGCCGCAGCCTGAGCCCTGCTCGCCTCGCCCCCCTTCTCTCCCCTGTTCCAGAGGAACCGCCATGTCCCTGACCAGTGATCCACCCGTCGACAGAACGTCATCAGCCAAGACCGCCGGCGGCGCCGAGGACTACGCCGCGCTGAAAGTGGTGCCCGTCCGCCACCCCTGGCGCTGGGCCGCCATCGTCGCGACCGCCGTGCTGCTCGCCCAGTTCGCGCACGGATTCATCACCAACACCGGCTGGGAATGGGGGGTGTTCGCCGACTACTTCACCGCCGACGTGATCCTCAAGGCGGTGTGGGTCACCCTTCAGCTGACCTTCTACGGAACGGCGCTCGGGTTCGCGCTCGGCATCGTCCTGGCCTTCATGCGCCTGTCCGCCAGCCGGTTCCTCCAGGTCGTCGCCTTCGGCTACATCTGGGCGTTCCGCTCGATCCCGCTGATCGTCCAGCTGCTCTTCTGGTTCAACCTGGCGTATCTGTACAAGGAGTTGCAGTTCGGCATCCCCTTCGGGCCCGGCTTCTTCTCCTTCGACACGATGGGCCTGGTCGGCGCGATGAGCGCGGCCGTCCTCGGGCTCGCGCTCCACCAGGCCGCGTACGCCGCCGAGATCGTGCGCGGCGGCGTACTGGCCGTCGACAGCGGCCAGTTGGAGGCCGCGGCCGCGCTCGGCATCCCCCGGCTGCGGCAGATCCGCCGCATCGTCCTGCCGCAGGCCATGCGCTCGATCCTGCCCAACGCGGCCAACGAGGTGATCTCGCTCTTCAAGGGCACCTCGATCGTCTCCGTCATGGCGATCGGCGAACTCTTCTACCAGGTCCAGGTCATCTACGGACGCAACGGGCGCGTGGTCCCGCTCCTGATGGTCGCCACCGTCTGGTACGTGCTCCTGACCAGCGCGCTCTCCGTCCTCCAGCACTACGTAGAACGACACTTCTCGAAGGGAACCACCCGATGAGCGACGCGGGCGCCGGCCGGACCATGGTCGACATCAAGGCCGTCCACAAGAGCTTTGGCACGCTGGAGGTGCTGCGCGGCATCGACCTGGAGGTGCGCACCGGCGAGGTCACCGTCGTCCTGGGCCCGTCGGGCTCCGGCAAGTCCACGCTGCTGCGCACCATCAACCATCTGGAGAAGGTCGACAGCGGCTGGATCAGCGTCGACGGCTCCCTCGTCGGCTACCGGCGCTCCGGCGACAAGCTGTACGAGCTGCGCGAGCGCGAGGTGCTCAAGCAGCGCACCCAGATCGGCTTCGTCTTCCAGAACTTCAACCTGTTCCCGCACCTCACCGTCCTGGAGAACATCGCCGAGGCCCCGGTCTCCGCCCTCAAGCGCCCCCGCAAGGACGCGCTCGACAGCGCGCGCAGACTGCTCGACCGCGTCGGGCTCGCCGACAAGGCCGACGCCTACCCGAAGCAGCTCTCCGGCGGACAGCAGCAGCGTGTCGCCATCGCCCGCGCGCTGGCCCTCGAACCGAAGCTGCTGCTCTTCGACGAGCCGACGTCGGCGCTCGACCCCGAGCTCGTCGGCGAAGTCCTCGACGTCATCAAGGACCTGGCGCTCCAGGGCACCACGATGATCGTCGTCACCCACGAGATCGGCTTCGCCCGCGAGGTCGCCGACACCGTCGTCTTCATGGACGAGGGCCGCATCGTCGAACAGGGCGCCCCCGGCGACGTACTGGACGCACCGCGCCACGACCGCACGAAGGCCTTCCTCTCCAAGGTCCTCTGACCCCCGCGCCCCTTTCCTCTCTCGCTTTCAACTCACCTTTTCCATTCACCTTTCTCACCCAGGAGTTCGCACATGCTGTCCCGCCGCACCCTCGCCCTGTCCGTCGCCGCGCTCGTGGCCGCACCCCTGCTCACCGCCTGCGGAGGTGACAGCGATGCCGCGACCGGCACCGGCAAGGGTGGTGGTTCCGAGAAGGTGGGCGGCATCAACATCGGGCCCGACCAGCACCGCATCCGCGCCAAGAAGGTCGACGCGATCGCGGCCGAGCTGCCGGCCGCGGTGCGCGAGCGCGGCACGCTCAGGCTCGGCGGCAGCGCCGACGCCTCGCCGCCACTCGGCTTCTACGCCACCGACGACAAGACGCGCATCGGCTCCGAGATCGACATCGCGACCCTCGTCGCCGACACACTCGGCCTGAAGATCGAGTTCTCCCCGGTGTCCTGGGAGAACCTCTTCGTCGGCCTCGACAGCGGCAAGTTCGACGCCGTCTTCTCGAACGTCACCGTCACGGAGGAGCGCAAGGAGAAGTACGACTTCGCGACCTACCGGCTCGACAACATCGCGTTCGAGGCCAAGAAGGGCACGAACTGGCGGGTCGAGGAGCCCAAGGACGTGGCCGGGAAGACCATCGCCGTCTCCTCCGGGACCAACCAGGAGAAGATCCTCGTCGACTGGAGCAAGCAGGACGAGAAGGCGGGCCTGAAGCCGGTCACCATCAAGTACTTCCAGAAGGACACCGACTACTACCTGGCTCTCCAGTCGGGCCGCATCGACGCCTACCTCGGCCCGAGCCCCAGCGCCGCCTATCACGTGGAGTCCGCGGGCCAGTCGCAGATCATCGGCACGCTCTCCGGCGCCGGGGACAAGATCCAGGGCAAGATCGCCGCGACGACGAAGAAGGACAGCGGACTCGTCGACGCGTACGCCGCCGCCCTCGACCACGTGATCAAGGACGGGTCGTACGGGCGCGTCCTGAAGCGCTGGGGCCTGTCGACCGAGGCGGTCGAGAAGTCGGAGATCAACCCGCCCGGCCTGCCCAAGCCGTAGCCCGCCCGCCGCCCCCGTTCTTCCGTTCCTCGTCCAAGGACCTGCTCATGACTACGTCAACCGGGCGCGGCCTGCTGCATCTCGCGGCGGCCGTCGACCAGCCCGACACCTACGACGCCGATCCGTACCTCACGCTCACGCGCCTCGCGGAACGCGGCGCCCTCGACTTCGTCACCCTCGGGGACTCCTTCGGCCGGCCCGGGCCCGACGCGCTCGCCGTGCTGTCCCGGGTCGCCCCGGCGACCGCCCGCATCGGCCTCGTCCCCACCGTCACCACCACGCACACGGAGCCCTTCCATGTGCAGGCCGCCGTCGCCACCCTCGACTGGGTGAGCCGGGGCCGCGCCGGCTGGCGGCCCGAGGTGTCCGCCACCGAGGAGGAGGCCCGCCTCTTCGGCCGCAGGGCCGCCGCGCCCGCCGCGGAACTGTGGGGCGAGGCCGGTGAAGTCGCCGACGTGGCAACCCGGTTGTGGGACAGCTGGGAGGACGACGCGGAGATCCGCGACGTGGCGACCGGACGTTTCGTCGACCGGGAGAAGCTGCACCACGTCGACTTCCAGGGCGCCACGTTCTCCGTACGCGGCCCCTCCATCGTGCCGCGCCCGCCGCAGGGCCACCCCGTCACGGTCGTCGACGCCACGCAGCAGCACGCGTACGACGTCGCCGCCCGCCACGCCGACGTCGCCCTGGTGAACGCGGCGGGCCCGGCGCAGGCCGCCGCCGTCCGCGCCGGACTGCGCCGCCGCGCCGCCGAGCACGGCCGCGATCCCGACGCCCTGCGCGTCCTGGCCGCGCTGCGCATCGACCTCGGCGGCGGGGAGCACGCGGCCGTGCCCGGTCACGGTGGGGGAGGACCGCTGCCGAGCGACCTCGGCCCGCTCTACCGGGGCGGCCCGGTCGACCTCGCCGACCTCGTCGCCGCCTGGCACCGCGCCGGCGCCGTGGACGGCTTCCACTTCACGCCGGTCGAGCCGCGCCGTGACCTGGAGCGGCTCGTCAACGGCACGGTGCCGCTGCTCCAGCACCGCGGCCTGTTCCGCACGTTCTATCCGGGCAGCACCTTCAGGGAGCACCTGGGGCTCGCCCGGCCCGTCAACCAGTACGCCGCGCTCGCGGGGGACCCGTCATGACCTCGACCGACGAACAGCGCAAGCCCCGCGGCCGGAGGCCGCTCGACAAACACATCCACCTGGCCGCCCACTTCCCGGGGGTCAACAACACCACGGTCTGGACCGATCCGCGCTCCCGCTCCCAGATCGACTTCGCGTCGTTCGAGCACCTCGCCCGCACCGCCGAGCGCGGCCTGTTCGACTTCTTCTTCCTCGCGGAGGGGCTGCGGCTGCGCGAGCACAAGGGGCGCGTCCACGACCTCGACGTCGTCGGGCGGCCGGAGTCCCTCACCGTCCTGAACGCCCTCGCGGCCGTCACCGAGCGTCTCGGCCTCGCCGCGACGGTCAACGCGACGTTCAACGAGCCCTACGAGACCGCCCGCAGGTTCGCCACGCTGGACCACCTCAGCGGGGGCCGCGCCGCCTGGAACGTCGTCACCTCGTCCGACGCCTTCACCGGCGAGAACTTCCGCCGCGGCGGCTACCTCGACCGGGCGGACCGGTACACGCGCGCCGCCGAGTTCGTCGCCACGGCCCGTGAACTGTGGGACTCCTGGACGCCCGAGGGGCAGCCGCACCCCTTCGCGCACACCGGCCGACACTTCGACATCGAGGGCGAGTTCACCCTGCCGCGCTCCCCGCAGGGGCACCCGGTCGTCATCCAGGCCGGGGACTCTCCCGAGGGGCGCGAGTTCGCGGCGTCGGCGGCCGACGTGATCTTCACGCGGCACGGCACCCTGGAGGCGGGCCGCGCGTTCTACGCCGATGTGAAGGGCCGGCTCGCGAAGTACGGGCGCACCGCCGAGGACCTGAAGATCATGCCGGGTGTCACCGTCGTCCTCGGCGACACCGCCGCCGAGGCCCAGGAGCGGGCCGCCGGGATCCGGCGCCAACAGGTGTCCCCGCAGAACGCGCTCCTCACCCTGGAGCAGGTCTGGGGCGTCGACCTCTCCTCGTACGACCCCGACGGGCCGCTGCCGGACATCGACCCGGTCGTCGGCTCCGGGCTCTCGCAGGGCCGCACCCAGCGCGGCGACCCCTTGGTCGTCGCCGAGCAGTGGCGCGCCCTCTCCCGTGCCAAGGGCCTGTCCATCCGGCAGACCGTCATCGAGACCACCACACGACAGTCGTTCATCGGCACCCCGCAGGCCGTCGCCGCCGAGCTCGACGAGTTCGTGCAGAGCGACGCGGCCGACGGCTTCATCCTCGTACCGCACCTGACCCCGGGCGGCCTGGACGAGTTCGTCGACCAGGTGGTGCCCCTGCTCCAGGAACGCGGGGTGTACCGCACGGAATACACCGGTACGACGCTGCGCTCCCATCTGGGGCTGAAAGAACCCGTACGCCCCGCACGCGAGGAAGGCCTGACCGCATGACCGACGACGCGACCGGCGCAGCCGGCGCCTGGCAGCAGTGGCACGAACAGCGGACCGCATCCGTCTCCGAGCCCTACGGACCGCTCGCCCTCACCGGCACTTTCTGGCTCGACGACTATCCGGAGGGCAAACTTCCGGCCATTCCCGGGCAGTGGCGGGCCGACGGCGACGGGGTCGTCCTGACCGCCGCGCCCGAGGACGGACTCACCCGCGACGGACGGCCGCTCACCGGTGAGGTGCGGCTCACGGCCGACGCGCAGGTCGGCCTCGGAGAGCGCCGCCTCGTCGCGATCGTGCGCGAAGGCCTGTGGGCCGTACGCGACTTCGACCCGCAGTCGGGGCCGCGGCGCGCCTTCCGCGGTATCGAGGCCACCGCCCACGACCCCCGCTGGACGGTCGAGGGCCGCTTCACGCCGTACGGGACCGGCCGCACGGTCCGCGTCGAGAACGCCGACGGCAAGGTGCGCGGCCTCGGCCTCGGCGGTGAACTGGCCTTCACTCTCGAAGGACAGGACCTCACCCTCCAGGTCGCCGTGCAGGCGGACGGCTCGCTGTGGGCCGTGTTCGCCGACGCCACCAGCGACGACGGGACCTTCCGGTTCCGCTTCCTGCGGCCCGCCGCGCCCGACGCCGAAGGCCGTACGGGCGTGGACTTCAACCGCGCGGTGCTGCCGCCCTGCGCCTTCGCGGACCACTTCATCTGCCCCTTCCCGCCCCCCGGCAACACCCTGCCGGTCAAGATCGAGGCCGGCGAACGGAACCTCGTCGCGCGTACCTCCGTCTGACAGGGGAGCCGAGCCCCGGCGGCCTGCGAACCACCGCAGCAGCCGTCGGGGCATGTGGACGTGTACCGGACGGACGGCCGAAAGGCGCCCTTGTGCCGGTCAGTTGAAACACCGAATACTCCCGACCAGCGCTTGTCAGGGGCACCGCATCTTCGGAACATTCCGGAATCCGGAATCCGAACGGCGGGCCGCTGGCTGCGCCTCACGGGCCCCGACCCCACGCGGGCCCCCGACTTCCCTCGGGAGGAACGACCAGTGAGGATCAAGCGCACCACCCCCCGCAGTGGCATAACGAGACGCGCCCGGATGATCTCCGTGGCCTCCGGACTCGTCGCCATCGGCGCACTCGCCGTCCCCACGGCCAGCGCGTCGGACGCGCCCGTCGCGCACACCTTCAGCGCGACCCAGCTCACCCAGGCCGGCACGTCCGTCCTGAAATCCGATGTACCCGGCACCGCCTGGGCGGTCGACCAGAAGACCAAGCAGGTCGTCGTCACCGCCGACAGCACGGTCTCGCAGGCCGAGATCGCCAGGATCCAGAAGGCGGCCGGCAGCAACGCGGGCGCCCTGAAGATCGAGCGCACCCCCGGCACGTTCAAGAAGCTGGTCTCCGGCGGCGACGCCATCTATGCGAGTAGCTGGCGCTGCTCGCTCGGCTTCAACGTCCGCTCGGGCAGCACCTACTACTTCCTGACCGCGGGCCACTGCACCGACGGCGCCGGCACCTGGTGGTCGAACTCGTCCCACTCGACGGCGATCGGGTCGACCGCGGGATCCAGCTTCCCGGGCAACGACTACGGCATCGTCAAGTACAGCACCACGGGTACCCCGCCCGGAACGGTCGGCAGCCAGGACATCACCGGTGCGGCCACGCCGTCCGTGGGGACCACGGTCACCCGGCGCGGCTCGACCACCGGTATCCACAGCGGCCGCGTCACCGCGCTCAACGCCACCGTGAACTACGGCGGCGGCGACATCGTCTCCGGCCTCATCCAGACCACGGTCTGCGCCGAGCCCGGCGACTCCGGAGGCCCGCTCTACGGCGGCTCCACCGCGTACGGTCTGACCTCCGGCGGCAGCGGCAACTGCACCTCCGGCGGTACGACCTTCTTCCAGCCGGTCACCGAGGCGCTGAGTGCGTACGGAGTGAGCGTCTACTGATCCGTATCCGTCGGCTGACGGATACAGCCTGACCTGCGGCCAGCAGCAGAGAGCCCCCGCACGGCAACTGCCGTGCGGGGGCTCGCTCTTGTGCGCGGTCCGGGGTTACCTTCGAAGGGGAAACCGTTGAAAGCGTCACCTTCTGAGGCATCAACTTCCAAGGCGTCATTTCTAAGGCGTCACCTTCGGAAAAGCCTGTCCGAGTGCCTGGGTCCGAACCCTGGAGGACTCCGTGGTCGAGGAACTGCTGGCGGCGGGAGCCGCTGCCGCGTCCGCTCTGGTGATCTACACGACGGCGGCGGCGCGCGTCGTCAAACAGTACGAGCGGGGAGTGGTCTTCCGGCTGGGGAGGCTGCGACCGGATGTGCGCGGTCCGGGGTTCACGATGATCGTGCCGTTCGTGGACCGGCTCCGTAAGGTCAACATGCAGATCGTCACG
Organism: Streptomyces longhuiensis; assembly: GCF_020616555.1. Lineage (NCBI taxonomy): Bacteria > Bacillati > Actinomycetota > Actinomycetes > Kitasatosporales > Streptomycetaceae > Streptomyces > Streptomyces longhuiensis. The sequence continues at coordinate 2,605,395 of NZ_CP085173.1, read as the reverse complement.
ATGCCGGTGCCCGCGCAGGACGGCATCACCCGCGACAACGTCACGGTGCGGGTCGACGCCGTCATCTACTTCAAGGTGATCGACGCGTCCGAGGCCGTCGTACAGGTGGAGGACTACCGGTTCGCCGTCTCCCAGATGGCTCAGACGTCACTGCGGTCCATCATCGGCAAGAGCGACCTCGACGACCTCCTCTCGAACCGCGAACAGCTCAACCAGGGCCTCGAGCTGATGATCGACAGCCCGGCCGTCGGCTGGGGCGTGCAGATCGACCGCGTCGAGATCAAGGACGTGTCGCTGCCCGAGACCATGAAGCGCTCGATGTCGCGGCAGGCCGAGGCGGAGCGCGAGCGGCGCGCCCGGATCATCAACGCCGACGCCGAACTCCAGGCCTCCAGGAAGCTCGCCGAGGCCGCCGCAGAGATGTCCGAACAGCCCGCGGCACTCCAACTCCGGCTCCTGCAGACCGTGGTGGCCGTCGCCGCCGAGAAGAACTCGACCCTCGTACTGCCCTTCCCGGTGGAGCTCCTGCGCTTCCTCGAACGGGCGACCCCGGGGGACGCGGTGCGGCAGCCGGGCGCAGAACAACCGCCGATTCCCGGCCCGGTGGCATCGGAATCAGGACAGGACTAGACCTCACCCGTTGCGGACCACCCCTCTGCGCGGAGTGTTTGCAGTGGAAACCGACGTGGTGCGACAGGCGTGTGACGGGGGTGCACGCGGCCGGGGGAGCGCATAGCGTCAGTCGCACGCGCGTCCTGAAGTCGACCTTGTGTGTCCCCTGTGGCCGTCGGGATAGTGGGCGCGTCAACCTACGGGACCGGCTCACCCCACAGCGGTCGGTTCCGACCCCCCACAGGAGGACGAGAGTTGAAGCACCGACGCATACCCAAGCGGCGTGCCGCCGCGGTAGGAGCGGGCATCGCCGCCCTGGTCGCCGCGGGAGTCACCTTCCAGACTGCGAACGCGAGCACGGACACCCCTGAGGTGGCCCCGCAGACCCTGTCGATCGCGAAGGCCGGAAATCTCGCCTCGTCCCTGACCAAGGACCTCGGCGCGGACTCGGCGGGCACGTACTACGACGCGAAGGCCAAGCACCTCGTCGTGAACGTCCTGAACAAGGACGCGGCGGACATCGCGCGGGCGGCCGGAGCCAAGGCCAGAGTCGTCGAGAACTCCCTGGCCGAACTCAAGAGCGCCCGCGCCACCCTGAAGCAGGACGCGACGATCCCCGGCACCTCGTGGGCGGTCGACCCGGCCACCAACAAGGTCGTCGTCACCGCCGACCGCACGATCGACACCGCCGCGTGGAGCAAGCTCAGCAAGGTCGTCGACGGCCTCGGCTCCAAGGCGAAACTCCAGCGCACCAAGGGGGAGTTCAAGCCCCTCATCGCGGGCGGTGACGCCATCACCGGCAGCGGCGGCCGGTGCTCCCTCGGCTTCAACGTGGTCAAGGGCGGCCAGCCGTACTTCATCACGGCCGGCCACTGCACCGAGGCGATCTCGACCTGGTCGGACTCCGACGGCAAGGAGATCGGCACGAACGAGCAGTCCAGCTTCCCGGACAACGACTTCGGCCTGGTCAAGTACGCCGCCGACGTCGCGCACCCGAGCGAGGTCGACCTCTACAACGGCTCCACGCAGCCGATCACCAAGGCGGCCGACGCCACCGTCGGCATGAAGGTGACCCGCAGCGGCTCCACGACCCAGGTCCACGACGGCACCGTCACCGGCCTGGACGCCACCGTGAACTACGGCAACGGCGACGTCGTCAACGGACTCATCCAGACCGACGTCTGCGCCGAGCCCGGCGACAGCGGCGGCTCGCTCTTCTCGGGCGACGCGGCGATCGGCCTCACCTCGGGCGGCAGCGGCGACTGCACCTCCGGCGGGGAGACCTTCTTCCAGCCGGTGACGGAGGCGCTGTCCACGTTCGGCGCCGAGATCGGCTGACGTAACGACAGCGGGACAGCGCGACACAAGGGGCCGGCCCGTCATCGACGGGCCGGCCCTCACGTTCTGAGTGTCCGGGGCGGCGCCCCGGGGCCCGGCTTCCGCCTGCCGCGGAACACGGAGGCGGCCATCGTGATCACGATGCCGGCGACCGCCCACGCGGACAGCACCAGGAGCGGCCCGGTGACCGCGTTGCCCTTGAAGTAGGCGATGGAGCGGGCCACCCAGGTGCCCGCGCCCGGCGGCAGGGCCGGGCCGATCGCCTTCCAGAAGGGCGGCAGCATCGGCAGTGGGAAGGCGCCGCCCGCGCTCGGGTTGCCCGCGACCACCACGAGCAGGATCGCCAGGCCGATGCCCACGATGCCGAAGAGTCCCTGAAGGGCGAGCGTCGCGGCACCGACCGCGAAGATGATCAGTGCGCCCAGCCCCCACAGCGCCATGACGCTGCCGGGCAGCGCGCCGAGGATCGGTCCGACGATGACGGCGCCGCCGAGCCCGCCGACGATCGACACGAGCGCCATGGTGACCAGCCGGATGATCGCGCGCCGCGGGTCGGCGGGCCTGGCGCCCGTGCTGATCGCCAGGACCGAGGCGCACAGATAGCCGCCGACGCACCAGCCGACGACCAGATAGAAGGACGACAGGCCGTCGAAGTCCTGAGGTGAGGCCGGGGCCACGTCGACGGTCCGCACCGTGCGGTGCTGGGCCGCCTCCAGTGTGGTGATGAGCCCGTCGAGGGCGGAGGAGAGGACGGTGCCTCCACCGGAGGCGACCAGGAGGGTGTCGGTGGTGCCCCGGGGGGCGATGATCAGGGCCCCGTAGATGTCCCTGTTCACGACCTTGTCACGGGCCGCGGCCGCGCCGGTGACCGTCCGCGGGTCGAGCGGACTGCCGGGGAGCCGGTCCAGCCGGTCCACGGCCTGCCGCGCGACGGCCGGGACCGGTGCGGCGACACCGAACGCCACGTCCTTCGGCTTCGGGTTGTGCAGGGCCCCTACATAGGAAGTGATGAAGAGCAGCTGGAGGGCGATCACGCCGATGACGAGCAGCGCGGCCCGCGGTGTGACGGCGCTCTTCACCTCGTCGAGGAAGGACCCGCGCGGGGGCCCGGGCGGGGTGTCGGCTGTCTGGGTCATGCCCTCACGGTCCGGGGAGCCCGGTCCGTACGCAGGCGGGGTGGGGCTGAACGGGTGCCCGGGGCAGCGACCTCGCACGGATGTCGTACACACGTTCGATACTTGGTCTATGGTGGTGGTGGGGAGGCGAGAGCAGGTCGGTTCGAGGTGTGCAGGAGGTGCGCGTGCCAGGGTTCACGCATTTGCACACCGTCTCCGGGTTCTCCCTCAGATACGGGGCCTCGCACCCGGAGCGGCTGGCCGGACGTGCCTCCGAGCGGGGCATGGACGCGCTCGCCCTCACCGACCGGGACACCCTCGCGGGTTCGGTCAGGTTCGCCAAGGCCTGCGTCAAGGCAGGGGTGCGGCCGGTGTTCGGGACGGACCTCGCGGTGAGCGGGCCCCCGCCGGCCGGATCCGCCGCGCCGGGTGACGCCCCGGCCGAGCGGCGCAGGCAGCCCGTGCGCGGCGGTGCCTTCATCGACGAGTCGACCCCGCGCGTGACCTTCCTCGCCCGCGACGGAGCGAGGGGCTGGGCCTCCCTGTGCCGTCTGGTCACCGCCGCCCACGCCACCGGCGAGACCCGGCTGACCTGGGAGGACAACCACGGCGACGGCCTGACCGTGCTGCTCGGACCCGCGTCCGACGTCGGCCGCGCGCTCGCCGCGGGCCGCCCCGACCGGGCCGCGCGCCTCCTCGCTCCCTGGCGCGAGATCTACGGCGACGCCCTGCGCCTCGAAGCCGTCCACCACGGCCGCGAGGGCACGGGCCCCGGATCCCTGCGCCTGGCCGCCCGCACCGTCGGCTTCGCCGCCGAACAGGGCATCCGCCCCGTCCTCACCAACGACGTCCGGTACGCCGACCCGGGCCTCGGTCCGGTCGCCGACGTCCTCGACGCCGCGCGCCGCCTCGTCCCGGTCGACGCCCGCAAGGAACTCGACAGCGGAGAGCGCTGGCTGAAGGACGCCGACGCCATGTTGATGACGGCCGAACGGGTGGTGGAGGCGGCGGGCTTCCGCCGCGACGCCGCGTACCGGCTGCTCGAACAGACCAACGCCACGGCGGCGGAATGCCGCGTCGATCCCGAGGACGACCTCGGCATCGGCTCCGTGCACTTCCCCGAACCGCGGCTCGTCGGCGCCGGCCGCCGCACCGCGCAGCGGGTCCTCGCGTCGCGGGCGGCGGCGGGGATGCTGCGCCTCGGGTACGACCGGAAGCGGGAGTACTGGGAGCGGATGCACCGCGAGTTGGACATCATCGCCCACCACGACTTCGCCACGTACTTCCTGACGGTGTCCCAAGTCGTCGACGACGTAAGGGACATGGGGATCCGGGTCGCGGCGCGCGGCTCCGGCGCCGGGTCCCTGGTCAACCATCTGCTCGGCATCGCGCACGCGGACCCGGTCGAACACGGCCTCCTCATGGAGCGGTTCCTGTCCAAGCGCCGCTCCGTCCTGCCCGACATCGACATCGACGTGGAGTCGGCCCGGCGCCTGGAGGTCTACCGGGCGATCATCGGCCGGTTCGGCGCCGAGCGCGTCGCGACCGTCTCGATGCCGGAGACGTACCGCGTCCGCCATGCCGTACGCGATGTGGGCGCCGCCCTGTCCATGGACCCGGCCGACATCGACCGGATCGCCAAGTCCTTCCCGCACATCAGGGCCCGCGACGCGCGGGCCGCGCTGGAGGAACTGCCCGAACTGCGGGAACTGGCAGGGGAGTCCAGACAGGGCGGGGACAGGTACGGACGCATGTGGGAGCTGGTCGAGGCGCTCGACGCGCTGCCGCGCGGTATCGCCATGCACCCGTGCGGGGTGCTGCTCTCGGACGCCTCGCTGCTCGCCCGTACGCCCGTCGTGCCGACCAGCGGCGAGGGCTTCCCCATGTCGCAGTTCGACAAGGAGGACGTCGAGGACCTCGGCCTGCTCAAGCTCGACGTCCTCGGGGTGCGGATGCAGTCGGCGATGGCGCACGCGGTCGCGGAGACCGAGCGGGCGACCGGCTCCACGGTGGACCTGGACGCGGTGGAGCCCGGTGACCCGGAGACGTACCGGCTCATCAAGTCCACCGAGACGCTGGGCTGTTTCCAGATCGAGTCGCCGGGCCAGCGGGACCTGGTGGGACGGCTCCAGCCGGCCACCTTCCACGACCTCGTGGTGGACATCTCGCTGTTCCGCCCGGGTCCCGTCGCCGCCGACATGGTGCGGCCGTTCATCGAGGCGCGGCACGGGCGCGCGCCGGTCCGCTATCCGCACCGCGACCTGGAGGGGCCCCTGAAGGAGACGTACGGGGTCGTCGTCTTCCACGAGCAGATCATCGAGATCGTGAACATCATGACGGGATGCGGCCGCGACGAGGCGGACCGGGTCAGGCGAGGGCTGTCCGACCCCGATGCGCAGGGGCGCATCCGGTTCTGGTTCGCACAGCAGGCGGCGGCGCACGGATACGACGCCGAGACCATCACCCGCACCTGGGAGATCGTCGAGGCCTTCGGGTCGTACGGGTTCTGCAAGGCGCACGCCGTCGCCTTCGCGGTGCCGACCTATCAGTCGGCGTGGCTGAAGGCCCATCACCCGGCCGCGTTCTACGCGGGGTTGCTCACGCACGACCCCGGGATGTATCCGAAGCGACTGATCCTCGCGGACGCGCGGCGGCGCGGGGTGCCGGTCCTTCCGCTGGACGTGAACAAGTCCGCGGTCGCTCACCGTATCGAACTGGTGTCTGATAAAGGGGGTGGTGACCACACGAGCGGCGGTCACAAGGACGGCGGTCGCAAGGACGGCGGTCACGAGGAGGAGAAGTGGGGCGTGCGGCTCGCGCTCTCCGACGTGCATGGCATCAGCGAGGCCGAGGCGGCCCGCATCGAGGAGGGGCAGCCGTACTCCTCGCTGCTCGACTTCTGGGAGCGGGCGAGGCCGAGCAAGCCGCTCGCGCAGCGCCTCGCCCAGGTCGGCGGGCTCGACGCGTTCGGCGCCAACCGGCGTGACCTGCAACTGCACCTGACGGAACTGCACCGGGGAACGCGTGGGTCCCGGGGTGCCCGCGGCGCCCAACTGCCCCTGTCCGGCGGCCACGGGACCGCGCCGGCCGGCCTGCCCGACCTCGGCGACGCCGAGCGGCTCAGCGCCGAACTCGGGGTACTCGGGATGGACGCCTCCCGCCATCTCATGGGCGACCACGAGACGTTCCTCGAGGAGCTGGGGGTGCTGACGGCGCGCCGCCTGCGCGAGGCCGAGCACGGCAGGGTGGTACTGGTCGCGGGCGCCAAGGTCGCCACGCAGACCCCGCCGATCCGCTCCGGCAAGCGCGTCATCTTCACGACCCTGGACGACGGCACGGGCCTGGTCGACCTGGCCTTCTTCGACGACGCGCACGCCGCGTGCGCGCACACCGTCTTCCACTCGTGGCTGCTCCTCGTGCGCGGCACGGTCCAGCGGCGCGGCCCGCGCAGCCTCAGCGTGGTGGGCGCGGCCGCGTGGAACCTCGCGGACCTGGTGGAGGTGCGCCGGCGGGGCGGCCTCGACGCGGTGGCGCTGCGTCTGGCGGAGCCGCCCGAACAGCGGCCGTCCGACGGGGACGACCCGGTCGACGGCCGCCGCATCCGCATGGCCACCGGATACGAGATGCACCCCTGGGCGGATCTGCGCCCGGCGGGCGACGGCCAGTCCGGACCACCGCGCAAACTGTGGCACCAGAGCCCCGGGAGCGCGGGATGACCACTCTGTACGTACGGTTCCTGCTGCCGCCCATGTACGAGGCGGCGCTGCCCCGACTGATCGCCCTGCTGGGCGAGTTCAGCCCGACGGTCGAGGCGCTGCCGCCCGACGCCGCCCTCGTGGACCTGGGCGGGGCGGTGCGCTACTTCGGGCGGGACGCCGTCGAACTCGCCGCGGTGATCAGGGTGCGGGCGCTCGCCCTGTACGGGGTGGAGTGCGTGATCGGCGCGGGCCCCGGCCCGATGCTGGCGCGGATGGCGGCGCGGACGGCCTCGCCCGGGGTGACCAGGGTGGTGCCTGGGGACCCCGGCGCCGTGGCGGAGTTCCTCGCCGGGCAGCCGGTCGCCGCGCTGCCCGGCGTCGGCGCCGCCACCGCCCGCACCCTGTGCGAGTACGGGCTCGACACCCTCGACCGGGTGGCCGCCGCCCCGCAGGGCACCCTGCAACGACTCACCACCGCCCGCATCGGCCGTGAACTGCACGAGAAGGCGCGCGGCGTCGACCGCACCCGGGTCACCCCCAACGCCGCCACGCGGTCCACCGCCGCCGAACGCCCCTTCCCGCGCGACGAACTCGACCCGTACCGGCACCGCCGCGCCCTGCTCTCCCTCGCCGACGAGCTGGGCGCCCGGCTCCGTGACGGGAAGCAGGTGTGCCGCTCGCTGACCCTCACCGTGCGCTACGCCGACCGGTCCACGACGACCCGCAGCCGTACGCTCCCCGAGCCCACCGCGCACACGACCGCGCTGTCCACGGCCGCGTACCGGATGTACGAGGCGCTCGGCCTGCAGCGGGCCAGGGTGCGGGCGCTCGGTCTGCGGGCGGAAGGGCTCCGCCCGGTGGAGGGTTCCGCCCGCCAGCTGACCTTCGACCCCGCGGACGAGAAGGCGCGGGCGCTGGAGGCGGTGGCCGACCGGGCCCGGGCGCGGTTCGGACCCGGGGCGATCGTGCCCGGCCGGCTCGCGGCGTGAGCCCCTACCGAGCCCAGGGCGGCGTGACGCGCGTGCCGTCCGCCAGCACGGCCTCCAGGCCCATGGATGTCGTGACCCACATGGTGGCGGGCAGGTCGCCCGGGTTCTCGACGGTGAGGGTCGCGCCCGGATTGACGATCGCGGTGTCGCCCGCGGCGAGCGTGTCCGTGCGCCCGTCGACCGTGAAGCGCAGGCTGCCGCTGAGCACGTGCAGGATCTCCTCGCGGGACACCGTGTGGGCGACGCCCGGGGTGCCCGCCGGGATCTCGGCCCGCCAGGCGCACAGCTCCTTGCTGCCGGTGGCGGGCTTGGCGTACGAGACGAAGCGGACGCCGTGCATCTCGTGGACGGCGGCCTCGGACGCGCGGATGACTGGCATGGTGACTCCCCGTGGTTCAGCCGGCCACGTGGCCAAATGGTCAAGTGGGTTGACTATATAGTCAGGCAGCTTGACCAAATCGTCAAGGGTGTTTGAATGACTCCGTGCAGAACTCCGAGGCCATGGCCCTCTCCGCCGCCCTGCTCTCCGCCGCCGGTGAGCTGACGCAACGCATCCACGAAGGGGTCCTCGCCCGCGGCTTCGAGGGGCTGCGGCCCGCGCACGGATTCGCTTTCGCGCGGCTCTCCCGGGGCGGCGCGACCGCCACCGACCTCGCCGCGCATCTGGGGGTCACCAAGCAGGCCGCGAGCCAGCTCGTCGACGAGCTGGTGCGCAAGGGCTACGCCGAGCGCCGGCCCCACCCGGACGACGCCCGCGCCCGGCTCGTCGTCATGACCGAACGCGGCTGGGCGTGCGCGCGGGCCGCGGAGGAGTCCGCCGCCGACGCGGTGCGGCCGTGGGTCGAGCGGCTCGGTGAGCGCAAGGCCAGGGCGCTGCTCGACCAGTTGGCAGCCGTCGCACCCGACGGGCCCATCAGGCCCACATGGTGACATCGCGTCAGCACCGGGAGCGTCCAGTCGCCACGGAGAGTTTTTACTGACGCGTAACTTCACTCTTTTACTACTGGCGCGTAATTTACTGGCAGTACAGCATCCTCGTGATCCGGATCACAGGGCACGCACCCCACATCGCAACTCCCTTGAGCCGCAAGGAGATCACACGATGCTGCCCCGGAACTGGAAACGTGCGGTCAGATCCCTGACCGCGGCCCTGCTGCTCACGGCCGCGGCCACCGCGGTCCCCGCCGCCGCCCACGCCGGCACCGCCCCCAGCAGCGGCTGGAACAACTACTCGTGCAAGCCGTCCGCCGCGCACCCGCGCCCCGTCGTCCTCGTCCACGGCACCTTCGGGAACTCCGTCGACAACTGGCTCATCCTCGCCCCCTACCTGGTGAACCGCGGTTACTGCGTCTTCTCGCTCGACTACGGACAGCTGCCCGGCGTCCCGCTGTTCAACGGCCTCGGCCCGATCGACAAGTCGGCGGGCCAGCTCGACACGTTCGTCGACAAGGTCCTCGCCGCCACCGGCGCCCCCAAGGCCGACCTCGTCGGCCACTCGCAGGGCGGCATGATGCCCCGCTACTACCTCAAGTTCCTCGGCGGCGCCGCGAAGGTGAACTCCCTCGTCGGCATCGCACCCGACAACCACGGCACCACCCTGAACGGCCTGACCAATCTCCTGCCGTACTTCCCCGGGGCCGGTGACCTGCTGACCCTCGCCACCCCCGGCCTCGCCGACCAGATGGCGGGCTCCCCGTTCATCACCAAGCTCGACCAGGGCGGGGACACCGTCCCCGGCGTCCACTACACCGTCATCGCGACCAAGTACGACGAGGTCGTCACCCCGTACGGCACCCAGTTCCTGAGCGGCTCCGACGTCCACAACGTCAAGCTTCAGGACCTGTGCGCCGTCGACCTGTCCGAGCACGTCGCCATCGGCACCATCGACCGCATCGCCTTCCACGAGGTCGCGAACGCCCTCGACCCGGCTCACGCCACGCCCACCACCTGTGCCTCGGCGGTGAGTTGAGCCCGTAGCAGCGGGACGTGAAAGGGCCGCCGTCTCCACGAGTGGGCAGGGAGACGGCGGCCCGGCTGTGAGGCGTCAGCGGCTGTGCCGCCCGCCCGCCACGGAGCGGCGCCGCACCGACGCGAACATCGTCGCGGCACCGACCGCCAGGACAGCGGCGCCGCCCATCGCGATGTACGGGGTCGTGCTGTCGCCGCCGGTCTCGGCGAGGTTCTCGTCGGCGAGAGGCTGCGCGGCACCGCCCTTCGCCTCGGGCGCATTGCCGCCCGTCGAGGCATCGGCGGCCGGCGCCGTGGACTCCTCGGCCTGCGGCTCGGCGCTGCCCCCGGCGTCACCGTGGTGGTGCTCCACGGACGACTTGCCGGCGCCGTCCGCGATCTCCTGGTCGGAGGGCGCGGAGGCGGTGGGAGCGGCCGCACCGGCCCCACTGTCCTTGCCGAACACCACGTCGGAGCAGGTGTAGAAGGCCTCGGGGGAGTCGGAGCGCTGCCAGATCGAGTAGATGAGGTGGCGGCCCGAACGTGCCGGGACGTCACCGTCGAAGACGTAGTCGCCGTTCTCCATCTTCGGGTCGGTGACCTCGACGAAGGGCTGCGCCTCCAGGTCCGACCACTTCAGCGGCTTCGTCGGGTCGTACGCGTCCTTGGTGATGTACAGCTCGAACGAGCCCTTGTGCGGCGCCGTTCCCTTGTAGTGGAACGTGTGGCTGCCCGCCGCCATCGGGCTCGACGGCCAGTCGGCGCGCGGAAGGTCGAGCCCCTTGTACTTGTCGTTGCCCGCGCTGCACAGCTTGCCGTCGGGGATGATCTCCTTCGACTTGCCCGCGGCGTTCGCGATGTTGACCGCGTTCCAGTCGTAGAAGGCCTGCGCGCCACTGGCCGCGACGGCGGCCTTGCACGCCGCGGACTGCGGGCTCTCCGGGCCCTCCGCGTAGCAGGCGGAGACGCGGCTGACCGGGTCCGTCATCGAGCCGTGCGCCGACGCGGGCGCGGCGGCCAGTGCGGTCAGGGCGAACGGGACGGCACCTGCGACGGCGAACGCGGCGGCCTTGCGGCGAACTGTCATGAGTGGAACTCCTCAACGGCGGTTCAGGGGTGGGGGGACGGGCCGCGACGACGGCCCCGGCGGTGAGAAAGCTAGACCCTGAAAATCGTGGAATCGCCTGCTGGGGGCTGGTGATGGCGATCTTTATGGTGCGGTTAAGGGAGGGCTAATCGGGGGCTCAGGCTGGGCATGGAGAGGGGGCTCGCCGAGCTGCGCGCAACGCCCGGAGCGGTCCGTGACAGTCCACTGGCGTCCAAGACGTGACGCGTCGTTCGGCTTCCCGTTCGGCTCCCCGGAGTGCCCGCCGCGTCTGTGCATCCTCGAATGCTGACGGTGTGCTCTGCGGATGGCCCGTCGCAAATGCCCGGCCCTGGGGCCCATGCTCCATGCGGGTGGTGTGGGCTCCGGGGCGTCACCGTCGAAGAAGGGACGGCGTCAGGGGAGACGTCGTGGCGCGGGGGCCGACCGCCGACCACTGACCTGCGGAATTGAGCAGACTTCTGCTCAACATGCTGGAGAGGGTAGGTGCTACTAACGTGATTCTTGTGAGAGTCGCAACCGGGGCACGCCGCGGGCGGCAGGATTCCGGGAGGATCCGGAACCGATGAGCGGCGAGACGTGCTCCCACTGGGAGCTGTGACCTCTGCGAACCGCACCGCATGTCTTGCATGCGGTGTGGCCACCCGCCTTCGATCTTCGGTGGCGGAAGGAAAGGTAGAGACTCATGCGAACACCTCATGTCAAGCGTTCCTTCGCTGTAGCCGCCGCCGGTGTGATGCTGGCTGGTGGCGCCGCTGTCGGTGCCGCAGGCGTGGCTACGGCTGCACCTGCCCACGCGGCCTCCGCGGCCAGTCACTCCCACGACCGGTGCGGCTGGTGGGATGACTGCGACTGGTACGGCTACAACAACGGCTACGGCTACAACAACGGCTACGGCTACGGCTACAACAACGGCTACTACAGCGGGTACGGCAACGGGTACGGCTACGACAACGGGTACGGCGGCGTAGCCATTGTCATTGTGGGCGGCTACGGCGGCTACTGAGCCACTCGGGGAGAGGCGAACTGGCGCCGCATCAGGCGACGTTGGCCCTGTGGAGAACTCGTCGAAGCGGTCCGTCGGGCGTGGCCGAGGATGGTCCCTCGGGCTGCGAGCGGATATGCGCGGTCCCACACGCTGACCACTGGATCGGAGGAGGATGCTGCCCGGACAGTATGAAGAGCGGGCAGACGCCGCAGAGCTTCCGGCACGGCTGCGGAACGTCTTCTGGATCGGTGGCGGGAGTGGTGCAGGCAAATCGACCATCGCCCGCCGGCTCGCCGACCGCCACGGCTGGCGTCTCTACGCGACCGACGACGTGATGCATGATCACGCCGGGCGGACCACCCCTGAAGAGGCCCCCTGCCTGCACAAGTTCATCGCCATGGACATGGACGAGCGATGGGTGAGCCGGACTCCTGAGGTCATGCTCGAGACGTTCCACTGGTTTCAAGGTGAGGGCTTCGGCCTGATCGTTGAAGATCTCCTTCGCCTGCGGCGGGAGCCATGCGTCGTCGTCGAGGGATTTCGGCTCCTGCCGCACCTCGTGAAACCTCTGCTTGCTGCTCCTGACCGCGCCGTCTGGCTTCTTCCCACGCCTGATTTCCGCCAAGCCGCCTTCCAGAGCCGGTCCGCACCAGGGGAAGGGTTCGTATGGGAGACCAGCGATCCGGCAAAGGCCGGCCGCAACATCGCCGAACGTGACCGCATGTTCACACGACGCATCGAGGAGGAGGCCGAGCGTTTCCAACTGCGCACCATCCGCGTCGACACCACGATGACGGAAGACGATCTCGCTGAGCAGGTGACCACCGCGTTCGGACTCTGACGTCGGCCGGCACACCGGCTGCGAGCTTCACGGAGGCGCTCAGGCTGCGCTCGGGCCCCGTACTGTGCGGCCATGACTCACACAGTTCGCCGCGCAGTGGCAGCCGACGTACCCGCTGTGAAAACGGTGACCGACGCCGCGTACCACCCCTATATCGACCGCATCGGAGTGGTGCCCGCGCCCATGGAGGCCGACCACGGCGCCGAGGTGGCCGCGGGCAGGGTGTATGTCGTGGACGGGGAGCGGGGCGGAGCGCCCGCCGTCGTCGGGCTCGTGGTCGTCGAGCCCCGCGAGGACCATCTCTTCCTCGACAGCATCGCCGTCCACCCCGACGCCCATGGACAGGGCGTGGGGCGACGGCTGCTGGCATTCGTCGACGAGCACGCGCGCGTGCTCGGCCTTCCCGAGGTGCGGCTCTACACGAACGCGATGATGTGGGAGAACCAGGAGATCTATCCGCGGTACGGATACGAGGTGGTGGAGCGCCGCGTCGACGGCCTCTACGACCGCATCCACTACCGCAAGAGGCTCTCCGCCGACCGGCCCGCGTGACACGGGCGTCCCGGCCCGCTCACTCGTCGGGCCACCACGTGCGCCGGATGTCCTTGCGCACTTCCGGACGGTCGTGGCGGCGCTCGGCGGCGGCGTCTTCCTGCTGCTGCCGACGGGTGGTGCTGGTCTTCGCCACGGGCTTGTTGATGGTCACACGGCGCATGACTGCCTCCTGTGCCTACCCCGGTTCCACTGCGGTACCGCTGTAGACGTGTTCCCCGGAGGGTGACGCATCGAAGCGTGATTGTCAGTGGCAGGTGTCACGATCTGGGTATGAGGACGAGCGAGGACACCACGAACCGGGACATGGCGCCCCTCGAACGGGTCGACTGGGACGCCGAGGCCGCGGCCTTCGACGACGCACCCGACCACGGTCTGCGTGATCCCGCCGTGCGCGGGGCCTGGGCCGCGCGCCTGCGGGACTGGCTGCCGGACCACCCCTGCGACCTGCTCGACCTGGGCTGCGGCACGGGCAGCATGTCGCTGCTCGCGACCGACCAGGGGCACAGCGTGACCGCCGTCGACCTGTCGCCCGCCATGATCGACCTCGCGCGCGCCAAGCTCGCCGGCCGCGCCGCCCGGGTGTTCGTCGGGGACGCCGCGGCGCCGCCCGTCGCGGGCGAGACCTTCGACGCCGTCCTGGTGCGGCACGTCGCGTGGACACTGCCCGACCTCGACGGTGCCCTCACGCACTGGCTCTCACTGCTGCGGCCCGGCGGGCGGCTGATCCTGGTGGAGGGCGTGTGGGGCACGCTCAGCCCCGTCGGCATCCCGGCGGCCCGGCTCACCGGCGCCCTCGCCCCGCTCGCCGCCCACGTCCGGCACGAACCGCTCTCCGGCGACGCGCTGCTGTGGGGGAGACAGGTCGAGGACGACCGGTACGCGGTGGTCGCGACCGTACGGTCCTAGGCGAGCAGCCTGCCCAACCCCTCGGTGCGCGCGAGGAGTTCGAGGTCGTCGAGGGCGCGGAGCGCGGCCGCCGCGGCGTGCGGGTCGCGCTCCGCGAGCCCGCTCTCCGCGAACTCGTCCTCGTCGAGGCGCAGTACGTCGCTGCCGTCCGCCGAGACCCACAGGTCGAGGTCGAGATCCTCCACGACGAGTTCGCCGCCCTCGAGCACCGCCGGCCGGGTCACGTCGCAGTACCAGCCCTTGAGCGTGCCGCCCCCGGTGCGTACCTCCTTGACCGCGTACCACCGGTCCCGCCAGTAGTGCTCGGTGAAGACGTCGCCCGGTCCGAAGCGCACGAACCCGAAGTCCCTGACCCCGGGAGAGGCCCAGGCGGCGGTGACGGTCACGCGCGTGCCGTCGTCGCGGACGACGTCCGCGGGGTAACGGATCTTCGTACGGCCCGCCTTGAGCAGGACCACCTCAAGAGCCTCGGTCGTCTCAGGTGAGGGTGCGGACATGGCGTACCTCCGTGGCACAGATCTCGTAGCCGAACCATTCGTTGATCGCGAGCATCGGGCCGTTCCCCGCGTCGTTGCCCGTGAACGCCTCCGTGACGCCGGCCTCGCGGGCGCGGTGCAGGGAGTCGTTCTTGGCGAGCTTGGCCAGGCCGCGGCCGCGGAACTCCCGCGCGGTGCCGGTCATGCCCGACGTGTAGCGGGTCTCGTCGTCGGTGCGGGCCAGGCTGAACGCCACGGGCCGGCCGTCGGCCACGGCCACCGAGGTCAGCTCGTGGTCGGTCAGCGGATGGTGCCAGGTCTCGTCGAGCCAGTGCTCGTAGTCCGTGAACTCCGTGGCCACGTCGCTCGGTTCGTCGCTCACTGTCTCCGCGTCCAGGTCGAACAGCGGACGCGGGTCCTCCGCGAAGTCCGCGCCGGTCCGCAGCGTCACTCCGGCCGGCGGCGCGGCGAGCGGCGGCAGCGTGCCGTGTGCCA
Source organism: Streptomyces longhuiensis (assembly GCF_020616555.1). Classification (NCBI taxonomy): domain Bacteria; kingdom Bacillati; phylum Actinomycetota; class Actinomycetes; order Kitasatosporales; family Streptomycetaceae; genus Streptomyces; species Streptomyces longhuiensis. The sequence goes on along the minus strand of NZ_CP085173.1, from coordinate 2,590,330 downwards.
GATCGAGACGGAGGAAGTGGGCCGGACGGCTCGCCCGGTAGCCGCGGCGCGCGGCGAACGCCCGGTCCCGCGGGGTGTCGAGCACCCACGAGTAGACGGCGACGGCGCCCTCGCCGGCGAGATGCTCCTCCGCCGCCCGCACGAGCAGGGACCCGGCCCCGCGCCCCGTGCGCCCGGGGTCCACATAGACGTTCACATAGCCCTGCCCCGGGTCCGGACTGTCGTACGCGATCCCGACCTGCGCGGTGCCGACGACCTCGCCGTCGGCCTCGGCGACCAGCGGCCGGTACCGGGCGTCCGGATGGGCGTGCGCCAGATCGAAGGCGACCGACTCGGCGGTGGCGAGCATGGCGGGCAGCGCGGCGCGGCGGACCCGGGCGAACGCGGCCGCGTCCTCGGGCCGCAGGGCCCGGACGATCACAGTCATACGGCCGCACGCTACGCGCGGGGCGCGCCGGGGTGCCTCCCATTTTTCCGCGGTGCGGGACAATCGGCCCGTGACCTTGAAGATCGACATCGATGCGGGCGCGGCGACGGCGCCCTACGAACAGGTACGGGCCCAGATCGCCGGACAGGCCCTCTCCGGGACCCTGCCCGTCGGCTACAAACTGCCGACGGTACGCGGGCTCGCCGAGACGCTCGGACTGGCCGCCAACACGGTGGCCAAGGCGTATCGGGCGCTCGAGTCGGACGGCGTGATCGAGACGCGCGGCCGCAACGGCACGTTCGTCGCGGCCGCGCGTGACGCCTCGGCCCGGGAGGCCTCGGCGGCGGCCGCCGCGTTCGCGGAACGGGTCCACCGCCTCGGCCTCTCCGAGTCGCAGGCGCTCGCCGCGGTACGGGACGCGCTGCGGGCGTCGTACGGGGACAAGGGGTGACCGGGAGGCGGCCGAGGGCACCCAGGTCCTGAGCCCCTACAGGTACAGCCCCGCGTCCGCCGCATCGCGCTGGTCCGGGACCGATGCCGGGCCGGTGCCGCGGCGCAGCGCGTACAACTCGGCGAGTGTCGCGCCGTCGCGGCCCACGCCCTCCTCGCTGCCGAGCCAGTCCACCGACTCGCGGTGGGTGAGGGGTCCCACCTCGATACGGGCCAGGCAGCGGCCGGGGCGCACGACCGCCGGGTGGAGGCGCTCCAGGTCCTCGTTCGTCGTGACGCCGACCAGCACGTTCCGCCCCTGCCCGAGCAGGCCGTCCGTCAGGTTGAGCAGACGCGAGAGCGCCTGCCCCGCCGTGTGCTTGGCCTCGCCGCGGATGAGCTCGTCGCAGTCCTCCAGGAGGAGGAGGCGCCAGCGGCCCTTCGCCGTGCCGTCGTCCTCGCCGATCGCGATGTCCATGAGGTAGCCGACGTCGGAGAACAGCCGCTCCGGGTCCAGTACGCAGTCCACCTGGCACCAGTCGCGCCACGACCGGGCCAGCGTGCGCAGCGCGGACGTCTTGCCCGTGCCGGGCGGACCGTGCAGCAGGAGGAGCCGGCCCGCGATGTCTTCCGGGGTCGTCTTCATCAGCTGTTCCATGGCCCCGGCCACTGGCGCCGTGTAGTTCTCCCGCACCTCGTCCCACGTACCGGCCGAGATCTGCCGCGTGGTGCGGTGCGGCCCACGCCGGGGCGAGACGTACCAGAACCCCATCGTCACGTTCTCCGGCTGGGGTTCGGGCTCGTCGGCGGCGCCGTCCGTGGCCTGCCCGAGCACCTTCTCGGCGAGCTCCGCGGTGGTCGCCGTCACCGTGACGTCGGCGCCCCTGTTCCAGCGGGAGACGAGGACGGTCCAGCCGTCGCCCTCGGCGAGCGTCGCGCTGCGATCGTCGTCGCGCGCGGAGCGCAGGACCACCGCGTCGGGCGGCAGGAGGGTGGCCCCCGACCGCACCCGGTCGATGTTCGCCGCGTGCGAGTGCGGCTGCTCGCCCGTCGCGAAACGGCCGAGGAACAGCGCGTCGACGACGTCGGCCGGAGAGTCGCTGTCGTCGACGTTGAGCCGGATCGGCAGCGCGTCGTGTGGGTTCGCAGACATGCCGCCATGATCTGCCACGCACGGCACTCCCGCACGGGATTTCCGCAGCGCGTCACACGCCTGCCCGCGCGGCGGCCCGCTCCCGCTCCCCGTTACAACCCTGTCGCAGCGGAGTCTGTCCCTCCGCGAAGGACCGTAGTTACTCTTGCCCTTGATGGGACGTCATGGGTGGGTTTCGGGGGCGGGGCGGTGGCGGCTCACCGCTCTGCTCGGCGTGGGGGTGGCCGCTCTGGCCCTGGTGCTGACGGTGATCGTCACACTGCCGAACGACCGTGCCGACGACAGGGGCACCACGAGCGCCGGTGACAAGGTGCACGGCTCCCCGTCCGACCCGTCCGCAGACCTGGGTCCGGTGGTCGGGTGGGGCTTCACGCACACGCAGTACAGCGCGGACGAGGGGGACGACGGCGCGACGCGGCGGGTCGAGGACACGCTCTCCGGCCAGGGGGTTCCGCAGATCCAGCACATCATGGGCTGGGGCGCGGGGAACCCCGAGCCGGTCGAGGGCCGTTACGACTTCGACGAGATGGACCGCCGGATCGACTTCATCAGGAAGTCGGGCGGCACCCCCGTCGTCACCCTGTGCTGTTCCCCGGACTGGATGAAGGGCGGCAAGGCGGGGGTCGACAACACGGACTGGAGCCGGCAGTCCCTGGAGACCGCGCCCGACCGCGCGCACTTCAAGGACTTCGCCGCGCTCGCCGCGACGGTCGCCAAGCGCTACCCGGACGTGCGCCACTTCATCGTGTGGAACGAGTTCAAGGGCTTCTGGAACAACGGGAAGCAGCGCTGGGACTACGAGGGCTACACGGAGCTGTACAACCTCGTCTACAAGGCGCTCAAGAAGGTCGACAAGGACATCATGGTCGGCGGGCCCTACCTGGTGATGGACAGCGTCGACCCGCGCCAGACCGAGAACGCGTCGGCGGAGGTGAAGGGGCCCTGGGGCAGCATGGACCAGCGTGTCCTCGACGCCTTCGACTACTGGAACAAGAACAAGGCGGGCGCCGACTTCGTCGTCGTCGACGGCTCCAGCTACACCGTCGACGACGAGCTGCTGCCCGACGAGTTCAAGGCCACCGACAAGCTCACCGCCGTCGGCAAGTGGGTGGAGCGACAGACCCGTGACCTGCCCCTGTGGTGGGCCGAGTACTACGTGGAGCCCGGCGACCAGAACGACGACCGCAAGGGCTGGAGCGAGCCGCACCGCGTCGCCGTCCAGGCGTCCGGCCTCGTCGCGATGGCCAAGGGCGGCGCGTCCTCCGGCTTCTACTGGAACCCGGAGGAGAAGACGGGCACGGCCTGCGCCGGCTGCCTGTGGACGCCCACGCAGTCGGGCGACGGCGGCGCGAAGCTGCCCATGTACGACCTGATCTCCCGCTTCCACAAGGAGTTCCCGCCCGGCACCGAGTACGAGACGGTGCCGGTCGCCGCGGACGACGTACCGAACGTGCGGGTGCTCGCCGACGACAGGACGGTCGTCGTGGTGAACACCCTGAACCGGAAGATCAGCGCGAAGGTCGACGGGAAGCGGTTCGAGATGGGTGCCTACGAAGTGAAGTGGCTCGAGCGGAAGTAGTCCGCCCGAGCCACCGACTGCTCCTGAGACCCGCAGGGCCGACTCGAGACCCGCGGGGTCTGGTCGAGACCCGCGGGGCCTACGCCATCGTCAGGAACCTCTGGAGGATGGACGCGAGCAGCACCGCCAGCAGGGGCAGCGAGAACCAGAAGCTGCTCTGCAGCCAGCGCAGGTGCCGCACCCCCGGCCGTACCGCCACCCGCACGATCTCGCGCGCCCCGAGCAGCAGTACCAGGGCGACGGCCGCGAGCCCGCCCACCACGGACCACGGGGTCCAGGTGATCTGCGGGCCGATCGGTCCCGGTTGGGCCTTCGGGACGTCACCGCTCGGCTGCTTGCGCAGCGTGTACATCGTGACGTCGCCGTTGACGAGGACCTTCGACAGCTCCTGACGGTCGTCGAGGTTGCGGATGAGCCGCGTCTCCCAGGTCTTCGAGTAGCCGACGTCCATCTGCAGATAGACGACCTGACTCTTGTTGATCATGAGGTACGAGTTCGGGCCCGCGTCCTTGAGCGCCTTCACCAGGCTGGAGACGAGGACAGGGTCGACGGGCGCGAGCGTGGGAACGTACTGCACCTTCTCCATGTCACGCGTGCCCCACGGCATCGCGGGCGTGACGTTGTCGACGGTGTCGTTGCTCATCCACAGAAGGCGGACCGTCGGGTCGTCGTGCGCGTAGACGTAGTCCATCGCCGCGACCTCGCCCGGCCTGATCCGCTCGAACGGCTCGTTGCCCCAGCGCGCCACGAGGAAGCCGCCCATGAGGATCAGGCCGGCCAGCAGCGCGGCGAGCGGCGCGAGGCTCACCCGGTCGCGGTCGCGTTCCTTCGCGGTGATCCCGGTGCGCGGGAACAGCGCGAGCCCGGCGAGCAGCGCGGCGCCCGGCAGCGCGAACATGAAGACGCGCAGCGCCATCTCGCCGCCGTACGACTGCATGCCGAAGCCCAGGAACGGGACGAACGTGAGGACGAGGAGAGAGCGCTCCCGGTACTTGGCGTCGCGCCGCCGCCACCAGCCCCAGCACGCGAACGCCATCACACCGCCGGCGAGCAGCACGCGCGCGTAGAGGACGAGTTTGTGGGCCGAACTGCCGCCCTGGATACGCCCGGAGACCGACGACGACACATTGCCGCCGACGCCACCGAGCCCGCCGAACAACTCGTCGAAGTGGCCCGACCAGTACGGCTCCGCGAGGAACGAGACCCAGACGGCGACCAGGACCGCGAACAGGATCGGCAGGCCGCGCAGCTCGGAGCGGCCCACGAGCACCAGGACCGCGAGGACCCCGAGCATCACGAACGGGGTGAGTTGATGAGCCGGGACCGTCGCCGCGAACAGGCCGATCAGGACGAGCAGCAGCACCGCCCGCTGCCGCCGGTCGGTGGGCTCGACCTCCAGCTCGCCGGGCCGCCGCTTGGTCCACAGCACCCGAGGCGCCCGGAACCACACCAGCAGGATGGCGACGAAGGCCAGGTAGAGGAGGTACGTGAAGCCCTGCGGGGAGAAGTAGTCCTGGCCGACCCAGCCGCTGAGCACGAAGATCCACAGCCCGGTCCACCGGGCGCGCCAGCTCGCCCGCATCGAGCGCGTCAGCAGGAACATGGGCGCCAGGTAGAGCAGTTGCATGGCGAGCGGCCACCAGCGGATGACCTCGGTCATGTCCGTGACACCGCACGCCTTGGCGACGAACGTCGCGGCGGCGAAGAACCCCGGCCAGCTCCAGCGCGCGTCCAGGTCGGGCACCGCCGAGCCGGTCCTGTCGATGTACTCCATGAAGCCCAGGTGCTGCCATGCCGTCGCGAACCGCGGCTCGGCCTCGATCACGGCGGGCAGGGCGTGCAGCGAGGCGACCGTGGCGAGCAGCGTCAGCAACAGCAGCCATTTGTGCGGGCGTTCGAGCCACAGGAGGGACGCGAACACCACGATCAGGAGTGCCGCGCCGAGCAGGGTCGCGGGCGGCAGCACCGAGATGAGCCCGAGTCCGTCCATCGCGTCGAGATCGCCGTCGCCCAGGCCCAGTACGGGTCCCCAGTACAGCCCGAGCGCGGCGACGAGCAGGAGCGCCAGGACGACGACGCGCGGGCTCAGCGGCGCGAGCCGGTCCCGAAGGGTCCGGGGTTCGGGCGCGGGCGTGGCGGGCGGGGCGAGAACCGCGGTGTCAAAGGTGCCCGACGTGTCAGAGCTGCCATCGATGCCCGAGGCCCCGGCGATGCCTGAGGTGCCACCGATGGCTGAGGCGTCAGAAGCCTCCGACGTGGCAGAAGTCTCGGATGTGGCAGAGGCAGAGGCAGAGGCAGAGGCAGAGTCCGGCTCCGGCTCCGGGTTCGGGTCCGGCTCGGCGGGCGGTCTCGGCGCCGGTGGCGGTGGGGACTTCAGTGCCCAGGTCGGCCGGTGCCCCATGTCGTCCTCCCCGCCCCCCGCCGCCGGCGTCCCGTGCGCGGGTGTCGCGGGCCCCGGCCGCACGTCGGGGCGCCGCTCCTGATGGTCCAGATTGAGCTGCACCGCGAGGTGCAGTGTGTCGGAGTCGAGCGTGCCGCGCAGCGCCTGCCCGGGACCCTGCCGCTTGGCCCCCGTGGTCACGTCCGGGGTGCCGAGGTCGGCCAGATCGCCGTCCGGGGCCCCCACGACGACCGGCGCCGGGGGAGCGGTCCGCACGATCCGGTACAGCTTCGGCGCGGCGAGCGCCACGATCACGGCCAGGCTGGAGATCTCCGCGACGCCCGCGCCCGTCAGGCCCATCCGGGGCAGGAGGAGCAGCGTCAGACCGAGGACCAGGACACACAACAGGCCCTGCAGCCAGGCGAGTCCGGCCGTACGGCTCTGCGCGCGCAGCACCGCGAAGTACGTCTCCATGACCACGCGCAGGGCCGCGCCGACCGCGAACCAGCGCAGCAGCGGCGTCGCCGCGTGCGCGTAGTCGTCGCCGAAGACGTGCAGGACCAGCGGCGCCGCGAGGAACAGCAGCCCGCAGATCGGCAGCATGATCCGCGCCATCCGGCGCAGCGCGGCCCGGGTGTTCGCCGCGAGCTGCGCGGGGTCGTGCGAGCCCTCCACCGTCAGTGAGGCGCCCATGTTGATGGCGAGCAGGTTGACGGTGCCGCCGATGGTGGTGGTGATGTAGAAGTACGCGTTGTCGGCGGAGCTGACCTGTGAGGCGATCAGGACCGGGACGAGATAGACGACGGCGAGCGAGAACAGGGAGCCCGTGTAGTCGCCCGCCAGGAAGCGGCCCACCTCGCGCAGCGTCGGCGGGTTCGTGCGGTGCGCCGTGAGCTCCACGTGCCGCGGCACCAGGCGCCGGAACACCAGCCAGCCCAGCGGGATCACGGACGTCGCGATGGCCACGACCCACGACACGAACACGCCGGTCGTGGGGATCGCCACGGCGAACGCGATGAGCAGGCCCAGCTTGACCGTGGAGAAGACGGTGTTGCCGACCGGCACCCACAGCGCGCTGCGCAGCCCGGTCAGCACGCCGTCCTGGAGCGTGAGCAGCGACCAGGCGACCACGGCGGCGATGAACCCGAGCCCGTTGACCGGACCGTGCAGGAACCGGTACGACGGCCCCCAGACGTCCAGCGTCAGCAGGAAGACCAGCGCCGCGCACGCGACGGCGAGCGAACTCCCCGCGTACGTACGGAAGATGAAGCTGCCGGTGCGCCGTCCCGCGATCGGGATGAAGCGGGCCAGCGCGCCCGTCAGAGTCACCGCGGTCAGCCCCGCGAGGAACTTCATCGCCGCGATGGCCGCCGAGCCCTGGCCCACCGAGTCCGCCGAGTAGTAGCGGGCGGCGGCGAGCCAGAAGCCGACGCCGAGCACCCCGGAGATGCCGGTGTTGAGCATCAGGGCATAGGCGTTGCGGAACAGCTGGTTCCCGCCCCCCGACCCCATGGGTCCCTTGTTGCCCTTGCCGCCCTTGCCCATGCCGGGCAGCCGCAGTTTGCGGCCGGCCGGCTGCTGGGGTTCGGTCGTCGGTGTGGTCGTGGCGGCCTGGGCGGTGGTCGTGTCAGACACGGGTTCGGATTGCCTTCCGGCGGACCTGTCGGGCTCTGCGGACGAGGGCGTACCCCTTGGTGAGGGCACGGTCCCTCGCGAAATTGCGGGCGATCGCGCGGCCCTCCACGAGCCGTGTGAACTCCTCGATGCCGGTCGCGCGGCGCACGGTGACGCGCTGGAGGGCGTACGGGCCCTGCCGCCGCCGGGCCAGGCCGTTGCCGACCGCCAGGGACTGGGCGAACCCGGCCCTCCGTACGGCGGCGCGCACCCGCCGGCTGGAGTAGCCGTACGGATACGCGAACGACTTCGGCACCGCGCCGAGTTCGTCGGCGACGATCTCCCTGCAGCGCAGCAGCTCGAACCCGAGCGCGTCGTCGTCGAGCTGGTCGAGCTGCGGATGCGTGTGGCTGTGCCCGCCGATCTCCGTCCCGGCACCGGCGAGCGCGCGTACCTCGTCCCAGCCGAGCATCGTGTCGAGCCCGCCCCCGGTGTCGTACGCCCCGCGCAGCCAGCCCGTCGACACGAACAGCGTCGACCGGAAGCCGTGCTTGGCGAGGACGGGGAGCGCGTGGCGGTGCACGCCCTCGTAGCCGTCGTCGAAGGTGATGAGGACGGGCCGCTCGGGCAGGGCGCGCCCCGGTGAGCGCCAGATCGCGGCGAGCTCGGCGGTCGTCAGGGGAGTGAGGCCGAGATCGGCGACGGCCGCGAGCTGTTCGGCGAACGCCTCGGGCGTCACCGACAGCTCACGCGTCGCGTCGTTCGGCTCACGCGCCACCGAGTGGTACATGAGGATGGGCACGGGCGTACTCATGACGGCCCACCACCCCCCTCGGCGGCCCCGATCTCCACGACCGAGAACGTCGCGCCCGTCCTGCGCGCCCGGAAACTGCCGAGCGCGTACCCGCCGGCCGTCGTGAGGACTCCGGCCACGATCGCCCCGGCCCGCCCCGCGCCCCCCGGCCGCGCGAGGACGAAGTCCCGTACCCCGCGCGCCACTCCGGCCGGCAGGACCCGCGTGGCGTAGCGCCGCTCGGACTCGAGGCCCTTGTCCGCTCCCACGCTCTGCGCGACCAGCGCCTTGGAAAGCCCCTCCGCGTAGGCCCGGGTGCGGAAGTAGGCGAAGCGCTCGCGGCCCGCGGGGACCCGGTGGTGGATCACCGCGCGGTCGTCGATCAGGAGCACCGCGTCCGGTCTGGCGCGGGTGAGCCGGATGCACAGCTCCGTCTCCTCACAGCCCAGCGGCCGCTTGTCGCCGTCGCGGCCGATGCCCGTCGCGAAGCCGCCCGCCGCGTCGAACGCGGACCGCCGGAAGGAGGCGTTGCCGCCGAGCACATTGCGCACCCGCACCTTCCCGCGCGGCAGCCCCTTGTACGTACAGCCGACGACCCAGTCGAACTCCTCGGGGAACCACGCGGGGCGGCGGCCCGAGGACCAGACGGGTTCCGTGCGGCCGCCCACCGCCATGACCAGGGGATCGTCGTAACCGGCGGTGAAGTGACGCAGCCAGTCCCGCTCCGCGACCGCGTCGTCGTCGAGGAACGCGATGATCCCGCCGCGCGAGACGGCGATGCCCGTGTTGCGTCCTGCGGACAGGCCGCGGGGGCCCGCGTTGGCGAGCACGCGGACGTCTTCGGACTCCTTGAACTCCTTGCCGAGACGCTCCAGGAGAGCCGGGTTGTGGTCGACCACCAGCAGCGTCTCGAGCGCCGGCAGCGACTGCGCCCGCACCGAGGAGACCGCCGCGAGGATGTCCTCCCAGCGGTCCTCGGTGTAGACGCAGATCACGACGGACACGCCGCCGTGCGGGCCGTGAGCGCTCAAGACACCTCTCCCCGGCCCGTGTTGAGCATGGCCGCCTGCGTCCGGCGGCGTCGCTGGGCGCGCCGGGTCGAGCGCTCCTTGACGATCACCTTGAGGACCCGGAGCCCGTCCCGCACGGCCCGCAGGTTGCTCGCGCCGTGGATCCGCAGGTATTCGTGGCTCGGGATCTCCTGGACCTTGAGGCCGGCCTTGACGACCCGGATGTTCATCAGGGTCTCGACCTCGAAGCCGGTGCAGTCGAGGTCGATCTGGTCCAGGCAGTGCCTCCAGAACGCGTTGTAGCCGTAGCACAGGTCGGTGTAGCGGGCGCCGAACTTCTTGTTGACGACCGTGCACAGCGCCCAGTTGCCGAGCTTGCGGATCGGCGTCATGTCGTCGGTGCCGCCGCCGTTGGCGAAGCGGGAGCCTTTGGCGAAGTCGGCGCCCGAGACCAGGGCGGAGACGTAGGAGACGATCTCCTGGCCGTCCGCGGAACCGTCCGCGTCGACCATCACGATGATGTCCCCGGTGCACGCCTCGAAGCCCGTGATCAGGGCGTCGCCCTTGCCCTTGCCACGCTGCGGGACGACGACCACGTCGGGCCACAGTTCGCGGGCCACTTCCACCGTGTTGTCGGTGGAATTGCCGTCGACGAGAACCACTTCGTGGATCCAGTCGGGAAGGGTCTTGAAGACGTACGGAAGATTTTCCGCCTCATTCATGGCGGGGATCACGACGCTCACCGGCGGCGCAATCGCGAGATGGGTCGAGATCGCCCTGTACTGGCTGGCTATCGCAGGACGCACAAAAGAACTCATGAGTCTGGTCCCTCTCGTCCGGTGGTCTGTCCGGTTCGAAAGGGGGGTTCTCACTTACGGCCATGACGAATGGAGCTCTGTGCAGGCCGTGTGAGCTGGCAAAATAGACCGATCGACTAAATCGGCCACGCGGCACGCGACTCGGCTGAATTGCGGTCACCGAGCACGGCACCCCCCTACCGCGCCCCGCGCCCGACCATCGCGATCTCGAGCCCTCCCCTTGATCGCTATTGCGTTGATGGTCCGATGCGGGTGGATGTATGACGGTATTGATGGTTGAGACCGTATGGCAAGACCTGTACCCAGGCCTCACTTTCCTGTTGTTTTGACCTTTGCCTGACTTTCGCCCTCAACTCCCCGAACGGATTTTCCCCATCCGTCTCAGGAGTTTGTCGGCCGGCTCGAAGAACTCGGGCCGGGACAGCACGGTGTTACGCAGCGCCCGGACCGGAGCGCGCCGCGCCCGGTGTCCGAGAGCGACCGGATGACGGCGCGTCACCCAACCCTCGTGCACGGTCAGTTCCCGTGTCTTGAGGGAGTCCTTGTATTCCTTCTGGCCGCGGCCGAGATCCAGATAGGCGATGCCGTCGGCGGCGGCCGCCTCGGCCATGCGCAGATGCAGGATCAGCCCGGGCGAGAACTTCGCGAACGCCGGGTCGTAGGCCGGGAACCAGCAGGCGAGCACGCGCTCCGAGCGGAGCCCGAAATGCGCGGCGACCGGCTGCCCGCCCGCGTACAGGACCGACAGGATCCCGGCGAACGGCTCCGAAGAGGTGTGGAAGAGCTGCTGCACGAGGCGGGTGATCCAGGCGTGCGAGAAGCGGTCGCTGCGGCCGGTCCTGCGGTACTGGGCCGACTTCCACTCCATCAGCGTCGCCAGGGCCCGCGGGTCGCGCTCGTCGTGCACGTAGCGCACCTTGCCGGCGTCCCGGCCCAGCTTGCGGTCCTTGGCCAGCGTCGTCCTGGTGAACTTGGGCGACCGCTCCCGCAGTTGGCGCAGATACGTCTCGTACCCCTGGTCGACGTCCATGACCGGGGAAGGGAAGCTGCCGGAGGCCTCCGCCTCGAACGGCTCCTGGCCTCCCGCCAGGTGGTCGAACTCCCACACCGAGAGTCCGCAGGCCCGCAGCAGGTCACGGGCGTTCCACTCGAAGCCGGGTCTGTGCACCAGGCCCTGGCTGTCGGAGACGCCGAGGCCGACGGCTCTGCCGACGCCGGTCAAAGATCTCTGGAACGGGAAGAACGCCGCGGGTTCGCCCTCCTCGCGCACGACGGCGATCCGCACCCCGCGCCGGCAGCGGCCCATCGCCAGGGTGAACTCGGGGGAGAGGAAAGGGTTCGCCAGCTCGGGCGTGCCGTGCAGATGCGCCTTGGACTGCATGGCGGTCCAGGCGGCCCGGTCGGCGGCGGTCAGCTCACCGGGCCGGTGCAGGGTGATGTCCACTTCAGGAGTCCCGCCTTCCCGGTGCGCGGCCGAGCAGCCGCCGCGCGGGGACCATGGGTGCGAGCAGGCCGACGACGCTGATCACCGCGATCGTGACGACCCCGCCGGTCACCGACCAGCGGTGCGTGGCGAGCATGGCCTCGGCCACGAGCAGGTCGAGCGCGACCGCTCCCGCGACGGCGGAGATCCAGCGGCCCCACGGATCGAGTCCGCGCAGCGCCGCACCGATCGCGGCGCCCGGCGCCGCGAGCAGGAAGAAGAGCGTCAACGGGCCGCGCAGCGGCGACGAGATGTCCGCGAGCGCCAGTACCGCGCCGACCCCCGCGACGGCGGCGGCCGCCCCTGCCGCCAGGGGCGATACGTCCCTGCTGCGTCCCCACTGCGCAGGTGACGGTGCTCTGTCTGATGACGGTGGCTTGATGCCGATGGTCTGCATTGGCGACTTTGCCCCCCGAAGCGCCGGATGCCGGGCTTCAATGTCGCGCAGTCCCCGGGCCCCAGTCAAGGTGCGGAGGGAGCGTGCAGATGTCCTACGCACGTTCCCTGGAGGCCTGGTGTGCCACGGGGCAACTCACGCTCATGCAGGTGCGGTTGGGATTGGCCGGTCTACGGGCGTAGCGCAAGGAAGTTGAGGGTATGTCATAGGCCTGACATGTACCTGTAATCGAACGTCGGGCGAACTCTCGTGAGGCGTACGGGAAAAGGTTGACATGGACACTTCCCGTGAACTGTGGGGCGTGCTACCACAGTTGTGGCAGAGATCCTGCTAACGGAGGTTTTCATGAGACGTTTCCGAATTACGGCGTACGTGACCTCAATCCTCTTCGCGGTCGGCGTCGCCCTCACCGGAGCGACAGCGGCCCAGGCATCCGAACAGGCGGCGGCCACGGGCTATGTGGCCCTCGGCGACTCGTACTCGTCCGGCGTGGGTGCCGGCAGCTACGACAGCTCCAGCGGCTCCTGCAAGCGCAGCACGAAGGCCTATCCCGCACTCTGGGCGGCCGCCCACTCACCCTCGAGCTTCAGCTTCACCGCCTGCTCGGGCGCTCGTACGGGTGATGTCCTCGCCGGACAGCTGGGCCCGCTCGGCCCCGGCACCGGCCTCGTCTCACTGTCGATCGGCGGCAACGACGCGGGCTTCGCGGACGTCATGACCACCTGCGTCCTGCAGTCCGAGTCGACCTGTGTCGCCCGCGTCAACCAGGCAAAGGCGTACGTCCAGAACACCCTGCCCGGCCAGCTCGACTCGGTGTACTCCGCGATCACCGCGAGGGCACCGGCCGCCCATGTCGTCGTCCTCGGCTACCCGCGCTTCTACCAGCTCAACGGCTCCTGCATCGCGGGCCTGACCGAGACCGAGCGCGCCGCGATCAACGGCGCGGCCGACCTGATCAACTCCACCACCGCCAAGCGGGCCGCCGACCACGGCTTCGCGTTCGGCAACGTGACCTCGACCTTCACCGGTCACGAGATCTGCTCGGGCAGCGCCTGGCTGCACAGCGTCAACTGGCTGGACCCCGGCGAGTCCTACCACCCCACCGCGGCCGGCCAGTCCGGCGGCTACCTCCCCGTGTTCAGCGCGGCCGCCTAGTACCACCTGTTCTTCTGCGCATTCTGCGGACCTAGTACGACGATGAAGGCGAGGGGGAGGTCCCGCCCGTAGGGGACTCCGTCGCGCACGTCACCGAGTACGCCACCGAGTTCGACGTGGCACGGACGGGGGCGCGCACCTCCACACTCACCTGGTTGTGGAGCGTGGCCCCGTCCGTGTGGCCCGTCTCGACATGGTCGACCGACCTGGTCTTCGGACCGCCGGACGTGAAACTGAGCGTCTTCCACCCCGGGTCGCTCGACTCGCCGCTCTCCGTCACCCAGCGGTACTGGACGTCGACGGGCACGCGGCCCACCGTGAAGGTCGCCCTGAAGGCCGGAGCCTGCCCTCCCGGCGGCGGACAGGTACCGCTGTAACTCCCGCGCACCGCGGAGACGCTGACGCGCACGGACTGCTGCTGTGGCGGCGTCGAGTGCTCTCCGCTGCCGCCCTTGCTGCTGTCGTCGACGCTGGGCGATCCGGCTCCGCCACCCTTCGAATCATCGTCCGACGGGCTGCGCGGGGCGGAGGCGGTGCTTCCGCCGGAACTCGCGCCGTCGTCCCCGGAGTTGTCGTTCCCGTCGCCGCGGTTCATCAGCGCGTACGTGAGGCCGCCGAGCGCCAGGAGCAGGGCCACGACGCCGGCGAGCAGGACGGCGACGGAGCGGCGGGGGCGTTCCGGATGCGTCGTGGCCGGATCCGGGGAGGGCGTCGCGCCCTGCCCCGCGGTGGATCCGGCAGGCACGGGAGTCGGCGGCGTTCCCTGCCACGACGTCTGCGTCGGCATCGACTCCGGGGACGCCAGAACCGTACCCGCGCGGGGCGTGCCCCCCGAGCCCACCAGCCGCAGAGCGCGCTCGGAGTCGGCCGCCGGCGTCCGCTCGGCCGGATCCTTGCGCAGCAGCCCCTCGATGACGGGCGCCAGCGGGCCCGCGCGGTGGGCGGGCGGCAGTTCCTCGTCCACGACCGCCCGTAGCGTGTTCAGCGGCGTCTCCTGCCGGAACGGCGACTGACCCTCGACGGCCGCGTACAGCAGGACCCCGAGCGACCACAGATCGGACTCGGGACCCGGCGTGCGTCCCAACGCCCGTTCCGGAGCCAGGAATTCGGGCGAGCCGATCACCTCGCCCGTCATCGTGATCGCCGACGTGCCCTCGACCGTGGCGATGCCGAAGTCCGTCAGGACGACGCGTCCGTCGTTCGCGATCAGTACGTTGCCCGGCTTCACGTCCCGGTGCAGGACGCCCGCCTCGTGCGCGGCGCGCAGCGCGGAGACCACCTCGGCCCCGATGTGCGCGGCGCGGCGCGGGGGCAGCGGCCCCTCGGCGTCCAGGAGGTCGGAGAGGGACAGTCCGCGCACCAGTTCCATCACGATCCAGGGGCGGCCCTCCTCGGTCGCCACGTCGTACACGGTGACCACGTTCCGGTGCGAGATGCGGGCCGCTGCCCAGGCCTCCCGCTCCAGGCGCGCGTACATCCGGTCGACCTCGCTCGTCGGGAGCCCGGCCGGGGCGCGCACCTCCTTGACGGCGACCTCGCGGCCCAGGACCTCGTCGCGGGCGCGCCAGACGGTGCCCATACCGCCCTCGCCCAGAGGGCTCAGCAGCCGGTAGCGCCCCGCGATCACACGCGCTTCGCCGGTCTCTCGACGGCCCGGATTCTCGCTCACGGGCGACCCCCATCCGTAGCGGTGCGATTCTCCACAAAGCTAGCCCAGTGTCCGTGAGATCGCCCACGTTCCGGACGTGCCCGTACCTGACCGCCATGTCCAACTCGCCCTGGAATCAGTTGGATTCGGTGAGTAATCGTCAACCTCCTTATAGGGGAGGTGAATCCTGTGACCGGGATACACGAGTGTCACGGCGGGGCGATAGGGTTAACCTGCCCGGGCCGGGTGCCCTCGTACGGGTGGGGAGTGACATGGAACAGATAACAGTGCGCAGCAGGCCACGTGTGCCTGCGATCACCTGCGGGAGCAGCGCGACCAGCTCGCGTCTCGACCGCCATCTCTCGGTGCTGGGCGGTCCCGCCGTCCCGCAGCGCGAGGCGGCCGAGGCGACGTCGCTGATGCGTGAGCTCACCTCGCGTGACGTCGCGCACGAGCGCAGCAGCAGGGGCGCGCGAGTGAGCCGGGTCTCGCTCTTCGCACCACTGCGGCGACTGCGCCGCTCGCTGTTCGGCGGCCGCCGCTGACAGGCGGTCATCACCGGCACAGCCCGGTTCCGCGCTCAGGCGACCATGCCGTACCGGCACAGCGCCGCGAACTCCGCGACCGTCATCCCCACGGCACGCGGCGTCATCCAGGTGTGTTCGCCTGACGCGGGACAGAAACCCCCTGCCGCCCCGGCACCGCTCTCCCCATCGGACCGCCCGGCACCGAAACGGCCCTGACGCGCGCCGACACGGCATCTGAGCCGCACCCTCCCCGCTCCCGGTGCGCCGCCGTTCATCCCCGTCACCCTTGCGCCGCCGTACGTCACCTTTCGCAGCCGACGCGTGCCCTCCGCACGGTCGGTTTTCCGTCGTTCCGGGGCCTGCTGACACCCCCACAGGCATCGCCGCGCGCAGTCGTCCATGTCCGGTGCGTAACAGCTTTGTCATGCACGGATGTTGACGGGGCAATGTTCCGGGGCCAATGTTGCGCCTGATCCTGATCGTTTGGCCTGTACACGGAAACCTCACCCCCGGAGGTAGGCGCGTGTGTGACCTGCACGACCAGCACGAGCACGAGCACGAGCATGAGCACGGGACGGCCCAGACCGCCGCCGGCCCGCAGCTCAGCAGGCGACGCATCATGCAACTCCTCGGCGCGGCCGGAGTGACCGCCGCCATGACCGCCGAGGCCGACCCGGCGATGGCCGCGGCCGCCGACTCCATAGTCGAGGAGGCCGGTGCGTACAAGGCGCCCGAGGGCCTCGCCGAGGACAGTCCGGCCAAGTCCTCCGCACTGGGCTGGATCACCTCCAACTCCTCCCGCATCACGGGCCTGAACGAGGAGATCTGGGAGAACGCGGAGCTGTCGCTGCGCGAGTGGAACTCCTCGATCGCCGAGGCCGGATTCCTCGAGAAGGCGGGATTCGACGTCAAGTTCGGAACGGCCGGCTTCCCGACCGCGTTCACGGCGACCTTCTCGTACGGCAGCGGCGGCCCGGTCCTCGGCTTCAGCGGCGAGTACGACGCGCTGCCCGGACTGTCCCAGAACAAGGGCGTCGGTCACCACGATCCGCGCGAGTACATCCACGACCCGTTCTCCCCGAGCTACGGGCCCGGCCACGGCTGCGGGCACAGCGCCCTCGGTACCGCGGCGGCGGCAGCGGCGGCCGCGGTCGCGCAGGCCGCGAAGAAGCACAAGCTGCCGGTCACGGTGAAGTTCTTCGGCTCCACGGCCGAGGAGGCGCTGATCGGCAAGACGTACGCGGTCAGCAAGGGTGTGTACGACGGACTGGACGCGTTCCTCGACTGGCACCCCTCCACCGCCAACGCCACCGGCTGGGGCACCAGCAACGCCATGACCGCGGTCACCTTCACCTTCCTGGGCGTCGCGGGCCACGGCGGCACCCCGCTCGGCAACAAGTCGGCACTGGACGCCGCCGTGATGATGGCGACGATGTCGGAGTTCCTGCGCGAGGAGAACATGGCTCCGGCCGCGCGCCTGCACTGGGTCATCAACAACGGCGGCGACATCCCGAACGTGACCCCGGAGATCGCCGAGATCTCCTACTACGTGCGCGAGGGGAGCACGGCCCGCGTCCAGGTGCTGCTCGACAAGGTGATCGCGATCTCCGAGGCCGCCGCCAAGGCCTCGCAGACGAAGGTGCAGCACCGCATCACCTCCGCCTGCTGGAACCAACTGCCCAACAAGGCCGCCGCGGAACTGCTGTACGACAACATGCGGCAGATCGGCCCGCCCGCGTTCACCGCGGAGGCGCACCAGCTGGCGAAGGACCTGCAGAAGTCCCTGGGGCTTCCCGAGGTCGGCATGCACGACAAGGTCGCCGAACTGACCCCGCCCAACCCCGTTTTCCTGGGCGGCGGTTCGACGGACGTCGCCGACATCAGCTGGAACGTTCCGACCGTCTCGATGGGCGCCGCGCTCGCCCCGATCGGCGGCAAGTTCCACACCTGGTCCACCGCGGCGTGCGCCGCCGCGGCACCTGGCCAGGCCGCGGTGATCGCCGCCGCGAAGTACCTGGCGGCGACGGCGGTCGACCTGATCACGCAGCCCGAGCGGCTCAAGGCCCTCAAGGACGAGTTCAAGGAGCGCACCAAGGGCCTGGAGTGGAAGACGGCTCTGCCGGACGGCTACGAGCCGCCCATGTACGAGCCCCCGCAGTGGTTCCTGGCGAAGACGGGCCAGAAGTGGCCCCCGAAGAACATCACCTGGCCGCCCCGGCGGGTCGTCTCGAACGAGAAGTTCTCCTCCTTGGGACCCGAGCTGGCTCCGCAGAAGTAGACCGGCCCGCAGGTCGCTCAGCGTCCGCCGGTCGTGTACCGGCGGACCGCGAGCGGCACGCACACCGCGAGCAGCACCGCGCACCAGGCGAGCGAGCCCGCCACCGGGTGCGCCACCGGCCAGGAGGAGCCGCCGGGCACGGGGGCGTTGCCGAACAGGTCGCGTACGGCCGTGGCGACCGCGCTGATCGGGTTCCACTCGGCGAGCACGCGCACCCAGCCGGGGAAGCCCGCCGTCGGGATGTACGCGTTCGACAGCAGCGGGAGCATGAACGTCGCGCCGCCGAGCTGGCCCGCCGCCTCCTCGCTGCGCGAGAGAAGCCCGAGCAGGATGCCGACCCACGTCGAGGCGAAGCGGAACAGCAGCAACAGGCCGAAGGCGCCTGCCGCTTCGAGTGTGCCGCCCTCGACCCGCCAGCCCATCGCGAGCCCGACGAGGAGCACCGGGACGAGACCGGCCGCCGTCGTCACGATGTCGGCCGCCGCCTGCCCGAGCGGCACGGCCGCGCGGGTCATCGGCAGCGTACGGAAGCGGTCCATGACGCCCCGGTGCGAGTCCTGGGCCGCCGTGAACATCCCGGTCATGATCCCGTTCGCCGCGGTCGCCACGAGCATGCCCGGCACCAGGAAGGCGCGGTAGTCCGCGCCGGGCATCGCCAGGGCGCTGCCGAAGACGTATCCGAAGAAGAGCAGGAAGACGATCGGCATCGTCTGCGTCATCACGAGGATCGCGGGCGCGTGCCGGATCCGCTGGAGGTGCCGGCCGAGCATCGCCGTGCCGTCGTACAGGAGCGCGGTGGTCATCAGGTCGCCTCCGAAGGGGAGTTGGGGCCGGTGGGTGGCGCGGTCATGCGACGAGCTCCCGGCCGCCGGTGAGGCGCAGGAACGCCTCGTCCAGCGTCGGCGGGCGCAGGGTCGCGTCGACGATCGGGACGCCCGACGCGTCCAGCTCGCGGACGATGCGGGGCAGGGTGAGGGCCTGGTCGAGGGTGACGACGCCGACCGCCCTGCGGTCCGGGTCGAGGATCGGCCGGACGCCGGTGAGCTGGTCGAGAACGACGGCGGCGGCGTGCAGGGCAGCGTCCTCGGCGACCACCACCTCCGCGTAACTGCCGGTCTGCGCCTTGAGTTCGGCGGGGGTTCCACGGTGGGCGGCGCGGCCCCCGTCGATCAGGACCACGGAGTCGGCGAGCTGGTCGGCCTCCTCCAGGTACTGCGTGGTGAGCAGCACCGTCGTCCCCTGGCCGGTCAGCTCGCGGACCGCGTCCCAGATGGCGCTCCTGCTGTGCGGATCGAGGCCGGTCGTGGGCTCGTCGAGGAAGAGCACGGCGGGCCGCGTGAGCAGGATCGCCGCGAGGTCGAGGCGGCGGCGCATGCCGCCGGAGTACGTGCGGGCCGTGCGGTCGGCCGCAGCGGTGAGGCCGAAGCGGTCGAGCAGTTCGTCGGCGCGGCTCCGCGGCAGCCGCAGGAGGCGGGCGAACAGGCGCAGGTTCTCGCGCCCGGTGAGGTCGCCGTCGACCGACGCGTACTGCCCGGTGACGCCGATCCGGCGGCGTACGGCCGGCGCCTCGGTCAAGACGTCGTGGCCCGCGACACGCGCGGACCCCGCGTCGGGCCGCAGCAGGGTGGTGAGCACCCGGACGGCCGTCGTCTTGCCCGCGCCGTTCGGCCCGAGCAGCCCGCAGACCGTGCCCTCCTCGACGGCGAGATCGAGGCCCCGCAGGGCGTGGACCACCTGGTCCCCGGAGCCGTATCGCTTCTCCAGACCTTCACTAAGTACGGCGTACGTAGAAGTCATGGGGTCACCGTAGCGCACTACGTACGGTGTACGTAACTACGATGGTGGGCGAGGTGATGATCGATGACGGGCCGAGCGGCCGAACCCGAAGTGATCTGGGCGCGCCCCGAGCGCGCGGGACGTGGCCCGAAACCCGCCTACAGCAGGGGGGACATCGCGGCGGCCGCCGTGCGCGTCGCGGACGCGGACGGGATCGACGCCGTGTCGATGCGGCGGATCGCCGGGGAGCTGGGCCTCGGCACGATGTCGCTCTACAACTACGTGCCGCGGAAGGGCGACCTCTACGAGCTGATGGTCGACGCGGTGAGCGCCGAGTACGACCTGTCCGAGCCGACCGGCGACTGGCGCGCCGACCTGCTCGCCCTCGCCCGGCAGGCCCGCGCCCTGATGATCCGCCACCCGTGGATGCCCCGGCTCATGTCACCCGTCTACGGCTTCAGCCCGAACGCGCTGCGGTACCTGGAGTACTGCATGACCTGCCTCGAACCGGTCGACCTGCCGGCCGGGACGAAGATGGAACTCGTCGCGTCCCTCACCGGCGTCGTGACGTTCTACGTGGCCAACGAGATCGCCTCCGCCGAGCGGACCCGTTCGCTGCCCTGGTCGGAGGAGCAGGAGTTCGCCGCGCGGACCGCGTACCTGGTCGGCCGGATCTCGACCGGCGACTACCCGCACCTGGCCGCCGCGTTCGCCCAGAGCGCCGGCCCCGTCGACATGGAAGCGGCTTTCGAGCGGGCCCTCGGGCGCACGCTCGACGGGTTCGTGACTTCCTGAGTCCTCCTGAGTCCTCCTGGGTCCTCCTGCGTCCGGCGGGAGGGCCGGGCTTCAGAGCAGCGCGAACTGGCCGCCCGGGCCCTCCTCGTGATGGTCGAGGACCGAGGCCGGCCTGCGCGTGGCCGGCGCCGGGGGCAGGACGCGCGCCCCGAGCAGGTCCGTCGCCGTGACGAGTGGCGCGGCACTCGCCATCAACTCCTCCTGCCGCACGCGCAGTTCGGCCAGCAGCGCCAGTACCGTGACGATCTCCAGCAGCTCCGACGTCCACGACTGCGGCCAGGTGCCGGGCCGGATCCCGGCCAGCGTCCCCGGCTCGGCGGCCGCGGTCCTGCGCGCGAACCACTGCTCGATCACCCGCACCCCGCTCACCTGGAAGTCCCAGGCCTCGGCGGGGACCGGCGAGATGCGGCCGTCGCCGACGAGCAGGGCCTCCTCCTCGCGGTCGTAGAGCAGCTCGGTGGGGCGGTCCGGGAGCGGCGCGCGTACGTACGGGCGGCGGCCCCCGGGGAGTTTGGGTCGGTCGCCCTCGCCGCCGCGGCGCAGCAGCCACAGGATCCGCTCGCCGAGCGCCGTGCCGGAGGCCCAGAGCCCGGCGTCGTCCGGGAGCGGGACCCGCGGGCCCCGCGGGGAGGGCCGCGCCGCGGCGAGGACCCAGGCGAGCAGGTCACGCGCCCCGACCTCGTGCCCGAACCGGCCGGAGAGCTCGGTGAGCAGGCCCGGCGTCACATTCGGTTCGCGGCCTCCGGGGCGCCGGTACAGCGGGCGGATGCGGCCAGGACGTCCCGCGGGGGAGCGGCCCTCGGGCAGGATCGCGCAGGCGAGCACCGCTGGTCCGCCCGCCCCCGGAACGAACCCCTGCTCGACGACGAACAGCTGGCTCCCGTCGGCCACCCGCCACAGCTCGGGGCGGGCCGCGTCGATCAGCCGGTGGTCCGGTATCAGCCACTGCTCGTCGAACGGGGCGTGCAGCACCCGCACGGGCTCGGGACAGGGGCCCTCGGCGTGGGTCAGGTCGTCCGTCGGGGTGCGCCGGCCGGGGAGCTGGGCGACGGCCGTACGCAGGGTGCGCGCCCGGCTCGGTTCGAGCAGCGACTCGCGCTCCGCCGCCTCGGCCTTCACGAACGCGGACCAACGGGCCTTCAGGGAAGCCGCGTCAGGCGCCAACGGCCAGGCGCGGCCCAGGCGCAGGGGCGCGACGGACCACGGCATCAGGTCCGCGAGCAGCGGCGCGTCAACAAGGCTTTCGAGGCTGTCGGGCGTCACGCCCGGCATCGTACGACGCGGTCAGTGCGCGTCGAGAGTGACCGTGAAGGAGAACCGGTCGCCGCGGTAGTGGATGACGGCGACGTCCAGCGGCCGGCCGTCCTCGTCGTAGGTGATGCCCGTGTAGTGCAGGATCGGGCTGAGCAGCGGCACTTGGAGCAGCCGCGCCGTCTCCGGATCCGCGAGCCGCGCCTCGACGGTGTCGGTGATCCGGCTGATGCGTACGCCGACGACATCGCGCAGGACCTTCGTCATCGGCCAGCGCACCAGGTCGTCCAGATCGACACGGTCGGCGAGGTCGGCCCTGATGTAGTTGCGCGCGTGGTTGGTCGGCTCGCCGGTCTTCTCGTCGCAGCGCAGCCGGTGGTACGTGGCCACGGTCTCGGCCTGCGGAAAGTACTCGGCGATCGTGCCGGGCACCGGAACCGTGCCGTGGTCCAGCAGTTCGGTCGTCATGCCGGACTGCTGGGCCACGATGGCGTCGACCGAGCCGAGAAGGCGCACGGGCGCTCCCCGCCGCGCGGCCGGCTCGATGAAGGTGCCGCGCCTGCGGTGCCGGGTGATGAGCCCCTCGTCCTCCAGCTCCTTGAGCGCCTGCCGCATGGTCAGGACGCTCACCCCGTAGTGCCCCGCGAGTTGTTCCTCGGTGGGCAGGCGCAGCGGGTCGTCAGGGGAGCGCCCCAGTATGGAGGCGCGCAGGGACTGCGACACCTGATACCAGAGCGGCAGCTTGCGGTTCAGGACGATCGAGTCCGGAGCGAAAGAGGTCACGGGCCTATCCGTATCGGTCGGGCGCGTTCAGTGCAACGGCTCAGTGCGACGGCCTGAAGTGCCGTTCGAGGCCGCTCCACACGTCGTCGTAGCCGCGCTGGAGGTGATCGGCCTGCGCCGCCTGGGCGGTCGCGGTCACCGGCCACCGGGTCTCGAACATGAACGCCAGCCCGTCGTCGACCTTCTGCGGCCTGAGCTCGGCCGCCGACGCCTTGTCGAACGTCTCACGGTCCGGGCCGTGCGCCGACATCATGTTGTGCAGCGAACCACCCCCCGGAACGAAGCCTTCCGCCTTGGCGTCGTACGCGCCCTCGATCAGGCCCATGTACTCGCTCATCACGTTCCGGTGGAAGTACGGCGGCCGGAACGTGTCCTCACCGACCAGCCAGCGCGGCGCGAACACCACGAAGTCCACGCCCGCGAGCCCCGGCGTGTCGCTCGGCGAGGTGAGGACCGTGAAGATCGACGGATCCGGGTGGTCGTAGCTGACCGACCCGATGACATTGAAACGGCGCAGGTCGTAGACGTACGGGACGTGGTTGCCGTGCCAGGCGACGACATCGAGAGGCGAGTGGTCGTACGTGGCGCGCCACAGGTTTCCGCAGAACTTGTTCACCACCTCCACCGGCCCCTCGGTGTCCTCGTACGCGGCGACGGGGACCATGAAGTCCCGGGCGTTCGCCAGACCGTTGGCGCCGATCGGGCCCAGGTCGGGCAGCCGGAAGGGGGAGCCGTAGTTCTCGCAGACGTAGCCGCGGGCATCGCCGTCGAGGAGTTCGACGCGGAAACGGACCCCGCGCGGGATCAGCGCCACGTGGCCCGGGTCCACGTGCAGCAGGCCGAACTCGGTGCGCAGCAGCAGGCCACCGCGCTCGGGGACGATCAGGAGCTCGCCGTCCGCGTCGCTGAACACCCGTTCCGTCATGGAGGAGTTGGCGTGGTAGAGGTGCACGGCCATACCGGTGCGCTGGGTCGCGTCACCGTTCCCGCCGAGGGTCCACAGGCCCGCCAGGAAGTCGGTGCCGGGAGCCGGCTCGGGCAGCGGGTTCCAGCGCAGCCGGTTCGGGTCGGGGACGGACTCCGTGAAGGGGGCCGTGCGCAGCGCGCCGTTGTCCGCCCGCACGAACGCCGGGTGCGCGGCCGAGGGGCGGATCCGGTACAGCCACGAACGCCGGTTGTGCGCCCTCGGTTCGGTGAACGCGGCGCCGCTCAGCTGCTCCGCGTACAGACCGAGCGGGGCGCGCTGGGGCGAATTGCGTCCGTGGGGCAGAGCGCCGGGCACCGCCTCCGAGCTGTGCTCGTTGCCGAAGCCCGAGAGGTAGGCGAGCCCCTCGGCGGTCTTCCTCGCGTCACGCATGTCGCTCCCTCGTCCATGATTCCTATGCTCCACCGTAGGATTACCTTTTTCCTGGCGCAAGAACACCCCACGAAGCTGAGCAGTCCTCTACTCTCCGGGTCATGCCGTGGACGCCGCCCGTGGAACCCGTGACCCACTCCACGTCCCTGCGCCGCGCGCCCGTCCAGCAGCGCAGCGCCGAACGCCTGAGCCGGATCCTCGACGCCTGCGCGCAACTGCTCGACGAAGGCGGCTACGAGGAGCTCAGCACCCGGGCCGTGGCCGTCCGCGCCGGGGTGCCCATCGGCTCCGTCTACCGCTTCTTCGGCAACAAGCGCGCCCTCGTCGACGCCCTCGCCGAACGCAACCTCCAGCGCTACGCCGAGCGCGTCGCCGGGCGCCTCGCCGGCGTCCCCGAGGCCGACTGGCGCGGCGCGATGGACGCCGTCCTCGACGAGTACCTCGCCATGAAGCGCACCGCTCCCGGCTTCTCCCTCGTCGACTTCGGCAACCAGATCCCCGTCGGCGCCGACGCCGGCCCCAACCACCGCCTCACCGACCGCCTCACCGAACTGCTCGCCGCCCACCTCGACCGCACGCCCGACGACACCCTGCGGCGCGCGTTCCTGATCGCCGTCGAGTCGGCGGACGCCCTGGTCCGCCTCGCGTTCCGGCTCGACCCGTCGGGCGACGAGAACGTCATCGCGGAGACACGGGAGCTGCTGCGGGCCTATCTGGCGCGGGTGCTGGACTGATCCGGAGGGTCCGGCGGGGAAGGGGTATCGAAGCCCTGGACGTCCTCACGGGCCACCCCCGATCGGCGCCCAACCCCGTGACCTGGAGTTTTGCGCTTATTGCTCGCACGTCAACATCTTGTTAACGGTGATGCGCGCGCCCTAACGTCTCGCTGACCGCAAGGCCCCGGTGGAAGTTCAAGGGCGAACGTTAGGTATCCACATGTTGACCATCCTCGGCTTCGGCATGATTGCCACCTTCCTGGTGCTGATCATGATGAAGAAGGTGTCGCCGATCGCGGCGCTCGTGCTCATCCCGGCTCTTTTCTGCGTCTTCGTGGGCAAGGGAGCCAAGCTCGGCGACTACGTCGTCGCCGGTATCGGTGACCTCGCGCCCACCGCGGCGATGCTGATGTTCGCCATCGTCTACTTCGGGCTGATGATCGACGTCGGCCTCTTCGACCCGATCGTGCGCGGCATCCTGCGCTTCGCGAAGGCCGACCCGGTCCGTATCGTCGTCGGCACCGCCGTCCTCGCGGCCATCGTTTCGCTCGACGGCGACGGATCCACCACCTTCATGATCACCGTCTCGGCGATGTACCCGCTGTACAAGCGCCTCAAGATGAGCCTGATCGTGATGACCGGTGTCGCCGCGACCGCCAACGGCGTCATGAACACGCTGCCCTGGGGCGGCCCCACCGCCCGTGCCGCGACCGCGCTGAAGCTCGATGCCAGCGACATCTTCGTGCCGATGATCCCGGCGCTCGCCGTCGGCCTGCTCTTCGTCTTCGCCCTCGCCTATGTCCTCGGCCGCCGCGAGCGCAAGCGCCTCGGCTACCTCTCCCTCGACGAGGTCACCGAGGCCGTCACGGAGACCTCCGACGAGAAGGTGCTCGTGGGCGCCGGTGCCTCCGGCGGCAAGGCTTCCGGCTCCGGCTCCGGTTCCGGTTCCGGTTCCGACAAGGAGTCCTCCGGCGGGGCCGCGCCCTCGTACGAGAACGAGGACGGCGAGACCTTCGCGGCCCTGGACCCGAACCGCGCCACCCTGCGCCCCAAGCTCTACTGGTTCAACGCGCTCATGACGGTGACGCTGCTCACCGCGATGATCATGGAGTGGCTGCCGATCCCGGTCCTGTTCATCCTGGGCGCCGCGCTCGCCCTCACGGTGAACTTCCCGCACATGCCCGACCAGAGGGCCCGTATCGCCGCCCACGCCGAGAACGTCCTGAACGTCTCCGGCATGGTCTTCGCCGCCGCCGTCTTCACCGGCGTCCTCCAGGGCACCGGCATGGTCGACCACATGGCCAAGTGGGTCGTCGGCGGCATCCCCGACTGGATGGGCCCGCACATGGCCCTCGTCACCGGCGTCCTGTCCATCCCGTTCACGTACTTCATGTCGAACGACGGCTTCTACTTCGGCATCCTGCCCGTCCTCGCCGAGGCCGGGAACGCGCACGGCGTCTCCACCCTCGAGGTCGCCCGCGCCTCCCTCATCGGCCAGCCGCTGCACATGTCGAGCCCGCTCGTCCCCGCCGTCTTCGTCCTCGTCGGGATGGCCAAGGTCGAGTTCGGCGACCACACGAAATTCACGGTCAAATGGGCCGCGCTCACCGCGCTGGTGATCCTCGGCGCCGGATTCCTCTTCGGGATCCTCTGACCCCGATGAGTCTCATGACAGAGCCCGGCAGGAGGAGCTGGCTGCTCCGCCTCGTCATCGCCTTCAGCTTCGCGCAGGGGGCGGTGTCGATGGCGCGGCCGGCCGTCTCCTACCGGGCGCTCGCGCTCGGCGCGGACGAGCGCGCGATCGGTGTGATCGCGGGTGTGTACGCGCTTCTTCCGCTGTTCGCGGCCGTACCGCTCGGCCGGCGTACCGACCACGGCCGGTGCGCGCCCCTGCTGCCCGTCGGCGTCGTCCTGATCGCCGGCGGCTGCGCGCTCAGCGGCACGGCGGACTCGCTGATCGCGATGGCCGCGTGGAGCGGGGTGATGGGGCTCGGCCATCTGTCGTTCGTGATCGGCGCACAGTCGATCGTCGCCCGGCAGTCGGCTCCGGCCGAACAGGACCGCAACTTCGGTCACTTCACGATCGGCGCCTCCCTCGGCCAGCTGGTCGGGCCGATCGCCGCGGGCGCGCTCATCGGCGGGCCCGATCTGGGGGCCACGAGCGCGCTCGCGCTGCTCGTCGCGGCCGCCGTCGCCGCTGTCTCCTTCACCTCTCTGTGGCGCATCGAGCACCCTCGTACGACGACAGGCGCGGCCGCGTCCGCCGGGCCGCGTGTGCCGGTCGGCCGGATTCTGCGTACCCGGGGTGTGCCCGGCGGGATCTTCATCTCGCTCGCCGTGCTGTCCGCGACGGACATCCTCACGGCGTATCTGCCGGTCGTGGGCGAGCACCGGGGGATCGCGCCGTCCGTCGTCGGTCTGCTGCTGAGCCTGCGGGCGGCCGCCACGATTGCCTGCCGGCTCGTCATGACGCCGCTCATCGACTGGCTGGGCCGGGCCGCCCTGATCACGGCGACATGCCTGCTCGCCGCCGTGCTCTGCGCAGGTATCGCGCTGCCGGTCCCCGTGTGGGCCCTCGGCGTGATCCTGGTCCTGCTCGGCTTCTGCCTCGGGGTCGGCCAGCCGCTGTCGATGACGACGGTCGTGCAGGCCGCCCCTGCCGACGCCCGCTCCACGGCCCTGGCCCTGCGGCTGACCGGCAACCGCCTCGGCCAGGTCGCGGCCCCCGCGTCGGCGGGTCTGATCGCGGGCGTCGCGGGTACGGCGGCACCGTTCGTGATGCTCGGCGGGTTGTTGATGGTGGCGGCGGCGTTGGGATTTCGGGGGTCGGGGGGCAAGCGCCCCGAAGGGGCGCGGGGAACGGAGCGATCAGCCACGACGAGCCCCGCACCCGCGCACGATTCCCCGACCGACAAGGGCGCCTAGGCCCGCTGAAGACCCCGGGCCTGCTCGATCCGCCGAAGCCCCGCAGGGTAGGGCAGGGACCGCGCCAAGGCCCCCGCCTCGGCGAGTGCCGCCCGACCGGCCGCCCCCGGCAGGGCAACCGCGTGCACGACCCGCGCCTCCACCTCGGCGAGCCGCTCCCCGGTGCCCAGGGCCCGCTCCACCTCGGCGGCGGCGATCCGTCGCGCCGCCCCCCGGTCCCCGGCGAGGAGGCGCCCCCACGCGGCGAGGACCGGGGCCTCGTCGTCCGGCAGCAGCACGGCCACCTGCTCGGGTCGGCCCTGGAGCAGCGCCAGTTCGGCGCGCGCGGTACCCACCTCGAAGCGGGCCTGGCGGTCCCGGTGCGTGCCGGCCACCCGCTCGGCGCGGTCGAGCAGCGGGGCCGCCCGGTCCGGGGCACCGGCCCGCATCCGCACCCGGGCCAGCGCGGCCAGCGCATAGGGCAGCGACCATGCCTCGTCCGGGTCGGCGCCCGCCACCGCGGCCTCGGCCAGGTCGCGCGCGGCGTCGACCTCCTCCAGGAGCAGACGAAGTTCGGCCAGGTTCGCCCGCTCGAACGCGGCGGCCGTCGGATCGCCCGACTCCTCGGCCCGGTCGAGGGCCCGCAGCCCGGTGTCGACGGCCTCGCGCAGCCGCCCGCCGCGCCGCGCGTTCTCGCGCAGCACCGAGAGCACCGAGCCGAGCAGCGCGGAGTCCCCGTACGCCTCGGCGGGAGCGAACGCCAGGTCGGCCGCCTCACGGGCCTCGCCGAACCGGCCCGCGAGCGCCAGATTGGTGGCCTGCGTCGCGTGGCAGCGGGCCAGCAGCCCCTGGCCCGTCAGGCCGGGCACCCGGCGCGCGGGCGCCAGCGCCTGCCGGGCTGCCGCGTACCCCTCGGTGTAGTGCCCCTGGACGCTCAGCGCCACCGAAAGCGCGAGAAGGTGGGAGGCGGTCGGCTCGGGCCCGGTGTCCTCGGCCGGGGGATGCGTGTCCAGGATCTCCCGGCCCGACTCCGGGTCCTCGGCCTTGACGAGGGTCTCGGCGAGGCGGGCCGCCGCGAGCACCGTGTCGTCGTGGTCGCCGCGCCGCACGAACTCGGCGAGCGCGAGCCGCAGCACAGCGGCGGCCTCCGCGAAATGGCCCATGCGGCGCAGCACTTGGGCGTGCGCGAGCCGGGCCCGGGCGGCGTCCACGTCGAGCCGGGCCACGAGGTCGCGGTAGTAGCGGTCGGCGGTGTCGTTGGCGTAGACGGCGGCGGCCCGTTCGGCGGCGCGGCGCAGGTACTCGGCGGCACGCGGGTCGTCGGCCCGCGCGAAGTGCGAGGCGAGCGTGTCGACGGCGTCGGGCCGGCGGCGCAGCACGGTCTGCGCGAACGCGGCGTGCAGTTGCCGGCGGCGGACCGAACTCAGTCCCTCGTAACACGTCAGCCTGACGAGCGGATGCCGGAAGGCCAGGCCCGCCTCGGCCCGCCCGGCCACCACGACCTTGCGTTCCTCGACGAGCGCGGCGCTGATGGCGTCTTCGATGGCGTCGGCGGCGCTCGCCGCGTCGACAGCGGGCCGCAGCCCGTGCGCGGCGACGTCGAGCAGTTCGGTGAGCGCGGCCTCGCCGCCCCCGACGGCCAGCGCCTCCACGACGCGGCGGGTGTCCCGGCCGAGCCGACCGAGTCGCTCGCCCACCAACTCCCGTACTCCGTCAGGCGCTTCGTCGCCGACGGGACCTCTGGCGAGTTCGAGGGCGAACAGCGGGTTGCCGAGGGAGAGTTCCCACACCCTGCCGAACCGGTCGTCGGGACCGGGCGCGGCGTCGCGCACCACGGCCAGGCACGCCTCCCGGTCGAGCCGCCCCAACTCCTCGCGTCCGAGCAGCCGTTGACGGGTCAGCTGGGCGAGGGCGAGACGCCGCGCGTCGCCCTCGGGGACCTCCTCCTCGCGGTACGTCACCAGGAACCGCAGTGCCGTCCTCGTGGTGGCGGCCCGCCGTGCGAGATGGCTCAGCAGCTGGTACGAGCCCTCGTCGGCGGCGTGCAGATCGTCCAGGACCACCAGGAGGGGCCGGGCTGCGGCGAGTTCGCCGAGGAGCCCCGACGTGGCCCGGAACAGCCGGTCGCGTTCCTCCTCCGGACTGCGCCGCTCGCCGTCCCGCACTCGCCCCAACGACGGGAGGAACGCAGCCAGTTCGGGATACTCGGCGCCGACCCGGGCCCGCTCCCCGGCGTCCCGGTCGGCGAGCCAGCCGTCGAGGGCCTCGGCGAACGCCCCGTAGGGTGTGTGGCCTTCGGCGTCGTGTCCGCCGCCCCACAGCACCGCGGCCCCGGCCTCCGCGGCGCGCCGCGCGATCTCACCCGCGAGCCGGGTCTTGCCGACGCCCGCCTCCCCGCCCAGCAGAGTCACCGGCGGTCCGCCCGCGGTGAGCAGCCGGGCCAGGTGCTCGTCGCGGCCGCGGAGCGGCGTCCCTGCCGGGGCCCGCAGGGGTGCGGGCAGGGTCGGCCCGGCGGGCGCGGCGGCGGGCCCGGCGGTCAGCGCTTTCCGGTGCAGCCGCTCGGTCTCCGGCCCCGGGCGCACCCCGAGTTCGGCGTCGAGAGCGGCCCGGCACACGTGGTACTGGTGCACGGCCCGGCGGCGCAGACCCTGGCGCAGACAGGCGTCGATGACGATGCGGTGGGCGAGTTCCTCGGCGGGGCTGGCGGCGAGCACCTGCTCGGCCACGGCGACCGCCTCGGCGTGGGACCCCTGGGCCATGTGCGCGGCGGCGAGTGCGAGTTGCACCTCCTCGCGGAGGGCGACGAGGTGGTCGCGGCGGGCCTGCGCCCAGTTCGCGTAGCGGTCCTCGGGCAGCAGCTCGCCGGTGAACATCGTCAGGGCGGCGGCGAGGTCCCCGGCGTCCCCGGAGGCGAGCGCGGCCCGCGCCGCGGTCTCGGCCTCGTCGGCGTCGATGCGGACGGTGGCCGGATCGAGCCGCAGCAGGGCGCCGTCGGATATCAGGTACGAGGAACTGGCGCGCGGCGCGAGTTCGGGTTCCAGGGCGCGGCGCGCGGCGTGCAGGGCGACCCGCAGGCTGCCGGTCGCGGACTGCTGGTCGGCCTCCGGCCAGCAGATGTCCATCGCCTGCTCGCGGTGGAGCTGGTGGTCAGGCACGACGGCGAGCAGCTTGACCAGGGTCTGGGCGCTGGGCCGGGTCCAGCGTTCGGCGGGGGCCGGGCCGTTGTCGCGAGTCGCCGCGAAGCCGCCGAAAAGGTGCAGACGCAGCAGTGGAGTGGCTGAAATGGTGCGGTCCGTCTGCTGCGCGTTCATGAGGGCGCAACTGTAACCGAGCAGACTGGGAACCCCCTGGGTCAGGCCCAGGGGGTTCTCAGGTGTGCGGTGAAGGTCAGGACAGGGTGAACACCATGAGCTTGCGGATCGCGGTGTACGGCTGGGAGTAGCCGCCCTCTTCGAGTTCCGCCATGCGGTAGATGCCGACGTCGTCGAAGTTGAGCGAGACGATCTCGTCCGTGCCGTCGCCGTTGAGGTCACCGGAGACGTACTCGCGGCCGCCGAAGTTCTCGCCGTACGCGATCCGGGGGAGGGAGCCCGTGCTCATGCCGGCCGGGTCCAGCAGGTCGAAGCCGGTCTGGCCGGCGCCGATCAGGTAGCGCACGCCGTTCGGTCCGGTGACGAAGCCGCCGGTCTGGACGGCGCCGCTCCCGCTCGCGTGGTAGTCCTTGCCGTCGGCACCGAACAGGGTGACCCGGTTGGTGCCCACCATGTAGAGGCCCTCGGGGCCGGTGAACCAGTTGCCCAGGGTCCAGGCTCCGCCGGAGGCGGCGGAGTGCAGCACCTTGCCGGTGCGGCCGTCGCGGATCTCGATGACCGAGCTCATGTTGCCCGTGTTGTCCCGGATGAGCCAGGTCTCGGCGACCGCGTGGCCGTCGGCGTAGGGGATCTCCTTGGAGGCGAAAGCGGCGCCGCGCATCGCGGTGCCGAAGAGTTCCTTCGTGCCCTCGGGCTTCGGGTCCGCGTCCTCCCAGACGACCTTGCCGTTGGCGCCTTGCACGGCGACGGCTCCGGTCGGCTGCCCGCCGTGGGCGGCCCCGTTGGGGTCGGTGTGGTCGTACGCGAACGCGTTCCGGCTGCCGTACTGCCCGTAGACCTGACCTTCGACGACGCTGACGTCACCGAAGACGGTGTTCGCCGCCGGGGCGGTGTACGCCCACTTCTGGCGTCCCGTGCCGTCGTAGGCGCGGATCTTGTCCGTGGGGACGACGATCTCGTCCTTGCCGTCGTGGTTGAGGTCGCCGACGGCGAGCGACCACACGAACTGGCCCTGGCCGTCGATCGTGGTGCGGACCTTGCCGGTGGTGGAGTCGACGACGGCCGTCGCGTTGTCGGCCGCGACGACGATCTCGTCGGCGCCCTTGCCGTCGACATCGGCCTTGACGATCTTGTGGATCTGGCCGGGGACGGTGGTCTGCCACAACAGCTTCGTCTTGCCGGCGGCCATCGACGGGCCGTCGAAGGCGTACAGGCCCTGGGACTGGCCGCCGGCCACGATGTCCTTCTTGCCGTCGCCGTTGACGTCCATCAGGACGGCCGACCAGAGCTGGGACTGGATGGGCGTGAGCGAGTCCTGCTTGCCGCTGTCGAGCTTGTAGAGGTGGATGTTCTGGTCCGTGTCCACGGTGCGCAGCAGCTGGGTCCTGCCCCGGGTGAACGGCTGGGACCAGGCCTGCGAGGCGACCATGCCGCGCTTCTCCCACTTCACCGCGCCGTCGGTGCCCTTGAGCACGGAGATCCGGGCGAACCGGCCCCCGTGGGTGTTGACCGCGTAGTTGAAGTCCTGGTCGTCCTTGTAGTTGGCGACGAGGTTGCCGTCGACCGCCGTCAGGTTCCAGGCGGTGGCGCCGTCCTGGGAGTTGTCGGCGTCGCGCTTGACGGTGCGCTGCCACAGCACGGAGGCGTCGTTGCCGTTCAGCGCCCGGACCGTGTTGGCGTTCACCCACATGTTCTCGTCGAGGGTGTCCTCGCTGACCGAGTACTCCGGCTTCGAGTCGCCCTGGATGTCGCCGACCTCCAGGTCCATGGCGAAGACGTTGGTCCGCTTGTCCAGGGTGGTGCGCTTGCCGTCGGCGAGGTCGTAGCCGACGACCTCGTACCCGACGGCGTCGTTCACGTCGGACATCTCCAGCGCGACCAGCCGCTTGCGGGAGGCGTCCAGGTGGAGCTGGCGCGAGTAGAGCGTGTTCGTGGACTGCCACTTGACACCGCCGTCGTCTGTGTCCAGGACCAGGGTGTGACCGGCCGTGGTGTCGGCGAGGGAGGTCTTGCGCTTGTTCCAGGAGGCCGCGACCAGGCCGTCGCCCACAGGCTCCAGGCTCGACCAGGCGGCGCCCTTGAACAGGCCCGTGTCGTACGTCCACGAGCTCGCCTCGGTCAGCTTGCCGTCGGCGTGGTCGAAGCGGATGCCGGTCAGCGTGGAGGTCGAGCTGGTGGACGCGGAGGTGTTGTAGTACGGCGTGTCGGCGATCAGCAGCGTCTTGCCGACGAGCTTGATCTGGTTGGCGCTCGCGTACAGCTTGGACCACAGCGTCTTGCCCGTCGCCCCGTCGAGGACGGTCACGAAGGTGCCGGTGTGCAGGGTGCTGTCGCCGTGCTGGAACGGCCGGTAGGGGGAGGTGCCCAGGTCGGCGGTGAACACCAGGTCCGCCACGCCGTCGCCGGTCAGGTCGCCGCTGGTGTAGCCCTGGTCGGACGTCGGCGAGAAGGCGGTGACCGCGTTGAAGCCCATGATGATGCGGGCCGGGTACGGCTCCTTGGAGAAGCGCGGGGACAGGGCGGGGATGTCCCACTCGCTGTCGAAGGAGGCGTTGTCCCGCGTCCACATCTCCTTGCCGTCCGCGGAGCGCCGGGAGATGTTCCCGCCCGCGTGCAGGGTGAAGTAGTCGCCGTCGCTGCCCGTTACGGGCGTGGTGGCGGCCATGCCGGTCGCGCCCTCGGTGGAGCCCTTGGCGGTGACCGTCGTCGACGGGAGGGCATCCGTGCCCGCGGCCGTGGTGTCGGAACCCGCGGCATCGGAACCCGCGGTGCCCGAGTCGGCGGAACCAGGCGCCGTCCCCGTGACCTTGCCCGTATCGGAGGGCGTGGTGTCGTCGCCCGTCGCGGCGGCGTCACCGTAGGGGTCGAGCTGGAGGCGCTGGCTGAGCTTTTCGGCCTGAGAGTCGGTGAGGGAGAGCACGCCGTTGCCGTCGTCGGCGATGGCGACAGCCGGGGCCGCGCTGAGCGCGAGGCCCGCCGCGGCCAGGGCGGATGCGAGGCGCAGGCCTCGTCTGGAGGTCTTGTTCATCACGCGCCCTTAGGGGTGAAGCGGATCGCGGAGGAGTTCTGGAGCACGTTCTGGTTGTACGAGTACTGCAGGGCGTCGGTGCCCGCCTGGTTCTCGATGCCGATCGTGGCGCCCGCGCCCTTGTCGGCGACCGTCTGGTACTGGAAGGTGACCGACCCGGTGGCCTCGTCGAAGACGGCTTCGAAGGTGGTGCGGCCCGAAGTCCCGTTCGCGTAGGCGGCGTTGTTCCACACGATGGCGAACTTGCGGCTGCCCTTGGTGCCGGTGGTGGCGGTTTGCACGGAGGACTTGCTGTCGAGCGTCAGGTCGTCCCACAGCGGGGCGACGAAGCCCTTCACGCTGTTGTAACCGGTCGTCGGCAGCGTGGTGTTGCTGTAGTCGCCGACGCGCGGGGACAGGAAGTTGACCAGACCGTTGGTGTTGACGGAGGCGGAGGTGTACGAGACGCCGTACAGGCTCACCGAGAAGGGCAGCGCGACCGTGGCGGCGTCCTCGTCACCGGACAGAGCGACCTTGCTGGAGCCCTTGATCCACGCATAGGTGGCCGGGGCGCAGGAGTTGCCCGAGTTATCGGCACGGTTGGGGACCTGGACGGTCTTGGTCAGGTCGCCGGAGCCGACGGTGGCGGTGCCGTTGTACACGCCGTTGCACAGAACCGGGGCGGCCGGCTTGACATTGAGGCTGTAGGAGCCCTCGGCGACCTTGGCGAAGGAGTACTGGCCCTTGGCGTCGGTGGTGACGGCGGCCAGCGGTGTGCCGGTCAGCTCGACCTTCGCACCCGAGAGGGCCTTGCCGGTGACGTCGAGGACGGTGCCGGAGACCTTGTGCGAGGCCGTAGCGGTCAGCGCCATGTCCTGCGTGAAGGCCTGGCTCGTGGTGAGGGTGACACCGGTCGCCGAGCCGCTCGCGT
Source organism: Streptomyces longhuiensis (assembly GCF_020616555.1). NCBI lineage: Bacteria > Bacillati > Actinomycetota > Actinomycetes > Kitasatosporales > Streptomycetaceae > Streptomyces > Streptomyces longhuiensis. Next base: position 2,555,808 of record NZ_CP085173.1, on the reverse strand, counting down.
AGCCGTAGCCGCCGAACGTGAAGTCGTAGGTGCCGGCGACCAGCGTCAGCCGGTAGGTGCCGTCCGCCGCAGTGGTGACGGTGCGGACCGAGCCGTCGGCCGCGGTGGCCTTGACGGTGATGCCGGACAGGGCGGCGCCGGTCGCCTTGTCGGTGAGCTTGCCGGTGACATCGGCCGCGGTGTGCGGGGCCTTGTCGATGGAGGAGAGGATGTCGAGCTTGCCGTTGCCCCAGACGTTGTTGGCGTCGGCGGTGCCGCCGCAGTGGGTGTCGTCGACGTCACGCGCGCCCTCGTTGAGGAGCTTCTGGGTCTCGTCGATGTTGCCGATCAGCGAGGGGGCCGCCGACCACAGCATGGCCACGGCACCGGCGACGTGCGGGGTCGCCATCGACGTACCCGAGATCGTGTTGTACGACGAACCCGGCCAGGCGGACTTCACGGCGGTGCCCGGCGCCGTGATGTTCGGCTTCATCGAGCCGTCGATCGGGGAGGGGCCGAAGCTGGAGAAGCTGGAGATCTTGCCGGCGGAGTCGTAGGCACCCACGCCGTAGGAGTCGGCCTGCGAGCCCGGCGGGTGGGTCGTCGAACAGGTCGAGCCGTTGCCCTCGTTGCCAGCCGCGAACGCCTCGAAGATGCCGGCGGCGTCCCAGGCGGCGATGATGTCCTGGTAGAAGGGGGCGACGCCCTGGGGGTCGCCCCAGGAGTTGTTGACGATGTTCGGGGCGAGGTCCGGGCGCGGGTTCTGACCGTTGTGGTCGGTCGGCGCGAGGATCCACTGACCGGCGGCGAGCAGGTCGTCGTCGTAGCACGCGGCGGAGGACTCACAGCCCTTGGCGGCGATCCACTTCGCGTTCGGCGCGACACCGATGCCGTTCTTGCCGACCATCGTGCCCATGGTGTGGGTGCCGTGGCCGCTGTTGTCGCACGGGGTGGTGCTGGTGGCGCAAGTCCCCGACGGGTCATAGAAGTTGTAGTCGTTCGTGAAGGTGCCGTCGCCGTTGTTGCCGCGGTAGTTGGCGACGAGGTCCGGGTGGTCGTACTGCACACCCGAGTCGACGCTGGCGACGACGATGCCCTCGCCCCGGTCCTTGTACTGGTCCCACACCTGATCGGCCTTGACGTCGGCGACGCCCCACTCGGGCGTCTCGGCACTGTCGGCGGACGCGTCGGAACTCGCCGACGCGGTACGGGACTTGGTGACCTTCTTGCCGGAGGTCTCCATGTCGTCGAGCTTGAACGAATGCTGCTTGACGATCGACTTCACGTCTGAGCGCTTCGCGAGCTCCTCGACGAGGGCCTGGTCGCCGGTGACCTGGATCGTGTTGGCGATCCAGTAGTCCTTGTGGCCGACCTTCTTCTTGTCGAGGAAGGAGCGCAGTGAGGCCTGGGTGTCGTCGGCGTGCTCGCGCAGTTCCTTGTAGGCGGCCGTGGCCTTCTTGGCGTGCGTCTTCTGCTTCTTGGCGCCGGACAGATCGGCCTCGTCCTTCAGGGTGATGAAGAACGTCGCGTCACCGCCCTTGGCGACGGCGCTGCTCAGCGCAGAGTCGATCTTCGCGGCGGCGGCGGTGTCGGCCGCGGACGGGGTGTCGGCGGCGACGGCCGGCATGACGCCGGCGGCCAGTGCGGTCGCGGTGAACGCGGCTGCCGCCCATACGGCGGTTCTGCGCCGTGGCGGTCGGGGCAGGTGCATCGGGGTGTGCTCCTCCAGCTCGGGACGAGATCGCGTGCACGCTAGGGAGCCGCCGTTACTGTGGAATTACTGAGGAGGCGACGGGGACGCGAGAGTGGTTCGTCGCCACGGTGAACAGAACAACCCCCTGGGCGAGGCCCAGGGGGTTGTGTCCGTAACGCTCAGTTCACGACAGCTCGTACGTCGTCACCTGGTGGATGGCGTAGCTGCCCGAGTAGTACCCGCCGCCGAACTCACCGACGAGACGGTCGCGGCCGCCGAGGTCGTCGTTGAGGGTCAGCATTTCGTCGACGCCGTCCCCGTCGAGGTCGCCCGCGAAGTAGTTGTGGGCGCCCATGAGGACGGGGATCTGACCGACGGACGGGGCCCAGGAGTCCTCGGACTCAAGGATGCTCGGGTCCCACACGTACATGCCGCCGTCCACACCGGCGCCCAGCAGCAGACGCCCGCCGGGTCCGTTCACGAAGCCGCCGCCGTACGACATCGGCGAGACGAACTGCTCGATGTCGTCGCCGTTGGCGCGGAACCGCCGGAACGAGGCGACGCCGCCCTCGTACAGCGCTCCGTCCTTGGCGAAGAAGCTGTTGTGCGTCCACAGACCGCCGGAGAGCGAGGTGTCCAGCACCTCGCCGGTGCGGCCGTCGCGGATCTCGAACATCTCCTGCGTGCTGATCATGGTGGTGCCGGCGACGGTGAGCGGCGCGTCGACGTTCCACAGGTAGACCACCGCGTGCCCGTCGGCGTACGGGATCTCCTTGGAGGCGAAGACGCCCTGGTTCGGAGTGAGGGTACGGATCGCGCTGGTCGCTTCGGCCGGGGCCTTCGGCGCGGCCGACCAGTTGGTGGCGCCGGTCTTGGCGTTCAGCGCGACCGCGCTCGTCACGGGCGTGGCCATGTCGACCGCGCCGGCGCTGGCGTACGAGGCGTACACCTGGCCGTCGTTCGCCGACGGGTCGGCGAACTGCACGTCGCCCGCGGACGCGGGGGCGTTGTACGTCCAGGCGGCGCGGCCGTTGCCGTGGTAGGCGCGCAGTGCGTCGGTCGGGACGAGGATGTCCTGCTTGCCGTCGCCGTCGAGGTCGGCCAGGGTCGCCGTGCGGACGTACTGGCCGCCGCCGTCGATCGTGGCGAGCGTCTTGCCGGTCGCGCCGTTGAGGACGACCGTCGCGGTGTCGGCCGCGACGACGATCTCGGGCTTGCCGTCGCCGTTGACGTCACCGGTCTCGATGTCGTGGACCGCGCCGGGCAGGGTCGCCTGCCACAGCTTCTCGGGCTTGGCGCCGTTCACGAGGGACGGTCCCGAGTACGCCCACAGGCCGTTCGACGAGCCGCCCATGATCAGGTCGTTCTTGCCGTCCTTGTTCAGGTCGGCGCTCGTGGCGTGGGAGATGTCGCCCTGCAGCGGCGTGACGTTCTCCGCCTTGCCGCTCGCCAGCTTGAACGTGCGGATGTTCTCCGCCGGGTCGACCACGCGCAGGTGCGTGCCCTTGGTGTCGCTGTAGATGTCCTGGTACATCGCCGTGCCGGCGACGCCCTTGGACTGCCAGGCGACATCGCCCTTGCCGGTGAACACGGTCAGCGACGCGTAGCGGGTGCCGCCCCGGTTCTCGGGGTCGTTGTACGCGTCGTTGTCCTGGCCGGTCATGATCAGCTTGCCGTCGGCCACCGACAGACCGAAGGTGTTGGGTCCGTTGTCGCCGTCGTCGGCCTTCCGCTTGGTGGAGTTCGCCCACCGGAGCGTGTCCGCGCTGTCGCCGCTCACGACACGGACGGTGCTGGCGTTGACGGAGAAGTTCTCGTCGAACGACGACTCCGAGACCGCGTACTCGTCGCCCGCCTTGCCGCCGAGGTCACCGACCGCCAGAGCGGTGGGGACCACGTTGTCCCGGCTCTGCAGGGTGGCGCGGTGACCGGTCGCCAGGTCGTACGAGGCGACCTCGTAGTGCACACCGTCCGCGGCGTCCGACTGCTCGACCGCGACGATCCGCTTGCGGCCCGCGTCCAGACGCATCTTGCGGTTGTACAGCGTGCTGTCGGTCTGCCAGGTGATCGAGCCGTCGGCGGCGTCGAGCACGAGCGTGCGGCCGCGGCCGTCGACACCGTCGGCCTTGCTCAGGTTCCAGGAGACGGCGATCTTGCCCTTGCCGAGCTCCTGGATGTCGCCCCAGTTGGCGGCCCGGGCTTCCTTGGTGTCGTACGTCCACGTGGAGGCCGGGGTCAGCTTGCCGTCCGAGCCGGCCGTGAAGCGCGTGCCCGTCAGGGTGGCCGTCGCGTCGGCCGGGACCTTCGCGTCGCTGCTCATCCGGGGCGCGTCGGCGATCAGCAGGGTGCCGTCGACGATCTTCACCATGGAGGCGTGGTTGTACAGCTTCGACCAGACCGTGGTGCCGGTCTTCCCGTCGAGCACCGTCACGAACGTGCCGGAGTTGAGCGTCGAGCCGGGGGAGGTGAAGGCGCGCGGGTACGGGGTGGTGCCGACCTGCGCCGAGAACACCAGGTCCGGGACGCCGTCGCCGGTCAGGTCGCCGGCCGAGTAGCCGGAGTCCGAGTTGGGCGAGAACGGCGAGACCGCGTTGTAGCCCATGAGGATCTGCGCCGGGTACGGCTCGACCCGCCACACCTGGAGCGGCTTGACCTGCCAGTCCGGGTAGAACGAGCTGCTGTCGCGGGTCCACTTCTGGCTGCCGTCCGCGGCGTGGAGCTGTACGTAGCCCATGCTGTTGACGGAGTAGTAGTCGCCGTTCTTGCCGGCCGGGACCGTGGCACCCATGCCGCGCACGCCTTCCAGCGTGGACTTCGCGGTCATGGTGACCTTGGTGGTCGGGTCGACGGCGGTGGACGTGTCGGTCGGCGCCGCGTCACTGCCGGAGTCGGTGGCCGAGTCCGAGCCGGAGGCCGTCGGGGCGGAGTTGTCGCCCGTTGCCTTGCCGGCGGTGGCCTCGGCGGAGACCCACGGGTCGAGCGTGACGTTGGCGGCCAGCTTCTTCGCCTCGGTGCTGGTCAGCTTCATCGCCGAACCGCTGTCGCCGTCTGCGGCCAGGGCCTGCGGGGCGGCGCTGAGGCACAGTCCCGCCGCGACCAGGGCGGAGGCGAGCTGCAGGCCTCTCCGCGAGTGGTGGACTCTCATCACTTGGCTCCCTGCGTGAAGCGGACGGCGGTGCCGTCGGCGATCACGGACTGGTTGTAGGAGTACTGCAGGGCGTCGGTACCGGCCTGGTTCTCGATGCCGATCGTGGCGCCCGCGCCCTTGTCCGCGACCGACTTGTACTGCAGGGTCACGGCGCCGGTGGCCTCGTCGAAGACGACCTCGAAGGTGGCGCGGCCCGTGGTGCCGTTGGCGTAGGCGGCGTTGTTCCACACGATGGCGAACTTGCGGCTGCCGGTGGTGCCGGTGGTGGCGGTCTGCACGGAGGACTTCTTGTCGAGCGTCAGGTCGTCCCACAGCGGGGCGATGAAGCCCTGCACGCTGTTGTAACCGGAGGTCGGCAGCGTGGTGTTGCTGTAGTCGCCGACGCGCGAGGACAGGAAGTTGACCAGACCGTCGGAGGTGACCGAGGCCGAGGTGTAGGAGACGCCGTAGTGCTTCACCGGGAAGGGCAGCGCGACCGAGGCGGATTCCTCGTCACCAGTCAGGTTGACCTTCTTGGAGCCCGGGATCCAGGAGTAGGCGGCAGGGGCGCAGGTGTTTCCGGCGCTGTCCTTGCGGTTGGGGAGCTGGACGTTCTTGGTCAGATCGCCGGAGGCGACGGTCGTGGCGCCGGAGTAGGTGCCGTTGCACAGGACCGGGGCGGCAGGCGTCACGTTCAGGGTGTAGGAGCCCTCGGAGACCTGGGCGAAGCTGTACGCGCCCTTGGCGTCGGTGGTGACGGTGGGCAGCGGCGAACCGTTCACCTCGACCTTCGCCCCGGCAAGAGCCTTGCCGGTGACGTCGAGGACGGTGCCGGAGACCTTGTGCGAGGGAACCGCGTTCAGCGCGATGTCCTGGGTGAAGGCCTGCTGGGCGTCGACCGTGACATCGGTCGCCGCGCCGTTCGCGTAGCCGTACACGCTGAAGCCGAAGGAGTACGTGCCCGGGTTCAGCGGCAGACGGTAGGTGCCGTCCGCGGCGGTGGTGACGGTCCGGACCGCGCCGGCGGCGCCGGTGACCGTGACCTTGACGTTCGCCAGGGCCGCGCCGGTCGCCTTGTCGGTGACCTTGCCGGTGACGGTGGCCGCGGTGTGCGGGGCCTTGTCGACGGAGGAGAGGATGTCGAGCTTGCCGTTGCCCCAGACGTTGTTCATGTCGGCGGTGCCACCGCAGTGGGTGTCGTCGACGTCACGCGCGCCCTCGTTGAGCAGCTTGCGGGTCTCGTCGATCTTGCCGATCAGTGAGGGGGCCGCCGACCACAGCAGCGCGACGGAGCCCGCGACGTGCGGGGTCGCCATCGACGTACCGCTGATGGTGTTGTACGCCGAACCGGGCCACGCGGACTCGACCGCTTCGCCCGGAGCGGAGATGTTCGGCTTCGCCGAGCCGTCGACCCGAGAAGGGCCGAAGCCGGAGAACTTGGAGATCGAGCCGGACGAGTTGTAGGCGCCGACACCGTAGGAGTCGGCCTGCGCGCCGGGCGGGTCGGTCGTCGAGCAGGTCACACCGTCACCGGAGTTGCCGGCCGCGAACGCCTCGAAGATGCCCGCGGCGTCCCAGGCGGCGAGGATGTCCTGGTAGAACGCGTTGGTGCCGCCGGTCTCGCCCCAGGAGTTGTTGACGATGTTCGGGGCGAGGTCGGGACGCGGGTTCTGGCCGTTGTGGTCGGTCGGCGCGAGGATCCACTGGCCGGCCGCGAGGAGGTTGCTGTCCGAGCAGGATTCTTCGGTCTCGCAGCCCTTGGCGGCGATCCACTTGGCGTTCGGCGCGACGCCGATGCCGTTCTTGCCGACCATCGTGCCCATGGTGTGGGTGCCGTGGCCCGCGTTGTCGCACGGGGTGCTGCTGGTGGCGCACATGCCCGACGGGTCGTAGAAGTTGTAGTCGTTCGTGAAGGTGCCGTCGCCGTTGTTGCCGCGGTAGTTGGCGACGAGGTCCGGGTGGTCGTACTGCACACCCGAGTCGACGCTGGCGACGACGATGCCCTCGCCCCGGTCCTTGTACTGGTCCCACACCTGGTCGGCCTTGACGTCCGAGACGCCCCACGTGGGCATCTCGTCACCGCTGGCGGCCGTCGCCGGCTTCGCCGAGGTGGTGCGCGACGCCGAGACGTTCTTGTCCGAGGTCTCCATGGAGTCGGGCTTGAACGACCGCGCCTTGACGACCGATGCCACGTCCGAGCGCTTCGCGAGCTCGTCGACGAGGGCCTGGTCACCGGTGATCTGGATCGCGTTGGCGATCCAGTAGTCCTTGTGGCCGACCTTCTTCTTGTCGAGGAAGGACTTCAGCGACGCCTGGCTGTCGGTGGCGGTGGCGCGCAGTTCCTTGTACGTGGCCGTGGCCGCCTTCGCGTGCGTCTTCTGCTTCTTGGCGCCGGACAGGTCCGCCTGGGCCTTGAGAATGACGTAGAACTTCGCGTCACCGCCCTTGGCGACGGCGCTGCTCAGCGCCGAGTCGATCTTCGCGGCGGCGGTGTCGGCCGCGGACGGGGTGTCGGCGGCGACGGCCGGCATGACGCCGGCGGCCAGGGCGGTCGCGGTGAACGCGGCCGCCGCCCATGCGGCGGATCTGCGCCGGGGCGGACGGGGCAGGTGCATCGGGTGTGCTCCTCCGGGAACGGTACGGGGAGTTCGCACGCTAGAAAGCCGCCGTTACTGAGGAATTACTGGCGGCGTGACGGGGGTCTCTGGCCAGTCCCTGGCGCCCGAAAACTAACGCCGCTAGTTTGGGCGCACGACGACCAGTAGTGCACGCGCGGTACCGGGAGGAACAGCCATGAAGGCCCATGACGGGATGTACATCGGCGGCGAGTGGCGGGTCGCCGCCGGCGCGGACACGATCGCGGTGGTCAATCCCGCGGACGAGCAGGTCATCGCCCATGTGCCGGCGGGCATCGCCGAGGACGTCGACGCCGCCGTGTTCGCGGCCCACGAGGCGTTCCCCGCATGGGCCGCGACCCCGCCCGCCGAACGCGCCGCGAAGATCGCCGCACTGCGCGACGTCCTCGTCGCCCGCAAGGACGAGATCGCCGAGACCGTCACCGCCGAACTCGGCGCGCCCCTGCAGTTCTCGCAGATGGTGCACGCGGGCGTACCGGTCCTGGTGGCCGGTTCCTACGCCGAGCTCGCCGCCTCGTACCCCTTCGAGGAGAAGGTCGGCAACTCCACCGTCTACGCCGAGCCGGTCGGCGTCGTCGGCGCGATCACGCCCTGGAACTACCCGCTGCACCAGATCGTCGCGAAGGTCGCCCCGGCGCTGGCCGCGGGCTGCACGGTCGTACTCAAGCCGGCCGAGGACACCCCGCTGACCGCCCAGCTGTTCGCCGAGGCGATCGACGAGGCGGGCATCCCGGCGGGCGTCTTCAACCTGGTCACCGGCCTCGGCACGGTCGCGGGCCAGGCCCTGGCCGAGCACGAGGGCGTGGACCTGGTCTCCTTCACGGGGTCGACGGCGGTCGGCCGCCAGATCGGCGCGACGGCGGGCGCGGCCGTCAAGCGGGTGGCGCTGGAGCTGGGCGGCAAGTCGGCGAACGTGATCCTGCCGAGCGCGGACCTGGCGAAGGCCGTGAACGTCGGCATCGCGAACGTCATGGGCAACTCCGGCCAGACGTGCAGCGCCTGGACCCGCATGCTCGTCCACACCTCCCAGTACGACGAGGCCGTGGAGCTCGCGGGCGCCGCCGCCGCCAAGTACGGCGACCGCATCGGCCCGCTCGTCAACGCCAAGCAGCAGGCGCGGGTGCGCGGCTACATCGAGAAGGGTGTCGAGGAGGGCGCGCGCCTCGTCGTCGGCGGCACCGAGACCCCGCACGAGAAGGGCTACTTCGTCGCCCCGACCGTCTTCGCCGACGTCACGCCCGAGATGACCATCGCGCAGGAGGAGATCTTCGGCCCGGTCGTCTCGCTCATCCGCTACGAGGACGAGGACGACGCCGTCCGGATTGCCAACGGCACCGTGTACGGGCTCGCGGGCGCGGTCTGGGCGGGCGACGAGGCGGAGGCCGTCGCCTTCGCGCGCCGCATGGACACCGGCCAGGTCGACATCAACGGCGGGCGCTTCAACCCCCTCGCCCCGTTCGGCGGCTACAAGCAGTCGGGCGTCGGACGCGAGCTCGGCTCGCACGGCCTGACCGAGTACCTCCAGACCAAGTCCCTCCAGTTCTGAGACGTAGAAGACGAGTTCAGGGAGTTCGCGCCATCATGGTTCGCGCCGCAGTACTGCCCGCCGTCGGCTCCCCGCTGGAGATCGCCGACATCGACCTGCCCGAGCCGGGGCCCGGACAGGTCCGCGTCAAGCTCGCCGCCGCCGGGGTCTGCCACTCCGACCTGTCGCTGACCAACGGCACCATGCGCGTGCCGGTCCCCGCCGTCCTCGGCCACGAGGGAGCGGGCACCGTCGTCTCCGTCGGCGAGGGCGTCACGCACGTCGCGCCCGGCGACGGTGTCGTCCTCAACTGGGCGCCCGCGTGCGGAAAGTGCCATGCCTGCTCACTTGGTGAGGTGTGGCTGTGCGCCGACGCCCTCACCGGCGCCGGCTCCGTGTACGCCCGCCGCTCCGACGACGGCAGCGACCTCCACCCCGGTCTGAACGTCGCCGCGTTCGCCGAGGAGACGGTGGTCGCCGCGAACTGCGTCCTGCGCGCCCCCGAAGGCGTTCCCCTCGCCGACGCGGCCCTCCTCGGCTGCGCCGTCCTGACCGGATACGGCGCCGTGCACCACTCGGCGCGGGTCCGCGAGGGCGAGACGGTCGCCGTGTTCGGCGTCGGCGGGGTCGGCCTCGCCACGCTCCAGGCGGCCCGTATCGCCGGCGCCTCGAAGATCATCGCCGTGGACGTCTCCCCGGAGAAGGAGGAACTGGCCCGCAGGGCCGGCGCCACCGACTACGTCGTGGCCTCCGAGACCACCGCACGCGAGATCCGCGGCCTCACCGGCAAGCAGGGGGTGGACGTCGCGGTCGAGTGCGTGGGGCGCGCCGTGACGATCCGTACCGCGTGGGAGTCCACGCGGCGAGGCGGCCGCACCACGGTCGTCGGCATCGGCGGCAAGGACCAGCAGGTCACCTTCAACGCCCTGGAGCTCTTCCACTTCGGCCGCACGCTCTCCGGCTGCGTCTACGGCAACTCCGACCCTGCGAAGGACCTCCCGGTCCTGGCCGAGCACATCCGCGCGGGCCGCCTCGACCTGAGCGCGCTCGTCACCGAACACATCGCCCTCGACGGGATCCCCGCCGCCTTCGACAACATGGTCGCGGGCAAGGGCGGACGGGCGCTGGTCGTCTTCTAGGCCAGCGGCTCCCCTGACCCCGGACGTCTTGTGCGGCCGGGGTCAGAGGGCTGCCCACGTGAAGCACGCGCTTTCCCATGTCCAGGCAAAAACTGCCGCTGCGCAACCCGTTGACCCGCGTACCGTCCGGTCAGTATGTTCCCGGGACCGCGGCGCCGCGGACCGTCCCCTCCCCGCAGTCACCGGAGTGTGCACGCATGGACACGGCACCATCCGCTCGCCCCGCAGCCACCGCTTCCCCCGAAGCCGAGACCCGTGCCCGACGAAAGGTCGCCACCGCCGCCGCGCTCGCCTCGGCCGTCGAGTGGTACGACTACTTCGTCTTCGGCATCGCGGCCGCCCTCGTGCTCGGCGACCTCTACTTCCCCTCCGGCAGCTCGTCGGCGGGCGTGCTCGCCGCCTTCGCGACCTTCGCCGTGGGCTTCCTGGCCCGCCCGCTCGGCGGGGTCATCGCCGGCCAGCTCGGCGACAAGCGCGGCCGCAAGCCCATGCTGGTCCTCGCCCTGACCCTGATGGGCCTCGCCACCACGGGCATCGGCCTGCTCCCCACGTACGACACGATCGGCGTGGCCGCGCCGATCCTCCTCGTCGCCCTGCGGGTCGTGCAGGGCCTCGCCGTCGGCGCCCAGTGGGGCGGCGCGATGCTGATGGCCACCGAGTACGCCCCCGAGGGCAAGCGCGGCCTCTACGGCAGCCTCGTCCAACTCGGCGTCCCCATCGGCGTGGTGACCGCCAACACCGTCTTCCTCGTCGCCGGCGCCCTCACCAGCGACAGCGCCTTCACCGCGTGGGGCTGGCGGCTCCCGTTCCTCGTGGGTCTGCTCGTCCTGGCGCTGGCCTGGTACATCCACGCCAAGGTCGAGGAGACGCCCGAGTTCAAGGCGGCGGAGGCGGAACTGGCGAAGGCGGAGGCGGACCGCTCCCGCTCCCCGCTGCGCAGGATCCTGCGCGAGCACCTCGGCACGGTCTTCCTCGCGGGCGGCTCCTTCGCCGTGAACACCGCGACGTTCTACATCATCATCACGGGAGTCCTCGACTACACGACCCGTGAACTCGGCATGAAGCGCGAGGCCGTCCTGACCGTCTCGCTCTGCATCAGCCTCACCCAGCTCGCCCTGATCCCCGCGTCTGCGGTCCTCTCCGACCGCATCGGACGCCTGCGGATCTACGCACTGGGCGCGGCGGGCCTCGTCGTGTGGGCCGTGCCGATGTTCCTGCTCATCGACACGGGCTCACTGCTCTGGCTGGCCGTCGGCACCTTCGTCACCAGCTGCTTCCTGAGCATCATGTACGGGCCCCAGGCCGCACTGTTCGCCGAGCTGTTCACCGCCGAGATGCGCTACACGGGAGCCTCGCTCGGCTACCAGATCGCGGCCGTGTTCGGCGGCGGACTCGCGCCGTTCGTGATGGTGCTGCTCCTGGAGGCGACCGGCACGTCGATGGCCGTCTCCGGCTACATCATCGGGCTCGGCGTGATCGCGCTGATCTCCATCAAGGTGCTTGCGGGGCGGGCGGCTGCGCGCTGAGCGCCCCCGCCGTCGTCGGCTCCGGCACCGCGGGTGCCGGAGCCGACGTACGCAGCCCGGGGAAGGAGCGGGCCGCCGCCAGGAAGGCGAACGTCGTCAGGAGGAACGGCCAGGTGAACGTGTGTCCGCCGGACGGCGCGAACAGCGCGGCCATGGCCGGCGTCGCGGCCGTCGCGGTGAACGCGCCCACCGCGGCGTACCCCAGAGTGCGTGGGCCCGCCTCCAGGAACACCCCGCACAGGGCCAGCGCCACGAGGATCGCGTTGTAGCCCATGGTCCCGTCGGCGATCCGGGCGACGGGAGCGCCGAGCGCCCACGCGGAGAGGATCCCGGCGAGGCTGCCCACGCACGCCACGGCGGCGGCCCGGCGGCTCGCGACGAGGAGCGCGGCGAGCACCAGCGCGCCGACGTACCACTGCGGCATGAAGAAGATCTCGGCGAAGCCGGCGAAGAACCCGTGCCACAGGTCGGAGAAGCCGAGCGAGGTCGGTCCCGTCGCCGCGCTCGTGAGGGCGGCGAGTCCCTCGCCGTGGTGCCAGATTCGCGCGAACCCCGGCGCGGCGGTGGTCATCGCGGTCGCGAGGAGGCAGTAGGGGAGCGTCAGCGACGGCAGGTGCCACACGCCGAGCAGATTGACGACGGCCGCGGTGACGACGGTGACGACGACGCAGCCGACCGCCGCGAGCAGCGCGGTCGACAGATGGTCGGCGCCCAGGAACACCGCGAAACACAGCGCCGTCAGACAGGCGTTGAACCCTTCGAGGCCCGTCGAGACGCGCTCGCGGTCCGCGCCTAGCAGCCGCGAGGTGGCCGTGCCGAGCGCCGTTCCGGCGATCGCGTAGAGCCCGTACTCCCACCCCGCCGCGAACAGCGCCACGGTGAGCAGCGCACCGGCGGGGACGCTGGACAGGAAGACGACCTGACCCTGCCCGCGCAGGACCTCGACGCCGTACTGCCTACAACCCGCGCCCCGATCAAGGGGTGATTTGCCAGGAGTTGGGCCGTTCTTGGCCTGCAGCATCCCGTGCTCCCGTGTTACGTCCCTGTTTCGCCGAGCAGAACGGACGCACTTTACAGACATCCCCTGAAGTCCGGAAGAAGGGGCCTATCGCGGCAGGAAGCCCCTTCCCGGTTTGCGCGGCGTGGCTGCCTCGATCCCCAGGGCCGTCGCTAGCGCAGTCCCTCCGCGTCGATGCCCAGCACGTCGCCGAACGCCCGCTCCCCGTCCGGCGTGACCTTCACGGCCCGCTCGGACCCGATCCGCACGACCCAGCCCGCGTCGAACGCGTGGCTGCACAGTGCCGCCCCCGCCGTCCCCGCGAGATGCGGCCGGCGCTCGGTCCAGTCCAGGCACGCCCGCGCCATGGGCCGCCGCCCCGACCGTTCGAGTCCGATCCCCAACGCCCCGAACAGGTCCACCCCTTGTGCGGTCAGAGCGAACCCCGTGTCCGTGCGCAGATCACCGCGCCGGACCAGCGCGTCCGTGAGGGCGATGCCGAGGCGGCCCGCGAGATGGTCGTAGCAGGTGCGCCCGCGCGCCATCGCGTCCCGCGCGCTCACGGCCCGAAGCGTTCGCGGCCGCTCCCCGCCGTCCGGCGCCGCGTACGCGGCGAGTTCCTCCACGAGCCCCGCCACCCGCGCGTCCGCGAGCCGCACATAGCGATGGCGCCCCTGCCGCTCCTCGGCGAGCAGGCCGCCCGCGACGAGCTTGCCCAGATGCTCGCTCGCGGTCGAGGCGGCCACGCCCGAGTGCCGCGCGAGCTCGCCGGCGGTCCACGCCCGCCCGTCGAGCAGGGCGAGCAGGCAGGCGGCACGGGTCTCGTCGGCCATCAGCGCGGCGAGCGCGGCGAGGCGCGGTGCGCCGGGTTCCCTGGACTTCATGGGTCAAGCATGCGCCCGGCACGGTTCGGTGGCGGCCGAAACGTCAGTGCAGCGCCGCGACCTGCTCGTACTGCTGCGCAAGCCCGTCGAGGAGCGCCCTCAGGCCCGTCTCGAAGGCCCGCTCGTCGATCAGCTCCTGGCGGTCGGCGAGCAGATGGGCCTGGCCGAGGTGCGGGTAGTCGGCGGGGTCGTACGCCGCCTCGTCGTCGACGAAGCCCCCGGCGAACGAGCCGAGCGCGGAGCCCGTCACGAAGTACCGCATGAGCGCGCCGATCGACGTGGCCTGCGCCGGGGGCCAGCCCGCGTCCACCATCGAGCCGAACACGGCGTCGGCGAGCCGGAGCCCCGCGGGCCTGCGGCCCGGCCCCTGGGCGAGGACCGGGACGATGTTCGGGTGCTCGAGGAGGGCCGCCCGGTAGGACACCGCCCAGTCGTGCAGGGAGGTGCGCCAGTCGCGCCCGTCCGCGGGGTCGAACATCGACAGGTCGACCTGCGCGCTCACCGAGTCGGCGACCGCCTCCAGGATCTGGTCCTTGGTGCGGAAGTGGTTGTACAGCGAGGGGCCGCTCACGCCGAGCTCAGCGGCGAGCCGCCGGGTCGAGACGGCCGCGAGGCCCTCGGCGTCGACGAGAGAGAGCGCCGCCGTGACGATGCGGTCTCTGCTCAGGAGGGGCTTGCGCGGTCGGGCCATGCGGCACATAGTAGGGCTGTCAGCCGAAAACTAGCAGTGCTAATTTAGTGCTCATCCACTTATGCCTGAGGTGTGGTCCATGAATCTGGAGCTCAGCGAGGAGCAGGCGGCCGCGAGGCAGCTCGCCCGGGACTTCGTGGCGCGCGAGATCACCCCGAACGTCGTCGGCTGGGACCGCGCCGAAGAGGTCGACCGCGGCATCGTCAAGAAGCTCGGCGACGTCGGCTTCCTGGGTCTGACCATCGACGAGGAGTACGGCGGCTCGGGCGGTGACCACCTCGCGTACTGCCTGGTCACGGAGGAGCTGGGGCGCGGCGATTCGTCCGTGCGCGGCATCGTCTCCGTCTCGCTCGGCCTGGTCACCAAGACGATCCAGTCCTACGGGACCGAGGAGCAGAAGCGGCAGTGGCTGCCGCGGCTCACGGCCGGCGAGGCCCTGGGCTGCTTCGGCCTCACCGAGCCCGGCACCGGCTCCGACGCCGGCAACCTCACGACCCGGGCCGTCCGTGACGGCGACGACTACGTGATCAACGGCTCCAAGATGTTCATCACGAACGGCACCTGGGCCGACGTCGTCCTCCTCTTCGCCCGCTCCACCGACGCCCCGGGACACAAGGGCGTCACCGCCTTCCTCGTCCCCACGGACACCCCCGGCCTCACCCGCCGCACCATCCACGGCAAGCTCGGCCTGCGCGGCCAGGCCACCGCCGAGCTGGTCCTCGAGGACGTCCGCGTCCCCGCCTCCGCGATGCTCGGGCCCGAGGGCAAGGGCTTCTCCGTCGCCATGGCGGCGCTCGCCAAGGGGCGCATGTCCGTGGCCGCGGGCTGCGTCGGCATCGCGCAGGCCGCGCTCGACGCCGCCGTGGGATACGCGGCGGAGCGCGAGCAGTTCGGCAAGTCCATCGCCTCGTACCAGCTGGTGCAGGAGCTGATCAGCGACATCTCCGTGGACGTGGACGCCGCGCGTCTGCTGACCTGGCGCGTCGCCGACCTCATCGACCGCGGCGAGGACTTCGCGACCGCCGCCTCCAAGGCGAAGCTCTTCGCCTCCGAGGCCGCGGTGCGCTGCGCGAACAACGCCCTCCAGGTCTTCGGCGGCTACGGCTACATCGACGAGTACCCGGTCGGCAAGCTCCTGCGCGACGCCCGCGTCATGACCCTCTACGAGGGCACCAGCCAGATCCAGAAGCTCATCATCGGCCGCGCGCTCACCGGCGTCTCGGCCTTCTGAGTACGTTTCTGAGTACGTGAGCGGATGGGGGTGCGCCCCCGTCCGCTCCATGCTGTCGCCCATGAGTGACACACCGGTCAAGCACAGGACCACCAACGCCTTCTACGGACAGGCCGTCGCCTCTTTCGCGCTCGCGCTCGTGGCGACCGCCGTCGGGATCTACCGCATCGACGCCAGCGGCTGGGTCCGGGGCTTCCTCGCCATCGCCGTCCTCTATCTGACGACCTCCGCGTTCACGCTCGCCAAGGTCATCCGGGACCGTCAGGAGGTCGATCAGGTCGTCAGCCGTATCGACCAGGCCCGAATCGACAAGATCCTCGCCGAGCACGACCCCTTCAAGCCCGTCGCCTGACGTACGGAACTAAGCGCTCGCTCACCTCTAGGGGTATGGTGTTCGTCCTGTCCACGGGAGGATGTGAGCGAGCGATGAGCGCGGAGCGGCACGGCCAGAACGAGGCTGCCACGGACGACATGTCCTGGGCCGAGGTCACCCCGGACGCGGCCAGGCGGCTGCTGATCGCCGCCGTCGAGGCGTTCGCGGAGCGCGGCTACCACGCGACCACCACCAGGGACATCGCGAGCCGGGCCGGCATGAGCCCGGCGGCGCTCTACATCCACTACCGGACCAAGGAGGACCTGCTCCTCCGCATCAGCCGCATCGGCCACGAGAAGGCCCTGGAGATCCTCAAGGACGCGGCCGCCGAGGAGGGCACCGCCGCCGAGCGGCTCTCCGAGGCCGTACGGTCCTTCGTCCGCTGGCACGCGGCGCGCCATCTGACGGCGCGCGTCGTGCAGTACGAGCTGGACTCGCTCGGCGAGGAGCACCGGCCCGAGATCGTGGCCCTGCGCCGCGAGAGCGACGCCACCGTGCGCGAGATCCTCAACGACGGTGTGAAGGCGGGGGAGTTCGACGTCCCGGACCTCCCGGGCACCACGCTGGCCGTGCTGTCGCTCTGCATCGACGTGTCGCGCTGGTTCAACTCGGAGGGCCGCCGGACGCCCGACGAGGTCGGCGAGCTGTACGCCGACCTCGTCCTGCGGATGGTGGGGGCCCGGACCTCCTGAGCCCCGAGGGGCTCAGAGGTAGTAGCGGGACACCGACTCGGCGACGCACACCGGCTTCTCGCCGCCGTCGCGCTCCACCGTGAAGGCGACCGAGACCTGGACGCCGCCGGGTACGTCGTCGACGCCCGTGATCTTCGCGGTGGCGCGCAGCCGGGAGCCGACCGGCACGGGGGCGGGGAAGCGGACCTTGTTCGTCCCGTAGTTCACGCCCATCTTCATGCCGTCGACCTTGATCAGCTGCGGCCCGAAGAGGGGGAGCAGCGACAGGGTCAGATAACCGTGCGCGATCGTCGTGCCGAACGGCCCGTCCTTGGCGCGCTCGGGGTCGACGTGAATCCACTGGTGGTCACCCGTGGCGTCCGCGAACTGGTCGATCCGCTTCTGCTCGATCTCGACCCAGTCGCTGTACCCCAGCTGCTCGCCCACCGCCGCGCGCAGCTCGTCGACCGTCGCGAAAACCCTCGGCTCTGCCATGTCCTGGCCTCCCATGTGTGCACCATGCGCGGATGTCTAAGGCGGATGTCTAAGCGCTTGCTCAGCATGCTAGGGCGGGCGACCTCTGTCAACGACGGCAGGGTCGGCCCAGTAGGCTCGGCACGGTGCCCCAGATTCCAGTGAAGATCCACGAACTCACCGTCGGTCAGCTGTCGGCGCGCAGCGGAGCCGCCGTCTCGGCCCTGCACTTCTACGAGGCCAAGGGTCTGATCAGCAGCCGTCGCACGACGGGCAACCAGCGCCGCTACCAGCGCGACACCCTGCGCAGGGTCGCGTTCATCCGCGCCGCGCAGCGCGTCGGCATCCCGCTCGCCACGATCCGGGACGCGCTGTCCGCACTGCCCGAGGGGCGCACCCCGACCCGCGAGGACTGGGCGCACCTCTCCGAGGCCTGGCGCTCCGAACTGGACCAGCGCATCACCCAGCTGGGGCGCCTGCGCGACCATCTGACCGACTGCATCGGCTGCGGCTGTCTGTCCCTGGAGAACTGTGTGCTCTCGAACCCGGACGACGTGTTCGGCGAGCGCCTCACCGGGTCCCGCCTGATGCGGGAGAGCCGGGAGGACGCCTGAGGGGCCGCCGCTCGGCGGCCGCTCAGCGGGGCGCGGAGACCAGCCCCGACTCGTAGGCGATGATGACGAGTTGGACCCGGTCCCGGGCGCCCAGCTTGGTGAACAGGCGCGCCACGTGCGACTTGGTCGTGGCCACGGTGATGTAGAGCTCGTCGGCGATCTCGCTGTTCGACCGGCCGAGCCCCACCAGCGTCAGCACCTCGCGCTCCCGCTCCGTGATGCCCTCGACCGGGCGCGGCGCGCGGGCGGGCGACGGCTCGGGACGCCCGACGAAGTCGGCGATGAGGCGGCGCGTGATCCCGGGCGCGATCAGCGCGTCCCCGGCGGCGACGACCCGGATCGCCGCGAGGATGTCGTCGAGCGCCATGTCCTTGACCGCGAAACCGCTCGCGCCGGCGCGCAGCGCCCCGTAGACGTACTCGTCCTCGTCGAAGGTGGTCAGCACCAGCACACGGGTCGCCCCCGGGCCCGAGGTGACCAGGCTCGTGGCCTCGATCCCGTTCATGCCCGGCATCCGGATGTCCATCACGATCACATCGGGGCCGACCTCCTGCGCCAGCCGGACCGCCTCCTCACCGTTCGCGGCCTCCCCGACGACCTCCAGATCAGGGGTGTCGGAGATGAGGACACGCAGTCCGGAGCGTACGAGCGGCTGGTCGTCGGCGAGCACCACGCGCACGGTCATCGGGTGTCCGCCCCGGCCGCGGCGGCGTCATCCGTCGCTGTCGTTGTCGCTGTCGCCGTGGCCGTGGCCGTCCGCTCCGGCAGCGGCAGCCGCGCCGCCACCCGGAAGCCCCCCTCGGGCCGCGGCCCCGCACCGAACTCGCCGTGCAGCAGCGCCACCCGCTCCCGCATCCCGGTGATCCCGAACCCCTCGCCCGTCCCCGCGCCCCGCATCCCGCGCCCTTCGTCGACGATCTCCACGGACAGCTCATCCTCCCCGAACCCGACGCTCACCCGGCACCGCCCGGCGCCCGAGTGCCGCACCACGTTCGTCAGCGCCTCCTGCACGATGCGGTACGCCGACAGGTCGATGTCGGGCGGCAGTTGACGCCGCAGCCCGCTCCACCGCAGATCGACCTCGACGCCCGCGTCCGTGGTCGTGGCGGTCAGGCGCTCCAGGTCGGCGAGGCCCGGCGCCGGGCCGTACGGCGCCGCCTCCGGCTCCACCGAAGGGCCCGACCTGCGGAGCGCGACGAGCGTGCGCCGCAGCCCCGACAGGGTCTCCCTGCTCGTGGCCTCGATGGCGCTCAGGGCGGCCCTCGCCTCCAGCGGCTGCGTCTCGATGACCCGGCTGCCGACGCCGGCCTGGATCGCGATGATGCCGATGCTGTGCGCGACCTGGTCGTGCAACTCGCGGGCGATCCGGAGCCGTTCGGCCGTGATCGCCTCGGCGACCTCGTGCGACCGCAGCTCCGTCGCGTGCCGGCGGCGTTCGCTGCCGAGGAGGCCCACGACACAGGCGGTGACCAGCGCCAGGAGGGCGATCGTCCCGATCACGACGAGGTTGTCGGGCCCGTGCGTGAAGCCGAGGATCGTCAGGCACTGCGTGAGGAACGTGAGGCAGACGGCGACCGCCGACGACCGCAGCGTGCGCGTCCCGACGACGTACCCGAGGGTGACGTCGACCGCCACGAACGGCACGAACCACACAGGACCGTGGTACTTGGCCGCAGGCGGCAGGAGGGCGCTGACGAGCAGCATCATGACCAGGGCCGTCATGGGCCTGCGCCGGATCAGGCCGACGAGCAGGACCGTCGCGAGCGCCGAGCCGCAGGCCGGGAGGATGCCGGGCGCCCTTTCGTCGGCGCTGACCGCGGGGAGCAGCGCCATGAACGGGTACAGGACCGCGCCGATCCAGGTGAGGACCGTACGGTGCGTCCCGTAGGCGCGCTGGGGCGGCGGGGGTATCGAGGTGGCGTCCACACACGGATCGTAGGTGCGCCGTCCCGCTCCCGGCATGAGCCCACGGGCTGCATCCCACGGGTGCATGCCGTCCCCAGGGAAGGCCGCCGACGGGCCGATGCGCGCCCCTGACCCGCACCGGCACCGTTGCCCTCGTGATCGAAGTCAGCGAACTCACCAAGCGGTACGGCGACAAGACCGCCGTCGACCACCTCTCCTTCACCGTCCGGCCGGGACAGGTCACCGGCTTCCTCGGCCCCAACGGCGCGGGCAAGACGACCACCATGCGGATGGTCCTCGGCCTGGACGCGCCCACCGCCGGCACCTCCACCGTCGGCGGCGTCCCCTTCCGCACCCACCCGCGCGGCCTGCGCCACGTCGGCGCGCTGCTCGACGCCCAGCAGGTGCACGGCGGGCGCAGCGCCACCGCGCACCTCGGCGCCCTGGCCCGCGGCAACCGCATCCCGGCGAGCCGCGTGGCCGAGGTGCTCGCCGAGGTGGGCCTGACCGAGGCGGCCGGGCGCCGCATCGGCGGGTTCTCGCTCGGCATGAAGCAGCGGCTCGGCATCGCGGCGGCACTGCTCGGCGACCCTCCTGTCCTGATGTTCGACGAGCCGATCAACGGCATGGACCCGGAGGGTGTGCTCTGGGTACGCGGCCTCTTCCGCCGCCTGGCGGCCGAGGGACGCACCGTCTTCCTCTCCAGCCATCTCATGACGGAGATGGAGAGCACCGCGGACCAGCTCGTCGTGATCGGACAGGGTCGTCTCATCGCCGCCGAGTCCGTACGGGAGTTCGCGGCCCGCAGCACCCGCTTCAGCGTGCTGGTCGCGACGCCCCAGGCCGGCGAACTGACGGCCGTCCTCACGGCGGCCGGCGCGTCCGTCGCGCCGCACGGCCCGCCGGACGCGGCCAGGATCGCCGTGACCGGGCTGCCCGCCGAGCGTGTCGGAGCGCTCGCCTTCGAGCACCGGATCCTGCTGCACGAGCTGACCAACCGCACGGCCTCGCTGGAGGAGGCGTTCATGGAACTCACCGCCGGCAGCGTCGAGTACCTGTCGGGAGACGCGGGAAAGGCGGGGCAGGCCCGATGACGAGCACGACGGCAACAACCATCGCCGCGGCGGTGGACGAACCGCCCGCCCGCTTCCTCGACCTCGTCGCCGCCGAGTGGATCAAGGTACGGTCGCTGCGCTCCACGCCCTGGGTGATCGTCCTGGTCACGCTGGTCGTGACCGGCTTCGCCGCGGCCCGCGCCCTCGCCGACTACAACAACTTCCCGCGCTACGACGCCCTCACGCAGCGGGAGCACGCCTTCTCGCTGGGGGACGCGTTTCCTGCCGAGGCGTATCTGACGCTGATGCTCGCCGCCGTGTCCGTCGGCGCGATCGCCGTGGTCAGCGAGTACGGCAGCGGCCTCATCCGCACCACCACCGTGGCCGTCCCCGCGCGCGGCGCGGTGGTGCTGGCCAAGGCCGTCGTGCAGGCCGTCCTGTGGACCGTGATCGGGACGTTCGTCGCCCTGTGCTCGTTCTCCGTCGCCCAGGCCATCCTCAGCGGGCGGGACGCCGCGGTCTCCCTCGGCGACCCCAACGCGCTGCGGGCCCTGGCCGCGTCGGCGCTGCTCGCCCCGGTGTGCGCGCTGGTGGGCCTCGGGCTCGGCGTCCTGATCCGGCACAGCGCCACCACGATGGTCGCGGGCACCTTCGTCCTGCTCCTGCTGCCGGTGTTCTTCTCGTCCCGCAAGCCGCTGTCCGTCACCTTCGCCAACGCGATGGTGCGCAACGCGTGGCAGCGCCTGGCCCAGATCTACGGAACGCCGGCCGAGGCGTACAACGGGGCCACGGTCGCCGGGAGCTGGACCGTGTTCGTCCTCTGGCCGCTGGTCGCGCTCGCCCTGGCGCTGGTCGTCGTACGGCGCCGCGACGTGTGACGGCGCGCACCCGCAACCGGAGCCGGCCGGCCCGATGTCTTCACGCGCAGGGGAGTTGGGGATGAATGAGGACATGAAGGCATGAAGCCATGACGGCACGACGGCTCACGGGGACGGGGAGACGCGATGGGACTCGCCATCTGCTCGCTGAAGTACGAGGCCGCACGCTCGGGCCCGCAGAAGATCACCTATGACCGCGACGGCTACCACCTCGTCCGCTTCCCCTACGCGGCGGGCGAGGAGTCGTACGACCCCTGGAAGATGCACGAACCGCCGAAGGGGTCCAAGTACCCGGACACCCACTCGGGTCTGATCCGGCCGAGTCACGACGGATGGGGCACCCTGTCCGCGCTGGTCTTCTGGGAGCCGGACTCCGGACCGCGCGAGTTCAGGGCGCGCTTCGTGCGCGACCCGCTCGCCGGTTCGACCGGCTACGACTCGACCGCCACGACGGACTCCGCGCCGACCGGCGGCGGTCAGTACCGGTCGTACACCTGGCAGATGTTCGTGCACCCGGGAACCCCGATCGGCCTGAAGATCTCGGTGCGCGGCGCGGGTGACGCGCTGATCCGTACGCCGCTGCTCCTCGCCGAGTTCAAGCTGGCCGTCCAGACCGACGTGATCACACCGAGCGGCTGAGGCGGGTGAGCGGACCGGGGGTGCGGCTCATGGCCGGCACCCCCGTGCTCACACAGTCGTGCTCGTGCCGATGCGCTCTACGCCGGGACAAGGACCCGCGCCCGCCAGGCTCCGGCCAGCGACGCGGGGGTGAGGACGGGGCGCGGCACCACGATGCCGCAATGGGTGCAGACCGGTCCTGACGACGGTTCGTGCGCCAGGTCGTGCTTCCAGAGCAGTGCCGTGCCGGTGCAGACCGGACAGGCCGTGCCGGGCTCGCGCTCCAGGGCCGCGATCAGCCGGTTCAGAACCTCCGCGAGAGGCTCGGAGGGATGCACCATCGGGTCGTCGCACCAGGCGACGCCGAAGCCGCCCCAGGTCAGCCGGTGCCAGTCGTCGACCGTGCCCGGTCTGCGCAGCCCGTCGTGCTTCTCCTTGCGGCGGCGCTCCGCGAACTGCGTCTCGTACGCGAGCCAGACCGCCCGCGCCTCCTCGAGCTCGTCGAGCGCGGCCGTCAGCCGCGCCGGCTCGGGGGACCGGTCCTCGGGATCGAACCCGGCCCGCGAGCACAGGTGGTCCCAGGTCGCCCGGTGCCCGTAAGGGGCAAACCGCTCCAGGCACTTGCGCAGCGAGTACCGCCGCAGTGCCAGATCATTGCGCGGGTCGCGCGCCTGTCTCGCCAGACTCCGAAATCCGGCCATCGCCCTGCACCTCCGTCACACGTACATGTACTTCGGCGTCGTCGTCGAACGGACGTCGCCGAATAGACGTATCGACACTCGATTCGGATCCATGCCGGTCCATCCGATTTCCGATGGACTCCATCAGCGGCACCTCCTGGGACCCGTTCGCCCCAGGGGGTCGCGTGTGGCGATTCCGAAAAGGTGACGCATGTTCATCTCCACTCGGCTGCCTACCGCCGGTAACCTCCGGCGCACCATCGTCGGGAGGATCAGGCATGCGACGGCGCACCCCACGAACCACCCAGCACAGAAGCCTCCGTAGAACTCTCAAGCGCACGGCCGCCACCGCGGTGTTCGTCCTCACGGCGGGCCTGCTGTCCCCGGCCGGCGGGGCATCCGCCGCGGAGCCGGCGCCGGCGCCCGACTACTGCGCGGGCCGGTGCGCGGACATCCTGCCGCCCGGCGCGAACGGCAGCGCCACGCTGGCCGAGATCCTCGGCCACCGTCTCCTCGGCACCCAGCCCGCCCACGCCGACGATCAACTCGGCCCCTACGACGCGCTCGCCGCCGGGTACCCGTCCCTGACGGACGACACCCTCACCCAGTTCTTCAACGACTCCTCCTTCGGGGTCCCCGATGGTCAGGTCGGTTCCGTCACGCGCCCCCGCGACGATGTGACGATCACCCGTGACAGGAAGAACGGTGTACCCCATGTCAAAGGTTCCACGCGCTACGGAACAGAGTTCGGTGCCGGCTACGCAGCAGGTCAGGACCGGCTCTGGCTGATCGACCTGTTCCGGCACATCGGCCGCGGCGAGCTCACGTCGTTCGCGGGCGGGGCCCTCGCCAACCAGGGACTCGAGCAGGAGTTCTGGCCGCAGGCCCCGTACACCGAGCAGGACCTGGAGAAGCAGGTCGAGTACATCAGGACCACGCAGGGCGCCCGGGGCAAGCAGGCCATGGACGACGCGCAGGCCTACATCGACGGGCTCAACGCCTATCGCGAGAAGTCGAAGAACGGACGCTACTTCCCCGGCGAGTACGTCCTGACCGGCAAGATCGACGCGATCACGAACGTGGGCGAGATCCAGCCGTTCAAGGTGACCGACATGATCGCGCTCGCCTCCGTGGTCGGCGGCCTCTTCGGAGGCGGCGGCGGGGGAGAGGTCGGCCAGGCCCTCTCGCTCCTGTCGGCGCAGCAGAAGTACGGCGTCGAGCGGGGCACCGAGGTCTGGGAGTCCTTCCGCGGACGCGACGACCCCGAGGCCGTGACGACCATCCACGACGGCACGAGCTTCCCCTACGGGGCCAAGCCCGGGAAACCGCGTGGCGAGGCGCTGCCCGACAAGGGCACCGTCGAGAGTGAACCCCTCGTTCACGACCGCGAGGGCTCGGCCAAGCCGGCCGAGGCGGGGCGCAAGACCCCCGTCAAGGCACCGGCGAAGCTCAAGCCGCTCCAAGGCATGTACGACAAGGGCGTGCTGCCCGCGGACACGTTCAGGAACACCGACTCCAAGAAGGGCATGTCCAACGCTCTCCTCGTCTCCGGCAAGCACACCGCGTCCGGCCACCCGGTCGCCGTGTTCGGCCCGCAGACCGGGTACTTCGCCCCGCAGCTCCTGATGATGCAGGAGCTCCAGGGTCCGGGCATCAGCGCGCGCGGCGTCTCGTTCGCGGGCGTCGGCATGTACATCCAGCTCGGCCGCGGCCAGGACTACGCCTGGTCGGCGACCTCGGCGGGCCAGGACATCACCGACACGTACGCCGTGGAGCTGTGCGAGCCGGACGGCGCGACGCCCACCCGGCAGTCCACGAACTATCTGTACCGCGGCACCTGCACCCCCATGGAGAAGCTGGAGAGGAAGAACGCCTGGAAGCCGACCCTCGCCGACTCCACGGCGGCCGGCTCCTACCGGATGCAGGTCTTCCGCACGAAGTACGGCATCGTCACGCACCGTGCGACGGTCGGCGGCAAGCCCGTCGCTTACACCTCACTGCGCTCGACGTACCGGCACGAGGCCGACTCCATCATCGGCTTCCAGATGCTGAACGACCCGTCGTACGTGAAGGACGCGGCGACCTTCGAGAAGGCCGCGCAGCACATCAGCTACGCCTTCAACTGGTTCTACGCCGACTCGCGCGACATCGCGTACTACAACAGCGGCGCCAACCCGGTGCGCGCGGACGGTGTCGACGCCTCCTTCCCGGTGAAGGCCGAAAAGGCCTACGAGTGGCGGGACTTCGACCCGACGGACAACACGGCCGCCTACACGCCGCCGTCGCAGCACCCGAACTCCGTCGACCAGGACTACTACGTCTCCTGGAACAACAAGCAGGCCAAGGGGTTCGGCGCCGCCAACTTCAGCCTCGGCGCCGTGCACCGCGCCGATCTGCTCGACGGGCGCGTGAAGCGGCTCGTCACCGAGGGCGGCGTCACCAGGGCCTCGCTCACCCGGGCCATGGAGGAGGCCGCCCTCACGGATCTGCGGGGCGAGCAGGTGCTCCCCGAGATCCTCGAGGTCATCCGCAGCAAGCCCGTCGACGACCCCGCCCTGAACAAGGCCGTGCAGCAACTGGAGGCCTGGCGCAAGGGAGGCGCCCAGCGCAACCAGACGTCGGCCGGCTCGCACACCTACGCGCACCCGGACGCCGTACGCGTCATGGACGCCTGGTGGCCGCTCCTGGTGAAGGCCGCGTTCGAGCCCGGCCTCGGCAGCGACCTGTACAGGGCGCTCACCGGCGAGCTGACCGTCGACGAGTCGCCGTCCGCCGGCCACGGCCCGACCGGCGCGCACGCGGGCTCGGCGTTCCAGTACGGCTGGTGGGGCTACGTGGACAAGGACCTGCGCACGGTCCTCGGGCAGCCGGTGAAGGGCAAGCTCGGCGCCGCCTACTGCGGCGGCGGCAAGCTCGACGCCTGCCGCGACGCGCTGCTCGCCACGCTCGCGCAGGCGGTCGCCGAGCCCGCAGCCGAGGTCTACCCCGGCGACGACGCGTGCAAGGCCGGCGACCAGTGGTGCTCGGACACGATCATCCACCGGGCGCTCGGCGGCATCACGCACCGCGGGATCCAGTGGCAGAACCGTCCGACGTACCAGCAGGTCGTCGAATTCCCTTCGCACCGGCCCTAGTTCGGCCGCATCCATGGGGGCACGCGCACGCGTGCCCCCATGGGGGTCAGCCCAGTTCGCGCTCCCGCGTCTCCGGCAGGGCGAGGACGCAGAGCAGGGAGACGACGGCCATCGCGCTGACGTACCAGCCCACCGAGGACGAGCCGAACTCGCCCTGGAGCCGCGTCGCCACGAGCGGCGACACCGCGCCGCCGAGCACCCCGCCCAGGTTGTAGGCGAAGGACGCCCCGGAGTAGCGCACGCGCACCCCGAACAGCTCCGGCAGATACGCGCCCATCGGCCCGTACACGACCCCCATGCAGAACAGCGCGCCGCCCAGGGCGAGCGCGATCAGCACGGGCTGCTCGGTGTCCATGAGCGGGAAGAGGACCAGGCCCCAGACCACCGCGAGACCGGCGCCGGCCAGCACGAGCCTGCGGCGACCGCCCGCGTCCGAGCGGGTCGCGGCCAGCCAGGTGCCCGCAGCGAGGAAGAGGCAGGCGACGAGCGAGACCGCGAGCATCGTGTTGCGCGGGACGCCGAGGGTCGTCGTGCCGTAGGCGAGGCAGTACGTGGTCGCGGTGTAGAAGAGCCCGTACGCGACGACCATGCCGCCCGCGCCGAGCAGGATCTCGCGGGGGTGCCGCTTGAAGACCTCCAGTGCGGGCGCCTTGCTCGCCTCCTGCTCCTTCATCACCTTGGCGAACACCGGCGTCTCACTGATCTTCAGCCGGACGAAGAGACCGACGGCGACCAGCAGGAAGGAGAGCAGGAACGGCACGCGCCAGCCCCACGAGTGGAACGCCTCGTCGTCGAGCGTCGTCGACAGGATCCAGAAGATGCCGGTCGCCGCGAAGAAGCCCACGGACGGGCCGAGTTGGGGGAACGCCGCGAAGAGACCGCGCTTGCCGCGCGGCGCGTGTTCCACGGCGAGCAGCGCGGCCCCGCCCCACTCGCCACCGAGGCCCACGCCCTGGAGGAAGCGCAGCAGCACGAGCAGCAGCGGCGCCCACACGCCCAAGGTGCTGTATCCGGGCAGCAGGCCGACGCACGCCGTCGACAGGCCCATCAGAAGCAGTGAGGCGACGAGGACGGACTTGCGGCCGACGCGGTCGCCGAAGTGGCCGAACAGGAGCGAGCCGATGGGGCGGGCCGCGAAGGCCACCGCGTAGGTCGAGAAGGACGCGAGGGTCGCGTTGAGGGAGGAGAGGTTCGGGAAGAACGCCTCGTTGAGGACGAGGGCGGCGGCCGTTCCGTAGACGTAGAAGTCGTAGAACTCGATCGCGGTCCCGATGAAACTGGCGACGGCCACGCGGCGCAGGCTCTCGGGGCTGTCCCCGTCAGAATCCGCGCCGGTGACCGTGTTCTGCCTGGTGGAGTCGTCTTTGAGCACGTACTGCACTGTGGTTGTGCGTGTACATGGCAGTCAATACGCGATACGGGTTGTCCCGTATCGCGAGACGTCGGAGGCCGGGCGCTACTTGTACGCCAGGTACCGGCCGCGCACCGCACGGAACGCGGCGAGTTCGCCCTGCCAGGCCGCGACCACCTCGTCCGTGGACGCCCCGGCGTCGATCATCGTCCGCACCTGGGTGGACCCCGTGAGCTTGTCGATCCAGTTGTCCGAGCGCCAGGCGAAGCCGCTCCAGGACTTCTTCGCCGTCACCAGGAGCGCGATGCCGGTGCGTACGGGGTCGTAAGCGGCCCGGTCCCTGACGTGGATCTGCACGCCGCCGATCGTCTTGCCCTGGAACTTGGAGAACGTCGGCGCGAAGTACGCCTCGCGGAAGTCCACGCCGGGCAGGTGGAGTTCATTGGCGGCGGCCGCCCAGCGCCCGTCGAGGTCCTCGGCGCCGAGCAGCTCGAAGGGGCGGGTCGTGCCGCGCCCCTCGGAGAGGTTCGTGCCCTCGAACAGGCAGGTGCCCGAGTAGACGAGCGCGGTGTCGGGGGTCGGCATGTTCGGGCTCGGCGGCACCCACGGCAGCCCCGACGCGTCATAGAAGTCACGCCGCTTCCAGCCCGTCATCCGGACCGTCTCCAGCTCGACGGGCTTCGCCAGGTACTCGCCGTTGAACAGGCGGGCCAGCTCCGTGACCGTCATCCCGTGGGCCTGGGAGATCTCGCGCCGGCCGACGAACGTCGCGAACTCCTTGTGCAGGACGGGCCCGTAGGCGTTCCGCCCGGTCACCGGGTTGGGGCGGTCGAGCACCACGAACTTCTTGCCCGCGAGCTGCGCGGCCTCCATGCAGTCGTAGAGCGTCCAGATGTACGTGTAGAAGCGGGCGCCCGCGTCCTGGATGTCGAAGACGACCGTGTCGACACCGGACGCGGTGAAGATGTCCGCCAGCGCCTGCCCGCTCTTCAAGTAGGTGTCGTAGACGGGCAGTCCGGTCGCCGGGTCGTCGTAGCGCCCCTCGGAGCCGCCCGCCTGCGCGGTGCCGCGGAAGCCGTGCTCGGGCCCGAACACCGCGGTCAGCTTCACGCGTTCGTCGGCGTGCATCACGTCGACGATGTGCTTGACGTCGCGGGTGACGCCGGTCGGGTTCGTCACGAAGCCGACCTTCTGCCCGGCGAGGATCCGGTATCCGTCGGCCGCGAGCCGCTCGAAACCGGTGCGGAGCCGGCCGGAGCCCTTCTCCGCGGCGAGCGCGGGGGACGCCGCGCCCGCCGTGGCGGCCACCGCCGAGGCGGTGGTGGCGGCGAGCAGGCTCCGTCTGGACACGTTCATGTGGTGACCTCCGTGATCGCGGAAGGTGGCATGTGCACGCACGCTAGCGTGCGCCGCGCCCCCGCGGAACGAAGCCGACCGCCGACACCTCTTCCGTTGAGCTGACCGACTGCTTAGTCTGTGATCGGAAGTCGAGTCGAGGGAGACCGATGGTGGACAGCCTGCACGGCACGGGGGTCGTCGTCACCGGCGCGGGAGGCGGCATCGGGGCCGCACTCGCCCGCCGCTTCGCCGCTTCGGGAGCGCGCGTCGTCGTGAACGACCTGGACGCGGGGAAGGCCAAGGCGGTCGCGGACGAGATCGGCGCCACGGCGGTGCCGGGCGACGCCTCCGAGATCATGCCCGCGGCGCTGGACGCGCTGGACGGCACCGTGGACGTCTACTGCGCCAACGCGGGGCTCGCCTCCGGCGGCACGGAGGACGCCGACGAGCAGATCTGGGCCGACGCCTGGGACGTCAACGTGATGGCCCACGTCCGCGCCGCGAAGGCCCTGCTGCCCGGCTGGCTGGAGCGCGGCAGCGGCCGCTTCGTCTCCACCGTCTCCGCGGCCGGACTGCTCACGATGGTCGGCGCCGCGCCCTACAGTGTCACCAAGCACGGCGCGTACGCCTTCGCCGAGTGGCTCTCCCTCACCTACCGCCACCGCGGGCTCAAGGTCCACGCGATCTGCCCGCAGGGCGTGCGTACGGACATGCTCACCGCCTCCGGATCGGCCGGGGAGCTCGTCCTCGCGCCGACCGCGATCGAGCCCGAGGACGTCGCCGACGCGCTCTTCGCGGGCATGGCGGAGGACCGCTTCCTGATCCTCCCGCACCCCGAGGTCGCCGGGTACTACGCCGCCAGGGCCGCGACGCCGGACCGCTGGCTGTCGAACATGAACCACATCCAGCAGAAGTGGGAGGCGGCACAGAAGTGAGCTCCTCGATCTACGCGGCCAAGCCCTGGCTCGGGCAGCTCTCCGGGGCGCAGCGGGCTCC
Source organism: Streptomyces longhuiensis (assembly GCF_020616555.1). Classification (NCBI taxonomy): domain Bacteria; kingdom Bacillati; phylum Actinomycetota; class Actinomycetes; order Kitasatosporales; family Streptomycetaceae; genus Streptomyces; species Streptomyces longhuiensis. Next base: position 2,526,293 of record NZ_CP085173.1, on the reverse strand, counting down.
GGTCACCCCGGCCGACTCCGTGCTGCACGCCTTCCGCGCCGCGGTCCGCAAGGCCCCCGACCGCACCGCCGTCGCCTACTTCGACGGCCGCCTCAGCTACCGCGAGCTCGACGAGCTCAGCGATTCCGTCGCCGCGCACCTCGCCGCGCGCGGCCTCGAGCGCGGCGACCGCGCCGCCCTCATGCTGCAGAACTCCCCGCACTTCGTGATCGGCCTGCTCGCCGCCTACAAGGCGGGCGCCACCGTCGTGCCGGTCAACCCGATGTACAAGTCGGGCGAGGTCACCCACGTCCTGCACGACGCCGACGTGACCGCCCTGATCTGCTCGGACCGCGCCTGGGAGGCGTATCTGCGCGAGACCGCCGCGGACTCTCCCGTACGGATCGTGCTCACCGCCTGCGAGCTGGACCTCCAGACGCGGAACGACGAGCGGGTCCTCAAGTTCGAGCGTGTCGAGCCGCAGGCCGAGGACGCCGACGACCTCCTGACGGTCGCCCGCGCGGGCCACGCGGCGCCCGAGGGCCGCGACCCGGGCCCGGACGACATCGCGCTCATCAGCTACACCTCCGGCACCAGCGGCACGCCCAAGGGCGCCACGAACCTGCACCGCAACATCACGTACAACGCCGAGCGCCAGCGCACCGGACTCGGCATCCCCGAAGGGGGCACGTACTTCGGGCTCGCGCCGCTCTTCCACATCACGGGCATGGTCTGCGAGCTGGTCTCCTCCTTCGCGAACACGGGCACCCTCGTCCTCGCGTACCGCTTCGAGGCCGGTGTCGTCCTGGACGCGTTCGCCGAGCACCGGCCCGCCTACACCGTGGGCCCCTCGACCGCGTTCATGGCGCTCGCCGCGCACCCGGCCGCGACCCGCGAGCACTTCGCCTCGTTCCAGTCGATCTCGTCCGGCGGCGCGCCGGTGCCGCCCGCCCTCGTGGAGAAGTTCCGGGCCGGCTTCGGCCCTTACATCCACAACGGCTACGGCCTCACCGAGTGCACGGCCCCCTGTGCCTCCGTGCCGCCCGGCAGGGAAGCCCCCGTCGACCCCGTCTCCGGCACCCTCGCCGTAGGCGTCCCGGGACCCGAGAGCATCGTCCGGATCGTGGACGACCTCGGCCAGGAGGTGCCCTTCGGCGAGCAGGGCGAGATAGCCGTCCGCGGCCCCCAAGTAGTGCCCGGCTACTGGAAGCGCCCCGACGCCACCGCCGAGTCCTTCCCGGACGGCGAACTGCGGACCGGAGACATCGGCTTCATGGACGCCGACGGCTGGCTCTACGTCGTCGACCGCAAGAAGGACATGATCAACGCCTCCGGCTTCAAGGTCTGGCCCCGTGAGGTGGAGGACGTCCTCTACACGCACGAGGCCGTGCGCGAGGCCGCCGTCGTGGGTGTCCCCGACCCCTACCGCGGGGAGACGGTCAGGGCGTACGTGAGTCTGCGCCCGGGCGTCTCGGTGGGCCCGGACGACCTGTCCGCCTACTGCAAGGAGCGGCTCGCCGCGTACAAGTACCCGCGCGAGGTGGAGATCCTGCCGGAGCTGCCGAAGACGACAAGTGGGAAGATCCTCCGGCGGGAACTGCGTTCCCGTACACAGAACAGCTGATCGCAGGAGAAAGGCAGGTGGCGGCAGTGCCCAGGACGTCGGACGGAGACGGTACGCCCGTCCCTCAGAGGCTGCTCGCCGCCGCCACCCGGCTCTTCGCCGAGCGCGGTTACGACCGCACCTCGGTACAGGAGATCGTCGAGGCGGCCGGCGTCACCAAGGGCGCGCTCTACCACTACTTCGGCTCGAAGGACGACCTGCTGCACGAGGTGTACGCGCGCGTGCTCCGCCTGCAGCAGGAGCGCCTCGACGCGTTCGCGGACGCCGACGCGCCCGTGGAGCAGCGGCTGCGCGACGCGGCGGCCGACGTGGTGGTCACGACCATCGAGAACCTCGACGACGCGTCGATCTTCTTCCGCTCCATGCACCACCTCAGCCCGGACAAGAACAAGCAGGTGCGGGCCGAGCGGCGGCGCTACCACGAGCGGTTCAGAGCCCTGATCGAGGAGGGTCAGCAGGCCGGCGTGTTCTCCACGGCCACGCCCGCCGACCTGGTGGTCGACTACCACTTCGGGTCGGTGCACCACCTCTCCACCTGGTACCGCCCGGGCGGCCCGCTCGCCCCGCAGGAGGTCGCCGACCACCTGGCGGACCTGCTGCTGCGCGCACTGCGTCCCTGACGCCGCTCGGGCCCGGACACACGGCCGAGGACCCCCGCACTCACGGCGAGTGCGGGGGCCCTTCGCTGTCACCACGGTCCCGCGTCACCGCCCGGGGACCGTCAGTGGTCGTCCCAGTGGCCGTCGTGCTGCGCGTGCCGGTGACCGTCGTGGACGTAGTCGACGTGATCGCCGTGGGTGACGGCCTGGTGCCCGCAGTCCTGGCCGTGCTGGTGCTCGTGGCCCTGGTGCGTGGTGTGGGCGCCGGGCTCGCACTCGTCCCAGTGGCCGTTGTGCTCCGCGTGCAGATGCCCCTCGTGCGCGTAGTCGACGTGGTCGCCGTGCGGCACCGCCGTGTGTCCGCAACCCTCGCCGTGGGTGTGCTCGTGGACTGGGTGTTCCTGGTGGAGAGTGGTCATACAGCCAGGCTAGCCGGAAATGCCCGAATGATTCCGGTATGGAACCCTTGTGCCTGTTCCTGTGACCTTCGCGAGGAGTGCGTCGGATGAAGGCGATCAGCTACAGCGGCTACGGCGGTCCCGAGGTACTCGAGTACGGGGAGGCGCGCGACCCCAAGGTCGGGCCCGACTCCGTCCTGGTGAAGGTCAGGGCCGCGGCGGTGAACCCCGTCGACTGGAAGGCCCGCGAGGGCTATCTCGATCCGGCGCTCGACGCGGTCTTCCCGGTGATCCCTGGCTGGGACGTGTCCGGCGTCGTGGTCCAACCCGGCGCCTCCGTCACCGAGTTCGTCACCGGTGACGAGGTGATCGGCTACGTACGAGAGGACTTCCTCTCCCGCGGGACGTTCGCCGAGTACGTCGCCGCGCCCGTGCGCACCCTGGCCCGCAAGCCCCGGAACCTGACCTACGAGGAGGCCGCCGGGCTGCCGCTCGCCGGGCTCACCGCCTACCAGGTCATGACCGGCGCACTCGCCGTGCAGGACGGAGACGTGGTGCTCGTCCACGCGGCGGCCGGCGGCGTCGGGTCGATCGCGGTCCAGCTGGGCCGCCACCTGGGCGCCCGCGTCATCGGCACGGCGAGCGAGCGCAACCACGACTTCCTGCGGGAGCTGGGCGCCGAACCCGTCACCTACGGGGAAGGCCTCGCCGAACGCGTGCGGGCCCTCGCGCCGGAGGGCGTGGACGCCGTGTTCGACACGGTGGGCGGGGAGGCCCTGAAGGTGTCCGCCGACCTGCTCGCGCCGGGCGGCCGGATCGCGTCCATCGCGGACGCCTCGGTCGTCGGCCTGGGCGGCCGCTACGTCTTCGTGCGCCCCGACGCCGCCGACCTCGCGCGCCTCGCGGACCTCGCGGAACAGGACGTGGTCACGGTGCACGTCGACAAGACGTTCCCGCTGGAGCGGGCCGCCGACGCCCAGCGGCTGAGCGCCGAGGGCCGCACGAGGGGCAAGATCGTGGTCACCGTGCCGTGGGCCGACTGACCGGCCGAACGACCGGCCGAACGACCGACTGACCGACCGGCTGCCGGGGATGGGCGACAGCCCTCGCCGTGTCGGGGCGTCACACCACCAGTGCCGCGAACGCGGCCAGCGCCACCGAGCAGGCCACCGCCACGACGGCAGCGCGCCGGGTCATCGCGGGCGGGCCGGCCTCGTGCAGCGCCAGGTCGCGGATCCGGCGGTGCGCCACCGCCAGGAACCCCAGCCACGCCAGGAAACACAGGGCCGCGCCCAGCACGCCGAGGGTGTCCGTGCCGCCGTGCAGCGCCGCCCTGGCCGCGAGGATCGCCGCCACGGTGCACGACAGGGTCGTCCGGCGCCAGGCGAGCCGCGTCCGCTCGGGCTGCAGCCCAGGATCGCGCCCGGCCGCCGCTGCGCCGCCTCCTCCGTCGCCGGGCGGCTCCGACGGGCCGCTCACCCCGCCCACCCGGCCAGCACGACCACCACCATCGCGACGGCCACCAGCGCCACGACCACGCTCAGCAGCGCCGGGAACCGCGAGACGGGCAGGTCCTGGCCCCGCCGCATCGCCCGCTCGCAGCGCACCCAGTGGCTGACCGCCCGCAGGGAGCACAGGGCGCCCGCCGCGAGCAGCGCGAGCGCGAGACCCGCCCGCCAGGCCCAGCGCAGGTCCGGCAGGAACTGGTCCACGGCGAACCCGCCGCCGATCAGCGCGAGTGCCGTGCGCAGCCAGGCCAGGAACGTGCGCTCGTTGGCCAGCGAGAAGCGGTAGTCGGGCGTATCGCCGTCGTCCCGCACCCGCTCGGGCGCGAACCAGAGGCGGACGCTGCGCACGAATTCGATCACGGGGCGACCCTATCCGGGCGGCCGCGGCAGGCCCGCGGCCCCTGCGCGGTAGGCCCGCAGCCGCTCGTACGCGTCGAGCCCGTCCGGCACCCACGGCCACTCGGGAAGCCGCCGCTCCAGCTCCTCGTCGGTGAGGAAGCCGTGCCAGGCCACCTCCTCGACCTGCGGGTTCACGGGCAGCTCGCAACGCACCTCGTACAGGTACGACCACCAGGTCCGGCCCGCCCCGCCGTCGTACAGGAACTTGAACAAGGGTTCGGGGCGGGGCAGCCCGAAGACGCCGAGCTCCTCCTCCGCCTCGCGCAGCGCCGCGTCGTCGTAGGACTCACCGGTGCCCACGACGCCGCCGACGAACATGTCGTACAGGGACGGGAACACCAGCTTCGTCGGCGTGCGGCGGTGCACGAAGATCCGGCCGGCGCCGTCCCTGGCCTGGATGAACACGCACCGGTGGCGCAGTCCGCGGGCGTAGGCCTCGCCGCGCGGGGCCTGCCCGACCACCCGGTCGTGCTCGTCGACGATGTCGAGGACTTCCGCCGCCGGATCCGGGGCGTCAGCGGCGTGCGGGGGATCGCTGGGAGGGGTCATGCGTCCATGAGACCAGACCCGGCACACCCCGGCGGATCAGACCCCGACCCCTGCCCGGTCCCCCTCCCGGGGGCCCGTGGTCGGCATCGCCGGATGCATCCCGAGCAGCACGATCCCCGCCACGATCGCCGTGAGCCCGGTCGCCTGCCAGGCGAGCGCCCCGGCGTCCGTGCGCAGTTGGTCGCCCATGAAGCCGACGCCGCACGCGATGCCCGCGAGCGGCTGCGCGGCCGTCAGCGCGGGCAGCGACATCCGCAGCGGCGCCATCTCGAAGGCGCTCTGCACCAGGATCAGGCCCGTGATGCCGAGCGCCAGGACCCCGTACGGCTGCCAGCTGGTGAGCAGCTCGCCCCAGCCGCCCGACGAGAACAGCTGCCCGCTCATCCGCGTCAGCGCGTCCTGCACCCCGTAGAGGAGTCCGGCCGCCACGCCCAGCAGGACCGGGGCCGAGCTCATCCGTGACTTCTTCGCGTACGCCGTGAGCAGCAGCGCGCCGCCCACCATCAGGCCGATGATCAGCCAGCGCCGCAGCGGGTCGGTGACCGCTTCGCCGCTGCGTGGCTCGCCCGCCACGATGAATGCCGTCACCCCGCCCGCGAGCAGGGCCAGGCCCGACCAGCCCTGTTTGCCCAGGGGCTGGCGTGTCTGGTGGCGCGAGAGGGCGAGCGCGAACAGGAGGTTGGTCGCGAGCAGCGGTTCGACGAGGGAGATCTCCCCGTTGCCCAGCGCGATCGCGCCGAGCACCATGCCGCACACCATGAAACCTATGCCGAACAGCCAGCGGGGGACCCGTACGAGGTCGAGGAGCAGGCGCGGCGACAGGAAGTCGTTCAGCGGGGCGTGCTGCGCCGCGTTCTGCTGGAGCACGAATCCGACGCCCAGGCAGAAGGCCGCGGAGACGGCGAGGACGAGTACGAGAACCGACACGCTGCGCACCTCGAGAATGCAGGTATCAAGATCGGCCATGGGCGGGTCGTTGCACGGGTGTAAGGCCGACGATAGCGCCCCGCGGCACGGGCTGCCCCGCGAGTGACCCGGTCGGTGAGGTTGACGCCGTCCACCCGCGTACCCAAGATCTGACCCACCGGTAACTTTCGAGAGGGACGGATCCCAATGACGACGTACGACGCGGACGTGATCGTGATCGGGGCGGGCCTCGCCGGGCTCGCCGCGGTGGCGGAACTCGTGGACGCGGGCCGCAAGGTGATCCTCCTGGACCAGGAACCGGAGCAGTCCATAGGCGGCCAGGCGCACTGGTCCTTCGGCGGCCTCTTCTTCGTCGACTCGCCCGAGCAGCGCCGCCTGCGGATCAAGGACAGCCACGCGCTCGCGCTCCAGGACTGGATGGGCACGGCCGGCTTCGACCGGGCCGAGGATCACTGGCCGCGCAAGTGGGCCGAGGCGTACGTCGACTTCGCCGCGGGCGAGAAGCGGTCCTGGCTGCACCAGCAGGGCGTCCGGTTCTTCCCCGTGGTCGGCTGGGCGGAGCGCGGCGGCTACGACGCGAACGGGCACGGGAACTCGGTGCCGCGCTTCCACATCACCTGGGGGACCGGCCCCGGCCTCGTCGCGCCCTTCGAGCGCCGGGTCAGGGAGGGGGTGGCGCGCGGTCTGGTCGAGCTGAGGTTCCGGCACCGGGTGACCGGCCTGTCCCGCAGCGCGGGCGCCGTCGACACCGTCACCGGCGAGATCCTCGAACCGTCGTCCATCGAGCGCGGCCAGGGCAGCAGCCGTACGGTCACAGGCTCCTTCGAGCTCACGGCGCAGGCGGTGATCGTCACCTCCGGCGGCATCGGCGGAAACCACGACCTGGTGCGCGCCAACTGGCCCGAGCGCCTCGGCACCCCGCCCGAGAAGATGCTCTCCGGCGTGCCCGCGCACGTCGACGGACTGATGCTCGGGATCACGGAGGACGCGGGCGCGCACCTCATCAACCGCGACCGCATGTGGCACTACACCGAGGGCATCGAGAACTGGAACCCCATCTGGGACAAGCACGGCATCCGCATCCTGCCGGGCCCGTCCTCGCTCTGGCTCGACGCGCGCGGAGAGCGCCTGCCCGTGCCGCTCTTCCCCGGCTTCGACACCCTCGGCACCCTCGACCACATCATGAAGACCGGGTACGGCTACACGTGGTTCGTGCTCAACCAGCGCATCATCGGCAAGGAATTCACCCTCAGCGGCTCCGAGCAGAACCCCGACCTGACCGGGAAGTCCGTACGCGGAGTCATCGACCGCGCCCGTGCCGACGTACCGGCGCCCGTCAAGGCGTTCATGGACCACGGCGCCGACTTCGTCATCGAGAAGGACCTCCCGGCCCTGGTGCGCGGCATGAACGCCCTCGCGGAGAAGTCGTCGGGTCCGCTGATCGACGAGGCCGCGCTCCGCAGCACCCTCATCGCCCGCGACCGCGAGATGGCCAACCCCTTCACCAAGGACCTCCAGGTGACCGCGATCCGCGGCACCCGCAAGTTCCTCGGCGACCGCCTCATCCGCACCGCGGCGCCGCACCGCATCCTCGACCCGAAGGCGGGCCCGCTGGTCGCGGTGCGCCTCAACATCCTCACCCGCAAGTCCCTCGGCGGCCTGGAGACCGACCTGTCCTCGCGCGTCCTGACCGACGGCGGCGAGCCCCTGCCGGGCGTGTACGCGGCGGGGGAGGCGGCCGGGTTCGGCGGCGGGGGAGTGCACGGCTACCGCTCCCTCGAAGGGACCTTCCTTGGCGGCTGCCTCTTCTCGGGCCGCACGGCGGGCCGGGCCGCGGCCGCCGCGACCGGCTGAATCCCGCCTTGACAGCACCCCGGACCCTGCATCGCGGTTCGGGGTGCTGTCTCGTGTCACCCGCTCAACTGTCCAGCTGGGAGGGGAAATTGGTCGATCGCGCGGGTGAACTCGGAGGATTGTGAAACGAGTTGGTGAAGACCATCCCTTGGTCTGCTCTTGACTCGGAGCGCCCGGTACCGCTTTGCTGTGCGTGATCACCTCAACACCACCTCAAGCAAGCCGCGTCGTAGAGGATTTCCTGCGGTGCCCCCACCCCCGCCACCACTCGGGCGTGCCCGCAAGCGGGCCGCTCCCCCGTTCGACTCCGCGCTCGACGACAGCGACCTCGTCGCCGCCCGCGCGGCCCTCGCTCAGGGGCGCTGGACCGAGGTCAGGGAACTGATCTCGGCCACCGGCGACGACTGGGACCGCCGCGGCCACCGCATCGTCGCCCTCGCCGAAGAACCCACGACCACCGCCTGGGTCAGGGACTGGCAACTCGCCGAACCCGAATCCGCCGACGCGGCCGTCCTGCTCGCCCTCGCCGCCGTGCAGCGCGCCCGGACCGGCAAGACGCGCCCCGAGAAGGCCCGCGACGCCTGCCGCGACGCGGCGGCCCTCGTGCCCGCCGACCCCACGCCCTGGCTCGGACTCCTGCTCCTGGAGCGGGACATGGGGCGCGAGGAGGACGTCGTCCGCCTCTTCGACGAGATCCGCCACCGCCATGCCGAGCACCACCACGCCCACCACCTGATGGTCGCCAGGCTCGCCGAACGCCGCCCCGACGCGGGCCAGGACCCCCTCCACGAGGTGTACGACTTCGCGTCCTGGGCCGCCGAACAGGCGGGCCCCGGCTCACCGCTCGCCGTCCTCCCCGTGGTCGCGCACGCCGAGCGCTACCGGGTCCTCGCCGCCGCCGGCAGCGAACCACCCGACCCCAAGGCGTCCGGACACTGGACGGGCCGCCGCGCCCGCCTCGTGATGAAGACCGCCTTCGACTGGTGGCTCGAATGGGGCACTCCGGAGCGCCCCGCCCATCCGCGCGGCCGCGTCGACCTGAACTTCCTCGCCCACGCCAAGTCCTGTGAGGGCAGGCCCGCGGAGGCCGCCGCGCTGTTCCACCGCATCGGCCGGCACGCCACCGCCGCCCCCTGGTCGTACCCGGACCGCGATCCGCACGAAGCGTTCCGTGCCGCGCGCAGCGCCGCGCTCGGCACGGCGTAGGGCGACGCCCCCAGACATCCCCAGTCACCGCACCAGCAGCGCTCATCCACAGGGAAGGGACAACCCCGCCATGACGACGGGCAGTTCGAGCACGAGCGAGACGGCACGACCCCCCGAGTCCGACGAGGGGATCAGCACCTTCAAGGGGCAGGACAGCGCCCTGCGCGCCGGCCGCCTCGGCACGGCGGGCCTGCTCCTGTCCGTGCTGGCCGCCACGGGCCCGCTCATGGTGGTCGCCGGCGTCATGCCCACCACGTTCGCCGTGATGGGTGTTGTCGGACAGCCGCTGCTCTTCCTCATCCTGGGCGTCGTCCTCGCCCTGTTCAGCGTCGGCTACGCCGAGATGAGCCGGCACGTCCACAACGCCGGTGCCTTCTACGCGTACATATCCCGCGGCCTCGGCCCGACCGCGGGCGCGGGCGCCGCCCTGGTCGCGCTCGTCGCCTACAGCGTCCTCCAGGTCGGCATCTACGGGATGTTCGGCTTCGAGGTGTCCAACCTCTTCGCCACCTACCTCGACCTGACCATCGCCTGGTGGATCCCGGCTCTGGTGGCCGTGCTCGCCGTCGGCGCGCTCGCCCTGCTGAAGATCGACGTGAACGCGCGCGTCCTCGGCGTACTCCTGCTCGTCGAGGTCGCGCTCGTCGTCGTCTTCGACGTCGCGGCGATCGGCGACCCGGCCAAGGAAGGCCTGTCGCTGCACGCCTTCAACCCGGACACCCTCACCGGCGCGGGCGTCGGCACCGCCCTGTGCTTCTGCATCGCCGCCTTCACCGGCTTCGAGCAGGCGCCCGTGTACGCGGAGGAGACCAGCCGCCCGCACATCCTCGTGCCGCGCGTGATGTTCATGGCGGTCGGCTTCGTCGCCGTCTTCTTCGCCATCAGCTCATGGGCGCTCACCGTCGCCGCCGGACCCTCCGCGATCATCCCGACCGCGCAGAAGCAGAGCGCGGGCCTGATGTTCTTCCTGACGGAGAGCAGGCTCGGCGGCACGTTCACGGACATCGTCCATGTCCTGTTCGTCACCGGCATGTTCGCGGCGCTCCTCAGCTTCCACAACGTCGTCTCGCGCTACGCCTTCGCCATGGGCCGTGAGGGCCTGCTGCCCGCCACGTTCGGCCGCACCAACAGCTCCAGCGGCGCGCCCGGCACCGGCTCCCTGCTCCAGACCGCCCTCTCCCTGGTCGTCGTCGTGGCCTTCGCGGTCACCGACGACGGCAAGGCGGGCGACCCGACGGCGCCCGTGCTCAAGCTCTTCACCTGGGGCGGCAACGTCGGCGCGCTCGGCATCATCCTGCTGATGGCCGCCGCCTCGCTGGCCGTGATCGTCTTCTTCGTCAGGCGCGGCGCCGCGGGCGCCCAGATCTGGCGTCTCGTCGCGTCGGGGATCGCCGGGATCGCGCTGCTCGTCATCGCGTTCTACACGGTCAAGGACTTCGACGTCCTCGTCGGCTCGGGCCCAGGCTCCTCCCTCAACTGGGTGCTGCCCGGCATCATCGCGCTGGCCGCCGTCATCGGCCTCGTCCACGGGGTCGTCCTGCGCGGGCGGAACCCCGAGGCACACGCCAGGATCGGCCTCGGCAACGAGGCGTTCCAGCTGGAGAAGGCAGCCGCCGTGCCCGCCGAGAAGTGACAGAACGCTGACGAACACCCGTGGCCCCTGGCCCCCAGGGGCCACGGGTGCTCGAATCAGTGTGTGAACCCGGAAGAACCAGTACCGCCCGAGCGGGACGAGGAGCGCGGCGCGCCCGTCGGCCGCCGTCTCGTCCTCGGCATGCTCGGACTCGGCGCCCTCGGCGTCGCCGCCGCGCCCACCCTCCAGCGCGGCCTCGAATCCTTCCTCGGCAGCGCCGCGGACAAGGACCCCACCGGCCTGACGGACCTCCTGCCGAACGGCGGCGGCTTCCGCTACTACTCGGTCGCCTCCTCCGTCCCGCACAGATCGGCCGCCGACTACCGCCTCACCGTCGACGGCCTCGTCGACCGGCCCACCACCTACACGCTCCCCGCACTGCGGGCGCTCCCGCAGACCCGGCTCGTGCGCGACGTCCAGTGCGTCACCGGATGGCGCGTGCCGGAAACCCCCTTCGAGGGGGTACGCCTCTCCAGCATCCTCGACGCGGCCGGGGTCCGGCCCTCCGCCAAGGCACTGCGGCTGACCTGCTTCGACGGCACGTACAGCGAGAGCCTCACCCTGCCGCAGGCCCGCCGCGCCGACGTGCTCGTCGCGCTGCGCATGCAGGACAAGCCCCTCGGCCACACCCACGGCGGGCCCGTCCGGCTCTACGTCGGCCCCATGTACTTCTACAAGTCGGCGAAATGGCTGTCCGGCATCACCGTCACCGACCGCGTCGACCCCGGCTACTGGGAGAACCGCGGCTACGACGTGGACGCATGGGTCGGCCGCTCGAACGGACGCGACGATGAACCCACCCACTGAACTCCCGGCGCGCGTGAGGCGCTTCACCCGCTTCGAGACCTGGGTCCACTGGTCCATGGCGGCCCTCATGGGCCTGTGCATCCTGACCGCGGCCTGCCTCTACGTACCCCAGATCGCGGAGCTCGTCGGCCGCCGCGAACTCGTGGTCAGGCTCCACGAGTGGTCAGGGCTCCTGCTGCCCGCGCCCTACCTCGCCGGCCTCGCGTCCCGCGCCTTCCGCGCCGACCTGCGCCGCCTGAACCGCTTCGTCCCGCACGACCGCACCTGGCTGCGCTCCGCCCTGCGCCGCTCGGGCCCGAGGCCCGCGGGCAAGTTCAACGCGGGCCAGAAGCTGTACGCGGGCTGGCTCGCGGGAGCGGTCCTGGTGATGCTCGGTACGGGTCTGCTCATGTGGTTCACCTCCATCGCGCCCCTGACCTGGCGCACGGGCAGCACCTTCGTGCATGACTGGCTGTCCCTCGCCCTCGGCATCGTGGTCGCCGGGCACATCGCGAAGGCGTGGGCCGATCCCGAGGCGCGGCTGGGGATGCGGACCGGGTTCGTGGGGAGGGAGTGGGCCGAGCGCGAGCACGGCGAGTGGCTGCCGTGACAGCGCCGTATTACGCGCCCGCGCCGAAGTCCAGGAGGACCTTGCACGCCCGTGCGCGGTCCGCGGCCAGCGCGAAGGCCGACTCCGCGGCCGCCACCGGGACCACCGCGCTGATCAGCTCCGTGAGCCCCGGCTGCTCGGCGAGCAGCCGCAGCGCGTCGTCGAACTCCGTGTCGAAGCGGAACGCCCCGCGCAGCTCGATCTCCCGGCTGACCACGAGGTTCCCCGCGAACGGGCTCTGCCCCGGCGGCAGCATCCCCAGTTGGACGACCACACCGCCACGCCGCACATGGCGCAGGCAGCTGTCGAGACCGGCGGCCACGCCCGACGCCTCGACAGCCGTGTCGGCCTCGTCGGGCCAGCCCTTGTCGGCCGGGTCGTCGGCGCGTACGAGGGTGTCGGCGCCGGCGAGCCGCGCGTGACGGAGGGCTTCGGGGAGGAGGTCGGTGGCGGTCACGTGCGCCGCTCCGGCGGCCCTGGCCGCGGCGACGACGAGGCAGCCGATCGGGCCCGCGCCGGTCACCAGGACGTGCTTGCCCGCGACCGGCCCCGCCCGGCGCACCGCGTGCAGCGCCACCGCGAGGGGCTCGGCGAGGGCGGCCCGGTCGAGCGGAAGCCCGTCGGGCACAGCCCTCAACTGGCCGGCGGGGACGGTGATCCGCGCGGCGAAGCCGCCCTGGACGTGCGGGGTGCGGGCCGCGCTGCCCAGGTAGCGGGTGTCACGGCACACGTTGCGCCGCCCGTCCACGCACTCGGGGCAGGTCCCGCAGGGGGTGGCGGGGTGCACGGCGACGGCCGTGCCGGGCGCGGGACCGGTCGCCCCGTCCCCGTACGACAGGACCGTGCCCACGACCTCGTGGCCGAGCAGCATGGGTTCTCGGAGCCGGAAGTCGCCGACGCCGCCGTGGCGCCAGTAGTGCAGGTCCGACCCGCACACCCCGCCGTAGCGGACGGCGACGAGCGCCTGGCCCGGGCCGGCTTCGGGGGAGGGGATTTCGTCGACGCGCAGATCTCCCGCGCCGTGGATCACGCAGCCCAGCATCAGGTCTCCTCCAGCCATCAGGTGTCCCCGAGCGTCAGGACGCTCAGAGAACGCTCGTCATGCCGCCGTCCACGTAGAGGATCTGCCCGCTGACGAAGTCGGACGCGGGGGAGGCCAGGAACAGGGTGCCGCCGACGAGGTCGTCGGTGCGGCCCCAGCGGCCGGCCGGGGTCCTGCGGCGGACCCAGGCGCTGAACTCCTCGTCGCGGACGAGCGGTTCGGTCAGCTCGGTCTCGATGTAGCCGGGGCCGAGCCCGTTGACCTGGACCCCGGAAGGGCCCCAGTCGGCGCACATACCCTTGGTGAGCATCTTCAGGGCGCCCTTGGTGGCGGCGTAGGGCGCGATGCCGGGCCGCACGACCTCGCTCTGCAGCGAGCAGATGTTGATGATCTTTCCGTGACCGCGTTCCACCATGCCGCGGGCCGCCTCACGGCCCACCAGGAACGCGCTCGTCAGATTGGTGTTCAGGACCCGGTGCCAGTCGGCGTCGGTGAACTCCAGGAGCGGGGCGCGCAGCTGCATGCCCGCGTTGTTGACGAGGATGTCGAGCGGACCCACCCGCTCCTCGACCCCGGCGACCCCGGCGGCCACGGAAGGTCCGTCCGTGACGTCGAACGCCGCGGTGTGGACCGGGCTGCGTCCTGTCTGCCCCGACAGCCGCTCGGCCGCGTCCGCGAGGGCGGACTCGTCGCGTCCGTTGAGGACGACGGTCGCGCCGGCCTCCAGGAGGCCGCGGGCCAGGGCGAACCCGATCCCGCGGCTGGAACCGGTCACCAGGGCCGTGCGGCCGCTGATGTCGAAGAGGGGGTGGGTCATCGCTCGTACTCCAGTAGCTCCGAAGGGAGCCAGATCATGAGGCGGTCGGACGACTGCGGCTAGATGACCAGGGACAGCAGCAGGACCAGGCCACCGGCGACGACCGAGATGATCGTCTCCATGACGGACCAGGTCTTGATGGTCTGCCCGACGTCCAGGCCGAAGTACTCCTTCACCAGCCAGAAGCCCGCGTCGTTCACGTGGCTGAAGAAGAGCGAGCCGGCGCCGATCGCGAGGACCAGCAGGGCCGTGTGAGCGGTCGACATGTCGGCCGCGAGCGGCGCCACGAGGCCGGCCGCCGAGATGGTCGCGACGGTGGCGGAGCCCGTGGCGAGGCGTATGACGACCGCGATCAGCCAGGCGAGCAGCAGGGCCGGGATCGCCCAGTCCTTGGAGATGTCGAGGACCATCTGGCCCACACCGGAGTCGATGAGGGTCTGCTTGAAGCCGCCGCCCGCGCCGACGATGAGGAGGACGCCCGCGATCGGGGCGAGCGACTTCTCGACGGTGGAGGACAGCCGGTCCTTGGTGAACCCGGCCGCGCGGCCCAGCGTGAACATGCCGACGATCACGGCGGCGAGCAGGGCGATCAGCGGCGAACCGATGACGTCGAAGACGCGCTGCACGGTGTGCTCGGGCTTGTCCACGACGATGTCGACGAGCGCCTTGGCGAGCATCAGGACGACGGGGAGCAGGATCGTGGCGACGGCCGCGCGGAAGCTGGGACGCTTCTCCAGGTCGTCGCTGGCCCGCGCCGGGGTCATCTTGTCCGGGGCCTGGACGTCCACCCAGCGGGCGGCGACCTTCGAGAACAGCGGACCGGCGATGATCACCGTCGGGATGGCGATGAGGACACCCAGGGCGAGCGTGACGCCGAGGTTGGCACCGACGGCGTCGATCGCGACGAGCGGGCCGGGGTGCGGCGGGATCAGGCCGTGCATGACCGACAGGCCGGCGAGGGCCGGGATGCCGATCCGCATCAGCGAGTAGTTGCCGCGCTTGGCGACCATCAGGACGACCGGGATCAGCAGCACGATGCCGACCTCGAAGAACAGCGGCAGACCGATCACCGAGGCGATCAGGACCATCGCCCACGGCATGGCGCGCCCGCCCGCCTTGGCGAGGATCGTGTCGACGATCTGGTCGGCGCCGCCCGAGTCGGCGAGCAGCTTGCCCAGGATCGCGCCGAGCGCGATCAGCACACCCACACCGGCCACGGTGGAACCAAGGCCCGCGGTGAAGCTGACGATGGTCTTGTCGAGAGGGGCGCCCGCGAAGGCTCCCAGGGCCAGAGAACCGATGGTCAGCGCCAGGAAGGCGTGGACCCGGAACTTCGTGATGAGCAGAACGATGACAGCGATGCCCGCGAGGACGGCGATCCCCAGCTGGGCGTGGCCCGCCGAGGTGATCGGTTCGACGGCATCCGCTGCCAGCGTCTCGACGCTGAGACTGGTCACGGTTTTTCCTTGGTGTGGGTGGGGACTTCTGGAACTGCTTCAGCGCCGGGCGCTGGGGGACTAGGACGCGCCTTCGAGGTCGGCGAGGGCCGCGACGGCCCGCTCCGTGATCTCCTCGGGGCTGCCCGACACATCGACGTCGACGCCCGCCTCGTCCGCCGCGAGCGGCTGGAGCGTGGCGAACTGCGAGTCCAGCAGGGCCGTGGGCATGAAGTGCCCCTGGCGGTGCGACATCCGGTCCTCGATCAGGGCGCGGTCGCCGGTGAGGTGGACGAACACGACTCCTGGGGCCTCGGCCCTGAGCCGGTCGCGATAGCTCCGCTTGAGGGCGGAGCTGCTGACGACGCCGCCGAGTCCCGCCCGTCCGTGCGCCCATGCGCCGATGGCGTCGAGCCACGGCCACCGGTCGTCGTCGGTCAGGGGGGTGCCGGCCGACATCTTGGCGATGTTCGCCGGCGGGTGGAAGTCGTCGCCCTCGGCGTACGGGACGCCGAGCCTGTCTGCGAGCAGGGGGCCGATCGTGGTCTTGCCGGTCCCTGCCACGCCCATGACTACGACGACGTGGGGGGTGCGTCGTGTCTTCATCGCGTCCTCGCTGTCTTCTTCGACATCGCTGTGTCACGCCACTGAAACCTGAATGGTCGGACAAATTCAAGAGTCTGTGACATAAAAGTCTGACTTTTTATTCCGTCGACCCGCCTCGTACGCTGACGTCATGACCACACAGGGCCGGGGGCTGCACGCCCACGTACTGGAAAACCTCGGCCCCGCCATCACCGCCGGGGAGTACCCACCGGGCAGCGTGCTGCGCACGGACGAGCTGGCCCAGCGGTACGAGGTGTCCCGTTCGGTTATGCGGGAGGCCGTGCGGGTGCTCGAGTCGATGCACCTCGTGGAGTCCCGGCGCCGGGTCGGCGTGACCGTCCGGCCCACGGAGGAGTGGAACGTCTACGACCCGCAGGTCATCCGCTGGCGGCTGGCCGGCGCGGACCGGCCGCGCCAGCTGCGCTCCCTCACGGTGCTGCGTTCCGCGGTCGAGCCGGTCGCGGCCGGACTCGCCGCGCGGCACGCCACGGCCGAACAGTGCGCCGCGCTCACCGAGTGCGCGCTCGGCATGGTCGCCACGTCACGCGGCCATCAGCTGGAGGCGTACCTCGTCCACGACATCGAGTTCCACCGGGTCGTCCTGAACGCGTCGGGCAACGAGATGTTCGCCCGGCTCGGCGACGTGGTCGCGGAGGTCCTCGCGGGCCGCACGCACCACCAGGTGATGTTCGAGGACCCGGACCCGGCGGCCGTGTCGCTCCATGTGCACGTCGCCGAGGCCGTCCGCGAGGGGGACGCGGCCCGCGCGGAGGCGCTCACGCGCGAGATCGCGGTGGGCGCGCTCGAGGAACTGGACATCCTCGCGCCCTGAGCGCGCGGGCGCGCACTATTCGATGAAGTCGCCGTCGACGTACACCCATGCGCCGTCGAGCCGTATGAACCTGCTGCGCTCGTGCAGCGAGCCGGGCCGTCCGCCGTCGGTGTAGCGGGCCCGGAAGGTGACGGTGCCGGTGCTGTGGAAGGCCGACCCCTCGGTCGTCCCCAGGATCTCCAGACCGGTCCACTTCATGCCCGGCTCGAAGGTGACGGCCGGGGGCCGGGTGGCCGGGTGCCAGGTCCGCAGCAGGTACGCGGCGTCCTTGACGGCGAAGGCGCAGTAGCGGGACCGCATCAGGGCCTCGGCGGTCGGCGCGTTCGCCCCTCCGGAGTGATACCGGCCGCAGCAGGCGTCGTACGCGGAGGGGAGCCCGCAGGGGCAGGTGGGGGCGGGGCGTGACATGCGGACGATTCAACCAGCTCCGCCGCCGATCACCCGGCCCCCACCCCCGTCATGGCGTCACGGTCAGCGCCACGCCGCGCGTGCGGTCCGACGAGGGTCCCGTCTCGATCGAGAACTCGCCGGGCTCCACGGCGAGGTCCAGGTCGCGGGTGACCGAGGCGAGCACCTCGGCGTCGACGGCGAACACGGCCTCCGCGCTCCCGCCGGGCTCCAGGTCGAGCCGTACGAACCCGCGCAGCTCCCGCACACGCGGCCACGACGTACCGCCCGACACCCGGCGCACATACAGCTGCACCGTCTCGCGCACGGGCCGCGTCCCGGTGTTGGTCACGGTGACCGAGCACGTCGTGCCGGGTTCATCGGCGCCGACTTCGGACCGTGCGAGGCGGGGCGCCGCGTACTCGACCGTCGAGTAGGACAGGCCGTGGCCGAAGGCGTGCCGCGCGGTGGCGCTCTGGTCCACGTAGCCGCGGTAGCCGTGATCCTTGGCGTTGTAGAACACCGGCAGCTGCGCGGCGGACCGCGGCACCGACACCGGGAGCCGGCCCGCGGGCGACGCGGCCCCGAACAGGACGTCGGCCACCGCCCGTCCGCCCCACGGCCCCGGGTACCAGGCGCACAGCACGCCCTTCGCCTTCCCCGTGAGGTCGGGCAGCGCGTGCGGGCGGCCCTGGACGAGGACCACGACGACCGGGGTGCCCGTCGCCGCCACCGCGTCGAGCAGAGCCGACTGCCCGTCGGGCAGCCGCAGATCGGCCAGGTCGACGCCTTCCCCGCAGGTCATGCCGACCGGGTTCCCCGAGGCGACGACGGCCGCCCCGTTGGCCTCGAAGCGTGTGTCGGCCTCGCGGGCGCTCGACCCGCCGAGGACGAGCACGGCCACGTCCGACGACGCGGCCAGAGCGACCGCCTCCGGCACGCCGGAGAGGTCGCCGCCGACGAGCTCGCAGCCGCGCGCGTACGCCACTTCGGAGCCGGGGGCGGCCCCCGCCCGGATCCCGTCGAGCACGGTGACACCCGAGCCGGGCCGCTGCGGCGCGGTGTAGTCCCCGATCTGGCCGGGAACGGAGTCCGCGCCGGGACCCATGACCGCGATGCGGCGCGGGGCAGGGCCGAGCGGCAGCGTCACCCCGTCGTGTTCCAGGAGTACGATCGCCTCCCGGGCCACGCGCTCGCTCAACTCCCGCACATCGGACGGCTGTTCAGGATCTCCGGCGTAGGGCCGCTCGAAGAGGCCGAGGCGGAACTTGAGCGCGAGGACGCGCTCCACCGCCGTGTCCACGGTCTCCTCCGCGACGAGCCCCCGCTCGACAGCCTCCCCGAGTCGCGGGAAGCAGCCGTCCCACAGGCTCAGATCCGTGCCCGCCGCCAGGGCGAGCGCGCCCCCCGCCGCGGGATCGCCGGCCAGCCGCGTCAGCCGGTCGAGCGCGCCCCCGTCCGCCATCACGATGCCGTCGAACCCCCAGCGCTCCCGCAGGAGTTCGGTCAGGAGGTACCGGCTCGCGGCGCACGGCAGGCCGTCGAACTCGTTGTACGCCGCCATCACGCCCGCGGCGCCCGCGCGGACCCCCGCCCGCGCCGCCGCCAGGTGGACCTCGTGCAGCTCGCGGGCGCCGAGCTCGGTGGCCGCGCTGTTGCGCCCGCCGACCGAGGCACCCTGGCCCGCGAAGTGCTTGAGCACCACTCCGACTCCGGCCCGCCGCATGCCCCGTACGAGCGCCTCCGTGAACCGGGCCGCCAGATACGGGTCCTCGCCGAAGCACTCCTCGGCCCGGCCCCAGCGCGGGTCGCGGACGAGGTCGAGCGCCGACACCAGGGCCAGATGGCCACCCCTGGCCCGCAGTTCGGCCCCGGCCGCGGCCGCCGCCTCCTCGTAGAGGTCCGGGTCCCACGTCGAGCCCACGGCCAGGTTCACCGGCAGGACGGTGCCGTCGAGCGCCTGGTGGCCGTGCGGGACCTCCTCGACCAGGAGGACGGGGATGCCGAGCCGCGTCTGTTCGACCATGTGCCGCTGTACGGCGTCCGCGACACCCGCCGCGTCCGCCGCCGTGATCCCGTCGGCGAACGTCACCCCGGACCACGGGTCCGCGCGCTGGAGCCCGTACAGGGCGCCCATGCCGTCGTACGCGGCGACCTCGGAGCGGAACGCGTCCGTGAGGCGATGGCCCGTACCGGTGCGCTCGTACGCGTGCCAGCCGTACATCCGCTGGTTGAGCTGCCCGACCTTCTCGGCGAGGGTCATACGGGCGAGCAGGTCCCGCACGCGCTCGGGCACCGGGGCGGCAGGGTCGCGGTACAGCGGCTCGTTCATCGCAGTTCCAGAACGCGCACGCCGTACGGGTCCAGGGTGACGTCCGTGACGGGCTCGCCCGTCCCCGCGTCGTGCAGTGCCCCGTCCGTCTCCGGACGCACCGCCACCTCCTGCCCGGACTGGCTCACCAGCCACACGAAGCGCCGCCCGTCCTCATGGACCAGCACATCGGCCGACACGTACGGGCTCTCGACCGTCACGGGCCGTGCCACACCGGCGACCTCGGCGAGCGCCGCGTACAGCCGGTGAGTCTGCTCCGGGTTGACGTGCGCCGTGCGGGCGGCCATGTGCTCCAGCGGATACGTCGCGAGGACGGTGCGGCCGAGGCCCGTGGCCCGCGAGAGCAGCGCGGGGCGGCCGTGCGCGTCGACGGCGACGACCTCCGCGTCGCGCGCCTCGACCGGCAGGTACGCCCGGCTGTCCTCGTTGCCCGCGACCGGGAAGCGCAGGGTCTCACCGGCCCTGATGCCCCCGAAGTCCTTCGTGAACGTCATCTCCAGGACGTCGTCCTCGATCGGCTCGGCCACCCCGTACGACAGCTGCATCTCGACCCCGAACAGCCCGTCCAGGTCGTCGAACCACGGCCCGCGCGTCCCGGGGTGCTCGCCCGAGCAGAAGGACAGATAGACCGTCGCCCCCTCGGCGGCCCGCCGCGCGAGGGCGCGCCGGGTCCGCGTCGTCAACTGCCGTGTCGCGGGCAGGAGATAGAGCGCCGCGTCCTCGCTGACGCCGTCCGCCTCCCGGGTGAGACCCACCGCCAGATCGGCGGCGCGCGCCGCGACGTACCCCTGGTGGAGCGAGGTGAAGATGAGTGGACGGTCGGCGGGGCGGCTGTAGGGGTAGCCGCGCTCCAGGAAGGCGGGCACGACCAGCGCGGCCCCGGCGTCCGAGCGGCGGCAGCGCGCGAAGTCGACCTGCTCCAACACCTCGGCGAACGCGGCGAGTTCGACGAGCGGGGCCTTCGGCGCGCCCGTGCTGTCCGTGATGCCGAAGTGCATCTCGAAGGGGTGGTGGTCGTAGGGGGACCGGTCCCACAGGTCGTCGTAGTCCGTGTTGTTCCAGGCGACCCAGCCCGTCGCGCCGCCGAGCAGTGAGTTGTGCAGGGTCTGGCGGTAGTACACGCCCGCGTTCTCGGCGGAGACCGTGTCCGTCGACAGGCCGAACTCCTCGAGGACCACCGGCTGCCCGGTGACGGCCGCGAGCTCGCACTCGAACGCGGCCCGGTAGTGCTGGCGCGGCCGGTCCGTGTCGGAGCGGTAGACGTGCGGGCCCACGAAGTCGACGTACTCGGCGGTGTCCCGCAGCGAGAAGCCGTTGTCGCGGCCCGTCACCTCGATGCCCCACGCCCCGTCGCCCAGGGAGACGGGCTGGGTGCCGCCGGCCGCGCGCACCGCGTTGCACATGGCCTGCGCCCACGCCGTGACGACGTCGCTGGAGGGCGGGTCGACCTGGTAGATCCGCCCGTAGCCCGGCATCTCGTTGGTGATCAGCCAGCCCGTGACCGCCGGGTGGTCCTTGAAGCGGCGCGTCATCTGCGACACGAACCACGCCTGGCGGCCGACCATCCACACGTCCTCGTACAGGTCCCGGCCCCCGCGCCAGGCCGGGTCCCAGTTCTCGCCGGACATGTGGCCGACGATGAACGTCGGAACGGTGCCCATGCCCGCCTCGGTGTGCGCGTCGAGGAAGTCGCGGAAGCGCTCGCACAGCTCCTCGTCGATCCGGTGCGGTTCGGGGTGGAAGTCGGGCCAGTAGAAGAACGAGCGGGTCATGTTCAGACCGTGCTCGCGCAGCACCGCCAGTTCCTCGCGCACCGTCTTCGGCTCGTAGTCGCGCCACATCAGGGGACCGCCGGTGCGGGACCAGAAGTTGGCGCCGAGCCAGGGCAGGACGGCGGAGTCGTGGGTGAGGTGGGCGCTGTGGCGTCGCATGGTGGTACCTAGCTCCGTTGAAATGCGGGATTCATCAGGGGGTTGCGGGGCCGGTCGACTCGCGGACGACCAGGTGCGGGCGCCCTTCGAGCGCTGTCTCGGGGACGTCCTCGCCGCACCGGGCGAGCAGCACGCGCGCGGCGGCCGCGCCGACCCGCTGCACCTGCTGGTCGACGGTCGTCAGGCGCGGGTGCAGCCACCGGCCGAGGGGGAGGTTGTCGTAGCCGACGACGGACAGGTCCCGGGGCACGGCGAGGCCGGCCCGCTGGGCGGTGCCGATGCCGCACACGGCCATCGAGTCGTTGGCGTACACGATCGCGGTCGGCCGCTCGGCGCGTCCGATGAGCGCCTCGGTCGCGGCGACGGCGGCCGACTCCGAGAAGTCGGTGCTCAGGACGGCGGCGGGCCGGAGCCCGGCGAGTTCGAGTGTCTCCTCGAAGACCGTGCGGCGCAGCCGGGTGTGCTGGAGCTCGGCGGGTCCGGAGACGTACGCGATGCGCCGGTGGCCGAGCCCGAGCAGGTGGTCGACCGCCTCGTGGACGCCCGCCCCCTGGTTGCCGAGCCCGACGGTCGGCACGGTCGCCTCCGGGTCGGGCGCGCCGAGCAGCACCGACGGAAGACCTATGCGCCGCAGCAGCGCCGGGCGCGGGTCGTCGGCCCGCGCGTCCGTCAGGACGGCCCCGTCGACCCGGCCCTCCGAGGCGAGCCGCTCGTACAGCGCGCTCTCCTCGTCGACACCGGCGACCAGATGCAGGAGCAGACCGTAGCCGCGCGGCGCCAACTCGCCCTCTATACCGGTGATCAGCTCACTGAAGTGCGGGTCGGCCCCGAGCACGTCGGTGGGCCTGCGCACGACGAGCGCGAGTGTGCGCGTACGGGCGCTGCGCAGCGCCGAGGCCGACGCGCTCGGCGACCAGCCGAGCTCCGCCGCCGCGTCGAGGATCCGCCGCCGGGTCGGCTCGGCGAGCCGGCCCTTCTCGTTGAACGCCTGCGACACGGCGGCCGTCGACACCCCCGCCGCGGCCGCCACCGCCTTGATGGTCGGACGACCGGTCGGCCGTTTCGGTCGGGTCCCGCTCACATCTTCACCGCCCCACTGACGAGTGCCTGCTGCATCCGCTTCTGGAGCACCGTATAGACGATCCACACCGGTACGAGAGTGAGG
This sequence comes from Streptomyces longhuiensis, assembly GCF_020616555.1. Taxonomy (NCBI): domain Bacteria; kingdom Bacillati; phylum Actinomycetota; class Actinomycetes; order Kitasatosporales; family Streptomycetaceae; genus Streptomyces; species Streptomyces longhuiensis. Next base: position 2,503,673 of record NZ_CP085173.1, on the reverse strand, counting down.
ACGGTCCCCGCGGTCAGGACGCCGTAGTCCGTCCCGGTGATGGACTTCAGCGTGGGCAGCGCCACCTGGACCGTGCGCTGCGCCGGGTCCGGGCCGATGATGACGAGCGAGTACAGGTACTCGTTCCAGAACGTCAGGAAGTTCAGCAGGAGCACCGTCGCGATGCCGGGCAGGCACATCGGCGTGTACACGTGCCGCAGCACCGCGAAGGTCGAGGCACCGTCCATGCGGGCCGCCTCCTCCATCTCCCTGGGAATGGTCCGCATGAACTGGACCAGGATCACCACCGAGAGCGGCATCGCCGTGGCCGGCAGGAACAGGATCATGAACGTGCGCGTGTGGAACAGGCCGGTGGCCGCGGCGAGCAGGAACGTCGGGAAGAGCGCCGCGAACGTCGGGATCAGGAACCCCAGCGAGAAGACGCTCTCGACCAGGGAGGCGAGCCGGCCCGTCGAACGGGCCAGCGCGAACGCCGCGGGGATCGCGAGCGCCAGCGTCAGGACGAGCGAGAACACCGTCACCAGGGCCGAGTTGACGACAGCGAGCCCGAGGTCGGCGCTGTGGAAGGCGGTACTGAAGTTGCCGAGACCGAATGACGACGGCAGCGCGAACGGACTGGCGAAGATCTCCTCGTTCGTCTTGAACGCCGAGGCGACGAAGTAGTACAGCGGCACGACGAGGAGCACCGCGTAGAGCCAGACGAGGATGTGGGCGGGCAGCCAGGACCTGCCGAGGCGGCTGTGCTTGGCGGACTTCATGGCGACGGCTCCGATCAGTGGTTCTGGCGGAACGCGCGCCGGATGGCGAGCAGTCCGACGAGCCCGGTGAGGAAGAGGAAGACACCGACGGTCTGGCTGTAGCCGAGGTCGGCCGCGATGAACGCCTTCTGGTAGACGAGGAACGACAGCGTTGTCGACGAGCTGCCGGGGCCGCCCTGCGTCAGCAGCAGCACGTGCTGGGCCGACCCGAAGAGCGTCCACAGGAACTGCAGCATCGTCACCACCCCCACGTAGTCACGGATCACGGGGAAGTGGATGCGCCACATCGTCCGCCAGTGCCCGGCGCCGTCCAGCTGCGCCGCCTCGCCGATCTCCTCGGGGACGCTCCCGAGCCGCGCCGCGAACAGCACCGCCGTGAAGCCGATCCCGGCCCAGATGTCCAGCGCGATCAGGCACGCGAGGGCGGTCGAGGGGGAGGCGAGCCACGCGTCGGCGAGCGAGCCGAGCCCGACCGCCTTCAGACCGCCGTTGACCAGGCCGTCCGGGGACAGCGCCGCGTAGAACACCATCGCCTTCGCCGGGGTCGAGATCAGGCCGGGGACGAACAGCAGATACCGGATGACCTTGTGGCCGGGCGGCTTCTGCGCGACGTAGTAGCCGAGCATGTACGCGCACACGATCATCACCGGGACGGCGACGACGAGCTGGATCGCCGTGTTGCTCACCGCGTCCCAGAACACCGGGTCGTCGAAGACGGTGCGCACATTGTCGAACCCGGCGAACGAGACGGGCTGCAGCATGCCCGGCCAGTGCAGGGCCGCGACCACGAAGATGGCGACCAGCGGGCCGACCATGAAGACCAGGTACCAGACGAGGGCGGGCAGGGCGAGGATCGTGCCGCCCTGGCGGCGCGGCCGCCGGGCGGCGTCCGGGGAAGGCGGGGTGGGGCGGCGGACCGCGGTCTCGCCCGCTGTCGACGTCATCGTCGTCATGAGCAACTCCCTTACGGATGAGGAGAGAAGGGGGGCGTGCGGTCAGGCGCCGCGGTACGCGGCCTCGAGGACCGAGCGGACCTTGGCCGCGCTCGTGCCGCGCGTGAAGGAGGTGCTCGTCGCCGTGATCAGCGGCTGTGTCGCGGCCGGCGGGACGAACAGGTCGGGCAGCAGCACCTGGCTCACGTCACCGCCGAGCCGCTGCGCCGCCGCCACCAGCGGGAAGTGCGAGCTGACCGTGTCGGACCGCAGCGCCATGTCGCGCCCGGCCTCCTTGATGAACCGCGAGACGGTGTCCGGGCGGTACATGAACCGCAGGAACTTCTCGACGGCCTCGATCTTCTTCGTGCCGTTCGGGCTGATCCAGAAGCCGATCAGCGTGTACGTCCGCAGGATCGTCGGCTTGTCGTGTGCCGCCCCCGGGGCCAGCGGCCAGCCCCCCACGTCGGTGTGGCGCGCCACCTCGGCCGGCACCTTCGCCAGGGCCGACGACATGGCGGACTGCATCGCCGCGGCCTGCGTGTTGAACTGCGTGGTCATCGAGTCCGATGTCAGGCCCTGGGCCTTGTCGGCGAACACCCCGGCGTCGCGCAGCTCCACGAAGTACTCGAGGCCCTGCCGCGCGCCCCGGCCGCCGAAGTCCCCGGTCGCGTAGACGTGCCTGGCCTCGTCCTCGGTCAGAAACGTCTGGATGATCTGGGCGAGCAGCTTCTGGCCGGTCCAGTCGTTGCCGCCGACCGTGACGGGCGCGATGCCCTTCCTGCGCAGCTTGCCCGCCGCGGCGATCAGTTCGTCGCCGGTGGCCGGGACGCGGTCGACGCCCGCCTTGTCGAGGAGCGCCCGGTTGAAGGCGACCGGCCAGTTGGTGGCGAAGTAGGGGAAGGCCCGCACCCGGCCCTTGCCGTCGGTCCACGCGTCCAGAGCCACGGGCAGCACCCGCTCGCGCAGACCCCAGTCGTCCAGGTAGCCCTTCACGTCCACGGTGGCGCCGACGTCGGTCCAGGCCAGCGTCTTGTCGTAGAGGTTCACCATGACGACGTCCGGCTCCTTGCGGGCCAGCCGCGAGGTCTCGTAGACCTGCGGGAGGTCGTCGCCGTTGACGAGGTTCCTGACCTTGAGACCGGGGTTCTCCTTGCGGAACCGGTCCAGGGCGGAGAGGTAGGTGGGGGAGCCGGGGGCGGTGGTGCCGAGCTGACTGTGCACCACGAGGGTGCCGGGGTCGTCGTCGTCGGCGGCGAGGGCGGAGCAGCCGGACAGGGCGGAGGCGGCGGCGAGTCCGCCGCCGGCGGCGAGGAATCCGCGCCGACTCATCGTCGAGGGCACAGAGCGCACAGCGGTATGTCTCCAACCGGGGTTACGGGTAACGACGGAGTGGTTAATCGATATACCTGTGGGAGGTGCGAGCACCGTAAGGGGCGGGAGAAGAACGGTCAACCCCCCGTTGCGCATGCTGAAACGGGGCCGCCGCGGGCCCGTGCATACCTGTGGAAACCGGGGTTTGTCAGGCCTGTTCGGCTCGGAACGCCGCCGGTGTCACGCCCGTGTGCTGCTGGAAGTACTTCGAGAAGTTCGCCGAGTCCCCGATGCCGACGGCCACGCCGATCCGGCCCACCGGCAGGTCCGTGTGGGCCAGCAGGCGCTTCGCCTCCAGGGTCACCCGGCGGTCGATGAAGGCCTTCGGGGTCTGGCCGGTCGCCGCCCGCACCGCGCGCACGAGGGTGCGCCGGGAGTAGCCGAGCTCGTCGGCGTACGCGCTCACGCTGTGGTTCGTGGTGAAGCCCTGCTCGACCGCCGCGCGGAAGCGGCTGAACGTCGTGTCCGGCTGCGGCCTGCACTCGTCCGCCGCCGCCTGCGCCGACACGTGCGCGACCCGCAGCATGAAGGCCGTCAGAGAGTGACGCAGTACCGACGTGTGCAGGCTGAGCGGCAGCGTCGCCGTGTCCAGATACTCGCGCTTCAGCTGCTCCAGCGATGCGTCCAGGGCGGCGCGTTGGGCTTCGTCGGGGTGGAGCAGGGGTGGCCGGTCGTAGCGGTACAGGCCCGTCGCCTCGACGATCGCGCGCGGCAGGAAGCCGGGCTGCATGGTGAGCGCCGTGCCGACGTAGCGCTCGCTCGTCGAGAAGCCGTGCACCTGGCCGGGCCGGATCCACAGGATGTCGCCGGCGCCGACCTCGTACTCCGTGAAGTCGATCATGTGGCGGACCGGGCCCTCGCGGAAGAAGAGCAGGACGTGGAAGTCGATCCGGTGCACGCGCCGCGACAGGCCCACGCCGCCCGCCCAGGGACCCTCCGTGCCCATCGGGCCGATCTGTATCCCGACCCCGGACACGCTGGCGCTCGGGTCGAAGGGATACGTACGGATGTGCTCCGTCGCTCCCATATGTGCGCTCGGATGTGCGCCGCCCTGCTCCGTCATCCACTTTCCTTGGGTCGAACCGGCTCGGCCTCTGACAGGTGTCCCATTTTCACCGAACGCTGGCACGGGGGCACCTGCCGCGCCAAAAGTATGACCTTTAGATTCGTAGGTAGTTCGACCAGGGCTTTCGCCCCGGTCGGGCGGTGCCTTCGGGTACCTCGGATGCACAACGGATGCGAAGGAAGTCGTACAGATGAGCACGCAGACACCGGACGCCCTCGGCCCCTTCGAGTGGAGTGACCTCGACCGGCGTGCCGTCGACACCGCGCGCCTGCTCGCGGCCGACGCCGTGCAGCAGGTCGGCAACGGCCACCCGGGTACGGCGATGAGCCTGGCCCCCGTCGCGTACACCCTCTTCCAGAAGGTCATGCGCCACGACCCGGCCGACCCCGAGTGGACCGGCCGCGACCGCTTCGTCCTCTCCCCGGGCCACACCAGCCTCACCCTCTACACCCAGCTCTTCCTCTCCGGCTACGAGCTGGAGCTGGACGACCTGAAGGCGTTCCGCACCCACGGCTCGAAGACTCCCGGCCACCCCGAGTACGGCCACACCGCCGGTGTCGAGACGACGACCGGACCCCTCGGCCAGGGCGTCGCCAACGCCGTCGGCATGGCGATGGCCGCCCGCTACGAGCGCGGCCTCTTCGACCCCGAGGCCCCCGAGGGCGAGTCCCCCTTCGACCACACCATCTGGGCGATCGTCTCCGACGGCGACCTGGAGGAGGGCATCTCCGCCGAGGCCTCCTCCCTCGCCGGCCACCAGAAGCTCGGCAACCTCGTCTTCGTCTACGACGACAACCACATCTCCATCGAGGGCGACACCGCCACCGCGTTCTCCGAGGACGTCCTGAAGCGGTACGAGGCCTACGGCTGGCACGTCCAGCGCATCGAGCCCCAGGCCGACGGCGACACCGACGTGCGGGCCCTGTACGAGGCCCTGGCCGCGGCGAAGGCCGAGACCGGCCGCCCGTCCATCATCGCGATGCGCACGATCATCGCCTGGCCCGCCCCGAACGCGCAGAACACCGAGGCGTCCCACGGCTCCGCCCTCGGCGCCGAGGAGATCGCCGCCACCAAGCGCGTCCTCGGCTTCGACCCGGAGCAGACCTTCGAGGTCGCCGACGACGTCATCGCCCACACCCGCGGGGCCCTCGACCGCGGCGCCGACGCGCACGCCGAGTGGGACAAGCGGCTCGGCGAGTGGCGCACGGCCGAGCCCGAGCGCTCCGCCCTTCTCGACCGCGTCGTCGCCGGCCGCCTCCCCGAGGGCTGGGAGCAGGCGCTGCCGTCCTTCGACGAGGGCACGAAGGTCGCGACGCGCGCCGCGTCCGGCAAGGTCCTCCAGGCGCTCGGCCCGGTCATCCCCGAGCTGTGGGGCGGCTCGGCCGACCTGGCGGGCTCGAACAACACGACCATCGACAAGGCCAGTTCGTTCCTGCCCAAGGGCAACCCGCTGCCGGAGGCCGACCCGTACGGCCGCACGATCCACTTCGGCATCCGCGAGCACTCGATGGCCGCCGAGATGAACGGCATCGCGCTGCACGGCAACACCCGTGTCTACGGCGGCACCTTCCTCGTCTTCTCGGACTACATGCGCAACGCCGTCCGCCTCTCCGCACTGATGCAGCTCCCCGTCACGTACGTGTGGACGCACGACTCCATCGGCCTGGGCGAGGACGGTCCCACGCACCAGCCCGTCGAGCACCTCGCCTCCCTGCGCGCCATCCCGGGCCTGAACATCGTCCGCCCGGCCGACGCCAACGAGACCGCCGTCGCCTGGCGCGAGATCCTGCGGCGCGGCACGACCAAGCCCGCCCCGCACGGCCTCGCGCTGACCCGCCAGGGCGTGCCCACGTACGAGCTCGACGAGCGGGCGGCGAAGGGCGGTTACGTCCTGCGCGAGGCCTCCACCGGGACGCCCGACCTCATCCTGATCGCGACCGGCTCCGAGGTGCACCTCGCCGTGGCCGCCCGCGAGCAGCTGGAGGCCGAGGGGATCGGCACACGCGTCGTGTCGATGCCGTCCGTCGAGTGGTTCGAGGAGCAGTCGCAGGACTACAAGGACAGCGTCCTGCCGTCGTCCGTGAAGGCGCGCGTCGCCGTCGAGGCCGGCATCGGACTGACCTGGTACCGCTACGTCGGCGACGCCGGACGCATCGTCTCCCTGGAGCACTTCGGCGCCTCCGCCGACGCCGCCACGCTCTTCGCCGAGTACGGCTTCACCGCCGACAACATCGCCGCCCGGGCGCGCGAGTCCCTCACCGCCGCCCGCGCCTGATCCGTACGCACCCGTACACCCGAAAGAAGATGAAGAACATGAGCAACGCCGACTCCACCGTCAAGCCCCTCAAGTCCCTTGCCGGCGAAGGCGTTTCCATCTGGCTGGACGACCTGTCCCGCAAGCGCATCGAGTCCGGCAACCTCGCCGAACTGATCGAGAACAGCCACGTCGTGGGCGTCACGACGAACCCCTCGATCTTCCAGGCGGCCATCGGCTCCGGTGAGGGGTACGAGGAGCAGCTCGCCGACCTCGCCACCCGCGGCGTCACCGTCGACGAGGCGGTCCGCATGATGACGACCGCCGACGTCCGCGCCGCCGCCGACATCCTGCGCCCCGTGTACGACGCGACCGAGGGCCGCGACGGCCGCGTCTCCATCGAGGTCGACCCGCGCCTGGCCCACGACACCGAGGCCACCGTCGCCGAGGCCAAGCAGCTGTCCTGGCTGGTCGACCGCCCGAACGTCATGATCAAGATCCCGGCCACGAAGGCGGGCCTCCCGGCCATCACCGAGGTCATCGGCCTCGGCATCAGCGTCAACGTCACGCTGATCTTCTCCCTGGAGCGCTACCGCGCCGTCATGGACGCCTACCTCGCGGGCCTGGAGAAGGCGCAGTCCGCCGGCATCGACCTGGCGGGCGTCCACTCCGTCGCCTCCTTCTTCGTCTCGCGCGTCGACGCCGAGATCGACAAGCGCCTCGACCAGGTCGGCACCGACGAGGCCAAGTCCCTCAAGGGCAGGGCCGCCCTCGCCAACGCCCGCCTCGCCTACGAGGCGTACGAAGAGGCCTTCGCCTCCGAGCGCGCCACGAAGCTGGAGACCGCCGGCGCCAACAAGCAGCGCCCGCTGTGGGCCTCCACCGGCGTCAAGGACCCCGCGTACAAGGACACCCTGTACGTCGACGAGCTCGTCGCCCCCGGCACGGTCAACACGATGCCGGAGGGCACCCTGAAGGCCACCGCCGACCACGGCGAGATCACCGGCGACACGGTGACGGGCGGCTACGAGCAGGCCCGCGCCGACCTCAAGGCCGTCGACGCGCTCGGCATCTCCTACGACGAGGTCGTCCAGCAGCTCGAGGACGAGGGCGTCGCCAAGTTCGACGTCGCGTGGAACGACCTGCTCGGCACCGTCGCGAACCGCCTCGCCGGCAAGGAGGCGCAGGCCAAGTGAGCACCACAGCTTGGCAGAACCCGCTGAGGGACCCCCGCGACCGCCGCCTGCCGCGCATCGCGGGCCCCTCCGGGCTCGTCATCTTCGGCGTCACCGGCGACCTGTCCCGCAAGAAGCTGATGCCGGCCGTCTACGACCTCGCCAACCGCGGACTGCTGCCGCCGGGCTTCTCGCTCGTCGGCTTCGCCCGCCGCGAGTGGGAGGACCAGGACTTCGCCCAGGTCGTCCACGACGCGGTGCGCGAGCACTCCCGCACGGAGTTCCGCGAGGAGGTCTGGCAGCAGCTCGTCGAGGGCATGCGCTTCATCCCCGGCGACTTCGACGACGACACGGCGTTCAAGCAGCTGGGCGATGCCGTCGACGACCTCGACGAGAAGCGCGGCACGAGCGGCAACTACGCCTTCTACCTCTCCGTGCCGCCGAAGTTCTTCCCGCAGGTCGTGCAGCAGCTCAAGAAGCACGGCCTCGCCGACGGACCCGAGGGCTCCTGGCGCCGCGCCGTCATCGAGAAGCCGTTCGGCCACGACCTCGCCAGCGCCCGCGAACTCAACGCGATCGTGCACGAGGTGTTCGCCCCGGACCAGGTGTTCCGGATCGACCACTACCTCGGCAAGGAGACGGTCCAGAACATCCTGGCCCTCCGCTTCGCCAACCAGATGTACGAGCCGATCTGGAACCGGAGTTACGTCGACCACGTGCAGATCACGATGGCCGAGGACATCGGCATCGGCGGCCGCGCCGGCTACTACGACGGCATCGGCGCAGCCCGTGATGTCATCCAGAACCACCTCCTCCAGCTCATGGCGCTCACCGCCATGGAGGAACCCGCCTCCTTCGACGCCGAGTCGCTCCTCACCGAGAAGCTCAAGGTCCTCAAGTCGGTGCGGCTGCCCGAGAACCTCGGCGAGCACACCGTCCGCGCCCAGTACGCGGCCGGCTGGCAGGGCGGCGAGAAGGTCCCCGGCTACCTCCAGGAAGACGGCATCGACCCCAGGTCGAAGACCGACACCTACGCGGCCATCAAGCTGGAGGTCGACAACCGCCGCTGGGCGGGCGTCCCGTTCTACCTGCGCACCGGCAAGCGCCTCGGCCGCCGCGTCACCGAGATCGCCGTCGTCTTCCAGCGCGCCCCGCACTCCCCGTTCGACTCCACCGCCACGGAGGAACTCGGCCAGAACGCCGTGGTCATCCGGGTCCAGCCCGACGAGGGCATGACCGTACGCTTCGGCTCGAAGGTCCCGGGTACCTCGATGGAGATCCGGGACGTGTCGATGGACTTCGCCTACGGCGAGTCCTTCACCGAGTCCAGCCCGGAGGCGTACGAACGGCTCATCCTGGACGTTCTGCTCGGCGACGCCAACCTCTTCCCCCGTACGGAGGAGGTGGAGGAGTCCTGGAAGATCCTCGACCCGATCGAGGGCCACTGGGACGCCCACGGCCGGCCCGCGCAGTACGCCTCGGGAAGCTGGGGCCCGAAGGAAGCGGACGAGATGCTCGCACGAGACGGACGGAGCTGGCGCAGGCCATGAAGATCGACCTCACCGACACGACGGCAAGCAAGGTCAACAAGGCCCTGGTGGAAGGCCGCAGGGCGATTGGCACCCCGGCCGTGGGCATGGTCCTCACGATGGTCATCGTGACCGACGAGGAGAACGCCTACGACTCCATCAAGGCCGCCGAGGAGGCCTCCCGCGAGCACCCCTCGCGCACCCTCGTCGTGATCAAGCGGCACGCCCGCTCGCCCCGCGACCGCCAGGGCAACCGCCTCGACGCCGAGGTCAGGGTCGGCGCGGACGCCGGGACCGGCGAGACCGTCCTGCTGCGCCTGTACGGCGAGGTCGGTCAGCACGCCGACTCCGTCGTCCTGCCGCTGCTGCTCCCGGACGCGCCCGTCGTCGTCTGGTGGCCCGTCGACGCCCCCGAGGTTCCCGCCAAGGACCCCCTGGGCGCGCTCGCCCAGCGCCGCATCACCGACACGTACGCCGTCGAGGACCCGCTGACCGCGCTGGCCGCCCGCGCCGCCTCGTACGCCCCCGGCGACACCGATCTCGCCTGGACCCGCCTCACCCCGTGGCGCTCCATGCTCGCCGCCGCCCTCGATCAGGCCGGCGCCGAGATCACCTCGGCGGCCGTCGAGAGCGAGGCCGAGAACCCCAGCGCCGAGCTGCTCGCCCGCTGGCTGGGTGTCCGCCTCGGCGTGCCCGTCGAGCGCGTCACCACCGCGGGCCCGGTCGTCACCGCCGTCCGCCTCGGCACGGCCGGCGGCGAGATCCGCATCGACCGCCCCGACGGGCCCCTCGCGCAGCTCACCCTGCCCGGCCAGCCGCAGCGCACCCTGGCCCTCAAGGTCCGCACCACCTCCGAGCTGATCGCCGAAGAACTCCGCCGCCTCGACGCGGACGAGATGTACGCCATCGCCCTGCGCGGCGACGGCACCAAGGAGCGCGTTCAACATGCCTGACACCACCCCGCATCTCACGGTCCGCCCCCAGTGGACGGCCCTTTCGGACCACCGCGCGAAGCAGCGCCAGGTCCATCTGCGGGATCTGTTCACCACCGACCCGGACCGCGCCGGGCGCTACACCGTCCAGGTCGGCGACCTGCACGTCGACTACTCCAAGCACCTGATCACGGACGAGACGCTCGCCCTGCTCCAGGAACTGGCCGTCGCCACCGACGTGTTCGGGCAGCGCGACGCGATGTTCCGCGGCGAGAAGATCAATACGACGGAGGACCGGGCCGTGCTGCACACGGCGTTGCGGGCCCCGCGTGACGCGGTGGTCGAGGTCGACGGTGAGAACGTCGTCCCGCAGGTGCACGCCGTCCTCGACAAGATGGCCGTGTTCGCGGGCAAGGTCCGTTCGGGGGAGTGGACGGGGCACACCGGCAAGCGGATCAAGAACGTCGTGAACATCGGCATCGGCGGCTCGGACCTGGGTCCCGCGATGGCGTACGAGGTGCTTCGCTCCTTCACCGACCGGGACCTGACGGTCCGTTTCGTGTCGAACGTGGACGGTGCTGACCTGCACGAGGCCGTGCGTGATCTCGACCCGGCCGAGACGCTGTTCATCATCGCCTCGAAGACGTTCACCACGATCGAGACGATCACCAACGCCACGGCGGCACGCAGCTGGCTGCTCACGGCGCTCGGCGACGACTCGGCGGTCGCGAAGCACTTCGTGGCCCTGTCGACGAACGCCGAGAAGGTGTCCGACTTCGGCATCGACACGGCCAACATGTTCGAGTTCTGGGACTGGGTCGGAGGCCGTTACTCGTACGACTCGGCCATCGGCCTCTCGCTGATGATCGCGATCGGCCCGGACGCCTTCCGGGAGATGCTCGACGGGTTCCACCTCGTCGACGAGCACTTCCGCACCGCCCCCGCCGAGGCGAACGCTCCGCTCCTGATGGGCCTGTTGGGCATCTGGTACGGCAACTTCCACGGCGCCCAGTCGCACGCGGTGCTCCCGTACTCGCACTACCTGTCCAAGTTCACGGCGTACCTCCAGCAGCTCGACATGGAGTCCAACGGCAAGTCCGTGGACCGCGAGGGCCGCCCGGTGGACTGGCAGACGGGTCCCGTCGTCTGGGGCACCCCCGGCACCAACGGGCAGCACGCCTACTACCAGCTCATCCACCAGGGCACGAAGCTCATCCCGGCCGACCTGATCGGCTTCGCCCGCCCGGTCGGCGAGCTCTCGGCCCAACTGGCCGACCAGCACGATCTGTTGATGGCCAACCTGTTCGCGCAGGGCCAGGCCCTCGCCTTCGGCAAGACCGCCGACGAGGTCCGCGCCGAGGGCGTCGCCGAGGCGCAGGTGCCGCACCGCACCTTCAAGGGCAACCACCCCACGACCACCATCCTGGCGAAGGAACTCACGCCTTCCGTCCTGGGCCAGCTCATCGCCCTCTACGAGCACAAGGTGTTCGTCCAGGGCGCCGTCTGGAACATCGACTCCTTCGACCAGTGGGGCGTCGAACTCGGCAAGGTCCTCGCCAAGCGCGTCGAACCCGCCCTCACCCAGGGCGCCGACGTCCCCGGCCTCGATGCCTCCACCCAGGCGCTCGTCGCCACCTACCGCACGCTCCGGAAGAAGTGAAGACAGACATGACCGCGATACAGCTCGGACTCATCGGCCTCGGCAAGATGGGCGGCAACATGCGCGAGCGCATCCGCCGCGCCGGCCACACCGTCATCGGCTACGACCGCAATCCCGAGGTCTCCGACGTCGACTCGCTCGCCGAGCTCGTCGACCGGCTCGAAGGCCCGCGCGTGGTCTGGGTGATGGTCCCCGCGGGCGCCGCCACCCAGTCGACGATCGACGAGCTGAAGGAACTCCTCTCGCCCGGCGACATCGTCGTGGACGGCGGCAACTCGCGCTGGACCGACGACGAGAAGCACGCCGCCGAGCTCGCCACCAAGGGCATCGGCTTCGTCGACGCCGGCGTCTCCGGCGGTGTCTGGGGTCTGGAGAACGGCTACGCCCTCATGGTCGGCGGCGACAAGGAGCACATCGCCCGCGTCCAGCCCGTTTTCGACGCCCTCAAGCCCGAAGGCGACTTCGGCTACGTCCACGCCGGCAAGGTCGGCGCCGGGCACTTCTCCAAGATGGTCCACAACGGCATCGAGTACGCCATGATGCAGGCCTACGCCGAGGGCTGGGAGCTCCTGGAGAAGGTCGACTCCGTCACCGATGTGCGGGAGGTCTTCCGCTCCTGGCAGGAGGGCACGGTCATCCGTTCCTGGCTGCTCGACCTGGCGGTCAACGCGCTGGACGACGACGAGCACCTGGAGAAGCTGCGCGGCTTCGCCGCCGACTCCGGTGAGGGCCGCTGGACGGTCGAGGCGGCCATCGACAACGCGGTGCCGCTGCCCGCGATCACCGCGTCCCTGTTCGCGCGCTTCGCCTCGCGCCAGGACGACTCACCGCAGATGAAGATGATCGCCGCGCTGCGCAATCAGTTCGGCGGCCACGCCGTCGAGAAGAAGTAATCAGAGGGAGACGACAGCCATGGGCGACCTCCTGCTGGTCCGCCACGGCGAAACGGAGTGGAGCCTGTCCGGACAGCACACCAGCTGGACGGACAAGCCCCTCACCCAGCACGGCGAGGAACAGGCCAAGTCCCTCGCCCCGCTCCTCGCCGGACGTCCGTACGCCCTCGTCCTCACCAGCCCGCTCGGCCGCGCGGTCCGCACCGCCGACCTCGCGGGCCTGAGCGGGGCCAGGACCGAGGCGGATCTCCATGAGTGGCACTACGGCGCCTACGAAGGCGTCACCACCCGCGAGATCCACCGCACCCGCCCCGACTGGGACCTGTGGACCCAGGGCGTCCCGCAGGGTCCCGAAGGCGGGCCCGGCGAGTCCCCGGAGGCCGTGGGCGAGCGGGTCGACCGCGTCCTGGCCCGCGTGGCACCCGCGCTCGCCGAGGGCGATGTGGTCCTGGTGGCCCACGCCCACGTCCTGCGCGTGCTCACGGCCCGCCGCCTGGGCCTCGCCCCGGCGGACGGCCGGTTGTTCCAGCTGGCGACCGGGACGGTGAGCCGCCTTTCGGCGGAACACGGGCGACCGGTGATCGCGGAGTGGAACGTGCGGGCGCCCGGACGCGAGTGAGCCGAGTGAACGCGGGGTCTTGACAAGGGGATTGGTCCATACCAACTTGGTGGTCGCGCCTCGCGCGCCGCTGGTGTCCGGTCCAATCCCCTTGCCCCCACCGGGAGTTCATGTGTTCTCCAGACGCAAGAGACGCTCCGGAAGGCCCCGCCTTCTCGCCCTCATCGGATCCGCCGCACTCGCCGTGGCCGGCGCGGTCGCCCTCCCCACCACCGCGCAGGCGGCCAACGTGCTGTCCAACGCGGGCTTCGAAAGCGGCAGCACGAGCCCGTGGACCTGCTCCGGCGGGCTCGGCTCGGTCGTGTCCAGCCCGGTCCACGGCGGCACCAAAGCCCTGGCGGGGGCGGCCAGTTCCAGTGACAACGCGAAGTGCAGCCAGACCGTCTCCGTCCAGCCGAACACCGCGTACACCCTCTCGGGCTGGGTGCGCGGCAACTACGTCTACCTCGGCGTGGACGGCGGGGCCTCGACCTGGACGCAGTCGCCGACGGCCTACAGTCAGCTCACGGTGCAGTTCACGACCGGCGCCTCCCAGACCAGCGCCACCATCTACACCCAGGGCTGGTACGCGCAAGGCACCTACTACGCCGACGACATCAGCCTCGACGGGCCCGGCGGCGGGGGCGGCGACACCCAGGCGCCCACCGCCCCGACGGCCCTGAAGTCCACCGGCAAGACCTCGACGAGCGTCTCCCTGTCCTGGACCGGGGCGAGCGACAACGTCGGCGTCACCGGCTACGACATCTACAGCGGCGGCAGCAACAAGCTCCTGACGGTCTCCGGCACGAGCGCCACCGTCAGCGGCCTCTCCCCGAGCACCGCGTACGCCTTCACGGTCAAGGCCCACGACGCGGCCGGCAATGCCTCGGCCGCCTCCAACTCGGTCTCCGTGACCACCGATCAGGGCTCCGGCGGCGGGACCGGTTTCAAGCAGGCGGCCCCGTACTTCTACACCGGCTGGGGTTCCCCGCCCAGCCCGGCCACGGTGATGAACGCGACCGGCGTCAAGTGGTTCACGATGGCGTTCGTCCTCTCCTCCGGAGGCTGCAACCCGGCCTGGGACGGCCAGCGCGCCCTCACCGGCGGCCAGGACCAGACCGCGATCAACGCCATCCGCTCCGCGGGCGGTGACGTCGTCCCGTCCATCGGCGGCTGGAGCGGCAACAAGCTCGGCCCCAACTGCTCGACCCCCGAAGCCCTCGCGGGCGCCTACCAGAAGGTCATCGACGCGTACGGGCTCAAGGCCATCGACGTCGACATCGAGAACTCCGACGAGTTCGAGAACGAAGCCGTCCAGGACCGCATCCTGGGCGCCCTGAAGATCGTCAAGGCCAACAACCCGGGCCTGCGCACGATCCTCACCTTCGGCACCTCGACGACCGGACCGACGTACTACGGCAACCGCCTCATCGAGCAGTCCAAGGCCCTGAACGCGGGCATCGACGTCTTCACGATCATGCCGTTCGACTTCGGCGGCGGCTCCGACATGTACGGCAGCACCGTGAACGCCGCCGAGGGCCTCAAGGCCAAGCTCAAGTCGGTCTACGGCTGGGACGACACGACGGCGTACGGGCACATCGGCATCTCCGGCATGAACGGCCTCAGCGACCAGCAGGAGACCACGACGCCGGCGATCTGGACCCAGGTCAAGGACTGGGCCAACAGCCACCACATCGCACGCCTCGCCTTCTGGTCGGTCAACCGTGACCGGCCGTGCGCGGGCGGGGGAGTGGCGGAGAACTGCTCCGGCATCAGCCAGGACAACTGGCAGTTCACGAAGATCACCGCCGGGTTCACCGGCTGAGCACGCGCAGGCGCAGGACAGGCCCCCGGGTTCTCCCGGGGGCCTTGTCGTTCCCCGGAAGCCTCGGAAGATCGTCAACTTCCTTGCGCGCCTGAGGACTTACGCACGAGGCGCATCGCGCGTACAGTCCCGGGCAACCTCGTTTAGTTACGTAACTTTACTGGCGCCTCCCTCCCGCGTGAGGAGCTCCATGTGAACGTGCCTCCCTCCACGCCCGTCGTGCTCGCCCTCGATTTCGGCGGCACCAAGACGGCCCTGACCATTGCGGACCAGCACGGCACCCGGTTGCACGACCTCACCGTCGAGACCGCGGCGGAGCACGGCGCACGAGCAGGCCTCAAAAGGGCCATGGGTGCCGCCCGCTCCCTCCTCGACGGCCGCGAACCGGTCGCCGTCGGGGTGTCCACCATCGGCATCCCCGGCGCCGACGGGGTCGCCCTCGCCCCGAACATCCCCGGCTGGGACGAACTCGCCCTCGGTCATGAACTCGCCCTGGAATTCCCGGAGTCGGAGCTTCGCCTCGCCACCGACGTGAAGGCCGCGGCACGCTACGAATGCGACGCCGGGGCGTTGAAGGGCTGCGACCCGGGCCTGTACGTGAACCTCGGCACCGGGCTCGCCGTCGCCATCGTGGCCGGCGGCACGGTCGTGGCCGGACGGCACGGCGCGTCCGGCGAGATCGGCTACAACCTGCGCACCGTCGCCGACGTCGGACGGGGCTCCGGTGACCGGATCCCGTTGGAGGACGTCGTCAGCGGCAAGGCTCTCAGCCGCGCAGCGCAGGCGAACGGTTCCACCGAGCTCTCCCTCCACATCGTGGAGTTCATCGACGAGCTGGCCTTCCATCTCGTCAACCTCGCCATCGCCGTGGATCCCGAGCGGATCGTCGTCGGCGGCGGCATGGTCCGCTCCTGGGCCGCTCTGCACGCACCGCTGCGCACCGCCCTGGACGCGGCCGTGCCCTACCCGCCGCAGCTCGTACCCGCGGCGCACCCGTACGACGCGCCCCTGCTCGGGGCACTCGCGCTGGCCGTCGAGGCCGCGCGCACCGGAACCTGACGCACCCGGCCCACGAAGGGACTGGCAGGACATGAGGCCCACGCGCATCCTCGCCGCAGCGGTCATCGGCGCGCTCGCCGTGACGGCGACGGCCTGTTCGGAGACCAAGCACAAAGGCGGCTCCGACGGCAACGACGCCACACAGAGCAGCGGCCCGAAGAAGAAGGGCGGCACGGTCACCATCGCCAACACGGCGGGGCAGACCTGGACCTGCAACTTCAACCCGTTCAACCCGGCCGTCTACAACACCTCCATCGGCTTCGTCTACGAACCCCTGATCTACGTCAACGCCCTCAAGAACCAGGCCGAGACACCGATGCTCGCCAAGAGCTACAAGTGGAACGCCGACAAGACGCAGATCGACTTCACGATCCGCTCCGGAGTGAAGTGGAACGACGGCAAGCCGCTCACGGCCAAGGACGTCGCCTTCACCTTCAACCTCATGAAGCGCGTCAGGTCCACCGACCTGTACGCCCTGTGGACCACGGCCGGACTCCGGTCGGCGACCGCCTCCGGCGACCAGGTCACCCTGAAGTTCGACAAGGCGGCACAGCCTTACTTCTACGCGTTCGCCCACCAGGTCGCCATCGTGCCCGAGCACGTCTTCGGCACCGGCGCGGCCGCGGCCCACCCCGACACCTGGGTCGACAAGAAGCCCGTCGGCACCGGCCCCTTCGAGGTCAACCCCTGCTCACCGAACAACATCCAGTACACCGCCAACCCCGACTACTGGCAGCAGGGCAAGCCGTACATCCAGAAGGTCGAGTACCCGGCCTACCTCGACAACGGCCCCGCCAACCTCGACCTCGCCAACGGCAAGGCGCAGTGGGGCAGCCAGTTCATCCCGGGCATCAAGCAGTTCTACCTGGACAAGTCGCCCGACAACCACACCTGGTCGCCGCCCGTCCTGAACGTCGGCATCTACCCGAACCTCGACCCGTCCCACAAGATGTCCAGCAACCTCAAGGTCCGCCGGGCGATCTCGTACGCCATCGACCGCGACAAGGTCTCCAAGATCGGGGTCGGCGGGCAGGAACCGGCCGCCAACCAGTCGGGCATCGTCACGCCGACGTTCGACACGTACTACGACAAGGCGGCCGTCGAGAAGGCCGGCTTCGACAAGCCGGACCCGGCCCGCGCCAAGAAGCTCCTCGGCGAGCTCGGCTACTCCCCGTCGAAGCCGCTCAAGCTGAAGATCATCACGATCACCGGCTACACCGACTGGGACGCCTCCCTCAACGTCATCAAGCAGAACCTGAAGGCCGTCGGCATCGACCTCACCGTCCAGGACCTCGCGCAGCAGACCATGGTCGGCAAGCTCTACACCGGTGACTACGACCTTGCGTACTACAACCAGCAGACCAGCGGCCCGACCCCGTACTACGAGCTGCGCCAGATGCTGCACTCCGCGAACACCGCGCCTCTCGGCAAGAACGCCACCAGCAACTACCAGCGCTACAAGAACCCGAAGGTCGACCAGCTCCTCAACGACTACGCGTCGGCGGACGAGACCAAGCAGGTCGAGATCGTCAAGCAGGTCGCCCAGTACATGATCGACGACGTCCCGGTGATCCCCGTCGTGGAGGCGGTGGACTGGTTCCAGTACAACACCAAGGACATCGCCGGCTGGCCCACCGAGGACAACCCCTACGCCCAGCCCGCGGCCTACAACTTCCCCGACACGGGCCAGGTGCTCACCCACCTGTACTCCAAGTCGGCCCAGTAGGCGGTGACCTGTGCGCTTCATACTGCGCCGCCTGGGGTTCTTTCTCCTCACGCTCTGGGCGGCCCTCACCCTGAACTTCTTCATCCCGCGCTTCATGCCGGGCGACCCGGTCGACGCGCTCGTCGTGCGCACCCGTGGCCGCGTCTCCCGCGACGCGCTCGAACAGATGCTGACGTCGTTCGGCTTCAAGCCCGACCAGAACGTGGCGGTCCAGTACGTCGACTACCTGGGCCACATGTTCACCGGGAACTGGGGCCGCTCCATCGGCCAGACGCTGGGCGAGCCGGTCACCAAGCTGATCGGCGGCGCCCTGCCCTGGACCCTGGGCCTCGTCGGCATCACCACGGTGCTCGCGTTCGTCCTCGGCACGCTCATCGGCACCGTCTCGGGCTGGCGCCGCGGCGGCGCCCTCGACGCGATCCTCCCGCCGATCTTCGTGATCACGTCGGCGCTGCCGTACTTCTGGGTGGGCCTGCTGCTGATCCTGGTCTTCTCCCAGGGCACCGGCGGCTGGCTCCCCGCCAACTTCAACTACGACACCACGATCGTGCCCGGCTTCTCCCCGGGCTTCGTGGGCAGCGTGCTCTCCCACGCGGTCCTGCCCGCGGCGACGCTCCTCATCACGACGATCGGCGGCTGGATCCTCACCATGCGCAACAACATGATCACCACGTTGGCCGAGGACTACGTCCGGATGGCCCGCGCCAAGGGCCTCGGCTCCCGCCGCATCATGTACGGGTACGCCGCCCGCAACGCGATCCTGCCCAACCTCGCCGGCTTCGCCATGTCCCTCGGTTTCGTCATCTCGGGCGCGATCCTCATCGAGTACGTCTTCAACTACCCCGGCATCGGCTACCTCCTCTACAACGCCGTCCAGAACGTCGACTACCCGCTGATGCAGGCCCTGTTCATGCTGTTCACGGTCGCGGTCCTGGTGGCGCTGCTCGCGGTGGACATCGCGACGGTGTGGCTGGATCCGCGAGCCAGGGCGAAGGGGTGAGCGCCCGATGACCACCACCGCCATCACCGCACCGCCCCCGGAGAAGGCCCCGGCCCGCACCCGGGCGGGCGGCGGCCTCTGGCGCGCCGTCCGGGGCAACCGGAAGGCCATGGCGGGCGCGGTGATCCTGCTCGTGTTCACCGTCGTCGCCGCGTTCCCGGGCCTGTTCACCTCCGTCGACCACCCCGACGAGGCGAACTTCGCCCCCCGCCTCGCCCCGTCCACCGCCCATCTCCTCGGCACCACGGCGCTCGGCCAGGACATCTACTCCCAACTCGTCCACGGCACACGGGAGTCGCTCGTCATCGCCGTCGTGGCCGGCGCCCTCGCCACCGTCCTGTCCGTGATCGTCGGAGTCTCCGCCGCGTACCTCGGCGGCCTCGCCGACGACCTCCTGTCGCTCCTGACGAACGTCGTCCTCGTCATTCCGGCGTTCCCCCTGGTGATCATCCTCGCCAAGTACGCCGGCAAAGGCTCGCTCACCGTCATCCTCGCCGTCCTCGTCCTCACCGGCTGGTCCTACGGCGCCAACCAACTGCGCGCCCAGGCACTGTCGTTGCGCAACCGGGACTTCCTGGAATCGGCGCGGGTGCGCGGCGAGCGGCGCTCGTACATCATCGTCTGCGAGGTCCTGCCGACGATGACGTCCCTGATCGTCGCCAACTTCCTCGGCGCCGCGCTCTATTCGGTGCTGAGCGCGGCCGGCCTGCAGTTCCTCGGCCTCGGCGACCCGAACTCGCAGAGCTGGGGCACCATGCTCTACTGGGCCCAGAACCAGCAGGCCCTGCAGACCGGCACCCCGCTGTGGTCCCTCGCCCCCGGCCTGTGCGTCGCCCTGCTCGGCGTCGCGTTCGCCCTCGTCAACTACGCCTTCGACGAGATCGGCAACCCGGCCCTGCGTCCCGTACGAAGGAGGCGCAAAGGTGCCTGAACCCCTGCTGAGCGTCACCGACCTCACCGTCGTCTACGACACCGCACGCGGCCCCGTCACGGCCGTCGACCACGTCGAACTCACGGTGGAAAAAGGACAGTTCACCGCAGTCGTCGGCGAGTCCGGCTGCGGCAAGTCCACCCTGATGTTCGCCGTCGCGCAGCTGCTCAACCCGCCCGCCCGCATCGCCGGCGGCGCCGTCCGCTTCCGCGGCGAGAACCTCGTCACCCTCGGCGAACGCGAACTCAACGCCCTGCGCTGGCGCGACTACTCCGTCGTCCTGCAGTCCGCCATGAACGCCCTGAACCCGGTGGCCACCCTCGCCGCCCAGTACAAGGACGCGATGGCCGCCCACGGGACTCATACGAACGAGGAGATCCGGGCCCGCTCCGCCGAGGTCCTCGACCTCGTCGGCATCGACCCCGTCCATCTGCACAGCTACCCGCACCAGCTCTCCGGCGGCATGCGCCAGCGCGCCATGATCGCCATGGCGCTGCTGCTCACCCCGGACCTGGTCATCATGGACGAGCCGACCTCAGCGCTCGACGTCGTCGCCCAGCGCTCCCTCATGGTCCAGATCAAGGAACTCCAGCAGCTCCTCGGCTTCGCCGTCGTGTTCGTCACCCACGACATGTCCCTGGTGAGCCACTTCTCCGACCAGCTCCTCGTCATGTACGCGGGCCAGGTCGTCGAACAGGGCCCCACCCGCACCGTCTTCGACCACCCCTCCCACCCCTACAGCCGCGGCCTCCTCGAAGCGTTCCCCTCGATCCGCGGCCCCCGCGTCCCGCTGCACGGCATCCCCGGCAGCCCGCCCGACCTCGCCGCGCCCCCGGCCGGCTGCCGCTTCACCCCGCGCTGCCCCCTCGTCCACGAGCGGTGCCATGTCAGCGAGCCCGCCCTGTACGAAGTGGGGGCGGCCCGCTCCCGCTGCCTGCTGCACCTCACGGAGGCCGCCTCATGAGCCCTCTCCTCGAAACGATCGGCCTCACCCGCCACTTCAAGGTCGGCACCGGGCTCACCCGCAGCGTCCTGCACGCCGTCGACGACGTCGACCTCGCCATCGGCGAACGCGAGATCGTCGCCCTCGTCGGCGAGAGCGGCAGCGGCAAGTCCACGCTCGCCCGCCTCGTCGCCCAGGTCCACAAGCCCACCCGCGGTGAGATCCGGTACCAGGGACAGCCGCTGACCGCCCACCGCGGCCGCAGGGCCGAGCTCGCCTACCGCGGCGACGTCCCCATGGTCTTCCAGGACCCCTTCGCCTCCCTCAACCCCGCCTACCGCGTCTCCCACGGCATCCTGCGCGGCCTCAAGCTGCACCGCCCCGAACTGAGCGGCACCGAGCGCCAGGCGGAAGCCGAGCGGGTCGTCGAGGCGGTCGGCCTCACCCCCGCCGCCGAGGTCCTGTCCCGCTTCCCGTACGAACTCTCCGGCGGCCAGCGCCAGCGCATCGGCTTCGCCCAGGCTCTCGCCCACCGCCCCAAACTGATCCTCGCCGACGAACCCGTCTCCATGCTCGACGTCTCCATCCGCATCGGCCTGCTCAACGTCATGGCCGACCTGCGCGAGACCGAGGGCGTCTCCATCCTCTACATCACCCATGACATCGCCGGCGCCCGCTATCTCTCGGACCGGATCGCCGTCATGTACGGCGGTCACGTCGTCGAGACCGGCCCCACCGAGGACGTCCTGGCCCACCCCCGCCACCCCTACACCGAGCTGCTCCTGTCCGCCGTCCCCGATCCGCGCGCCCCCCTCGACGTCGACGCGGCCGCCGCCAAGACCGACCCGCCCGTCGTCATCGACCCCACCCCCAGCTGCCGCTTCCGCACCCGCTGCCCGCTCGCCGTCGACCAGTGCCACCACGTCACCCCACGCCTGCAACCCGTCGCCGAGGGCCACACGGCGGCCTGCCACGTCACGGCCCCGCCCGAGGGCGCCCGGTGACCACACCCCCCTGGAACCGCCTGCGCCTGCGCAGCAACAACGAATGGCTGCTCCTCGAACGCCTACGCCTCGAAGGCCCCGCCTCCCGCGCCCAACTCGCCCGCGACAGCGGCCTGTCCAAGCCCACCGTCTCCTCCGCCCTGGCCGCCCTGGAACGCGCGGGCCTGGTCCGCGAGGCCGGCACCCACGCGCAGAGCAGGGGACGCGTCGCCGTCCTCTACGAACCCGACCCTCGTGCCGGACACGTCCTCGGCATCGACATCGGCCGCGCCCTGCTGCGCACGGCGGTGGCCGACGTGACGGGCGCGATCGTTTCCCGTACGGAGTTACGCAACCGCGGCCGCAGCGCGGGAGCGGTCGCCGACGCGGCCGTCACCTGCGCCGAACAGGCCCTCGCGGAAGCCGGGTTGAGCCAGGCGGACGTCGTGCACACCGCCGTAGCCACCCCCGGCGTCTTCGACCGCCACACCGGCCGGGTCCGCTATGCCGTCAACCTGCCCGGCTGGGGCCGCCCCGGCCTCGTCGAGCGCATGCGCGACCGGCTCGGCACCCCGCTCTCCGTCCACAACGACGCCAACCTCGCCGCGCTCGGCGAGTACACCTTCGGCGCGGGCAAGGACAGTCATCTGTTCGTGTACGTCCTGATCGGCACCGGCCTCGGCATGGGCGTCGTCGCCGACGGCGAACTCTTCCTCGGCGCGCACGGCGCCGCGGGCGAGATCGGCTTCCTGCCACTGGACGGCGTACCGGCCTCGGGAGCGGCCCCCCGGCGCGGGATGCTGGAGGACGCGGTCTCCGCCGACGCCGTCGTCCGGGCCGCCCGCGTCCTGGGCATGACCGGGCCGCTCACTGCCAAGCGAGTCTTCGACGCCGCCCGCACCGGCGACCGTGCCGCCCTCGCCGCCGTACGTCAGGAGGGCGAGCGCCTCGCCCTCGCCGTCGCCTCCGTGACCGCCGTCCTCGATCCCGATCTGGTGGTCCTCGGCGGCGGCGTCGGGAAGGGCGCGGACCTCCTGCTCGCCACGGTCGCCGAGACCCTGCACCGCCTCACCCCGCTGCGCCCCCGCGTCGAGCCCAGCAGGACGGGAGCGGACGCGGTCCTGTTGGGAGCGATCACCACGGCCCTGCGCGCCGCCCGCCCGCTGCTCTTCGAGCGTCTGACGGGGAGGGGGCCGGAGAGAGGTCCGGCAGAGGGTCCGGAAATGCAAAAAACCCCAGATTGACTGGGGTTCCTGCTGGTGTCCGAGGGGGGACTTGAACCCCCACGCCCGATAAAGGGCACTAGCACCTCAAGCTAGCGCGTCTGCCATTCCGCCACCCGGACAAGGTGTCTGTCTTCGCGGGGTGTTCCCCGCGGCGACAGAGAGAACATTACCAGGCCCGAAGGGGTGCCCGAGCCCGCCACCTCTTCGCTGTGAACGGCGGATGACGACCCCCGCCCGCCCTTGGGCCGCGGCCTTCGGAGAGAGAGGATGAGGGGGACCACCAGCAACGACAGTGGAAGGAACAGGCGTGAGCGAGTCGAGCACGGGCAGGACGGTCTCGGGCGAGGACGAGGTCGTCGACCTCTGTCGTGAGCTGATCCAGATCGACACCAGCAACTACGGCGACCACTCGGGCCCCGGTGAGCGCAAGGCCGCCGAGTACGTGGCGGAGAAGCTCGCCGAGGTGGGCCTCGAGCCCAAGATCTTCGAGTCCCACCCGGGCCGGGCCTCCACGGTCGCCCGGATCCAGGGCGAGGACCCCTCGCGGCCCGCGCTCCTGATCCACGGCCACACCGACGTCGTTCCGGCCAACGCGGCGGACTGGACCCACCACCCGTTCTCCGGCGAGATCGCCGACGGGTGCGTCTGGGGTCGCGGCGCCGTCGACATGAAGGACATGGACGCGATGACCCTCGCGGTCGTCCGGGACCGGCTGCGCAGCGGCCGTAAGCCCCCGCGCGACATCGTCCTGGCCTTCCTCGCCGACGAGGAGGCGGGCGGCACGTACGGCGCGCGGCACCTCGTCGACAAGCACCCGGACCTCTTCGAGGGGTGCACGGAGGCGATCAGCGAGGTCGGCGGGTTCTCCTTCACCGTCAACGAGAAGCTGCGGCTCTACCTCGTGGAGACGGCCCAGAAGGGCATGCACTGGATGAAGCTGACCGTGGACGGCACCGCCGGCCACGGTTCGATGATCCACAAGGACAACGCGATCACCGAGCTGTCCGAGGCCGTCGGGCGCCTGGGGCGGCACAAGTTCCCGGTGCGGGTCACCAAGACGCTGCGGCACTTCCTCGACGAGCTCGGCGACGCGCTCGGCACCGAGCTCGACCCGGAGAACATGGACGAGACGCTCGCCAAGCTCGGCGGCATCGCCAAGCTGATCGGCGCCTCGCTGCAGAACACCGCCAATCCGACGCAGCTCGGCGCCGGCTACAAGGTGAACGTGATCCCCGGGCAGGCCACCGCGCACGTCGACGGCCGCTATCTGCCGGGCTACGAGGAGGAGTTCCTCGCCGATCTCGACCGCATCCTCGGCCCGAACGTGAAGCGCGAGGACGTGCACGCGGACAAGGCCCTGGAGACCACCTTCGACGGCGCGCTCGTCGACGCCATGCAGACGGCGCTCCAGGCCGAGGACCCGATCGCCCGCGCGGTGCCGTACATGCTCTCCGCCGGCACCGACGCCAAGTCCTTCGACGACCTCGGCATCCGCGGGTTCGGCTTCGCCCCCCTGAAGCTGCCGCCGGAGCTGGACTTCGCGGGCATGTTCCACGGCGTCGACGAGCGAGTTCCGGTCGACGGGCTCAAGTTCGGTGTGCGCGTGCTCGACCGGTTCATCGACGCGTCCTGAACCGGCGAGGTCGCGCCGGTATTCGACTGCGCGTACGTACAGGACTGGAAAGAGTGAAAGGAAACATAGGCTCGTAGCCTGATCAGTCCCTCCTCGTTACAGGGAGTGCAGTCCGCGGCTGGGACTGCATTGCCAACAAGGAGGAATAATGATCAAGAAGGTCGTCGCTGCTGCGGCTGCCACGGGTGGTCTCGTGCTCGCTGGTGCGGGCATCGCCGCTGCCGACACCGGTGCTCAGGGTGCCGCCGTGAAGTCTCCCGGTGTGATCTCGGGCAACGTCATCCAGGTTCCGGTCCACATCCCGGTGAACGCCTGTGGCAACACGGTGTCCGTGATCGGGCTGCTGAACCCCGCCTTCGGCAACGCCTGCGTCAACAAGTGACGTTGAAGTGCATCGCCCCTTGAGGGCCTGAGTCCGTCGGCCCCGGAGTGCGCGCCATGCGCTCCGGGGCCGATTGGGCATTCCGCGCACGCGTATGGATGCCCGTGCGCATTCCGCAAGGTAATAAGGCAGGTTAAAGCTATGCGACAGGTCACGCGCAAAGGCCTGATCACCGTGGCGGCCGCGACCGGCGTACTCGCCGTGTCCGGTGGTTACGCCCACGCAGACTCCGGTGCCGAGGGGGGCTCGTCGGGATCGCCCGGCGTCCTTTCCGGCAACACGATCCAGCTCCCCGTGGACATTCCGGTCAACGCGTGCGGCAACACAGTGAACGTCGTCGGGTTGCTCAACCCCACGTCGGGCAACGACTGTGCGAACACGTCGAAGCCGGGAGGCGGCCGCGCCGGCGGGAGCCACTCCGGTGGGCACCACTCCGGTGGGCACCACCACCACGGCGGTGGCGCCACGGCCGAGGGAGGCACGAGCGATTCGCCCGGCGTCGGCTCCGGCAACCATGTGCAGGTTCCGGTCCACGTGCCGGTCAACGCCTGCGGCAACAGCGTCTCGGTCATCGGGCTGCTCAACCCGGCGGGCGGCAACGACTGCGCGAACTCGCCGGGAGAAGAGCCGACGACCCCGCCGACCAAGCCGCCGACGAGGAACGTGCCGAGCACGCCCCACCACCCCGTCACGCCGTCGACGCCGTCGACGCCGAGCCGGCCCGTCACCCCGAACCACCCGGGGACGCAGACCGTCACCCAGCCCAAGGGTTCGGAGCAGCTCGCCGAGACCGGCAGCTCGATGCCGCTGGGTACCGTCCTCCCGGCCGGTGCGGGCGCCCTGCTCGCGGGCGCGCTCCTCTACCGGCGGGCGCGGGCAGGCGTGTGACCGCCACGTGACGCGGCGTGACTGAGAAGGTGCGGAACGGAGCGGGCCCAGTAGCGACGGGGCCCGCTCCGCTCGCTCACCACGTGGCGCGCAGCTGGCGGATGATCCGCCGGCGCAACCGCACTCTGCGGCTGCCGTCGCGCAGCAGGCTCAGGCGGTCCAACTCCCAGTGTCCGTACTCGGCGTGGTCGGTCAGCAGGCGTGTGGCGTCCTTGCGGGAGACCCCGCGAGGGACGTACACGTCGACAAATTCGTATTCCGGCATCGCATCTATTGTGCGGGCACGGGCCGTGTACGGATAGCGTCTGCCCTATGTCTGATGCTGCGCAGCCCACCACTGCCGAGGTACGCGCCGCCGCCGAGGCGGTCAAGGCTGCGCTCGACCGCCACCTGGCGGCTGTCGAGCGCAGGTCGGGTGAGGACGATCCGGCCGTCTATGAAGCGTTCAACGAACTGGCCGCGGCGGCCGAGGAGTACGACGAGCTCCTCTATGACCGCTACGACGAGGTCACCCCCTTCGAGATTCCCGGTACGGAGGACTCGCTGCCCCCGTACACCGGGCCCGAGGAACCGAACGCCCTGAGCGTGCTCATCCGGCGCGACTACGCCGTGGTGGAGCCGCAGCGACTGCTGGCACAGGCCCAGCGGGTCGCCGACGTGGAGGCCGACTCGGACCTCGGCGACGGCGCCGCGGCGGCCGTCGGGACCATCGGGAGCAGCGTGCACGCCGCCCTCGGTGTCCTCTTCGGAGAGTTCGAACCCGACGAAATCGCGTCCCGGCACAAGGAGTTCGGCCTGGAGGAGGGCGACTCCACGCTGTGGGTGACGGCCTCGGACGAACCGGCGGAGCCGGGGGAGTGGCTGGACGCGCCGTTCGACCAGGCCGATCCGCAGCGGGTCGTCTGCCGCTTCGACGTCAGTTCCGTCTTCGACGACGAGCTGGACGGCGACCTCGAGGCCGACGGGCCCGGCGCGGTCACGGGCGCCACGGACGACGAGCTGGAACCGACCTGACACGGCCGGTGACGGCGTCGGCGAGCGAGTGAGGGGCGGGCGGACTTCGGTCCGCCCGCCCCTCCCGTCTGCCGCTGTGGGCTTACTGCGCCGGCGGGACCTGCGCGCGCAGCAGGGTCTGCAGACGTGTCGTACGCGGCTTGGCCGGGACCTCGGCCACGGCGCGCGGCAGGGCCGAGTCCGCGCCGTGCACCACCGAGAGGTGCCGCTCACCGCGGCCGAACGCCGTGTACACCCACGGGCGGCTCAGTGCCTGCGTCGCGTCGCCCGGCAGCACGACAACCGCCGCGGGCCACCGCAGGCCCACCGCCTGGTGCGCGGTCAGCGCCCACCCGTGCCGCACGGTCCGCTCCACCGCGTCCTGCGGTACGACCACCGGGGTCCCGGCGCAGTCCAGGTGCAGGCCGTCCGCGTCGGCCCGCACCACCCGGCCGGGCACCGTGCGGCCAGGGGCTGGTACGTACGCGATCCGGTCGCCCGGGTCGAAGCCGCCGAAGCGGCCGGGGCCGGGGTTGAGGCGCTCCTTGAGGGCCGCGTTCAGCGCGCGCGTCCCGGCGGCGCCCCCATGGCCGGGCGTGATGACCTGGGTCTGCTCGGAGGGCACGCCGATCGCCCGCGGCACCGAGTCGGCGACCAGCTGTACGGCCCGGTGGATCGCCTCGGCGGCGTCGCGCACCGGCACGATCACCACTTCCTTGCCGGGGGCCGCCACCTCGTTCAGCTCGCCCACACCGATGCCGGAGACCAGCTCTCCGACCGGGCCGGGGTCCGGGGTGCGGGAGACGATCCGGGGGCACACGCGGGCCGTGAGGAGATCCGCGAAGACCCGGCCGGGGCCCGCGGACCACAGGACGGACGGGTCGCCGCTGAGGACGAGCCGCGCGCCGTCGGGGAGCGACTCGGCGAGCATCGCGGCCGTCTCCACGTCGAGCTGCGGCGCGTCCAGGACCACCAGCAGGTCCACCGCGAGCGCGCCGTCCCGGTCCCGGCCAGGGCCCTCGGCGCCGGACAGCAGGCCGGACACGGTGACCGCGGTGCCCTCCGGGGCGCCGGGGCCGAAGTGCTCGGCGAGGCGGCGCCGCCCGTCGAGGCTGTGCGCCGCGGCGCACACGCGCAGGCCGAGGCGGGCCGCGGCCTGGACGAGTGCGGCGGGCTCGGCGCGGGCCGCCTCGGCGCCCGTGTGCAGGACGAGGCCGTGTCCGGCGGCCGCCCTGATCAGCTCGGCGGTGGAACCGCCGGCCGCCGCGGCAGCAGGCTCCCAGTCCGCGAGGGCCTGCGAACTGTCTTCCTTGGAGAGGGAGTTGACCAGCCGGGCGAGCCCGTCGGCGAGGCTCTCCTCGGCCAGCGCGTACCGCTCGAGGCCGACGAGCACCCGGACCGGCCGCTCGGCTTCGTCACCGTCCTGCGAGCCGTCCTCCGAGCCGTCCTGCGCTGCGGTCTCCTGGGCGCTCTCCGGGGCGCGTGCGGGCCCGCCGGGCGGCTCTTCCAGTGCGTCCTGGAAGACGAGCGCGTCGCCCTCGGCGATGGCGCTCTGCACCGCCTCGTCCGGGTCGGGCACGGCGCGCTTGCCCAACGCCTCCGCGAGTTGCGGCGCGTCCAGGGCGGTGTGCCCCGCGACCGCGGCCTGTTCCAGCAGCCATACGGTCACGGCACGGCCCCTGCGCTCGTCGCCGGGGCCGCACTCGGCGCCGAGCAGCGCGCGGGCGAAGCCGTCCGCCTGCTCGGGCCGCACGCCCGGGATCCGCAGGAGCTGCCAGGGGTCGTCCCGGAGCGCACTGTCAGCGCCCTCACCGAGCGTCGCGGCGGCGGGTGCGGCGAGCGAGGCGGGGGCGCCGCCCTCGGCCAGGAGGGCCCGCACGGCGTCGACGGCCTCCGCGGCCGGCTCGGCAGGTCCCGCGGGCGCGGCGGCCGGCGCACGGCGGACGGGCTCGGCGACGACCTTGCGGGGAGCCGGCGCAGGCTCGCTGAACACGGCGGCGGGCCGCTCACCGCTCTCGACGGCCCGGACCGCGGCGAGGAGATCGGCGGCCGTACCGCTCAGCTTCCCCCCTGCCGCGATGGGCCCTTCCTTGGCCGCCTTCCGCTGGGCGATCCGCTCCTGCAACTCCCGCTGCGCGGCGATCTCGGCAGCGGCCTCGGACACGCCCTCGGTGGCGGGCTCCGCGGCGGCGGCACCGGCACCGGCTCCGTCGTCCGTCTCGGCTCCGTCGTCCGTCTCGGCCGGGTCAGGGGTGCCGGCCCCTTCCTCGGCGGCGGTTTCCTCGGGGCCGGTGGGCTCCGCGCCTTCTCCGGCGCGGGGCGCGTCGGTGTCGGCCGGGCCCGGATGGCCCTCCGCGGCAGCGGGCTCCGTACTCACAGCGTGCTCCAGTCCTGATCGGGATAGCGGTGCACGGGCGCCGACACGTCGTCGAGCGCCTGGCAGATCTCGTCAGGAAGACTAAGGGCCTCCACTGACAATGCCGCCGTGAGCTGCTGCGAGTTGCGCGCGCCGATGATGGGGGCGGCCACCCCGGGCCGGTCGCGGATCCAGGCGAGGGCGACCTGGAGCGGCGTCACCGCGAGGCCGTCCGCCGCCGTGGTGACCGCGTCGACGATGCGGGTCGCGGCGTCGTCGAGGTACGGCGCGACGAAGGGCGCCATGTGGTCGGACGCGCCCCGCGAGTCGGCGGGCGTGGCGTTGCGGTACTTGCCGGTGAGGACCCCGCGGCCGAGCGGTGACGACGGGAGCAGACCGATGCCGAGGTCGAGCGCTGCGGGCAGGACCTCCCGTTCGACCCCGCGCTGGAGCAGGGAGTACTCCATCTGCGTACTGGCGAGCCGGGTGCGTATCCCCGGTGCGGCCAGCTGCCACGTGCCGGCCTTGGCCAGCTGCCAGCCGCAGAAGTTGGAGACGCCCGCGTACCGGGCGCGGCCGCTGCTCACCGCGATGTCGAGGGCCTGGAGCGTCTCGTCGAGCGGGGTGGCCGGGTCGAAGGCGTGGACCTGCCACAGGTCGACGTAGTCCGTGCCGAGGCGGGCGAGGGACGCGTCGAGGGCGGCGAGGAGATGGGCGCGCGAGCCGTCGAAGCGGCGGTCCGGGTCGGGCACGCTGCCCGCCTTCGTCGCGATGACCAGATCGCGTCGCGGCACGAGGCCCTCGACGAGCTGCCCGAGGAGATACTCGGCCTCCCCGCCCCCGTAGACATCGGCCGTGTCGACGAGTGTGCCGCCCGCTTCCCAGAACGTCTTCAACAGGTCCGCGGCGTCGTGCTCGTCGGTGTCGCGGCCCCATGTGAGGGTGCCGAGCCCGATCCGGGACACGCGCAGGCCGGTGCGGCCGAGATGCCTCTGCTCCATGGGCGCTGAGATTACTGGCCGGAAGTCGGTTATTGGGGGCCTGTGGACAACCGGCCTCTGCCGACCCCCGAACCGGCGCGCTAGGGTGCCCGGACAAAGGACGTTACTGATCAGTAAGGGGATCGGCCATGGAGCTCGGCATCAACCTCGGTTACTGGGGCGCCGGAATGGACGCGGACAACCTGGCCGTCGCACGGGAGGCCGACAAGCTCGGCTATGCCGTCTGCTGGGCCGCGGAGGCCTACGGCTCGGACGCGCCCACGGTGCTCTCCTACGTCGCCGCGCAGACCGAGCGCATCGACATCGGCTCCGCCATCATGCAGATCCCCGCCCGCCAGCCCGCGATGACCGCGATGACGGCCGCGACCCTCGACTCCCTGTCCGGCGGCCGCTTCCGCCTCGGCCTCGGCGTCTCGGGCCCGCAGGTCTCCGAGGGCTGGTACGGCGTGAAGTTCGACAAGCCGCTCGCCCGCACCCGCGAATACGTCGAGATCGTGCGCCGCGCGATGAGCCGCGAGCGGCTGTCGTACGAGGGCGAGCACTGGACGCTGCCGCTGCCGGGCGGCCCGGGCAAGCCGCTCAAGATGACCGTGCACCCGCAGCGCGAGCACATCCCGCTCTACATCGCGGCGATCGGCCCGAAGAACCTGGAGCAGACCGGCGAGATCGCCGACGGCGCCCTGCTGATCTTCCCGGCCGCCGAGCACCTGGAGGAGACCGCCCTGACGCACCTGCGAGCGGGGCGCGAGAAGGCCGGCAAGACCCTGGAGGGCTTCGACGTCGTCCCGACGCTGCCCCTCGCGCTCGGCGCCGACAAGGACGTGCCCGCGCTCGCCGACATGTTCCGCCCGTACACCGCCCTGTACGTCGGCGGCATGGGCAGCCGGAAGCAGAACTTCTACAACCAGCTCGCCCAGCGCATGGGCTACGAGAAGGAAGCCGCCGAGATCCAGGACAAGTACCTGGGCGGCGACAAGGAGGGTGCGGGGGCCGCGGTGCCGCACCAGCTGATCGACTCGACGACACTGCTGGGCTCCGTGGAGCGGATCGCCGAGCGGATGCAGGCCTACGCGGCTGCCGGGGTGACGACTCTGACGCTGGCCCCCGCCGGCTTCACGCTCGACGAGCGGATCGCGGCCCTGCGGGCCGGCACCGAGGCCCTGGAGCGGGCCGGACTGGCGTAACGCGGGGAGAGGGAAAGTTCTGCGGCCGTGGTGGGGGCTCGGGGGTCTTCCCCGCCACGGCCGTCATGGGTAACAACGTCTCATCGGGCACCTGGTTACGCCCCGAGACCCTCTCACGGGGTCCTTCCTTCGGCCGAGTGGCCCCACACAGCTGTTGCCCGGTCCGGCATGCCGTATTTGACTCGTTTTCGGCGGAACCCCCGCACGGAACGCGCGGCGCGCACGGAGGTGCCAGAGATGCTGTCGGCCAAGAGTCTGTTCCAGGAGATCCTCGACGACGACGAGTCTTTCCGGCTCTTCTGTTCCATCGCGGCGAGCGGGGAGTCGCAGGGCGGCTGGGAGAACGGCCGTATCGCCGCGCTCGTCCCCCTCAGCGAGCGGGCCCTCGCGCCCAAGATCGCGCGGCACGGCGCCGACGAGGACAAGCACGGGCGGATCTTCAACGCGCTGATGAAGAAGCGCGGCCTGCAACCCGTGGACGTACCGCCGGAGACCGACTACACGATGCTCCTGGAGAAGCACGGCATCGGCCTCGCGCACCAGCAACTCAAGGCCGACGATCCGCTCACCGTGCGGGACGTCGTCACGTATCTCGCCCACAGCCGGGTCACCGAGCAGCGGGCCTCCGAGCAGATGGAACTGCTGCGCAAGTACTTCGCGGACGACCCCGAGATCGGCCGCGCGGTGAAGATGATCTCGGTCGACGAGGACAACCACCTCGCGTACTGCCACGAGGAACTGCTGCGCTTCGCGTACGCGGGCCACGGCCGCGACATCCAGCGCATCCTGCGCGAGTGCGCCCTGGAGGAGATCCGCGTCTACCGCGACGTCAGCCTGGCCGTCATGCAGCACATGGGGCACATCCTGCGCTGGCCGAAGCCCAAGGCGGGCCTGCTCGCGGCAGGCATCCACGCCATGTACGCGTACGAACGCCTGGTCGGCTGGCGGCGGATGGTGTCCCTGGAGATGCCGGAGCGGCGCAACGCGCTGGGCGGGCCCACGACGAGCGCGGTCGAGTTCGCCTAGGGCCCCCGGGGAGGCGCGCTACAGCCAGCCGCGCCGCTTGAACGTCCGGAACAGCAGAAGTTCCAGGCAGAGCATCGCGAGGATCACGATCGGATAGGACCACGTCCAGTGCAGCTCCGGCATGTGGTCGAAGTTCATGCCGTAGATGCCCGCGATGAGGGTCGGGACCGCGGCCATGGCGGCGTACGCCGAGATCTTGCGCATGTCGTCGTTCTGCCGCACACCCATCTGCGCCAGGTGCGCCGCCAGGATGTCCGAGACGAGCCGGTCGAGGGCGTCCACCGACTCGTTGACGCGCAGGAGGTGGTCGCCGACGTCGCGGAAGAACGGCCGCGCCGAGTCGTTCACGAAGGGCACGGACCCCATGGACTGGCCGGTTCCGGACAGCCGGGCGATCGGGAGCAACAGCGGGCCCGTGGCCCGGCGGAACTCCAGGATCTGGCGCTTGAACGTGTAGATCCTGGACGCCGTGTTGCGCGAGCCGCCCCCCTCCGGCGAGAACACCTCCGCCTCCAGCTCCTCCATGTCGGTCTGGAGCTCGGTCGCGACCTCCAGGTAGTGGTCGACGGTCGCGTCGGCGATCGAGTACAGGACCGCGGTCGGCCCGTGCCGCAGCACGTCGGGGTCCGCTTCGAGCCGCTTGCGTACGGTCTTCAGGGGCGCGCCCTCGCCGTGCCGGACGGTCACCACGAACGAGTCGCCCATGAAGAGCATGACCTCACCGGAGGAGACCCTGTCGCTGTCCGGCTCGTACACGACCGGCTTGAGCACCACGAACACCGAGTCGTCGTACACCTCCAGCTTCGGCCGCTGATGTGCCTTGAGCGCGTCCTCGACGGCCAGCGGATGAAGGCCGAACGCCTCGCTGACCCGCGCGAACTCGTCCTCCGCCGGCTCGTGCAGGCCGATCCAGACGAAGGAGTGGCCCTCGGCCCTGGCCTCGGCGAGCGCGTGGGAGAAGTCCGCGGGCCCCTCGGTCCTGCGCCCGTCGCGATAGATGCCGCAGTCGACGATCACGCTTCGTATTCTTCCCAGGGGGTGCCCGGGCCGCACGTCGCACTGGGCCTAGGCTGGCCCGCATGCCCACGCTGATCCTCGTCCGGCACGGACGCTCCACCGCCAACACCGCGGGCCTGCTCGCCGGGTGGACCCCCGGTGTCTCCCTCGACGAGCGCGGCGCCGCGCAGGCCGCCGCGCTGCCGGAGCGGCTGGCCGCGGTGCCCCTCGCCGAGATCGTCACGAGCCCCCTCCAGCGCTGTCAGGAGACCCTGGCCCCGCTGCTCGCTGCCCGCCCGGAACTCACCCCGCACACCGACGACCGCATCGGCGAGTGCCACTACGGCGACTGGTCGGGCCGCAAGCTCGCCGAGCTCGTCGACGACCCGCTGATGGAGGTCGTGCAGCAGCACCCGTCGGCCGCCGCGTTCCCCGGCGGCGAATCCATGCGGGCCATGCAGCACCGGGCCGCGGAGGCCGTACGCGAGTGGAACGCGCGCGTGGAGCGCGACCACGGCCCGGACGCCGCCTATCTGATGTGCTCCCACGGCGACATCATCAAGTCGCTCGTCGCGGACGCCATAGGGCTTCATCTGGACCTCTTCCAGCGCATCTCCGTGGAGCCCTGCTCGGTCACGGTGATCCGTTACACCCGGCTCCGCCCCTATCTCGTCCGCCTCGGCGACACCGGTGACTTCGCGTCGCTCGCCCCGCGCGAGAAGCCGGCCGAGGGGGACGCCCCGGTCGGGGGCGGTGCGGGCGCCCCGTGATCGTCCGCCGCAGTAGGGTGAAGCCGTCGCAGTAACTGCAGTTGTTGCCGCGCCCGATCAAGCAGTCGGTCCCAGCAGTCGATTCCAATGGAGACAGGACGTGTCCCGTCAGGTGTTCCTCTACGACCCCCCGGAGCGTTTCGTGGCCGGCACGGTCGGGCTCCCCGGGCGCCGTACCTTCTTCCTCCAGGCCTCGGCCGGCGCCCGTGTGACGAGTGTGGCTCTGGAGAAGACCCAGGTCGCAGCCCTCGCCGAGCGCATGGACGAGCTCCTCGACGAGGTCGTGCGCCGCAGCGGCGGGAACGCGTCGGTGCCCGCCGTCGTGCCCACGGAGATCCACGACACCGCGCCTCTCGAAGCGCCCGTCGACGAGGAGTTCCGGGTCGGCACGATGGCCCTCGCCTGGGACGGCGAGGAGGAGCGGATGATCGTCGAGGCGCAGGCGCTCGTCGAGCTCGACGCGGACTCCGACGAGGACCTCGCGGAGGCCGAGGAGCGGCTGCTCCAGGACGAGGAGAACGGCCCCCCGATGCTGCGGGTCCGGCTCACCGGCGTACAGGCGCGCGCGTTCGCCAAGCGCGCCCTGGACGTCGTGAACGCGGGGCGCCCGCCGTGCCCCCTGTGCAGTCTGCCGCTCGACCCGGAGGGACACGTATGCCCGCGTCAGAACGGATACCGGCGAGGAGCGTGACCGTCACGGACACGGACCTCCTCACCAGGGGCGAGCTGGCGGTCCAGGGGCGCATCCGTGAGGCGTCGAACGCGGTGCTCCTGTGCACGGTCACCCACGCGGGCCGTGCGGCGTCGTGCGTGTACAAGCCCGTCGCCGGCGAGCGTCCCCTGTGGGACTTCCCCGACGGCAACCTCGCCCGGCGCGAGGTCGCGGCCTACGAGGTCTCCGAGGCCCTCGGCTGGAGCCTCGTACCGCCGACCGTGCTGCGCGACGGGCCGTACGGCGAAGGCATGTGCCAGCTCTGGATCGACCAGCCCGATGAGCCCTCCGAGGGTGCCGAGCTGCTCGCACTCGTGGAGGGTGAGGAACCGGGCGACGGCTGGAAGGCCGTCGGGTTCGCGGAGGTCGGCGAGGGGCGCACGGCGCTGCTCGTACACGCGGACGACACGCGGCTGCGGCGCCTCGCCGTGCTGGACGCGGTGATCAACAACGGCGACCGCAAGGGCGGTCACCTCCTGGTCGACACCGAGGGGCGCCTGTTCGGCATCGACCACGGTGTCTCCTTCAACACCGAGGACAAGCTGCGCACGCTCCTGTGGGGCTGGGCGGGGGAGCCACTGACCGGAGAGGCGACCGAGGCCCTGAAGGCGCTCACGGGCGCCCTGGAGGC
This sequence comes from Streptomyces longhuiensis, assembly GCF_020616555.1. NCBI lineage: Bacteria > Bacillati > Actinomycetota > Actinomycetes > Kitasatosporales > Streptomycetaceae > Streptomyces > Streptomyces longhuiensis. The sequence continues at coordinate 2,468,237 of NZ_CP085173.1, read as the reverse complement.
CGGGAAACCCCTCGCGCTGCGGCTCGCGGAGCTGATCACCGAGGACGAGCTGGGCGCCGTACGCGCACGGGTCGACGCGATGCTCACGACCGGGAAGCACCGGGAGCCGAGCGGGGAGTGGCCGGCCATCCCGTGGCCGCCCGTCTGAGCCGGTCCGTCTGAGCCGGTCCGTCTGAGCGGGTCCGTCTGAGCCGGCCCGTCCGAGCCCGCCCGTCCGAGTCGCCCCGTCCGAGCCCTGCGGTCCGCGTCGTCCGGGGGCGCATCTCAGTGGCTGCGGCTACGTTCGAAGGGATCCCTCACGGGATCCCCGGAACGGAGGCCACGCCGTGAAACTGATCGTCGAGGACCGGATCGACCGGCCCGTGAAGGACGTGTTCAACTCCATCGTGAGCCCGGAGGGGCTGTCCAGCTTCTTCACGGCTGACGCATCCGGCCCGATGATCCCCAACACCACGGTGACCTGGCGTTTCGGCCATGTCGACGCGACCTTCGACGTCGAGGTCGGGCCCGTGGAGACGGACCGGCTGATCTCGTGGAGCTGGCCCGGGGGAGACGTGACCATCGAGCTGGAGCGGGCCGACGACGGCGCGGCCACGCTGCTGACGATCACCGAGCAGCCCATGAGGGAGAACCTGGAGGGTGCCGCGCGGGCCGTCGGGCAGACCCAGGGGTGGACGTACTTCGTGACGGGGCTCAGAGCTCATCTGCTGCACGGCATCCGCCACTTCGGACTCTCGGGCGCCATCCGTGCCACCGTCGAGGCCTGACATGGCACCCGAGCGGACCGCAAGAGGGCCTTCCCGGCCATCGGACCCGGTCCGGTTCGTATGCGGAAGCTCCGTCCGGTTAGGCTCATGGCATGCATGCCTGGCCCGCTTCTGAGGTCCCCGTCCTGCCTGGCAAGGGCCGCGACCTGAGGATCCACGACACCGCGACCGATGGCCTCGTCACCCTCGAGCCCGGTCCCGTCGCCCGTATCTACGTCTGCGGGATCACCCCGTACGACGCGACCCATATGGGTCACGCGGCGACCTACAACGCGTTCGACCTCGTTCAGCGCGTGTGGCTCGACACCAAGCGGCAGGTCCACTACGTCCAGAACGTGACGGACGTCGACGATCCGCTGCTCGAGCGCGCGATCCGTGACGGCGTCGACTGGACCGGACTCGCGGAGCGCGAGACCGCCCTCTTCCGCGAGGACATGACCGCCCTGCGGATGCTGCCGCCGCAGCACTACATCGGAGCCGTCGAGGCGATACCCGGCATCGTGCCGCTCGTCGAACGGCTCCGGGACATGGGCGCCGCCTACGAGCTCGAGGGCGACGTCTACTTCTCCGTCGAGTCCGACCCCCACTTCGGCCAGGTCTCCCGCCTGGACGCCGCGGCGATGCGGCTGCTGTCCGCCGAGCGCGGCGGTGACCCGGACCGCCCGGGCAAGAAGAACCCGCTCGACCCGATGCTGTGGATGGCCGCCCGCGAGGGCGAGCCGAGCTGGGACGGCGGCTCGCTGGGCCGCGGCCGGCCCGGCTGGCACATCGAGTGCGTCGCCATCGCCCTCGACCACCTGGGCATGGGCTTCGACGTGCAGGGCGGAGGGTCCGATCTGGCCTTTCCGCACCACGAGATGGGCGCCTCGCACGCGCAGGTCCTCACCGGCGAGTTCCCGATGGCCAAGGCGTACGTCCACGCCGGCATGGTCGCGCTCGACGGCGAGAAGATGTCCAAGTCCAAGGGCAACCTCGTCTTCGTCTCGAAGCTGCGGCGCGACGGGGTCGACCCGGCCGCGATCCGTCTCGCGCTCCTCGCGCACCACTACCGGGCCGACTGGGAGTGGACCGACCAGGTCCTGAGCGACGCCGTCGAGCGGCTGGGCCGCTGGCGTGCCGCCGTGTCCCGCCCCGACGGTCCGTCCGCCGCGGCGCTCGTCGAGGAGATCCGCGAGGCGCTGTCGAACGACCTCGACGCACCCTCCGCGCTCCTCGCGGTGGACCGCTGGGCCGCCCTTCAGACGGAGCAGGGCGGTACGGACGAGGGGGCGCCCGGCGTGGTGTCCCGCGCGGTCGACGCCCTGCTCGGAGTGGCGCTCTAGACGCCTCGGCCCCGGGCCCCGGTCCCGGGGCACACATCCCTCGACCGCCCCCGAACTCCTTCGAGTTCGGGGGCGGTCACGTCTGTCCGTGTGACGGCAGGCGCACAGCGAAGGGGCGGTGCACACCGCGTGTGCACCGCCCCTGCTGAGCCGTTGTCGCCCTACTCCGGCGAGTCCTCGGAGGAATCGTCCCCGGAGTCCGAGGACGTGTCCGTGTCACCCGTCCCGCCGGGGGCCTCCGTGCCCGGGTCGGGGCGCTGGGGCCGCGGGGGCCGGGTGCGCTCGCTCGGGGTGTCCCGCAGGTACGACGCCGTGTCGCCGCCGTCCGTCGCGTGGCCGGCCGGACCGCCCGGAGGGCCGCCGCCGTCCCTGCGCCGCAGATAGCGCTCGAACTCGCGGGCGATCGCCTCGCCGGACGCCTCGGGAAGCTCCGCGGTGTCCCGGGCCTCCTCCAGCGACTGCACGTACTCGGCGACCTCGCTGTCCTCCGCCGCCAGCTGGTCCACGCCCAGCTGCCACGCCCGGGAGTCCTCGGCCAGCTCGCCCAGCGGGATGCGCAGGTCGATCAGGTCCTCCAGGCGGTTGAGCAGCGCCAGCGTCGCCTTCGGGTTCGGCGGCTGCGACACGTAGTGCGGCACCGCCGCCCACAGGGAGACCGCGGGGACGCCCGCGTGCGTGCAGGCCTCCTGGAGGATGCCGACGATGCCCGTCGGACCCTCGTACTTGGTCTCCTCCAGGTCCATGGTGCGCGCCAGGTCCGCGTCGGACGTGACGCCGCTGACCGGCACGGGCCGCGTGTGCGGGGTGTCGCCGAGCAGCGCGCCCAGGATGACGACCAGCTCGACGCCCAACTCGTGCGCGAACCCGAGCAGCTCGTTGCAGAACGAACGCCACCGCATCGACGGCTCGATGCCCCGGACCAGGACCAGGTCGCGCGGCTTGTCGCCGCCGACCCTGACCACGGAGAGCCGGGTCGTCGGCCAGGTGATCTTCCGCACGCCGCCGTCGAGCCACACCGTCGGCCGGTTGACCTGGAAGTCGTAGTAGTCCTCGGCGTCGAGCGCCGCGAACACCTCGCCCTTCCACTCCTTGTCGAGATGCGCGACCGCGGCGGAGGCGGCGTCACCGGCATCGTTCCAGCCTTCGAACGCGGCCACCATGACCGGGTCGACCAGCTCGGGAACCCCCTCGAGCTCGATCACCCAGCGCCTCCTTCCGACGTCCCCCAGTGCCCTCATGGCCTGGGAGGGACCCCTATCGCGTACCTGCCCACCTTACGGCGTCCGAGAGGACCGTCCGCAGCCCCCTTGTACGGGGGAGTGACCGGATCACTGCCCCGCGATCCGCCCTCGCACTCCCCCTTCACGCCCGTAGCGGAACCCGTGTCAGAGCGTGGAGCGCAGCCACTGCTCCACGCTCGCGATGTGCACCGTCGCCCAGGACCGCGCCGCCTCCGCGTCACCGTCGCGCAGCGCCGCCAGGATCGCCCGGTGCTCGTGCAGGGTCCGGCTGACCGCGTCCTCCTGCGTCAGGCCGCGCCAGACGCGGGCCCGGGTCGTCGGTCCGGACAGGCCGTCGAGGAGCGAGCACAGGACCGAGTTGCCCGAGCTCTGCACGATGCCGCGGTGGAACTCCAGGTCGGAGGCGACGAGTTCCTCCACCGAGGGCGCGGTGCCGAGCGCGTCCAGCTGGGCCGCGAGCGCGTCGAGCCGCGCCTCGTCGATCCGGGTGGCGGCCATCGCGGTCGCGGCCGGCTCCAGGATGCGACGCACGGCGAGGAATTCGAGGACGGTGTCGTCGCGGTGGAAGTCGACGACGAAACTCAGGGCCTCGAGGAGGAGTTGGGGGTCGAGGCTGGTGACGTACGTCCCGTCGCCCTGCCGCACGTCGAGGATGCGGATGAGGGACAGGGCGCGGACGGCCTCGCGCAGGGAGTTGCGGGACAGGCCGAGGTCGGCGGCGAGTTCGCTCTCCTTGGGGAGCCGGTCGCCCGGGCGCAGGGCGCCGGAGACGATCATGCCCTTGATCTTCTCGATGGCCTCGTCGGTGACAGCCATGGCGGCCTCCCTGTCCTCGGTCGGAGCGCCACCGTCTGGAGCGCCGATACCTCCGATGTATCGGCCCATTATGTGTGCACGGACGCGGTAGGCGGGGCGTAGTCCCGTAACCACGACCTGATCGTGCGGATGCGGGAGCGGAACGCGCGCACGACGGACGACGCACGCCCGGCCGGGAGGTCCCCGGCCGGGCGTTCTCAACTCGCCTGGCTGTTCTCCAAGTCGGAGCGGTCCGTCGTGGACTCCGCACTCGCCTCCGGCCGAGCCTGAACCGGTCGCGCGAGCAGCCACGCGCCGCAGACCAGGGTGACCGCTTGTGCCCCGGCCAGCAGCGCGAACCCGGCGCCGAAGCTGTGCCCGCCGCTCGCCGCGATGGCCACGCCCATCAACGTCGGCATGAAGGCCGAGACCAGGTTGCCGACCCCGTTGACCACCCCGTACGCGCTGCCCACGAAACGGGCCGGCGCGCAGTGCTGGACCAGCGTGGGTATCGCCGGGCCTTGCAGGCCCCAGAAGCCGCCCGCGAGGATCAGTCCCGTCGCCGCCGCCCCGTCGCTGTCCGCCCCGGCGACGAGGAGGACACAGACCGCCGTACCGGCCGAGCCGACGACGAACGGCAGCGCGAGCAGCCGCCGCGGCAGCCGGTCGAGCAGCAGACCGCCGAGGAACCCGGACACCAGCGACATCAGGAACGGCAGCGACGACACGGCGCCCATGGCGGCCAGGGAGAAGTGCCGCTCCTGCAGAAGATACGACGGCAGCCAGGCGCTCGAACCCCACAGATACGCAAGCGTGGCGATCTCGATGAGCAGGATCGGCGCCAGGCGCGGCATGTGCAGAGCGCCCTTGAGGGTGGCACCGAACCCGGGCCGGCCGGCCCTCGCCACACCCCGGCCGCGGACGAACAGGGCGATCAGCGGCAGGCCGATCACCGCGTTGAGTGCGGCCAGGGCGAGGAACGACGTGTGCCAGTCGAAGCGGTAGACGAGATACGTGATCAGGGGGAGGCCCGCGGCCGTGCCCAGGGACACCCCCATCGAGCTGACCGCGTTCGGCCTTCCCGCCTCGTGCGGCGAGAAGTGCTCGCGCACGTACATCGTCTTGAGCGAGAACAGCGGTCCCTCGGCCGCGCCCAGCAGGGCACGCAGCACGGTGAGCGTGAGCGCGCCCAGGGCGTACGGCGACAGCAGGGTCATCACCGACCACAGGGCCACGCTCACGAACAGGCCGCGCCGCACCCCGAGCGTCGTCTCGTAGAACGGAGTGAGGAAGAACGCCGCGATGCCGTACCCCACGAGGAAGACGGTCGACAGGGCGCCCTGCGCCACCCGGTCACCGGTGATGCCGAAGTGTTCGGTGAACGCCTCGTCGGTGATGAGGACGGAGACGTTCACCCGGTCCACGTAGCTGATCAGGACGATGACCAGAAGGCTGAGGACACCCGACCAGCGGGCTCTCGGACTCATGCAGACGCCTGCTCCGCGGCGGCGGCCCGGTACATGCGGCGCAGGCGCACCACTCCCAGGTCGTGCTGGTAGAGGTTCTCGCGCTGGTCGGCGTCCGCGGGCATGGCCTCCAGCATCACGCGGTCCTGCTCGAGCACCTCCCAGTGGCGCTCCTCGATGAGGGTCTTGTAGAGGAAGCGCCAGGTGTCACGCTGCCAGCCCTCGACCCGGCGGTAGCGCCAGAAGAAGACACCGCAGCGCTGCTCGTCGACCGGGCAGACCATGCCGACGATCCCGAACGGACCGCCGGGACCGGCCGACGGCGGGTACGGGATGGACAGGTCGACCCAGTCGATGCCGGTGTGGCACAGCTCGACCCAGTCGAAGTTGACGCCCCGCTGGTCGGTCTTCTCGAAGAAGTAGCCCCGGTCCGTCTCGCGGATGCGGAACTTGGCCGTCGTGTCACCGTCGTACATGGTGTGCGAGTCGTGGTGCAGGAAGGCGCCGTGCATCGGGTCGAGGAGGTTCTCGACGGCGTAGCGCCACGGCACCTCCCACTCCGCGTAGCACAGGATCGCGTCGGTGCCGGGTTCGGTGAGCGGCTCGGGGAGCGTCAACTCGGCCGGTTCCGGGTGCTGTTCGTCGCCGAAGTAGGCGAGGATCGCGCCGCCGACCTCGCGCACGGGCAGCGACCTGACGAGCTTCTTGCCCTCCAGGTTGCAGCCGGGCAGGCCGGGCACCGAGGAGACGGTCCCGTCACCCTCGACCTCGACGCCGTGGTACCAGCACGCCACCCGGTCCCCGAGGTGTTTGCCGAGCGACAGGGGCGCGCCGCGGTGCGGGCAGCGGTCCGCGAGCATGGACAGCGTGCCGTCGGAGCGGCGGAACAGGAGCCACTGCTCGCCGAGCGCGGTCACCTTGCGCATGGCGCCGGGCGCGACGAACGAGGACGGGACGACGGGGTGCCACTGGTTGCGCAGGCCCGTCGCGTAGATGTGGTCGGCGGTCATCGGGATCACGCTCCCAGTCGGTGCATCTCGGCGCGGAACGAGTCCTCGGTCCACGGGGCGCCGTCGGGGGCGTGGACCTGGCGGGCGTTCAGCCCACGGATGACGTCGGCGAGTTCGTGGCCGTCCTTGGTGAAGACCTCTTCGAGGGTGGCGGCCAGCTTGTACTCGTAGGGGGTGGGTTCGTGCGTACGGGACTGGTGGACGTTCAGGTACGGCCAGGTGGTGGTCACACGTGCCTCCAGGGAAGGGGTTACAGGTCGAGGGCCAGACGGCCGGAGGCGCAGCGCGAGACGCAGATCATCATCGAGGCGCCCGCGGCCCGTTCGGCGTCGGAGAGCAGGAAGTCGCGGTGGTCGGGCGTGCCGTCGAGCACCCGGGTCTCGCAGGACCCGCAGATCCCGTCGCGGCAGGAGCTGGCCACGTCCAGGCCGGCCGCCTCCGCCGCCTCCAGGATCGACGTGTCGGCGCCGACGGTGAGCGTGAGCCCGGAGGCGCGGCACTCGACCTCGAAGCCCTCGTCGTCCGTGGACCGCTCGACGACCGGGGCCGCGAACCGCTCGACGCGCAGCCGGTCCGCCGGGCAGAGGGCCTCGATGGCGGCGAGCAGCGGCTCGGGACCGCAGCAGTAGACGAGCGTCCCGGCCGGCAGCCCGGCGAGCGTGGACGCGAGGTCGATATGACCCTGCTCGTCCTGCGGCACCACCGTGAGATCACCGCCCAGCGCGGTGAGTTCGTCGACGAACGCCATCGACCCACGGCTGCGGCCGCCGTACACCATGCGCCACTCGGCGCCCCGGCGCGCGGCCTCGCGGGCCATCGCGAGGATCGGCGTCACACCGATGCCGCCCGCGACGAAGACGTAGCCCGGCGCGTCCTCCAGCGCGAAGTGGTTGCGCGGCGCCGACACCGTGACCCGCCCGCCGGGGCGCAGCTTCGTGTGCACATGGCGCGAACCCCCGCGTGACGAAGGCTCGTTGAGGACGCCGATGCGGTACGACGCCGGGGTGCGCGGGTCCGAGCACAGGCTGTACTGGCGGACCTGCCCGCCCACGTGGACGTCGAGGTGCGCGCCGGGCTCCCAGGCGGGCAGGGGCTTGCCGTCCGGGTGGGTCAGTTCGACGGAGAGGACGCCGTCGGCCTCCCAGGTCATGCGGTGTACGAGGAGGTCCAGGAGGGTCTCGTCGGTTGCGGTCATGGCTGCGGGGCCTCCCTACGCGGTGGGGATCTTCACGGGCGGGGTGAACGGGTTCTTCATCGGGCCGAGCGCCGCGAGATCGACCTCGACGAGCGTCGGCCCGTCGGAGGCGACGGCCTCGGCGACGACGGGCTCCGCGTGCTCGGCTGCGGCGATCCGCAGATACGGCAACCCGCAGGCCCGGGCGAGGAGTTCGAAGTCGGGTGTGGCGAGGTCGACACCCGAGCGGCGGTCGCTGTGGCGGTCCTGCATGTTGCGCAGGACGCCGTAGCCGCCGTCGTTGAACACGAGGAGGGTCAGGCGCGGGCGCTCCTGGGCGAGGGTGAGCAGTTCGCCGAGGTGCACGGCGAGCCCGCCGTCACCGGCGATGACGACCGTGGGCGCGTCGGGCCGGGCGAGCGCGGCCCCGATGCCCATGCCGAGGCCCTGCCCGATGCCGCCGCCGCGCGGGAAGACGTTGTCGCGCGGGTCGTACATGTCGAGGAGGCGGTTGCCCCAGCTGCTCGACGGGATGGTGACGTCGCGGGCGACGACTGCCTCGCGGGGGAGCGCGGCCCGGATCGCGTCGCAGATGGCGGCCTGCGGGCCGATGTTGTCGTGCAGGGTGGCGCGCACTTCGTCGCGGACCGCGGTGACCCGCGCCGTCCAGCCCGGCTCGGCGGGCCTCGCGTACGGGAGCAGCCGCTCCAGTACGTCGGCGGCGTCGCCGTGCAGCGCGTGCGGGGCCGGGTACACACGGCCGAGCGCGTCCGCGTCCAGGTCGATCTGGATGTGCGCGGCGGGGAGCTGGAGGCCGTAGTCGGCGGTCTCGTTGGACCGGAAGTGGGTGCCGATCGTGACCAGCACGTCGGCGTCGGCGAGCAGGGCGCGCCCGGCCGGCGTCGTCGCGAAGTTGCCGACGACCTGCGGGTGGTCCTCGGGGACGGCGCCGCGCCCGGAGTTGGACGTCAGGAGAGCGGCGCCGGTCGCGGCGAGCAGGTCCGCGAGCTGGACACGGGCGCGCGTGGCACCGCCACCGGCCCAGATCACCGGGCGCCGGGCCGAGGCCAGCAGGGCCCCCGCGGCGGCGAGCTCGTCGGCACCGGGCGCGGGCACGGCGGTCTCCTCGAACTCCTCCGCGGCGGTGTCGGTCTGGGCCGCGTACTGGAGGTCGACCGGCCACTCCACGCTCGCCGGGCCGCCCGGCGCCGTGAGCGCGGCACGGGCCGCCTCGCGCAGGATGCGGCCCGCCCCGTCGGCGGACGGCACGGTCGCGGCGTACTTGGAGACCGCCGTCAGCATGCCCAGCTGGTCCTTGGTCTCGTGGATGAAACCGCGGCCGCTGCCCAGGAACTCCGACTCGACCTGCCCGGTGATGTGCAGGACGGAGGTGCCGGACGCCAGCGCCTCGATCAGGGAGCCGGCCGCGTTGCCCGCGCCCGTCCCGGTCGACGTGAGGGCGCAGCCGAGCGTGCCGCGGGCCCTGCCGTAGGCGTCGGCCGCGTTGACGGCGGACGCCTCGTGGCGCACGGGCACGAACCGCAGCTCGCGGTCGACGGCCTCGACGAGCGGCAGGTTGTGCACACTGACGATCCCGAAGACCGTGTCGATGCCCAGTTCCCGCAGAACGGCGACGAGGAGATCGCCTCCGGTGTCGTAACGCATGGTGGTCTCCTCAGAGGATGGAGCGGCCGACTCCGCCGCAGACGTCGATGCTGGTTCCGGTGATGTACGAGGCTCGCGGCGAGAGCAGCGCGACGATCGCGTACGCGACCTCCTCGGCCCGGCCGAGCCGCCCGAGCGCGATCCCGCGGTCGGTGGCGAGTTCCGCCTGCCAGTCCTCGTAGGAGAGCCCGGACTCCGCGGCGGCGTGCCGGCGGGTCCACTGGCCGGTGTCGACGAGGCCGAGGCAGACCGAGTTGACGCGGATCCCCTCGGGGGCGAGCTCGGTGGCGAGAGACTTGGAGAGGTTGAGGATGCCGGCGCGGGCGGCGCTCGTCGTGATCAGCCGGGTCTCCGGCTGCTTGGCCAGGACGGCGTTGACGTTCACGACGGAGGCGGCGTCGGACGCGGCGAGGTGGGCGCGGGCGGCGTGCAGCGGGTTGAGGACGCCGGAGAACTTCAGCTCCAGTTCGTCGCGCCAGTCCTCGGCGGTCGACTCGTCGAGACTCTTCATGCGGGACTGGCCCGCGTTGTTGACGAGCCCGTCGAGGCCCCCGAAGGTGTCGGCCGCATGCCGGACGAAGTCCCGTACGGCCGTCGCGTCCCGCACGTCGCAGACGCCGGTCAGGAGACGGTCGCTGCCGAGGCGCGCCGCCGCCTTCGAGAGGCGGTCGGCGTCACGGCCGCAGGTCGCGACGCGCGCGCCCTCGTCCAGCAGGGCGCGGACCGTGGCCAGGCCGACGCCCGAGCTGCCGCCGGTGACCAGGACGGTCCGGTCGGCGAGGCCCAGATCCATGATTCTCCTTCAAGGCGCGGAGCGCCGCAGTACGTTGCCACTCGGCCTCGGCGGCGGTCAGGGCTCGGCCGTCATGAGGGATCTGGATCCCGGACGAGGAGCCGCCTCGCTCGCGAGGGGGAGGAGGCACAACTCTGCGCTCCTGTGGTGTAGATCAGTTCATCGTGAAGCCGCCGTTGACGGCGATCACTTGTCCGGTGAGATAGCGGGACTCCTCGCCGAGCAGGAAGGCGACGAGACCGATGAGGTCGCCGGGCTCCTGCGGCCGCGAGATGGCCCGGCCCGAGCGGTACAGCTCGTGCCGTTCCTCGGGGACGGTCTCGGTGGCCTCGCACTCGGTGAGGCCGGGCGCGACCGCGTTGACGGTGATGCCCTTGTCGCCGAGTTCCCTGGCCATCGCCCGGGTCAGGGCGATGACCGCGCCCTTCGAGGCGATGTAGTGGGCGAGGCGGGGCGAGCCGTAGAGCGCGGCGTCCGAGGCGACGTTCACGATCCGGCCCGGCGAGCCGAAGAGCGGGTACAGGGCCTTCGACACCAGCCAGGGGCTGCGGGCGTTGACCGTCATCAGGCGGTCCCACACCTCGACGTCGATGTCCTGGAACTCCTTGCCGCCGACGCCGTTGGCGAGAGCCGCGTTGTTGATCAGGCCGTACAGCGGACCCAGTTCCCGTACGCGGGCGGCGAGTTCGTCGACCGACTCGGGGTCGGCGACGTCGCAGCGCACGAAGTGGGCGTCGAGTCCGTCACCGCGCAGTTCCTCGACCGCGTGGTTCCCGCGCTCGGTGTCGAGCTCGGCGACGACGACGCGGAAGCCGTCCTCGGCGGCCCGGCGGGCCATGGCCAGTCCCAGGCCACGGCCCGCCCCGGTGACGACGACGGTGCCGGCGCCCCCTGAGGGGTCAGTCACGGGTGACACCGTGCATCGGCGAGTGCTCCGGGTACGTCGGGACCTGCGGCTTCTGCGTGCCGATGACGACGCAGAACAGGGCGTCGGTGTCGCCCTCGTTCTTCAGGGACCGGGCCACGCCCGCCGGGACGACGATCATGTCGCGGTAGCCGAGGGTGCGGTACTCGACCTCGTCGGCGCCGCGGTGGATGCCCACGCGGACCTGGCCCTCCAGGACGAAGAAGGCCTCCTCGACGTCGTGGTGGGTGTGCTCGGGGCCCTCGGCGCCGGGCGGCAGCAGCATGTTGGAGAAGGTGAAGCCGCCGGAGGGGAGGATCCGCGAGTCGTTCTCGTGGTTGCCGGTGGCGCCGGAGCCGACGTAGCGGATCTGGCCGCGGCGGTACTGCGGGCCCGCCTTCTCCTGGAAGGAGAGGGTGTTGAAGTCCGCGACGCGGGACTCCTTGGTGGCGATGAGCGAGTCGGTGTACTTGCCGAGGTCGCTGCCGTTGTCGTAGTCGGTGGTGGTCAGAGGCATGGCTGGACTCCTACTCGGGGATGCGGGCGGTGATGCGGAGGTGGGACAGGACCCACGCGTCGAAGCGCGCGGGCTGTTCCTGGTTGGCCAGGTGACCGGCGTCCTTGACGATCACGTAGGCGGTCTTGTGGAGGGCGCCGGCGAGGACCTGCGAGGCCTCGACGCCGGTGACCTGGTCCTGGTCGCCGCACAGGACGAGCGTGGGCGCGGCGATCGTGGGCAGTTCGGGCCGCAGGTCGGCACCGGCCATGGACTCGGCGGCGTAGGCGTAGCCGGGCAGCCGCACGGAGGCGGCCATGGTGTCGACGACCCGCTGTACGAGTTCCTCGGGCGCCCCGCCGGACACGAGCCGCGGCCCGCGCTTCTCGGCGAAGGCGCGCGGCCCGAGCTCGGCCAGCTCGGCGGCCCGCGCCCGCATGCCCTCGGCCTTGGCGGGGTCGGTGCCGGAGCCCGCGCTGGAGTCGGCGACGACGAGGGACTCGACCAGATCCGGGTGGCGGGCCGCGAGCCGCAGCGCGATCACCCCGCCCCAGGAGACACCGATCACGTGCGCGCGTCCGCCGCGCTCCCGGACGACCTCGGCGGCCGCGTCCGCGAACCCGTCCAGGTCCAACGGCCCTTCAGGATCGGGCGACTTGGCGTAGCCGGGCGCGTCCCAGGCCACGACCCGCGCGTACGCGGACAGCTCGGCGAGCTGCGGGGCGAACGCCGCCGACGAGGAGCCGATGCCGTGCAGGCACAGCAGCAGGGGGCCGTGATCGCCCGCCTCCTCGACATGGACGGCGCTCACAGGATCTGGCCCGTCCGCCCGGCCAGCGCCGCCAGGCTGCGCAGCACCGCGTACGGCACGACCTGGCTCGTCGCGGGGTTGCCCGGGTCCGGCAGGTGCGCGACGTCGAAGCGGTACGCGCCGTGCGCGCCGGACGCCTCGACGACGTGCCGCGTGTGGCGGGCGCCGGGGTCGGCGACGACCCGGACCCGCACAGCGTCCAGGTCGCCGACGGCGAGGGCGACCGAGGCGGCCACGTTCGTCGACTTGGGGAACTTCACGGGGATGTCGCGCGCCGTGCCGGACATGACCTCGACGGGCCCGGTCGCCGTCCGCAGCCTGGACAGCAGCTCCTCGTCCATCCAAGGCTGTTCGAGGGTGGACGGCAGCTTGGTGGTGGTGAGCCGCACCTCGTCGAGGGGGCCGAGGGAGCACACCGCCTGAAGAAGGTCGAGCCCGCCCACCGCACCGCCGGTGAAGTACACCCGGCCGGGGCCCGCCGCGAGCAGCCGCTTGGACAGCTCGTCGTCGGTGAGCGCCCCGGTCGACGCGACGAGCAGATCGGTGCCGGAGGCGAGGACCCGCTCACCCCACTCCCGTACGACACCCTGCCCGGCCGCCTCGACGATCAGGTCGCAGCACTCCAGGGCCTCGTCGAAGGTCCGCTGGGGCGCGGGCGCCGTGTCGCCGAGGGGGCGGTTGTCGATGATGCACGTCAACTCGGCGCCGGGCACCTGCTGTTCGGCGAGTGCGGTGCCGACGACGCGGCCGATCGCGCCCCAGCCGACGAGGCCCACCTTGCGTACCGTGCTCATGCGCTGACCTCCAGGGAGACGGATGTGTGCGGGCCGGGGTCCGGGGAGCCGGCCATGTGACAGCGGATCTCCTTCGACGGCGGGCCCGCCGTGCCCCACAGGTCGGACAGCTCGGGCACGCGGCGCCACACCCGCGCGATCCACGCGTCCTCGACGATCTGCGCGACCTCGGACGTGTACTCGCACACGAGCCCGGACGGGTCGGTGAAGTAGGAGAAGGTGTTGTTGCCGGGGCCGTGGCGGCCCGGGCCCCACTGCGGGTCGATGCCGTGGTGCTTGAGCCGGCCGAGGCCCCGCATGAAGTGGTCGACCGAACTCATCTCGTACGCCACGTGGTTGAGGGAAGCCCACTCGGCCTGGTTGAACGCGATGCAGTGGTGGTCGGCGTTGCAGCGCAGGAACGCCATCTGGTGCTCGGACCAGTCGGAGACGCGCAGGCCGAGTACGTCGCAGTAGAACGCGACGGAGGCGTCGATGTCGGCGGTGTTCAGGACGGCGTGCGTGACGCCGACGGGGACGGCGGCGTCCCTGCCGCGCGGCGCGACCGCCTCGACCTGCGCGCTGATCTCCACGAGCCGCTGTTCGGGGTCGGTGAAGCGCAGGCCGTAGCCGCCGCCCACCTGGTCGAGCGGTCCGGGGCCGAAGACCGGGGTGATCCCGCGGGCCTCCAGGCGCCGGGCCGCCTCGTCGACCTCGGCGGGCGTGGCGACGGCGAACGCGAGCCGGCCGAGTCCCGTGCGGTCCGCGCGGGTGAGGTGCAGGACGTGGTGCTCCTCGCCGGTGCCGCGCAGCCAGGCCGCCGCGCCGCGCTCCGCCTCGACGGTCCGCAGGCCCCAGACCTCCTCGTAGAAGTCGGCGGCCTCGGTGAAGGCGGGGGTGAGCAGCTCGACGTAGCGCAGGGAGCGCAGGCGGGCGACGGGTCCTGGCGATGGGTGGGGCATGAGTGTCTCCAGACGACGGGGCGGTCAGTTGGCCCAGGGCAGGGGCGCGTCCGAAGTGCCCCAGTACAGGGACTTCTGGCGCTGGTAGGCGCGGATGGCGTCGCGGCCCTTCTCCGTACCGAGACCGCTGTCCTTCATCCCGCTGAACGGGGTGGACGCGCTGAACTGCTTGTACGTGTTGATCCAGACCGTCCCCGCCTCGATCCGGCGGGCCAGGCGCCACGCGGCCCGGTGGTCGCGGGTCCAGATCCCGCAGGCGAGCCCGTAGACGGAGTCGTTGGCCTGGCGGACCAGGTCGTCCTCGTCGTCGTAGGGCAGGGCGACCAGGACGGGCCCGAAGATCTCCTCCTGGCAGGTCCGTGAGGTGTTGGGGAGCCCGTCGAGGACGGTGGGCAGGTAGTACGCGCCGTCCCGGTACGTGTCGCCCTCGGGCGCCCGGCCGCCGCACAACACCCGGGCGCCCTCGGAGCGGGCCAGATCGACATGGGCGGCGACGGAGTCCCGGTGCCGGTGGTGGACCAGCGGTCCGACCTGGGTGCCGGGGTCCGTGCCGGGACCGACGCGCAACTTGCTCACCCGCTCGACGAGTTCGCCGACGAAGCTGTCGTAGATCTCGCGTGCGACGAAGAGCCGCGAGCCCGCGATGCAGGACTGGCCGCTGGACGAGAAGATCCCGAACATCACGCCTGCCAGAGCCTGCTCGACGTCCGCGTCCGCGCGCACGATCGTCGGCGACTTGCCGCCGAGTTCGAGGGAGGCGGGGATCAGCTTCGAGGCCGCCACCGCCGCGATGGACCGGCCGGTCTCCGTGCCGCCGGTGAAGCCGATCCTGGCCACCAGGGGATGGTGCACGATCGCGTCTCCGACGACCCGGCCGCTTCCGGGCAGGACCGACAGCAGGGCGGTGGGCAGGCCGAGCTCGCCGAGCGCCTGGTGGATGAGGCGCCCGAGCGCGAGGGAGACCAGCGGGGTCCAGGCGGCGGGCTTGAGCAGGACGGCGTTGCCGCCGGCGAGGGCGGGCGCGATCTTCTGCGCGTCGCTGGCGACCGGCGAGTTCCAGGGGTTGATCGCGCCGACGACACCGATCGGCTCGTACACGCTCATCGTCACGTACGCGCCGCGGGACGGGGTGAGGGTCTCCTCGGCCGTCTCCAGGGCCGCCGCCATGTACCGGAAGGTGCCGGCCGCGCTGAGCGCGAGGGCCTTCGTCTCGGTGAGGGTCTTGCCGGTGTCGGCGGTCTGGAGGGCCGCGAGGTTGTCGGCGGCCTCCTCGGTCAACTCCGCGATGCGGCAGAGGAGTCGGGCGCGCTGGTGGGGGAGGAGATCGCGCCAGGCCGGGTCGGCCACGGCGAGCGCGGCGGCCCGAGCGGCCTCGTCGACCTCGTCCGCGGACGCGGAGTGGACGGTGGCGAGCACTTCTCCGGTCGCCGGGTCGACGGTCTCGACCGGCTCGCCCGCGCCGCGTCGCCACTGGCCCGCGATCAGGATGTCGGTGGGGTGGTGAGGCACGGGCGGGACCTCCAGGCGGTCTACGGCCAACGGGTGCGGGGGAGTTGGGCTCACCGAGGCGCTCGCTCACGTTGGCTGCGTCCATCGGCTTGCTCAGTGCTAGAAATCTAAGCGCTTAACTATTTTCCCGCAAGACCCTGCGGCGAAGTCGTCGCGCGACGCTGTCCGAGGTGGGTTACGTGAGGGTGACGGTGAGGTCACTTCCGATGTATCTAAGCCGTTAATCATTGACCGCTTAGATAAGTGCTCTTAGTGTCTGCGCAACTCCTCTGTTCGCGTTGTCGCGGAAGGACCCCCTCATGACGACTGTGGCCGGCAAGCCAGGCCTCGGCTCGATAGCAGCCCGGCTCGAACGACTCCCGCAATCCCGCTGGCACGTGAAGGTCCGGTTCCTGATCGGCGCCGTCACGTTCTTCGAGGCGTTCGACCAGCTCCTTGCCGCGTCCGCGCTGCCCGTCCTGATCAAGGACTGGCACCTGACCACGGGCCAGGCCACCTTCGCGGTCACCACCGGCTCCGTGGGCATGCTCCTGGGCGCCCTGGTCGCCGGCTGGCTGGGCGACCGGATCGGCCGGGTGCGGACCGTGGCCCTCGGCGTCGCCGTCACCGCGCTCGGGAGCCTCGCCGTGGCCTTCTCGAACGGCATCGAGCTCTTCTCGCTCTTCCGCTTCGTCCAGGGCCTGGGCATCGGCGGCGTCGTCCCCGTGGCGGCCACGTACATCAACGAGATCGCCCGCTCCGACAAACGCGGACGCTTCGTCCTGATCTACGAGATGATCTTCCCGGCCGGTCTGGCCGCGGCCACTCTCGTCGCGGTGTGGGTGGTGCCGAACCTCGGCTGGCGCGCGATGTTCGTGATCGGCGCCCTGCCCGTCCTGCTCGCCGTCGCCCTGCCCAAGCACGTCGCCGAGTCGCCCCGCTGGCTGCTCTCCCAGGGCCGCACCGAGGAGGCCGAGCAGGCCATCGCGCGGATCGAGGCGGAGGTCGCCGCGGCCACCGGGGAACCCCTGCCGCAACCGGCCGCGGACCGGTCGGAGGAGACCTCCCGGGGCCGCCTGCGCGAGCTGTTCACCGGCCGCTACCTGCGCCGCACGACCGTCGTCTCCGGGCTCTGGTTCGTCGCGTACTACGTCAACCACGGCATCTCCACCTGGCTGCCGTCGCTCTACACCAAGAACTTCGGGCTCGACCTGACCACCGCGCTCGTCTACACGCTGCTCAGCAATGTGACGGGACTCCTCGGCACCCTCGCCGTCGCCCTCGTCATCGACCGCGTGGGCCGGCGCCCCGCCCTCGTGGCCGCGCTCGGCGGCACCACGTTCACCCTGGCGACGCTCGCCCTGGTCGGTGTGACGTCGGGCGGCCAGGTCGCGATCTTCGCCTCCTGTACGACGTTCTTCGTCTACGCGATCAACGCGGGCCTCTACCTCTACTCACCCGAGCTGTACCCGACGCGCAACCGTGCCAAGGGCGCCGCGTTCGGCGGTCTGTGGAACCGCCTCGGCGTCATCCTGGGCCCGATCACGGTCGGCGCGATCATCGGCGGGGGCGGCAGCCTCACGCTCGTCTTCGCCCAGCTCGCCGCGGTCGCCGCGGTGGGTGCGGTGATCGCGCTGTTCGCGGTGGAGACGAAGGGCAGGACGCTGGAGGAGCTCAACTCCTGACGGTGGTGCGCGTGTTCGGCGCCGGTCTCTCGCGCGGGGGGTGCGAGGGGGCCGGCGCCGTTCGTGTTCCCCGTGGCGTCGGTGGAGGCGGTGGCGTCGGCCGGGACGGGCGCAGGTCCGTCGTCTGCGCGGCGGTGCTGCCGTTTCAGTTCTGTCCGTCCGCCATCGATCGTCCCAAGCCACCCAGAAGCGCGGCGAGTTGGCGCTGCTCGCCGGGTACGAGGCCCGCGAGCAGCTCCCGTTCGTGCGTACGACGTTCCTCGGACATGCGGCCGACCAGGTCGACCCCGGCCGGGGTCAGCCGGAGATGGACGATGCGGCGGTCCTGGCCGTCCCGTTCGCGCTCGATGAGGCCGGCCTCGACGAGACGGTCGGCGTGCTGGGTGACGCCGCCCGCGCTGACCGCGCCGGCCGCCGCGATCTCACCCATGGTGCGCCGGTAGGGCGCTCCCACGGCGTGCAGGGCCGCCAGCACCTCGAAGGCGGCCAGGCTGATGCCGTGCCGCTTCACGACCCGCCCGATCAGGGTCCGGTAGCGGGCGGTGCACTCGTTGAGCGCGGCGAAGACGGCCGGCCCCGAAGCGCCGGGGGCCTCGCGTGGGGGCGGCCGGTGCGCCGCCGCGGGGTCCGGCGCCGGGACCCGCCCGGTCAGCGCGGCCGTCAGCACGTCCGTGAGCACAGGTTCCAGCGTCTCCGTGGGCACCGACCTCGCCGGCTCATGGGCGAACAGATAGCGTTCCATGATCACGCCGAAGAGAACGCTGCGGATCATGGCGATGCGGGCGTCCGCCGCGTCGGAGTCCCCGAGCACGCTCCGCAGTGGCTCGCTCACCTGGCGGTCGAGGATCGTGGACAGCAGCTCGGCGCTGGGGGGATGGCTGAGCCCCGAGCGGATCAGCGCCGGCCAGGGGTCGTGCGCGGGGAGCCGGTCCCAGCGGTCGAGATAGTCGTGGGCGAGTGCCCCCGGCAGCTCCTCGCGGCCGACCGAGGGGTCGTCGAGCACGCCCTCGGTGACACCGGTCCCGCCGCCGACGACCTCGCGGAACAGCCCGTCCTTCGAGCCGAAGTACGCCATGACCAGGCCGGGCGTGACCCCCGCCTCGGCCGCGATGGCCCGGATGCCCACCCCTTTGTAGCCCTGGGCGGCGAACAGCCGCCGCGCCGCATCGAGGACGGCGCTGCGGCGCCCCTCGGGGTCGTGGGAGCGGCCGCGGCGGGGCTCGGGGGCGGTCCGGTCCGGGGTGCTGTGCTCTGCGTCCACGTGCCTCAGATTAAACGAGTGTTCAGAAATGGGGTGTTCGGGCCGGTCGTACGACGGCGTCCCGCCCGGGCCGCCGTCGCCGCCGTGTCGCCCGGGCCGCCGTCACTCGCCGGCCCGTCCGGCCCTTCCGGCGCCCTTCCGGCGCCCTTCCGGCGCGCCCTCGCGGGGTGCGTTCGAATACAGCCGTTCAAAAACGCCCGTTCAAAAGTGGCTCATGACGCGTGCACCGGCCCCGCGAGGCCGCTCAGCGCCCGTCCGCTGCCGCCCCGCCGCACCGCGATGAGCTCCGCCGCGATGGACACGGCCGTCTCCTCGGGCCCGCGCCCGCCGAGATCGAGGCCGATCGGTGAGCGCAGCCGCGCCAGTTCGGCCTCGCCGAGCCCCGCGGCCCGCAGCCGTGCCAGCCGGTCCTCGTGCGTGCGCCGGCTGCCCATGGCGCCCACGTACCCGGCCCTGCTGCGCAGCGCCAACTCCAGCAGGGGCACGTCGAACTTGGCGTCATGGGTCAGCACGCACACGGCCGTGGCCGCGTTCACCTGGTCCTCATGGGCCGCGAACCAACGGTGCGGCCAGTCCACGACGACCTCGTGCGCGTCCGGGAAACGAGCGGCCGTCGCGAAGGCCGGGCGGGCGTCGCACACGGTCACCCGGTGTCCGAGCAGAGCTCCGATCCGCACGAGGGGGCGCGCGAACTCGACCGCGCCGCACACCAGGAGGTGGGGCGGTACCCCGAAGGCCTGCACGAACAGTTCCCGCTCGGGCGCGCACGACGAGTCAGGGCCCGGCTCGCCGACCCGTACGAGGCCGCTCGTGCCGCGGGCGAGCAGCGCTTCGGCGGCCAGGGCCGCGGCCCGGTCGAGCCGTGCGTCGCCGAGTGTCCCGCTCACCCCGGACGCGCCCGTGGCGAGGCTTCCCGGCCCGCCCTCCACCGGCGTCACCAGTGCCACCGGGACATGGGCCGCGAGGTCGGCGGCCACCCGGGCGAGCGGTGCGTCGCCGGTGACCTCGCGTACCAGCACCTCAATGGTTCCGCCGCAGGTCAGGCCCACCGAGAACGCGTCGTCGTCGCTGACCCCGTACGTCTCGCGGGCGGGCCCCGCACCGGCGAGGACGTCCTCCGCGACCGCGCACACCGCGGCCTCCACGCAGCCGCCGGAGACGCTGCCGACGACGCGGCCGTCCTCGGCGACCAGCATCGACGTACCGGCGGCGTGCGGGGCGGAGCCCCAGGTGCCGACGACCGTCGCCATCGCGAAGCGGGTCGCGGAGGCCTGCCACGCGGCTGCCTGGTCGATCACGTGTCGCATGTCGCTCACCTCGAGCACATCGAATCGGCTGCACCCTCTTGCCAAGAAGAAACTTTAGTGTAAATCATTTTAGGCATTAGATAGATGCGTCGACCCGAGAGGCCTGGTGGAAGCCGGTTGAAACCGACACCCTTTGACTACAGCGCTCCAGGCAGCGTCGGCGAGGTACTCGCCCTCCTCGCCGACGAGGAGCGGGAGGCCAAGGTCCTGGCCGGCGGCCAGTCCCTGATCCCCATGCTCAGCATGCGCCTCGCCCGCCCGGGGCTGCTCGTCGACATCACGCGGGTCCCCGGCCTCGACCGCCTGTACGCCGACGCGTCGGGCGCCCTGCACATCGGCGCCGCCGTCCGTCAGTCCCGGGCCGCGGACGACCCCGCGGTGCGCGACGGGTGGCCCCTGCTCGCGGCGGCGATCCGGCGCATCGGGCACCCGCAGATCCGCCACCGCGGCACGGTCTGCGGCAGCCTCGCGCACCACGACCCCGCCGCCGAACTGCCGGCCGCCGCGCTCGCCCTCGACGCCCGCTTCGTGATCGCCGGACCCGGCGGCACGCGTACCGTCGGCGCCGCCGACTTCTTCGTGGCCACCTTCCAGACCGCCGTGGCTCCGGACGAGCTCCTCACCGAGGTCGTCCTGCCGCCACGGGCCGGTGACGGCTGGGCCTTCGAGGAACTCGCCCGCAGACATGGCGACTTCGCCACCCTCGGTGTCGCGGTCACCCTGCGCCGGGCGCCGGACCGGCGCACGGTCGCCGCCGCCCGCGCGGTCTTCTGCGGCGCGGGCCCCGTCCCCGTCCGCCTGCCCGCCGTCGAGGAGGCGCTGACCGGGACCGACGCGGGAGCGGCGGCCCTCGACGCGGCCGCGTCCGCCGCGCTCGCCGGCCTGACGCCCGCCGACGACGTCCACGCCACGGCCGCCTACCGCCGCGAGGCCGCCGCCCACCTCCTCGTCCGTGCCTGCACCCTCGCCTGGGAGCGCTGCTCATGACCACCGACCTCGCCACCCCCGACCCGGCGACGGCCATCCACGCCGCCCCGCCGCCGCTCGCCGAACCCTCCGGCTGGCACGAGATACGCCTGACCGTCAACGGCGCGCCCGTGACCGCCCAGGTGGAGTCCCGGCTGCTGCTCAGCGACTTCCTGCGGGACCGGCTGCGCCTCACCGGCACCCACGTCGGCTGCGAGCACGGCGTCTGCGGTGCCTGCACCGTCCTCGTCGACGGCGAGCCGGCGCGCTCCTGCCTGACGCTGGCGGTGCAGTGCGCGGGCGCCGAGCTGCGCACGGTCGAGGGCCTCGCCCCCGGGGACGCCCCGCTCACCCCCGTGCAGCGGGCGTTCCACGAGTGCCACGGGATGCAGTGCGGCTTCTGCACCCCCGGATTCGTGATGACGGCGACCGCGCTGACCGAACAGCCCCGGCGGCCCGACGCGGCTGACGTAGCCGACGCCCTCAGCGGACACCTGTGCCGCTGCACGGGCTACCGCAACATCCGCCGTGCCGTGTGCCAGGCGCTGGACGAGCGCTTCGACGGCGGCGACGCCGAGCAGGGGGAGTGACTCGTATGTCCCACGGACCGTCCCCAGCACCCCGGCAGCCCGCGCGGGGCGACGGCCCCTGGACCGGCCGCCCCGTTCCGCGCGTCGAGGACGACCGCCTCCTGCGGGGCAACGGCCGCTACGTCGACGACGTCGCCCTGCCCGGTGCCGCCGAGGCCGCCTTCCTGCGCAGCCCGCACGCCCACGCCCGCATCCGATCGGTCGACGTCACCGCCGCGCTCGCCGCCCCCGGGGTCGTCGCCGTCTGGACCGGCGTCGACGTGGCCCATCTGCCCGCCATGCTCAACAGGGAGGAGCTGCGTACCCCGCCCGGCCTCGCCGAACTCCTCGACCCGTACGTCGCGATCACGCCGATGCCGCTCCTCGCCACGGACAAGGTCCTCTACGTCGGGCAGCCCGTCGCGGTCGTCCTCGCCGAGAACCGCTACCTCGCCGAGGACGCCCTCGAACTCGTCGACGTCCGCTACGCGCCCCTGCCCGTCCTCGTCGACCCCGACCGCGCGCTGACCGAGGACGCGCCGCTGCTCCACGACGAGCTGCGCGACAACACCGCCGTCGCCGTGGCCACCAAGGTGGGCGACCCCGACGCGGCGTTCGCCTCGGCCCACACCGTCGTCAGCGAGGAGTTCCAGGCCCACCGCTACGTCGCCTCGCCCGTCGAGACCCGCGCGGTCTCGGCCCAGGTCGACCCGTACAGCGGCGAGCTGACCGTCTGGTCCAACACCCAGACACCGCACCGGGTGCGGGAGGCCACGGCGCACACACTCGGCCTCGACCCGGAACGCGTCCGTGTCATCGCCACCGACGTCGGCGGCGGCTTCGGACAGAAGGGCATCCTCTACGTCGAGGAGATGCTCGTCCCGTACGCGGCCCGTGTCCTGGGCCGCCCCGTGCTCTGGCGCGAGGACCGCAACGAGAACCTGACGGCCTCCTCGCACGCCCGTGAGCAGATCCACCGCATCGAACTCGCCGCGGACGCGCAGGGCCACCTCCTCGCCGTACGCGACCGCATCACCGTCAACTTCGGCGCGTACAACATGACCGGCCTGGTCGTGCCCTACAACTCGGTGTGCCATCTCCTCGGCCCCTACCGTGTCCCGCACGTGGACATCGACGTCGTCGGTGTCCTCACCAACACCACCTTCGCCACGCCCTACCGGGGGGCGGGCCGCCCCGAGACCGTCTTCGCGATGGAACGCGCGATGGACCGCCTCGCCGCCGAACTCGGCCTGGAACCAGCCGAGTTGAGGGCACGCAACCTCGTGGGCCCCGACGAGATGCCGTACGCGACGGGCCTCGTGGACCGCTCCGGCAAGCCGCAGTCGTACGACTCCGGGGACTTCCCCGAGCTGCTGCGGCGCGCCGTCGCCAAGGCCGACGTCGAAGGGGTGCGCGCCCGGCAGCGCGAGGGCGCCCGTGACGGCAGGCTCGTCGGGGTCGGCTTCGCGATGTACATCGAGGCGACCGGACTCGGCCCGTTCGAGACCGCCCGTATCGACGTCGCGCCCAGCGGCCGGGTCAAGCTCGCGATCGGCGCACCTTCCCAGGGGCAGGGGCACCGCACGTCCATGGCGCAGATCGCCGCCGACGCGATCGGAGTTCCCTTCGACGCCGTCGACGTGGTGGGCGGGGACACCTCCGCGACGCCGTTCGGTGTCGGCACCATCGCCAGCCGGGCCCTCGTCAACGCGGGCAACGCCACGCACCGGGCCGGCCGCCTCGTCCGCGAGAAGATCATCGAGGCCGCGGCGCGCCGGCTCGGCGTCCCCGCCGACGGGCTCGACCTGCGCGAGGGCGTCATCACGTCCAAGACCGCCGAGGAGCAGGCCCTCACCCTGGCCGAACTCGCCGGCCGGGCCCCGCTTCCCGGCACCCCCGAGCCCACCGACGGCCGGCACGGCACGGAGCTCAGCGAGACCGTGCACTTCCGCCCGCCCGGCTTCGCCGTCTCGAGCGGCGCGCACGCCGCCGTCGTCGAGGTCGACGAACACACCGGCGAGACCGAGATCCTGCATTACGTGGCCGTCCACGACGCGGGCGTCATCGTCAACCCGATGATCGCCGAGGGCCAGGTCACCGGCGGTATCGCCCAGGGCATCGGCGGCGCGCTCTACGAGGAGATGATCTACGGCCCCGACGGCCAGCCCCGTACCGGCACCTACATGGACTACCTGGTGCCGACCTCGTCCGAGATACCCGACCTCGACCTCGACGAGATCCATTCCCCGAGCCCGATGAACGACCTCGGCGTCAAGGGCCTCGGTGAGGGCGGCGCCATCGCCCCCCAGGCCGTCCTCGCGAACGCCGTCGAGGACGCGCTGCGCCCCTTCGGCGTGGTCGTCCGGCGCGGCCCCCTCTCACCCAGCCGTGTACGCGACCTGCTCCGCGCGGCCGGCCGGCCCACGGCCGCCGGCTGACCCGGCGCCGCTCCACCCCGACGATCGGACACCCACCATGCGACTCGACCACTCCTTCACCGTCCCGGCCGCGCCCGACGACGCGTGGAGACTCTTCCTCGACCTCGGCCGTGTGGCCCCCTGCATGCCGGGCGCCGTGCTCGACACCCTCGACGGCGACGCGTTCACCGGACGCGTCAAGGTGAGGGTCGGCGCCGTGCAGATGAGCTACCGCGGCGAGGGCACCGTGACGCGCGACGAGAGCGCCCGCTCGATGGTCCTCGACCTCAGCGGCAGCGAGACCCGGGGCGCGGGCACCGCGTCCGCCACCGTCACCGCGTCGCTCGCCGCCGACCCGGCGGGCACCCGGGTCCGCGTCGGCACCGACCTCGACATCACCGGCCGCCCCGCCCAGTTCGGCCGCGGCATCATGACCGAGGTCGGCGACCGCATCGTGCGCCAATTCGCCGACCGGCTGGAGGAGTTGCTGAGGGAACCGGCCGCCGCGGAACCGGCGGCAGCGGTCCTGTCGCAGGCCCGCGAGCCCGAAGCGGTGGACCTCGGAGCGGCCGCCCTGCCCGTCCTCCTGCGGAAGGCCGCCGTCCCGGCCGCGGCCGTTCTCGTCACGATCGCCGTGTTCCGCCTCCTCGCCCGACGCGGGTCCGGCCCCCGATCGCTTCAGGGGTAGGATTTTCAGGGGCGTAGGACATCGCGTCGCGCCCGGGAGCGGCCGAGGGGACGGGGATGACTGAACGGAAGGCGGCACGGCGTGATGCCGTGGCGGAGGTCATCGAGGACTGGGCGCGTGAGCGGCCCGAGCTGGACACGACCCCCCTGGAGGTCCTCGCCCGGCTGCACCGCTCGTTCCTGCGGTACAACACCAAGCTCATCGCGTCGATAGAGCGACACGGGCTCTCCGTCGCCGGATTCGACGTGCTGACCGCGCTGCGCCGCTCCGGCGAGCCGTACCGCCTGACCGCGGGGCAGCTCGCCGACCAGGGGCTCGTCTCGTCGGCCGGGGTCACCCTGCGCATAGACCGCCTGGAGAAGGACGGCCTGATCGTCCGGGAGCGCGACGCCGGCGACCGCAGGGTCGTCTACTCGCGGCTCACGGACGAGGGGCTCGCCAAGGTCGACGAGGTCTTCACCGAGCACCTCGACAACGAACGCCGGATGCTCGGGGAGCTCTCCCCGGCGGAGCGCCGCCAGCTCGCGCGGCTCCTGCGCAAGCTGGAGAACTCCATCCTCGCGTCCGACACCCCCGACGAAGCGGCTTCTTAGGGACGAGGCGGTTTCCGGGCGACGAGGCGTTTCCCGGCGACGACGCGGCTTCCTGGAACGGGGGCGCTCACTCCCACAGGGAGCTGGGCGCCTCCCTCCTGATCACCGGCGCGATCTCCTCGGCGAACCGCTGGAGCGTCTCGACCTGCTCGCCCGTACCCTGCCCGAAGGCGTCGACGGTGACCGACTGGAGGTCGTGCCGGTACACCTCGTGGTAGCCGAGGATCTTGTCGATGATCTGCTGCGGCGAACCGATCAGCTGGGGCCCGTCCGCGATGGCGTCCTCGATCGTGCGGAACGGCGTGTTGTACCCCGCCCTGCCCTCCAGGTGCGGCTTGAAGGTCTGCGCGACCTTCGCCTCGTACAGCTCCTTGAAGCGCGCCACCGCCCGCTCGTGCGAGTCCGCGATGAGCAGGCCGCCCGAGCCCGCCGCGACATGCGCCCGTGCGGGATCGTGCCCGTACGCCTCGAACCGCTCCCGGTAGTGGTCGATGAGCTTCGCGTAGGCCGCCCGCGGCTGGATGGCGTTGGCCGTGAACAGCGGATCGCCGTGCCGGGCCGCCAGCTCGGGGGAGTTGAGCGAGGTCGCCGAGCCGTGCCAGACGCGCGGCAGTCCGTCGTACGGACGCGGCACCGTCGTCACGTTCTTCAGGGCGGGCCTGAACTCGCCCTCCCAGTCGACGCCTTCCTCGCTCCACAGCCGCTTGAGGAGCTCGTACTTCTCCTTCTGGAGGTCCCACTGCCGCTCCTCGTCGAGCCCGAAGAGGTCGAAGTGGCCGGCCTCCGCGCCCTTGCCGATGACCAACTCGATGCGCCCGCGAGAGAGTTGGTCGAGGGTCGCGTAGTCCTCGGCGACCCGCACCGGGTCGAGGATCGCGACGACCGTCACGCCGGTCAGGAGCTTGATACGGGACGTGCGGGCGGCCAGCGCGCCGAGGACCACCGTCGGGCTCGACGACAGGAACGCCCCCGCGTGCCGCTCGCCGACCGCGTAGGCGTCGAAGCCGAATTCCTCCGCCGCGACACAGACGTCGACGACCTGCGTCAACCGGTCGGCGGCGGACGGGAGTTCACCGGTGAGGGGGTGCGGCGCATGGCCGATGATGGACAGGACCTGGAACTTCATGTCCCCACTCTCGCGCCCGGGCGTTGCGGGCGTGTGTACGCGGCATGGCGGCGCACCGGGGCATGCGAGAGGGGCGGCTCCCCCCGTGGGAGCCGCCCCTCAAGTCAGGTGATTCCAGGGGTGCCTACTTCTTGTCGAGCACGTCCTGGACCTTGGCCCGCACGTCGTCCGTGGCCAGGCCGCGGATCGTCAGCGTGGTGCGGCGGCGCAGCACGTCGTCCGCCGTCTCGGCCCACTCGTGGTCGCGGGCGTAGGCGACCTGCGCCCAGATCTCCGGGGCGTCCGGGTGGACCCGCTCGCCGAGCTCCGGGTTCTCGTTGGCCATCCGGGCGATGTCGAAGGCCAGCGAACCGTAGTGCGTGGCCAGGTGCTTGGCCGTGTCGGCCGCCATGCGCGGCCCCGGGGCCGGGTTGTCGACGAGGAGGCGGTGCGCGACGGCGCGCGGGTTGGCGACACCCGGCAGCGGCATCCGCTTCGGCAGCTCCTTGACCGGCTCGAAGTCCTCGCCCAGCGGGTGGCCCGGCAGCGACTCCAGCTTCTTCATGACCGTGCGGCCGATGTGGCGGAACGTCGTCCACTTGCCGCCGGCGACGGACAGCATCCCGCCGCGGCCCTCGGTGACGACCGTCTCGCGCTTTGCCTTCGAGGTGTCGCCGGGCCCGCCCGGCAGCACGCGCAGACCCGCGAACGAGTACGTGATCAGATCCCGCTTCAGCTGCTGGTCCCGTACGGAGAAGGCCGCCTCGTCCAGGATCTGGTCGGTGTCCTTCTCGGTGACCGACACGTCGCGCGGGTCACCCTCGTACTCCTCGTCGGTCGTGCCGAGGAGCAGCATGTCCTCCCACGGGAGAGCGAACGTGATGCGGTACTTGTCGATCGGCGTCGCGAGCGCGGCCTTCCACGGGGAGGTGCGCTTGAGGACGAGGTGGGCGCCCTTGGAGAGGCGTATGGAGGGGGCCGCGTTCGGGTCCTCCATGGCGCGCAGGTGGTCGACCCAGGGGCCGGTCGCGTTCAGCACGAGCCGGGCGTTCACGCCGAACTCCTCGCCGTCGACGCGGTCCTTGAGGTCAGCGCCCGTGACCCGGCCCCGGGTGAAGCGCAGACCCGTGACCTCGGCGTGGTTGAGGACCACGGCTCCGGAGTCGACGGCCGCGCGGACGGTCATCAGCGCCATGCGCGCGTCGTTCATCTGGTCGTCGCCGTACACGGCCACGGCCTTGAGGTTCTCCGTCCGCAGCTCGGGCACGTCCTGCTGTGCCTTCGCGGGGGAGAGCAGGTGCCCGACACCGTCGCCGAACGCCGACAGGGCGCTGTACGCGAACACGCCCGCGCCCAGCTTCGCGGCGCCGTGCGGGCCGCCCTTGTAGACAGGCAGGTAGAAGGTGAGCGGGTTGGCGAGGTGCGGTGCCACCTGACGCGACACCGCACGTCGCTCGAAGTGGTTCTCCGCCACCAGCTTCACCGCGCCGGTCTGCAGGTAGCGCAGACCGCCGTGGAGCAGCTTGGAGGAGGCGGAGGAGGTGGCGCCGGCGAAGTCACCGGCGTCCACCAGGGCCACCCGCAGTCCCGACTGCGCGGCATGCCAGGCGGTGGAGATGCCCAGGATTCCGCCGCCGATCACCAGGAGGTCGTACTGAGCCTTGGAAAGCTGCTCCCGGGTCTCGGCGCGGCTCGCTGCTTTGAACGACGCAGTCGAACCGGCGGCCGGATGCGTCCCGAGGGCAGGGACGCTCTGCAGGGTGGTCATGTCTTACTCCTCGCCACTTTCGTCGAGCCAGCCCATGGAGCGTTCGACGGCCTTGAGCCAGCTCTTGTACTCACGGTCGCGCTTCTCCGCGGCCATGTTGGGGGTCCATTCGGCGGCCCGGCGCCAGTTGGCGCGCAGGTCGTCCGTGCTCGTCCAGAAGCCGACGGCGAGACCGGCGGCGTAGGCGGCACCGAGGCAGGTGGTCTCGGCGACCATCGGGCGCACCACGGGGGCGTCCACGAAGTCCGAGAGCGTCTGCATCAACAGGTTGTTGGAGGTCATGCCGCCGTCGACCTTGATCGCCGCGAGCTCGACGCCGGAGTCCTTCGTCATGGCGTCCGTGATCTCACGGGTCTGCCAGGCCGTGGCCTCCAGGACGGCGCGCGCCAGGTGCGCCTTGGTGACGTACCGGGTCAGGCCGGCGATCACACCGCGGGCGTCGGAGCGCCAGTACGGGGCGAACAGACCGGAGAAGGCCGGCACGAAGTACGCGCCACCGTTGTCCTCGACCGACGACGCGAGCGTCTCGATCTCGGCGGCGGTGGAGATCAGGCCCATCTGGTCGCGCATCCACTGCACCAGCGAACCGGTGACGGCGATCGAGCCCTCCAGGGCGTAGACCGCCTTCTGGTCGCCGATGCGGTAGCCGACGGTGGTCAGCAGGCCGTTGTACGAGTTGACCGGCTTGTCGCCGGTGTTCATCAGCAGGAAGGTGCCGGTGCCGTACGTCGACTTGGCCTCGCCCTCGGAGAAACAGGTCTGGCCGAACAGGGCCGCCTGCTGGTCGCCGAGCGCGGACGCGACGGGAATGCCGCCGAGGAGGTCGCCGAGACGGCCGCCGCTGACCTCGCCGTACACCTCGGCGGAGGAGCGGATCTCCGGGAGCATGGCCAGGGGGACGCCGATGGACTCGGCGATCTTGCTGTCCCACTCCATGGTGTGGAGGTTCATCAGCATGGTGCGGGAGGCGTTGGTCACGTCGGTGACGTGCTTGCCGCCGTCGACACCGCCGGTCAGGTTCCAGATGACCCAGCTGTCCATGGTGCCGAAGAGGATGTCGCCCGCCTCGGCGCGCTCGCGCAGGCCCTCGACGTTGTCGAGCAGCCAGCGGGCCTTGGGGCCCGCGAAGTAGGAGGCCAGCGGGAGGCCCGTCTCACGGCGGAAGCGGTCCTGGCCCACATTGCGCCCGAGCTCCTTGCACAGGGCGTCGGTACGGGTGTCCTGCCAGACGATGGCGTTGTGGACGGGCTCACCCGTGTTCTTGTCCCACAGCAGCGTCGTCTCGCGCTGGTTGGTGATGCCGATGGCCTTGATGTCGTCGCGGGTGATGCCGGCCTTCGTGATGGCTCCGGCGACGACCTCCTGGACGTTGGTCCAGATCTCGGTCGCGTTGTGCTCGACCCAGCCCGGCTTCGGGAAGATCTGCTCGTGCTCCTTCTGGTCGACGGAGACGATCCGGCCGTCCTTGTCGAAGACGATGCAACGGCTGGAGGTGGTGCCCTGGTCGATCGCTGCGATGAACGGGCCCGCGGTGTGTGCGTCGGTCACGGTCTGCTCCTGGAAGTTCTCGGTGCGGCTCTGGCGGAGGGTGCGTAGGGGGTCGGTCGCCTACTTGAAGGCGATGTTGTAGAGACCGCCCGCTATGGCGCCGCCGATGAGCGGGCCGGCGACCGGGATCCAGGCGTACGTCCAGTCGGAGCCGCCCTTGTTCGGCAGGGGCAGCAGGGAGTGCACGATGCGGGGTCCGAGGTCACGGACCGGGTTGATCGCGTAGCCCGTGGGCCCGCCGAGGGAGAGACCGATGCCGACCACGACGAACGCGGTGACCATGGCGCCGAGGACACCCAGGCCGTTGCCTCCGTCGTTGAGGCCCTGCGTGAGGATGGCCAGGACGAGCACGACCGTGGCGATGATCTCCGTGACGAGGTTCTGCGCCACGTTCCGGATCTCGGGGCCGGTCGAGAAGATGCCGAGCACCGGGCCCGCGTTGGGCGCGGCCTTCTCCTGGACCATGCCTTCCTCGGCCGGCGGGGCGGCGAGGATCTCCGGGTCGGTCAGATGCGCCTGGAACTGGCCGTAGTACGTGGCCCAGACCAGCAGGGCGCCGATCATCGCGCCCAGGAGCTGCGAGCCCAGGTAGAGCGGAACGTCGCTCCACTTGGTGCCGCCCTCGATGGCGAGGCCTATGGTCACCGCCGGGTTCAGGTGGGCGCCTGACACGCCCCCTGCCAGGTAGGCACCGGTCAGTACCGCGAAGCCCCACCCGAAGGTGATCGCGAGCCAGCCGGCGTTGCGCGCCTTGGAGCGCTTCAGCGTGACGGCGGCGCACACGCCACCGCCCAGCAGGATGAGCACGGCGGTACCGATGGTCTCGCCGATGAAGATGTCGGAGCTGGACACCCGCGACTCCTTTGTCCTTCGTCCAGGGGAAGCCGAACCCCGGGTCCCTCTCCGGTGGTTCGCGCCCTCAGGTGAGAGCGTTTTCGGCCCTGGCTTGCCACACTCTAACGCCTATTGCCGGTAGGTGTTCGACAATGCCGACCGATGGACGCGAGTCTCACCCCGGGGTTACTCGCTAGTCAAGGGTTCTGTTATCGAAAACTCGATCGTTATTGATCGGGCCGGGCTATCGGTTCCGTGTCTGGACTGCGCGTTCGTCGATGGTGTCCCGGAAAGGTGCGGCATGCACGCTGAAACGGCGAAGGCCCCGCCGGGAAGCGGGGCCTTCGGTCCGTACGGGGGCGCCGGCGGGCGGCGCGGGGCGCTCAGAAGCGGCTGGCGCCCAGGTCCCGGGAGACGGCGCGGGCGCAGTCCCGCACGGCGGCGACGAGCTCGGGGCGCAGCTCCCCCTCGACGCACACGCGCTCCACGGCGCCGGTTATGCCGACCGCGCCGACGGGCATGCGCCGCCGGTCGTGGATCGGGGCCGCGACGGACGCGACGCCCTCCCAGGTCTCCTCGACGTCGTCCGCGTACCCGCGCGCGCGGGTCAGGTCCAGAAGGGTCTCGAACTCGGTCATGTCGCTCACGGTCCGCCCGGTGAACACCTTGCGCTCCACCTCGACGACCTCGCTGTGCGCCACCGGGTCGTACGCCGACAGGACCTTGCCGAGCGCCGTGGAGTGCAGCGGCTGCATCGCCCCGACCTCCAGGACCTGACGGCTGTCGTCGGGCCGGAACACGTGGTGCACGATCAGTACGCCCTGCTGGTGCAGGACGCCGAGATAGACGCTCTCGCCGCTGGAGCGCGCCAGGTCGTCCGTCCACACCAGCGCGCGCGCCCGCAGCTCGTGCACGTCGAGATAGCTGTTGCCGAGGCGCAGCAGCTCCGCGCCCAGCTGGTAGCGGCCCGACGCGGCGTCCTGCTCGACGAAGCCCTCGTGCTGCAACGTACGCAGAATGCCGTGCGCCGTGCCCTTGGCCAGGTCCAGCGCCGAGGCGATGTCCGAGAGGCCGAGCCGGCGCTCACCGCCCGCAAGGAGCCGCAGCATGGCGGCTGCCCGCTCGAGTGACTGGATGTTCCGTGCCATCCCAGCCCTTCCTCCCTCGATCCTCTCGCCGAGCAACGTTCGACAATGCTGAACACTATCGGTCGTTGCCGACCTCGTGCGAATACGCGAGGAGCCTATATTTCGCCCCGTTTGGCTCGACGCCCCGGTTCGGAGCCCACCCGCACGCACCCGCACCCCGCGCCACATGGCCGTTCCGGCCAGTGGACGCCTCCGCGCAGAAACCACCGGCCCGGCTACCCTGACCGGGTGCGCCTCCTCCATGGGAGCCGCAAAGCCGACAGCCGTCGCACCTCAGGGAGCACTTTCATGGCCTCGTTGCCAACGCCCGTCCCGTCCACCGACTCCGCCGGCCGGACCCGAGCCGACGCCCTCCGTGAAGCCCTGGCCACCCGCGTGGTCGTGGCCGACGGCGCGATGGGCACGATGCTCCAGGCGCAGGACCCGACCCTCGAGGACTTCGAGAACCTCGAAGGCTGCAACGAGATCCTGAACGTCACCCGCCCCGACATCGTCCGCTCGGTCCACTCGGAGTACTTCGCGGTCGGCGTCGACTGCGTCGAGACCAACACGTTCGGCGCGAACCTCGCGGCCCTGGGGGAGTACGACATCCCCGAGCGCGTCTTCGAGCTCTCCGAGGCCGGCGCGCGCATCGCCCGCGAGGTCGCCGACGAGTTCACCACGAGCACCGGACAGCAGCGCTGGGTCCTCGGCTCCATGGGCCCCGGCACCAAGCTGCCCACCCTCGGCCACGCCGCGTACACGGCGCTGCGCGACGCCTACCAGCAGAACGCCGAGGGCATGATCGCCGGCGGCGCCGACGCGCTCCTCGTCGAGACGACGCAGGACCTGCTCCAGACGAAGGCCTCGATCATCGGCGCCCGCCGCGCCCTCGACGCCACCGGTACGAACCTCCCGCTGATCTGCTCGGTCACGGTCGAGACCACCGGCACGATGCTCCTCGGCTCCGAGATCGGCGCGGCGCTGACCGCCCTGGAGCCCCTCGGCATCGACATGATCGGCCTGAACTGCGCCACCGGCCCGGCCGAGATGAGCGAGCACCTGCGCTACCTCGCCCGCCACTCCCGCATCCCGCTGTCCTGCATGCCCAACGCCGGCCTGCCCGTCCTCGGCAAGAACGGCGCGCACTACCCGCTGACCGCCCCCGAGCTGGCCGACGCCCAGGAGACCTTCGTCCGCGAGTACGGGCTCTCCCTCGTCGGCGGCTGCTGCGGCACCACCCCCGAGCACCTGCGCCAGGTCGTCGAGCGCGTCCGCGGCCTCACCCCCACCGTCCGCGAGCCGCGCCCCGAGCCGGGCGCCGCCTCGCTCTACCAGACGGTCCCGTTCCGCCAGGACATCTCGTACATGGCGATCGGCGAGCGCACGAACGCCAACGGCTCCAAGAAGTTCCGCGAGGCCATGCTGGAGGGCCGCTGGGACGACTGCGTCGAGATGGCCCGCGACCAGATCCGCGAGGGCGCGCACATGCTCGACCTCTGCGTCGACTACGTGGGCCGTGACGGCGTCGCCGACATGGAGGAGCTGGCCGGGCGCTTCGCCACCGCCTCCACCCTGCCGATCGTCCTGGACTCCACCGAGGTCGAGGTCCTGCGCGCCGGCCTGGAGAAGCTCGGCGGCCGCGCGGTCATCAACTCCGTCAACTACGAGGACGGCGACGGCCCCGAGTCCCGCTTCGCGAAGGTCACCCGCCTCGCGCAGGAGCACGGCGCCGCCCTGATCGCGCTGACCATCGACGAGGAGGGCCAGGCCCGCACCGTCGAGCACAAGGTCGCCATCGCCGAGCGCCTCATCGACGACCTGACCGGCAACTGGGGCATCCATGAGTCGGACATCCTCATCGACTGCCTCACCTTCACCATCTGTACCGGCCAGGAGGAGTCGCGCAAGGACGGCATCGCCACCATCGAGGCGATCCGTGAGCTGAAGCGCCGTCACCCCGACGTGCAGACCACGCTCGGCCTGTCGAACATCTCCTTCGGCCTCAACCCGGCCGCCCGCATCCTCCTCAACTCGGTCTTCCTCGACGAGTGCGTGAAGGCGGGCCTCGACTCGGCGATCGTGCACGCGTCGAAGATCCTGCCGATCGCCCGGTTCGACGACGAGCAGGTCACCACCGCCCTCGACCTGATCTACGACCGTCGCGCCGAGGGCTACGATCCGCTGCAGAAGCTGATGGCGCTGTTCGAGGGCGCCACCGCGAAGTCCCTCAAGGCCGGCAAGGCCGAGGAGCTCGCCGCGCTGCCCCTGGACGAGCGACTCAAGCGCCGCATCATCGACGGCGAGAAGAACGGTCTGGAGGCCGACCTCGACGAGGCGCTGCAGACCCGCCCCGCCCTCGAAATCGTCAACGAGACGCTCCTGGACGGCATGAAGGTCGTCGGCGAACTCTTCGGCTCCGGCCAGATGCAGCTGCCGTTCGTCCTCCAGTCCGCCGAGGTCATGAAGAACGCGGTGGCCTATCTGGAGCCGCACATGGAGAAGTCCGACGCCGAGGGCAAGGGCACCATCGTCCTGGCCACCGTGCGCGGCGACGTCCACGACATCGGCAAGAACCTCGTCGACATCATCCTGTCGAACAACGGCTACAACGTCGTCAACCTCGGCATCAAGCAGCCCGTCTCCGCGATCCTGGAAGCCGCCGAGGAGCACAAGGCCGATGTCATCGGCATGTCCGGACTCCTCGTCAAGTCCACGGTGATCATGAAGGAGAACCTGGAGGAGCTCAACCAGCGCAAGATGGCCGCCGACTTCCCCGTGATCCTCGGCGGCGCGGCACTGACGAGGGCGTACGTCGAGCAGGACCTCCACGAGATCTACGAGGGCGAAGTCCGTTACGCGCGCGACGCGTTCGAGGGCCTGCGCCTCATGGACGCCCTCATCGCCGTCAAGCGGGGCGTCCCCGGCGCCACGCTCCCCGAGCTCAAGCAGCGCCGGGTAAAGGCGGGCGCCGTACAGATCGAGGAGCGGCCCGACGAGGAGCCGGCGCGCTCCGACACGTCCACCGACAACCCGGTCCCCGAGCCTCCCTTCTGGGGCA
The DNA here is from genome assembly GCF_020616555.1 of Streptomyces longhuiensis. Taxonomy (NCBI): domain Bacteria; kingdom Bacillati; phylum Actinomycetota; class Actinomycetes; order Kitasatosporales; family Streptomycetaceae; genus Streptomyces; species Streptomyces longhuiensis. Next base: position 2,433,641 of record NZ_CP085173.1, on the reverse strand, counting down.
CCCGCGTCATCAAGGGCATCCAGCTCAAGGAGTACGCGTCCTGGCTGGACGAGGGCGCCCTGTTCAAGGGCCAGTGGGGCCTCAAGCAGGCGCGCACCGGCGACGGGCCCACGTACGAGGAGCTGGTGGAGACCGAGGGCCGCCCGCGGCTGCGCGGCTGGCTGGACGAGCTGCACACCAAGAACCTCCTGGAGGCGGCCGTCGTCTACGGCTACTTCCCGTGTGTGTCCAAGGGCGAGGACCTGATCATCCTCGACGACCAGGGCAACGAGCGCACCCGCTTCACGTTCCCGCGCCAGCGCCGCGGTCGCCGGCTGTGTCTCGCGGACTTCTTCCGTCCCGAGGAGTCGGGCGAGACCGACGTCGTCGGCCTCCAGGTCGTCACCGTCGGCTCCCGGATCGGCGAGGAGACCGCCAAGCTCTTCGAGTCGAACTCGTACCGCGACTACCTCGAACTGCACGGCCTGTCCGTCCAGTTGGCCGAGGCCCTCGCCGAGTACTGGCACGCACGCGTCCGTTCGGAGCTGGGCTTCTCGGGCGAGGACCCCGCCGAGATGGAGGACATGTTCGCGCTCAAGTACCGCGGCGCCCGCTTCTCGCTCGGCTACGGAGCGTGCCCGGACCTCGAGGACCGCGCCAAGATCGCACAGCTCCTGGAGCCCGAGCGCATCGGCGTCCACCTCTCCGAGGAGTTCCAGCTCCACCCGGAGCAGTCCACGGACGCGATCGTCATCCACCACCCCGAGGCGAAGTACTTCAACGCGCGCTGACGTGGTCCGCAGACCGCCCGCGTGTCGCCGACGCGCGCACTGATCCGCAGAAGTCGTACACTGGTCGGTCCAGTGCAGGCCGGTTGCCTTCCTGTCAAAAGGAGGCAGCCGGCCTTCTCGTCCCTCACGGAGGTGTGCCCGGATGACCAGTACGGTCCCCGCTCTCGGTACCCGAACGGCCGAAGGCTCCGCCCTGCAGGCCGTGCTCCTCGACATGGACGGCACTCTGGTGGACACCGAAGGCTTCTGGTGGGACGCCGAGGTCGCCGTCTTCGGCTCGCTGGGGCACGCGCTCGACGAGGCGTGGCGCGAAGTCGTCGTCGGCGGCCCCATGACCCGCAGTGCCGGCTTCCTCATCGAGGCGACCGGCGCGGACATCACGCTCCCCGAGCTGACCGTGCTGCTCAACGACGGCTTCGAGGAGCGCATCAGCAGTGCCCTGCCGCTCATGCCGGGTGCCGCGCGGCTGCTTGCCGAACTCGCTGCCCACGAGGTGCCCATGGCCCTCGTGTCCGCCTCTCACCGGCGCATCATCGACCGGGTCCTGACCTCGCTCGGCCCGGAGCACTTCGCGCTCACGGTCGCAGGTGACGAGGTCGAGCGGACGAAGCCGTACCCCGACCCGTACCTGCTCGCCGCCGCGGGACTGGGTGCGGATCCGGCCAGATGCGCCGTCATCGAGGACACCGCCACCGGTGTCGCCGCCGCCGAGGCGGCCGGCTGCCACGTCGTCGCCGTACCCTCCGTGGCCCCCATCGCACCCGCCTATCGGCGCACCGTCGTCCCCTCGCTCGAACACGTCAACCTGCCTTTTCTCCATGGGCTGATGGGCTACTGAACCTTCGGTAACACCGCTCGCGCGTGGCCGAAATGCTGTGCCCATCAACCCAGTTGAGCGTGTGACGTTTCCCACTCGACGTGGGGTCGACAGGTATGCGGACCTGTGCTGCGACCCCACCTCCCGCTCCATCCCGAGTGACCTTGTGTCCCGATTGGTCGGACCCTGAGCCGAAGAGACCCCTGTGGGGTTATCGGTGTGTCCGCGCCCGGTTTCGCAGCGTGATGAAGCCGTGGCTCCGGCCCCTTCGGGACGCTTCGCCGTGCGCATTAATGTCGTGGCGAGAACATCGCCGTAACCCCTCGTGTCCCGTCGACACCACCCCCGTTGCCGGGCCCACGGGATCGACAGCTCTGGAGAACTTCGAGCATGAACCGCAAGACTTTGGTGTTGCCGGCCGTCATCGGCCTGCTCGCGCCTGTGCTCGCCGCCTGCGGCGGGTCCGACAGCGGGGGCAAGGACGGCAACCCGATCGCCGTCGGTACCACCGACCGGTTCGTTGCCTCGAAGGCGGTCCCGGCCCCGTTCGACCCCGCGTACGCCTACGACGCGGGTTCCTGGAACGTGCTGCGCCAGACCATCCAGACCCTGATGGCCATGCCGCGCGGCGGCGGCGAGCCGGTGCCCGAGGCCGCCCAGACCTGCGGCTTCACCGACACCGGCAACGAGCGCTACTCCTGCACCCTGCGCAAAGGCCTCGCGTACGCCGACGGCACCCCCGTCACCGCCTCGGACGTGAAGTTCTCCATCGACCGCGTGCTCGGCATCAAGAGCGACAGCGGCTCCTCCGCGCTGCTCTCCAGCGTCGACACGATCGAGACCAAGGGCCGCAGCGAGGTCATCTTCCACCTGAAGAGCCCCGACGCCACCTTCCCGTACAAGCTGGCCACACCCACCGCCGGCATCGTCAACCCCGACGACTACACGAAGGGGAAGCTGCGCAACGGCTTCGCGGTCGACGGCTCCGGCCCGTACACCCTTGACGCCAAGGTCAAGAACAACACCCTCGTCAAGGCCGTCTTCACCAAGAACCCCCACTACAAGGGGCAGTTGAAGCCGAAGAACGACAAGGTGGAGCTGGTCTCCTTCGCGGACGCCGGCGCCATGGGCAAGGCCCTCGAAAAGGGCGACGTCGACATGATGACGCGCACCATGTCGCCGGAGCAGATCAAGCAGCTCTCGGACAACCCGAGCAAGAACATCAACCTGGTCGAGATGCCGGGCATGGAGATCCGTTACCTCGGATTCGACACCAGCGCCCCGGTGGTCAAGAGCAAGGCGGTCCGCCAGGCCATGGCGCAGGTCGTCGACCGCGGCCAGCTCACGGCCGACGTCTACGGCACCTCCGCCGAGCCGCTCTACTCGCTCGTGCCCGCCGGCATCACCGGCCACACGAACTCGTTCTTCAACCGGTACAGCGAGCCGAGCGTCTCCAAGGCCCGCTCGATCCTGTCCCGGGCCGACATCACCACGCCGGTGAAGCTGACCCTGCACTACACGACCGACCACTACGGCCCCGCCACCAAGCGGGAGTTCGAGGTGCTCAAGAAGCAGCTCAACTCCAGCGGCCTGTTCGACGTCGGCATCAAGGGCGACGCCTGGGACACGTACCGCGCCTCCGAACTCAAGGGCAAGTACGACGTCTACGGCCTCGGCTGGTTCCCCGACTTCCCCGACGCCGACAACTTCATCGCGCCGTTCCTCGACAAGGACAACTTCCTCGCGTCCCCGTACGCGAACAGCACGATCCGGGACCAGCTCATCCCCGAGTCCCGTCGTGAGGCCGACCGGCTGACCGCCTCCAAGAGCCTCACCAGCATCCAGAACATCGTCGCCGACGACGTGCCGGTCCTCCCGCTCTGGCAGGGCAAGCAGTACGTCGCCGCCCGCGACGACATCACCGGAGTCGAGTGGGCGCTGAGCTCCTCCTCGATCCTTCAGCTCTGGGAGCTCGGCCGCGGCGTGAGCGGCTGATCCCCGCGCGAGCCGGCCTCCCCCTGCGGGCGGCCGGCTCGCCCGATTTCCGCACCACTGACGACAAGGCACGTACGTGAGAATGCGCAACCAGTGGCTGGTCCTGCCCCTCGGGACGGGACTCACCGCGGCCCTGCTGGCCGGCTGCGGCACCGACCAGGGCGATGCCGCCGGGCAGGGCGGGGCCGTGGTCATGGGAATGTCCGACGACATCCAGGCCACCGATCCGGCGTCCGGCTACGACCCGGGGTCGTGGCTGCTGTTCAACAACGTGTTCCAGTCGCTCCTGAGCTTCCCCAAGGGCAGCACGGAGCCGGAACCCGAAGCCGCCAAGGAGTGCTCCTTCACGGACTCCGGCACCCGCGTCTACTCCTGCACCCTGCGCGACGGCCTCACGTTCAGCAACGGCCACAAGCTCACCTCGAAGGACGTCAAGTTCTCCTTCGACCGCATGATGAACATCGGTGACGACGCCGGCCCGGCGATCATGTTCCCCATGCTCGACAAGGTCGAGACGCCGAACGCCAAGACGGTCGTCTTCAAGCTGAAGCACGCGGACGCCACCTTCCCCAGCAAGATCGCGTCCGGCGCCGGTTCCATCGTCGACCACACCGCCTACTCCATGGACGGCCTGCGCACGGACGGCAAGGCCGTCGGCTCCGGCCCCTACAAGCTGGACTCCTTCGACAAGAAGAAGGCCGTCTTCTCGGTCAACCCGGGCTACAAGGGCACCGCGAAGGTCCAGAACTCCGGCATGACCATCAAGTTCTTCCACGGCGACCAGGCGGGCCTGAAGAAGGCCCTCGTCGGCGGCGACATCGACCTCGCCTACCGCGGACTCGCCGCCAAGGACATCGCAAGCATCGAGAACTCCACCTCGACGAGCAAGCCCGTGGACGTCGTCGAGGGCACCAGCGCCGAGGTCCAGCACCTGGTCTTCAACATGAAGGACCCCGTCGCGGGACGCCTGTCCGTGCGCAAGGCCATGGCGTACCTGATCGACCGGGACGCCCTGGTCGACGAGGTCTACCAGGACACCGCCACCCCGCTGTACTCGATCATCCCGGCGGGCATCAGCGGCCACAACACGGCCTTCTTCGACACCTACGGCGCCCACCCCTCGCCCGCCAAGGCCCGCGCCGCGCTGCGCGCCGACGGCATCACCGGCAAGGTGAAGATCACCCTCTGGTCGACGCCCTCGCGCTACGGCCCCGCCACCGACCAGGAACTGGCGGCCGTCGCCAAGCAGCTCAACGCGAGCGGCCTGTTCGACGCCGACATGAAGTCCATCGAGTTCGGCCAGTACGAGAAGGACATCAAGACCGGCAAGTACGGCGTGTACGTGAAGGGCTGGGTCCCGGACTACCCGGACCCCGACAACTTCACCCAGCCCTTCTTCGGCGCCGGCAACGTGCTCGGGAACAACTACACCAACAGCACCATCACCGGGAAGATCATCCCGGAGACCGGGGCAGAGAGCGACCGGGCGTCCACCGACCGGGACTTCGAGCAGCTCCAGAACATCGTCGCCGACCAGCTCCCGGTCCTGCCCGTCTGGCAGGCCAAGCAGTACGCCGTCGTCCGCGACAGCGTCTACGGCCTGGAGTCCTGCCTCGACGCGTCGACCGTGTTCCGCTTCTGGGAGATCAGCAAGGGCTGAGCCGACCGACGCACCACGCAACAGGCCGGTGGCCGCCTCCCTTCGCGGGAGGCGGCCACCGGCCTGTTCTCTCAGACGCCATTGCTCGTGCCGGAGCCTTCTACTGGGCGCCGGGACGCACCAGACCGCTCTCGTACGCGTACACCGCCGCCTGCACGCGGTCGCGCAGCCCCAACTTCGTCAGCACATGGCCGACATGGGTCTTCACCGTCGTCTCGCTGACGAACAGATCCGCCGCGATCTCTGCGTTCGACATGCCGCGCGCCACGAGCTTCAGGACCTCGACCTCACGCTCGGTCAGCGTGTGCAGTGTGTCGGGCACCGGGTCGTCACCCGACGGGAGATGGTCCGCGTACTTGTCGAGCAGCCGGCGCGTGATGCTCGGCGCGAGCATCGCCTCGCCCGCCGCGACCACCCGGATCGCCTGCACCAGCTCGTTGGCCGGGGCGTCCTTCAGCAGGAAGCCGCTGGCGCCGGCGCGCAGCGCCTCGACCACGTACTCGTCGAGGTCGAACGTCGTCAGGACGAGCACCTTCGCCGCACCGTCCCGGCCGGGGCCGGTGATCTGCCGGGTCGCCTCGACACCGTCCATCCGCGGCATGCGGATGTCCATCAACACCACATCGGGCTGCAGGGCACGGACCTGGTCGAGCGCCTGCAGGCCGTCTCCGGCCTCGCCGACGACCGCGATGTCCTGCTCGGCCTCCAGAATCATCCGGAACCCGGTACGGAGCAGCGGCTGGTCGTCGACCAGTAGGACGCGGATCGCCACGTAACTCTCCTTCGGTAGTCCGGGCCCATTCTGCCCTGCTAGCCGGCGTCGGACCCGGGCACCCTGATCTGAAGCGGATACGGCGGGGGAGTCCCACCGAACTCCGGGCAAACCGCCTGATGGTCGCACCAACCGCACAGCTTCGTCGGGCGCGGCCGCCACTCGCCCGTCTCCGTGGCCAGCTGGATCGCGTCCCACAGCGCGTGCAGCTTGCGCTCCACCCGCTCCAGGTCCGCCACCACCGGGTCGTACGTCAGCACGTCGCCGCTGCCCAGATAGACCAGCTGGAGCCGCCGCGGTACGACGCCCTTCAGGCGCCACACCACCAGCGCGTAGAACTTCATCTGGAAGAGGGCGCCCTCCGCGTACTCGGGGCGCGGGGCCTTGCCCGTCTTGTAGTCGACGATCCGGACCTCGCCCGTCGGCGCCACGTCGACCCGGTCGATGATGCCACGCAGCTTCAGGCCCGAGTCCAGCTGGGCCTCGACGAACAGCTCCCGCTCGGCGGGCTCCAGACGCGTCGGGTCCTCGAGCGTGAACCAGCGCTCGACGAGTTGCTCGGCCTCGCCGAGCCAGCGCGCCATCCGCTCACCCTCGCCGTCGTCCGCGAACAGGTCGGCCAGCTCCGGCTTCACCTCGCGCAGCCGGTCCCACTGGCCGGGAATGAGCGCCTTGGCCCGCGGCGCCGTCCGCTCTCCCGCCGGAGCGTCGAACAGTCTCTCCAGCACGGCGTGCACCAGCGTGCCGCGGGTCGCCGCCTCGCTCGGCTTCTCGGGCAGCTTGTCGATCACCCGGAACCGGTAGAGCAACGGGCACTGCATGAAGTCGCTCGCGCGCGACGGCGAGAGCGACGCGGGGCGAGCGGCCGCGGCGGCCCCTTCGGTGCTGGTTTCCATGACGACAGACCATACGGGCCGCCACTGACAGTCAGCCACGAACGCGTCGCGGGCGTCCTGGGAGGCCGTCCCCGGCGGTGCCGCAGGGGAGTCGACGAGGGCCGCGCCACACCGGACGCATACCATCGACGGCAGACCCCCTCGCCCTGCATGATCGTGCAACGGCAGGAGCGAGGGATTTCCAACGAGGGGACCGAGGGATCACCGTGGACGACAGCGGCCGGCCGCAGCCCGGCAGCGGCACGACGGACGACCATCAGGCCGCCCGCCCCGGCCCCACGCCCCCACCGTCCCCGAGTGCCAACGGCGAGGCCCGCGCGAACTCCGTCCCGCACACGCCCCGGGACCCGGAAGAGCCGCCGCACGAGGAGCACCCCGAGGACGCGGCCCCGGCCGACCAGGGCGACACCTCGGACACCGCCCCGGACCCGTTCACCAAACACACCCCGGCCGGCGGCGACGACGCGCCCGCGCCCGCCCAGGACCCCGTATCCCAGGGCGACACCCCGCCCAGCCGTACCCCCGCGACAGGCGGCCGCCGTCCCACCAAGGCCCCTGAGCCCCGTGGCGGACTCCTCATGGGGCGCCCCTTCGGTGTCCCCGTCTACGTCGCGCCCAGCTGGTTCCTCGTCGCCGCCCTCATCACCTGGGTCTTCGGCGGACAACTCGACCACGTCCTGCCCGGACTCGGCGCGGTCCGCTATCTCGTCTCCCTCTTCTTCGCGGTCGCGTTCTACGCCTCCGTGCTCGTCCACGAACTCGCGCACACCGTCGCCGCGCTCCGCTTCAAGCTGCCGGTGCGCCGCATTCAGCTCCAGTTCTTCGGCGGCGTGTCCGAGATCGAGAAGGAATCCGAGACGCCGGGACGCGAGTTCGTACTCGCCTTCGTCGGACCGCTGCTCTCCCTCGTCCTGGCCGGCGTCTTCTACCTCGGCATGCTCGCCGTGGAACCCGGCACCGTGCCCGGCGTCCTGCTCGCGGGACTGATGATCTCCAACCTCATCGTCGCCGCGTTCAACCTGCTGCCCGGCCTGCCCCTCGACGGCGGCCGCATGCTCCGCGCGATCGTCTGGAAGATCACCGGCAAGCCCATGAGCGGCACCGTCGCCGCCGCCTGGGTCGGCCGGGCCCTCGCGATCACCGTCCTCATCGGACTCCCGCTGCTCACCCAGTCCGGCGCCCTCGGCGAAGGCGCCGCGGACGTCAGCGGCATGGACACCGTCACCGACGCCCTGCTCGCCGCCATCCTCGCCGCGATCATCTGGACCGGCGCCGGCAACAGCCTCCGCATGGCCCGCCTGCGCGAACACCTCCCGGAGCTGCGCGCCCGCACCCTGACCCGCCGCGCCGTCCCCGTGGAGAGCGCCACCCCGCTGTCCGAGGCCCTGCGCCGCGCCAACGAGGCGGGCGCCCGCGCCCTCGTCATCGTCGACGCCGACGGGGAACCCAGGTCCCTCGTGCGCGAGGCCGCCATCGTCGGCGTACCGGAACACCGCCGCCCCTGGGTCGCCGTCAGCGGTCTCGCCCAGGACCTCACCGACGGCATGCGCGTCTCCGCGGAACTCGCCGGCGAGGAGCTCCTCGACACCCTCCGCGCCACCCCCGCCACCGAGTACCTCGTCGTCGAGGAGAGCGGTGCCATCTACGGCGTCCTGTCCGCCGCCGACGTGGAGCGCGCCTTCGTCAAGGCCATGGCGCGCCCCTCCTGACCGGGCCCGTACCCCCGCGACCCCTGGTCCGCGGGTCCTCCGCGGACCGGTAGGCTGGTCACATGTCCGAACCGACCGGTGCCGCCCGCCGACGCGGGCCCTTCAAGGTCGGGGACCAGGTACAGCTGACCGACCCCAAGGGCCGCCACTACACGTTCACGCTCGAGGCCGGGAAGAACTTCCACACCCACAAGGGTTCCTTCCCCCACGACGAGCTGATCGGCGCTCCCGAGGGCAGCGTTGTCCGCACCACCGGAAACGTCGCCTACCTCGCGCTGCGCCCCCTGCTCCCCGACTACGTCCTGTCCATGCCCCGCGGCGCCGCCGTGGTCTACCCCAAGGACGCGGGGCAGATCCTGGCCTTCGCCGACATCTTCCCCGGCGCACGCGTCGTCGAGGCAGGCGTCGGCTCCGGCTCGCTGAGCAGCTTCCTGCTGCGCGCCATCGGCGACGAGGGCATGCTGCACTCCTACGAGCGCCGCGATGACTTCGCCGAGATCGCCACGCAGAACGTGGAGCGCTACTTCGGTGGCCCCCACCCCGCGTGGCAGCTCACTGTCGGCGACCTCCAGGACAACCTGAGCGACGCCGATGTGGACCGCGTCATCCTCGACATGCTCGCCCCCTGGGAGTGCCTCGAGGTCGTCTCCAAGGCCCTCGTCCCCGGCGGCATCCTCTGCTGCTACGTCGCCACCACCACCCAGCTCGCGCGGACCGTCGAGTCCATCCGCGAGATCGGCTGCTTCAACGAGCCGACGTCCTGGGAGTCGATGATCCGTAACTGGCACGTCGAGGGCCTGGCCGTCCGCCCGGACCACCGCATGATCGGCCACACCGGCTTCCTCCTCACCGCCCGTCGCCTCGCGGACGGCGTCGAGCCGCCCATGCGCCGCCGCCGCCCCGCCAAGGGCGCGTACGGCGAGGACTACTCGGGCCCGAACGCGGACGGCGGCAACGCCGGGCGCTGACCCGAACACCCGACACAACGCACAGGCGCCGTCGTCGAGTTCCCGGCATATCGGGGGAACTCGACGACGGCGCCCGTTCGTTGAGGAGTGGCGCGCACAGTACGGCAAGGACACGTGAGGAAGCTGAGAATCAGCGGACCCTGACGTTCCCCCACGGTGTGAGGTATGGCACGATGCTGGCCACCCCCACCGGCACAGCCCTCACAGGAGACACTCCTAGTGCAGCACCCCGCCGTCCCGGAACTGGCGCACACCACCACCCGCCCCATCCACTGGCTCGCGACCGCCGCGGCCGTATCGGCCGTCGTCGCGGCCTCCTCGTTCCTGCAGCCCGGCGCGGCCACCGCGGCCCAGCCGGCAACACAGCCCGTCGGCACCAGAACCGCCGCCGCGCCGCCCGACGCGGCCGCCGTCCACTTCCCGCTCGAGTGCGGCCCCGCAAAGATCCTCGTGGTGAAGAAGGCCACGGGGGACCTGGACGGCGACGGCAGGCCGGAAACCGTCGCCGTGGTCCGCTGCGACGCGGGCTCCGGCACCCCGCCGAACGGCGTCTACGTCCTCACCCAACCCCCCGAGGCCCACGCCGAGCCGCGCATCGTCGCCACCCTCGTCGACCCGAAGGAGCGGCTCACCGCCGACGACGTGGCGGTACGCGACCGGGCCGTCACGGCAACGCTCCTCGGCTACTCCAGCTCCGCCGTCCCCAGTTGCTGCCCCGACACCCAGGACAAGGCCAAGTGGCAGTGGAAGGGCGATGCGTTCGTGCGCTCCACTCCCGCGGAGGCACGCAGCGTCTGAGGCGCGGCACACGAAAGGGGCCCTGCCCGCCGGGAACGGCGGCACGGGCCCCTTTCGTTGGCCTCTTCCCACACCGAGTGACGCGCGGGAACCCCGCGGTCACTCCGCGTCAGGGCCGTAGACCTCCACCCTGTCCGAAACGCGACGTACATGAATGCAGTCGCCCGGGCACTCCTTCGCGGAGTCCACGACGTCGTTCAGAAGCGGCAGCGGCACCGGGGTGGTGGCCCCCTGTGCCTGCAACAGCTCGTCCTCCGCGCCCTTCACATAGGCCAGTCCGTCGATGTCCAGCTCGAAGACCTCCGGCGCGTACTGCACGCAGATCCCGTCGCCGGTGCAGAGGTCCTGATCGATCCACACCTCAAGGGCGACACCGCTGTCGATGCCGGATCCGGCCTCCTGCTGCACGCTCATATCTCCTGCCGTTTCCTGCCTCGAACCACCCCGCGTACCAGCAAGTCGGGCCAGCTCCGACGGGTGTTGAACAGTTCGACCCTACAACCGGCCGCTTTCCGATGTTGTTGGGTGGGTATTCCCCTGGCGTGAGGGAGAGCGCAAGGGTGAAGATCGGACACACCCCCTTCGTCTTTGTGATCTAGGGGTTTCAATCGACACCCACCCAGGTAGGGTCTGGAAGCGTCCAGCTCCCCTTGGAGGAGGTGAGGACCGTGGCAGCCCACGACGACGACATGAACCGCGGCATCCGCCCGGGAAGAGGGTCCGACGACCCCGCCGGTCAGATTGCCTATCTTGAGCAGGAGATCGCCGTCCTGCGACGCAAGCTCGCCGACTCTCCGCGCCATACGAGGATTCTCGAAGAGCGGATCGTCGAGCTGCAGACCAACCTGGCCGGCGTGTCCGCACAGAACGAGCGGCTCGCCAACACGCTCAGGGAGGCCCGCGATCAGATCGTGGCCCTCAAGGAGGAAGTCGACCGGCTCGCGCAGCCGCCGGCCGGCTTCGGAGTCTTCCTCATGGCGAACGAGGACGGTACCGCCGACATCTTCACCGGCGGCCGCAAGCTCCGGGTGAACGTCAGCCCCAGCGTGGAGCTCGAAGAGCTCAGGCGCGGCCAGGAACTGATGCTCAACGAAGCGCTCAACGTGGTCGAGGCCATGGAGTACGAGAGCGTCGGCGACATCGTCACCCTCAAGGAGATCCTCGAGGACGGCGAGCGCGCCCTGGTGGTGGGGCACACCGATGAAGAACGAGTGGTCCGGCTCGCCGAACCGCTCCTCGACATCACCATCCGCCCCGGCGACGCCCTCCTGCTCGAACCCCGATCCGGCTATGTCTACGAAGTCGTACCCAAGAGCGAAGTCGAAGAGCTCGTCCTGGAAGAGGTCCCGGACATCGGCTACGAGCAGATCGGCGGTCTGGGCAACCAGATCGAGCTGATCCGCGACGCGGTCGAGCTCCCCTACCTCTACCCGGACCTGTTCAAGGAGCACGAGCTGCGGCCGCCCAAGGGCGTCCTGCTCTACGGGCCTCCCGGCTGCGGCAAGACCCTGATCGCCAAGGCGGTGGCCAACTCCCTTGCCAAGAAGGTCGCGGAAGTGACCGGACAGGCCACGGGCAAGAGCTTCTTCCTCAACATCAAGGGTCCGGAGCTGCTCAACAAGTACGTCGGTGAGACCGAGCGGCAGATCCGCCTCGTCTTCCAGCGTGCGCGTGAGAAGGCCAGCGAGGGCACGCCCGTCATCGTCTTCTTCGACGAGATGGAGTCCCTCTTCCGCACCCGCGGATCAGGCGTCAGCTCGGACGTGGAGAACACCATCGTCCCCCAGCTGCTCGCCGAGATCGACGGTGTGGAGGGCCTGGAGAACGTGGTCGTGATCGGTGCCTCCAACCGTGAGGACATGATCGACCCCGCGATCCTGCGGCCCGGACGACTCGATGTGAAGATCAAGATCGAGCGCCCGGACGCCGAAGCGGCCAAGGACATCTTCGCCAAGTACCTGACCGCCCGCCTCCCGCTGCACTCCGACGACCTCGGAGAGCACGGCGGCGACCGCGCCAGTACGGTCCACGGGATGATCCAGACCGCCGTGGAGCAGATGTACGCGGAAAGCGAGGAGAACCGCTTCCTCGAGGTCACGTACGCCAACGGTGACAAGGAAGTCCTGTACTTCAAGGACTTCAACTCGGGCGCCATGATCGAGAACATCGTCGGACGCGCCAAGAAGGCCGCCATCAAGGCCTTCCTGGAACACAACCAGAAGGGCCTCAGGGTCTCCCACCTCCTCCAGGCTTGCGTGGACGAGTTCAAGGAGAACGAGGACCTGCCGAACACCACCAACCCGGACGACTGGGCCCGCATCTCCGGTAAGAAGGGCGAACGGATCGTTTACATCCGTACGCTCGTCACCGGAAAGCAGGGCGCGGACACCGGACGCTCCATCGACACGGTGGCGAACACCGGGCAGTACCTGTAAAAGGCAGGGCGGCTGCGGGTGCCTCTACCGGGTACCCGCAGCCGACTGTTTTCCAGGCAACAATTCCGGCCGACTTTCCGGTTTCCCGGCAACGGCCGGCTCGCAGGCTCAGCAACAGCAATGACGGTAATGATCTCCCCACCGGCGCATAGGCGTTCTAGGCTCTTCGGTACCGCCGAGTCGCGCAGCGCGGGGACGGGCACCGCACGCGCACCGGAGAACCAGCGGTACTTGAGCGCCGCCCCCGAACGGGGGCGCCGCCGGGCAAGGAGGGCCGCATGACCGTACGGCGAGTAATGGGCATCGAGACGGAGTACGGGATCTCCGTCCCCGGCCACCCCAACGCCAATGCCATGCTCACCTCGTCCCAGATCGTCAACGCCTACGCGGCGGCGATGCACCGGGCGCGCCGCGCCCGCTGGGACTTCGAGGAGGAGAATCCGCTGCGGGACGCGCGAGGCTTCGACCTCGCCCGGGAGGTCGCCGACTCCAGCCAGCTCACCGACGAGGACATCGGCCTGGCCAATGTCATCCTCACCAACGGTGCCCGCCTGTACGTCGACCACGCACACCCCGAATACAGCGCCCCCGAGGTCACCAACCCGAGGGACGCCGTCCTGTGGGACAAGGCCGGCGAGCGCATCATGGCCGAGGCCGCCGAGCGCGCCGCCCAACTCCCCGGGGCCCAGCCGATCCACCTCTACAAGAACAACACCGACAACAAGGGTGCCTCCTACGGCACGCACGAGAACTACCTGATGAAGCGGGAGACCCCCTTCTCGGACATCGTGCGCCACCTGACGCCCTTCTTCGTCTCCCGCCAGGTCGTCACCGGAGCCGGCCGCGTCGGCATCGGCCAGGACGGCCATGAGCACGGCTTCCAGCTCAGCCAGCGCGCGGACTACTTCGAGGTCGAGGTCGGCCTGGAGACGACCCTCAAGCGCCCCATCATCAACACCAGGGACGAGCCGCACGCGGACGCGGAGAAGTACCGCCGCCTGCACGTGATCATCGGCGACGCGAATCTCTCCGAGATCTCGACCTATCTCAAGCTGGGCACGACGGCCCTGGTCCTTTCCATGATCGAGGACGGCTTCATCGCTGTCGACCTGGCCGTCGACCAGCCCGTGCGCACCCTCCACCAGGTCTCCCACGATCCCGGCCTGCAACATCTGGTCACACTCCGCAGCGGCCGCACGCTCACCGCGGTGCAGCTCCAGATGGAGTACTTCGAGCTCGCCAGGAAGTACGTCGAGGAGCGCTACGGGGCGGACGCCGACGAGCAGACCAAGGACGTCCTGACCCGCTGGGAGGACGTGCTCGGCCGCCTGGAGAGCGATCCGATGAGCCTGGCCGGAGAGCTCGACTGGGTCGCGAAGCGGCAGCTCATGGAGGGCTACCGCCGCCGCGACAACCTCGACTGGGACGCCGCGCGGCTCCACCTCGTCGACCTCCAGTACGCCGACGTGAGGGCCGAGAAGGGCCTGTACAACCGTCTCGTGGCCCGCGGCAGGATGAAGCGGCTCCTGGACGAGTCGGAGGTCGAGAGGGCCCGTACGAAGCCTCCGGAGGACACCAGGGCGTATTTCCGCGGGCGCTGCCTGGAGCAGTACGCGGACGACGTCGCCGCGGCCTCCTGGGACTCGGTGATCTTCGATCTGCCCGGCCGTGACTCTCTGCAGCGGGTCCCAACCCTCGAACCCCTTCGCGGAACGCGTAATCACGTGAAGGAGCTGCTCGACCGGTGCCGCACGGCCGAAGATCTGGTCCGGGTGCTGTCCGGAGGCTGAAAAGCCGGCGGCAGGGGAATCACAGAGGTGGGCCTCGCACGTTGGACGAAGTGCGGGGCCGATGTCGGACCCGGCTTGTAGGGTCTGATCAAGAACGTCGAACCGAGCGGGGTGAGGTAGATGGCGACCAAGGACACCGGCGGCGGACAGCAGAAGGCGACGCGTTCCACCGAGGAGGTCGAGGAGCAGGCGCAGGACGCGCAGGCTTCCGAGGACCTCAAGGAACGCCAGGAGAAGCTGAGCGACGACGTGGACTCCGTGCTGGACGAGATCGACGACGTCCTCGAGGAGAACGCCGAGGACTTCGTGCGGAGCTTCGTTCAAAAGGGCGGCGAGTAGCTCGTTCCACCTTTGAACTGAAGGTGGCGTGGCCGGGGTGCCGGGGGCGGGCGGGTCGTCGACCGAAGCCGTCCCAAGCACCCGGCCACGGATGTGGATCACTGCCGTTCCGCGGGTAGGGTCCCTGACGTACTGTGCTTCAACTGCAATTCGGCCATCGGCAAGTTGGGACATTCGTCCCGACGTCATCCGTCGCGCCGCCGCCTACGTGGAAGGAATCGCGTGGAAGCCAACACTCGTAGCACCGGGCGTCTACCAGCAGCCTTCCTGACGCCTGGATCCTCGTCCTTCGTGGACTTCCTGTCCGTGCATCAGCCGGAAATCCTGCCCGGGAACCGCGCGTTGCCGGTGAAGGGCGCGATCGAGGCGCCGCACGGCACGACGATCGTGTCCGTCACGTTCCCCGGCGGTGTGGTCCTCGCCGGTGACCGCCGGGCCACCATGGGCAACATGATCGCTCAGCGCGACATCGAGAAGGTCTTTCCGGCGGACGAGTACTCGGCGGTGGGTATCGCCGGTACGGCCGGTCTGGCCGTGGAGATGGTGAAGCTCTTCCAGCTGGAGCTGGAGCACTTCGAGAAGGTGGAAGGCGCCCAGCTGTCGCTGGAGGGCAAGGCGAACCGGCTCTCGACCATGATCCGGTCGAACCTCGGCATGGCCATGCAGGGCCTGGCCGTGGTGCCGCTGTTCGCGGGGTACGACGTGGACCGCGGCAAGGGCCGCATCTTCTCGTACGACGTCACGGGCGGGCGGAGCGAGGAGCACGGGTACGCGGCGACCGGCTCCGGTTCGATCTTCGCGCGTGGGGCGATGAAGAAGCTCTACCGCGACGATCTGACGGAGCCGGAGGCCACGACGCTCGTCGTGCAGGCCCTGTACGACGCGGCGGACGACGACTCGGCGACCGGTGGTCCCGACGTGGCGCGCCGGATCTACCCGATCGTCACCGTGATCACGGACGACGGGTTCCGCAGGCTCACCGACGAGGAGGGTTCGCAGATCGCCCGTTCCATCCTCGAGCGCCGGCTGGAGCAGCCCGACGGCCCGCGGGCCGCGCTTCTCTGACCGGTACGCATCCGTCATGCCCGAAGCGCCATTCGCCCGAGACTTGAGTCACTGAGTCACTGACAGAAAGGGACGGACAGCCGGTGTCGACGCCGTTCTATGTCTCACCCCAGCAGGCCATGGCCGACCGGGCGGAGTACGCCCGCAAGGGCATCGCCCGCGGTCGCAGCCTGGTTGTGCTGCAGTATGCCGATGGCATCGTGTTCGTCGGCGAGAACCCGTCCCGCGCGCTGCACAAGTTCAGCGAGATCTACGACCGGATCGGCTTCGCCGCCGCCGGCAAGTACAACGAGTACGAGAACCTGCGGATCGGCGGTGTGCGCTACGCCGACCTGCGCGGTTACACCTACGACCGTGACGATGTGACGGCGCGTGGCCTGGCGAACGTGTACGCGCAGACGCTGGGCACGATCTTCTCGAGCAGCGCCGAGAAGCCGTACGAGGTCGAGCTGGTGGTCGCCGAGGTCGGGTCCGAGCCCGAGGGCGACCAGATCTACCGCCTTCCGCACGACGGCTCGATCGTCGACGAGCACGGCTCGGTCGCGGTCGGGGGGAACGCGGAGCAGATCAGCACCTACCTGGATCAGCGCCACCGGGACGGGATGACTCTCGCTCAGGCGCTGAAGCTGGCGGTGCAGGCGCTGTCGCGGGACACCAACGGCAGTGAGCGGGAGATCCCCGCGGAGCGGCTGGAGGTGGCGGTCCTCGACCGCACGCGCCCGCAGCAGCGGAAGTTCAAGCGCATCGTGGGGCCGCAGCTGTCGCGGCTGCTCGAGGCCGGTGCGGCGACGTCCGCCGAGCCGGTGGAGAGCAGTGACACGGAGTCCGACGACGAGGAGTGAGCAGGGCTTTCCTGCCGAGGTGTCCGGCGCCCCGACCGTGCAAGCGGTCGGGGCGCCGTTCGTCGTCTCAGGCCGCGGGCGCGGCCGTGGAGCCGCGGACGACCAACTCGACGGGGAGCGCGCCGGTTTCCGGGGTGCGGCCGTCCAGGACGGCGAGGAGCGCGGCCATGCCCCGCTCGCCGAAGAGCTCCGCCGGCAGCCGGACGGTGGTGAGTTCGGGCTCGACGGCGGTGGCGAGCGAGAGGTCGTCGAAGCCGGTGACGGAGAGGTCGTCGGGGATGCGCAGGCCCAGTCTGCGGGCGGCCTTGTAGGCGCCGGTGGCGAGCTTGTCGTCGTCGCAGACGATCGCGGTGGGGCGGGGTCCCGGGGTGGTGAGCGCGGCCTGCGCGGCGGTGCGGGCGGCGTCGACCGTCAGGGGCGAGCGCACGGTGCTCACGTGGGTCTCGGGGACGCGGGCCGTGCGGTCGGCGAGCTCGTGGGCGCGCACGTCGAAGGTCCAGGAGGGCACGGCCGAGGCGAGGTGCAGGAACCGGCGGTGGCCGAGGGCCAGCAGATGGTCCGTCACCTGGCGCATCCCGTCGGCGATGTCGAGGTTGACGGTGGCCGCGCCGCCGGTGCCCGCCGTGTCGTCGGGGTCGCTGTCGAGCATGACGAGGGGGAGTCCGCCGCCGCGGATGGCGGTGACGGCGTCGGAGGCCATGGAGGAGGCGAGGACGCCGTCGAGGGCCGCGCGTGCGGAGTCGAAGGGGTCGCGCGCGGGGCCGATGCCTTCGGGGGAGGGGTAGAGCACGACGCCGAAGCCGTGTTCCGCGGCGACGCGGGCGGCGCCGGTGTAGACGCCGGCGAAGAACTCGTTGGTGAGGGCGGGGACCACGAGGAGGGCCGTGCGGGTGCGGCCGAGGCGCAGATTGCGGGCGGCGAGGTTGGGGCGGTAGCCGAGGTCGCGGGCGGCGGCGCGGACGCGTTCGGCGGTGGCTTCGGCGACGCGGCCGCGCCATTTGTCGCCGAGCACGAGGGAGACGGCGGCCTGGGAGACTCCGGCGGCGCGGGCGACGTCGCGGCTGGTGGGACGCGCGGGGGCCGTCTCGTCTGACCCGGTCGTCACTCATGCCTCCGTGGGGTGTGCGGCGGGGCCCTCGGGTGGACCCGTGGTCTGCGGACATGGTACGTATGACCCTCGACGTTATACGTAAAACCTAGGGCGCCTCGGGGCGGCGAGAGGGCGGGCGATGGCCGCGGGTTATGCGGAGATCCTCAAGGCGCGGCACGCGGCGCGGCTGCTGGCGGGCACCCTGGTGGGGCGCCTGCCGAACGCGACGGCCGCCATCGCGATCGTGCTGTTCGTGCGGGCCGAGGGCGGCACGTACAGCCTGGCCGGGGCGCTCGCCGCGGTGTACGGCGTCTCCAACGCGGTGGGCCAGCCGCTGCTCGGCCGGCTCGTGGACCTGCGAGGACAGCCGCGAGTGCAACTCCCGGCAGCGCTGGCCTCGGCCCTGGCCATGACCGTCTTCGCCTGCGCCGGGACCGGGTCACCGGCGCTCGCGTACGCCGCCGTGGGCGCGGCCGGCCTGTTCACCCCGCCCCTCGAGGGCGGGCTGCGCGCGCTGTGGCCGAACGTGCTGCCGCGCGAGGACCAGGTGCACACCGCGTACGCGATGGACGCCGTGGCGCAGGAAGTCATGTTCACCGTCGGGCCGTTGCTCGTCACTGTGTGCGTTTCGCTGTGGTCGGCGCAGGCCGCGCTCATCGTTCTGAACGTCGTCGGCGTGCTCGGCGCGCTGTCGGTGGTCGTGTCGCAGCCGTCGCGCGCGTGGCGCTCGGCGCCGCGCGAGGCGCACTGGCTGGGCGCCCTGCGCTCGCCCGGACTCCTCGCGCTCCTCGGGGCCTTCCTGTTCATCGGGACGGCGCTGGGCTCGATCACGGTGGCGGGCGTCTCGTACGCGGACGGACACGGCGGCGACGTGACGTACGGCTGGCTGATGGCGGCGCTCGGGCTCGGCGCGCTGGCCGGTGGCTCGGTGTACGGGGCGCGGCAGTGGGCCGGTGTCCCCGAGCGGCGGCTGCGGTGGCTGGTGGCCCTGCTGGCCCTCTTCTACGTGCCGTTGGTGCTGATGCCGGGCGTGGTGGCCATGACGGCCCTGACGGCGCTCGCGGGGGTGTTCCTCGCCCCGTCGATCGCCTGCGCGTTCATCATCGTCGACCGGCACGCGCCGCGGGGCACGGTGACGGAGGCGTTCTCGTGGCTCGTGACGACGTTCACGGTGGGTACGTCGATCGGAACCGCCGCCGCCGGACCGGTCGTCGAGTGGGGCGGCACGGTGTGGGGCTTCGCCGTTCCCGGAGCCGCGGGCGTGGCCGCTCTGCTCGTCCTCCTCGCCACCGGACGGGTCCTCGCAGCTCCCCGTGGCGCCGGGCGTGTCGCGGGCTCATCGGAAAATGATCGAAACGGTGCTGTCGAACCCGGTTTCAGTACAGGGCATCAGGCGTAATGTTCACTCATGGACCGCCGCATTTTCGGGCTGGAGAACGAGTACGGCGTCACATGTACGTTTAGGGGACAGCGCCGCCTGTCTCCTGACGAGGTGGCGCGGTACCTCTTCCGCCGTGTCGTGTCATGGGGCCGCAGCAGCAATGTCTTTCTGCGGAACGGCGCCCGCCTCTATCTCGATGTCGGGTCACATCCGGAATATGCAACTCCCGAATGTGACAACGTGACCGAGTTGGTCACGCACGACAAAGCGGGCGAGCGCATTCTGGAAGGCCTGCTCGTCGACGCCGAACGCCGCCTGCACGAGGAGGGAATCGCGGGCGACGTCTATCTCTTCAAGAACAACACGGACTCGGCGGGAAACTCCTACGGCTGCCACGAGAACTATCTGGTGGCCCGTCACGGGGAGTTCTCGCGACTCGCGGACATCCTCATTCCGTTCCTGGTCACACGGCAACTGCTGTGTGGCGCGGGCAAGGTGCTGCAGACTCCGCGCGGCGCCGTGTACTGCGTGAGCCAGCGCGCCGAGCACATCTGGGAGGGCGTGTCCTCCGCGACCACGCGTTCCCGCCCCATCATCAACACCCGCGACGAACCGCACGCGGACGCCGAGCGCTACCGGCGTCTGCACGTCATCGTCGGCGACTCGAACATGTCCGAGACGACGATGCTCCTCAAGGTGGGCGCCACCGACCTCGTGCTCCGCATGATCGAGGCCGGCACGGTCATGCGTGACCTCACACTGGAGAACCCGATCCGGGCCATCCGCGAGGTCAGCCACGACATCACCGGCCGGCGCAAGGTGCGTCTGGCCAGCGGCCGCGAGGCATCCGCCCTCGAGGTGCAGCGCGAGTACTACGAGAAGGCCGTGGACTTCTGCGAGCGCCGCGGGATCCGCACCGGCACCGTCGAGCAGGTCCTCGAACTGTGGGGCCGCGTTCTCGACTCGATCGAGGCCGAGGACCTCGACCGGATCGGCACCGAGATCGACTGGGTGATGAAGTACAAGCTCATCGAGCGGTACCGGGCCAAGCACAACATGACCATGTCGCATCCGCGGGTCGCGCAGATAGACCTCGCGTATCACGACATCCACCGCCGCAGGGGCCTCTACTACCTTCTGGAGAGGAAGGGACAGGCGGCCCGCATCTGCAACGACCTCAAGATCTTCGAGGGCAAGTCGGTGCCGCCGCAGACCACGCGCGCTCGGCTGCGGGGCGACTTCATCCGCAGGGCCCAGGAACAGCGCCGTGACTTCACGGTCGACTGGGTGCACCTGAAGCTGAACGACCAGGCGCAGCGGACGGTGCTGTGCAAGGACCCCTTCCGGTCGGTGGACGACCGGGTGGAGAAGCTGATCGCTGGAATGTAGGACGACCCGCTCACCGTCGACCCGGAGCCCCGTACGTGATCTACGTACGGGGCTCTTTGGTGCGTGTGCGGTACCCCGGGTCAGTGACGTGAGGGCCTACAGTGGCTGGACCGTACTCACGTAACCCGCAACCTGAGGATCACTGTGCGACGCCGACTTGCTGCTCTGCTCATCGTCCCGGCTCTGGCGCTGACCGCGACGGCGTGCGGGGGTGATGACAACAAGAAGAGCGACACGGACAAGGCGGACTCGGCGTCTCCCTCGCCCAAGGCCGAGGCGGCCGCGCCCAAGCCCGTCGACTCGGCTTCGCCCATGCCGGAGATCAGCGGCGCCATCGGCAAGCAGGCGAAGATCACCGTGCCGAAGGCCGAGCCGAGCGGCAAGTTCGTCGTGCACACGCTGTCGCAGGGTCACGGCGCCGTGGTCAAGAAGGACGACCTGGTGTCGATGAACTTCACCGGCAAGGTCTGGAAGAGCGGCAAGGACCTCGGCAGCTCCTACCAGCAGGGCGGCAGCCCGCAGATGATCACCGCGGGCTCGAAGTCCGTCATCCCGGCGTTCGCGGACGCCCTGGTCGGCCAGAAGGAAGGCAGCCGCGTCCTCGTCGTGGCGCCGCCCGCCGCCGGCTTCGGCAGCCAGGGCAACCAGCAGGCGGGCGTCACCGGCACCGACACGCTGGTCTTCGCGATCGACGTCGGCAAGGTCACCCCGAAGATGGCGACGGGCACGCAGGCGTCCATCCCGTCGAACCTGCCGCAGATCAAGGCCGACAAGCCGGAGCCCGCGACGATCTCCGTGCCGAAGAACGACCCGCCGAAGAAGCTGGTCGACCAGGTCCTGATCCAGGGCAAGGGCCCCGAGGTCAAGAGCGGCAAGACGGTCACCATGCAGTACAGCGGTGCCGCCTGGAAGATCAACGAGGGCAAGCCGAAGGCCACGCTCTTCGACTCCTCGTGGAACACCGGCCAGCCCTTCACCACGGTCATCGGCGCGGGCCAGGTCATCCCGGGCTGGGACAAGGGTCTCGTCGGCAAGCACGTGGGCGACCGCGTCCTGCTGGTGATCCCGGCCGACCAGGCCTACGGGAAGCAGGCCAAGGGCGACACGCTCCCGGCCAACTCGACGCTCGTGTTCGTCGTCGACATCCTGGCCACGTCCTGACCCTGCGGGATGCAAGACTGTCCGGGTTGCCCAACCGTTTAGCAGCAGGAGCAAGAGACGTGAGCATCGAGAAGCCCGAGATCGACTTCCCCGAGGGCCAGCCGCCGGCTGACCTGGAGATCAAGGAGATCTGGGAGGGTGACGGCGCCGTCGCCAAGCCCGGCGACTACGTCAAGGTCCACTACGTGGGCGTGGCCTTCTCCACCGGCGAGGAGTTCGACGCCTCCTGGAACCGCGGCAACCCGCTGGAGTTCCAGCTCGGCGCCGGCCAGGTCATCACCGGCTGGGACAAGGGCATCCAGGGCATGAAGGTCGGCGGCCGCCGCCGGCTGACGATCCCCGCCCACCTCGCCTACGGCGACCGTGGCGCCGGCGGCGGCGTGATCGCCCCCGGCGAGACGCTGATCTTCGTCTGCGACCTGGTCGGCGTCTGATCGACAACGACGCGGTCGCCGTCTGATCAGGCTGTGACCGCAAGCGGTCAACCGAGGGCCCATGCCTCCTGGCATGGGCCCTCGGCTTTTGCCACGACACCCCGGAGCGGTACGGTCGACGTTCGGATGGGGGAGAGCCAGAGGGCTCTCGAAGAGAGGACGTAGGGCGTCGATGGCCATTGCGAAGGCCGAGCGGCTGATGAATCTGGCGCTGTGTCTGCTCGGGACGGGACGCCCGCTCAGCAAGCGTGAGCTGCGCGGTTCCATCGAGGCCTACCTGGAAGCCAATTCCGACGACAGCTTCAACCGGATGTTCGAGCGCGACAAGGACGACCTGCGCGAGCTCGGCCTGGTGATCGCGACCGTGGAGAACCTCGACGGGGAGGTCGGCTATCTCGCCCGCCGCGACAGCAACCGGCTGCCGCCCGTCACCCTCGACGCCGAGGAGGCCGCCGCGCTGGGTCTCGCCGCGAAGGTCTGGCAGCAGGCCCGTCTCGCCGGCGCCGCCAGCGGAGCCCTGCAGAAGCTGCGGGCCGCGGGACTCCCCGAGGACGTCGACCCGTACGAGGCGCACTCGGCCCTCGAACCCCGTATCCCCGCGCACGAGGCGTCCTTCGAACCCCTGATGCTGGCCTGCCGCGACCGGCGGCCCGTCGTCTTCGACTACCGCAAGGCCACCGCCGCGCGGCCCGAGCAGCGGCATGTCGAGCCGTGGGCGCTGGAGTGCTGGCGCGGCCACTGGTACCTCGCCGGCTGGGACCGCGACCGCGGCGCCGAGCGCGTCTTCCGGCTCTCCCGCATCACCGGCAAGGTCCGCTCCCGGGCCGGCCGCTTCACCGCCGACGTGCCCGACGTCGTGACCGTCCGCGAGACCGTCGCGGGCTGGGCCGGCGAGACCGCCGACCGCACGGCCCTGATCAGGCTGCGCACCGGCTCCGGCTATCCGCTGCGCGCCAAGGCCTCGGCCGTACGCGACCTCGGCGACGGCTGGGACGAGCTGGAGATTCCTTACGGACACGGGCTCGACGCCTGGCTGGTCGAGTTCGGGCCCGATGTGGTCGTGCTCGAACCCGCCGAGCTGCGGGCCGAGGTCGTCGACCGGCTGCGTGCCGTGGCCAAGGGCTGAGGGGAACGAGGACCAATGGCCACGAACGCCATCGACCAGACCCGGCGGATGCTGTCCCTCGTGACGTATCTGCGGGAGCGCCCCGGAGCACGCGTCGAGGATGTCGCCCGCGCCTTCGGGATCACCGAGGACGAGCTGATCTCGGACCTCGACATCCTGCCGCTGTGCGGGACGAGCTTCCGTGGGGGCGACCTCCTCGACATCGACACGGACGGCGACCGCATCTGGTGGCACAACCCGGACGACGTCGCCGCGCCGCTGCGGCTCGCCGCCGACGAGGCGACGGCGCTGCTCGTCGCCGCGCGCGCCGTGTCCACACTGCCCGGCCTCAGGGAGAGCGACCGGCTCGCGCTCCTTCGGGCCACCGCCAAGCTGGAGGCCGCGGCGGGCGAGGCGGCCGGGGCGAGCGCCCGGCTCTCGGTGACCTTCGAGTCCGAGGGCGGCGTCTTCGCCGACGTCGACCGGGCGATCTCGGAGCGGCGCCGGCTGTGGATCCGCTACTACTCCCCGGCCCGCGACGAGCTCACCGAGCGGGAGATCGACCCCATCCGCCTGGTGAGCGTCGGCCACACCTACGTGGAGGCCTGGTGCCGGCGCTCCGAGGCGCGGCGCACCTTCCGCCTCGACCGGGTCGCCGAGATCCGGATCCTGGACGAGCCGTCCGCGCCGCCGGAGATCGAACTGCGGGACCTGTCCGAGGGGCTCGTGCAGCCCGCGGCCGAGGACCCGGAGGTCGTGGTCGAGGTCGGTCCCGGCGGACGCTGGGTCGCGGAGTACTACCCGCACGACAGCGCCGAGGAGTTGGCGGACGGCGGCCTGCGGATCACGCTGCGCACGCCGGACCCGTCGTCGCTGAGGCGGCTCGCGCTCCGGCTCGGCCGCGACGGGCGCATCGTCTCGCCGCTCGGGCTCGCCGAGAGTGCGCGGCAGGCCGCCGGGGAGGCGCTGGCCGCGTACGACGGGCAGGGGTAGCGCCGTTGGCCGCGGGCGGGTCCGTGACGACCCTCACGCGCGCGGCCGGGGCGAGAAGGGTGGGCGTGCCGTTGACCGCGGTACGGCCCGGGGGCGCCAGAAGTTCGGGAAGTTCTGAAAAATCTGGGATGGTCGAAATGGGTGGATTGTCCGCAGTGGTGGGTCCGGTGCTCTTCAAGGCCGCCTGCCCCGACTGCCGTGAGCGGTTCGAACTCTCCGCAGGAGCCCTGCGCCTGGCGATCGGTGCCACCCGCCGCACCACGTTCTACTCGTTCACCTGCCCCGAGTGCGGCGCCGCCGTACGTAAGCCGGCCGGGGAGCGGATCATCGAACTCCTCACCGGCGGAGGGGTGAGCACGCTCCGCCTCCACCAGACCGTCTAGGCTCGGCGCATGTTCTGGGCGATGCTGGCGATTGCTGTGGGGTTCGTGGGACTCGCCGTGCTCGGCGTACTCGCGGTCAAGGTCTTTGTCGAGGCGCAGCGCCTCGGGCGCCAAGTCGCCGACACCACGCAGCAGATCAACCGCGCGGCGGAGGACCTGGAGCGGGCGGCGACCGGAACGGCCCGCGCGAGCCGCGAGCTTCTCTGATCGCAGGACCCGCCGAGTGTGACGGGGGAGACATGCTGGAAAGCGCTTTACCCCTGTGCCCTGTCCGGTTGCCGGGACGGGCGGGTACGCTGCGAGGCGCGGCCCGTCGAGCGAGGCGCGGACCGCAACTGGGAGTACGCAGAGGGATTGCCCCCTGTTCACCCCCGCGGGATACGATCGCTGCCAGCACGGTGGTCGGACATCAGTCCGACCTGTACCGGCAGCCCCGCCCCTGCCGCCTCGGTGAGAAGGTAAACGCTTATGTTCGGAAAGATCGGCGCCCCTGAGATCATTCTGATCCTCGTCGTCATCGTCCTGCTGTTCGGCGCGAAGAAGCTTCCGGACATGGCGCGCTCGCTGGGCAAGTCGGCCCGCATCCTCAAGAGCGAGGCCAAGGCGATGAAGTCCGACGGCCAGCAGACCGCTCCGGCCGACCCGCCGCAGCACGACGGGCAGACCCCGGCGCAGCGCACGATCAAGGCCGCCCCCGGTGACGTGACAGGCGGCCGCCCGGTCACCGAGCCGACCGACCAGACTTCGCAGCGCTGATCCCGGGCCGCCCCGCGAAGGCGGCCTGTCGCACGAGATGAGGACGTGGGTTGCTCAAGTCTGCCCGCAAGACGGAGAAGGATCCCGAGGGGCGGATGCCGCTCGCGGAACACCTGCGTGAGCTACGCAACCGGCTCACGAAGGCCCTGCTGGCCATCGTCGTCGTCACGATCGTCGCCGCCTTCTTCTACAAGGACATCATCGAGTTCTTCACCAATCCGGTGCTGGACTCGGTGGGCTGCAAGTCGAGCTTCGCCGAGCTCGCGGAGCAGGCGAACAAGGGACAGCACGACGAGACGTGCGCGCGGATCGTGCTCAACGGTCTGCTGACGCCGTTCACGCTCGCGCTGAAGATCTCGCTGATGGCGGGTGTCGTGCTCGCGTCGCCGGTCTGGCTGTACCAGCTGTGGGGCTTCGTCGCGCCCGGCCTGCACCGGCACGAGAAGAAGTACGCGACGGCTTTCGTCGCCACCGGCTTCCCGCTGTTCCTGTGCGGCGCCTTCTTCGCGTACAAGACCCTCCCCACGATGGCGAGGGTGCTGCTCGACTTCTCGCCGGGCGGTGTCGACAACCAGCTGCCGCTGGACGATCTCCTGGACCTGATCACGCGCATGGTGGTCGTCTTCGGGCTCTCCTTCGAGCTGCCGCTGCTCCTCGTGATGCTCAACCTCACCGGGGTGATCACGGGCAAGCGGATGATCGGCTGGTGGCGCGGCATGATCATGGGCATCACGGTCTTCGCGGCCGTGGCCACGCCCAGCACCGACCCGCTGAGCATGTTGGCGCTCGCCGGACCCATCTGGGTCCTCTACTTCGCGGCCGCCGGTTTCTCCCTGCTCAACGACCGCCGCAAGGCCAGGGACCACGAGGACCTGGACGACGACGAGGCCTCGAACCTGGACCTCACCCCCGAGCCCGTCTCGGCCGGCAACGCGCTGCCCGAGCAGGCGAGCTCGGACCATGACCGGGTCAACGGTTATGACGACGTGACCTGACAGGGCGGCACGATCTTGTAAGGTCCGCCCGTGACCAGCGAGATCACCCTCTTCGTCAATCCCACCGCCGGGCGCGGCCGGGGCGCCCAGGCGGCGCAGCCGGCCGCTTCCGCGTTGCGGGCGGCCGGTTTCTCCGTGCGTACGGTCGTCGGGGAGGACGCCGGCGACGCGCTCACGCGCGCGCGTGCCGCGGTCCACGACGGCACCGGAGCGCTCATAGCCGTCGGCGGTGACGGCATGGCCAACCTCGCGCTCCAGGCGGTCGCGGGCACCCGCACCCCGCTCGGCGTGATCGCCGTCGGGACGGGAAACGACTTCGCCCGCTCCCTCGGACTGCCCGTGCGCGACCCGGCGGCGGCAGGCGCCCTCGTCGCCGACGCCCTCAAGGGCTCGCGGATACGCGAGCTCGACCTGGGGCGGGCCGACGGACACTGGTTCGGCACCGTCCTGGCCTCGGGGTTCGACTCCCGGGTCAACGACCGGGGCAACCGGATGCGCTGGCCCGGCGGCCGCTTCAAGTACGACCTCGCGATCGTCGCCGAACTCGCCGCGTTCAAGCCCATCCCGTACCGGATCACCCTGGACGACGGCCCCGCGCTGGAGGTCGAGGCCACGCTCGTCGCCGTGGGGAACGGGACGTCGTACGGCGGTGGCATGAAGATCTGTGCCGGTGCCGACATGACGGACGGACTCTTCGACATCACGGTCGTCGGAGACTGCTCACGGGCGACGCTGCTCAAGGTCTTCCCGCGCGTCTACAAGGGGACCCACCTCGACCACCCCGTGGTCACCGTCCACCGCGCGAAGAAGGTCGAACTGGCTGCGGAGGGGATCACCGGGTACGCCGACGGGGAGCCGCTCGGAAGCCTGCCCCTGACCGTCGAGTGCGTGCCGCGGGCCGCGCTGGTCGTAGGGCCCTGACGCCCGGAGATCGTGGGCCCCGGCCCTGGAGATGGGCCCCGGGCCCGGAACTCGTGGCGCTCCGATCCGAAAAGGGGCCGATCACAATAAAGATCGTCCGTTGTCAGTGGTGGCCGGTAGTCTCGAAAGCACGATGACAGAGGACCTCTCACCGGCCGAGCGGTACGCGGCAGCACGTAAGCGCGCTGCCGAGCAGGCCACCGCGCTCGCCGATTTCCGCGAGATGTACGACTTCGGCCTCGACCCCTTCCAGATCGAGGCGTGTCAGGCTCTCGAGACGGGCAAGGGCGTCCTGGTGGCCGCGCCCACCGGCTCCGGCAAGACGATCGTCGGCGAGTTCGCCGTCCACCTGGCCCTCCAGCAGGGCAAGAAGTGCTTCTACACGACACCCATCAAGGCGTTGTCGAACCAGAAGTACGCCGACCTCGCCAGGCGGTACGGAGCCGACAAGGTCGGCCTGCTGACCGGCGACAACAGCGTGAACGCGGACGCTCCGGTGGTCGTCATGACCACCGAGGTCCTGCGGAACATGCTGTACGCGGGCTCGCAGACCCTCCTCGGCCTCGGCTACGTGGTCATGGACGAGGTGCACTACCTCTCCGACCGCTTCCGCGGCGCCGTCTGGGAAGAGGTGATCATCCACCTCCCGGAGTCCGTCACCCTGGTCTCCCTCTCGGCGACCGTGTCGAACGCGGAGGAGTTCGGCGACTGGCTCGACACCGTGCGAGGCGACACCGAAGTGATCGTCTCCGAGCACCGGCCCGTACCCCTGTTCCAGCACGTGCTCGCCGGGCGCCGGATGTACGACCTCTTCGAGGAGGGCGAGGGCCGCAAGAAGGCCGTCAACCCGGACCTGACGCGCATGGCCCGCATGGAGGCCAGCCGCTCGTACAACCCGCGCGACCGCCGCAAGGGCAAGATGGTGCGCGAGGCGGACCGCGAGCGCGAGCGCCGACAGCGCTCCCGGATCTGGACGCCCGGCCGCCCCGAGGTCATCGAGCGCCTCGACAGCGAGGGGCTCCTGCCCGCGATCACGTTCATCTTCAGCCGCGCCGCCTGCGAGGCCGCCGTACAGCAGTGCCTGTACGCGGGCCTGCGGCTCAACGACGACGAGGCCCGCGCCCGCGTCCGCGCGATCGTCGAGGAGCGCACGGCCGCGATCCCCGACGAGGACCTGCACGTCCTCGGCTACTTCGAGTGGCTCGAAGGCCTGGAGCGCGGCATCGCCGCCCACCACGCGGGCATGCTGCCGACGTTCAAGGAGGTCGTCGAGGAGCTGTTCGTACGCGGCCTCGTGAAGGCCGTCTTCGCGACGGAGACCCTGGCGCTCGGCATCAACATGCCGGCCAGGTCCGTCGTGCTGGAGAAGCTCGTCAAGTGGAACGGCGAGCAGCACGCCGACATCACGCCCGGCGAGTACACCCAGCTCACCGGCCGGGCCGGTCGGCGTGGCATCGACGTCGAGGGCCACGCGGTCGTCCTGTGGCAGCGCGGCTTCAGCCCCGAGCACCTCGCGGGACTCGCGGGCACGCGCACGTACCCGCTGCGCTCCAGCTTCAAGCCGTCCTACAACATGGCGGTGAATCTGGTCGAGCAGTTCGGCCGGCACCGCTCGCGCGAGCTGCTCGAGACGTCCTTCGCGCAGTTCCAGGCCGACAAGTCGGTCGTCGGGATCTCCCGCCAGGTCCAGCGCAACGAGGAGGGCCTGGACGGCTACAAGGCCTCCATGACCTGCCACTTGGGAGACTTCGAGGAGTACGCGCGGCTGCGCCGCGAGCTCAAGGACCGCGAGACGGACCTCGCCAAGCAGGGTGCGGCCCAGCGGCGCGCCGCGGCGGCCGCCGCCCTGGAGAAGCTCAAGCCGGGCGACGTCATCCACGTCCCCTCCGGCAAGTTCGCCGGGCTCGCGCTCGTCCTCGACCCCGGCCTCCCGGCCGGCCGGTCGAACGGACACCGTGGCTTCGAGCAGCACGACGGACCGCGCCCGCTGGTCCTGACCGCCGAGCGCCAGGTCAAGCGGCTCGCGTCGATCGACTTCCCGGTGCCCGTCGAGGCGCTGGAGCGGATGCGGATCCCCAAGTCCTTCAACGCGCGCTCGCCCCAGTCGCGGCGGGACCTCGCGTCCGCGCTGCGCACCAAGGCCGGCCACATCGTGCCCGACCGGCATCGCAGGGGCCGCGCGGCGGCGGCCGACGACCGTGAGATCACGCGGCTGCGCGCCGAACTGCGCGCCCATCCCTGTCACGGCTGCGACGAGCGCGAGGACCACGCCCGCTGGGCCGAGCGCTACTACCGGCTGCGGCGCGACACGCAACAGCTGGAGCGCCGCATCGAGGGCCGGACGAACACGATCGCCCGCACCTTCGACCGCATCGTGGCCCTGCTGACCGAGATGGACTATCTGCGCGGCGACGAGGTCACGCAGAACGGCAAGCGCCTCGCGCGTCTGTACGGCGAGCTCGACCTGCTCGCCAGCGAGTGCCTGCGCGACGGGGTCTGGGAAGGCCTCAGCCCGGCCGAACTGGCCGCGTGCGTCTCGGCGTTGGTGTTCGAGGCCCGCGCCGCCGACGACGCGCTCGCGCCCAAGCTGCCGTCCGGCAAGGCCAAGGCGGCGCTCGGTGAGATGGTCCGCATCTGGGGCCGGCTCGACGCCCTGGAGGAAGAGTTCAAGATCAGCCAGACCGAGGGCGTCGGCCAGCGCGAACCCGATCTGGGCTTCGCCTGGGCCGCGCACCAGTGGGCGTCCGGCAAGGGCCTCGACGAGGTTCTGCGCGAGGCGGACATGCCCGCCGGTGACTTCGTGCGCTGGTGCAAGCAGGTCATCGACGTGCTCGGCCAGATCGCGGCCGCGGCGCCGTCCGTCTCCGGAGCGGGAGACGGGGACACGGTCGCCAAGAACGCCCGCAAGGCCGTGGACGCGTTGCGGCGCGGCGTGGTGGCGTACTCGTCCGTCGGTTAGAGGGCGGCCGGTGGTGACCGGTCGCGCCGTTCCCCGCGCCCTGACGGGCGCGGGGACACAGGCCGTACGCGATTCCATGACGGTCATGCCGTCCGTGTCCGTTCGTGCCGAACTCAACGAAATCCACGGGTAGTTGCTGCCGCCACCGATCAGGGCGTGCATGTGCGGAGGGTGAACTGTCCCCGCGTACCCATGTGTTCCTCGGGCTGACCGAAGGCGTCATTCTCGTGCACCGCCCCGATCCCGAATGCTCCGTACCGGTCGTCGCCCCGGTCGTCGCCGCGACGGCCGCGGGCGCGGACCCGCGCACCGCGGGCCCCTGACCTCACACGCGTCACGCACCGAGGGCCCAACAGCCTTTCCGTGACGGGGATTTCGCACGGGCGGACGTGATCACTCCATGTGTGCGAGCCGCCGCTGAGCGTGCAAATGGGGCCGAGTGTATTCCTCCCGTCCGGCCATTTCAGGTGCTTGCGGAATATGACACAGCGGTGATCCCACGGGACTAAGCTCGCCCGCAGCGCACCGAGTTGGCACATATTCGTGCGTTTGTTCCCAATCTTGTAGATGGTTCGAGTTCATCCCCCCACGCGCACGTCGGCACGTCCCCGTAACCACACATTTCCCCGATCCGACCGTTCAGAGGGCATACATGGTGAGTGTTCAATCGCCTCCCGGTGGCCGAGAGATCCCCTACACACGCGTGCTGTTGCTGCCCGCCGTGGCCATGGCCGCGGCGACCGGAGCCGCCGTCGCGGTGGTGGCGCAGCCCGCGCGGCTCGCCGTCGCCCTGTGCGGCGGCTTCGCCACGCTCCTGCTGATCCTGGTGGCCGCCGAGGTGGTACGCCGCGGCCGCACGATCAAATGGGAGCGGGCCCAGTCCGCCCGCCACGTCGAGCATCTGGAACGCAGTCTCGCCGCCCGTGACGACGAGGCCCAGTGGATGGCCAGGTATCTGCTGCCCGAGTCCCTGTACCGGCTGCGCTCCGGCGACACGGCCTCGGAAGCCGTCAAGGTCGTCGTCGAGAGTGACCCCGCGCACTCCCAACTGCCCCAAGCGCAGCGCAGGTTGATGGCCGAGGTGCTCGACCTCATCGACCGCGAGGAGAACATGCGCGACGCCGCGCAGCGCGCCTTCGTCTCCATCGCGCGCCGCGTCCAGTCCATCGTGCACAAGCAGAACGCCGAACTGCGCGAGATGGAGGAGGACCACGGCCGCAACCCCGAGGTCTTCGACGACCTCCTGCGCATCGACCACGGCACCGCGCTGATCGGCCGGCTCGCCGACTCCATCACCGTCCTCGGCGGCGCCCGCCCCGGCCGCCAGTGGCCCCGGCCGGTGCCGCTCTACAGCGTGCTGCGCGGCGCCATGTCGCGCATCCTCGAATATCCCCGCATCGAGCTGCACTCGATCGCCAAGGTCGCCATCCGCGGCATCTCCGTCGAGCCGCTCATCCACGCGCTCGCCGAGCTCATGGACAACGCGACGCGCTACTCGCCGCCGCAGACCAAGGTGCACGTCACCGCGGTCGAGGTGCAGACCGGCATCGCCATCGAGATCGAGGACGGCGGCGTCAGCCTCAGCGAGGAGGCCCGCGGCCGCGCCGAGGAGATGCTCGCCCGCGCCAAGGCCGGTATCGACCTCAACGACCTCGGCGAGAACCCCCGCCTCGGCATGGCCGTCGTCGGCCGGCTCTCGCAGATGTACGACATGCAGATCGCGTTGCGCCAGTCCGCGTACGGCGGCGTCCGCGCCGTCCTCATCGTGCCGCGGATCATGATCACGACCGATCCCGCGCCCGGCCTCGCGCACGGCATCGGCGCCTCCGGTGTGCCTCGCGTCAACAACGACGGCGAGCCCATCGTGGAGGAGCCCCGCAAGAAGAAGCTGCGCCGCCCCACCACGGGACCCCGCCCCTCCGCACCGCTGATGGCCGCCATGGAGGACGACGTCCCCGTCGTCACCGAGTGGCGCGCCAACGGACTTCCGCAGCGCCGCAGGAAGGTCGACACGAAGGTCATCGACCAGCAGATCATCGTGACGCCCAGGGCGCCCGAGAACGGCGGCGGGGCGGCGCCGCGCGCGGACCAGCCCCCGCAGTGGACGCCCATCCCGGTGCCGGCCTCCGAGGCCGAACCCGAGAAGCCGGACCAGCCCGAACCGGGCCTGTGGGTCGAGGCGTTCATGAACGGGCTCAAGGGTGACGGGCAGGGCGACGCGTCGGGCGAGCCCACCGGGACCAACCAGCAGGTCGACGAGGGAGACCGTCAGTGATCCAGCAAAGGGCAAACTTCGACTGGATGCTCAAGGAGCTCGCCGACGGCGTGCCTCAGACCCGGCAGGTCGTGGTGCTCTCCGCGGACGGCCTGCGCATCGCCCGCTACGGCGGAGACCCCGACGCGGCCGACCGCATCGCCGCCGCCTGCGCCGGACTCCAGAGCCTCGCCACCGCGGTGGCCAGCGAGATCCCGGACAGCGACGGCCGGATGAGCATGGTCATCATCGAGGTCAGCGGTGGGTTCTTCTACCTCATGGCCGCGGGCAAGGGCGCGTACCTCGCGGTCCTCGCCGACGCCCACGTGGACGCCGGACTCATCAGCAACCGCATGCGCGACCTCGTCGTACGCATCGGCGCACACCTCACCAGTCCGCCCCGGCGCAACGGGCAGACCGTATGACGCATCCCCCGCAACCCTCCCGGGCGGAGCCGCCGCAGCGCGAACGCCGCGGGCCGGACGGCAAGGGCGCCAACCCCGAACGCCTGTACACGATCACCGGTGGCAGCGAGGGGGCCGAGCGCGCGCCGCTCGACCTGGTCACCCTGATCGTCGCGCGCGCGGACCCCCCGCCCGCGGCCCCGCCCGAACAGGCAGCCCTGTTACGGCTGTGCAAGTCACCCCTGTCCACGGCCGAGATCTCGGCCTACCTCAGTCTGCCGTTCAGCGTGGTCACCGTGCTGCTCGGCGAACTCCTCGCGGCCGAACTGGTCCAGGCGCGCGCCCCCGTCATCCGCGGCGCCGTAGCCGACCGTTCCCTCCTCGAAGCGGTGATGCATGGACTTCAAAAGCTCTGACACGCTCCGGGACGGACCCCACATTCCGGGGCCCCGGAGCGAGGACCATCTGCCCGACACGGTCACGGCCGCGGTGAAGGTCGTCATCGTGGGCGGCTTCGGCGTGGGCAAGACCACGATGGTGGGATCCGTCAGCGAGATCAGGCCGCTCACCACCGAAGAGACCATGACCCAGGCGGGCATCGGAGTCGACGACAACTACGGCTCCGAGACGAAGACCGCCACCACGGTCGCCATGGACTTCGGACGCATCAGCATCACGGACGAGCTGGTGCTCTACCTCTTCGGCACCCCGGGCCAGGAGCGCTTCTGGTTCCTGTGGAACGGCCTGTTCGAGGGCGCGCTCGGCGCCGTCGTGCTCATCGACACCCGCCGCCTCGAAGTCAGCTTCGACGTGATCGGGCGCCTGGAGGAGCGCGGCGTGCCGTTCGTCATCGCCAACAACGCCTTCCCCGACGGCCCGCGCTACCCCGCCGACGAACTGCGCCAGGCACTCGACCTCGACCCGGACGTCCCGATCCTCGAGTGCGACGCCCGGCGCCGCGCCTCAAGCCGGGACGTCCTGATGACGCTGATGCGCTATCTGCACGAACTGGCGCTCGCCCGCGTCTGACCCGGCCGGCGCCGGCCGCCCTTTCTTCGACACAGCCTTTTCCACACAGACTTTCCACACACCGGAGCGATCACCGTGACGACTCCCTCCCACTCCCACGCCGGCACGGACGAGGCCGCGCTCAGTCCACCGCCCGGCTGCCCGGCCCACGCCCTGGGCCCCGGCGGCCTGCGCCGGCTCTACGGTCCCGAGGCGGACGACGACCTCGCGGCCGTGTACGAGAAGCTGCGCGCCGAACACGGCCCCGTCGCCCCCGTCCTGATCCACGACGACGTGCCGATGTGGGCGGTCCTCGGGCACAGCGAGAACCTGCACATGGTCCGCTCGACCTCCCAGTTCAACCGCGACGCGCGCCACTGGAACGCCGTCCTCGACGGCAGTGTCACCCCCACCAACCCCCTCGCGCCCGTCTTCAGCTGGCAGCCCATCTGCAGCTTCGCCGAGGGCGCCGACCACCAGCGGCTGCGCGGCGCGGTCACGGGGGCGATCGGCACCATCGAGGCCCGGGGCCTGCGGCGCTTCATCAACCGCGCCGCGAACGAACTGGTCAACAAGATCTGCGAGACCGGCGAGGCGGACGTCGTCAGCCAGTTCGCCGAGCATCTGCCGATGATGGTGATGTGCCGGATCTTCGGCATGCCCGAGGAGTACAACGAGCGGATGGTGCAGGCCGCCCGCGACATGATCAAGGGCACCGAGACCGCCATCGCGAGCAACGAATACATCATGGGCGTCCTCACCAGGCTCACCGCCCGCCGCCGTGCCCACCCCGAGGCCGACTTCACCAGTCACCTCATCGCCCAGCCCGCCGCGCTCGACGACGACGAGGTGGCCCAGCACCTGCGCCTCGTCCTGATCGCCGCGTACGAGGCGACGGCCAACCTCATTGCGAACGTGCTGCGCGTGGTCCTCACCGACCCGCGCTTCCGTGCCCAGCTCAACGGCGGCCAGATGACCGTGCCCGAGGCGGTCGAGCAGTCCCTGTGGGACGAGCCGCCGTTCAGCGCCATGGTCGGCTACTTCGCCAAGGAGGACACCGAGCTCGGCGGCCGGCACATCCGCCGGGGTGACGGCCTGATCTTCGGCATCGCGCCCGGCAACGTCGACCCCGTCGTACGGCCCGACCTGTCCGCCAACATGCAGGGCAACCGCTCGCACCTCGCCTTCGGCGGCGGACCGCACGAGTGTCCCGGACAGGACATCGGCCGCGCCATCGCCGACATCGGTGTCGACGCGCTCCTGATGCGCCTTCCCGACGTCGAACTCTCGGTGCACGAGCACGAGTTGCGCTGGCGCTCCTCGATCCTCTCGCAGCACCTGGTGGAGCTGCCGGTGAAGTTCGAGCCGCGCCCGCCGCAGGACGTCGTCGCCAAGCCCGGCATCCGGCCGGTCCCGGAGCCGCGCGACGAATGGCAGGTGTCGACGCACGCCCCGCCGGCGCCCGCCCCCGCTCCGGCGCCCGCCCCCCAGCCGCAGCAGCAGCCGCCCGCAGCGTTCCCGGAGCCCGCCGCACCGCCGCAGGGCGCCTGGCGGCGTTTCCTGCGCTGGTGGCGCGGCTACTGACCGGGCAGCGCCCAGGCGTTACGAGGGGTGCGCGGGCGCCGTCGGCCCGCCGCCCGCCCACTCCTCGTACGCCGACCAGGCGTCGAGCGTCCGCCCGCTCTCGAAGCGGTGCTCCCGGCCCGTCACCGGATCCCTGAACTCCAGGGTCCGGGCGAGGAGTTGGAGCGGGCGGCGGAAGTCGTCCGGCGCCACCTCGTCGGCGATCACCGGGTAGATCGGGTCGCCGAGGATCGGCAGGCCGAGCGCGTTCATGTGGACGCGCAGCTGGTGGGTGCGGCCGGTGTGGGGGAGCAGCCGGTAGCGGCCGAGCCCGCCGCGCCGCTCGACGAGCTCGATCCGGCTCTCCGCGTTCGGCTCCGCGCCCGGCACTTCGCGCGCGGCGAGCACCCCGCGCTCCTTCTCGATCCGGCTGCGCACGGTCCTCGGCAGAGCGATTCCCGGGTCGTGGGCGGCCACCGCCTCGTACTCCTTGCGTACGAGCTTGTCGCCGAACAGAGTCTGGTACGCGCCGCGTTCCTCGGACCGGACGACGAACAGGACGAGGCCCGCGGTGAGCCGGTCGAGCCGGTGCGCCGGCCCGAGCGCGGGCAGGCCCAACTCCCGCCGCAGGCGCGCCAGCGCGGTCTCGGTGACGTGGCTGCCGCGCGGCGTCGTCGCCAGGAAGTGCGGCTTGTCGGCGACGACGATGTGCTCG
Source organism: Streptomyces longhuiensis (assembly GCF_020616555.1). Taxonomy (NCBI): domain Bacteria; kingdom Bacillati; phylum Actinomycetota; class Actinomycetes; order Kitasatosporales; family Streptomycetaceae; genus Streptomyces; species Streptomyces longhuiensis. The sequence continues at coordinate 2,397,274 of NZ_CP085173.1, read as the reverse complement.
TCGCGGTACACGATCCCGATGGGGAACGGCACCGGCACCTCGGGCGCCAGGTCGCGGTGGAACCACATCCAGGCGCCCGGCGCGTACGGCGCGTCCGCCGTCACCGCGGCCCCGTCCGCGCCCACGATCCGTCCCTCGCGCAGCATCGCGTCGATCATCTCGGGCCCGGCCGCGAGCCGCTCCACGAGATGGTCGCGCACCGTGCTCCAGGCGCCGTCGAGCGGCAGCATGACCCGGAAGGCGTCGATGCCGTCGCGCTGCGGCAGCGGGGAGGGCGGAATGCGCCGCTTACGTCTCATCGCGGCCCAGCCTACGGGCGGCCGCGGGTCCCCGGGAACCACGGACGGAGGCGGGCCGCCGGGGGCAGGATGGGGCCCATGCCGATCACGATTCCGCAGGTCCTGGCCACCGGCGCGCTCGCCCGCGGCCCTCAGCCCACCATCGAGGCCGAGGGCGGCCTCGTCCTCAGGCCCTGGCGGGACGACGACGTGCCCGCCGTGTACGCGGCGTTCCGCGACCCTACGATCCAGCGCTGGCACGCCCGCGTCGCGGAGTCCGAGGACGAGGCGCGCGGCTGGATGAACGAGTGGCGGGACGCCTGGGACGTCGAGCAGAGGGCCAGCTGGGCCCTCGCCGCGGCGGACACCGGCGAGGTGGTGGGCCGCACGGCGCTGCGCTACCTGTCTCTGCACGAGGGGCTGGCCGAGGTCGCGTACTGGGTCCTGCCCGCGGCGCGGGGCGCCGGTGTCGCCCCGCGCGCCGTCGCCGCGCTGTCCCGCTGGGCGCTCGACGAGATCGGCTTCCACCGCCTCGAACTCCAGCACGCCGTCGGCAACATGGCGTCCTGCCGGGTCGCCCTCAAGTCGGGGTTCGCCCTGGAGGGCACGAAGCGCAGCGCGCTCCTGCACGCGGACGGCTGGCACGACTGCCACCTCCACGCGCGCGTGCAGGGCGACCGCCGACCGGAGGCGTGACGCGGCCGTATCGGGCGCACCCCCACCGGATCCCCGCGCCGAGGTCCGCGCCTCTTGTGCACCCGCCTCATTCGCGATACATCGTGTGTTGACGCCGATGGTCTATCGCGATATGTTCGGCTACGGATATTCGGATACGGGGTGTCGGGTGCGAGGGGTGAGGTGAGGTCCGTGGCCACGAAGCGGCGCAAGCTGGGCAATCCGCTGGCCCTCGCGGTGATGGTGCTGCTCATGGAGAAGCCCATGCACCCGTACGAGATCGCGCAGACCCTGCGCCGGCGTGGCAAGGACACCACGACGAAGATCAACTACGGCTCGCTCTACACGGTCGTCCAGAATCTGGAGAAGCACGGCTTCGTCGAGGTCGCGGACGTGCAGCGGCAGGGGAACCGGCCGGAGCGCACGCTCTACGGGATCACCGACGACGGCCGGGAGGAAGCGCTCGAGTGGCTCTCCGACCTGCTCGCCGTGCCCGCGCGGGAGTACCCGATCTTCGAGACGGCGCTCTCCCTCATGGGGGTCATACACCCCGACGAGGTGACGCGACTGCTGGAGGAGCGCCTCGCCTCGCTCGAGGTCCAGGCGGCGAGCGCACGCGGTGGACTCATGAAGCTGTACGAGACGCTGCCGCGGATCTTCCTCGTGGAGACCGAGTATCAGCTGCACATGGTCGAGGCGCAGGCCGAGTGGATCCGGGGCTTCCTGCGGGAGGTCAAGGACGGCACGCTCGACGGCGTCGGACAGTGGCGGACGTTCCACGAGACCGGTGAAATCCCTCCGGAATTCGCCGAGTTGGAGGAAACCCGCCCCGACCGGTGATCCACACGGAAGCCGGTGGCCCGTGCGTGAGCCGGTGACCCACTCGGAAGCCGGTGGGGCTCGGCCGCAGGAAGAGAAGAGGGACCCGGAGAGAAGCAGGCCGAGAGAGACAAACAGACCCCGGCAGGACTGTTGCAGCAGTCCCGCCAGGGTCTCGAACCCCGGACCGACCCACCGTGCGGCGAGCCAGGCGATCGAGGTGCGGCACACCCAGGATAGCCCGGCGCTCTTCACGTGGATCGGCCGTCATCCGCTCACACCCGCGAGCGGATCCACCGTCGTCCGCTCACACAGGAGAGCCGTCGTCATGAGCACCCGTGCGCCCGCAGTGCAGGCGCGTCAACTCGTCAAGACCTATCCCGGCGATGTCACCGCGCTCAGCGGCATGGACATCTCCGTGGAACCCGGCACCGTCTTCGGCCTGCTCGGCCCGAACGGCGCAGGGAAGTCCACCACCGTCAAGATCCTCACCACCCTCGCCCGCCCCGACTCCGGGACCGCCACCGTCGCGGGCCACGACGTGCTGCGGCACCCCGACCGGGTGCGCCGCGCCATCGGTGTCGTCGCCCAGAAGTCCGGCGCCGACCCCGTCGCCACCGGCCGCGAGAACCTCCAGCTCCAGGGCAGGCTCTACGGCCTGCGCGGAGCGGACCTGAACCGGCGCGTTGCCGAACTCCTCGACCGCTTCCGTCTCTCCGACGCCGCCGGACGCCAGGTCAAGGGCTACTCGGGCGGCATGCAGCGCCGCCTCGACGTGGCGCTCGGCCTCGTCCACCGGCCCGAGGTGCTCTTCCTCGACGAGCCCACCACCGGCCTCGACCCGGAGGCCCGCACCGCGATGTGGGACGAGATCGCGCGCCTCGCGGGCGACGAGGGCCTGTCCATCCTGCTCACCACGCACTACCTCGAAGAGGCCGACCGGCTCGCCGAGCGCATCGCCGTCGTCGACCGCGGCCATGTCGTCGTCGAGGGCACCCCCGACGGCCTCAAGGGTGAACTGCGCGGGGACGCCGTCCACCTGGAGCTGTACGCCCCCGTCCCGGACGCGGGCCGCACGCTGCTGGAGGGCGCGCTCGCCGCGCTGCCGGGCGTGCGCGAGACCCAGTTCGACGGCCGGCGCGTCAGTGTCCGCGCCGACGACGGGGCCGCCGCCGTGCCCGCCCTGCTCGGCGCGCTGGAGCGGGCGGGCGTAGCGGTCACGGCCGCCACCGTGGCCCGCCCCTCGCTCGACGACGTCTATCTCCGCTACGCAGGCCGCCGCTACTCCGAGGCGCAGGCCGCCACCCTCGACGCGTCCGCCGCCGACGCCCTCGCCCCCGCCGGAGGTGCCCGATGAGTACCGCGATCCCGCAGACCTGGTTCATGACGCAGCGTCAGCTCATGGTGTTCCTGCGTCAGCCCGCGTATCTGCTGATCACCCTGATCCAGCCGGTGGTCTGGCTGTTCCTGTTCGGCAACCTGTTCAAGAAGGTCGTCGAGCTGGGCGGGTTCGGGACCACGACCTATCTCGACTACCTCATCCCCGGCGTCGTCGTGATGAGCGCGCTCAGCTCCAACATGTGGGCGGGCATGGCGACGCTCGACGAGATCCAGCGCGGCACGCTCAACCGGTTCCTCACCACACCGGTGAGCCGAGGCGCCCTGATGAACGGCAATGTGGTGAGCAACGGTCTGGTCACCGCGCTCCAGTCCGTCGTCATCGTGCTGCTCGGCCTTCTCGGCGGGGCCGAACTGCCGGGCGGGGCGGGCGGAGTGCTCATCCTCGTCGCCGCCGCGGTGCTCCTCGGCACGGTGTTCGGCGCGCTGTCGAACGCGCTGGGCATGCTGGTCAGGGAGCGGGAGTCGATCATCGGGATCAACACGTTCCTGTTGCTCCCGCTGACCTTCCTGTCCTCCGCGTTCATGGCGCCGTCGCAGATGCCGTCGTGGATGCGGCACACAGCCGACTTCAACCCGCTCAACTGGGCGATGGTCGCGGGCCGTTCGGCGATGTCCGACCACCCGGACTGGAGCGACGTGCTGACCCGCGGCGGGGCGCTCCTCGTGCTGGCCGTCGGGGCGGTGTGGCTGTCGACCCGCACCTTCCGCTCGTACCAGCGGTCCGTCTGAGCACGACGCCTGGGAGGCGCTCCCTCCGCGGGGGCGCCCCGGGCGGAGCGGGAGACAGCCCTAGGCCGTCTCCTGCTCCGCCTCCACCTGTGCGTTCCACTCCCGCTTCGAGGCCTGCCAGCCGTCCTCGTTGTGACCGAGGCGCCAGTACCCGGAGATCGAGAGGTCCTCGCGCGGGATCTCCCGCTCGGTGCGCAGATGGCGGCGCAGCTCCTTCACGAAGCCCGCCTCGCCGTGCACGAAGGCCTGCACCCGGCCGGCCGGGAACGCGAGCCCGCGTACGGCCTCCACCAGGGCCTCGCCCACCGGCCGGTCGCCGCGGTGCAGCCAGACGACCTGCGCGGCGGAGTCGATCTTCTGCTCCTCGGTGGCGTCGGAGACCTCCACGAACGCGTGGGCCACGGCGCCCTCGGGCAGCGCCTCCAGGGCGGCCGCGATCGCGGGCAGGGCGCTCTCGTCACCGGCGAGCAGATGCCAGTCGGCAGCCGAGTCCGGGGCGTAGGCGCCGCCGGGGCCGGCCAGATGCACGCGCGCTCCCGGCTGTACGTCCCGCGCCCAAGGGCCGGCGATGCCCTCGTCGCCGTGCACCACGAAGTCGAGCGTCAGCTCGCGCGCCACCGGGTCCCAGGCGCGCACGGTGTACGTACGCGTCACGGGCCACTGCTCGCGCGGCAGCTCCTCGCGGATCCGGCCGAGGTCGAACGGCTCGGGGTAGATGACGCCGTCGAGCGGGAACTGCAGCTTCACGTAGTGGTCGGTGCAGCCGCCCGCGGCGAACGCGGCGAGGCCGTCCCCACCGAGGACCACGCGCTGCATGTGCGGGGTGAGCCGCTCGGTGCGCAGGACCTCGCCCCGGTGCGCCGTCGGCTTCCTGCGTTCCGGACGTTCCGCCATGGCGGCCTCCCCTGAAGATCACTGGGTACTTAGGTTTACCTAAGTTAACACTCAGCGCTCAAGGGTGGTGAGCAGCCGCTGCAAAGATCCGCCCAAGCCCCAGCGCTCCGCGAGCTTGTCGAGGGCCGCGGGATCGCGCGCTTCACGCGGCAGCGCCGTGTCCACGTCCGGCAGGGGCACGTCCGCTGCGACCCGCACGACCGTCGGCGCGACAGCGATGTACGGCCGCGACTCGTCCAGGCGCTTGCGCTGCGAGGGCGTCAGCTTCGACTTCGGGTCGTCGACGGCGGCCATGATCCCGGCCAGGTCCCCGAACTGCGCGAGCAGCTTCGCCGCCGTCTTCTCGCCGATGCCGGGCACGCCCGGCAGGCCGTCGCTCGGGTCGCCGCGCAGGAGGGCCAGATCCACGTAGCCGGAGCCGTCGACGCCGTACTTCTCGCGCAGCAGTTCCTCGTCGGTGACCTGGAGGGTGCCGACGCCCTTGAGGGGGTACAGGACGCGGCGCTCACGCGCGTCGTCGACGAGCTGGAAGAGGTCGCGGTCGCCGGTGACGATGTCGACCGGACCGGTGGCCCGCCCGGTGAACGTGCCGATGACGTCGTCCGCCTCGTACCCCTCGACGCCCACGCGCGCGATGCCCACCGCGTCGAGCACGTCCTCGATGATCGGGACCTGGGGGGAGAGGGTGTCGGGAATCTCTTCCGTATAGGAACCGTCCCGCCCGGTCTCGGTCTCCTGCGCGACGCGATGCGCCTTGTACGAGGGGATCAGGTCGACCCGCCACTGGGGCCGCCAGTCCGCGTCCATGCAGGCCACCAGTGAGTCGGGGTGGTGGTCGTGCACGAGCCGGGTGATGAATTCGAGCAGGCCGCGCACCGCGTTGACCGGCGTCCCGTCAGGGGCCTTCACGGAGTCGGGGACACCGAAGTAGGCCCGGAAGTACAGGGACGCGGTGTCGAGCAGCATCAGGCGATCGGTTCGCTGGGTCACGTTCCACATCCTGCCGCACGGCACCGACAGCCACCGCTTCGCCAGGATGTGGCGGATCCGGTTCCGGAAGTGAACGCAATGTGAACTGGAACACTCTTCCGTTTGATCTGCATAAGTGAGGGCAGGCGCGCCCCCGGAGCGAACCCGGTCCCTCATTCAACCAATGGATGTGTTTCCGGCCCGCGAGCGGACCTCGCATCGCTCCACGGCCCGCCGGCGGGGGAGGCGGGCCGTCATGGTTCTACCCGAGAGGTGTATGTGTCCACGCTGCAAGCCGAAGACCTGTACAAGGTGTTCGGCAGACGACCCGATGAAGCGGTGGAGAAACTCCGCCACGGAGCAGACCGTGAGGAACTGCGCGCCGGCGGCACCACCGCTGCCGTGATCGACGCATCCTTCACCGTCGAGCCGGGCCAGATCTTCGTCGTGATGGGTCTGTCGGGCTCCGGCAAGTCCACGCTTCTGCGCATGCTGAACGGACTGCTCGAGCCCACGGCCGGGCACGTCCGCTTCGACGGCCAGGATCTGACCGCGCTCAGCCCCCGCGACCTGCGTGCCGTGCGCTCCAAGAAGATCAGCATGGTCTTCCAGCACTTCGCGCTCTTCCCCCACCGCAGCGTGCTCGAGAACGCCGCGTACGGCCTCGAGGTCCAGGGAGTCCCCCGCAAGGAGCGCGAGCAGCGCGCCGTGGAGGCGCTGCGCCTGGCCGGTCTCGCCGGCTGGGAGAAGTCCTGGCCCGACGAGCTCTCCGGCGGTATGCAGCAGCGCGTGGGCCTGGCCCGCGCACTCGCCACCGACGCGGACCTGCTCCTCATGGACGAGTCGTTCAGCGCGCTCGACCCGCTGATCCGCCGCGACATGCAGGACCAGCTCCTCGAGCTCCAGAAGACCCTGAAGAAGACCATCGTCTTCATCACCCACGACCTGAACGAGGCCATGCGCCTGGGCGACCGCATCGCCGTCATGCGCGACGGCCGCATCGTCCAGATCGGCAGCGCCGAGGACATCCTCGTCACGCCGGCCAACGACTACGTCGCCTCGTTCATCCAGGACGTGGACCGCTCCCGCGTACTGACCGCGGGCGCCATCATGACCGCCCCCGAGAAGGGGTACGACCCGGCCGACGCGCCCGCGACGGTCACCGAGGACACCCCGGTGATCGAGCTGTTCACGCCGTGCTCCACGGACGGCGTCGCCGTCGCGGTGACCGACAAGAGCGGCAAGCTCACAGGTGTCGTGACGCGGGAACGGCTCCTCGCCGTCCTCGGTGAGCCGATGAAGCCCACCGCGCAGACCTCCATGACGAAGGCTCCGAAGGGCGCCGTCCCCACGCCGCGTGGCGAGGGCGACGAGCCGGTGAAGAAGGTGAGCACCGGTGCCTAGGATTCCCTTCGGTGACTGGGTCAACGACGTCGTCGAGTGGCTGCTCAGCAACGCCGCGTGGCTCTTCGACTTCTTCAAGAACGTCTTCAACGGTGCCTACGACGGCATCAACTGGGTCCTCCAGGCCCCGCAGCCGCTGATTCTCGCGGGCATCTTCGCGGTGGTCGCCTTCTGGCTGCGCGGCACGGTGGCCGGTGTCCTGACCTTCGTGGGATTCGCGTTCATCGACTCCCTCGAACTGTGGGACCACGCGATGATGACGCTGTCGCTCGTCCTCGTGGCGACGATCATCGCGCTGGTCATCTCGGTGCCGGTCGGCATCTGGGCGGCCCGCTCCAGCCGGGTCAGCGCGGTCGTGCGCCCGGTCCTGGACTTCATGCAGACGCTGCCCGCGATGATCTACCTCATCCCGGCCATCCTGTTCTTCGGCTCGGGCGCCCCCGCCGGCATCGTCGCCACCCTGATCTTCGCCCTGGCCCCCGGCGTCCGTATGACGGAGCTGGGTATCCGGCAGGTCGACAAGGAACTGGTCGAGGCCGCCGACGCGTTCGGTGACACCCCGCGCAACACGCTGTTCCGCGTCCAGCTGCCGCTCGCGCTCCCGTCGATCATGGCCGGCGTCAACCAGGTCATCATGCTGGGCCTGTCCATGGCCGCCATCGCGGGCATGGTCGGCTCCGAGGGCCTCGGCGCCGACGTGAACGAGGCCATCGGCCAGCTGAACGTCGGCCTCGGCTCCGAGTCCGGCGTCGCCATCGTGATCCTCGCGATCTACCTGGACCGCATGACCAGCGCGCTCGGCACCCAGGCGTCCCCGATGGGCCGCCGCGCGCTCGCCAAGGTGCGCGCCGCGCACGGGCTCACGGTCTGGAACTACCGCCCGCGGCCCGAGGTCGCGGTCGTCGGTGTGGTCATCCTCGCGCTCGTCGCGGGCGGCATGGGCATCTTCGGCGGTTCGAAGAGCGAGAACCCCGTGGCGGACGCGTCCGACGTCGGCCAGGGCAAGAAGATCTCCATCGGCTACATCCCGTGGGACGAGGGCGTCGCCTCCACCTTCCTGTGGAAGGAGATCCTGGAGCAGCGCGGCTTCGACGTGCAGGCCAAGCAGCTCGACGCGGGTCCGCTCTACACGTCGCTGGCCTCCGGCCAGATCGACTTCGAGACCGACTCCTGGCTGCCGACCACGCACGCGCAGTACTGGAAGAAGTACGGCAAGCAGCTCGACGACCTCGGCGCCTGGTACGACCAGACGTCCCTGGAGCTTTCGGTGCCGGCCTACATGAAGGGCATCGACTCGCTCGAGGACCTCAAGGGGCAGGCCTCGAAGTTCGACGGCAAGATCACCGGCATCGAGGCGAGCGCCGGCGAGATGAGCCTGCTCAAGAGCAAGGTGCTCAAGGAGTACGGCCTCGACAAGGAGTACAAGGTCGTCGACAGCTCCACGCCGGCGATGCTGGCGCAGCTGAAGCGCGCGTACGCCAAGAAGCAGCCGATCGTCACGACGCTCTGGTCCCCGCACTGGGCGTACAACGACTACAAGCTGAAGAAGCTCAAGGACCCGAAGGGTGCCTGGGGCAAGGGTGACGGCGTGCACACGCTGTCCCGCAAGGGCTTCGCCGACGACAACCCCGAGGTCGGCAAGTGGCTCAAGGACTTCAAGCTGACCGAGAAGCAGCTCACGAGTCTCGAGGCCGAGATCAACAAGGCCGGCAAGGGCAAGCAGCAGGACGCCGTCAAGACCTGGCTGAAGGCCAACCCCGGCGTCGTCGACAAGCTGGCCCCGGTCAAGAAGTCGTCGACGGCCGGCGGCAAGGGCGAGGCCGCCCGTCCGGTGAACGTCGCATGGTTCCCCTGGGACGAGGACGTCGCGGTCACCTACCTGTGGAAGCGGGTCCTCGGCGACCGCGGCTACAAGCTCAACCTGAAGCAGATGGACGTCGGCCCCGTCTACACGGGTCTCGGCTCCGGCGACCTGGACGTCAACTTCGACGCCTGGCTGCCCTATGCCCAGAAGAACTACTGGGACAAGCACAAGGACAACCTGACGGACCTGGGCTCCTGGTACAGCCCGACGTCCCTCGAGATCGCCGTGCCGTCCTACGTGAAGGGCGTCAAGTCCCTCGAGGACCTCAAGGGCAAGGGCTCCACCTTCGACGGCAAGATCATCGGAATCGAGCCGGGCACCGGCGAGATGAACCTGCTGAAGAAGAACGTCCTGCCGGGCTACGGCCTGGACAAGGAGTACAAGGTCGTCGACGGCTCCACGCCGGCGATGCTCGCCGAGCTGAAGCGCGCGTACGCCAAGAAGCAGCCGGTCGCCGTCGTGCTCTGGTCGCCGCACTGGGCGTACAGCGAGTACAAGCTCAACAAGCTGACCGACTCCAAGAAGCTCTTCGGTGAGGGCAACACGATCCGCACCATCGCCAACAAGAGCTTCCCCTCGAAGTACCCGCAGCTCACGAAGTGGTTCAAGAACTTCAAGATGAGCGAGAGCGAGCTGGGCAGCCTCGAGGCGGAGATCAAGAAGCGCGGTCAGGGTCACGAGGAAGAGGCCGTGGACGCGTGGCTGAAGACGCACGAGGGCGTCGCGGACCGGATGGCTCCGCAGTAGATCCCGAGTACGTTCAGAAGTAGTTCCGACACGCGTGGGCGGCCGGTGTTCAGCACCGGCCGCCCACGCGCGTTCCGCCGCTCACATGAAACCGTCGGGCGAACCTGCGTAGGGTGCAAGGAGCCGAGCAGGTGACGACGCGCGGGAGGCAGCCGGAGCGATGGACGAACACAAGGAGACTCTTCGGGTGGGCGCGGCCGTGCGGCGCAGGCGCCGGGCCCAGGAGCTCACCCTTGCCACCGTGGCCGAACGCAGCGGCCTGTCCGTCCCTTTCCTGAGCCAGATCGAGAACGAACGCGCCCGGCCGAGCCGGCGCTCCCTGGAGAAGGTGGCCGACGCGCTCGGCACCACGGCGGTCGAGCTCCTGGCCGCCGCCGACCCCGCCCACACCGTGGACCTGGTGCGCGCGGACGACACCACGGTCGCCGAGGACGCGTCCCCCGAATCGGTCGTGCGCTCGCTCGTCCGCGGCCATCACCAGCTGCACGCCGAGGAGTTCATCGGCGACCACGACCCGGGCCGCGAGTTCCAGCTCCGCAACGACGTGCTCATGTACGTCACCGAAGGCGCCGTCGAGGTCGAGGCCGAGGGCAGGGCCTATCGGCTGGGCCACGGTGACAGCCTGTACCTGACCGGTGGCGTACGGCACCGCTGGCGGGCCACCGCCGCGGACGCGCGCGTGCTCGTCGTCGCGGTCGCCGAACACATCGAGGCGCGGGACGAACCCGGGCGGTGACCGTGTCCCACGGCCCACGCGTCGTCTCCCTCGTCCCCTCGCTGACCGAGGCGGTCGCCGTCACGCTGCCCGGAGCCCTCGTCGGTGCCACGGACTGGTGCACACACCCGGCGGACCTCGGCAGCGGTCTCGTGCGGATCGGCGGCACGAAGAACCCCGACGTCGAACGGATCGTCGCCCTCGCCCCCGATCTGGTGATCGCCAACGAGGAGGAGAACCGCGCGCCCGACCTCGCGGCCCTGCGCGCCGCGGGACTCGACGTCCTCGTCACCGAGATCCGCGATCTGCCGGGCGCGCTGCGTGAGCTGGAGCGGGTCCTCAGGGCCTGCGGCTCTCCCGGCCGGCCCCGCTGGCTGGACGAGGCCGCGGCGGCCTGGGACGGGCTGGAGCCCCCCACCCGGCGGCTGCGGGCGGCGGTGCCGGTGTGGCGGCGCCCCTGGATGGTGCTCGGCAGGAACACCTTCGCCGGTGACGTGCTCGCCCGGCTCGGCGTGGACAACGTGTACGCGGACCACGGCGAGCGCTACCCGCGCCTGGCGGCCGACGAACTGCGCTCGGCGGACATCGACCTGGTGGTGCTGCCCGACGAGCCGTACCGCTTCACGCGCGACGACGGGCCCGAGCAGTTCCCGGTGCCCGCCGCGCTCGTCAGCGGGCGTCATCTCACGTGGTACGGGCCGTCGTTGACGCAGGCGCCGGCTGTGCTGCGCGCGGCGCTGCGAGCAGCTCGCCGCTGATCAGGCCGCGGACCGTGGGCACGGCGGCGAAGGCCCAGGCGGCGACGAGGGCGGCGTACAGGACGACCGCGAGCACGTCGTACACCGCGAGCCCCGTGTGCTTGGCGAGGCCCTCCGCGCCGGTGACACAGGTGCCGATGGGGAAGGTGAACGCCCACCACGTCATCGAGAACCGCATGCCGCGGCGGCGGGCCCGCACCACGAGCGCCGCCGCGAGCGCCAGCCACAGCAGCGCGAACCCCATCACGGGGACTCCGAACAGGACGGCGAAGACGCCGAACCCCTGGGCGTACGGGGCCGGCAGGACGCCCGGCGCGGTGTCCGCGAACTTGTTGACGGCGGTCGTCGACTGGCCGAGGGGGCCGAGCACGAGGAACAGCGCGGGCGTGAGCATCAGCGGCAGAGGTCCCGCCGTCACCAGGCGCGCGAAGATCACCGGAAGCATCACCGCGGTGGCGATCAGGCTGAGCCCGAACATGGCGACACAGGCGACCAGCATCGTCTGCTGCCACTGGCCCGACGGGAGATGCGGCACCAGGAGCGGGCCGACGGCCGCGGACACCATGGGCGCCACGACGGGGAGCAGCCACACGGGGGACGCCTGACCCGGCTCGATCCGGTGCCTGGCCACCATCAGGTACGGGACGGCCACCGCCGCCACGAGCCCGATCACCGTCCCCGCCGTGAACAGCACCGTGTCCAGGGCGACGGCCGCCCGCGTCCCGATCCAGTCCTGGCCGACGAGCATCGTGCCGCCGCCGACGGCGAGCAGTGCCATCGCGAGGCAGCCGTAGAAGGGGGCCACGCCCGGGTCGAGCAGATGTTCCTTGGCGCGGTCGCTGTGGTGCGTCCAGTGCAGGGCGCGGGCCGTGAGGAGGACGAGGAGCGCCACGAGGGACAGTGCCCACATCGCGGTGCACAGGGCCCGCAGGCCCGGAACGTGTACGGGGAGTGCGGCGCCCGCGTTCGCGATGATCGCGGTACCCATCACGGACGCGTACCAGTTGGGACCGAGCTGGCGCACGGCGGGACATCGAAGGGACGGGATACGGGCCGTTGTGAGCGGCTGGGCGGCGGTGACCATGGACCCACGGTCGCGCCGGGCCGGTCCCCCCACCAGGGACCATGCCTCTATGAGGGCATAAGCTGGATTTATGAGTGGCGATACGGCGGGTGCGGCGGACGGTTCCACGACGGGTGCTGGGCTCGCCCACCGGGTCCCGGACCTCGGCGCCCTGGAGCTCCTGCTCGCCGTGGCGCGGCTCGGCAGCCTGGGCCGCGCGGCCCGCGAGACGGGCATCACGCAGCCCGCCGCCAGCAGCCGCATCCGCTCCATGGAACGCCAGCTCGGGGTGGCCCTGGTCGACCGGTCACCGCGCGGCTCACGGCTCACCGACGCGGGCGCGCTCGTCACGGACTGGGCGCGGCGGATCGTCGAGGCGGCGGCGGCCTTCGACGCCGGGGCGCAGGCGCTGCGCGACCGCCGTGACTCGCGGCTGCGGGTCGCCGCGAGCATGACGATCGCCGAGTACCTGCTGCCGAACTGGCTGCTCGCGCTGCGCGCGGAGCGCCCCGACACGGCGGTGTCGCTCCACGCGGGCAACTCGGCGGCGGTCGCGGAGCGCCTCCTGTCCGGCGACGCGGACCTCGGCTTCGTCGAGGGCCTCGCGGTGCCCGCGGGTCTGGACGCCACGGTCATCGCCCACGACCGGCTCATCGTGGTCACCGCCCCCGGACACCCGTGGGCCCGACGCAGAAAGCCGCTGTCGGCCGATGAGCTGGCGGCGACCCCGCTCATCCTGCGCGAGCGTGGCTCGGGCACCCGGCAGGTCCTCGACGCCGCGCTCGGCGGCCTGGCGCGCCCCCTCATCGAGCTGTCGTCGACGACCGCGGTGAAGGCGGCGGCGGTGAGCGGCGCGGGCCCCTCCGTCCTGAGCGAGCTCGCGGTCGGCGAGGAACTCGCCGCCCGCAGGCTCGTCGAGATCCCGCTCGAAGGCGTACGGCTGCGCAGGGACCTGCGCGCGGTCTGGCCGACCGGGCACCGGCCGGTGGGGCCGGCCAGGGAACTGCTCGCGCTCACGCGAGGGCCGGCCTGAGCGTCGCCCCTGACGTCAGGAGCCGCCCCGCGCCGCCGCGCGGATCAGGCCGCCCATGACCCGTGCGTCCTCGCCCATCTCGGGGTGCCACTGCACGCCCAGTACCCAGGTGAGGCCCTGCAGTTCGACCGCCTCGACCGTGCCGTCCGCCGCGTGGGCCGACGCGACCAGACCCCGGCCGAGCCGGTCGACCGCCTGATGGTGGTACGTCGGCACGTCCGACTCCTCGGGCACCAGCTCGCCGTACCGCGTCCCGGGCACGGGCGTCACCGCGTGCGTCCCGAAGACGCCGATGTCCTTGACGTGCCCCTCGATGTGCTGGGTGAGCGTGCCGCCGAGGGCCACGTTCAGGAGCTGCATGCCCCGGCAGATGCCGAGCAGCGGCTTGCCGGACGCCAACGCGGCGCGGATCAGGGCGAGTTCCCACGCGTCCCGCTCGACCGCGGGCGGCCCCGTGCGGTCCTCGCGCACGGCGCCGTACCGGCCCGGTTCCACGTCGGGTCCGCCCGCGACGACGAGCCCGTCGAGCCGGGCGACCACCGAGGGCGCGTACGCGGGGTCGTCCGGCGGCACCATCGCGGCGAGGCCGCCGGCGGCCTGCACGAGCCGCGGGTACCCGGCGGGCAGCAGCGCTGCGGGCAACTCCCACACGCCCCAGCTCGCCTTCGCCTCCAAGTAGGTGCTGACCCCGATCAGCGGCCTGCCCATCATGTGCCCGTGCTCCCTCGCCATGGTCAGTCCCGTTCCAGTTCGGCCTCTGCCGCCGCGAGCGCCGCGAACTCCTCCTCGGGGGCCCGCGCCACCAGATGCCTGCGGCTGTAGGCCCCGAAGTACCCGATCGCCACCGCGTACACCCCGAGCGCGATCAGCGCCGCCGTCACGTCCACCAGGAAGGTGGCGACCAGCGCCGCGCACGCGAGGACCAGCGCCACGGAGGACGTGAGCACACCGCCCGGAGTGCGGTACGGCCGCTCGAGGCCCGGTTCGCGGCGCCGCAGCACGATGTGCGACAGGGACATCAGAGCGTACGAGATCGTCGCGCCGAACACCGCGACGTTCAGCATGCGGGCACCGTCCCCCGTCGCGGCCGCCAGCGCGAAGCCGATCGCGCCCGGCACGAGCAGGCCGAGGTAGGGCGCCTTGCGCCGGCTGGTGAGCGACAGGAAGCGGGGGAGGTAGCCCGCGCGGGAGAGCGCGAAGAGCTGGCGCGAGCCCGCGTAGATGAGCGAGAAGAACGACGCGACCAGGCCCGCGAGCCCCGCGTAGTTCACGATGCGGCTCAGCGCGGTCGCCCTGCCGCCGGGCTGGAGCGCCTCGACGAGCGGGTTGCCGGCGTCCTGGATCGCGGCCGAGCCGCGCGCCCCCGACGAGGCGAGGAACGTCAGGACGGCGAGCACCACGAGGATCGCCATGGACCAGCGGATGGCGCGGGGCAGGGTGCGTGCCGGGTCCTTGGTCTCCTCGGCGGCGAGCGGCACGCCCTCCACGCCCAGGAAGAACCACATGCCGAACGGGAACGCCGCCCAGATCCCCAACAGACCCATGGGGAGACAGGAGTTGGCCCCGAACGCGCCCGTGTCCACGGGGATGTCGTTGAGCTTCGACGCGTCGAAGTCGGTGAACGCGGCGACCGCGAAGACGAGCAGCGCCGCGACGGCGATGCCGGTGACGACGAAGCTGAAGCGCAGCGCCTCGCCCACGCCCCACAGGTGGATGCCGATGAAGACGAGGAAGCAGGCCAGGTGGACCGGCCAGCCGGAGGTCAGGCCGAACAGGCCGAGCGACTCGACGTAGTCGCCGATGAAGATGGAGATGGCGGCCGGCGCGAGGACGTACTCGATGAGGATCGCCGTGCCGGTGAGGAAGCCGCCCCAGGGGCCGAGGGCGCGGCGAGCGAAGCCGTAGCCGCCGCCCGCGGTGGGCAGCACCGAGGACAGCTCGGCCAGGGAGAACACCATGCACGCGTACATGACGCCCATCAGGGCCATCGCGATCCCGAGGCCGCCGAAGCCGCCCTGCGCCAGGCCGAAGTTCCAGCCCGAGTAGTCGCCGGAGACGACGTACGCGACGCCCAACCCGGTCAGGAGCAGCCAGCCCGCGCTGCCGCGGCGCAGCGTTCTGCGTTCCAGATAGTCGTCCCCCGTATCACCGGTGGGGCGGGTGTTCTGGGTGTCCAAGGTCATGGCGCGGGCTCCCCGTCGTACGGTGGATGCTCAATGGAATGGATCCATACCTTTGCGGGGAGCGCGCGAAGAAATCAAGACCCCTGCGTTACGCGCCGGTTAATCACGCCTCGGATCGGCATCAGGTCAGGAAGCCCCGCAGGAGAGCGGCCGTGCCGGCGCAGTGCTCGCGCATCATCTCCCGCGCGCCGTCCGCGTCCCCGTCGAGCACCGCCTCCACCAGGGCCGTGTGCTGGCGCTGTGAATGCTCCAGGTTCCGTACCAAGAGCGGGATGCAGTCGAGGAGGTCGTTCACCGTCGCGCGCACCGCCGCGTACTGCGCCCTGAGCGAGGGTGACCCGCACAGCTCGGCGAGCGTGAGATGCAGCAGCGTGTCGAGCCGGCGGTAGTCGGCGAGGGGCGCGTCATGGGTGCGCGCGAGGGCGTCGCGCAGCCGCTCTGCCTGTCCGTCCGTGAGGCCGTGAGCGGCGCACAGGCCGGCCGCGCCGACCTCCAGGACCTCCCGGAAGCGCAGCGCGTCCTCGACGTCCACGTCCTTGAGGCGGCGGCGCAGCTCGTCCTCGCCCGGCGCGCCCGTGCGCGCCACCACGAACGTCCCGCCGTAGCGCCCGCGCCGCGACTCCACCAGGCCCTGGTCCTGGAGCACCTTCAGGACCTCGCGCAGCGTCACCCTGCTGATGCCGAGCCGGTCCGCCAACTCCCGCTCGGAGGGCAGGCGTTCACCCCCCGGCACCAGGCCGAGCCGGACGACCTGGAGGATCTGCTCCAGGGCCTCCTCGAATCCGTTGCCCGCCCGCACGGGCCGCAGCACCGGCGTGAGCCGGTCGTCGCCATCCGTGTGCGACATATGGCCGTACCCCCTTCCCAAGCAATGGTTCTCCGCAATACCTTATGGCTTCCGGCTGACCGAAGAAGCCCGAAGGAGGCCTTCCCGTGGCAGACCGCACAGCCCCGCTCGGCGTCGAGGAGCTCACGTCCCTCGTCGAGAGCGGAGAGATCGACACTGTCGTCCTGGCCTTCCCCGATATGCAAGGGCGGCTCCAGGGCAAGCGGTTCGCCGCCCGCTTCTTCCTCGACGAGGTCCTCGCCCACGGCACGGAGGGCTGCAACTACCTCCTCGCCGTCGACACCGAGATGAACACGGTCGACGGATACGAGATGTCCTCCTGGGACCGCGGCTACGGCGACTTCGCCATGCACGCCGACCTCTCCACCCTGCGCCGCGTCCCCTGGAACGACGGCACCGCGATGCTCATCGCGGACCTGGCGTGGAACGACGCCTCACCCGTCGTGGCCGCGCCCCGCCAGATCCTGCGCCGCCAGCTCGACCGGCTCGCCGAACTCGGCTACACCGCCCACGTCGGCACGGAGCTCGAGTTCATCGTCTTCAAGGACACCTACGAGCAGGCCTGGGACGCGGGCTACAAGAACCTGACCCCCGCCAACCAGTACAACATCGACTACTCGGTCCTCGGCACCGGACGCATCGAGCCGCTCCTGCGCCGCATCCGCAACGACATGGCCGCGGCCGGCCTCGTCGTCGAGTCCGCCAAGGGCGAGTGCAACCCGGGCCAGCACGAGATCGTGTTCCGCTACGACGAGGCCCTCGTCACCTGCGACCAGCACGCCATCTACAAGACCGGCGCCAAGGAGATCGCGGCTCAGGAAGGTGTCTCGCTCACCTTCATGGCCAAGTTCAACGAGCGCGAGGGCAACTCCTGTCACATCCACCTCTCGCTCCAGTCCATCGACGAGCCCGGCACCAACGTCATGGCGGGCACCGCGGACGACCCCGGCGGAATGTCGCCGGTGATGCGGCACTTCCTCGCGGGCCAGCTCGCCGCGCTGCGCGACTTCTCGCTGCTCTACGCGCCCAACGTCAACTCGTACAAGCGGTTCCAGCCGGGCTCCTTCGCGCCGACCGCCGCCGCGTGGGGTTACGACAACCGCACCTGCGCGCTCCGCGTCGTCGGCCACGGCCGCTCGATGCGCTTCGAGAACCGCCTGCCCGGCGGCGACGTGAACCCGCACCTCGCGGTGGCCGGACTCGTGGCCGCCGGCCTGTACGGCATCGAGCAGAAGCTCGAACTGCCCGAGGAGTGCACCGGAAACGCCTACACCGGCGAGTACGAGCACGTTCCCACGACGCTGCGCGAGGCCGCCGAGCTGTGGGAGAACAGCCCCATCGCCAAGGCCGCGTTCGGCGACGAGGTCGTCGCGCACTACCGCAACATGGCGCGGGTCGAACTGGACGCGTTCGACGCCGCCGTCACCGACTGGGAACTCCGCAGGTCGTTCGAAAGGCTCTAGCGTGCACGACATCCTCAACCCGGCGACCGAAGAAGTCATCGCCACGATCCACGCGACCTCCCGCGACCAGGTCGACGCCGCGGTCCTGCGGGCCCACCGGGCGCAGCGCGGCTGGGCGGCCGCGGCCCCCGCCGACCGGGCCCGCCTCCTGCGCCGCTTCGCCGCCGTCGTCGACGAGCACGTCGAGGAACTCGCCCGCCTGGAGGTGCGCGAGGCCGGACACACCATCGGCAACGCCCGCTGGGAGGCCGGCAACGTCCGCGACCTGCTCGACTACGCGGCCGGGGGAGTGGAGCGCCTCACCGGCCGCCAGATCCCCGTCGCCGGCGGCCTCGACATCACGATCCTCGAACCCCTCGGCGTCGTCGGTGTCATCGCGCCCTGGAACTTCCCCATGCCGATCGCCGCGTGGGGCACGGCCCCGGCGCTCGCCGCCGGGAACGCGGTGATCCTCAAGCCCGCCGAGACGACCCCGCTCACCGCGCTCCGCCTCGCCGAACTCGCCCTGGAGGCAGGGCTTCCCGAGTACCTCTTCCAGGTCCTTCCCGGCGCGGGAGACATGGCGGGAGCCGCCCTCGTCGAGCACCCGGGCGTGGCCAAGATCGTGTTCACCGGCTCCACCCGCGTCGGCAAGCAGATCATGGCCAAGTGCGCCGACCAGGTGAAGCGCGTGACCCTCGAACTCGGCGGCAAGAGCCCGAACATCGTCTTCGCCGACGCCGACATCGAGGCGGCCGCCGCCGCGACCCCCATGTCGTTCCTCGACAACGCCGGCCAGGACTGCTGCGCGCGCACCCGCATCCTCGTACAGCGGTCCGTCCACGACCGGTTCCTCGCTCTGCTCGCGCCCGCGATCGAGTCCGTCGTCGTCGGCGACCCCGCCGACGAGAAGACCCAGATGGGCCCGCTCATCTCCAAGTCCCAGCTGGACCGCGTCCGTTCGTACGTCGACGGGGGAGCGGCCGCCGTGCGGGGCAGCGCCCCCGAGGGCCCCGGATTCTGGTTCCCGCCGACCGTCCTCACCGAGACGGCAGCCGACGCGCCCGCCGCCGCAGAGGAGGTCTTCGGGCCCGTCGCCGTCGTCCTCCCCTTCGACGACGAGGCCGACGCGATCCGGCTCGCCAACGCCACCGAGTACGGGCTCTCCGGGTCCCTGTGGACCCGCGACGTGGGGCGCGCCCTGCGGGTCGCCGGGGCGGTCCGCGCCGGGAACCTGTCGGTCAACTCCCACTCCAGCGTCCGCTACTCGACCCCGTTCGGCGGCTACAAGCAGTCCGGCGTCGGCCGCGAACTGGGCCCCGACGCCCTCACCGCCTTCACCGAGACCAAGAACGTCTTCATCAGCACGGAAAGCACGGAGGCCTGAAGCACCATGACCGAGAACATTTGCCGCCGCCTCGTGGGCCGCACCGCCGTCGTCACCGGAGCCGGCAGCGGCATCGGCCTCGCCACCGCCCGCCGCCTCGCCTCCGAGGGCGCGAACGTGGTCTGCGCCGACATCGACGAGAGCGCCGGCAAGAAGGCCGCCGAAGAGGTCGGCGGCACCTTCGTCCAGGTCGACGTCACCGACGCCGAACAGGTCGAGGCCCTCTTCAAGACCGCGTACGACACCTACGGCTCGGTCGACATCGCCTTCAACAACGCCGGGATCTCGCCCCCCGACGACGACTCCATCCTGGACACGGGCCTGGAGGCCTGGAAGCGCGTCCAAGAGGTCAACCTCACGTCCGTCTTCCTGTGCTGCAAGGCCGCCATCCCCTACATGCGGCAGCAGGGCAAGGGCTCCATCATCAACACCGCCTCGTTCGTGGCACGGATGGGCGCGGCGACCTCCCAGATCTCGTACACGGCCTCCAAGGGCGGCGTCCTCGCCATGTCGCGTGAGCTCGGCGTGCAGTTCGCCCGCGAGGGCATCAGGGTCAACGCCCTGTGCCCAGGCCCGGTCAACACCCCGCTCCTCCAGGAGCTGTTCGCCAAGGACCCCGAGCGCGCCGCGCGCCGCCTCGTGCACATCCCGGTCGGCCGCTTCGCGGACGCCGAGGAGATCGCCGCCGCGGTGGCCTTCCTCGCCAGCGACGACTCCTCGTTCGTGAACGCCACCGACTTCCTCGTCGACGGCGGGATCTCGGGGGCGTACGTCACGCCTCTGTAGGGGACGCGTCATATAGGTGTACGGTCCCCAGGCATGCGTAACAGAGATGTTGCCGCGTGGACTTCAGCCGTGGTCACCGTCCTGGTGGCCACGGCTCTCGTCTCTCCTGCGGCCGCCGCCACGTCCGCTCCCACCACCGACCGGGCCTGCCCGCAGCTCTCGAAGAAGCTGTCGTGGTACGGCCAGAACCGGGCCCGGCTCCAGCGCGTGATCGACGAGCGCGGGACCTGCAACGGCCACCACGGGGCCCGCCCCGTCGCCGCGTTCGACTGGGACAACACCGTCTCGAAGAACGACGTCACCGACGCGACGATCGCCTGGTCGCTCAAGCACGACAAGATCCTGCGGCCCGCGAGCTGGAAGAAGACCAGCAAGTGGCTGACCGACGACGCCGACAAGGCCCTCACCGCCGCCTGCGGCACCGCCGTACCCGTCGGTGCGCCCCTGCCGACCTCCACCGACACCGACTGCACCGACGAGATCTTCAACATCCGCGAGTCCGGCAAGACCATGAGCGGCGCCGCCGCCTTCGCCGGTGAGTGGAACCACCGGCGCACCGTGCCCCAATACGCCTGGGTGCCGCAGCTGTTCGCCGGACACACCGTCCCCGAACTGGAGTCGTACGCCGCCCAGGCCCGCCGCGAGGCGCTCGCCGCACCCGTCGGCTCGACCCAGACGCTCGGCACGCACACCATCCCCGGCTACGTCCGCTACTACGAGCAGCAGCGCGACCTCATCCGCACGCTGCAGAAGGCCGGGTTCGACGTCTACATCGTGTCGGCCGGGTCCGAGCCCGTGACCGAGGTGTGGTCGGGCGGCCGGGACGGCGTCGGCATCGACCGCGCCCACACCATCGCCATCCGCTCCGTCCTCGACGACAAGGGCCGCATCACCACGTACAACGAAGGCTGCGGCGGGGTCGGACGCACCCAGGGCGAGGCCATCCCGTACATCGACGGCAAGCGGTGCTGGATCGACCAGGACATCTTCCTCGTCAAGGGCAAGTCTGCCTGGGAGAAGCAGCGTTGGAGCAAGCGCATCGCCCTCGGCGGCGGTGACGCCGACACCGACGTCACCTTCGTCGGCGACGCCACCGGCGCGCACCTCGTGCTCAACCGCAACAAGAACGAGGTGATGTGCCGCGCCTACGACAACGCCGACGGGCGCTGGGTCGTGAACCCCATGTTCATCGAACCGCTCCCGCGCAAGTCCGCCGGCTACCCCTGCTCCACGGCCGCGTACAACAAGCCCGAGGGCGGCTTCGGCCCGGTCCTGCGCCAGGACGGCTCCGTCGTGCCCGACCAGGCGGACTCGGTGTACTGACCTTCCCCGCGCAATTTAGAGTGCCGGGATGAGCATGACGCCCCCGCCCGGCTGGTACCCGGACCCCACGGCCCCGCCCACCGAGCGCTGGTGGGACGGGGCCGCGTGGACCGAGCACCGGCGGCAGCCGCAGAACACCCCGGCCGCGCCGCAGGCCTTCGGGCCGCCCGTCGAGCCCCCGCTCCCGGCCATGGACCCGCAGCGCCCGCCCGCCGCACCGGGCCGACGGGCCAGGACCGTCGCCCTGGCCGCCGCCGGCATCGTGCTCGTCGCCTCCATCGCCACCGGCGCCGTACTGCTCGGCCGCGGCGGCGACGACCCCCACACCCGCACGGCACCCACCACGAGCGCCCCGACGCCCACGGACCCGACCGCCACCGCGAGCAGCGCCGAGCCCACCCCCACCGAGGACGCGTCCACCGCCGTCGACCAGCTCAACGGCATCACGCTCCCCGTCCTCGACGGCTGGCAGAAGGCCGAGAACGTCGTCGACGACGACATGCTGATCACCACCCCGCGCACCTACGACTGCCCCGGCGACTCGGGCCTGTGCCGGCACGGCACCGTCGTCTCCCGCACCGTCACCGGGACCGACGAGACCTCACCCGAAGTCATCGCCAAACGGGACATCAAGGACGCCGCGGACGCCTCGTACGACAAGAACGGCATCAACCAGCAGCCCTTCGGCGGCATCGAGTCGCACCAGCAGATCGCCGCCCGCCAGACCGCCGTCGCCGGGCGCGCCGGCTACCTCGTCCGCTGGAAGGTGAAGACCGCGAAGGGGCCCGGCGGTTACGTCCAGTCCGTCGTCTTCCCCTCCAGCGTCGGCTCCGAGTCCCTGGTGACCGTCCGCATCACCGTCGACGCAGGCGCGGACGCGCCGCCGCTCTCCGACATGGACCGCATCGTCAAGGGCATCGAGCCGGCCGGTGACAGCGGGTCGGACGGCGGCGTGGGCAGCAGCATCGGCCCCACCGTCACGCCGTAGCGTCTTCAGGGCCCTCAGAGGAACGTGTAGCCCTCACCGCGGTACGTCGGCACGCTCGCCGTCACCGCGTCGCCCTCCACCAGGCGCAGCACGTCGAACCGCTCACACAGCTCGCCGGCCTTCGCGTGCCGGAACCACACCTTGTCGCCGATCAGCAGATCGTCGGCGGGCGCCCCGAGCAGCGGTGTCTGCACCTCGCCCGGGCCCTCCTGCGGGTCGTAGCGCAGGCCCTCCGGGAGATACGGCACCGGCAGCCGGTCGGCTCCCGGCGCGCCCGACGCCGGATATCCGCCGCCGAGGACGGTCACGACCCCGACGCCCGGCCTGCGCACCACGGGCTGCGCGAACAGGGCGGAGGGCCGGCCCGTGAACGACGTGTAGTTGTCGAACAGGCGCGGCACGTAGAGACCCGACCCCGCCGCGATCTCGGTCACCGCGCGCTCGGCCGCGGTGTGCTGCACACTGCCCGTGCCGCCGCCGTTCACGAACTCCAGGTCCGGCGCCACCGTCCGTACCGCGCGCACCACTTCGGCCCGCCTGACCGCCAGCTCCTTGCGCGCCGCCGTCTGCATCAGCCGGATCGCCCGCGACCGCACCGGCCGCCCCGCGACCGCGTCCCCGACACCCGCGACATGACCCTCGTACGCCATGAGACCCACGAGCCGGAACCCCGGCCGCCGGGCCACGGAGCGTGCCATGTCGGCGACTTGGGCGGGGGAGCGGAGCGGGGAGCGGCGGGCACCGACCCGCACGCGGCCGCCGAGCACCTGCCACGAGGTGTCCAGTTCCAGACAGACCCTGACCTCCTCGCGCCCGCCGTCCCGCGCGTCGTCGATCAGCCGCAGCTGGGCCGGGTCGTCGACCATCACCGTGACCGCCGCCGCCAGCTTCGGGTCGTGCGCGAGCTCCGCGAAAGCGGTCCGGTCCGCCGACGGATACGCGAGCAGCACGTCCTCGAAACCGGACCGCGCCAGCCACAGGGACTCCGCGAGCGTGAACGACATGATCCCGGCGAAACCGTCCCTCGCCAGGACCCGTTCGAGAAGAGCCCGGCAGCGCACCGACTTGCTCGCGACGCGGATCGGCTTTCCGCCCGCCCGCCTCACCAGGTCGTCCGCGTTGGCGTCGAACGCGTCCAGATCGACGATCGCGACCGGGGCGTCGAGATGAGCGGTGGCCCGGTCGTAGCGGGCCCTGTCGGCTGCGCGGGGTGTCATGACCGAAGCCTGCCAGACACGATTACCGCGGGGTAGGGGGAGGATCCGGGCAGATCGTCCTGACCTGCGGTACGGGTTCCCTGCGAAGCCGTGTCAGCCCGTAGAGTGACGCGCACGCAGGACGAGAACGGGACGGAAACGGGGAGGCATGAGCACGCAAGCGCGCCGCGCGCCGATCCCGCCGCGCCCCTCCCAGCCGCCCACGCAGCGCGACGAGTTGGCCGACGCCTCCGCCGGCCCGGACGCGTCGATACCCCCGCGCCCCGCACACACCCCGGCGCCGGACCACACGCCTCCGCCGCCCCCGGCCTCGGCCCGCTTCCCGGACACCCCGCCCGCGCCCGGCGCCCCCGCGGTCCCCGCGTCCGACCGGCCGGCGCCCGCCACGCGCCCCGGAGCCGGCCCCCTGCCGCCCGAGCGCCCGACGGAGACCACGACCCGGCTGCGCCCGATCAGGGACACCGCCGCGCAGAGCGCCGACGGCCCGCCCTCGCCCCGCCCCGCCACACCCCCCGCAGCCGCCGCCCCGCGCCGCCCCGCCACGCCGCCGCGCGCCCCCGCCGAACCGCACGCCACCGTCCCCCGCCCCGCCGAGCCCCCGCGCGTCCCGGGCGAGCCCCCCGTCGGACGGCGCCCGGTCGGAGCCGTCGACCTCACCCCGGGCCCCGGCGCCGGCCGCCCCTTCGTGTTCTTCGCCCGCCCCGCCTCGTATGACGACAGCACCACCCGCCTGCGCCCCATCGGCTCCCGGATACGGCCCCGCGTCGCGGCCGCCGCGGCGTGCGCCGTGCTCGGGCTCGGCCTCATCGGCGGCGCGGCGACCGGGAGTTGGCTGGCCGGGGACAGCGACGGCAGCATCGGCTCACCGAGCTCGTACGCCGCCGCCGGAACCCTCTGGCACAGCGTCCCCGTCGACCGGCTGTTCCCGCCCGTCATCAAGGGCGACGGAGCGGGCCCCGGCGGCGCCGACCGCACCTGGACACGCATCGCCGTCGCCCCGGACAGCACCTGCGAGAACGCCTTCGACCCGCTGCTGGAAAGGGCGCTCAGGCCCGCCGGGTGCCTGCGCCTCCTGCGCGCCACCTACACCGACGCCACCCGCAGCCATGTCACCACCGTCGGCCTGCTGTTCACCAAGGCGGACACCGAGGCCATGAAGGCGCTGCGCACCCGGTTCACCGAGGACGGCCTCGACCGCAGGAACGACCTCATGCCCCACCCGTACGCGGCCGAGGGCACCCTCGCCGCCGGGTTCGGCGACGCCCAGCGCGCCTCGTGGACCATCTCCGTCCTCACCGACGCCCCTGTCGTCGCCTACGCCGTCTCCGGCTTCGCCGACGCCCGTACCGTCACCGACCCGCAGCCCGCCGCCGAGGCCATGAAGTCCGGCAGCGTCACCACCCCCGCGCAGGCCGGTCTCGGCTACGAGGCACAGGGCATCGCCGACCGCGTCGAACGAAGCCTGCGCGCCGCCGTCGCCAAGGCCACCGAGGAGCCGTCATGACCCGCACGGCCGCCGCCTGGCGGAACGCCGCCACCGCGCTCACGGCCGCCGCGGCCCTCGCGCTGCTCCCGTCGACCACCGCCCACGCCGACTCCGTCCGCGCCCAGCAGTGGGGCCTGGACGCCATGCACACCGACGAGGCCTGGCGCACGACCAAGGGCAAGGGCATCACGGTCGCCGTCCTCGACACCGGCGTGGACGACACCCACCCCGACCTCAAGGGCAACGTCCTGCCCGCCAAGGACTTCGTCGGCTTCGGAGCCGAGCGGGGCGACCGCTCCTGGGCCCGGCACGGCACCGCCATGGCCGGGATCATCGCCGGTCACGGCCACGGCCCCGGCGGCGACGACGGCGTGCTCGGCATCGCCCCCGAGGCGAAGATCCTGCCCGTCCGCGTGATCCTCGAGGACGGCGACCCGGCCCGCAAGGAAGCCCGCTCCAGCCGGGGCAGCGCGCTCGCCGACGGCATCCGCTGGGCCGCCGACCACGGCGCCGACGTCATCAACCTCTCCCTCGGCGACGACTCCGCCACCGCCCACCCGGAAGCCACCGAGGACACCGCCGTCCAGTACGCCCTGAAGAAGGGCTCCGTCGTCGTCGCCTCCGCGGGCAACGGCGGCAAGAAGGGCGACCACATCTCCTACCCGGCCGCGTACCCCGGAGTGATCACGGCCACCGCCGTCGACCGCTACCTCCACCGCGCCCCCTTCTCCACCCGCCGCTGGTACGCCACCGTCAGCGCCCCCGGCAACGCCATCGCGATCGCCGACCCCGACCGCACGTACTACTCGGGCTGGGGGACCAGCGCCGCCTCCGCGTTCGTCTCCGGCGCCGTCGCGCTGGTCCGCGCCGCCCACCCGGGGCTCACGCCCGCGCAGATCAAGCAGCTCCTCGAGGACACGGCCCGCGACGCCCCCTCGGGCGGCCGCGACGACTCCCTCGGCTTCGGCTTCGTCGACCCGGCGGCCGCCATCCGCGAGGGCGAGTCCCTCAAGCCCGAGGGCCTGCGCTCGGCCACGTACTCGGAGAAGTTCTTCGGCACGGGACCCGACACCTCCGACGGCGACGCCTCGACCGGCTGGGTGGGGCCCGTCGCGGGAGGCCTCGGCTTCGCGCTCCTCGCGGCCGCCGTCTATCTGTGGCGCGGGCGTCGCACGCTCCGCTGACCTGCTGAGCCTCAGCCGGTGAGCACGGAGACGGCCGCCTTCGCGACCCCCTCCACGAGGGCCACCCCCGCCTCCTTGGTCGCGTTGCCGTCGGAGAGCACCGAGACCAGATAACGCTTCCCGCTCACGGACACCCGCCCGACGCTGTTGATGTCCCACAGTCCGGTCGCGCTGCGCGGCAGCCATCCGTTCTTCAGCGCACACACGGACGCGGAGTCGGCCGCCGCGGACACACCCCACCGCTGGTCCGACGCGATCCGCCCCATCAGCCCGGCGACGTAAGCGCGCGACGCCTCGCTCAGCTCCGAGTCCGCGCCCTGCGCACTCTTCGCCCCCTCTGCACTCCCCGTGCCTTCTGTGTCCTCCGTGCCGAACACGGCCCGCAGCAACGTCAGTTGATCCGCCGCAGTCGTCTGCGTCAGGCCCCACTCGCCGCCCGCGCCCGCCCTCGTCCCGGTCAGCCCCAGCGTCAGGTTCGCCGCGTCGAGCCCGTCCGCGCCGCCGATCGCCTCCCACAGGGCCGTCGCGGACGCGTTGTCACTGTTCTCGATCATCGCCGTCGCGTACACGCGCTCCTGCGAGGTCAGCGCCCGCCCCGCGTCCTGCGCCCGCAGCAGCAGCGCCGCGAGGATGTCGACCTTGACGATGCTCGCGGTGTCGAACGCGGACGTGCCCTCGTACACGGCGCCGTCCGTCGCCCCGTCCAGCGCGGTCACCGCCACGGAGACCCGCGCGTCACCGTCCGGAAGCAGAGGCTTCAGCGCCTCGGCGAGCGCGTCGTCACGGTCCACGGAGACCTCCTCGTCGGGTGCGGATGCGGACGCCTCCCCGGAAGAGGGCGGCGACGCCGTGGCGGCGACCGGAACCGCCTGCCCCGTCCCGTCCGGCGAGCAGCCTATGAGGGTCCCCACGAGCGTTCCCGTGAGCAGGGCGGCCCACGCCGCGAGTCCGTTCCGGTGCATGCCCGGATGCTCGGCGCCCGTCCTGTGCGCACCGTGAGACCAGGCTCTGGGTCCGCTGAGAAGATCGCGCCGCCGGGTCGGTAGGGTCGGTGAACGTGGCGAACAAGAACATTCCCGACCCCGGCTTCTCCGACGACGACGGCTCCGCGGACCCGCGGCTGAGCGCGGCCCTCGCCGCGTGGGCCGCGGACCGCACGGCGCACGGCCCGGTCCTCGCGGCACTCAAGGAAGCCCGGCTCCTCGTCCCCGTCGTCGCCGTACTCGGCGAGGTGGAGGAGGACGAGAACGGGCTGCGCCGCGAGAAGACCAGCGACATGGCCGTGCCCACCCTCAAGGCCGGCGACCGCAAGGCCCTGCCCGCGTTCACCTCCACCGCGGCGCTCGCGTTGTGGGACCCCGAGGCGCGCCCCGTCGCCGTACCGCTGCACCAGGCGCTCCAGGCCGCCGCGCACGAGCAGGCCGACACCGTCGTCATCGACCTCGCGGGCCCGGTCGCGTACGAGCTCAGCGGGGCCGCCCTGCGCGCCGCGAACGAGGGCCGCACCACCGCCGACCCCCTCGCCGACCCGGCCGTCACGGAGGCGATCCGCGCCGCCGTCGCCGCCGAGCCCGGCGTCCTGCGCGCCCACCTGGGCCCGGGCAGCGCCGACGGCATCCTCGCGCTGGTCCTCGACCCGTCGGCCGCCCCCGCCGAGACCGCCCGCGCCGTCGCCGGGCGCATCGCCGCCGACGAAACACTGAGGGCCCGCCTGGTGCGGGGTCTCGACCTGGCACTCCTGCCGGCCGGGACCACGCCTCCCGGCGAGCCCTTCTACGTACGCGCGTGAACTACCGGGACGATCAGCCGTAGACCGGGCCCGTGTACTTCTCGCCGGGGCCCTGGCCCGGCTCGTCCGGCACGAAGGACGCCTCGCGGAACGCCAGCTGCAGGGACTTCAGACCGTCGCGCAGCGGCGCCGCGTGGAACGAGCTGATCTCGGTCGTGCTCGCGTCGAGCAGACCGGCGAGGGCGTGCACGAGCTTGCGGGCCTCGTCGAGGTCCTTGTGGGCGTCGCCGTCCTCGGTGAGGCCGAGCTTCACCGCGGCGGCGCTCATCAGGTTGACCGCGACCGTCACGATCACCTCGACGGCGGGGACCTCGGCGATGTCCCGGGTCAGGGCGTCGTAATCAGTGTTCTCGGCGTTGTCGGCAGCGGGGGTGGCGTCATTCATGTGCCCCACGATATGCCGCCCGCGCACTCGGTTGGGCCCACCCCCCAAGAGCTGCTAACCTTGTGTAACGACCGGCCGGACACGCATGCCACTGGCTTGAGTGACCGGCCCACAAGTGGAGGCTCCGATCTCCCACCTTGCTGCCCCTGAGGGGCGGCGGGTCACCGGTCAGATGGCCCCCATCGTTCCGTACGGACGATGGAGCCGTCCGATGTGCGCCCCGCGGTCATACGCGACGGTGCTCCGGTAGTCCTTGGAGCCCCGCCTGTGTACCGTCCGGGGCATTTTTTGTGTTTCGGCGCGGTTGGTACTACGAAACAGACGTTACGCGGCGGTCCGCCAGACCGTCGTGTGGTGCTACCGAGGAGGATCCATCAGCGCCGAGCCCCGCATCAACGACCGGATTCGCGTTCCCGAAGTGCGACTTGTCGGTCCCAGCGGCGAGCAGGTCGGGATTGTTCCGCTTGCCAAGGCCCTTGAGCTCGCTCAGGAGTACGACCTCGACCTCGTCGAGGTGGCGGCGACAGCCCGTCCGCCTGTCTGCAAGCTCATGGACTACGGGAAGTTCAAGTACGAGTCGGCCATGAAGGCCCGTGAGGCGCGCAAGAACCAGGCGCACACGGTCATCAAGGAGATGAAGCTCCGGCCGAAGATCGACCCGCACGACTATGACACCAAGAAGGGTCATGTCGTCCGGTTCCTCAAGCAGGGCGACAAGGTCAAGATCACGATCATGTTCCGTGGTCGCGAGCAGTCCAGGCCGGAACTCGGCTACCGACTGCTGCAGCGTCTCGCTTCGGACGTCGAGGACCTCGGGTTCATCGAGTCGAACCCGAAGCAGGACGGCCGCAACATGATCATGGTTCTGGGTCCTCACAAGAAGAAGACCGAGGCCATGGCCGAGGCTCGTGAGGCCCAGGAGGCCCGCAAGGCCGAGCAGAAGGCGCAGCCGACGCACGGCCGCACGCAGCGGGCGAGCGACGACGCCGCGGAGTCCGCCGAGGCCCCGGCCGAGGCGACCGACGAAGCCCCTGCCGACGAGGCCACGGCCGAGGCTTCCGCCGAGGCCTGATCCGGCCACGTACAGCCCGTACGGACCGGATGCCAATCGATACATCTGGACGTTCCGTATGCCGGTCCGCACCCCGGACCGGCAGGGAACGCCACTGACGAGGAGAGAACGGCGCTATGCCGAAGAACAAGACGCACAGCGGTGCCAGCAAGCGCTTCAAGATCACCGGCTCCGGCAAGGTGCTCCGTGAGCGCGCCGGCAAGCGCCACCTGCTCGAGCACAAGTCGTCCCGCGTGACGCGCCGCCTCACCGGCACGGTCGAGCTGGCCCCGGGCGACGCCAAGAAGATCAAGAAGCTTCTCGGCAAGTGAGTCCCGGCGCGCAACAGCGCGCCGGAGCTCGGACCGGGACCCAATCGAATTCGGGCCGTGTGAGTCCAACCACGGCCCCGCTACAAGGAGTTAACAAGTGGCACGCGTCAAGCGGGCAGTAAACGCCCACAAGAAGCGTCGGGCGATCCTCGAGGCGGCCAGCGGTTACCGCGGCCAGCGGTCGCGCCTGTACCGCAAGGCCAAGGAGCAGGTCACCCACTCCCTGGTCTACAACTACAACGACCGCAAGAAGCGCAAGGGCGACTTCCGTCAGCTGTGGATCCAGCGCATCAACGCCGCTGCCCGCCAGAACGGCATGACGTACAACCGCCTCATCCAGGGTCTGAAGGCCGCCAACATCGAGGTGGACCGCAAGATCCTCGCCGAGCTGGCCGTCAACGACGCGAACGCGTTCGCCGCGCTCGTCGAGGTCGCGCAGAAGGCCCTTCCGGCCGACGTGAACGCGCCCAAGGCTGCGTGACGCTCCGCTTTTAGCCGGATGCTTCTCGGACCCGCAAGTCATTTGGCTTGCGGGTCCGACTGCGTCCGTTGTCGGCTGCGGGGTGGTGGGGGTTGTTCGCGCAGTTCCCCGCGCCCCTTCCGGGGCGCGCCGCCCCGCCCCTGTTCAACTTCTGCCCCCCGAAGGTGAGTTCATGGTCGGCCCCGAGTTGATCTCCCCCAAGTCGTCCCGCGTCAGTGCCGCGCGGCGGCTTGCCAAGCGGAACTTCCGGGGCAAGGAGCGGCTGTTCCTGGCCGAGGGGCCGCAGGCCGTGCGGGAGGCCGCCGGGCACGCGGACACCCTCGTCGAGCTGTTCGCCACCCTCGACGCCGCCGAGCGCTACGCCGACATCGTCGCGGAGGCGAGCGACGCCGGCGCCCGGGTGCACCTCGCCGACGAGGACGTCATCGCCGACATCTCGACGACCGTCACCCCGCAGGGCCTCGTCGGGGTCTGCCGCTTCCTGGACACCCCGTTCGAGGACGTCCTCGCCGCCCGCCCCAAGCTCGTCGCGGTCCTCGCCAACGTCCGCGACCCCGGCAACGCCGGCACCGTCCTGCGCTGCGCCGACGCCGCGGGCGCCGACGCCGTCGTCCTGACCGACGCGTCCGTCGACCTGTACAACCCCAAGTCCGTGCGGGCGTCAGTCGGTTCGCTGTTCCACCTGCCGGTCGCCGTCGGCGTACCCGTGGAGCGGGCCGTACAGGGACTCAAGGACGCGGGCGTCCGCATCCTCGCCGCCGACGGCGCGGGGGAGGACGATCTCGACACCGAGCTCGACCGCGGCACCATGGGCACTCCCACCGCCTGGATCTTCGGCAACGAGGCCTGGGGGCTCCCCGAGGAGACCCGCGAGCTCGCCGACGCCGTCGTACGGGTCCCGATCCACGGCAAGGCCGAGAGCCTGAACCTCGCCACGGCCGCCGCGGTCTGCCTGTACGCCTCCGCGCGAGCACAGCGAGCCCCCGGAGGGTGCCGCTCCGTCACCCCCAGCTAGTAGTGTGGCGAGCTCGGAGGCCACCGCGCCGTTCCGAGAGGCGGGATACGGGGATATGAGCGTCGGCACGAGCAGAGCACCGGGGGCACGGGACAGCCTGCGCGGCCCTGCGCCTCGATGCGGCCCCGACGACCTCACCACCCTCGCCGACAGCGGCCTCCACCCGGACGACCTGCCCGACGGACTCGTCGTCGCCGACGAGACCGGGCACGTGATCTGCTTCAACGCGGCGGCCGTCCGCATCACCGCCGTCCCCGCCGCCGACGCCCTCGGCCACCCCCTGGAGCGCGCGCTCCCTTTAGAGGACCTCGAAGGCCGTCGCTGGTGGCAGCTGACCGACCCGTACGGCGGCCTCGCCACCCGCTTCGCCCAGCCCGAGCGCAATCTGCTGCTGCCCGGAGGGCGAGAGGTCCTCGTCTCCGCGCGCTACGTCCGTACCGCGCCCACCGGTCCCGTCCGCCGCGTCGTCGTCTCCATCCGTGACACCGAGGCCCGTCGCCGCACCGAGCGCAGCCACGCCGAGCTGATCGCGACCGTCGCGCACGAGCTGCGCTCGCCCCTCACGTCGGTGAAGGGCTTCACCGCGACCTTGCTCGCGAAGTGGGAGCGGTTCACCGACGACCAGAAGAAGCTGATGCTGGAGACCGTCGACGCCGACGCGAACCGCGTCACGCGGCTCATCGCCGAGCTGCTCGACATCTCCCGCATCGACTCCGGCCGCCTCGAGGTGCGCCGCCAGCCCGTCGACATCGGCGCCGCCGTGGCCCGCCACATCCAGGCCCACGTCGCCTCGGGACAGCCGGCCGACCGCTTCCTCGTCCGGGTGGAACAGCCGCTGCCCGACCTCTGGGCCGACCCGGACAAGATCGACCAGGTGCTCAGCAACCTCCTGGAAAATGCCGTGCGCCACGGCGAGGGAACGGTCACCATCGACGTCATGCCCTCGGCGTCACCCCGCGAGCGGGAGTGCGCCGGTACGTCGGTCACCGTGAGCGACGAGGGGCCCGGCATCCCGGAGGAGTCCATGAACCGCGTCTTCACCCGCTTCTGGCGGGGCAGCAAGCGCGGCGGCACGGGACTCGGCCTGTACATCGTCAAGGGCATCGTCGAGGCCCACGGCGGGACCATCACGGTCGGCCGCGCGCCCGGCGGCGGCGCCCAGTTCCGATTTACGTTGCCCGTGGGGGCCCCGGCGTACCTGAACGCCTGAGCGGGCCCCCACGGGCGCATCGGCACACCCCACCCCCGTTAGACTCGGTCTTTGGCACTTTGCGTCCCAATCCTGAGACGAATCGTCTCCGAGTCGTGGACGGGGACCATCCGCCAAACCAACCGGAAGCACGGGAAGAGATGTCGGCACCGAATAAGTCGTACGACCCTGTTGAGGTCGAGGCCTTGAAACCGGAAGAGATCGAGCGCATGCGGGACGAGGCGCTCGCCGCCTTCGCGGCCGCGGACTCCCTCGGCGCGCTCCAGGAGGCCAAGGTCGCCCACACCGGCGGCACCTCGCCCCTGTCGCTGGCCAACCGCGAGATCGGCGCCCTGCCCCCGCAGGCCAAGGCCGAGGCCGGCAAGCGCGTCGGCATGGCCCGCGGCGCCGTCAGCAAGGCGCTCGCCGCCCGCCAGTCGGAGCTCGAGGCCGAGCGCGACGCGCGTGTCCTGGTCGAGGAGGCCGTGGACGTCACGCTGCCCTACGACCGCACACCGGCCGGCGCCCGCCACCCCCTGACCACGCTCTCGGAGCGCATCGAGGACGTCTTCGTGGCCATGGGCTACGAGGTCGCCGAGGGCCCCGAGGTCGAGGCGGAGTGGTTCAACTTCGACGCCCTGAACATCGGCCCCGACCACCCGGCGCGGGGCATGCAGGACACGTTCTTCGTCGAGGGCCCCAAGGGCCGCGAGACGGAGTCGAACGTCGTCCTGCGCACCCACACGTCCCCCGTGCAGATCCGGTCCATGCTCGACCGCGAGCCGCCGGTCTATGTGATCTGCCCGGGCCGCGTGTACCGCTCCGACGAGCTGGACGCCACGCACACCCCGGTGTTCATGCAGGTCGAGCTGCTCGCCGTCGACGAGGGCCTGACGATGTCGGACCTCAAGGGCACCCTCGACCACATGGTCCAGGCGCTCTTCGGTGAGGGCATGAAGACCCGCCTGCGGCCGAACTTCTTCCCGTTCACCGAGCCGTCCGCCGAGATGGACATGGTCTGCTACGTGTGCCGCGGCGAGTCCGTCGGCAACCCGGACCGGCCGTGCCGTACCTGCTCCTCCGAGGGCTGGATCGAGCTCGGCGGCTGCGGCATGGTCAACCCCAAGGTGCTGACCGCGGCGGGCATCGACCCCGAGAAGTACAGCGGATTCGCCTTCGGGTTCGGCATCGAGCGGATGCTGATGTTCCGCCACAACGTCGAAGACATGCGAGACATGGTCGAGGGTGACATCCGGTTCACCCGGCCGTTCGGGATGGAGATCTGATGCGTATCCCGCTTTCCTGGCTGCGGGAGTACGTCGATCTCCCCGCCACCGAGACCGGCCGTGACCTGCAGGAGAAGCTCGTCGCCACCGGCCTCGAGGTCGAGACCGTCGAGCAGCTCGGCGCCGGCCTCAAGGGCCCCCTCGTCGTCGGTCAGGTGCTGACCATCGAGGAGCTGGAGGGCTTCAAGAAGCCCATCCGCTTCTGCACCGTCGACGTCGGTCAGGCGAACGGCACGGGCGAGCCGCAGGAGATCGTCTGCGGCGCCCGTAACTTCGCCGTCGGCGACAAGGTCGTCGTGGTCCTGCCCGGCGCCGTGCTGCCCGGCGACTTCGCGATCGCCGCGCGCAAGACGTACGGCAAGACCTCGCACGGCATGATCTGCTCCGGCGACGAGCTCGGCATGGGCGACGACGGCTCCGGCGGCATCATCGTGCTGCCGCCCGAGCACGAGGTCGGTACCGACGCGATCGAGCTCCTCGAGCTCGTCGACGAGGTCCTCGACATCGCCGTCACCGCCAACCGCGGCGACTGCCTGTCCCTGCGCGGCGTCGCCCGCGAGGCCGCCATCGCGTACGGCCTGCCGCTGCGCGACCCGGCGCTCATCGACGTGCCCGCGCCGAACGCGCAGGGCTACCCGGTGAAGGTCTCCGAGCCGGCCGGCTGCGACCGCTTCACCGCGCGCACCGTCACCGGTCTCAACCCCGAGGCCCGCTCCCCGATCTGGCTCCGGCGCCGGCTGCAGAAGGCGGGCATGCGCCCGATCTCGCTCGCAGTCGACATCACGAACTACGTGATGCTGGAGCTCGGCCAGCCCCTGCACGCCTACGACCGCTCCCTCGTCCAGGGCGCGATCGGCGTGCGCCGGGCCGAGCAGGGCGAGAAGATCGTCACCCTCGACGGCGCCAAGCGCGTGCTCGACGCCGAGGACCTGGTGATCACCGACGACCGCGGCCCCATCGGCATCGCGGGCGTCATGGGCGGCGCCAACACCGAGATCGCCGACCACGAGGCCGACGCCGGGACCACCGACGTCGTCATCGAGGCCGCGCACTTCGACCCCGTCTCCATCGCCCGCACCGCGCGCCGCCACAAGCTGTCCTCCGAGGCGTCCAAGCGCTTCGAGCGGGGTGTCGACCCGCAGGCCGCGTCCGCCGCGGCCCAGCGCACCGTCGACCTGCTCGTGCTCCTCGCGGGCGGCACGTCGGAGCCCGGCGTCACCGAGGTCATCGCGCCCTCCGCGCCGCACACCATCACGCTCCCGGCGGACCACCCCGACAAGGTCGCGGGTGTCACCTACGGCCGGGAGACCGTGGTGCGCCGCCTCCAGCAGGTCGGCTGCGACGTCTACGGCCAGGACAACCTGACGGTCACCGTGCCGTCGTGGCGTCCCGACCTGGTCGAGCCGAACGACCTGGCCGAAGAGGTCATCCGGCTCGAGGGCTACGAGAACCTGCCCTCGACGCTGCCGAGGCCCCCGGCGGGCCGTGGCCTGACCGAGCGCCAGCGGCTCCACCGCCGTGCGGGCCGCGCCCTGGCCGGCGCCGGTTACGTCGAGGCGCTGAACTACCCGTTCATCAGCGACGAGACGCTCGGCAAGCTCGGCATCGAGCAGGACGACCCGCGCCGTACCACGGTCAAGCTGGTCAACCCGCTCTCCGACGAGGAGCCCGCGCTCCGTACGACGCTGCTGCCGGGCCTCCTGGAGGCGCTGCGCCGCAACGACGGCCGTGGCTCGCACGACCTGGCGCTGTTCGAGACCGGCCTGGTCTTCCGGCCGACCGGTGACGAGCCGCAGGCCGTCCGCCTGCCCGTCGACCGGCGTCCCACCGACGAGGAGATCGCCGGCCTCGACGCCGCGCTGCCGCGTCAGCCGCGCCACGCCGCGGTCGTCCTCACGGGCGCCCGCGAGCAGGCCGGCTGGTGGGGCAACGGCCGGCCGGCCGACTGGGCGGACGCCGTCGAGGCGGCCCGCACCATCGCCCGCGAGGCCGGTGTCGAGCTGATCGTGCGCGGCGACCAGCACGCACCCTGGCACCCGGGCCGGTGCGCCGCGCTGTTCGCCGTGGTGGACGGCGCGGAGACGCTCGTCGGCCACGCCGGTGAGCTGCACCCGCGCGTCATCAAGGCGCTGCACCTGCCCGAGCGCAGCTGCGCCATGGAGATCGACCTCGACCTCGTCGAGCGGGCCGGCACCGGCGCGCTCCAGGCGCCGCGGATCTCCACGTTCCCCGTGGCCACGCAGGACGTCGCGCTCGTCGTCGACGCCTCCGTGCCGGCCGCCGACGTGGAGAAGGCGCTGCGTGAGGGGGCGGGTGAACTCCTCGAGTCCCTCCGCCTGTTCGACGTGTTCACGGGCGAGCAGCTCGGCGAGGGCCGCAAGTCCCTCGCCTACGCGCTGCGCTTCCGTGCCACCGACCGCACGCTGACCGTCGACGAGGCCTCCGCGGCCCGTGACGCGGCGGTGGCGCTGGCCGCCGAGCGCACCGGGGCGGTGCTGCGCGGGGCCTGATCCCGGCAGAGCGAGACGCGGTGAGGGGCACTTCCGGAGCACCGGAGGTGCCCCTCACTCGTTCGGGTGAGAAGTGGCGGTGATCCGCTCCGCTGGGGGCAGTCGGTCGACAGAATCGTTGCGGCCGCAGGGCCGACCGCGCTGAACAGGGCCTTAGGGAGGCCGTCGGCATGATCCGTAACCATCCGAGGAAGCCCTCCCGACCACCGCGCACCTTCTTCAGATCCCGGCTCGCCCGCTCACGCTCCCGATCCCTTCGCGTCCGGCGCGCGCTCGACCTGGCGCTGCCCACGGCCTGGGGCGCCGTGGCGATCACCTTCAAGCTGTCCTGCCCGCTCGCGCAGCAGACCGGACTGGGCGCGCGCATCGCGTCGAGCGCCGTGTTCTTCGCCGTCGGGACCGGTCTGATACTGCATGTGCGGCGCGGCCTCCAGCGCGAGCTGCGGCAGCTGCGCAGGATCGCGGGGGCCGCACAGAACGTGCTGCTGCGCCCGCTGCCGCCCCGCATCGACGGGCTGGCCATCGCCGCGGGACAGCTCTCGGCCGACCGGGGCGCCACCGTGGGGGGCGACCTCTACGAGGTCATCGCCACCGACCACGGCGTGCGGGTCGTCATGGGAGATGTCCGCGGACACGGCCTCGGCGCCCTCGCGACGGTCGCCGCCGTCCTCGGCAGCTTCCGCGAGGCAGCGCACGACGAGGCCGAACTGGCCTGCGTACTGAGGCGACTCGAGCGGGCCATGGCCCGGCATCTGCGCGAGCGGTCGCGGGACGAACATCCGGCGGCGGGCGGCGGTGAACCGGGCAGCCCGGTCGCGGAGGAGTTCGTCACCGTTCTGCTCCTGGAGATCCGGCAGGACGGGGAGGTGCTCGCGCTCAACTGCGGGCACCCGTGGCCGTATCTGCTGCGCAGCCATGTGGGTCCCGCGGACGGGGCGCGTGGCTCCGCCGAGTTGGTCGTGGGCGGTGAACCCCTGCCGCCGCTCGGCCCGTTCCCGCTGCCGGCCGAACTGCCCGTCGTCGCGTGCGGGCGGCTTCTTCCCGGTGAGGGGCTGCTGCTCCACACCGACGGGATCGAGGACGCGCGGGACGCCCGCGGCCGGTTCTTCCCGCTGCCCGCCGCGCTCGCCGAGGCCGTACGCGTCCAGCCGGTCGTCCCCCAGGCCGTCATCCGTGCCGTGTACGCCCAACTCCTGCGCCACACGGGCGGGTTGCCGGACGACGACGCCGCGCTCCTCGTCCTGCGCAACGACCGCACGCGAGTCCCCTTGCAGCACGGAGAGCATCGCGTCCACAGCGCTGCCAAGTGAACGGAGCCACCGCGTGACCTGACCCCGGGGCTCCCACCCCGGGGCGCGCCGTCCGCCGGCCGCGGAGTGTCGGGCAGGCAGCCGGTCGGACGGCGCAAAACGGGCCGCCGCACTGTACGAGGGGGAGCCGGCGGCCCGGCCGGCCTCTTGCGAGGCAGTTCAGTCAATCGAGTTGCATCACGCCACAAAAGAGTGCGCAACACCCGGATTCGGGCACTCCGTTCACACCCCGTGTGAAGCCCTCTCCACTACGCTGACGGCACCGAGCCACCGGAGGGCCCTCCATGCAGCCCAACACCTTGCTCGACGCGATCCTCGACGAGGCAGGGATCTCCCATGCGGGCCTCGCCGCACATGTGAACCAGGCGGGCCGCGCCAGGGGACTCGCCCTGCGCTACGAACACACCGCCGTCGCACGGTGGTTGAAGGGGCAGCGGCCACGCGGCCAGGTGCCCGACCTCATCTGCGAGGTCCTCGCCGCCCGCCTGCACCGCCCCGTCACCCTCGACGACATCGGCCTGGGCATGCCCGGCGAACCGGCCACCCCGCACGGCCAGAGCCTGTCCGGATTCGTGGAGCGGGCCACCGCCCTGTGGCGCTCGGACGAACAGCAGCGGCCCCACATATTGGGCGCCCCCGCCGTCACCGGGACCCCGGCCGTGATGCCCGTATGGGAGTGGGAGAACCCGCCCGAGGACACCGATGTGTCGCGCGGTGGGCGCCACCGGGTCAGCGCCGCCGACCTGGAGATGATGCGCTCGGCCCGCACGCACTACGAGCAGATGTACCGCAAGGCCGGTGGCATCGCGACGCGCACCCGCATCGTCGGCTTCCTCAACACGGAGGCGGCGCCCCTGCTGCGCGGCAGCTACACCGACGAGACGGGCCGCCAACTGCACCGCGCCACCGGCGGGTTGGTCGCCATCGCGGGCATCTGTGCCTACGACTCCGACGCGCACGGCCTCGCCCAGCGCTACTTCCACCAGGCCCTGCGCCTCGCCAAGGCGAGCGGTGACCGCGGTCTCGGCGCCTATGTCATCGCCCTCCTGGTCAACCAGTCGCTCCACATGCGGCAGTACCGGCAGTCGGTGGCCTTCGCGGAGGCCGCGCTGCGGGCCGCCGGACGGCACATCACGCCCGCGCTGGCCTCGGATCTGTACGCGATGCAGGCCAAGGCGTACGCGCACCTCGGCGACGGCAGCAGCGCCCTGTCCTGCATCCGGCGTGCCGAGTCGGCCGCCGACCGCATCCGGCGCGGTCACGAACCGGACGAGACGGGCTATGTCCAGCCCGGACTCGTCAACGTGCAGGTGGCGGAGGCCCTGTTGAGCCTCGGCGACCTCGCCTCGGCGCGTGAACACGCGGCGGCGGCCGTGCACAACCCCGCCCACGACCGGGGGCGGGTGCACCGGCTCGCCATGCTCAGCCAGATCGAGCTGAGACAGGGCAACGCCGAGAAGGCCGTGGCGATCGCCGTGGAGATGGCCGAGCAGGCGCGGGGAATGGAGTCGCAGCGGCTGCGCGACAGACTTCGGGCGGTACGCGAACACCTGGTGCGCAACGGCTGTGCCGGCACAGCCGAGGCCGCCGAACTCATCGACGGGGCACTGCGCGTACCGCTCTGAGCCCGACCTGCACCGCTCTCTCACGCTCCGCTGCTGCGATATTGCCATCTAACTCGGCGGAAGGTGGCAGAACCGTGCAGTGGACGAAACAGAACGAACAAACGGTGTATGAAAACCGCTGGTTCCGGGTCAATCTCGCGGATGTCGAGCTCCCGGACGGCCGGCACCTCGACCACTTCGTCATAAGGCTGCGGCCGGTCGCCGTGGCCACCGTGGTCAATGAGGCCAACGAGGTGCTGCTCCTGTGGCGGCACCGCTTCATCACCGACAGCTGGGGCTGGGAGCTCCCGGCGGGGGTGGTCGAGGACGGCGAGGACATCGCCGCCGCGGCCGCCAGGGAACTGGAGGAGGAGACCGGCTGGCGGCCGGGACCCTTACGCCATCTGATGAGCGTGGAGCCGTCCAACGGTCTCGAGGACGCCAGGCACCACGTCTACTGGGCCGAGGAGGGTTCGTACATCGGCCATCCCGAGGACGACTTCGAGTCGGACCGCAGGGAGTGGGTCCCTCTCAAGCTCGTCCCCGACATGGTCGCCCGCGGCGAGGTCCCGGCCGCCAACATGGCGGCCGCGCTGCTGATGCTGCACCATCTCAGGCTGGGGCAGGACACCCCGGCCTGACCCGGACGAAAGGCGCTAGCGTCCCAGCGCCTGCCAGACGGCAAGGGCGAGCGCGCCGGCCGCGGTGATCGCGGCGACGGCCTGCAGCGGCCATCGGGTGTGCTCGAGCTGGGCGACCCGGGTGCTCAGATCGTCCTGATCCTTGACGCTCTGTTCATCGCGCTGGGTGAGCAACGCCAGCTTGCCGTCGACGCGGGCGAGACCCACATCGAGACTGCGGCGTAACTCCGCGAGTTCTTCCGGGACCACGGGACGCTCGGGGTCGGCGGTCACGGGTCGGCTCCTTTCCGTAGTCGGCAGATCCGTTGTCTTACGCACGGAAAGTCAACTCGCCTGGTGGGTACGGCGGGAGAGTGTGCGATGGGCATATGCGGGCCCGGTGCGCACACGGTGTGCGAATGGTTCGGGCCCGGCACTCCGAAGAGCGCCGGGCCCGAACTTCCGACTACGCAGAGTCAACGCGGTGTCGAACCGCGCGGGGTCACGAGTACTGGTAGAAACCCGAGCCCGTCTTGCGGCCGAGACGGCCGGCGTCGACCATCCGCTGGAGCAGCGGGGGAGCGGCGTACAAGGGCTCCTTGAACTCCGCGTACATCGAGTCGGCGACCGAGGCGACGGTGTCGAGGCCGATGAGGTCGGAGAGCTTGAGCGGGCCCATGGGGTGGGCGCAGCCGAGCTCCATGCCGTTGTCGATGTCCTCGCGGCTGGCGATGCCCGACTCGAACATCCGGATCGCGGAGAGCAGATACGGGATCAGCAGCGCGTTGACCACGAAGCCCGAGCGGTCCTGGGCACGGATCGCGTGCTTGCCGAGGATCTTCTCGACGAGGGCCTGGGCGCGGCTGATGGTGCCCTCGGAGGTGGTGAGGGCCGGGATCAGCTCGACGAGCTTCTGCACGGGCGCCGGGTTGAAGAAGTGGATACCGATGACGTGGTCGGGGCGCGAGGTCGCCACGGCCAGCTTGACCAGCGGGATCGAGGAGGTGTTGGACGCCAGGATGGCGTCCTGCCGGGTGACGACCTGGTCGAGCACCTGGAAGATCTCGGTCTTGACCTGCTCGTTCTCGACGACGGCCTCGATGACGAGGTCCCGGTCGGAGAACTCCCCGAGGTCGGTGGTGAAGCTCAGGCGGCCCAGGGTCTCGGCCAGCTCCTCCGCGCTGATCTTGCCGCGCTCG
Organism: Streptomyces longhuiensis; assembly: GCF_020616555.1. Taxonomy (NCBI): domain Bacteria; kingdom Bacillati; phylum Actinomycetota; class Actinomycetes; order Kitasatosporales; family Streptomycetaceae; genus Streptomyces; species Streptomyces longhuiensis. Next base: position 2,356,311 of record NZ_CP085173.1, on the reverse strand, counting down.
GCCGCCTTGGAGAGGGAGTTGTGCAGCCGGGTACGGCCGATCTCCAGGGCCTCTCCGGTGGTCTCCGCCACCATGACGTCCAGACCGGCGCGGGCGCAGACCTCTGCGATCCCGGCTCCCATCTGGCCGCAGCCCACCACTCCGACGCGTTGGATGTCCCCCATAGGGTCGGTCACCTCGTGCCTTTCGCTGTTCTCCGGCCGGCAGGACCCCCGGGTTCCGGCGCCTGCCTCGGCCCTGCACGTTACTCGGAACCTCCCGTACGCGGCGGCCCGGGTCGGGCATGCTGTCCCCAGTGCGGCCCGGGACAGCCGGGCCTGTTGGCCATTGGGTGAGTGGATGAGGCATTTGTCACGCAGGGGCTTCACCGTCGCGGCGGCGGCCGCGCTGACCGGGCTCGCCGCGGGGGACGCGGCCGCCGCCGGGTCCCGTCACGCTCCGGTGGCCCGCGACATGCGGGGCATGTGGCTGGCGACGGTGGCCAACCGGGACTGGCCGTCGAAGCCGGGACTGAGCGCGGCCCAGCAGCGTACGGAACTCATCGCCCACCTCGACACGGCGGTGGGCCGGCACCTGAACGCCGTGGTCTTCCAGGTACGGCCGACGGCCGACGCGCTGTGGCCCTCCTCGTACGAGCCCTGGTCGGGCGTCCTCACCGGGGTGCAGGGCAAGAGTCCGGGCTGGGACCCGCTCGGCACGGCCGTCGAGGAGGCCCACCGGCGCGGGCTCGAACTGCACGCCTGGTTCAACCCCTACCGCGTCGCGAACCACACGGATCTCTCCCGTCTCGTGTCCACGCACCCGGCCCGCCTGCACCCCGACTGGGTCGTCCCCTACGGCGGAAAGCTCTACTACAACCCGGGCCTGCCCGACGTGCGCAAGTTTGTCCAGGACGCGATGCTCGACGCCGTCCGCCGCTATGACATCGATGCCGTGCACTGGGACGACTACTTCTACCCGTATCCGGTCGCGGGCCAGGTCTTCGACGACGACGACGCCTACGCGGCGCACGGCGGGAACTTCCCGGACCGGGCCTCATGGCGGCGCGACAACACCGACCGGCTCGTGCGCGAGATGGCCGCGAGCGTGAAGCGGATCAGGCCGCGCACCCAGTTCGGGATCAGCCCCTTCGGCGTGTGGCGCAACGCCGCGACGGACCCGCTCGGCTCGGACACCCGGGCCGGGGTGCAGACCTACGACGACCTGCACGCCGACACCCGCAAGTGGGTGCGCGAGCGCTGGATCGACTACATCTGCCCGCAGATCTACTGGAACATCGGCTTCGCCGCCGCGGACTACGCGAAGCTCGTGCCCTGGTGGTCGGACGTCGCACGCGGAACGGGGGTGCGCCTCTACGCGGGCGAGGCGCTCTACAAGGCGGGCGATCCGGCGCAGCCCGTCCAGTGGCAGGATCCGGCCGAACTCTCCCGCCACCTCACCTTCGCCGAGCGCTATCCGCAGGTGAACGGACATGTGTTCTTCTCGGCGAAGGAGGTGGGCGCCGACCGGATCGGCGCCATGGCCCGGGTGGTCGAGGACCACTACTGAGCGGGCCAGGTGTGACTAGGGAGCCGGCTCCTCGTGCTGCACGACGGAGTCGGGACCCGGTGACATCACCGCCTCGTGGCCGTCCTGGAAGCGGACCCTGAACGGCGGCTCGCCGTCGTGGCCCATGATTTCGACGATTTCCGCGACCCGGTCGTGCTCGCCCACGGTCCTGCCGTGCACACGCAGATGGTCGCCCTTGGTGGCACGCATCGTGAGTGACCTCCTCGTCCCTCGTCGACCCGTATCTCAAGGGTAGGACCGAGTCCCGGGGTCGGGGACCCTCAGCCGCGGGACCGTTGCGTCACCGCGATGCACACGAGAACGGCCGCCGCGGTCAGGGGCGCGGCGGGGGAGAGGTGCTCGCCGAGCAGGAACACCGACCAGACCAGGGTGAGCAGCGGCTGGGCCAGCTGGAGCTGGCTCGCCTTGGGGATGCCGATGACGGCCATGCCCCGATACCAGACGACCAGGCCCACGAACTGCGAGCCCGCGGCCACCCAGAGCAGCCCAGCGACGGCGTGCCCCGTCAGGTTCACCGGCTCGTGGCTCAGCGCGACGAGCGCGCCCGGCACGGCGAGCGGCAGGCACATCACGAGTGCCCAGGCGATGACCTGCCAGCCCGGCATCACGCGGGCCAGGCGGCCGCCCTCCGTGTAGCCGGCGGCGCAGATGAGGAGCGCGCCGAAGAGGTACAGGTCGGCGGTCGTGAGGGTGCCGCCGCTCTGCTGCACGGTGAACGCGATCACGGCGGCGGCGCCCGCGCACGCCGCGATCCAGAAGCTGCGCGAGGGCCGCGCGCCGGTGCGCAGCGCCGAGAGCAGGGCGGTCGTCAGGGGCAGCAGGCCGACGACGACGGCGGAGTGCGCGGTGGTGGCCGTCTCCAGGGCGAGCGTCGTGAGCAGCGGGAACCCGAGCACGACGCCCGCGCCGACCACGGCGAGACCGGCCCAGTGGCGGCGCTCGGGGACGGCGACGCGCAGCGCGAGCAGACAGCAGCCGGCGATCACGGCGGCGAGGACGCTCCGCACGGTGACGAGGCTCCAGGGCCCGAACCCTTCGAGCCCCCAGGCGGTGGCGGGGAAGGTGAGCGAGAAGGCGGTGACGCCGAGCGCGGCGAGGACGGTCCCGCCGCGGGTCGCCTTCGCGGTCAGGGGGGTGGGGCCAGGACGTGGTGCGGTGCCCGCGGCGGGGGCCGCGCTCGCGTCGACTGCTATCCCAGTGGCGGTAGTAGCGCTATTCTCTGTCCTCATGCATGAGCGTAGCAGTGTGGGTGAACTGGCGGAACGGCTGCGCGGTGAGCTGGACCGCTACTCTCCAGGTGGAAAGCTGCCGTCCAGCCGGACTCTGGTCGAACGGTTCCGGGTCAGCCCGGTGACCGTGTCGCGCGCTCTCGCGCAGCTCGCCGCGGAGGGGCTCGTCGTGACACGTCCGGGGGCCGGGGCGTTCCGCGCGGAGCCCCGCGCCGCGGCACAGCCGGCCGGTGACACCTCCTGGCAGGCGCTCGCGCTGAGCGCCGACTCCGCGACCGAGCTGGTGCCGCGGGCCGTGGACGCCTCCGGAGTCCTGGTCACGCTCTCCGCCCCGCCACCGGGAGTGGTCGAGTTCAACGGCGGCTATCTGCACCCCTCGCTCCAGCCGGAACGCGCCATGGCCGCGGCTCTGGCCCGTGCGGGCCGCCGCCCCGGCGCGTGGGGGCGGCCCCCGGTCGACGGCATCCCCGAACTGCGCGAGTGGTTCGCCCGAGGCCTCGGCGGCGCCATCACCGCCGCCGAGGTACTGATCGCCTCCGGTGGCCAGTCCGCCCTGGCCACCGCGCTGCGCGCCCTCGCCCCGCCCGGCGCACCCGTCCTCGTCGAATCACCCACGTATCCGGGCATGCTGGCGATCGCGCGCGCGGCGGGGCTGCGGCCCGTGCCCGTGCCGGTCGACACGGACGGGGTGCGTCCGGAGCTCCTCGCCGAGGCGTTCCGGGCGACGGGGGCGCGTGTGTTCGTGTGCCAGCCGCTGTTCCAGAACCCCACGGGCGCGGTCCTCTCCGCGCAGCGGCGCCCCGAGGTGCTGCGGATCGTGCGCGAGGCCGGCGCGTTCATCGTCGAGGACGACTTCGTGCGCCGCCTCGTCCACGAGGACGCGGGACCGCTGCCCAGGCCGCTGGCCACCGACGACCACGACGGCGTCGTCGTCCATGTCTCCTCCCTGACCAAGGCGACCTCGCCGAGCTTTCGCATCGGCTGCCTCGCCGCGCGCGGCCCGGTCCTCGAACGGCTGCGCGCGATTCAGGTCGTCGACCACTTCTTCGTGCCGCGCCCGCTCCAGGAGGCCGCCCTCGAACTGGTCGGCTCACCGGCCTGGCCGCGCCATCTGCGCACCGTGTCCGCCCACTTGAAGGTGCGCCGCGACACGATGGCGGCGGCCCTGCGCGCCACCTTGCCCGAACTCACGGTGGGGCACGTGCCGGTGGGCGGCTGTCTGCTGTGGCCGCGGCTGCCCGACGGCACGGACGAGGCGGCGCTCGTCGCGGGGGCGCTGCGCGCGGGCGTCGCCGTCGCGCCCGGGCGCCCCTACTTCTCCGCCGAGCCCCCGGCCCCGCACATCCGGCTCAGCTTCGCGGCGGTCGCCGGGCCCGCGGAGATCACGGAGGGCATCCGCCGGCTGCGGACCGCGTGCGACGAGGTACTCGAGTAGGCGAACGGGAGGGGGCGGCGCCCGAAACCTGCTCGACGTGCCACCGGCCCGCCTGCGAATCTCGCGTCATGACCGACACACACACCACGGCCCCCGCGCTGCCCGACGGCTACGAGATCTCGACCGACGCCGCCCGCGTCGACGCGGCCCGCGTGCACCAATGGCTTTCCACGGACGCCTACTGGGCCCTGGGCCGCGCCCGCGAACACCAGGACCGGGCGATCGCGGGATCGCTGAACTTCGGTGTGTACGACGCCGCTTCGGGCGAGCAGGTCGCGTACGCCCGTGTCGTGACCGACCACGCCACCTTCGCCTGGCTCTGCGACGTCTACGTGGACCGGGCCGTCCGCGGCAAGAACGTGGGATCCGCGCTCGTCGCCGCCGTCCGCGACCACCTGGAGCCGCTCGGCCTGCGCCGCATCATGCTCGCCACGCGGGACGCGCACGGGGTGTACGACAAGGTGGGCTTCGCGGCACTCGCCGAACCGGACAACTGGATGGTGCTCACCCTGCGGTGAACGCGCGGCGGGGCGCATGCGGCCGGCATACGCCCCGTGGACTCTTGACCGCAGCCGTGGCACGCCCCACGATCACCGCATGCCCGTTCGCGTGACGCTTCTCGCCGCCGCGCGCAGCGCCTCGCTGCTCGCCGAGCGCTTCGACGACGACCGGCCCCTCGACCACACCGGCCGGCACGAGGTGGAGATGGCCTCGCCCGCGCTGGTGCCGCTCGCCGCGGCGGAGCTGCGCTACTGCGCGCCCACCGCCCGAAGCCGCGGCACCGCCGAGGCGCTCGGCCTCGCGCCTCTGGCCCAACTCGCCCTGAGGGACTGCGACATGGGCCGCTGGCGCGGGCGCACGCTCGCCGAGGTGACGGCCGTCGAGCCGGGCGCCGTCGACGCCTGGCTGCGCGACCCGCGCTCCGCGCCGCACGGCGGGGAGTCGCTGCTCGCGTTCATCTCGCGGGTCGGCGGCTGGCTCGACACGCGGCCGAACGACGACGGCGCGACCGTCGTGGCGGTCGCCGAGCCGGCCGTGGTACGGGCGGCGCTCGTCTACGCGCTCAAGGCGCCCCCGTCGACGTACTGGAACATCGACGTACGCCCCCTGTCGGCCGCCGTCCTCACGGGGAGCGCGGGCCGCTGGAGCGTGCGGCTCGACGCCGCGGTGTGACTCAGGGCGCGGCGCGCGTGTACGCGGTGGTGAGCACCAGGTCCTTCGCCGGGCCCTTGACCCGCCACTCCATCCGCCAGTGGTCCGGTCCTGTCACCTCGAACTCACCGCGGTAGAGGTCCGCCGCGCAGGGGTGGTCCGCCGTGTGGCGGCCGGTGCGCAGGTCCAGGTCGTGGAAGAAGCGGCCGTCGGAGAACCGCACGACGGCCGTGCCGGGAGCGTCTCCCGGCAGGAACCGCAGATTGCGCTCGGCGGGCCGGGCGGTGCCGTGCCACACGAAGGTCCCCGCCTCGTGGTGCAGCAGCCCGCCCGTGTCGTCGTAGGTGAAGTCCGTGGTCCCGGAGAAGGTGCCGGCCGCGTCGCCCGCGAGGTCCCGCACCGTCCGCTCGACGTGCCACCGGCCCGCCAGATGGGCCAGCACGTCGGGAACCGGCCAGGCCTCACTCATCTCGTCCCACCCATCTCGTTGCCCCGTGCTCCCCATTTTGCCGCCTGCCGGGACCCCGCCCGGCGACGGGGTCGCGCCGCCGGGAATGCCGTGCACCAACGGACTCACATTGCATAAACGTGCATGCGGGCGTATAGTCATGCCATCCAAGAGGAGGGTTCCATGGCGGTACGCGTAGCAGTGGCAGGGGCAAGCGGATACGCGGGCGGAGAGCTGCTGCGTCTGCTGCTCGCTCATCCCAATGTGGAGATCGGCGCCCTGACCGGCAACTCGAACGTGGGGCAGCCCCTCGGTGCGCTCCAGCCGCACCTGATGCCGCTGGCCGACCGGATCCTCGAGCCGACGACAGCCGAGGTGCTGTCCGGCCACCACGTGGTCTTTCTCGCGCTGCCGCACGGGCAGTCCGCCGCCGTCGCCGAGCAGCTCGGCGAGGACACGCTCGTCGTGGACATGGGCGCCGACTTCCGGCTGAAGGACGCGGGCGACTGGGAGAAGTTCTACGGCAGCCCCCACGCCGGGACCTGGCCCTACGGGCTCCCCGAGCTGCCCGGCGCGCGCGCCGCGCTGGAGGGCACCAAGCGCATCGCGGTGCCCGGCTGCTACCCGACGGCCGTCTCCCTCGCGCTCTTCCCCGCGTACCTGGCCGGGCTCGCCGAGCCGGAGGCCGTGATCGTCGCCGCGTCCGGGACGTCCGGTGCGGGCAAGGCGCCCAAGCCGAACCTGCTCGGTTCCGAGGTCATGGGCTCCATGTCCCCGTACGGCGTGGGCGGCGGGCATCGGCACACCCCCGAGATGATCCAGAACCTGGGCGCGGTCGCCGGTGTGCCCGTCTCCGTCTCCTTCACGCCGACGCTGGCCCCGATGCCGCGCGGCATCCTCGCCACGTGCAGCGCCAAGGCGAAGCCGGGCGTGAGCGCCGAGAGCGTACGGGCCGTCTACGAGAAGGCCTTCGCCGACGAGCCGTTCGTGCACCTGCTCCCGCAGGGGCAGTGGCCCGCGACCTCCTCGGTGTACGGCTCGAACGCCGTGCAGGTGCAGGTCGCGTACGACTCGGCGGCCGGCCGGATCATCGTGATCAGCGCCATCGACAACCTCACCAAGGGCACCGCGGGCGGTGCCCTCCAGAGCATGAACATCGCCCTCGGTCTCGACGAGACCACCGGGCTCACCACGATCGGAGTCGCGCCGTGAGCGACGCGCGCGCAGCCGCCCGGCGGCAGGCGACGACGAAACCCGCGCCGCCGCGCTGCGCGGGCGGAGAAGCGAACGAGGAGACACAGTGAGTGTGACGGCAGCCAAGGGATTCACGGCCGCGGGCATCGCCGCCGGGATCAAGCAGAACGGCAACCCGGACCTGGCCCTCGTGGTCAACAGCGGGCCCCGCCTGGCCGCCGCGGGCGTCTTCACCTCCAACCGCGTGAAGGCCGCGCCGGTGCTCTGGTCGGAGCAGGTCCTCAAGGGCGGGCTCGTGTCCGCCGTCGTCCTCAACTCCGGTGGCGCCAACGCCTGTACGGGTCCCAAGGGCTTCCAGGACACGCACGCCACGGCGGAGAAGGTCGCGGAGGCGCTCGGCCTGAACGCGGGCGAGGTCGCCGTCGCGTCGACCGGCCTCATCGGTGAACTCCTCCCCATGGACAAGCTCCTGCCCGGCGTCGACACGGCGGTCGCGCAGCTCGGCCCGCACGGCGGCGAGAAGGCCGCCGTCGCCATCAAGACCACCGACTCCGTGCACAAGACCGCGGTGTTCGAGGGCGACGGCTGGACGGTCGGCGGCATGGCCAAGGGCGCGGGCATGCTCGCCCCCGGCCTCGCCACCATGCTCGTCGTCCTGACCACGGACGCCGACCTGGAGGCCGACGTCCTGGACAAGGCCCTGCGCGACGCCACCAAGGTCACCTTCGACCGCGTCGACTCCGACGGCTGCATGTCGACGAACGACACCGTGCTGCTCCTGGCCTCCGGTGCCACCGAAGTCACCCCCGAATACGCCGAGTTCGCCGAGGCCGTCCGCACCGTCTGCGACGACCTCGGACGCCAGCTCATCGGCGACGCCGAGGGCGCCAGCAAGGACATCAGGGTCGACGTCGTCAACGCCGCGACCGAGGACGACGCCGTCGAGGTGGGCCGCTCCATCGCCCGTAACAACCTCCTCAAGTGCGCGATCCACGGCGAGGACCCCAACTGGGGCCGGGTGCTGTCCGCGATCGGCACGACGGCCGCCGCCTTCGAGCCCGACCGGCTGAACGTCGCCATCAACGGCGTCTGGGTCTGCAAGAACGGCGGCGTCGGCGAGGACCGCGAGCTCGTCGACATGCGCTTCCGGGAGGTCGTCATCACCGCCGACCTGGCGGCCGGCTCCGAGACCGCGACGATCTGGACGAACGACCTGACCGCGGACTACGTCCACGAGAACAGCGCGTACAGCTCATGAGCACGACACGGAAGCACACCGCGCTGCCCAAGGCACAGATCCTCATCGAGGCGCTGCCCTGGCTCACCCGGCACCAGGGCAAGACCGTCGTCATCAAGTTCGGCGGCAACGCCATGATCGACGAGGACCTCAAGGCCGCCTTCGCCCAGGACGTCGTCTTCCTGCACCACGCGGGCCTCAAGCCCGTCGTCGTGCACGGCGGCGGACCGCAGATCAGCAAGGCCCTCGACCGGCACGGCATCGTCAGCGAGTTCAAGGCGGGCCTGCGGGTCACCACCGAGGACGCGATGGACGTCGTGCGGATGGTCCTGGCCGGCCAGGTGCAGCGCGAACTCGTCGGGCTCCTCAACGAGCACGGCCCGCTCGCCATCGGCCTCACCGGCGAGGACGCGCACACCATCACCGCCACCAAGCACAAGCCCGAGATCGGCGGCGAACTGATCGACATCGGCCGGGTCGGCGAGATCACCGAGATCGACACCGGCGCCATCGAGGCCCTGCTCGCCGACGGCCGCATCCCGGTCGTCTCCTCGATCGCCCGCTCCCAGGACGACGGACACGTCTACAACGTCAATGCCGATACGGCGGCCGCGGCACTCGCTGCGGCGCTGGGCGCCGAGACCCTGATGGTCCTGACCGACGTCGAGGGCCTCTACGAGGACTGGCCGAACTCCGACGAGGTCATCAGCAGGCTCACCGCCAGTGAGCTGGAGAAGCTCCTTCCCGAGCTGGCCAGCGGCATGGTGCCCAAGATGGAGGGCTGCCTGCACGCCGTGCGGGGCGGCGTGACGACCGCCCGTGTCATCGACGGGCGGGTCCCGCACTCGATCCTCCTGGAGATCTTCACCGACGAGGGCATCGGCACGATGGTCGTGCCGGACGCCCCCGAGGCCACCGACGTGAGCACCATCGACGCACAGGGGGAGTCATGAGCAACCAGGAGCTGACCGCGCGCTGGCAGGGCGCGCTCATGGACAACTACGGCACGCCCCGGCTGCCCCTCGTCCGCGGCGCGGGCGCCAAGGTGTGGGACGCCGACGGCAAGGAGTACGTCGACTTCGTCGGCGGCATCGCGGTCAACGCCCTCGGCCACGCGCACCCCGCGGTCGTCCGGGCGGTCACCGAGCAGATCGCCTCCCTCGGCCATGTCTCGAACCTCTTCGTCGCCGAGCCGCCCGTCGCACTCGCCGAACGGCTCCTCCAGCTCTTCGGCCGGTCCGGCCGCGTGTACTTCTGCAACTCGGGCGCCGAGGCCAACGAGGGCGCCTTCAAGATCGGCCGCCTGACGGGCCGTTCGCACATGGTCGCCACCCGGGGCGGCTTCCACGGCCGGACGATGGGTTCCCTCGCGCTGACCGGCCAGCCCGGCAAGCAGGAGCCGTTCGTACCGCTGCCCGGCGACGTCACGCATGTCCCGTACGGCGATGCCGAGGCGCTGCGGGCGGCGGTCACGGAAGAGACCGCGCTCGTGATCATCGAGCCGATCCAGGGCGAGAACGGCGTCGTCGTGCCGCCCGCCGGCTACCTCCGGGCGGCCAGGGAGATCACTCGGGCCACCGGCACCCTCCTCGTCCTCGACGAGGTGCAGACCGGCATCGGCAGGACCGGCCACTGGTTCGCTCACCAGGCGGAGGAGGGCATCGACCCCGACGTCGTCACGCTCGCCAAGGGGCTCGGCGGCGGACTGCCCATCGGCGCGACCGTCGCGTTCGGCGAGGCGGCCGAGCTGCTCAAGCCCGGTCACCACGGCACGACGTTCGGCGGGAACCCCGTCGCCTGCGCGGCCGGCCTCGCGGTGCTCGACACCGTCGCGGGCGAGGGCCTCCTGGAGAACGTGAAGCGCGCCGAGGCGCGGTTGAGGGACGGAATCACCTCGCTCGGGCACCCGCTCGTCGCCCACGTAAGGGGCGCCGGTCTCCTCCTGGGTATCGTGCTCACCGAGCCGCTCGCGCCCCAGGTGCAGCAGGCGGCTCAGGACGCCGGCCTCCTGGTGAACGCGCCCGCCCCTGATGTCGTACGGCTCATGCCGCCGCTCAACCTCCACGACGACGAGGTGGACACCCTGCTCCAGGCGCTGCCGGGCGTTCTGGACAAGGCCCTCGAAGGGGCCGACGGGGAAGGACGATCCTGAGGAATGGGACGACGATGAGTCAGGCGCAGGACAACGAGCACGCCGCGGGACCCGCCGTGCCGCAGACCCGCACCGCGCGCCACCGCCGGATCGTGGACATCCTCAACCGGCAGCCGGTGCGCTCGCAGAGCCAGCTGGCGAAGCTCCTCGCCGACGACGGCCTCACGGTCACGCAGGCGACGCTCTCCCGGGACCTGGACGAGCTCGGCGCGGTCAAGATCCGCAACACCGGTGGCGAGCTGATCTACGCGGTGCCCAGCGAGGGCGGCTTCCGCACCCCGCAGGCCCCGCTCGGCGGCTCGGCCAAGGAGGAGCGGATGCGGCGGCTCGCGGGGGAACTGCTGATCTCCGCGGAGGCCTCGGCGAACCTCGTGGTCCTGCGCACTCCGCCCGGCGCCGCCCAGTTCCTCGCGTCGGCGATCGACCAGGCGGAACTCCAGGTCATCCTGGGCACGATCGCGGGTGACGACACCTTGATGCTGATCAGCCGCGACCCGGCCGGCGGGCAGGCGCTCGCCGACCATCTGCTGCGGCTCGCCCAGAACGACCACTGAGTGCGCTGAATCGTTCGGGCTCGCGCCCCGGACCGCCCGGTATCCACGGGCGGTCCGGGGCGCTTTCGCGTTCCTCAGGCCTGCTCGGCGCGGCGCGCCCGGTACGACATCCAGGCCGCGACCAGGGCGCCCGACACGTTGTGCCACACGGAGAACACCGCGGCGGGGAGCGCCGCGAGCGGGCTGAAGTGGGCCGTGGCGAGCGAGGCGGCGAGCCCCGAGTTCTGCATGCCGACCTCGAACGCCATCGCGCGGGACGCGGGCGGCCCGAGGCGGGCCAGCTTTCCGGCGCCGTAACCGAGTGCGAGGCCGAGGCCGTTGTGGAGGACGACGGCGAGCAGGACGAGCCCGGCCGCCGACTTGATCGCCGTCGCGCTGCCCGCGACGACCACGGCCACGATGACGGCGATCGTCAGCGCCGACAGCCAGGGCAGGAAGCCGAGCACCCGGTCGACGTACCGGCCGAGGATCAGGCGCACGACGAGTCCCGCGATGACCGGCAGCAGCACGGTCTTGAGGATGTCCGTGACCATCGACCCCGCGTCCACGGGCAGGAACTCGCCCGCGAGGAGCAGGGTCAGCGGCGGCGTGACGAGCGGGGCGAGCACAGTCGAGACGGTGGCGACGGAGACGGACAGGGCCACGTCGCCGCGCGCCAGGTAGGTCACCACGTTGGAGGCCGTGCCGCTGGGGGCGCAGCCCACGAGGATCACGCCCGCCGCCAACTGGGGCGGCAGGTCGAGGGCGTTGGCTATCAGCCAGCCGAGCCCCGGCATGATCACGTAGTGCGCGACGAGTCCGAGGCCGACGGCCCAGGGCCGCTTCGCGACGCCCTTGAAGTCGTGCGGGGTCATCGTGAGCCCCATGCAGAACATCACCACACCCAGCAGGTACGGGACGTTCGTCTTCCAGCTCGCGAAGGCGTCCGGCAGGGCGAGCCCGATACCGCCCGCCGCGAGCACGAGTACGGGGAACACCGTGACGGCCAGGCGCGCCGCGCGGTTGCCGGTGTCCGTCGGCTGGGTCTGCTGCGGGGTCAGTTGTTCGGTCTGCACCGGGCGATGCAACGCCCCCGCCCGGCGTGCCCGCAACCCCGTCTCGTTATGTGGTCCCTACATCTTCACTGTGCCGCCTCAATAGCGCGTGATCGCGGTCGCGCCCGCGTCGGTGCCGATCGCGATGTGTGGTCGCCGGCCCGGCTCGGCCCAGCGCAGGATGCGCCGCATCGCGTCCGCCGGGACCGACACACACCCGGCCGTCGCCCCGCGCCCGTTCACATGAAGGAAGATCCCCGCTCCGCGCCCGCGCACCGGCCGGTCGTAGTTGTAGGCGATGACGAAGGCGTGCGCGTACTGGGTCGCGTACGACACGAGGTGCTCGGACTCGGCGGCGCGGCAGTCGGCCGGACGCGGCTCGGTCCAGCGGTTGTAGGAACGCGAGTCGTTGTCCTGGCACCACCAGGAGTCCTGGTGCACGCGCCGGTAGGCGGTGGTCGTGCCGGCCGGCGCGGGCTCGGTCCCGAAGGCGTAGGGCAGGCCGTACAGGCCCGTGGGTGTCGTGTACGTGCCCTGTTTGCGCGAGGCGCCGTCGGTGAGGCCCTTCGACCCGAACCGTGCCGCCGCCGAACCTGCCGCGACCCACCGCCCGTCGCGCCGGTCCCACCAGGTGACGGTGCCGGTGGTGGAGCCCGTGCGCGCGGCCTGCGCGGTGACGAGCTGGGAGCCGCCGCCCGTGTCGGCCATGCGCGCGGGCAGCGGCACGGGCCCGCCGGGCGGTGCCGCGCCCAGGATCAGCAGGGCGGCCGTCGCGGCCAGGTACGCGATGGTGACAGGTCGTGAGCGCATGTGTCAGACGGTAGTCGGAGGCAGCGGAAGCGGCAGCCCCGGAAGTCCGTCGATGCTGTGCTCGATGTGGTCCTTCTTCTTGAAGTACTCGCTCAGGGAGGCGTCGTCCTCGCGCGCGAAGCGCCTCCCGTGCAGGTCGCGGTCCGTGTCGTACGACATGAACGGGACGGCGTATCCGCAGCTGTCGCGGACGAGCTCGGCGGTGACCACGATGATCGCGCGCAGGCCGTGCTGGGTCGGGTCGATGTCGGGGAAGTGTGTGAGCAGATCCTTGAACCTGGCGTCGTCACGGAAGACGGGTTCTCCGTGGCCGTGCACCCGGACGATGTTCGGAGGGCCCTGGAAGGCGCACCACATGAGGGTGATGCGGCCGTTCTCGCGCAGGTGGGCGATGGTCTCGGCGGTGCTTCCGGCGAAGTCGAGATAGGCGACGGTCCGCTCGTCGAGCACGGCGAAGGATCCCGTCAGCCCCTTGGGGGAGAGGTTCACCGTGCCGTCCCCGGAGAGGGGTGCGGTCGCGGTGAAGAACATGGGCTGTTCCTCTATGAAGGTGCGGAGTCTGCCGTCGATGCGTTCGTAGGTCTTTCCCATGGTTCTGGATTATCGACCCGAGGTCGTTCGCCTGTCTAAGGATTTCGCGTGCGCCGCGGTTCGGGAAAGGATCGATTGACGAATCATGCAGTGCAATGCATACTCATGCATGACGTCATCGGCGTCTTCGCCCCGTCCTCGAAGAGCGCGGCGAAGCGCGACCTCGCCTGATACCCGTTACGGGAAGGGGCGGGACGGGGAAGAGAAGACCCGCCCCGCGTCACCGCACATCTAGGAGCAACCGTGAGCAGCAACACCGGCGATGTCCGCCTCTGGGGCGGCCGGTTCGCCGACGGCCCCGCCGAGGCCCTGGCGAAACTCTCCGCCTCGGTCCACTTCGACTGGCGACTGGCGCCGTACGACATCGCCGGCTCCCGCGCCCACGCGCGCGTGCTGCACAAGGCGGGCCTGCTCACCGAGGACGAGCTGACCCGCATGCTCGCGGGCCTCGACCAGCTCGAAGCGGACGTGGCGGACGGCTCGTTCGTCGGGACGATCGCCGACGAGGACGTCCACACGGCGCTGGAGCGCGGCCTGCTGGAGCGCCTCGGCGTCGACCTCGGCGGCAAGCTGCGCGCGGGCCGGTCCCGCAACGACCAGGTCGCCACGCTCTTCCGGATGTACCTGCGCGACCACGCGCGCGTCATCGGTGGCCTCGTCGCCGACCTCCAGGACGCGCTCGTCGGCCTCGCCGAGGCGCACGCCGACGTCGCCATGCCCGGCCGTACGCACCTCCAGCACGCCCAGCCGGTCCTGTTCGCACACCATGTCCTCGCGCACGTCCAGTCCCTGTCCCGGGACGCCGAGCGGCTGCGGCAGTGGGACGAGCGCACGGCGGTCTCGCCGTACGGCTCCGGCGCCCTGGCCGGTTCGTCGCTCGGCCTCGACCCGGAGGCCGTCGCGAAGGACCTCGGCTTCGAGCGCGGCTCGGCCGGCAACTCCATCGACGGCACCGCGTCGCGGGACTTCGTCGCGGAGTTCGCCTTCATCACCGCGATGATCGGCGTGAACCTCTCGCGCATCGCCGAGGAGATCATCATCTGGAACACGAAGGAGTTCTCCTTCGTCACCCTCCACGACGCCTTCTCCACCGGCTCGTCGATCATGCCGCAGAAGAAGAACCCGGACATCGCCGAGCTCGCCCGGGGCAAGTCCGGCCGCCTGATCGGCAACCTGACCGGCCTGATGGCCACGCTCAAGGCACTCCCGCTCGCGTACAACCGCGACCTCCAGGAGGACAAGGAGCCGGTCTTCGACTCCTGCGACCAGCTCGAGGTCCTGCTGCCCGCGTTCACCGGCATGATGGCCACGCTCACGGTCAACCGGGAGCGGATGGAGGAGCTTGCCCCGGCCGGCTTCTCGCTCGCCACCGACATCGCCGAATGGCTCGTCAAGCAGGGCGTGCCGTTCCGTGTCGCGCACGAGGTCGCCGGTGAGTGCGTCAAGGAGTGCGAGCAGCACGGCATCGAGCTCGACCAGCTCACGGACGAGCAGTTCGCGAAGATCTCCGAGCACCTCACGCCCGAGGTGCGCACCGTCCTCGACGTGCCGGGCGCGCTCGCCTCGCGCAACGGGCGCGGCGGCACCGCTCCTTCGGCCGTCGCGGTGCAGCTCGCCGAGGTGAAGGACGACCTCGCCGTGCAGCGCGCGTGGGCCGACGCCAAGTCCTGACCTGCCCTTTGTGTGGCCCGGCCCTTCAGGGGGCCGGGCCACACCGCGTTGTCAGTGGCTGCCTCTAAAGTTTCCGGCAGTTGATCAACACCGGCTCACAACCGGTGCTCGTGACGCGTGCCTTCGGCGCGCGCCCACGACCGGTGGTCGACATCTGGGGAACGGGAATCGACTGTCGGGGAGGCAGTGGTGGGGTGGATGCGCGCGGGCGACTATGAAGTCGCCCTGGACGACGGCGGCAAGGTCGTCTGCCGCAACAGCAAGGGGCGGCTCCTGAAGTCGGTGCCGCCGAAGATCGCCGACGAGCAGGCCGTCATCGGGCTCCGGCAGCTCACCGAGTGGCTGGAGCGGCACGAGCGCGACTGCCGGGAGCGGGCCGAGCGCTGGATGACCCGCTCCCTTCCCGTACCGGCCGCGGTGCTCGCCGAGGTCTGGCCCGACCCGGCCTGGCGCGCCGCCCTGAAGGACCTGGTCGTCACCGGCGACGACGGGACGGTCGCCGGGTTCCTGCGCGACGCCGACCCCGAGCGCGGCATCGGCCTCGTCGACCTCGACGGGGACACCGTGCGCATCCGCCCGCGGCAGATCAGCGTTCCCCACCCGGTCCTCCTGGACGACCTCGGTGAACTGCGTGAATTCGCCGTCGAGTTGGGGGTCGACCAGGGCATCCAGCAGCTGTTCCGCGAGATCTGGACCCGCGGCGCCGACCGCGACCCGGCCGCCCATGCGGTCGACGACTACGAGGGCGGCGCCTTCAAGGAACTCCGCTTCCTCGCCGGCCGCGCCACGTCCCTCGGCTATCGGGTGCGCGGCGGCCACGCCGTCCAGCCCGTGCTCGAAGCCGGACGCACCGTCGAGGCCCGCGTCTGGATCGGCGACTACGACGGCTACGCCGAGACCGAGACCGGACCGCTCACCTGGACCACCGAGGGCGGACAGGCCCTGGCCCTCGCCGAAGTCGGGCCGGTGGCCTGGTCGGAGGGCATGCGCATGGCCGCCGCCCTCTACGCGGGCCGTGAGCTCGAGGACGGGGAGCAGGCGGCGTGAGCACGGCGGTGAGCGGCGCGGGCGCGGGTCCGGGCGCGGCAGACACGACCAGCACAGCGGGTACGGCGGGGGAGCGGGGCGCGATGAGCACGGGTGACGGCACGGTGGACACGGGAGCGCTCCTGGAGGCGGGCGCCGTCCTGCTCCCGGGCGCACACCGCGGCGAGGACGCCGACGACCTGACGGCCCGCGCGTACACCCACCCCGTTCTCGAAGGGCGCACCGTCGTGCGCCTCGTGCCGGGCACGCTCGGCGACGCCGAGGACCTCGCCCTGGACTTCCTCGGGCTGCGGCGCGCGAGCGTCCGCGACGGGCTCGGCCAGGTGCGCCGCGAAACCCTCGGCTTCCCCGCCTGGGCCCTGGTGAACGACCCGGAGAACGGGCACCATGCCCTCGCCCTCGTCAAGGACGTCGAGCGCCTCGCCCGCATGGCCAAGACCCGCGCGGGCGCCGCCAAGGACGGGTTCGAGGAGCTCGGCGAGCGCCTCGGGCGCTCCGTCCCGCACTTCCTGCCCACGTACTACGAGGAGGCGGGCCGGGCCTTCCTCCGGCACGAGAACACCGCCTACGCGGCCGCCCTCTTCGGCAAGGCACGCGAGGCCGAGCGCGTCCACAGCCTCGTCGTGGACGAGCAGCGGCAGCGCGCGGTGTTCCTCGAGTTCGCCTTCGCCGGAGCGCTCACCGTCAAGGCACTCAAGGACCATGTGCGGGACCTGACGCAGCGTCTCGCGCCACAGGCGGCCTGGGAGCAGTACCGCAGGCTCATCGTCGAGCGCTGCGGCGCCGGGATGCCGCCGTACGCCGCCCTGCCGCAGGACGCCCGCAAGCTCATCAAGGCCGCTGGCCTGGACCGGGTCGAGGAGGAGTGCCGGCTTCTCGCCGACCTCCTGGCCTCCCCGGCGGTGGTACGCGCCCCCGGCACGTTCTGGACGGCGTACCGGCCCACCCTCCTGGTCCTCGCGGCGCAGGAACCCGCCGTCCGTAGGCGGCTGCTGGAGATCATGCCGACGGGGTTCGGACACGACAACGGCTCCGAGGGCGACTGGCTGGAGCTGCTCGCCGAGACCGGCGCCGAACAGCTCCTCACCGACCCGGCCCCGGACGCGGCCGTCGACGCGGGGGACTGGCTGTCGCGCTGGTCCACCCATCTGAAGGGCGGCTGGCGCGGGGTGCGCCGCTCCCCGATGACGTACGGCCTTGTGGAGCGCATGGCGGCCCGCCTGCGCGCCGAGGGGCGGCCGGTCGACCTGTTCCGCGGGCGCGGCTGGCGCAGTTGGGCCGACCTGGACCTCATCGATGTGTGCCTCGCGTCAGGCGTCGCCGTGGTGGACCCCGCGCCCCGTATGGACGGTCACGGGATCGGCCTCGACGACTGGTTCGGCGGACCCGACACAGGCCGCAGCGACCTCGCCGCGGTAGCCGCCGACACGCGGTTCCGGCCGCTGCTCAAAGAGGCGATCGGCGGCAACTCCCACCGCAGCGTGGGCAGTCGCAAGACCCTCGCCGTCGCCGAGCACCCGGTGCTCCGCCCGCTCCTGGCCGAGTGGCTCACCGAGCAGGCCGAGGCGTTCACCGCGGCGGCGGGTCTGCCCGGCGCCCGCTCGGCGCTCCAGCACCTCAGGCGCTTCCGGTCGGTCGCGGCGGACGTCGCACCCGACGCCGTCGCCCGCGTCCGCGCCCACGACCTCAGCGGCAACCTCGGCCGCACCCTGCGCGCGGGCATCGTCGACGAACTGGGCTGGCCCGCGCTCGAAGAGGCCATGAAACTGCTCGGGCCCGTACCCGAGCAGCGCCACGGCGACGGGCTCACCGTCCAGGAGGCCTGGCCCGCGCTGATCGTCGCCCACCGGGACAAGGCCGTCGTCGCGGGACCCGACGGCATCCTCCTCGAACACGACCTGCGCATCTCCGGCAAGCCCGACCACTGGCGTCAGCCCGCCTTCCGCTTCGTCGGCGGTGAGCTTCTCGTCACCTGGTGGCACGAGGGCAAGCAGCGCGCCTACTGGTCCTCGCGCCCCGCCGACGTCTTCCAGCTCGGCGGGGAGTCGGCCACCCAGTGGCGCGCTCACACCCTGGACGCCTCCCTGCCCCTGCCCGACGGCGGCCGCAGCACCGGCGCCCGCCCCCTGCACGCGGGCGACACCACCCTGCCGAAGGAACACCGGGTCAGCGGCGACGGCGTGAACCACTGGCGGCTGCGCACCACGAGCACGGCCAGCACATGGATCGAGTACGACGCCGCCACCGGCGCCACCGGCCGCGCCTCCCTGCCGTCGCTCCTCGCGGGCGCCGTGCGTGACGAGGGACGGCTGCGGCACGCCGACTGCCAGGTACTGCCCCTCAAGGCGGGCCTGGAGAACAGCCCTCTCGGCACCGACGGCACGGTCCTCGGCCGCTGGGTCCGCAGCGACGGTCCCGGAGACGGCGCGGAGGAGCGGCTGACGGCGGGCACGCCCGACGGCCGCGAGGTCGCGCTGCCCGCCCGCTTCACCAGCGGTACCACCGCCGTGCCGCTCGGCGCGCTGCGTCTGCCCGGCGGAGCAGAGCCCGTACTCGCCCTCGACGGAAACCAGTTGGGCCTCTACGCGGACGGCGCCGGACCGGCCGACGGGTCCTTCGGCGACACCGTGACGTCCCGGGCGGGCGCGCAGTACGCGGCCGGCACGCCGCTCGTCCCGCCGGCATCGTTCTGGCACGCCATGCGGGCCCGCGACGAGGACGGTTCCAAGGCACTGCGCGCATTCGCCGACGAGCAGGCAGCCGCACTGGCGGACGACGCGGCGGCAGCGCTGGCACAGCACCGGAGGACGACCACGGGCGAGGCCAGGACCGCCCTCACGGACGAGCAGAAGAAGGCCGCGTCCGACCAGTTCGACCGCGACCTGCTCGCCGCGACCGAGCGTGCCCTGCCCGCGATCGGGCACCCTTCGCTGCACGCGGGCGTCGGCGCCATCACGCTCGCCATGGTCCAACTCCGTGAATCCGTGGCCGAGTTCACCGACCCCAAGACGGTGGCCGCACAGCCCGTCGCGGCGCGCAGGCAGGAGATGTTCCACGACTTCTCTCCCCGCGACGGCGACGACCGGACTTTGCTCAGCGCGATCCGCGGCGTCCTCGGCCACACCGTTCACGGCTACTGGAGCCCCGACACCTGGAGCACACTGCGCCAGATCAAGTCCGTCGGCCACGTCATCGCGGGCAAGGCGGCCGAAGGCACCCCGCTGCCCGGCGGACACGACCTCGCGACGCTCACCGGCGGCTGGACCACGGACGAACTCACCATCCCGAGCTGCACGTCCACCTGGCTGAGCGTCCTGCGTCACCTGCCCGCGCTTGCGTACCGCGCCACCGTCCCCGGCATGGACGAGACCGACAGGTCCGCGCTCCTGCACCTCTTGGACGCCGTCGCCGAAGGCACCCTCGCGGACCCGGACCGTCAGCTGCGCAGCGTCGAACTCTGCGAGAAGGGCGCCTACCGGCCGCGCCCCGGCCAGGTCCTCCGCCTCGGCGACCGCACCGTCGCGATCCTCGCGGCGGTCCGCACGCGCAGTCACGACGACGAGGTCGACTGGCTGGCTCTGGACCACGACCCTTCGGGCGCGTTCGGGCCGGTCGCCCACTTCATCACCCGTGAGGCGCAGCGGATCCCCGGCACATTCCCCGGCGACCGGATCGCGTCGGTCGCCGCCCTCGTCCGCGAGCGCGGCGCCACGCCCTGGGACGCGGAGAACGCGACCGCGCTGGCGGCCGCGCCCGGCTGCGGCCCGGTCCAGGCAGCGCTGCTCCTCGCGGGACGCCCCTGCGGCGTCCTCGCCGACGACGCCGCATCCGCCGAGTGCCAGGCCCGCTCCGGACTCACCCGCACTCAGGTGGAGGCGGGCAACGATCGCCTCACCGCGCTCACGTGGCAGAGCCGCGTCGATGTCGTCACCGCGCTGCT
Organism: Streptomyces longhuiensis; assembly: GCF_020616555.1. Lineage (NCBI taxonomy): Bacteria > Bacillati > Actinomycetota > Actinomycetes > Kitasatosporales > Streptomycetaceae > Streptomyces > Streptomyces longhuiensis. The sequence continues at coordinate 2,336,248 of NZ_CP085173.1, read as the reverse complement.
CCCCGAGACCGTCGCCGACCTCTGGGAGACCGGGCCGGCCGTCGAGGCCGCCCGGGCGGTATGGACGGAGCGGTTCGGCACCCTCGTACGCCTCCCCGAGGACATGGAGATCTCGCTGAACGGGGTCTCCACCATCGGCAACGCCGAGGCTGTGCTCAACCCCCGGCACACTCCGTGGCTCAGCCGCACCACCGTCCAACGACTCAGCGCGGACGGCCGGTTGACGGGCGACGACGCCACCGCCGTTCCGCACGTCAGGGACCTGCTGCCCGCCGTGTCGGCGCTCGGCGCGCTCGCGTACGGCCTGCCGTACGGGCATCCGCTGCGCGCCGCCCTGCCCGGCGCCCTCGACGCGCTGCGCACCCGGCTCGCCGACCCGCAGCTGCTGCTCCAGCTCGGCCTCGCCTGGACCGAGAAGGGCGGCGCCACCGCGCCCGAACTGCGCAAGGCGCACGGCATGCCCGAGACGGGCGGCGCCGGAGCGGACGGGCTGACGCGCGTGGGCGAGGCGTTCGTGCTCCACCCCTGGCACCAGCAGGAGGCCGTCCTCCTACGCCCGGCCGGCCTCACCGGCCCCGACGACCCGGCACTCGGCCTGATCGAGGGCCTCGCCGGCTACCGCGCGGACGCCCCGCTGCGGGCGATCAGGGCGGTACTGGGGGATGGTCTGGAGCGCGCGGTGACGGCGGGCGTGCCAGGTGTGGACGGGCAGGGTGCGGGTGGGCCAGTGGCAGGATGTGAGGGCTACGCGCAGGACCCCACGCGCAGCGTCCCCGGCCTGGTCACCGAGGTCGCCGGGACGCACGGCATCGGTGAGGACGCCGCCGCACTCTATCTGCAACTGCTCGCTCTGCCCGACCCGACCGACCGCAACAGCACGCGCTGGACCGGTTGGAAGCCCGCCCGCGTGAAGAAGGCCCGCGCCGAACTCGCCGCGACCGCACTGGTGGTGGAGGCGAAGCGCACCCGCGCGGGACGCGGCCTGTTCCTGCCCGGCGCCTGGCTGGCCCTCAAGGCGCCCGCGCTGCCCGTCGAGCCCTGGAAGCGGGACCTGTACGACATCCCTGGCCACACCGCGACGGTCCCGCTGCTGCCCGTCCCGGAACTGTTCACCCGCGCGTGGGACCGGGTACGCGCCGGCGACGTCCCGGCCTTCGAAGAACTCACGACCCGCGCGACCCGGAAGGGGAGGCGCCGATGACGACGAGGGTGCGCCGAGTCACCTCGGCGGTGCGAGGCCCGCGCTGTCGGGTGGCGCAGCGACCAATGACGACGAGGGCGGCACGGGTCACCCCGGCGGAGCCTGATAGGCGCCGTCCGGTCACGCAGTCGTCGCCGGCCACCACCACCGACCCCGTTCCGACCACCACCACCGACCCCGTTCCGACCACCACCACCGACCCCGTTCCGACCGCGCCGTGCCGGGGCACGCGACTGCGGGAGCCCCGCCCCGTGAGCACGACCACCACCGACCCCGTTCCGACCGCGCCGTGCCGGGGCACGCGACTGCGGGAGCCCCGCCCCGTGAGCACGACCACCACCGATTCCGTCCCGGCCGCGCAGTGCGGGGCCACGCAGCCGCGGGAGCTTCGCCGATGAGCACCACGACCGACACCGTCCAGGGCGCGACGCCCTCCGCGCCGCGGCAGATCGTGCCGCCCGAGGAGTTGTACGCCGACGAACTCGCCTTCCTCGCCGCGTACGACTCCGGTCCTCGGCCTCCCGGCTGGCGGCTCACCCCGCGCGCCGTCGTCACGTTCGTGATGGGCGCCGACGAACCGCTGCGCCTGCCCGACGGCGCCGACGCCGGCGAGGGCGTGCCGCGTCGGCTCGCCGTCCGGCGGAAGTTCGTCGGCGAGCGCGCCCTCGTGGAGCGCTGCGTCGTCACGCTCGCCGGCGAGCGCGGACTGCTCCTGGTCGGCGAGCCCGGCACGGCCAAGTCGATGCTGTCCGAACTCCTCGCCGCCGCCGTCAGCGGCACCAGCGCCCTCACCGTCCAGGGCACCGCGGGCACCACCGAGGACCAGCTCAAGTACGGCTGGAACTACGCCCTGCTGCTCGCCCAGGGCCCGAGCCCCAAGGCGCTCGTCCCCTCACCCGTGCTCGCGGCCATGACCCAGGGCGCCGTCGCACGCGTGGAGGAGGTCACCCGTTGCCTCCCCGAGGTACAGGACGCCCTGATCTCCCTCCTCTCCGAGCGGCGCATCGCCGTCCCGGAGCTGGCCGGCACGGACGCGGCCCAGGCCCACGCGGCCCCCGGGTTCAACGTCATCGCCACCGCCAACCTCCGCGACAAGGGCGTCTCCGAGATGTCCGCCGCGCTCAAGCGCCGCTTCAACTTCGAGACGGTCGGCCCCATCGGCGACTTCGACGCCGAACTCGACCTCGTACGCCGCCAGTCGAAGGCGGCCGTCGAACGGGCGGGCGCCGCGTACCAGCTCGACGACATGGTCCTCGACGTCCTGGTCACCGCTTTCCGCGAGCTGCGCTCGGGCCGTTCGGCCGAGGGCTGGGAGGTGGAGCGGCCGTCCACCGTGATGAGCACGGCCGAGGCCGTCTCCGTGGCGACGGCGCTCGGCGTCGCCGCCGCCTACTTCCCCGGCGACCGCGACGCCCTCGCCCTCCTGCCGGGCCATCTCACGGGCGTGGTCCGCAAGGACGACCCGGCGGACGCGGCGCGGCTGCTCGGCTACTGGGACGGCGCGGTGCGGCGCCGTGCCGAGGAGGGCTCCGCGACCTGGCGCACGCTGTGGGACCTGCGCTCCGTCCTGGAGGGCTGACCCACCATGACCACCGACGCGGGCGTGGCCATCGACGCGCTCACCGACCCCGACGGGCCCTACCTCATCGGCGTACGCCACCACGCGCCGTCGCTGGCCGCCGTCGTCCCGCGACTCCTCGACGAGGCTGCCCCGGACGTCCTGCTGGTCGAACTCCCCGCCGAAACCCAGGAGTTGCTCCCATGGCTGGCGCACGAGGAGACGGTGGCGCCGGTCGCGCTCGCGGCGGTGCTCGGCGGGGAGGCGGAGTCGGGTCCGGCGTTCTACCCGTTCGCGGACTTCTCACCGGAGCTCGCGGCGCTGCGCTGGGCCGCTCGGAACGGCGTCCCGGTGGTGGCCTGTGATCTGCCGCTGACGGAACGGGCCTGGCGGGAGCCGCGCGTAACCCGCCCCACGGAACAGGCATCCGCTCCGGCCGGACGCAGGTTGAGTCTGCATGACGCGGTGCGTGGGCGGCTGACCGGCCGCGACGGTGACGACCTCTGGGACCGTCTTGTGGAGGCCCCCGCTCCGGGCGCCACCCCGCAAGCCCTGCGTCGGGCAGCGCTCCTCGCCGGCTGGGCCCTGCGCCGCGACGCGCAGGACGGCCCGGGAGTCGACCCGCTCGACCTCACCAGGGAACGGTGGATGCGTTCACGCCTACGCGAGGCGGCGAGCGGCGGACGCACGGTGGCCGCGGTGATCGGGGCCTTCCACGCGCCCGCGTTGAGCGCGGGGGCGCTGCGGGACGAGGCGCCGGCGGAGCCGGTCACGGGGCGCTCGGCCGGGGTGCTCGGTGGGTCGGTCGCGGGGCCGTCGGCCGGGAAGCCCGCAGAGCCGCCTGCGGCCGGGCCCGGCGCGGAAGCCCCTGCCGCCGCCACGCCGTCGGTCGAATCGCAGGCCGGGGTGCCCGCCGAGCCGCACACGGAACCCCCGGCGGGGGCGGCCTCGTCGGCGGCGCCCACCTGCATCGTCTCCCTGATCCCGTACACGTACGCGCTGTTGGACGCCCGTTCCGGTTATCCGGCCGGGATCCGTGATCCCGAGTGGCAGCACCAGGTCCTGGAGTCGGCGGGCGACCCGGCCGCGGTCGGCGAGACGGCCCTGCGCTGCGCCGTCCGCGTCACCGGCGAACTGCGCGCCGAGGGCCACCCGTCGGGTCCGGCGGACGCTCGCGAGATCCGCCGCGTGGCGGGTGGCCTCGCAAGCCTGCGCGGGCTGCCCGCGCCGGGCCGGAGCGAGTTCGTCGAGGCCGTGCAGACCGTGCTGGCCCAGGGCGAGCCGCTGGGCCGCGGACGTGCCGTCGCTCGTGCGCTGGAGCGGGTCCTCGTCGGCGAGCGCACGGGCCGCGCCGCCCCCGGCGCACCCCGCGGCGGACTCGCACCGGCCGTCGAGGCGGAGCTTGCCGCGCTCGGACTGCCGGGCCCGGCAAGTGGCGGGCAGGAGAAGGAACTTCGGCTCGACCCCCTGCGTTCCGACCCGGACCGCAAACGTGAGGTGCTGCTGCGCCGTCTCGCTCTGTGCGGCATCCCGTACGCGCAGGAGTCGTCCGTCGGCGGGGCGGGCGGGACCGACGCGCTCACCACCCGCTGGACCGTGCGCTGGACGCCCGCCACTGCGGCGGTCCTCACCACGGCGACCACCCGGGGCGTGACCCCGGCGCAGGTGGCGGAGGGCGTGCTGCGCGCACGCGTCCGTGCCGCCCGCGCGGAGGGCGGCCCGACCGCGGCGCAGGCGCTGAGCACGCTCGGCGAGGCGGCCGAATGCGCACTTCCCGTACTCGCGGCCGAGGCCCTGGCAGAGATCACGACGGTGCTGCCCGCCATCGGCACCCTCCCGGAACTGCTCACGGGCCTCGACCTCACCGACCGCCTCACGTCGGGCCACATCGCGGGCCTGGCCGTGCCGGACGCCGTGCCGGACGCCGTGCCGGACGCCGCCACTGAACCTGCCGCGGACCTCACCGCCACTGCCACCCCCGTCCCCACCGCCACTGCCACCCCCGTCCCCACCGCCACTGCCACCCCCGTCCCCACCGCCGCTGCCACTGCCGTCCCCGTCCCCGTCCTCACCGCCACCCCTGCCCTCTGGCCCCAGGCGCTCGCGGACTGTGCCGACCTCTTGACCGTCGCCGCCGTCCGCAGCCTCGACGGGCTTGCCGGCTCCGAGGACCCGGACGACGCCCGCGCTCTGGTCGAACTCGCGCGGCGCGCCGACGTGTTCGGGGGGATGCGGCTCGCCGACTCGCTGGCGCGGCTGGCCGACGGCGGAACGCCGCTCATGCGCGGTGCCGCAGCCGCGGTGTGCGTTCTGCTCGGGCACACACCCGCCACCGCCCTCGGCGCACGCGCGGTGTCCTGGGTCGACACGGCCACCGACCCCGGCACCCGCGCGGAGCTCACCGCCCGGCTGACCGGCCTGCTCACCGCCGCCGGATCCCTCCTGGAGACGGCTCCCGAGGCGCTCGCCCCGCTGCTCGACCGTGTCGGCGAACTGCCCGACAGCCCCTTCCTCGAACGGCTCCCCGCCCTGCGCGGCGGGTTCGACACGCTCAGCCCGGCCGCCCGCGACCGGCTGCTCACCGTCATCGAGGAACGCATCGACGGCACCCTCGACGCCGACCTCCCACCGGACACGGACGCGCGGACGCTGGCCGCGTGGACCACCGCGGACCTCGCCGCCCGCGAGGCGCTGGCCGCGCTCGGTCTCCTGCCCGCGGCGCCGGACACGTCCGACCCGTCTCGCCCCGCAGCCCTGTCCGCCCAAGCCCTCGCCCCCGCCCCCGCCCCTGCCTCCGTTCCCGTCCCACCGAACGGCGACGCCCGGATCGCTCCCGCCGAGCGGTGGCGCCTCGTCCTCGGCCGACGAGGGGATCAACTACCGCAGGGCATAGCCCCGTTGGCGACCGCATTGGACGAGCTGTACGGGAAGGGCCGCGGCGAAGGCGCGCGCGGCGATCTGCCCGGCGGCGGGGGCGGCCGGGGTGGGCGAGCGGCGCCCTACCCCGGCGTACGTGAATGGGCCGAGGAGCTGACGGCGCTCTTCGGCCCCGGCATCCGGGAGGAGGTCCTCGCCGCCGCGGCCACCCGCGGCCGCACGGACGTCGTGTCCGCGCTCGACCCCGAAGCCGTACGCCCCTCCGTGGAACTGCTGCGCACCGTCCTCCAGCACGCGGGCGGCCTGCCCGAGGCCAAGCTCGCCGCCCTGCGTCCCCTCGTACGGCGCCTCGTCGACGAGCTCACCCGCACCCTCGCCACCCGCCTGCGTCCCGCGCTCACCGGCGCGGCGACCGCCCGCCCGACCCGGCGTCCCGGTGGCGGACTCGACCTCGCCCGCACCCTGCGCGCCAACCTCGCCACGGCCCGGCGCACCGACGACGGACGTATCCACGTCATCCCCGAGCGCCCCGTGTTCCACGGCAGGGCCCAGCGCTCCGCGGACTGGCGGCTGATCATCCTCACGGACGTGTCCGGCTCGATGGAGGCCTCCACCATCTGGTCGGCGCTCACCGCGTCGGTCCTGGCCGGTGTGCCCGCGCTGTCCACGCACTTCCTGGCGTTCTCGACGACGGTCCTCGACCTGACCGAACACGTCCACGACCCGCTGGCCCTCCTCCTGGAGGCCCGTGTCGGCGGCGGTACCCACATCGCCGCCGGACTGCGCCACGCGCGCACGCTGGTCACCGCACCCTCGCGCACCCTCGTCGTCGTGGTCAGCGACTTCGAGGAGGGCTACCCCGTCGGAGGGATGCTCGCCGAGGTACGCGAACTCGTCGGCGCGGGCTGCCACGTACTGGGCTGCGCGAGCCTCGACGACGCCGGGCGCCCCCGCTACTCCACCGGCATCGCGGGACAGCTCGTCGCCGCGGGCATGCCGGTCGCCGCACTCAGCCCGCTCGAACTCGCCCGCTGGGTAGGGGAGAAGATCCGTTGACGCCGACGCACTCTCAGCCGCGCTCTCGCCCGACGCCGCAGCTTCCTCCGGTATCGCCCGAGGTCACCGCCGTCGTCGTGGCCGCACTCTCCCCGCGCCTGCGCAAGCGCCTCGACGCGGCCGTCGAGAAGCTCGCCGCGCGACCGGTGACGTCCGAGGGCGGCATCTGCCGTATCGCGGTCGACGACGAGACCTTCGTCGAACTGCACGCTCCCGGCGGCACGGTCACGGCCGAGGAGGCCATCCGCTGCGGCTGCCTGCTCGCCCCGGCCTGCGTCCACCGGGCCGCGGCGGCGAACCTCGCGCCGATCGCGGACGACACCCCCACGGCCGCCCCCTACGACGTGCCCGATCAGCCATCCCCGCCGGCCCCGGCCGAGCTGGACGCAACCGCAACCGCAACCGCAACCGCAACCGCAATCGCAACCGCAATCGCAGCCGCACCCCGCGCCGAGCCGACCGAAGCCCGCACCTCGCCGTCCACCGGCTCTCCGCTCACTACCTCTCCGCTCACCACGTCTCCGCCGCCCACTTCTACGCCCACCACCGCGGCCCAAGCAGCCGCTGCCGAAGCCCTGTGGCAGGCCGCCGTTCTCGTCCTCGACGCCGGTGTCGACGGCGCCGGTGCCGTGCTTCAGGCCGGTCTGCTCCGAGCCGCCCACACGGCCCGCCTCGCGGCCCTGCCCCGACCCGCGGCCGCCGCGATCCGTACGGTGAACGGACTGCGCGCAGCCCGCGCCGCCGAGCCCGACCACCGCACCTCCGAACTGGCCGACGCCCTCCAGGAGTTGCTCGCCACCGCGTACGGGCTGCGCCGCCCCGGAACCCCGGACGCGCACGCCGCCCTGCGGGGAACGGCGCGCCGCGCGTACGCGCCGGGCGGTTCGCTGCGGCTCTACGGACTGTTCACCGAGCCCGTCCTCACCTCGACCGGCCACGCGGGCGTGGTCACCTGGACCGCCGACGCCGCCGGCCGCCTCTACACCGTTCCCGACGTGGCCCCCGGAGGACCGGCGAGGGCCAGGAACGCCGGGGACCGAGCCGTCAGGATGGGCGACACCGCGCTCACGCACCGCGACCTGGCCCGCGCCGGGCTCGTCGTCTCCGGGGCGACCGTCTCCGCCGACGGGCGGCTCGGCGCGGGCCGGGGAGTGCGGGCCGCGGCCGCCGGGGGAGCCGACTGGACAGAGGAACCGCTCGCGGCCCTGTGGTCCGTCCCCGTGGCTGACCAGGCGGCCCGAGCCCTCGCCGCCGGAACCACCGGAACCACCGGAACTACTGGAACTACTGGAGCCACCGGAGCCACCGGAGCCACCGGAGCCACCGGAACTACGGGAACCACCGGAGCCGCCGGACAGGACCTGCTGTTCCTCGACGTCACACTCACCGGCGTGGCCCGCGAGGCGGGCGGCGACTGCCTCCTGGCCGAGTGCGACGGGCTCACCGTGCGGCTGACCGCCGCCGACGACCACCCCGAACTGGCCCACCGGGAGAACCTCGCCCTCCTCGCCACGGCCCCCGGGACCAGAGTCCGTGCGATCGCGCGCCTCGTGCCCGCCGGGCATCCCCGGGCCGCCCTCCTCGCCGTCCGTCTCCCCACGGGTCGGCGCGACGTCGGCCTGGACCGCCTCCAACGCCAGGACGTGCCCCCCACATCACCCCTGCCTGACCCCCCACAGGCACCCGGCCCCGTCCGCCCCGCCCCCTCCGCGCCGCTTCACATCCTGCGCCGCCGCACGGAACAGGTAGTCGTAGCGGGCCGCCGAGCCCTGACGCACCACGCACCCGCCCGACCCCACGCCACGGCGCCGCACACCACCTCCCCCGACACCGCGCTCCTGCGCCGAGCCGGCCTGTCCACCGCCGCCGAGCTCCTCGACGCGATGCGCAGATCCGCGGCCGAGCGGGGCCGCGACGGGTTCGGCCGCCTCGTCTCGGCGGACACCGACGCCTTCGCCCGTGCCTGGCTCGCCACGGCCCGTTACCTCGACGAGGCGTCCACAGCCCTGTGCCGCGAGGCCTGGCAGACCTGACCCGCGCCCGCGCACCCAATCGGCACACCCACACCCACACCCACACCCACACCCGCCGGCTTTGCCCACCCACCGCCGCCGCTTCGCCCCTATATATCCAGCTATATATCCAGCCTCTCTGAGACGCTCACGCTCTGCATGAGACAAACATGTCTCACATGGTCTACCCTCGTCTCATGTCAGTCGACCGAGACCAGGTGCTGCGCACCGCAGCCGCCCTGCTCACCCGCAAGGCCACGGCCACGATGGACGAGGTGGCCAGGGCGGCCGGTCTCAGCCGCGCCACGCTGCACCGGCACTTCGCGGGCCGGGACGCACTCGTCAGGGCCCTCGAGGAGTTGGGGATCCAGGAGTGCGAGGCGGCCCTCGACGCCGCCCGGCTCGACGAGGGCAGCGCCGCCGACGCCGTGCGCCGGCTCGTGGCGGAGATCCAGCCGTGCGCCGGACTCCTCGCCTTCCTCGTCACGGAGAACCAGCTCTTCGAGGGCGAGTCTCAGAACGAGGGCTGGGCCCGGCTCGACGCCCGTATCGCCGGGCTGTTCACGCGCGGCCAGGAGCGCGGCGAGTTCCGTATCGACCTGACACCCGCGTGGCTCACGGAGGCGCTCTACAGCCTGATCGGCGGGGGCGCCTGGGCCGTACAGGACGGCCGTGTGGCCGCCAAGGACTTCCAACACATGATCGTCGAGCTTCTGCTCGGCGGCGCCAGACGGAGAGTGGAACCATGACCAGCACACACCAGCGCACATTCGCGGCGGAGGTGGAGCCGAGGCCCGGGCGAGGACGATGGCTCGCGCTCTCCGTCCTCGTGCTCGCGGTGCTCCTGGTCGCGGTCGACGCGACGGTGCTCGGTCTCGCGACGCCGTACATCAGCGAGGACCTGGAGCCGACCGGTACGCAGCTCCTGTGGATCGGCGACGTCTACTCGTTCGTGATCGCGGGACTCCTGGTCTCCATGGGCAGTCTCGGCGACCGCATCGGCCGTAAGAAGCTGCTGCTCACCGGCGCGGTCGCGTTCGGTGCCGTCTCGGTGCTCAACGCGTACGCGACGAGCCCCGAAATGATGATCCTGGCCCGGGCCCTGCTCGGCGTCGCGGGTGCCACCCTGATGCCCTCGACGCTCGCTCTGATCCGCAACATCTTCACCGACCCGCGCGAGCGTTCCCTCGCCGTCGGCATCTGGGGTGCGGCGGCCTCGGCGGGCGCGGCCGTGGGTCCCGTCGTCGGTGGTTTCCTGCTCGAACACTTCTGGTGGGGCTCGGTCTTCCTGATCAACCTGCCCGTGATGGCGGTCCTCGTCGTCGTCGGCATCAAGCTGCTGCCCGAGTCGAAGAACCCGGCGGGCGGCCCGTGGGACCTGATCAGCGTCGTTTTGTCCCTCGTCGGCATGATCGGCGTCGTCTACGCGGTCAAGGAGGCCGCGTCGCACGGCCTCGGCTGGCAGGTGCCGGCGTCCGGCGTGCTCGGCCTGGCCGCTCTGACGTGGTTCGTCCGACGCCAGCTCACGCTGCCCGCACCGCTCCTCGACATGCGTCTGTTCCGCCACCGCGGATTCTCTGCCGCGGTTCTCGCCGACCTGCTCACCATCCTCGGCCTTTCGGGTCTGGTGTTCTTCCTCTCCCAGTTCCTGCAACTGGTCCAGGGGCGTGGCCCGTTCGAGGCCGGTCTCGCCGAACTGCCCGCCGCCATCGGCGCGGTGGCGGCCGGACTGGTCGCCGGCAGGGTCGCGCGCCGCTTCTCCGTGCGGTCCGTCGTCGCGGGCGGCCTCGCCGCGGTGGGCCTCGCCCTGGCCGCACTGACCGGGCTCAGTCAGTCGACCGGCTATCCGCTGCTCGGGTCGGTGCTCCTGGTCGTCGGCGTCGGCGCGGGGTTCTCGTTCACCGTCACGGCCGACGTGATCCTCTCCAACGTGCCGAAGGAGCAGGCGGGCTCGGCCTCGGCGGTCTCCGAGACGGCGTACGAACTGGGCGCGGCCCTCGGTATCGCCCTGCTCGGCTCCATCGTCACCGGCGTCTACCGGGACTTCACGGCCCCGGCCGGCACCCCGCCCGAGCTGGCGTCGGCCGCCCACGAGTCCCTGGGCGGCGCGGTCGAGTCCGTCTCGGCGCTGCCCGCGCACACCGCGAGCGAACTGATCGCGCTGGCCCAGGACGCCTTCGTCGACGGGCTGCGGGTGGCCGCGGGGGTCGGCGCGGCGGTGCTCCTCGCGACGGCGGTGGCGGCGTGGTTCCTGCTGCGCGGCCAGAAGCTGGAGGACGGCGTCGAACACCCGTGACGGACGCGGCCGTACGGATGACGACACGGCCGTACGGATGACGCGCCTTCAGCGGGCGTCCAGGCGTCCATACGTGTGACGAAGGGCCGCACCCACCGGGTGCGGCCCTTCGTCACGTCCGAGTGCGAACCGCTCAGGCGGCCTTCGCCTTGGTGGCGTACATGTCCACGTACTCCTGGCCGGACAGGCGCATGACCTCTGCCATCACCGAGTCCGTCACGGCGCGCAGCACGTAGCGGTCGCGGCCCATGCCGTCGTAGCGGGAGAACTCCATCGGCTCGCCGAAGCGGACCGTGACGCGGCCGGGCCGCGGGAGGCCGCTGCCGCCCGGCTGGAGCTTGTCCGTGCCGATCATCGCGAAGGGGACGACGGGCGCGCCCGTCATCAGGGTCAGCCGTGCGATGCCGGTGCGGCCGCGGTAGAGCCGGCCGTCGGGGGAGCGGGTGCCCTCGGGGTAGATGCCGAAGACCTGGCCCTCCTCCAGGATGCGGCGGCCCGTCATGAGCGCCGCGACACCGCCGTTCGCGCCGTCCCGGTCGACCGGGATCATGCCGACGCCGGTGAAGAACCACGCCATGGCGCGGCCCTTGAGGCCCTTGCCGGTGACGTACTCGTCCTTGCCGATGAACAGGACCTGACGGTCACACACGATCGGCAGCACGATCGAGTCGATGAAGGTCAGGTGGTTGCCCGCGAGAATGACCGGACCGGTGCCCGGGATGTTCTCGGCGCCCTCCACCCGGGGGCGGAACATCAGGCGCATGATCGGTGAGAGCACTGCCTTGATGAACGCGAAACGGGACAACGGGCCCTCCGGTGTCAAGGGGTGGCGGCTAAGCCGTGGCTGGATGAGCTGAAGTCTGTGCAGGTGAGGACGATACTCGCGGCCCCCGGCCCGTTGCACATCGGGTTCACGCACTCGATACGCAGTGTTGACCCGCATTTACGCTCCGTTGGCCGTCATCCGGCGCACAGGAGTCACCCCGCATCACCCTTCCGTTCGGCCCAAGGTCTCCCACTGGCCACTCCCGCACACCTACGATCGGGTGCGCTTTGACAGGTGCAAGGCAGCGATGTGGGAGGAGTGCTCAATGGGGATGCGGAAGTCACAGGAGTCCCGGGGGTCGCAGCTCGGCCGCCGTTCGGTGCTCGGTGCGGCGGTGCTCGGCGCGGGCGGAGCCGTCCTGGGCGCGCCCGGCGCGGCGAGCGCCGACGAGCGCAGTGGTGGCGGACATCACGGTGGCGGTGGCTACAAGAGCCTGCCCGTGCCGACCGTCATCGCCCACCGCGGTACGAGCGGCTACCGGCCGGAGCACACCTTCGGCTCGTACCAGCTGGCCCTGGACATGGGCGCGCACGTCATCGAGGCGGGCGACCTCGTGCCCACCAAGGACGGTCACCTCGTATGCCGTCACGAGCCGGAAATCGGCGGGACGACCGACGTCTCCGCGCACCCCGAGTTCGCCGGCCGCAAGACCACGAAGAGCCTCGACGGGGTCGCCACCACCGGCTGGTTCACCGAGGACTTCACGCTCGCCGAGCTGAAGACCCTGCGCGCCAAGGAGCGCATCCCCGCCAACCGCCAGCGCAACACCCTCTACGACGGCCGCTGGGAGATCCCCACCTTCGAAGAGGTCCTCAAGTGGCGGGAGCGGCAGAGCCGCGAGCGCGGCAAGGAGGTGTGGATCCACGTCGAGACCAAGCACCCCACCTACTTCCGCAAGCTCGGCCTCGGCCTGGAGGAGCGCGTCGCGACGCTCCTGCGCAAGTACGGCGTGAACAAGAAGAACTCGCCGGTCTTCCTCCAGTCCTTCGAGCCGACCAGCATCCAGCGCCTGAACAAGCTGGTCGACAACCCGCTCGTCGTGCTCCTGTCGACCGCGAACTCCCGCCCTTGGGACTTCGTCGACGCCGGTGACCCGCGCACCGTCGCCGACCTCATCACCCCCAAGGGCCTCGACGAGATCGCCTCGTACGCCCAGGGCATCGGCCCCACGCTCGACCTCGTCATCCCCAAGGACAAGGACGGCAAGCTGCTCGCGCCCACCACGCTCGTCAAGGACGCGCACGCCGCGGGCCTGATCCTGCACCCGTACACGATGCGCAACGAGAACACCTTCCTGCCCGCCGACTTCAAGAAGGGCACCGACCCGAACGCCTACGGCGACGCGTTCGGCGCCTTCAAGACCTACCTGGCCACCGGCATCGACGGCATCTTCTCGGACAACTGCGACACGGCGCTCCTCGCCCGCGAGGACTTCCTGAAGGCCTGACCTACGTCAGCAGGCCGTCAACACCGCGCACCCCGGCCCCGGTTGGGGTGACGCGCGGCATGACGTACGACCTGGTCATCGACACCCTGCGCCCGCTCATCGCCGCCGAGGCCTCGGCGGAGGCCCACGCCGGCGCGGGCGAACCCGGCGACCTCGAACAGGCCGTCTGGCTGCGCCTGCTGGAGCGCATCGACACCGACGGCCCGCCCGCCGACCCCGCCGCCTGGCTCACCGCCGCCGTCAGATCCGAGGCCCGCCGCACCCGCCACGCCGCGCAGCGCGAGATCCCGTATGTCACCGAGCCCGCCGACGACTTCGAACACGGCCCGGAACAGCGGGCGCTGGCCGGCGACCGCCACCACGCGCTGCACGCCGCCGTGCGCCGACTGCCCGGGCGCTGCCCCCGCGTCGTGGCCGCCTTCCTGTCGCCGCAGGACCTCACCTACCGCGAGATCGCAGGTGAGTTGGGTATCTCACAGGGCAGCCTCGGTCCGGAACGTTCCAGATGTCTGGGATGCCTGCGCAGAATGCTGGCAGCAGAGGTTGCGGCTCCTGAACCCTGGGGAAAGGAGCGATAGACAACCGGCGGAGCAGGTGAGCGGGAGGCATGCACACATGGGCATGAGCGTGATCATCTCTGCGGCGACCGAGCAGGACGCCGAGAAGATCCTCAAACTTCAGTACCTGTGCTACCAGAGCGAGGCCGAGCTCTACGGCGACTACTCGATCGAGCCGCTGACGGAGCCGCTCGACTCGGTCAGGGCCGAACTCGCGGGCGGCACGGTCCTGGTGGCCCGGCTCGGGGAGGAGGTCGTGGCCGCGGTGCGGGGCGCCACGGACGCGGACGGCACGGCCCGGATAGGCAAGCTCGTCGTGCACCCGCGCATGCAGCGCCACGGCCTGGGCGGGCGGCTGCTCGACGCCGTCGAGACGAAGCTCGGCGCGGACGGCGCGGCCAAGCGCTTCCAGTTGTTCACCGGCCACCGCAGCGAGCACAACCTGCGGCTCTACCGGAAGCACGGCTATGCGGCCGTGTCCACGAAGCGCGTCGACGAGCGGCTCACGGTGGTGACGCTCGCCAAGGACGTGGAAGCGGGCGCCTTCGTCGCCCAGGGGCCCGGCAGGCTCATGGCTTGCCGGCAAGTCCTAGGCGGCAGTCCTGCGCGCCTTGTTGAGCCAGAACATGGCCGTCGCCGGGAGCAGTACGGGAATGAACAGATAGCCCATGCCGTAGTCCGACCAGACCGTGGCGTCCGGGAACGCCGACGGGTCCGCCAGCGTCCACGTCCCCACGGTCAGTACGCCCACGAGCTCGGCGGCGCAGCACGCCAGCGCCGCCCTGCGGGCCTTCTCCCCGCCGCGCACGAGGGAGTACGTGATGAAGCCGTACACGATGCCCGCGAGCGCCGACAGCGAGTAGGCGAGCGGCGCGTGGCCGAACTCCGTCGAGATCTGGACGGCCGAGCGCGAGACCGCGCCGACCACCATCACGCCGTACAGCCACACCAGCAGCGTGCCGGGGCCGCTGGTCAGTTTCTGCGGCTTGCTGCCGCTCTCGCTCTGTGAGGTCACGGACACCTCAGCCTCCCCAGATGTCGTAGAGCCGCACTTGCAGGACGGCCAGCACGATGCCGCCGGCCGCCACCGTCACCGAACCCCAGCGGGTGCGCTCGGCGAGCGACATGAAGCCGGCCGCCGGGATGCAGGCGAACGCGCCGATCAGATAGGCCACGAAGATCGTCGTGCCCTGGTCGGGCTTCTCGCCGCGCGCCAGCTGCACGATGCCGACGATCAGCTGGACTGTGGCGAGCAGCGACACCACCGCCATGCCGATGAAGTGCCAGTCCTTGGTCGGCTGGTCGCGGTAGGCGGCGAAGCCGCACCAGGTGGCGAGCGCGAGCGCGGCAACAGCGGTCGCGACCGTCAGGGCATCAAGCATGCCGAGACCCTATTACGGCCGAAAAGGCCCGCTGCGCGCGGCCCCGCCACCGTGGCGTTGGCCACAGCGCTCCGGGTGCCGGGCCGGGCGTGGACGACGGCGGGAACCACCTCCTGCCCCTGCCCACACTGGCCGCACGGGCCACTCGGGCGGCGTCCCGGCCGGGCCGTACACCGTCCAGGGCCGTCCGCTATTCGGACAGCGGTTCGGGGATCCGGGCGCACTTCTGCTTTACTTTTCGCATGACCACGACGAGCAGCCGCACCCTTGCGACCGAGGCGACGATGACGCCCGGTGCTCGTTGTATGTGTCGAATGTGCGCCTTCTGAGGGCCCCCGCACCGCCTGTTTCTCGCGCCCCGAAGCGAAACGCCGCGCCCTGTCCGTGCATGTGCCGTACGTGACCGGGCCGCCCCGCGCACAGTCTCCCCCGGTTCCACCGCCACAGCGAGAACCGTGCTGCGTCCAGGCCGATCCCGACCATGAATGCCCGCCGCAGGCGCTCACCCGCGCCGCGCAATCGACAGTGACGGAATCCCACGTGATCACCACCCAGGGCCTCACCAAGGTCTACCGCTCGCGCGGTCGAGAGGTCACCGCCCTCGACGGCGTCGATCTGCACGTCCGCGAGGGCGAGGTGTACGGCGTCATCGGCCAGTCCGGCGCCGGCAAGTCCTCCCTCATCCGCTGCGTCAACCTCCTGGAGCGTCCCACCTCCGGCACCGTGACGGTCGCCGGACAGGACCTCACCGCCCTCGTCGGCCGCGGCGCCCGCGCCGGCAAGGAGCTGCGCGAGGCACGCAGCCGTATCGGCATGGTCTTCCAGCACTTCAACCTGCTGTCCTCGCGCACGGTCCAGGACAACATCGAGCTGCCGCTCGAGATCCTCGGCAAGTCGGGCAAGGAACGCTCCCGCAAGGCGCTGGAGCTTCTCGACCTGGTCGGCCTCGCCGACAAGGCCAAGGCCTACCCGGCCCAGCTCTCCGGCGGCCAGAAGCAGCGCGTCGGCATCGCCCGCGCCCTGGCCGGCGACCCGAAGGTGCTGCTCTCCGACGAGGCCACCAGCGCCCTCGACCCCGAGACCACCCGCTCGATCCTCCAGCTCCTGCGCGACCTCAACCAGCAGCTCGGCCTGACCGTCCTGCTCATCACGCACGAGATGGACGTCGTCAAGACGGTCTGCGACTCCGCCGCCCTCATGGAGCACGGACAGATCGTCGAGTCCGGCACGGTCGGCGAGCTGCTCGCGACGCCGGGCTCCGAGCTCGCCTCCGCGCTCTTCCCGGTCAGTGGCGACGCCTCCGGCGCCGACCGCACGGTCATCGACATCACCTTCCACGGGGAGTCGACGACCCAGCCGGTCATCTCGCAGCTGTCGCGCACGTACAACATCGACATCTCGATCCTCGGCGCCGCGATGGACACCGTCGCGGGCAAGCAGGTCGGCCGCATGCGCATCGAGCTGCCCGGCCGCTTCGACGAGAACGTCGTGCCGATCGGGTTCCTGCGCGAGCAGGGCCTCCAGGTCGAGATCCAGGGTCACGAGCCCGTACTGCTGAAGGAAGGTGTCACCAAGTGACCTGGTCGGAGATGCAGCCGCTGCTGTCCCAGGCATGTTGGGACACCCTCTACATGGTCGGGTGGTCCACGCTGATCGCGGTCGTGGTGGGCCTGCCCCTCGGTGTCCTGCTGGTCCTCACGGACCGTGGCGGCCTGCTGCAGAACGCCGTGGTGAACAAGGTCATCGGACAGATCGTGAACGTCGTCCGCTCGATGCCCTTCCTGATCCTGATGGTCGCGCTGATGGGCTTCACGCGCTGGGTCGTCGGCACCACCATCGGCCGAGAGGCCGCGATCGTGCCGCTCGCGATCGGCGCCATCCCGTTCTTCGCGCGGCTCGTCGAGACCTCCGTACGCGAGGTCGACGGCGGTCTGGTCGAGGCCGTGCAGTCGATGGGCGGCAACACCTGGACCGTGGTCCGCAAGGTCCTCGTGCCGGAGTCGCTGCCGTCCCTGATCTCGGCCACCACCACGACGATCATCGCGATCATCGGCTACTCCGCGATGGCCGGCACGGTCGGCGCGGGCGGCCTCGGCGACCTCGCGATCCGCTACGGCTACCAGCGCTTCGAGGCCGAGCTGATGTGGATCATCGTGGCGATCCTCGCCGTCGTGATCGCACTGATCCAGTTCGCCGGCGACAGCGGAGCCCGCGTCCTGCACCGCCGGGCCGGCAAGGGCGGCGAACCGCTCCGCTTCCGCGCCTTCGCCGGTCTGCTGCCCGGCGGCGCCGTCACCACGGACGCCGCCCCGGCCAAGACCAGCTGACCCGCTCATCCCTGTCTCCCCGCCCCACCCGGCGGGTTGCACCACCCATGGAGAAAGGCACTTTTCGTGCGTAACACCACCAAGATCACCGCTGCTGTCCTCGCCACCGGCGCCCTCACCCTGGGCCTGACCGCCTGCGGCTCCGACAAGGGCGACACCAAGGCCAAGGCCTCCGACCCGCTCGTCGTCGCGGCGACCCCCGTCCCGCACGCCGAGATCCTCGAGTACGTGAAGGACCACCTGGCGAAGAAGGCCGGCCTCAACCTCGAGGTCAAGGAGTTCACCGACTACGTCACGCCGAACACGGCGACCGAGGACGGGTCCGTGGACGCCAACTACTTCCAGACCCAGCCGTACCTGGAAGACTGCAACAAGAAGAACGCCACGCACCTCGAGTCGGTCGCCACGGTCCACCTCGAGCCGCTCGGCCTCTACTCCAAGAAGGCCAAGGCGATCGGCGACCTGAAGAAGGGCGGCACCATCGCCCTCCCGAACGACGCCGACAACGAGAGCCGCGCCCTGCGCTTCCTCGCCGCCAACAAGCTCATCACGCTCAAGAGCGGCTCCGAGGCCACCGCGACCCCGCAGGACATCGCGAAGAACCCGAAGGACCTCCAGTTCAAGGAGGTCGAGGCGGCCCAGACCCCGCGCTCCCTGCAGGACGTCGACGCCGCGGTGATCAACGGCAACTACGCGATCGGTGCCCACCTCAACCCCGCCAAGGACTCCCTCGCCCTGGAGTCCACGAAGAACAACGCGTACAACAACGTCCTCGCCGTGAAGAAGGGCAACGAGGACGACCCGCGCGTGAAGAAGCTCGCGAAGCTGCTGACGTCGCCCGAGGTGAAGAAGTTCATCGAGGACAAGTACGCCGGCTCCGTCCTTCCCTCCTTCTGATCGCCGCGATGCGCGCCGTCACGATCCCCGCAGCCGTCATCGCCGGAGCCCTCGCGCTCGGCCTGACGGCCTGCGGGTCCGGCGGCTCGGGGTCCGGCTCCGCCGACAAGAGCGAAAAGCTCGTCGTCGGCGCCACCCCGACGCCGGCCGGTGAAGTCCTCGCGTACGTACAGCAGCACCTGGCGAAGAAGGCCGGACTCGACCTGGAGATCAAGGAGTTCACGGACTACGTCCTGCCGGACACCGCCCTCCAGGACGGCACCCTCGACGCCAACCTGTACCAGCACAAGCCCTACCTGGACGACTTCAACAAGTCCAAGGGCACCACCCTGAGCGCGGTCACCGAGGTGTATCTGCCGCCCATGGGGGTCTACTCCAAGAAGGTCGGCGACGTCACCGAGCTCCGTGACGGGGCGACCGTGGCACTGCCGAACGACACCACCAACGAGGGCAGGGCGCTCGAACTCCTGGCCTCCAAGGGCGTCATCGGGCTCAAGAAGGGCGCCGGCGCGAACGCGAGCCCGCAGGACGTCGCGTCCAACCCGAAGAAGCTCGTCTTCAAGGAGCTCGAACCGGCCCAGCTGCCCCGCTCGTTGGGCGACGTCGACGCGGCCGTCATCAACAACAACTTCGCGCTCGACGCGAACTTGAGCCCCAAGAAGGACGCCATCCTCGTGGAGTCCGTGAAGGGCAACCCGTACAACAACGTCCTCGCCGTCAAGCAGGGCAACGAGGACGACCCCCGGGTCAAGAAGCTTGCCACGCTGCTGACTTCGCCCGAGGTGAAGAAGTTCATCGAGGACAAGTACCAGGGCTCGGTGCTTCCGGTCGCCGCCGGCTGACACCACCCGCAGCGACCGCGCCTTCACGGGGTCCTCTTCCGCACCGGGAGAGGACCCCGTGGTGCAGTTACGTGCCTTCATGCTGCATGCTGGGCACTTCACCAGGCCATGAAGGTTACGGAGCGGCGCCATGACTACTGGTACTCGGGGCTTCCCGGACATCTCCATCAGCACGGATCGGCTGGTCCTGCGCGCCCTCGAGGAGGATGACGCCCCCGCCCTCGCCGAGATGATGAACGACGAGATGGTCGCCGCCTGGACCTCGGTGCCCCAGCCCTTCGGTGAGGACCAGGCCCGCACCTGGATCACCCAGTACGCCCCCACCGAGCGCATCGCGGGCCGCGGCCTCGACCTGGCCGTCACCGAGTTCCTCACCCAGCGTCTGGTCGGCATCGTCCAGCTCGGCAAGACGAACTGGCACGTGGGCTCCACCGAGCTGTCGTACATCATCGCGCCCTGGGCCCGCGGCGAGGGCTACGCGTCCGAGGCGGCGCTCGCCACCGCCCGCTGGCTCTTCCGCGAGCAGGGCCTGGAGCGCCTCGAGCTGCGCACCGCGGCCGACAACACCGCCTCCCAGCAGGTCGCCCAGAAGATCGGCTGCATCAGCGAGGGCGTCCTGCGCAACGCGTGCATAGCGCGTACCCGTACCGAGGACGGCGGCTGGGAGGACCTGCGGACCGACTTCATCGTGTGGAGCCTGCTGCCCGAGGACCTCGACGGCGTCTCCGACGAGTTCGCCGAGACCGGCGGATACACGGCCTTCTCGGACTGGAACTGACCCCAAAGGTCGCACCCAGGTACACCAGGTACGCTCACCGAGCCCGTTCGACCCGCGAGAACCCCCAGGAGACTGACGACGATGGCCGACCGGGTCACGGTGATCGGCTGGGACGGCTCGCCCCTGACCGCGGCCGCACGCTCCGCCCTCGGTGCCGCCACCCTCGTGGCGGGCGCCGGCCACCACCTCGCGCTTCCCGAGGTACCGGGCCGCGCCGAGCGGATCAGGCTCGGCAGCGTCTCGCTCGCCGCCCGCCGCATCGCCGCCCACCGCGGCACCGCCGTCGTCCTCGCCGACGGCGACCCCGGCTTCTTCGGAGTCGTACGCACCCTGCGCGCGCCCGAGTTCGGCCTCGAGGTCGAAGTGGTCCCCGCCGTCTCCTCGGTGGCCCAGGCCTTCGCCCGTGCCGGCATGCCGTGGGACGACGCCCAGGTCGTCGTCGCCCACCGCCGCACCCTGCGCCGCGCCGTCAACGTCTGCCGCGCCCACCCCAAGGTCGCCGTCCTCACCTCGCCCGGAGCGGGCCCCGCCGAACTCGGACTGCTCCTCGATGGTGTCCACCGCACCTTCGTCATCTGCGAGGAACTCGGCACCGACCGCGAGCAGGTCACCGTCGTGACCAGCGACAAGGCCGCCGACCACACCTGGCGCGACCCGAACGTCGTCATCGTCATCGGCGGCCCGACCGCCCCGTCCGACGACAGCGCCTGGCTCGCCGGAGGCGCCCCCTCGGCCACCCCGCGCGGCTGGGCACTGCCCGGCGCCGAGTACGGAGGCCGCCTCGGCGAGGGCGAGACCGAGCCCTTGCGCGCCGCCCAACTCGCCCGCACCGGACCGCGTGTGGGCGACCTCGTCTGGGACATCGGCTGCGGCAGCGGAGCCTTCACCGCGGAGGCCGCCCGCTTCGGCGCCGCGGTCATCGCCGTCGACCGCGACCCCGACGCCTGCGCCCGCACCCTCGCCACCGCACGCCGTTTCGGAGTGCAGCCGCAGATCGTGCACGGCACGGCGCCCCACATCCTCGAAGACCTGCCCGAACCCGATGTCGTACGCATCGGGGGCGGGGGAGTGGCCGTCGTCTCCGCCGTCGCCGACCGGCGTCCCGAACGCATCGTGACGCACGCCGCGACACGCGATGCCGCCGAACTCATCGGCAGGGACCTGACGGAGCACGGCTATCGGGTCGAGTGTTCGCTCCTCCAGTCCGTCGAGCTGGACACTCGCGCCTGGACCGAGAAGGAGCGGACCGTGGGGTTCCTGCTCTCCGGGGAGTTGCCCGACCGCAACCCGTGACCCGGTCGCTCCGGGGCGCGCGGTAGGCTGGCCGATCGTTGTACTGCACCCGGACGTCCGGCTTTCCGTCGGTCAATGTCCGGAAAACGCGCCACTTTTGGGGTGCGTGTGGTACGGCAGGACCGGAGGATGCGCAACGTGGCGCAGTCCACAGCGGGCCGTGCCCGATCCAGGTGCGGTGGCAGCCGGCCGACCGGGACAATACCTGTTGTCCTCAGCCGGCTCGTGCCGCACGGCACTCACGCTCGTTCTTCATGACGGGCGGTCGGTGCGCCGCTCCGGTCACTGGGGTCGCATCCCCGGCCGACGGCCGGGGGCTGCCGAAGAAGCACTAACCGATGGGCGAGGGGTACGCATGACCGACACCGGCCAGGTTCCGGGCGAGGGGCTGCCGGAGAACGCAGGCACGGTGGAACAGCCGGGCGTCCCCGCCCCGGGTGCGTACACCTTCCTCGACCCCTCCGAAACCCCCACCGAAGACGACGATCTGCTGCTGATGCCGGGTTCGCAGGGCGCCTGGGGCGAGCCGCAGGCCGCCCCGATGCCCGCCCCGCACGAGCCGGGCCCGCACGAGACGGCGGGCCGGGACAGCGGCCAGGTCGACCTGAACGGCGTCCGAGTGCCGGGGCCCTCGCCCGCCCCGCACCCCGGGCCCGCGCGTCGCCCGCTGCACATGGGCCCGCCGGTGCCGGACGGCACGGGCAGCCCCGTCCGTTCGCTCGCCGACCGCGGCCCCGCGCACACTCCGCCGAACCCCATGCCGGTACGTCAGGCGGGCCCGCCCACGGGGCCCGAGTACCTCGACATCCCGCGCGACGAGACGGGCGCTCCGGAGCCGCGGCTCGGTGAGATCCCGCCGCAGGGCGCCGCTCCCTGGGGCGCGCAGGCGCCGCAGCAGGGCTTCGAGACGCCCGCCGCGGAGGTCGCACAGGAGCTCGCACCGGAGGCCTCAGCAGAAACGGTCGTCCCGGACGCCGCTCCCGCCGCACCGGCCGCCCCGACGCAGCAGACCGTCGGCGACGCCCCCGTGTTCGCCCAGGCGCCGCAGCAACCGCAGGACCTGCAGGATCTGCAGGACCCGCACCTCGCGCAGGCCGAGCAGACGCCGGAGGGCACGGTGGCCCCGGAGTTCGCCGCCCCCGAGGAGGCGCCGGTGTACGCGGCGGCTCCCGAGGGTGTCCTGTTCGCCGAGGAACAGGCCGCGCCGGCCGAGTACGCCGCCGACTACTCCTCCGCTCCGAACGGCGTGCAGTTCGCGCCGGTCGGACAGGGCCCCGAGGACGCGCAGTTCGCGGTGCAGCCCGAGCCGGTGGCCGCCTACGCAGGGCATCAGCCGATGGCCGCGCACTCCGGTGAGCTGCCCGTCGACCCGCACTCCGGCCAGTTCGCCATGGCGCCCGAGGCGGTTCAGGGCCAGCACTTCCCGCAGGCTCCCGCCGAGGGTCCGGCGGATCAGGCGGCGCAGCCGCTCGGTCAGTTCGTGCCCGTCGAGGGGACGATCCCCACCACGCCGCACCTGGCGCCGACGCCGCCGCAGCACATGGTCGTGCCGCCGCTGCCCGAGCCCGCGGCCGAGTTGCCCGGACCGGCGGCGCCCGCCGCCCCGGCCCCCGTCCTCATCGACGAGGCGCCCGAAACACCCGACGCGGACCAGGTCCCCCAAGCGCAAGAAGCACACGAAGTCCACGTGGTACCCGAGACACACGAAGCGCACGCGGTCGACGACGCGGCGCACGCGATGAACGAAGCGCACGCGACGAACGAGCCGCAGGCGACGCACGAAGCCCCTGAGATCCCCGGGGTTGCTGAGATCCCGGAGGCGGCTGAGCTCACCGGGACCGCCGGTACTGCCGTGGTGAACGAGGCGCCCGAGGCGTTCGAGGCACCCGCCGAGGCCGCTCCCGTCCTCCCCGACGCCGTCGCCGAGGCCCCCGTCCCGGCCGAAGCGCAGCCGGAGGCCGCTCCCGAGGCCGCCGAGCCCGTGGCGCCGACGGAGCAGGCCCCCGTGGAGGCGGAGCCGGAGACCCTCGTCCCCGCCGCCCGCGAGGCCGACCCCGCCGCCCAGGACGTGGCGGACGCGACCCCCGAGACGCTGCCGGCCCCGGCCGACGACCTCGCGGGCCCGGCCGCTCCCGGCTACGACGAGGCCGAGCGCGAGGCCGTCCTGCGCGTCATGCGCGAGCGCCGCGACATCCGCAACGGCTTCCGCAGCGACCCGATCCCGCACGACGTGCTGCTCCGTGTCCTGGAGGCCGCCCACACGGCGCCGTCCGTCGGCCACTCGCAGCCCTGGGACTTCGTCGTCATCCGCTCCGCGGAGACCCGGCGCACGATGCACGAACTGGCCATGCGACAGAAGGACGCGTACGCCAAGTCCCTGCCCAAGGGCCGCGCGAAGCAGTTCAAGGAACTGAAGATCGAGGCCATCCTCGACACCCCGGTGAACATCGTCGTCACCGCCGACCCGACGCGCGGCGGCCGCCACACCCTGGGCCGCCACACGCAGCCGCAGATGGCCCCGTACTCCTCCGCGCTCGCGGTCGAGAACCTGTGGCTCGCGGCCCGCGCCGAGGGGCTCGGCGTCGGCTGGGTCAGCTTCTTCGACGAGCGCGAGATGGTCCGCACCCTCGGCCTGCCCGACCACCTCGAGGTCGTCGCCTACCTCTGCGTGGGCTACGTCGACGAGTTCCCGGACGAGCCCGAGCTGATGCAGGCCGGCTGGTCCAAGCGCCGCCCGCTGTCCTGGGTCGTCCACGAGGAGACGTACGGCCGCCGCGCCCTGCCCGGCGAGGACCCGCACGACCTGCTCGCCGAGACCGTCTCCAACATCCGCCCGCTGGACGCCAAGGCGCTCGGCGAGGCGTGGGAGCGGCAGAAGCGGATGACGAAGCCGGCCGGCGCGCTCGGCATGCTGGAGATCATCTCGGCCCAGCTCTCCGGCCTGTCCCGGATGTGCCCGCCCCCGATCCCCGAGCCCGCGGCCGTCGCGATCTTCGCGGGCGACCACGGCGTGCACGCCCAGGGCGTCACCCCGTGGCCGCAGGAGGTCACGGCCCAGATGGTCGCCAACTTCCTGGGCGGCGGCGCGGTCTGCAACGCGTTCGCGAACCAGGTCGGCGCCGAGGTCTGCGTCATCGACGTGGGCGTGGCGAGTGAACTCCCGGCGACCCCGGGCCTGCTGCCCCGCAAGGTCCGCGCCGGCACGGCCGACATGACCACCGGGCCCGCCCTGAGCCGTGAGGACGTCAAGGCGGCCATCGAGGTCGGCATCGAGACGGCCCGCGACCTCGTCGCGGCCGGCAACAAGGCGCTCCTCACCGGCGAGATGGGCATCGCCAACACCACGGCGTCGGCCACCCTGATCTCGGTCTACACGGGCGTCGACCCGTCCGAGGTGACCGGCCGCGGCACGGGCATCAACGACGAGACCCACGCCCGCAAGGTCGAGGTCGTCCGCCGCGCGCTCGACCTGCACCAGCCGGACCCGGCCGACCCGATCGGCGTCCTCGCCGCGGTGGGTGGCCTGGAGCACGCGGCGATGGTCGGCCTCCTCCTGGGCGGCGCGTCGCTGCGCACGCCGGTGATCCTGGACGGCGTCAGCGCCGGAGCGGCCGCCCTGGTCGCCCGCGCCGTCGCTCCCGAGGTCCTCGCGGCCTGCATCGCGGGCCACCGCAGCGCGGAGCCCGGCCATGTGGCGGCCCTGAACAAGCTGGGCCTGCGCCCCCTGATCGACCTGGACCTCCGCCTCGGCGAGGGCACGGGAGCGCTCCTCGCCCTGCCGATCGTCCAGAGCGCGGCCCGTGCGATGCACGAGGTGGCGACGTTCGACTCGGCGGGCGTCACGGAGAAGTAGCAGGGCCGGGGCGACAGCAGCCCTCACTGCCACAGGGGCGGGCCGGGACACGGGTCCCGCCCGCCCCGTACGCTGAACCCGCACGTCAAAGGCCCGCTCCAGCGCCGAAGCGAGCCTCGTACAGGCATCACCCGTCACACGCGCCACCCGCACGAGGAGCCGCACGTCCATGGCCGCAGAACACCCCGCGTACCCCGTAGGCCTCCGTCTCACCGGCCGCCGCGTAGTCGTGCTCGGCGGCGGCCAGGTCGCCCAGCGCCGCCTCCCGGCCCTCATCGCGGCGGGCGCCGACATCCACCTGGTCTCGCCCGCCGCGACGCCCTCGGTGGAGGCCATGGCGGACGGCGGTGAACTCACCTGGTCGCGGCGCCCGTACGCGGACGGGGACCTGGCCGACGCCTGGTACGCCCTCATCGCCACCGGCGACCGCACCGCGAACGAGGCGGCCTCCGCCGAGGCCGAGCGCCACCGTGTCTGGTGCGTCCGCTCCGACGACGCCGACGCGGCCACCGCCTGGACACCGGCCACCGGCCGCTCCGAGGGCGTCACGGTCGCCGTCCTGACCACCGACGCCGCCGGCCGCGACCCCCGCCACACGGCGGCCGTGCGCGACGCGATCGTCGAGGGCCTGCGCGACGGCACGCTCGTCGCCCCGCACCACCGCACCCGCACCAGCGGCGTCTCCCTGGTCGGCGGCGGACCCGGCGACCCCGACCTGATCACCGTCCGCGGCCGCCGTCTCCTCGCCGAGGCGGACGTCGTCATCGCGGACCGGCTCGGCCCCCGCGACCTGCTCGACGAACTCCCGCCGCACGTCGAGGTGATCGACGCG
The DNA here is from genome assembly GCF_020616555.1 of Streptomyces longhuiensis. Lineage (NCBI taxonomy): Bacteria > Bacillati > Actinomycetota > Actinomycetes > Kitasatosporales > Streptomycetaceae > Streptomyces > Streptomyces longhuiensis. Next base: position 2,310,214 of record NZ_CP085173.1, on the reverse strand, counting down.
GCGAAGATCCCCTACGGCCGGTACATGGCCCAGGAGGCCATCAACCACGCGCTCATCGAGCACGCCAAGCAGGGCAAGGCCGTCGTACGCCTCAAGGGCGGCGACCCGTACGTCTTCGGCCGCGGCATGGAGGAGGCCATCGCGCTCGAGGCCGAGGGCATTCCGTACACGGTCGTCCCCGGCATCTCCAGCTCGATCTCCGTCCCCGGCGCGGCCGGCATCCCGGTCACCCACCGCGGCGTCGCCCATGAGTTCACCGTGGTCAGCGGCCATGTCGCGCCCGACGACGAGCGCTCGCTCGTCGACTGGCCCGCCCTCGCCAAGCTGCGCGGCACCCTCGTCGTCCTCATGGGCGTCGACAAGATCGGCAGGATCGCCGAGACCCTCATCGCGCACGGCAGGTCCGCGCAGACGCCGGTCGCCCTGGTCCAGGAGGGCACCACGGCCGCCCAGCGCCGCGTGGACGCGACCCTGGAGACGGTCGAGGAAGCCGTCCGCACCCACGAGGTGCGGCCCCCGGCCGTCATCGTCATCGGCGAGGTCGTCGCGGTGGGCCCACAGCACACCGCGTGACCCGTCACGAACCCCCACACGTAACCAGCGGTAACAGAACTCGCTCCGAGCCGTTGGCACCGCACCCAGGACAAGGCAGTATCAACCTGTGGCTGAAGCTCAAGGTCTCATCACCATCGAAGATCCCGACGACCCGCGCCTGCGCGACTACACGGGCCTGACCGACGTCGAGCTGCGCCGCAGGCGCGAGCCCGCCGAGGGCCTGTTCATCGCCGAGGGCGAGAAGGTGATCAGACGGGCCAAGCAGGCCGGGTACGAGATGCGCTCCATGCTGCTCTCCGCCAAGTGGGTCGACGTCATGCGCGACGTCATCGACGAGGTCCCGGCCCCGGTCTACGCCGTGAGCCCGGACCTCGCCGAGCGCGTCACCGGCTACCACGTGCACCGCGGCGCCCTCGCCTCGATGCAGCGCAAGCCGCTCCCGACCGCCGACGAGATCCTCGCCACGCAGCGCCGCGTCGTCGTCATGGAAGCGGTGAACGACCACACGAACATCGGCGCCATCTTCCGCAGCGCGGCCGCGCTCGGCATGGACGCGGTCCTGCTCTCCCCGGACTGCGCCGACCCGCTCTACCGCCGCTCGGTGAAGGTCTCCATGGGCGCCGTCTTCTCGGTCCCCTACGCACGCCTCGAATCCTGGCCCAAGTCCCTGGAGTCGGTACGCGAGGCGGGCTTCAGCCTGCTCGCGCTCACCCCCGACGAGAAGGCGAAGAGCCTCGACGAGGCGGCCCCGCACAAGATGGACCGCGTGGCCCTGATGCTCGGCGCCGAGGGCGACGGCCTCTCCACCCAGGCCCTGGTCGCCGCCGACGAATGGGTGCGCATCCCGATGGCCCACGGCGTCGACTCGCTCAACGTGGGAGCGGCGGCCGCGGTCGCGTTCTACGCGGTGGCCACCGGCCGCCCCCGGTCCTGACCGGACCTCAGAGGTAGGGGCGGGGCAGCGTCTCCTGCGCGTGCACACCGTCGCGCGGCTCACCGAGCCCGCGCGACGGCCCCTGGCAGCCCTGCGCCGCCGCGATCCCGAGCGCCACGAGCAGCGTCACCACCACGAACACGAAGAGCCGCTGGCGTAGCAGCCGCGGATTGGCGGGCCGGCGCTTCCCGGTCCCCGTCGTGCGCGGCCCCTGCCGCCCGCCGTTGCTGCGGGGCGCGGGGCGCGAGCCCGAACGCGTCGTGTTGCGGGGCGCGCCCGGCCGCGTGCTGCCGCCGGTCCGTGAGGAACCGTTGCTCGGCCGCGGCGGGGGAGTCCCCTGCGGAGCGCGGCGCTGCGTGCGCTGCTCCGCGTACTGCTCGGCGAGCCGGCCCGTGGGACGGTCGGCGTCCCCGCGCGGGGCGGGCGGCCTGGCGTCGCCGAGGCCCTGCGCCTCGCGGGCCGCGATCTCCTTGAGCCGAAGCGACAGTTGGAGTGTGCTGGGCCGCTCCTCGGGGTCCTTGGCGAGGCAGGCCCGGATCAGCGGGGACAGGGCGTCCGGTACGCCGTGCAGCTGGGCCTCCTCGTGCACGACCCGGTACAGCATCACTTCGGAACTGCCTTGCCCGAAGGGCGAGTCGGCCATCGCCGCGTACGCGAGGGTGGCGCCGAGCGCGAAGACGTCCGTGGCGGGCGTGACGGCGGCGCCCCGCACCTGCTCGGGGGCGAGGAACCCGGGGGAGCCGACGGCCGTACCGACATGGGTGAGCGTGGAGGCGCCGGTCGCCCAGGCGATGCCGAAGTCGATGATGCGCGGGCCCTTGGGCGACAGCAGGATGTTCGACGGCTTGAGGTCGCGGTGCACGACGCCCGCCTCGTGCACGGCGACGAGCCCCTCGGACAGCGCCGCACCGACCGCGGCCACGTCGGAGGCGGCCAGCGGCCCCTCCTCGGCGACCTTGTCGTGCAGCGAGGGCCCGGGGACGTACTGGGTCGCGAACCACGGCTTGTCGGTGTCGAGATCGGCCGCGACCAGGCGGGCCGTGCAGCCGCCTCTGATCCTGCGGGCCGCGGAGACCTCGCGCGCGAAGCGCGACCTGAACTCCTGGTCCTCCGCGAGATCGGGCCGGATCACCTTCAGAGCGACCCGCTGGCCGCGGCGGTCGGAGCCCAGATAGACGACGCCCATCCCGCCCGCGCCGAGCCGCCGGTGAATCCTGAACGAGCCGACGACACGCGGGTCCTCGCGCCTCAGGCGCATCATCGCCATGTCCATCCCCGCTGCCCGGTCCGTTTGACGAGCGACAGCTTACGTTTCCACGGCCGGGTGCGCGCATAGGCCGCGCCCTCGCGATCCGATCGATTGTCAGTGCCCGGTGGGAAACTTGAGAGGTGGTCAGGGAAAGCGGGAGCGGTGCGGCCCGCGCCTGCCCTGATCGCCAACCATCCGTCGTAGAAGGGGGATTGGGCCTGTGAAGGGTGACCGAGTGGAGATAGTCGTGGACGCGGGGGACACGACGCGCACGTACGAGGTGGTGGCGAGCCGGGCGGGCCGCCGGGTCGAGACGGCGGTCCGCAGGGGTGTGGTGGAAGTGAGCGAAGTCACCCGCTCCGGCTCTGTCGTGCGTACGGCACGTTTCATGGCGACCCGGGTACTCGCCCTGGTCGAGCAGCCGGTACCCAGGGAGGAGCCCGAGGAGGCGGCGGCCCGCGCCGGTCGTCCCCTCAGGGAAGACCCCGAGACCTAGGTCCTCTTCTCCACCCAGGGGAGTAGGCGAGGGAGCGGCGCTCATCCTCCGGGAGGCCCGGCAATCGGTACGAGGGCATGACGACCGTGGCTCCTGACGCGCCTAGATTTGAGGTCAAGCGGCGGGTGCAAGCACTCGTCCCCCGAGGTCAGGTACCCGCCGCTGCCAAACCGAAGATCTTGACCGGGAGAGGAACCATGGCGGACACGGCACCGCGGACGATGGTCCGCACGCAGGGACGCAGGGCATTCGCCGCGTTCGGCGGCCGTCGTTCCGAGCGCCGTCACCCCTTGGTGGCGACGGTCATGGTTCTTCCCCTGGCGGCCCTGCTCGTAGTCGTCTTCGGCGGCTGGGAAGCAGTGGTCACACAAGCGTCGTCCGTGGGCGTGATGCTGGGGCGCTGAGCGGCGCCCCAGGCCCGGAAGAGCGGTCCGGGCGGGGACATCCGGCCATGAAACCCCGTGGGGACGGGGGTGCGGCGGACGGCACATGATGGCCGCGCAGCTGGGGAGCTGCGCGGCCATTGTTCTGCCCGCGCACCGGTAGGACCCACCCGCCCGATTCTGCGTACGCTCGCGGTGACACCACCCGGGGGGAACCACCGATGACCGCACCCGTCCTGCTGCCCGCACTCACCGCCACGGCACGCGGCGCGGCGCACCCCGGCCCGGGGCCCTGCGCCTGTCCGGCCGCGGGCGCCGTACTCGCCGACCGGGCGGACGGCACGGTCGTGCGCCACGGAGACCTCGTCGCCAAGGCCCACGCCCCGGGCACGGATCCCGCCGAGCTCACCGCCCGCCTCGCCACGGCGGCGGCACTCCCCGGCATCCTGCTGCCGCCCCTCACACCCGTCGCGGCGGATCTGCACGACCGGCTCGTCACGTTCTGGCCGCACGGCAGCCCCGTGGACCCCGACGCCCCCGAACGCGCGCCGTGGGAGGACGCGGCCACGCTTCTGGCCCGCCTCCACGCGGTGCCCACGGCGGAACTCCCGGGCCCGCTCCCGCCGATGCGCGGCCCGGCCAAGGCGGCCCTCGCCGTCGCACGGCTCCTGGCCGCCGGCCCTCACCCGGCGTCCGCGCCGATCCTGCGCGCCTGGTCGGGCCTGCCGCCCTGGGCTCGCGCCGAGACCTACGGCGGGCACGCGTCCGCCCTGTGCCACGGCGACCTGCACCTCGGCCAGCTCGTCCGCCGCCCCGCCGGCACCGGCCCGTGGCTCCTGATCGACGTGGACGACCTCGGCATCGGAGACCCTGCCTGGGACCTCGCCCGCCCCGCCGCGTGGTTCGCGTGCGGCCTGCTTCCGGCACAGGAGTGGACGAGGTTCCTCACCGCGTACCAGGCGGCGGGCGGTGCTCCGTCGCTCCAGGGCGACCCGTGGCTCGCCCTCGACGCCCCGGCCCGCGCCCTCACCGTCCAGACCGCGGCGCTCGCCGTGGCCAAGGCCGTCGCGGCCGGCCGGGCGCTCGACGAGGCAGAGGAGGCATTGGTCGACGCCTGTGACCGAATGGCAGCCGTACCGGCCGAGTTGGCACACGGTGTGGCGAAGTAGGGTGCAACGGACCGATGCCGGGAAGTGTTCCGGCGAAGAAGTGCCGAACGGCGAGGAGTTGAGCCGACCATGCAGTGCCCCAAGTGTCATGCACCGATGCACACGTACAACCGCAATGGCGTCCAGATCGAGCAGTGCAGCGGCTGCCGGGGGATATTCCTCGACTACGGCGAGCTGGAGTCCCTGACGCGCCTCGAGTCCCAGTGGCAGCAGCAGGTGCCGCCGGCGCCTCCGGCCCCGCAGGCGTACCCGTCGGCCCCCGCCCCGGCCTGGGGTGCCCCGCACCACGGCGGGCACCACGGTCATCACAAGGGCGGCTTCGGCCGGATGCTCTTCTCCTCCTGAGCCGCCCCGCACGTGAAGAAGCCCCCGGCCGAAAGGCTGGGGGCTTCTTGAGTGTGCGCGATACTGGGATTGAACCAGTGACCTCTTCCGTGTCAGGGAAGCGCTCTCCCGCTGAGCTAATCGCGCGGGACGGACCAGACTGTATCAGGACCCGTGAGTGGTACTGCGTGCGCGATACTGGGATTGAACCAGTGACCTCTTCCGTGTCAGGGAAGCGCTCTCCCGCTGAGCTAATCGCGCGGGGTTTCGGACCGTCGGAAGGTGACCTTCGCGATGATCCAGTGGACGATACTGGGATTGAACCAGTGACCTCTTCCGTGTCAGGGAAGCGCTCTCCCGCTGAGCTAATCGTCCTTGGAGGTGGAGACGGGATTTGAACCCGTGTAGACGGCTTTGCAGGCCGTTGCCTCGCCTCTCGGCCACTCCACCAGGAGTGTGGGGGTTCGGGAAGATCCCCCACTTCCTGAGCGGACGACCAGGTTCGAACTGGCGACCTCAACCTTGGCAAGGTTGCGCTCTACCAACTGAGCTACGTCCGCTTGTCGTTTCCGTTTCGCTTGCGCGTCCCGGCGACGTGTTGAACTCTAGCGGATTCCTGGGCCAGTACAAAAACGCGTTTGCGCAGCGTGCTGCGGTGCGACCACCCCAGGTCACGCGGGGGACACCCGCCATAGACTCGAAGACGTGCGCGACCTCCCTCACGACCTGCCCCCTCTGGCCCGCTTCGGCGGTCTCGTAGCGACCGAGTTGCGCGACGTGACCAGCGATCCCGAAGCCCTGGACTCCGCCGGCTTCTGGGCCGTGTCCGCGGACTTCGAGGGCCGTCTTGTGTGCGCCCGCTTCGACTCCGTACGGGAGGAGCCCGTGCCCGCCCCGGTCCCCGGGGCCTGGCAGGGTCCCGCGGCCGGTGACTGGACGTCGTCCCTCGACCGGGCCGCGTACACCGAGGGCGTCCGCAGGATCCGCACCCGCATCGCGGCCGGCGACGTCTACCAGGTCAACCTCTGCCGCGTCCTGTCCGCGCCCCTTCCCCCGCGCGCGGACGTGGACGCCCTCACGGCGCTCCTCGCACGCGGCAACCCGGCCCCTTATGCGGGGACCATCCGCCTTCCCGAGCACGGCGTGGAGATAGCCACCGCGTCCCCCGAGCTCTTCCTGAGCCGCGCCGGTCGGACCGTCGAGTCCGGGCCGATCAAGGGCACGGGCCGCACCGAGGCGGACCTCCTGGAGAAGGACTACGCGGAGAACGTGATGATCGTGGACCTGGTCCGCAACGATCTCGGACGCGTCTGCGCGACCGGTTCCGTGACCGTCCCGGAGCTGTGCGTCGTCGAGAAGCACCCGGGCCTCGTCCACCTCGTCTCCACCGTCCGCGGTGAACTTCGCGACGGCGCGGGCTGGCGTGAGCTGCTCGACGCCGCGTTCCAGCCCGGCTCGGTCACCGGAGCTCCCAAGTCCAGCGCCCTGCGCATCATCGACGCCCTGGAGACGGCGCCCCGCGGTCCGTACTGCGGCGGCATCGGCTGGGTCGACGCCGACCGGGGCACCGGCGAGCTGGCCGTCGGCATCCGCACGTTCTGGGCCGACCGGACCGAGGGCGTCCTGCGGTTCGGCACCGGCGCCGGCATCACCTGGGGATCCGACCCCGAGGGTGAGTGGCGGGAGACCGAACTGAAGGCTTCTCGGCTGCTCGCGGTAGCGTCGGGTAGGTACCAGGAAAGTGGAGGGATCCCTACGTGAAGATCTGGCTCGACGGCACACTGCAGGACCTCGAGGCCGCCCGTGTCTCGGTGTTCGACCATGGCCTGACCGTGGGCGACGGCATTTTCGAGACCGTGAAGTCGGTCGACGGGAAGCCGTTCGCGCTGACCCGCCACCTGGACCGGCTCGCCCGCTCCGCACGCGGTCTCGGTCTGCCCGAGCCCGACCTCGACGAGGTGCGCCGGGCCTGCGACGCCGTCCTCGAGGCCAACCCGATGTCGCTCGGCCGGCTGCGGATCACGTTCACCGGAGGCCTCTCCCCGCTGGGCTCCGACCGCGGTGAGCACGGGCCGACGCTGGTGGTCGCCCTCGGGGAGACCGCCCGGCGCCCCGACTCCACCGCCACGGTCACGGTCCCGTGGGCGCGCAACGAACGCGGCGCGCTCACGGGCCTGAAGACCACCTCGTACGCGGAGAACGTCGTCGCGCTGGCCCGCGCGCGTGAACAGGGCGCTTCCGAGGCGCTGTTCGCCAACACGGTGGGTCAGCTCTGCGAGGGCACGGGGTCGAACGTCTTCGTCGTCCTCGACGGCGAGATCCACACCCCGCCGGTCGTCTCCGGCTGCCTGGCGGGCATCACCCGCGCGCTGGCCGTCGAGTGGACCGGCGCCAAGGAGACCGACCTGCCGCTGGACGTCCTGGAGCGCGCCGACGAGATCTTCCTGACGTCCACGCTGCGCGACGTGCAGAGCGTGCACCGGGTCGACGGACGCGAGCTGCCGGGTGCGCCCGGTCCCGTCACCGCCAAGGCGATGCGCGTTTTCGACGAGCGCGCGGCGGACGACCTCGACCCGTAGACAGGACGACCCCTAATCCGGGTGACGCGGTGGTCGCAGGGCGGGTAGAACACCCCTGATGACCACCACCCTGCGGCCGACCGAGCCGCTTCAGCGCGATGCCGACGGGACGCGGTCACGCCACTACCACGTGTGCGTGAACAGCCGCCCCGTCGGCGAGCTGCGTCTGGGCACCCACCCCGTCTACGGCGAGGGGGTGGCCCGGATCCGTGATCTGCGGATCGACGAGGAGGACCGCGGGCGGGGCCGCGGCACCGTCGCCGCGCTAGCCGCCGAGGAGGTGGCGCGCGGCTGGGGCTGCGGCCGGATCGAGGTCTCGATCCCCGCGTCGGCCGAGCGTGCCCTCGCCCTGGCCACTGCCCTCGGCTACGTCGAGCGCAACCGGAACATGGAGAAGGAGCTGCCCGCCGAGCCCTCCACGCTCCCGGCGGGCAGCGCGGGACGGCGCATGAACGGCCCCGAGTTCACCGCGTGGGAGACGCACACACAGGCCGGTTACGTACGCACCCTGGTCGAGCGGGGAGTGCCGAAGGCTCAGGCGCGCGCCAAGGCCGAGGCTGATCATGCGGCGACGCTCGCGGAAGGGCTCGCCACCCGGGACGCGGTCCTGAGCGTGCTCGAGGCGGAGGGCGCGGTCGTGGGCACGCTGTGGGTCGCGCTGCGCGGCGAGAGCGCCTACGTCTACGACGTCGAAGTCGCGGCCGAGCACCGCGGGCACGGCCACGGGCGGTCGCTGATGCTCCTCGCGGAGGCCGAGTCGCACGCCGCGGGCGCCGCCCGCCTGGGGCTCAACGTCTTCGCGGGCAACACCCCGGCCGTCCGCCTGTACGAGTCGCTCGGATACCGGGCGACCGAGTTCCATCTGTACAAGCCGCTGCTCTGAGCGGCCCGCGGGCCGCCGGCTACGAGCCGAGCAGCCGGTCGGCGACCTCCTCGACGCGCTCGCGCAGGCCGTCCTGGCTCTTGCCGCCGTCGAGCCGCTCACCGTCGATGACGTACGTGGGCGTGCCCGTGACGCCGATCGCCTTGCCCTCGGCCTGGTCCGCGTCGACGATCAGGATGTGCCGGCCGTCGATCAGTGCGGTGTCGAACTCCTCGGCGTCCAGGCCGAGTTCACGCGCGGTCTCGACGAGGAACGGCTCGCCCTTGCGGTCGAGCTCCTCGACCCGGCCGAGCACCGCCTCCACGTACGGCCAGCCCTGCCCCTGCTCGAAGGCCTCCTCCGCGGCCTGCGCGCCGGCGAAGGAGTGCTTGTGCTTCTCCAGCGGGAAGTGCCGCAGACGCAGGTCGATGCGGTCGCCGTAGCGTGCCCGCAGCGCGCGCACGTCGTCGAGAGCGGTGCGGCAGTCGGGGCACTGGAGCTCGCACCAGACGTCGAGGACGGGGCGGCCCTGAGGGGCGGAGGCGGCAGAGGCGTCGTTCATGGGACCAGTCTTCCAGCCGGGCGCCGGGGACCCCAACCGGCACCTGCGGCAGCCCCCTGATCAGATCCTGGCAGGACCCCTGACAGGCCCCGGACCGGCACCTACGGAGGAGGTCGTACCCGGAAATGTCCCTGAGGTCGGGTTGGAACGTGGCCTCCGGACCCCGGGGCGGTGCACGATGGAGAGGACGGAATGTTCCGTCGCCCGCTGCCTGTGCCAGGAGGACCGGATGATTGCCGAGACCGTCTGTTCCGCCGTTTCCGTGGCCGGGCTGGGCATCGCCGCGGTCACCGCGTACCGCAAGCGTTTCCTCACGGCCGCGCGCATAGCGGCGTATTCCCTGGTGCCGATCGGTCTGGTGATGACCGGCGCGGTCGGCTGGCTGGCGGACACCGCGTTCAGCCCGACGGCGTGGGCCGGCTTCGTCGTGCTCGGTGGCGCCTGGCTCCTGTTCATGGTGACCCGCGCGGTGGAGCGCCGCAGTGGTGGCACCCGTAAGGAGCGCAAGGCGGCGAAGGCCGCTGCCGAGACCCAGGCCGTGGCACCCGCGGCCTCCGCCCCCTCGCTGGGGCAGACCGCCCGGCCCGCGGCGGCGCGCCCTGCCGCGAAGTCCGGCTCCGAGGACTTCAGCGACATCGAGGCGATTCTGAAGAAGCACGGGATCTGACCCGAGGAATCCCTCAGGCGGTCGGTCGACCCCGGTCGGAAAACGGAAGCCGTCGACCCTTCCCGGTCGACCTCTTACCACCCAGGTCACGGGATCCGGCGAACTCCCGCTTCTTTTGAGCGTGTTGATCGACTGCGGTGCACCGGCTGCGTCATCATCGCCGCGAGATGCTGGACACAACACAGGGCGGTTCCGCCCCGCAGGCCGACGAGCGACACGACGCCCTCGAGGCCGACGAACGCCGAGGCTGCCTCTTCGCACTGTCGCAGCCGCCCTTGATGATCTTCCTGGCGGTGATCGGCTGCCTGCTGCTCCTGGCTTCGCTGCACGATCTGTTCCTGCTGTGAGGCGCCGGGCGGGTCAGCCCGCCGCCTCCTTGCGGCGCGCCCGGTACGCCGCCACGTGCAAGCGGTTTCCGCAGGTGCGGCTGTCGCAGTACCTGCGGGACCGGTTACGGGAGAGGTCCACGAAGGCCCGCCGGCAGTCCGGGGCCTCGCACCGCCGCAGCCGCTCCTGCTCGCCGGCGACCACGAAGAAGGCGAGCGCCATCCCGCAGTCGGCCGCCAGGTGGTCGGCCACGGACGCGCCGGGCGCGAAGTAGTGCACGTGCCAGTCGTAGCCGTCGTGGTCCGTCAGGCGCGGCGTGGTGCCCGCGGCGGCGACCAGTTCGTTGATGAGGGAGGCGGCGGCGTGCGGATCGGGCGCCGCGAACACGGCGGCGAACCGTCCCCTCACGCTCTGCACGCCGTCGAGGTCACGTTCCGTGAGCACCCCGACGTCGCTGATGTCGTTCCTTCGTACGAATTCGCCCAGGGCTGCCACATCGGCCAGCCCGTCGACGGCCTGCTCGTCGTCCGGTGCGGTGTTCACCAGATCGACCACGGTGTCGAGGGCGCACCGGGTGTCGTGGGTGATCAGCACGATTTGCTCCCTGGCCTGGGGGTCGGGCCTGTGCCCGCCGATGCTGGCCGATGTTATAGGTCCGCCCGGCCGTGTGGCGCCTGGTCGCCGGCCCATGGACGCGCCGACGCCGCCGCCGTGGTGGATCCCACGGCTGCGGCGTCGGTGTATGCCGTATGCAGTTGTTGTGGCTCGGTCCGTCTCCCCGAGTGGACGGCATCGAGCGGCTCTCGCGGTGCGTGACTCCGGCAGTGCACCGGCGTCGGCTCCAGGCTTTAGCTTTCGGCCAGGATGTGTGAGAGCTCCGTGTCGAGATCGAAGTGACGGTGTTCCGTGCCGGGTGGCACGGCCGCGTCGGTCCTCTTCAGGAACGACTCCAGGGCCCGCGCAGGGGCTTCGAGCAGTGCCTCGCCCTCCGGAGAACTCAGAGCGATGCAGACGACGCCCTGGCCGTGACTACGGGATGGCCAGACTCGGACGTCGCCGGTGCCGGTGGGCCGGTGAAGGCCCTCGGCAAGCAGATCGCGGGCGAACACCCACTCGACCGTCTCTTCTGCTCCGGTGTGGAAGGTGGCGTGCACGGCGTAGGGATCGGCCGTGTCATACCGCAGTCCTGCGGGTACAGGCAGTGAGGACTCGCTCGACACAACGAGGCGCAGGTGCAGCTCGCAGCTGACCGTGGTGTTCATAAGCGCCAGGGCCTTTCGCTCAGTGTGCGCTCGGGGATTCGCACGTCGGCGAAATCGACATGCCACCTACGGTGCCGTTGTAAACCCCTCTGAGTGTTTTGAGTGCCTTTAGGTAGCTCGGACGGCGGAGTGTTTCTCGGCCCGGAGCGGCCATTCCGGTGACGGGATTCCGTCGGGTAGGTTTGGTTGTATGAATACGGGGAGTGACGAGGCGGCCGAGTCCGAATCCTTGGCCGCGACGACGAGGGACGGGGCGAAGGCCGAGCCGGAGCTCGGCTCGCGGGCGCCGGAGTTCATCAAGGCCCGCAGGGCCCTGCATCTGAGCTGGCAGGTCGGCGTCTTCGTGGTCGGGCTCGCGGTGGTGGTGGCGGGCGTGATCATGCTGCCGCTGCCGGGCCCGGGCTGGCTGGTGATCTTCGGCGGCATGGCGATCTGGGCGACCGAGTTCGTCTGGGCGCAGCTCGTGCTCCGCTGGACGAAGCGCAAGGTCACCGAGGCCACGCAGCGCGCGCTCGACCCCGCGGTGCGCCGGCGGAACATCATCCTGACCTCGGTCGGCGTGGTGATCATCGCGGTGCTCGTGGCGATCTACGTGTGGAAGTTCGGCTTCGAGATGCCGTGGAAGATCAAGGAGTGAGCGGGGCGGCCCGCGGGGGTCGCGCCGGGGGTGTCAGGGCTGGTCGGAGCACCTGCTGACATGCGGTAATGTTCTCTCTGCGCCCGGGCGATTAGCTCAGTGGGAGAGCGCTTCGTTCACACCGAAGAGGTCACTGGTTCGAACCCAGTATCGCCCACCCCGGACCGAGTGCCCCGGAGGCTTCAAGCCTCCGGGGCACTCGGCGTTTCCGTGTCCGGCTGCATGATCGGCAAGCGCTTTCTGATCGCGGTGCGCTCCTGGTGTCCGGCGACCGGAACAGGAATCCCATAATCCGTACGGATGCCTGGGATATAAATCCCGCGGGGCGCCTTCGGTAATTCGGTGGGCGGGCGAACCTGACCCCGTTTCAGAGTTCCCGGACTTCGTCGGGAATCCGGAAGTTCTGACGGTGAATCAATGGCCGTCGTCATCACGCCAATTCACGTTCAGGTGAGTCGCCGCGTAACGGGGAAGACTCGCACCATGGACTGGAACCACTACCGCTTCCGCAGTGTCTGGGACCTGCCCGCGGAGCCCGCCGACGTGTTCGCGGCCCTCGAGCGCGCCGAGGACTACCCCCTGTGGTGGTCCCAAGTGCGCGAGGCGACGCCCCTCGACGAGCGCCGCGGCACCGCCCGCTTCCGCTCGCTCCTCCCGTACGACCTGTTCGTGACGGCCACCGCCCTGCGCCGCGACACCGAGGCCGGGGTCCTGGAGATCGCCCTGTCCGGCGACCTGGAGGGCTGGGTGCGCTGGACCGTGCGCGCGCATGCGGGCGGTACGCGCGCGCTGTACGAGCAGGGGGTGGAGGTGTGCAAACCCCTGTTGCGGCGGTTCGCCCTCGTCGGCAGGCCGGTGTTCCTCGTCAACCACGCGCTGATGATGCGGGGCGGACGGCACGGGCTCGTCGCGCATCTGAGGCGGTGCTGACCGAACCGGTTTGTTGGAAACCCGCCGGGGCCTGTATGGTTCAACCCGTTCCCGGGCGATTAGCTCAGTGGGAGAGCGCTTCGTTCACACCGAAGAGGTCACTGGTTCGAACCCAGTATCGCCCACCCGGAAGAAAGCCGGTCCGTCAGCAGACGGACCGGCTTTTCCGTGCCCCGGGATCCAGCCTGTTCGGGCAACTGTCAGGCGGCTTCGCGCAGTTCCGTACGCATCGGCCACGCCGGATCCACCGTCTCAGGATTGCCGCTGCGTGCGAACCACGCCTGCAGCCCACGCGCCTGCGCGGCGTGCCACACCGCCTGAAGGGTGTGCAGCTCGGCGGGGGACAGGCGCTCCAGGCGACCCGCGAAGCGGCGCCCCACGGCCCGTACGACGTCCAGGGACGCCTGCGCGTCCGCGGCCGCGTCGTGCGCGCCCTCCAGCTCCACCTCGTAGTGCGCGCACAGGTCCGTCAGGGTGCGGCGGCCCTTGCGGTAGCGGTCCAGGTGTTTGTCGAGGACGCGCGGATCGAGGACGCACAGCGGCGAGCTCTCCATGTAGCGGCCGAGTGCGGAGGCGCGATGTCGCCGCAACTCCCGGTCCAGGAGCGTCAGATCGAACGGCGCGTTCATCACCACGAGCGGGCGCCCCGCCGCGGCCTGCTCGCCCAGCAGCCGGGCTATCTCCTCCATGACCGGAGCCGGCCAGCGGCCGTTGCGCTGGAGGTGCTCGTCCGTCAGGCCGTGCACCTCCGTCGCTCCGGCCGGCACCGGCACCCCCGGATTCACGAGCCAGCGTGAGACGCGCGGCCGGCTGCCCGCGGCGTCCTGCACCACGATCGCGGCCGACACGATGCGATCGCTCTCCACGTCCACGCCGGTGGTCTCGGTGTCGAAAGCAGCCAGAGGACCCTCGTACCAGCACGTCATGTCAATGCAACTCCTCGTTCACACCTGGCAGATGGCCCCTCGCTGCTGCCCGCTTCGGTGATACCCGGGCTGTTTGCGTCGTACGCCGACCGGAGACAACACAGATACGGGTCACGGCAGTTCAGCGGCCCGTCCAGGGGATTCACCTGTTTCGGAAGGTCAGTTGGACATGGCGCTCGCGCAGCCCGAACAGGGTGGGCTGCTGCCCGAGCGGATCGCACCGCCGCGCGGCACACTCGCCACCACCGCCTGCATGGAGACACTCCAGGTGGGCTACCTGCACGCCGTAGCGGCAGCCGCGGGCTGTTCGCTCTCTCAGCCGTTCCCCGACAACGGAATCGACTGGCACGTCAGCCACAGCGCCCCCGGGCACACGGTCGACGACGAGGTCACCATCAAGGTGCAGCTCAAGTGCACGTACCAGCTCCCGCCGAAGCCGCCGGGGCCGTCCTTCTCCTTCACGCTCGACAACGCACACCTGGAGAAGCTCGCCCGCACACCGGTGTCGGTGCACAAGATCCTGGTCGTGATGATCGTGCCGCGCTCGCAGGACGACTGGCTGCGGGCCGGTCACGACCGGCTCGACCTGCGGCACTGCTGCTACTGGACCAACCTGGCCGGCCACGCCGTGACAGGAAGGCGCCGCACCACCGTGCGCATCCCGACCTCGCGGATCTTCGACGACCGCGCGCTCTGCGAGATCATGACGCGGATCGGGACGGGCGGGAGGCCCTGAAGGACGCGGGGGCCCTGACAGGCGACGCGGGAGGCCCTGACCGACAGGGAGGGAGACCCTGATGCAGTACCGCCCGACCGACGAGCGCCTTCGCGCCCTGAACACCGCCCGATCCCATCCCGTCGACCTCGAAGGCCCCGGGCCGGAGCAGGTCGACCCGGTCGTGCTCAACGCACTGCTCGACCGGCACGGCTGGGAACGCCGCGGCGGCGCCACCGGGCGCTATGTGCGCTGGACGCTGCCCGGCGCCTCCGGGCGCACCAGCCTCCTCGTGCCGGAGACCCGCGCCTTTCCCGACAGCGATGACCTGCTCGGCGAGGCGCTCGAGGCACTGGAACGCAGCGGATCGCCCTCCGCGCGGGAGGTTCTCGTCTCGCTCGCCGTGCCGAGCGACGAGATCCGCTGGTGGCGCGATGTGCCGGCCGGGCCCGCGGGCAGCACCGCGTGGCCGGTGGAGGAGCAACTGCGCGCCGCCGCCCGGCGGATGCTGCTGGCCGCCGCGCTCGCCGCCCGGAGCCGGGCCGGCTACTACGGCGCCCGCCACCGCAGGCCCGCCGCCGCGTCCCTGGAGACTGTCCTCGTCGGGGATGCTCCCGGCGGCCGCAGGCTCACCGCGTTCGTGCCCGTCGCCGCGGGCCGCGCGCTCGCCGTCCGGCTCCACCAGGCGCTGTACGCGGCCCGCGAGGCCATCGACTACCGGCGGGCCACCGGCGGCATGGACGCCTTCGACGGCGCGGTCGAGGCGGGGGTGAGCCACGAGCTCGTCGAAGCGCTCGTCGCCCTCGTCCGCGGTACGGAGGGAGCCCGGGTCGGCGTGGAGTGGTCACCGGCGGCCGGGGTGCCCGACGAGTGCACGGCCGGGGACGCCCCCGTCGAGTTCTCGCCCGGCGACCTGTCGGCGCTGCGGGAGGCGAGCGCCCGCTATCTGCAGTCCGAGCCGTCCATCGCCGTCCGCATCACCGGGACCGTCGTGCGCATGCGCAGATCGGGTCCGCGCGGAGAGGGCACGGTGCGGCTGCACGTCATGGGGGGCGCCGATGTGCCGCACGTCCGGATGACGCTGGACGAGGAGGCGTACCGGACGGCGGGGCACGCGCATCTCGTGGGGCTGCCGATCAGGGTGCACGGGCGGCTGGAGAGCCGGGGCGGCTTCCGGCGGCTGACCGGGGCGAGCGAGGTGGTGCCCGTACAGGTGGAGGAGGCCGAGCGGGACCGGCTGATGAAGTCGCTCCAGGAGAATCTGGACTTCTTCGAGGAGGCATGCAGCGGGGACGACTGAGCCCACGGGCTCGTGAGCAGGGGGTTCCCGGCGTGTGCACGGGGATCGCGGCGCGGGCCGCGTCGATGCCGTTTCGCGAGTCGGGCCCGGGGCTCGGTACGATCCTCTGTGTATTGCGCGCGTGGCCAGAGCATCGCGTGCCCCCGTCAGTCAGGAGAGTCCGGTGTCAGACGTCCGTGTGATCATCCAACGCGATTCCGAGCGGGAAGAGCGCGTGGTGACGACGGGCACTACGGCGGCCGAGCTCTTCGCCGGCGAGCGCACCATCGTCGCCGCCCGTGTGGCCGGCGAGCTGAAGGACCTCGCGTACGCCGTGCAGGACGGCGAGGAGGTCGAGCCCGTCGAGATCTCCTCCGAGGACGGCCTCAACATCCTGCGCCACTCCACCGCCCACGTGATGGCGCAGGCCGTGCAGGAGCTGTTCCCCGACGCCAAGCTGGGCATCGGCCCGCCGGTCAAGGACGGCTTCTACTACGACTTCGACGTGGAGAAGCCCTTCACGCCCGAGGATCTCAAGGCCATCGAGAAGAAGATGCAGGAGATCCAGAAGCGCGGGCAGCGCTTCTCGCGCCGTGTCGTCACCGACGAGGACGCCCGCGAGGAGCTGGCCGACGAGCCGTACAAGCTGGAGCTCATCGGCATCAAGGGCTCCGCGTCCACCGACGACGGTGCGAATGTCGAGGTGGGCGGCGGCGAGCTGACCATCTACGACAACCTCGACGCCAAGACCGGTGACCTGTGCTGGAAGGACCTCTGCCGCGGTCCCCACCTGCCCACCACCCGCAACATCCCGGCGTTCAAGCTGATGCGGAACGCGGCGGCGTACTGGCGCGGCAGCGAGAAGAACTCGATGCTCCAGCGCATCTACGGCACCGCCTGGCCGTCGAAGGACGAGCTGAAGGCGCACCTGGAGTTCCTCGCCGAGGCCGAGAAGCGCGACCACCGCAAGCTGGGCAACGAGCTGGACCTGTTCTCCATCCCCGACCAGATCGGTTCCGGTCTGGCCGTCTTCCACCCCAAGGGCGGCATCATCCGCCGGGTCATGGAGGACTACTCGCGCCGCCGGCACGAGGAGGAGGGCTACGAGTTCGTCTACACCCCCCACGCCACGAAGGGGAAGCTCTTCGAGACCTCGGGCCACCTGGACTGGTACGCCGACGGCATGTACCCGCCCATGCAGCTCGACGAGGGCGTGGACTACTACCTCAAGCCCATGAACTGCCCGATGCACAACCTGATCTTCGATGCGCGCGGGCGTTCCTACCGTGAACTGCCCCTGCGCCTCTTCGAGTTCGGCACCGTGTACCGGTACGAGAAGTCGGGCGTCGTGCACGGCCTCACCCGCGCCCGCGGCTTCACGCAGGACGACGCGCACATCTACTGCACCAAGGAGCAGATGGCGGAGGAGCTCGACAAGACGCTCACCTTCGTCCTCGGCCTGCTGCGCGACTACGGCCTCACCGACTTCTACCTGGAGCTGTCCACCAAGGACCCGGAGAAGTTCGTCGGCTCCGACGAGATCTGGGAAGAGGCCACCGAGACGCTGCGCCAGGTCGCAGAGAAGCAGGGCCTCCCGCTGGTCCCGGACCCGGGCGGCGCCGCGTTCTACGGCCCGAAGATCTCCGTCCAGGCGAAGGACGCCATCGGCCGCACCTGGCAGATGTCGACCGTGCAGCTCGACTTCAACCTGCCGGAGCGCTTCAACCTGGAGTACACCGGCCCCGACGGCACCAAGCAGCGCCCGGTCATGATCCACCGCGCGCTGTTCGGCTCCATCGAGCGGTTCTTCGCGGTGCTCCTCGAGCACTACGCGGGTGCCTTCCCGGCCTGGCTCGCGCCGGTGCAGGCGGTCGGCATCCCGATCGGCGACGCGCACATCCCGTACCTCGAGGAGTTCGCGGCCAAGGCGAAGCGGAAGGGGCTGCGCGTCGATGTGGACTCTTCGTCGGACCGTATGCAGAAGAAGATCAGGAACGCGCAGAAGCAGAAGGTGCCGTTCATGATCATCGCGGGCGACGAGGACATGGCGGCCGGCGCCGTCTCCTTCCGCTACCGCGACGGCTCGCAGGAGAACGGCATCCCGGTCGACGAGGCGATCGAGAAGATCGTCAAGGTCGTCGAGGAGCGCGTGCAGGTCTGACGCCCGCCGCTGACGGCAGCGGCGTACGACATCAGGAGGCCCCCGGGAAGTCCCCCGGGGGCCTCTCGTCGTCGCGCCTGAACACCTGGAACATCCAGGACGAGAACGCACCCGTGATCGCTCCGAGCAGCGCCACACCGCACCCCATCAGAGCCACCGCCACCAGACGCCCGAGCGGGGTCACCGGCACCACGTCCCCGTATCCGACGGTCGCCAGCGTCGAGCAGGCCCACCACACGGAGTCCCCGAAGGTACGGATCGTGGCGTGCGGCTGCCCGCGCTCGACCTGGTACACGGCCAGTGCCGCCGCGAACCCGAGCAATGTGGCGGACATCCCGGCGTAGGTCGCCACGCGCGCGTGCAGGCTGAGCCGTGGTTCTTCGTGCCGCCGCCGCACCGCGTCGTAGGTCCGCACGACCTGCAGCGGGCGCAGCAGCGGCAGCATCGTGACCACCGCGTCCAGCCAGTGGTGGCGCACGAACGAGAGCCCCTTGCCGCTGTGGCGCCACCGGACGGCGAAGTCCAGCGCGAAGACGGCCCAGGCGGCGGAGGTCACCGCGAGACACGCGTCGCGCACCGCGTCCGGAAGCCCGTGCCCCAGGACTCTGACCGCGTACGACGCGAGGAACAGCAGGGACGCCAGCGTCAGCGGGGTCTCCATCCGGTGCTCCCACGGCGTGCGCCGTCTCTCGTCCATCGATCAAGGATCGCGGCCGGAGACCGGGACCTGCCCCGCCGACACGCTCCGAACGGGCGAAGCCATATGCTGCACCACATGACGAGTGAGCCGGAGCAGCACACGGGGCCGGTGGGTGAGCCGGACGGGTTCGGGCGCCTTTGGACGCCGCACCGGATGGCCTACATCCAGGGGGAGAACAAGCCGACCGGACCGGGAGCCGACGACGGCTGTCCGTTCTGCGCCGCACCCGGCATGACCGACGAGGAAGCGCTGATCGTAGCGCGCGGCGCGAGCGTCTACGCGATCCTCAACCTCTATCCGTACAACGGCGGCCACTTGATGGTCCTGCCGTACCGGCACGTCGCCGACTACACGGATCTGGACGACGGCGAGACCGCCGAGCTGGCCCTCTTCACCAAGCGCGCGATGGCCGCGCTGCGCACCGCGTCCGGGGCGCACGGTTTCAACATCGGCATGAACCAGGGCGCGGTGGCGGGGGCCGGCATCGCCGCGCACCTGCACCAGCACATCGTTCCGCGCTGGGGCGGGGACACCAACTTCATGCCCGTGGTGGGGCACACCAAGGTGCTGCCGCAGCTGCTCGGCGACACCAGGACCGCGCTGGCCAAGGCCTGGCCGGACGCCGACTGAGGCGATCGTGACCGGCCGGCCGGGCGCGTACGCCCAGGGCCGGCCGGGCCCGGCTAGGCGTCGTACACGTCCGCGTTCGTAGGCGTCGGGGACTGGACCAGGCCGCTGAGGAACGTCGAGCGCGTACCGAATTTCTCGGTGTCCACGCCGTTCTCCTCAAGGACCTTGATGGCCGCCGCGTGCACCACGCGCAGGACCGGGGTGGCCGTGCGCAGCGCGTCGTCCGCCATGAAGCGGTGCCGCCACGGCTTGTCCGCCCAGGCGTGCCGCAGTCCGAAGGGCTCGGGCAGGATCAGCTTGCCGCCGATGAAGTCCAGGAGCGGCGGATACCAGGTGAAGGGCGCGCGCACCGCGAGGCGGACCACCTCGTCGGGCTCGATCAGGGGGAGCTTCTTCTCCACCGTCTCCCAGAACTTGATGGGCTTGGCGACTTCCTTCACCTTCGGCTCGGGCTTCGTCGTGAACAGGGAGTGCACCGGGCCGAGCGCATGGCCCGTGACCTCGATGCGCAGCGTCTCGTGCAGCACCGTCACCGTGATCAGCATCGTGATCACCAACTGGCCGTCCCAGAGCGTGAACTGCACGCCCAGATAGTGGCGGTCGCCGCTGCCGAACTGCTGCTCGTTGCAGATCCGCTGTATCTCGTGGTTCTTGATCTGGAAGGCCTCGACGTCGGTGCCGGTGGGCCGGGCCACCTTCTTCGCGTTCTCCCCGATCGGCGAGACGATCCAGTGCTTGATCGACGGCGTCGGGAAGCCGCCCGTGTGCAGCGGGCCGCGCTCCAGGAGCCGCAGCTTGTCGTGGACCGCCCGTATGACGTCCCAGCTGCGGAACGGGTGGATCTCCGCGCCCTCGTCGCGGGGGGTCAGCTCCTCGGCGAGCTGCCAGCTGCCCCAGCGGGTGCCCATGCCGAGGATGCCCTTGGGGCCCGCGTAGAACACTGCGTTCGACTGCTGCTCGGCGGTCAGCTTGGCGAGGCTCTGGCGCAGCCGCTCGGCGGCCGTCTCGCCCGGGCTGCCGGGCACCGCCTCCGGGATCTTGGCGCCGATGCCGCCGCCCGCGAGCAGGCTGTCCCAGCGCTCCCGCATGTCCTGCGCCGTGCGCTCGCAGATCTGCCGGGCCCACAGCCAGCCGACCACGGGCGCCACGATCGCCGCCCGCAGATACCAGGCCCAGAAGCCCGTGAACGGCAGCTTGACCATGAAGATCACGGCGACGGCCGCGACCGCCACCATCAGCGCCGTGAACAGCGCGGCCATGCGCTTGTTCTCGTGGCCGGCGATCATGCGGCGGACCTGGAAGACGAGCAGCCACACGATCAGGCCCGGCAGGAAGAGCAGGCCGCACAGCGCCATCACGGCCGTCAGCCAGCTGTCGCGCTGCTTACGGATCCGGTTCGCCGCGAGGCAGTGCTCGACGACGACCTGAGGCTCGGTGCCGAAGGACTGGATGAGCGGCTTGCGGGCGCCGCCGAGCAGCCGGCCCTGGACGGCCCGCGAGAACGCCTCGCCCAGATTCGGCGCCGCCAGCGACCAAAGGCCCTTCTTCACATCGGACTTGTGCCACTCGCTGTTGGCGGCGAGCAGATCGTCCACCTTCGCGTCCCGGTACGCCGCCGAAGCGAGGGCGTACGTGGCCGCGGTCTGGCCCGCGGAGCCGTGCAACGGCACCTGCGCTCCGGGCCTGAAGTCGAATACGTCGTCCGCCACTGCCGCCCCCATCGCCGCGCGCCTTCGCTCCTGCGGCTTTCCCGACTTCCTTGCCCCGCACACCTGTTGATCAGGTCATCGGCTTGATCAGGTCATCAGCGTATCCGGGCGCACCGACATCCGTCAGGGGACGGCCGAAGCCGCCCGCCCGGAGGGGGAACGGGCGGGCGGCCCGGCTGTCGGGTGGCCGGGGGACGGTCAACTACGAGACGTCCTGCGCCTGTTCGCGCATCCTGTCGCCCAGCTGCGAAGGCATCGGCTCGTGCCGCGCATACGCCCGGCTGAACCGCCCCGTGCCGTGCGACAGCGACCGCAGGTCCACCGCGTACCGGCCGATCTCGATCTCCGGGATCTCGGCTCGTACGAGCGTGCGAGACCCCGGCGCCTGTTCCGTGCCGACCACGCGGCCACGCCGCCCCGACAGGTCGCTCATCACCGCGCCCACGTAGTCGTCCGCGACGAGCACCTGCACCTCGGCCACCGGCTCCAGGAGATGGATCTTCGCGTCCGCCGCCGCCTCCCGCAGCGCCAGCGCGCCCGCCGTCTGGAACGCCGCGTCGGAGGAGTCCACCGAGTGCGACTTGCCGTCGAGCAGTGTGATCCGCACGTCGATGAGGGGATAGCCCGCGGCCACGCCCTTCGCGGCCTGTGCCCGTACGCCCTTCTCCACGGACGGGATGAACTGCCGCGGCACCGCGCCGCCGACGACCTTGTCCACGAACTCGATGCCGGAGCCGTTCGGCAGCGGCTCCACCTCGATCTCGCAGATCGCGAACTGCCCGTGCCCGCCGGACTGCTTCACATGGCGCCCGCGCCCTGCCGACCTGTCGGCGAACGTCTCCCTCAGCGACACCTTGTGCGGGACGACGTCGACCTGGACCCCGTACCGGTTGCGCAGCCGCTCCAGGGCGACGTCCGCGTGTGCCTCACCGAGGCACCACAGAACGACCTGGTGGGTGGCCTGGTTCTGTTCGAGCCGCATCGTCGGGTCCTCGGCGACCAGCCGGGACAGGCCCTGCGAGAGCTTGTCCTCGTCCGGCTTGCTGTGTGCCTCGATCGCCAGCGGAAGCAGTGGGTCCGGCATGTCCCACGGCTCCATGAGGAGCGGGTCGTCCTTGGCGGAGAGGGTGTCGCCGGTCTCCGCCCTGCCGAGCTTGGCCACGCACGCCATGTCACCGGCGATGCAGTGGGAGAGCACGCGCTGCTGTTTCCCGAAGGGCGACGAGAGGGCGCCGATGCGTTCGTCGACGTCGTGGTCCTCGTGGCCGCGGTCGGCGAGGCCGTGCCCCGACACATGCACCGTGTCGTCGGGGCGCAGGGTTCCGGAGAAGATCCGTACCAGCGAGATCCGGCCCACGTACGGATCGGACGCCGTCTTCACGACCTCGGCGACCAGAGGGCCTTCCGGATCGCAGACGTTCACCGTGCGCGCGTCGCCCGACGGGGTGGTGACCACGGGGGCCGCGCGCTCCAGGGGAGTGGGGAAGCCGCCCGTGATGAGTTCGAGCAGCTCGACCGTGCCGATGCCCTGCCGGGCGCCCGGAGCCGCCGGGGCCGCGGCGAGCACCGGGTGGAAGACACCGCGCGCGACGGCCCGCTCCAGGTCCCCGACCAGCGTCTTGTGGTCGATCTCCTCGCCGCTCAGATAGCGGTCCATGAGGGTCTCGTCCTCGCTCTCGGCGATGATCCCCTCGATCAGACGGTTGCGTGCCTCCGCGATGAGCGGCAGCTGATCCGGGTCCGGCTCGGACTCCTTGCGCTCGCCCGACGCGTAGTCGAAGACGCGCTGCGACAGGAGGCCGACGAGGCCGGTGACCGGCGCGTGCCCGTCGGGCCCCGGCTCACCGTGCAGGGGCAGGTAGAGCGGGATGACGGCGTCCGGGTCGTCGCCGCCGAAGAACGTCTCGCACGTCCGCGTCATCTGTTCGAAGTCGGAGCGCGCCGCCTCCAGATGCGTCACCACGATGGCGCGCGGCATGCCGACCGCCGCGCACTCCTCCCACACCATGCGCGTCGCGCCCGCCATGGTCTCGGGCCCGTCGGACGCCGAGACGACGAAGAGGGCCGCGTCCGCTGCCCGCAGACCGGCCCTCAGCTCCCCGACGAAATCCGCGTATCCGGGGGTGTCCAGAAGATTGATCTTGTACCCGTCCCATTCGAGGGGCACCAGGGAGAGCTGCACCGACCGCTGCTGCCGGTGCTCGATCTCGTCGTAGTCGGAAACGGCGGTCCCGTCCTCCACCCGGCCCGCCCTGTTCACCGCCCCCGCGGTCAGCGCGAGAGCCTCCACCAACGTCGTCTTGCCCGATCCGCTGTGGCCGACCAGCACCACATTCCTCACGGATGCGGGGTGGTCGGCCGCCGTAGCCCTGCCGGCGGCTCCGGTGTGTGTGTTCGCCTTGTCGCCCATGCCTTGCCTCCCGGTTACTTGCACGGTGAGGTGGCACCCCTGCTGAAGAGGGGGTCCCATTGGGCGCGGACACGCGGGACCCGCGATGGCGGCTCCGACGACGCCCGCGGTGTCTTCGAGCTTTCCACTCGCTTCACGGTGCGTCCATACGTCGTACGTGATCCCCCGGGGCGCGCGGGTGCCCGTAGGTCGTCCACGCGCGCGCGTGACTACGATGGGCCAGCCGGTGGCCAGAAGGGCCGCGCGGCCATCCGACCCTCGGGAAGGCCATGCTGAACAAGTACGCGCGTGCATTCTTCACGCGTGTCCTCACACCGTTCGCCGCGTTTCTCATCCGTCGCGGGGTCAGCCCCGACGCGGTCACGCTCCTCGGTACGGCCGGGGTCGTGGCGGGCGCGCTGGTCTTCTTCCCCCGCGGGGAGTTCTTCTGGGGCACGATCGTCATCACGCTGTTCGTGTTCTCGGACCTCGTGGACGGCAACATGGCGCGCCAGCTCGGCCGCACCAGCCGCTGGGGCGCGTTCCTCGACTCCACGCTCGACCGCGTCGCGGACGGCGCGATCTTCGGCGGCCTCGCCCTCTGGTACGCGGGATCCGGCGCCGACAACATGCTGTGCGCCGTCTCCATCTTCTGCCTCGCCAGCGGCCAGGTCGTGTCGTACACCAAGGCCCGCGGTGAGGCCATCGGCCTGCCGGTCGCGGTCAACGGCCTCGTGGAGCGTGCCGAGCGGCTCGTGATCACCCTCGTCGCCGCCGGCCTCGCGGGGCTGCACACGTTCGGTGTGCCCGGCATCCAGGTCCTGCTGCCGATCGCCCTGTGGGCCGTCGCCGCGGGCAGCCTCGTGACGCTGATCCAGCGGATGGTGACCGTCCGCAGGGAGTCGGCCGAGGCCGACGCGGAGGCCGCCGCCGAGGCCGCCCAGGAGAGCGGGACCACATCGTGAGCACCGCGCGCGAACGACTCGTCGACGCCCTCTACGGAGCGGGCTGGAGCACGGTCAAGAAGCTTCCCGAGCCCGTCGCGGTCGGCCTGGGCCGCACCATCGCCGACCTCACGTGGAGGCGGCGCGGCAAGAGCGTCCTGCGCCTGGAGTCCAACCTCGCGCGCGTGGTGCCCGACGCCTCCCCGGAGCGCCTCAAGCAGCTCTCCAAGGCGGGCATGCGCTCGTACCTGCGGTACTGGATGGAGTCGTTCCGGCTGCCGTCCTGGAGCGCGGACCGGGTCAGGAGCGGCTTCGACATCGACGACGTCCACCACCTCACGGACGGCCTCGCCTCCGACAGGGGCGTCATCCTCGCCCTGCCCCACCTGGGCAACTGGGACCTCGCGGGCGCCTGGGTCACCACCGAGCTGGAGACCCCGTTCACGACCGTCGCCGAGCGCCTCAAGCCCGAGACCCTCTACGACCGCTTCGTGGCCTACCGCGAGAGCCTCGGCATGGAGGTACTGCCGCACGAAGGCGGATCCGCCTTCGGCACGCTCGCACGCCGGCTGCGCGCCGGCGGCCTGGTCTGCCTGGTCGCCGACCGTGATCTGTCCGAGTCCGGCGTCGAGGTGAAGTTCTTCGGCGACATCGCGCGCATGCCCGCGGGCCCGGCGATACTCGCCCAGCAGACCGGCGCCCTGCTCCTCCCGGTCACCCTCTGGTACGACGAGTCGCCCGTCATGCGCGGACGCATCCACGCCCCCATCGAGGTGCCCGAGACAGGTACCCGCGCCGAGAAGACGTCTGTCATGACGCAGGCGCTGGCAGACGCCTTCGCCACAGGGATCGCCGACCACCCGGAGGACTGGCACATGCTGCAGCGCTTGTGGCTCGCTGACCTCGAGGAGCGCCGACCGTGAAGATCGGCATCGTCTGCCCGTACTCCTGGGACGTGCCGGGTGGCGTCCAGTTCCACATCCGCGACCTCGCGGAGCACCTCATCGCCCTGGGGCACGAGGTGTCCGTCCTCGCCCCGGCCGACGACGAGACCCCGCTGCCGCCGTACGTCATCTCGGCGGGCCGTGCCGTTCCCGTGCCCTACAACGGCTCGGTCGCTCGGCTCAACTTCGGCTTCCTGAGCGCCGCGCGCGTGCGCCGCTGGCTGCACGACGGCACGTTCGACGTGATCCACATCCATGAGCCGGCCTCGCCCTCGCTGGGGCTGCTCTCCTGCTGGGCCGCGCAGGGCCCGATCGTCGCCACGTTCCACACGTCGAACCCGCGCTCCCGCGCCATGATCGCCGCGTATCCGATCCTCCAGCCCGCCCTGGAGAAGATCAGCGCGCGGATCGCGGTGAGCGAGTACGCGCGCCGCACGCTCGTGGAGCACCTCGGCGGGGACGCCGTCGTCATCCCCAACGGCGTCGACGTGGACTTCTTCGCCCGCGCCGAGCCCAAGGCGGAGTGGCAGGGCGGCACCATCGGCTTCATCGGGCGCATCGACGAGCCCCGCAAGGGTCTTCCCGTACTGATGAAGGCCCTGCCGAGGATCCTGACCGAGCGGCCCGGAACCCGGCTGCTCGTGGCCGGACGCGGTGACGAGGAGGAGGCCGTCGCGAGCCTGCCCGCCGAGATGCGCGAACAGGTCGTCTTCCTCGGCATGGTCAGCGACGAGGACAAGGCCCGGCTGCTGCGCAGCGTCGACGTGTACGTGGCCCCCAACACCGGCGGCGAGAGCTTCGGCATCATCCTGGTCGAGGCCATGTCGGCGGGCGCGCCCGTGCTGGCCTCGGACCTCGACGCGTTCGCCCAGGTTCTCGACCAGGGCGGCGCGGGGGAGCTGTTCGCCAACGAGGACGCGGATGCGCTCGCGGACTCGGCCGTCCGGCTCCTGGGCGACGCCGGCCGGCGCGAGGAGCTGCGCGAGCGTGGCAGCAAGCACGTGCGGCGCTTCGACTGGTCGACCGTGGGGGCGGACATCCTGTCCGTGTACGAGACGGTGACCACGGGCGCGGCGGCCGTGGCCACCGACGAACGCAGCGGACGGCGGGCCCGGTTCGGGCTCGCCCGCGACTGACGGGACGTACCGGCGCGCCCCGCGCACGAACCGGTACGTCCCGCCCGTCCCGCACGCGGCTGATCGGCGCCGCGGTGCACGGCTGTAGCCTTTGCGCCCGTGACCTCCACTTTGATCTGGATCGCGGTCTTCCTCATCGCGGTCGGCCTCTACCTGAGCTGGACAGCGGGCCGTCTCGACCGGCTGCACGCCCGGATCGACGCGGCCCGCGCCGCCCTCGACGCCCAACTGCTGCGCCGCGCCTCGGTGGCACAGGAGTTGGCCACCTCCGGAGTGCTCGACCCCGCCGCCTCCATCGTCCTGTACGAGGCCGCGCACGCGGCGCGGCAGGCCGAGGAGGACCACCGTGAGGTCGCCGAGAGCGAGCTGAGCCAGGCGCTGCGGGCCGTGTTCGGCGAGGCCGGGCAGATGGAGGCGGTGCACGCCGCCCCGGGTGGCCCCGACGCGGCCGAGGAGCTCGCCCAGGCCGTCCGCAGGGTGCCGATGGCCCGGCGCTTCCACAACGACGCCGTACGGGCCGCACGCGCCCTGCGCAGGCACCGCAAGGTGCGCTGGTTCCGGCTCGCGGGTCACGCGCCGTTCCCCCTGGCCTTCGAGATGGACGACGAGCCGCCCGTCGCGCTCGCCGACCGGCCCACCACATGAGCGCTCGCCGACCGGCCACCCCATAAGGGGGTCGGCCGGCCCAGCACATGACGCGGTCGTGACCTGGCAGGTTCGTGAAGAATGAGCCACCGGTCGGACATTGGCCCTTGATGTGGACTGGTCGCGGGGCGTTTCCTCTGTGGAGTAGCAACCCCCCTTTCTTTTCCACCGAGCGAGGTCACCCGTGTCCAGCACCCCCCAGTCCGTCGAAACCACCGGCACCGCGCGCGTGAAGCGCGGCATGGCCGAGCAGCTCAAGGGCGGCGTGATCATGGACGTCGTCAACGCCGAGCAGGCGAAGATCGCCGAGGATGCCGGCGCGGTGGCCGTCATGGCGCTCGAGCGGGTGCCGGCCGACATCCGCAAGGACGGCGGCGTGGCCCGGATGTCCGACCCGAACATGATCGAAGAGATCATCGAGGCCGTCTCCATCCCGGTCATGGCCAAGTCCCGCATCGGTCACTTCGTCGAGGCCCAGGTCCTGCAGTCGCTCGGCGTCGACTACATCGACGAGTCCGAGGTGCTGACCCCGGCCGACGAGGTCAACCACAGCGACAAGTTCGCGTTCACGACCCCCTTCGTCTGCGGCGCCACCAACCTCGGCGAGGCCCTGCGCCGCATCGCCGAGGGCGCGGCCATGATCCGCTCGAAGGGCGAGGCCGGCACGGGCAACGTCGTCGAGGCCGTCCGCCACCTGCGCCAGATCAAGAACGAGATCGCCAAGCTGCGCGGCTTCGACAACAACGAGCTGTACGCCGCCGCCAAGGAGCTTCGCGCCCCCTACGAGCTCGTCAAGGAGGTCTCCGAGCTCGGCAAGCTGCCGGTGGTGCTGTTCTCCGCCGGTGGTGTCGCCACGCCCGCCGACGCCGCCCTGATGCGCCAGCTCGGCGCCGAGGGTGTCTTCGTCGGCTCCGGCATCTTCAAGTCCGGCGACCCGGCCAAGCGCGCCGCCGCCATCGTGAAGGCCACCACCTTCTACGACGACCCGAAGATCATCGCGGACGCCTCCCGCAACCTGGGCGAGGCCATGGTCGGCATCAACTGCGACACCCTCCCCGAGACCGAGCGCTACGCGAACCGGGGCTGGTGATGACCTCTCCCGTAGTGGGCGTCCTCGCGCTCCAGGGCGACGTACGGGAGCACCTCGTCGCCCTGGCCACGGCGGACGCCGTGGCCAGGCCCGTGCGGCGGCCCGAGGAACTCGCCGAGGTGGACGGCATCGTCCTGCCCGGCGGGGAGTCGACCACCATCTCCAAGCTGGCCGTCCTGTTCGGGCTCATGGAGCCCCTTCGCGCGCGTGTGCGTGAAGGCATGCCGGTGTACGGCACCTGTGCGGGAATGATCCTTCTCGCCGACAAGATCCTCGACCCGCGTTCGGGCCAGGAGACGGTCGGCGGGATCGACATGATCGTGCGCCGCAACGCCTTCGGACGTCAGAACGAGTCCTTCGAGGCGGCGGTCGACGTGCGCGGCGTGGAGGGCGACCCCGTGGAGGGCGTCTTCATCCGCGCCCCCTGGGTCGAGTCGGTGGGCGCCAGTGCCGAGGTACTCGCGGAGTACGACGGGCACATAGTCGCTGTACGGCAGGAAAACGCCCTCGCCACGTCCTTCCACCCCGAGCTGACCGGCGACCACAGGATGCACGCGCTGTTCGTCGACATGGTGCGGGCGAAGCTGGTGGCCGGGTCCTTGTAGGATCTCGGGGGGTCCCCCGGCCCTTGAGGCCAGGGGGAGTTCGTACTGGGTTGGTTACGCGAAGGAGACAGGCAGATGTCCGGCCACTCTAAATGGGCTACGACGAAGCACAAGAAGGCCGTGATCGACGCCAAGCGCGGCAAGCTCTTCGCGAAGATGATCAAGAACATCGAGGTCGCTGCCCGCACGGGCGGCGCCGACGTGTCCGGCAACCCGACGCTCTTCGACGCCATCCAGAAGGCCAAGAAGAGCTCGGTCCCTAACAAGAACATCGACTCCGCGGTCAAGCGCGGTGCCGGCCTCGAGGCCGGTGGCGCCGACTACGAGACGATCATGTACGAGGGCTACGGTCCCAACGGCGTCGCGGTGCTCATCGAGTGCCTCACCGACAACCGCAACCGTGCCGCGTCCGACGTGCGTGTCGCCATGACCCGCAACGGCGGCAACATGGCCGACCCCGGCTCCGTCTCGTACCTGTTCAACCGCAAGGGTGTCGTGATCGTCCCCAAGGGTGAGCTGTCCGAGGACGACGTCCTCGGTGCCGTGCTCGACGCGGGCGCCGAAGAGGTCAACGACCTCGGTGAGTCCTTCGAGGTGCTCAGCGAGGCCACCGACCTGGTCGCGGTGCGCACCGCGCTCCAGGAGGCCGGCATCGACTACGACTCGGCCGACGCCAACTTCGTCCCGACCATGCAGGTCGAGCTGGACGAGGAGGGCGCCCGCAAGATCTTCAAGCTCATCGACGCGCTCGAGGACAGCGACGACGTGCAGAACGTCTTCGCCAACTTCGACGTGAGCGACGAGGTCATGGAGAAGGTCGACGCCTGACACGCAGGCAGCGAACGGGCCGACGGGACACACGCCCCGTCGGCCCGTCGCATTGTCAGCGGTACCCGATAGCCTGCACGAACTGGCTATCGAAGGAGGGGCGGGGTGCGCGTACTCGGCGTGGACCCGGGGCTGACCCGGTGCGGTGTCGGCGTGGTCGAGGGAGTCGCGGGGCGGCCCCTGACGATGCGTGGTGTCGGCGTCGTACGGACCCCGGCCGACGCGGAGTTGGGCCACCGCCTCGTCGCCATCGAGCAGGGCATCGAGCAGTGGCTCGACGAGTACCGTCCCGAATTCGTCGCCGTGGAGCGGGTGTTCAGCCAGCACAACGTGCGGACGGTCATGGGGACGGCCCAGGCGAGCGCGGTCGCCATGCTCTGCGCCAGCCGCCGCGGCATCCCCGTGGCCCTCCACACGCCCAGCGAGGTCAAGGCCGCCGTGACGGGCAGCGGACGTGCCGACAAGGCACAGGTGGGCGCCATGGTGACACGCCTGCTGAGACTGGACGCACCCCCCAAGCCCGCCGACGCGGCCGACGCCCTGGCCCTCGCCATCTGTCACATCTGGCGCGCCCCCGCGCAGAACAGACTCCAGCAGGCCGTCGCCCTGCACGCATCGAAACCCGCCTCAGCACCGAAAGGCCGTATCGCATGATCGCCTTCGTCAGCGGCCCGGTGGCCGCCCTCGCCCCTGACACCGCGGTGGTCGAGGTCGGCGGTATCGGCATGGCCGTCCAGTGCAGCCCGAACACGCTCTCCGGGCTCCGCATCGGCCAGCAGACCAAGCTCGCCACCTCCCTCGTCGTACGCGAGGACTCGCTCACGCTCTACGGCTTCGCCGACGACGACGAGCGGCAGACCTTCGAGCTGCTCCAGACCGCCAGTGGCGTCGGACCGCGGCTCGCGCAGGCCA
Organism: Streptomyces longhuiensis; assembly: GCF_020616555.1. Taxonomy (NCBI): domain Bacteria; kingdom Bacillati; phylum Actinomycetota; class Actinomycetes; order Kitasatosporales; family Streptomycetaceae; genus Streptomyces; species Streptomyces longhuiensis. The sequence goes on along the minus strand of NZ_CP085173.1, from coordinate 2,279,665 downwards.
TGCTCGCCGTGCACAGCCCCGACGCCCTGCGCCGTGCGGTGGCCTCCGGCGACGAGAAGTCGCTCACCGCCGTGCCCGGCATCGGCAAGAAGGGTGCCCAGAAGCTGCTCCTCGACCTCAAGGACCGGCTCGGCGCGCCCCTCGGCACCGGTACGGGCGTGGGCGCCCCCGTGACCTCCGGCTGGCGCGACCAGCTGCACGCCGCGCTCATCGGGCTCGGCTACGCCACCCGCGAGGCCGACGAGGCCATCGAGGCGGTCGCCCCGCAGGCCGAGGAGGAGGGCGGCACGCCGCAGGTCGGCAAGCTCCTCAAGGCCGCGCTCCAGACGCTGAACCGCACCCGCTGACCGGGGAGCGCCCGCTCCCCGCCCGAACCACCACCACCGCGAGGCACACCTCATGAACTGGGACGACACGACCGACGCGACGCCCGACGCCGAGCGGCTCGTGGGCTCTGTCGCCGACCGCGAGGACCAGGCGGTCGAGGCCGCCCTGCGCCCCAAGGACCTGGGCGAGTTCATCGGCCAGGAGAAGGTCCGCGAGCAGCTCGACCTGGTCCTCAGGGCGGCACGCGCGCGTGGTGCCACCGCCGACCACGTCCTGCTCTCCGGAGCGCCCGGCCTCGGCAAGACCACGCTCTCCATGATCATCGCGGCCGAGATGGGCGCCCCCATCCGGATCACCAGCGGCCCGGCCATCCAGCACGCCGGCGACCTGGCCGCGATCCTCTCCTCCCTCCAGGAGGGCGAGGTCCTCTTCCTCGACGAGATCCACCGCATGTCCCGCCCCGCCGAAGAGATGCTCTACATGGCGATGGAGGACTACCGGGTCGACGTCATCGTCGGCAAGGGCCCCGGCGCCACGGCCATCCCGCTCGAGCTGCCCCCGTTCACCCTCGTCGGCGCCACCACGCGCGCGGGGCTGCTGCCGCCGCCGCTGCGCGACCGCTTCGGCTTCACGGCGCACATGGAGTTCTACGAGCCTGCCGAGCTGGAGCGCGTCATCCACCGCTCCGCGAACCTCCTCGACGTGGAGATCGACGCCCACGGCGCCGCCGAGATCGCCGGCCGCTCCCGGGGCACCCCCCGTATCGCCAACCGACTGCTGCGCCGGGTCCGTGACTACGCGCAGGTCAAGGCCGACGGGCACATCACGCGTGACATCGCCGGGGTGGCCCTCGGCGTCTACGAGGTGGACGGCCGCGGCCTCGACCGGCTCGACCGCGCCGTCCTCGAAGCGCTGATCAAGCTCTTCGGCGGCGGCCCCGTCGGCCTCTCCACCCTGGCGGTCGCCGTGGGGGAGGAGCGCGAGACGGTCGAGGAGGTCGCCGAACCCTTCCTCGTACGCGAAGGCCTACTGGCCCGTACCCCGCGCGGGCGCGTCGCCACCCCGGCGGCATGGGCGCACCTCGGCCTCACGCCGCCCCAGCAGACAAGGGGCACAAGCGGACAACAGGACCTCTTCGGGGCGTGATCGCGCTGCGTAGTCGTGAGGTCAGGAACCCCGGGGCCATGTCGAGCGTTGTTCCTTGAGCGTGGACTCGCTTAGACTCCGCCGATGCCGCCCTTGTGGACGGCGTGCCCACCCCCATCCAACAGGCCGCTTACGTGCGCGGTCGTGCGAAGGAATTTCCGTCCCGTGAATATCGTGACCCTCCTCCCGTTCATCGTGCTCATCGGGGCCATGTTCCTGATGACCCGCTCCGCCAAGAAGAAGCAGCAGGCGGCAGGCCAGATGCGGGACCAGATGCAGCCCGGTTCCGGCGTCCGCACGATCGGGGGCATGTACGCCACCGTCAAGGAGGTCCACGACGAGATGGTCCTTCTGGAGGTGGCCCCCGGCGTCCACGCCGTCTACGCGAAGAACTCGATCGGCGCCGTCCTCGCCGACGACGAGTACAACCGCATCGTCCACGGCACCGAGAGTGATGACAACGATGACCACGACGCCCTCGGCGCCGATGGTGCGATCGTGCCGGACGACGCTTCCTCCCTCACCGAGACCGACGAGTCCGCCGACGACTCGCGCATCGACCTCGGCAAGAAGGACGAGGCTGCTGCCGCTGACGCAGCCCCCGAGGCCGACGGCGCCGAGCCGAAGAAGACCGACGGCGAGTCCGACGCGAAGTAGTCACGCCCCCAGGACCGCGCGCGCCCGCTCGCGCTCCGCGGTCCCGGACGTGTGATTTCCGCACGGATTCTCGACACCATTTCATGGCCGTCCGGGCACGTACCCCGCTGCTGGACGGATGGAGAGGGAGAACGAGAAGGTGGCAGCACCCAAGAAGGGCCGAAGTCACGGCGCCCAGAGCAGGCCGGGCCGCACCCTGGCCTTCATCCTGATCGCGATGGTGGCGCTGACCGGCGGGATGTTCCTGTCCGGCCACACCACGCCGCGCCTGGGCATCGACCTCGCCGGTGGTACGAGCATCACGCTCAAGGCGAAGAGTGAGCCGGGTCAGAAGAACGCGGTCAACCAGACCAACATGAACACGGCCGTGAGCATCATCGAGCGCCGCGTCAACGGTCTGGGGGTCACGGAGTCCGAGGTCCAGACCCAGGGCTCCGACAACATCATCGTCAACATCCCCAAGGGGACGAACGAGGCGCAGGCGCGCGAGCAGGTCGGCACGACCGCCCAGCTCTACTTCCGCCCCGTGATCACCGTGGCCGCCGGTGCGCCCACTCCCGAGCCCTCCGCCAGCCCTTCGGGCTCGGACAAGGGCAAGGCGACCGACAAGGCCACCGACAAGGCGGCGGACAAGGCCACGGACGGCGGCACGGGCAAGGCGTCCAGCACGCCGACCCCCACACCGACCGCCTCCGCGACCCCGCAGGGCCGTGCTGTCACCGACGCCCTGAAGGCCGACTCCTCCCCGACGCCGAGCGCCGGCTCCTCCGCGAGCGGCAAGCCCACCCCCTCGGCGAGCTCCACCCCGGACCCGGCCACCGCCGCGCTGCAGAAGAAGTTCACGGACCTCGACTGCACCGACAAGGCCGCCCGCAGCCAGGTCACCTCGGGCGTCAGGCCCGAGGACACCGCCGTGGCCTGTGGCAAGAACTCGTCCGGCCAGTGGGAGAAGTACATCCTCGGCCCCGCCGAGGTGAACGGTAAGGACGTCGACAAGGCGCAGGCCACGATCAACCAGCAGACCGGTGCCTGGGTCGTCAACATGGACTTCACGGGCAGCGGCTCGAAGAAGTTCGCGAAGATCACCAGCAAGCTCTCGCAGCAGCAGCCGCCGATGAACCAGTTCGCCATCGTCCTCGACGGCGACGTGGTCTCGGCCCCCAGCGTCAGCTCGACCCTGAGCGGCAGCGCGGAGATCTCCGGCAGCTTCGACCAGCAGTCCGCCCAGGACCTCGCCAACGTGCTGTCCTACGGTGCGCTCCCGCTCTCCTTCCAGGAGCAGAGCGTCACGACGGTCACCGCGGCCCTCGGTGGTGAGCAGCTGCACGCCGGTCTGATCGCCGGCGCCATCGGCCTCCTGCTGGTCGTGATCTACCTGGTGGTCTACTACCGCGGCCTGTCGCTGATCGCGCTCGCCTCGCTCATGGTGTCCGCGATCCTCACCTACGTGATCATGACGCTCCTCGGCCCGGCCATCGGCTTCGCGCTGAACCTGCCGGCGGTCTGCGGCGCGATCGTGGCGATCGGTATCACGGCCGACTCGTTCATCGTGTTCTTCGAACGCATCAGGGACGAGATCCGTGAGGGTCGCTCGCTGCGGCCCTCCGTCGAGCGCGCCTGGCCGCGGGCCCGGCGCACGATCCTGGTCTCCGACTTCGTGTCGTTCCTCGCCGCCGCGGTGCTGTTCGTCGTCACCGTCGGCAAGGTCCAGGGCTTCGCGTTCACGCTCGGCCTGACCACCGTGCTCGACGTGGTCGTCGTCTTCCTGTTCACCAAGCCGCTGATGACGCTCCTGGCCCGCAAGAAGTTCTTCGCGAGCGGACACCCGTGGTCCGGGCTCGACCCGAAGCGCCTCGGCGCCAAGCCGCCACTGCGTCGCACACGCCGTGCCCCCGGCTCTCCCGTAGGCCCTGTCGACACGAAGGAGGCGTGAGATGTCGAAGCTCGGCCATCTCGGCGCCCGGCTCATCCGCGGTGAAGTCGGCTACGACTTCATCGGCAAGCGCAAGATCTGGTACGGCATCTCGATCCTGATCACCATCACGGCCATCGTCGGCCTGGCGGTGCGTGGTCTGAACATGGGCATCGAGTTCGAGGGCGGCGCGGTCTTCACCACCCCGAAGACCAGCGTCTCCGCCGGCACGGCGGAGCGCTCCGCCGAAGCGGCCTCCGGGCACGACGCGATCGTCCAGGAGCTCGGCACCGGCGGTCTGCGTATCCAGATCTCCGGCGTGGACACCGCGAAGTCCGACCAGATCAAGACCGAACTCGCCAAGGACCTGAACGTCCCCGAGGCGAAGATCAACGCCGACCTCGTCGGACCCAGCTGGGGCGAGACGATCGCCAACAAGGCATGGACCGGCCTGATCGTGTTCATGATCCTCGTGGTGATCTATCTGGCCATCGCCTTCGAGTGGCGCATGGCCATCGCGGCTCTGGTCGCACTGATCCACGACATCACGATCACGGTCGGGATCTACGCCCTGGTCGGCTTCGAGGTCACCACGGGTACGGTGATCGGTCTGCTGACCATCCTCGGTTACTCGCTCTACGACACGGTGGTCGTCTTCGACTCCTTGAAGGAGGGCACGAAGGACATCACCAAGCAGACCCGTTACACGTACAGCGAGATCGCCAACCGCTCCATCAACGGCACGCTGGTGCGTTCGATCAACACCACGGTCGTCGCGCTGCTGCCGGTGGCGGGCCTGCTGTTCATCGGTGGCGGTTTCCTCGGCGCCGGCATGCTCAACGACATCTCGCTGTCGCTGTTCGTCGGTCTCGCGGCCGGTGCGTACTCGTCGATCTTCATCGCCACTCCGCTCGTCGCCGACCTCAAGGAACGCGACCCGCAGATCAAGGCCCTGAAGAAGCGCGTGCTCGCCAAGCGCGCGGCGGCGGCCGCCAAGGGCGAGTCCGCCGAGGCCCCGGAGCCGCAGGGCGAGGGCGACGACTTCGACGACGACCCGTCGGACGACGAGGCCGCCGCGGTAGTCGGCCCCCGCAACCAGCCCGCGTCGCGCAACCGCGGCCGCGGCCGGCCCTCGGGGAAGCGTCGATGACCGAGCTCGCAGAACTCTCGGCACTGCTCCACAGCCGCATCCGCGACGTGCCGGACTACCCGGAACCGGGCGTGATGTTCAAGGACATCACCCCGCTCCTGGCGGACCCGTCGGCGTTCACGGCACTCACCGACGCCCTCGCGGAGCTCTGCGTCGCGAACGGCGCCACCAAGGTCGTCGGCCTGGAGGCGCGCGGGTTCATCCTGGGCGCCCCCGTCGCCGTACGCGCCGGGCTCGGCTTCATCCCCGTACGCAAGGCCGGCAAGCTCCCCGGGGCGACGCTCAGCCAGTCGTACGACCTGGAGTACGGGTCGGCCGAGATCGAGGTGCACGCCGAGGACCTGGTCGCGGGTGACCGCGTCATGGTGATCGACGACGTCCTCGCCACCGGCGGCACGGCCGAGGCGTCGGTGCGGCTCATCCGGCGCGCGGGCGCCGAGGTCGCCGGCATCGCCGTCCTGATGGAGCTGGGTTTCCTGGGTGGCCGCGAACGGCTGCTTCCGGCTCTTGACGGCGCCCCGCTGGACGCACTGCTGATGGTCTGAACACCTGGTCACAGGCGTAAGGGCGGGCCCGGAGGAATCCGGTGCCCGCCTTTTGCGTTTGCCCTGTTGAAAGCCGTTCCTCCGGCCGAAGGCGAGCGGGCGGCCCAGTGTCGATACCATGGGCTCTCCGGGACCTGAACGGGGGACCCGTCGCGCACGAGGAGCGCCGTTGCCAGACGAGGCCAAGCCACTCTCCCCCAGCGCCGAGCGCGTGGGGGTTCCCACAGCCGCCAAGCCCGACCAGAAGGCCGACCAGGCCGCGGCTCCCGCAGGCGTGCCCGGGAAGACCGGCAAGACCGGGCCGAGTTCCACCGGCACCCCGGAAGGCAAGACGGCCGAGCAGCCGCGCCCCAAGCCGCCCGCAGGCAAGAGCCCGGCCCCCGCTCCCGCCGCCCCGGCTCCGGCCGTACCGCCCACGCCGCCCGTGGTGCGCCCCGCGGCAGGCCAGCCCGCACGCTCCGGCTCCTCGAACCGCGTCCGCGCCCGCCTCGCCCGTCTCGGCGTGCAGCGCTCGAACCCGTACAACCCCGTTCTCGAGCCGCTGCTGCGGATAGTGCGCAGCAACGACCCGAAGATCGAGACGTCCACGCTCCGCCAGGTCGAGCGCGCCTACCAGGTCGCCGAGCGCTGGCACCGCGGCCAGAAGCGCAAGAGCGGCGACCCGTACATCACGCACCCGCTGGCCGTGACGACGATCCTCGCCGAGCTCGGCATGGACCCCGCGACGCTCATGGCGGGCCTGCTGCACGACACCGTCGAGGACACCGAGTACGGCCTGGACACCCTGCGCCGCGACTTCGGTGACCAGGTCGCCCTCCTCGTCGACGGCGTCACCAAGCTCGACAAGGTCAAGTTCGGCGAGGCCGCGCAGGCCGAGACCGTGCGCAAGATGGTCGTCGCGATGGCCAAGGACCCGCGCGTCCTGGTCATCAAGCTCGCCGACCGCCTGCACAACATGCGCACGATGCGCTACCTCAAGCGCGAGAAGCAGGAGAAGAAGGCCCGCGAGACGCTGGAGATCTACGCTCCGCTGGCGCACCGCCTGGGCATGAACACCATCAAGTGGGAGCTGGAGGACCTCGCCTTCGCGATCCTCTACCCCAAGATGTACGACGAGATCGTGCGTCTGGTGGCCGAGCGCGCGCCCAAGCGCGACGAGTACCTCGCCATAGTGACCGACGAGGTGCAGAGCGACCTGCGCGCCGCCCGCATCAAGGCGACCGTCACCGGCCGCCCGAAGCACTACTACAGCGTCTACCAGAAGATGATCGTCCGCGGCCGTGACTTCGCGGAGATCTACGACCTGGTGGGCATCCGTGTCCTGGTCGACACGGTGAGGGACTGCTACGCCGCCCTCGGCACGGTGCACGCGCGATGGAACCCGGTCCCCGGCCGGTTCAAGGACTACATCGCGATGCCCAAGTTCAACATGTACCAGTCGCTGCACACGACGGTGATCGGCCCCAACGGCAAGCCCGTCGAGCTGCAGATCCGTACGTTCGACATGCACCGGCGCGCCGAGTACGGCATCGCCGCGCACTGGAAGTACAAGCAGGAGGCCGTCGCCGGCGCCTCCAAGGTGCGCAGTGACCAGCCGAAGGCCACCGGCAAGGACGACCACCTCAACGACATGGCGTGGCTGCGCCAGTTGCTCGACTGGCAGAAGGAGACGGAGGACCCGGGCGAGTTCCTGGAGTCCCTGCGCTTCGACCTCTCGCGCAACGAGGTCTTCGTCTTCACGCCGAAGGGCGACGTCATAGCGCTCCCGGCCGGAGCGACCCCCGTCGACTTCTCCTACGCGGTCCACACCGAGGTCGGCCACCGCACCATAGGAGCGCGGGTCAACGGTCGGCTCGTACCGCTCGAATCGACCCTGGACAACGGCGACCTGGTGGAGGTCTTCACCTCCAAGGCGGCCGGCGCCGGGCCTTCGCGGGACTGGCTGGGCTTCGTCAAGTCGCCCCGCGCGCGCAACAAGATCCGCGCGTGGTTCTCCAAGGAGCGCCGCGACGAGGCGATCGAGCAGGGCAAGGACGCCATCGCGCGCGCCATGCGCAAGCAGAACCTGCCGATCCAGCGCATCCTGACGGGCGACTCCCTCGTCACGCTCGCGCACGAGATGCGGTACCCCGACATCTCGTCCCTGTACGCGGCGATCGGCGAAGGCCACGTCACCGCCCAGAGCGTCGTCCAGAAGCTCGTGCAGGCCCTCGGCGGCGAGGAGGCCGCCAACGAGGACATCGCCGAGAGCGCACCGCCGTCGCGCGGCCGCAAGCGCCGTGCGAACGCCGACCCCGGCGTGGTCGTCAAGGGCGTCGAGGACGTGTGGGTCAAGCTGGCCCGCTGCTGTACGCCCGTCCCCGGTGACCCCATCATCGGCTTCGTCACGCGCGGCAGCGGCGTATCGGTGCACCGCAGCGACTGTGTGAACGTCGAGTCGCTGTCCCGCGAGCCCGAGCGGATCCTCGAGGTCGAGTGGGCGCCCACGCAGTCCTCGGTCTTCCTCGTCGCCATACAGGTGGAGGCCCTCGACCGCTCGCGCCTGCTCTCGGACGTCACCAGGGTTCTGTCCGACCAGCACGTCAACATCCTGTCCGCGGCCGTGCAGACGTCCCGCGACCGGGTGGCCACCTCCCGCTTCACCTTCGAGATGGGCGACCCCAAGCACCTGGGTCACGTCCTGAAGGCGGTCAGGGGAGTGGAGGGCGTCTACGACGTCTACCGCGTGACGTCGGCGCGCAGGCCGTAGCCGACCGACATGAGAAGGGGCCCCCGGCGCTCAGCGCCGGGGGCCCCTTCTCATGTGATGCCTGCTCAGCCGCCGAACTCGTGCAGGCCCTTGAGCGCCTGGTCGAGCAGCGCCTGACGGCCGTCGAGCTCACGCTCGAGCTTGTCGGCCCTCGCGTTGTTGCCCTGTGCGCGGGCCGTGTCGATCTGGCCCCGCAGCTTGTCGACCGCGGCCTGGAGCTGACCGGTGAGCCCCTCGGCACGCGCGCGTGCCTCCGGGTTCGTACGGCGCCACTCGGTCTCCTCGGACTCCTGAAGGGCCCGCTCCACGGCGTGCATCCGGCCCTCGACCTTCGGACGCGCGTCGCGCGGCACGTGGCCGATGGCCTCCCAGCGCTCGTTGATCGAGCGGAAGGCGGCGCGGGCCGTCTTCAGGTCCCCGATCGGCAGGAGCTTCTCCGCCTCGTCGGCGAGCTCCTCCTTGAGCTTGAGGTTCTCGCCCTGCTCGGCGTCCCGCTCGGCGAAGACCGAGCTGCGGGCCGCGAAGAACACGTCCTGGGCGCCGCGGAAGCGGTTCCACAGGTCGTCCTCGTGCTCGCGCTGGGCGCGGCCCGCGGCCTTCCAGTCCGTCATCAGCTCGCGGTACCGGGCGGCCGTGGTTCCCCAGTCGGTCGAGCCCGACAGCGACTCGGCCTCGGCGACCAGCTTCTCCTTGGCCTGGCGGGCGTCCTCGCGCTGTGCGTCCAGCGAGGCGAAGTGCGCCTTGCGGCGCTTCGAGAACGCCGAGCGCGCGTGCGAGAAGCGGTGCCAGAGCTCGTCGTCCGACTTGCGGTCCAGACGCGGCAGACCCTTCCAGGTGTCCACCAGCGCCCGCAGCCGCTCGCCGGCCGCGCGCCACTGCTCGCTCTGGGCGAGCTCCTCGGCCTCGGTGACCAGGGCCTCCTTGGCGTGCCGCGCCTCGTCGGACTGCTTCGCCTTCTGGACCTTGCGCTCCTCGCGGCGCGCGTCGACGGTCTCGACGAGCTTGTCCAGGCGCTTGCCCAGAGCCTCCAGATCGCCGACGGCGTGCGCGTCGGTCACCTGCTCGCGCAGGTGCTCGATGGCGGTCGTGGCGTCCTTCGCCGACAGGTCGGTCGTCTGCACCCGGCGCTCGAGGAGCCCGATCTCGACGACCAGGCCGTCGTACTTGCGCTTGAAGTAGGCGAGGGCCTCATCAGGAGAACCTGCCTGCCACGAACCGACTTCACGCTCGCTGCCGTCGGCCGAACGCACGTACACGGTCCCCGTCTCGTCGACGCGGCCCCACGGGTCGCTGCTCACAGCGCCTCCTCCACATGATGCCTGCGGGGCGCCTTGGGGCCCCGGGCATCGTCCACAGTTTCGTCACGGCCAACATAGGCGACCGGCGGGGCGGCTGTCCGCATCCCGCGCGACCGAAATTTCACCGCCGGCGGTCAGGATTTCGTCACGGTCGCCTTGTCGATCACGACGGTGGCGTTCGGGGCGCCGTCACCCTGCCCGGTGCTCTCACCAGCGGCGGCGATCTTCTTGAGCACCTTCATGCCGGAATCGGAAATGGTCCCGAACGGTGTGTAGCTCGGCGGCAACTGACTGTCCTGGTACACGAGGAAGAACTGGCTGCCGCCGGTGTGCTTCTGGCCCGTGTTCGCCATCGCGATGGTGCCCGCCGGGTACACGTTCCCCTTCAGGCTTTTGTCCTTCAGGTTCTCGTCCGGGATCGTGTAGCCCGGGCCGCCCGCGCCGGTGCCCTTCGGGTCGCCGCACTGCAGGACGTAGATGCCGTTGGTGGTGAGCCGGTGGCACTTGGTGTGGTCGAAGAAGCCCTTGCCGGCGAGGAAGTCGAAGGAGTTGACCGTGTGCGGGGCCTCCTTCGTCTTGAGGTCGATGCCGATGTCGCCGCACGTCGTCGCGAGGTTCATCGTGTAGTCCGCCGCCTTGTCGACGGTGAGCGCCGGCTCCTTCTTCCAGCTGAGCGACTTCACCTTGCCCGCGGCGGGCTTCTTGCACGGGTCGGCGGCCTTGGAGGGGCTCGCGCTCGGCTTGGAGGCCGCGGAGTCCTTCTTGTCCTTGCCGTCGAAGGCCCCGGCGGCGAACGCGCCGGCGCCCGCCACCACGACCACGGCCAACGCCGACGCGATCACCGTGTTGCGTGTGCGCGCCTTGCGCCGCGCGGACTCCCGCCGCTGCTGCTGCCGCAAGAACTTCTCCCGGGCGAGCTGCCGCCGCCGCTGATCGTTGCTGACCACCGGGTCTACTCCTCGTACGTCGCGAGACCTGATTCCGAACCGCTGCGAAGTGATCCCAACGGGACGAACCCGGTCTGAACTGGACCTGTTACGACCGCCTGCTGTGTGCCCCGTACCGTATATGGGTTAGCTGTGGAATCGGCAGCGCCGGTAGGCTCTGATCTGCCGCATTCTTCTGCGGACACACTTCCGCCGGACGACATACGAAGGACGATCGTGCTGATTGCCGGGTTCCCCGCCGGGGCCTGGGGCACCAACTGTTACCTGGTTGCCCCCGCCGCGGGTGAGGAGTGCGTGATCATCGACCCCGGCCACCAGGCCGCCCAGGGAGTCGAGGACGCGCTCAAGAAGCATCGGCTCAAGCCGGTCGCGGTCATCCTCACGCATGGCCACATCGACCACGTCGCCTCCGTCGTCCCCGTGTGCGGGGCCCATGACGTCCCGGCGTGGATCCACCCCTCCGACCGCTACATGATGAGCGACCCGGAGAAGGGGATCGGCCGCTCCATCGGTATGCCGCTGATGGGCGAGCTGACCGTGGGGGAGCCCGACGACGTGCGGGAGCTGAGCGACGGCACCGAACTGAAGCTGGCGGGCCTCGACCTGACCGTGGCGCACGCGCCGGGTCATACCAAGGGGTCGGTGGCCTTCACGATGCCCGAGAGCGCGGACATCCCGTCCGTGTTCTTCTCCGGGGATCTGCTCTTCGCCGGCTCCATCGGACGTACCGATCTGCCCGGTGGCTCCATGGACGACATGCTCGAGTCGCTGGCACGCGTGTGCCTGCCGCTCGACGACTCGACCGTGGTGCTCTCCGGGCACGGCTCCCAGACGACCATCGGCCAGGAGCGCGCCACCAACCCGTATCTGCGGCAGGTGGCCGCCGGCCAGGGAACCTCCTTCGAGGCTCCCCGACGAGGAATGTGACGAGAGACTTCCGTGAGCACCTTTCAGGCCCCCAAGGGCACGTACGACCTGCTTCCCCCCGACTCCGCGAAGTACCTCGCGGTGCGCGACGCCATCTCCACCCCGCTGAGGAACTCCGGCTACGGCTACGTCGAGACGCCCGGCTTCGAGAACGTCGAGCTGTTCGCGCGCGGTGTCGGTGAGTCCACCGACATCGTCACCAAGGAGATGTACGCCTTCGAGACGAAGGGCGGCGACAAGCTCGCCCTGCGTCCCGAGGGCACCGCGTCCGTGCTGCGTGCCGCCCTGGAGGCCAACCTCCACAAGGCCGGAAACCTCCCGGTGAAGCTCTGGTACTCCGGCTCGTACTACCGCTACGAGCGCCCCCAGAAGGGCCGTTACAGGCACTTCTCGCAGGTCGGCGCCGAGGCGATCGGCGCAGAGGACCCGGCGCTCGACGCCGAGCTGATCATCCTGGCCGACCAGGCGTACCGCTCGCTCGGGCTGCGCGACTTCCGCATCCTGCTGAACTCGCTCGGCGACAAGGAGTGCCGGCCGGTCTACCGCGCCGCCCTCCAGGACTTCCTGCGCGGCCTCGACCTCGACGAGGACACGCTGCGCCGCGCCGAGATCAACCCGCTGCGCGTCCTCGACGACAAGCGCCCCGAGGTCCAGAAGCAGCTCGTCGGCGCCCCCTCGCTGCGCGACTACCTGTGCGACGGCTGCAAGGCGTACCACGAGCAGGTCCGTGAACTCCTGACCGCCGAAGGCGTCGCCTACGAGGACGACGAGAAGCTGGTCCGCGGCCTCGACTACTACACGCGCACCACCTTCGAGTTCGTCCACGACGGTCTCGGCTCGCAGTCCGCGGTGGGCGGCGGCGGCCGCTACGACGGCCTCTCCGAGATGATCGGCGGCCCCTCGCTGCCGTCCGTCGGCTGGGCGCTCGGCGTCGACCGTACGGTCCTGGCGCTCGAGGCGGAGGGCGTGGAGCTCGAACTCCCCTCCACCACCAGCGTGTTCGCGGTCCCGCTCGGCGACGAGGCGCGCCGCGTCCTCTTCTCCAAGGTGACGGAGCTGCGCCGGGCCGGCGTCTCCGCCGACTTCTCGTACGGCGGCAAGGGCCTCAAGGGCGCGATGAAGAACGCGAACCGCAGCGGCGCCCGCTTCACGATCGTGGCCGGCGAACGCGACCTCGCCGACGGCGTCGTCCAGCTCAAGGACATGGAGTCGGGAGAGCAGGACGCGGTGGCGGTCGACGAGATCGTGGCCGTCCTGAAGGCCAAGCTGGCGTAGCCGGGCCTCTGGAGTCGGCGAAGGAGCGGGGCACGCGCGCGTGCCCCGCTCCTTTTTCGTTCGCGCCGTGCACGTCGTCACGTCAGGGAGCGTCCCGTCGGAGCGAACACCTCGGGACCGTCGGCCGTACATGCTTATGGCCATCGAACGGTGGACACACAGGAGCGTGCGGCAGAATGAGGCTGCCAGCAGGCCACCACCCCAAGCGACGGAACGGCGTGATGAGCAAGACGACCACGGCAAGCGACAGTGCCTCCTCCACCGGCGACGACGGAGCGGGCGCTGCCCGCAGCGCCGGGGGTTCCCTGGGTTTCGCGCTGCTTCTGGTGATCACCGGTGCGGCGGGGCTGCTCGCGGCGTGGGTCATCACGATCGACAAGTTCAAGCTGCTCGAGGACCCGAACTTCACGCCGGGCTGCAGCCTCAACCCGGTGGTGTCCTGCGGGAACATCATGAAGAGCGAGCAGGCGTCGGTGTTCGGGTTCCCGAACCCGATGCTGGGTCTCGCGGCCTACGCCGTCGTGATCTGCGTGGGGATGAGTCTGCTGGGGCGGGCGCGGTTCCCGCGCTGGTACTGGCTGACGTTCAACGCGGGCACGCTGTTCGGGGTCGGGTTCTGCACGTGGCTGCAGTTCCAGTCGCTGTACCGGATCAACTCGCTGTGCCTGTGGTGCTCTCTGGCGTGGGTCGCCACGATCGTCATGTTCTGGTACGTGACGTCGTTCAATGTGCGCAACGGGTTCCTGCCCGCGCCGTCCTGGCTGCGGTCGTTCTTCGGTGAGTTCACGTGGGTCCTGCCCGTGCTGCACGTCGGGATCATCGGGATGCTGATCCTGACGCGCTGGTGGGACTTCTGGACCAGCTGAGCCGCGGTCCGGACCGTGGCCGGGGCCCCTGCCGCACGGGGCCGGGCGGGATTGTCAGTGGGGTGACATAGGGTTTTCGACGTGGAGCCCGACCTGTTCACCGCCGCAGCCGAAGACCGCCAGGAAAAGGACCCGTCCAGCAGCCCCCTGGCCGTCCGGATGCGCCCGCGCACCCTCGACGAAGTCGTCGGCCAGCAGCACCTGCTGAAGCCGGGCTCACCCCTGCGCCGCCTCGTGGGGGAGGGCGGCGGAGGCCCCGCCGGACCTTCGTCGGTGATCCTCTGGGGCCCGCCCGGCATCGGCAAGACGACCCTCGCGTACGTCGTCTCCAAGGCCACGAACAAGCGCTTCGTGGAGCTCTCCGCGATCACCGCGGGCGTCAAGGAAGTGCGGGCCGTCATCGACGGCGCCCGCCGGGCACTCGGAGGCCACGGCAAGGAGACCGTCCTCTTCCTCGACGAGATCCACCGCTTCAGCAAGGCCCAGCAGGACTCCCTGCTGCCGGCCGTCGAGAACCGCTGGGTCACGCTCATCGCGGCGACCACCGAGAACCCGTACTTCTCGATCATCTCCCCGCTCCTGTCCCGCTCCCTGCTCCTCACCCTCGAATCCCTCACGGACGACGACCTGCGCTCGCTGCTCCGGCGGGCCCTCGCCGAGGAGCGCGGTCTCGGCGGCGCGGTCACGCTCCCCGAGGAGGCGGAGGGCCACCTGCTGCGCATCGCGGGCGGCGACGCGCGCCGGGCCCTCACGGCGCTGGAGGCGGGCGCGGGCTCGGCCCTCGCCAAGCAGGAGAAGGAGATCACTCTCCAGACCCTGGAGGAGTCGGTCGACCGCGCCGCGGTCAAGTACGACCGGGACGGCGACCAGCACTACGACGTCGCGAGCGCCCTGATCAAGTCCATCCGCGGCTCGGACGTGGACGCGGCCCTGCACTATCTGGCCCGCATGATCGAGGCCGGCGAAGACCCCCGCTTCATCGCCCGCCGCCTGATGATCTCCGCGAGCGAGGACATCGGTCTCGCCGACCCGACGGCGCTGCCCACGGCCGTCGCGGCGGCCCAGGCCGTCGCGATGATCGGCTTCCCGGAGGCGGCGCTCACCCTCAGCCACGCCACGATCGCCCTCGCCCTCGCCCCGAAGTCGAACTCCGCGACGACGGCGATCGGCGCCGCCCTGGAAGACGTCCGCAAGGGCCTCGCGGGCCCCGTCCCGCCCCACCTGCGCGACGGTCACTACAAGGGCGCGGCCAAGCTCGGCCACGCACAGGGATACGTGTATCCGCACGATGTCCCCGGAGGTATCGCCGCCCAGCAGTACGCGCCGGACGCGGTCAAGGGCAAGCGCTACTACCAGCCCACCCGGTACGGAGCGGAGGCCCGGTACGCCGACGTGGCCGAGCGCGTCCGCGAGCGCCTCACCGGCGAGCAGCCGGGCGCGACGGACAGCTGACGCCCCCGCGCGACCCCGGTCCGCAGCACTCCTCGCCACCCTGTAAACTTCCCGAAGCGCTGCGTCTCGCGTTCGGCTCCGGCCGGCACCACCAGAGCGGGACATGCAGCCGGAACCCCGACGCCGCAAGGCATGGGGATCCAGGAGCGTCGCGCACCGTCGATAGGTGTCGCGGGCAGCCCACCACCATCCCGGACCCCCGGGAAACGGTCGGTGGGCCACTCGCGTGCTGCACGTATGTGCCCAGACCAGGGAGCGGCTGCCTGCCCCGTCCGCAAGGACAAGGCGGGTTTCCCCGGCTGCGGATGCGACCTCCCTTAACCCTGGTGAAGCCGTATCCACACAGAACAATGAGGTGTTTGGTTCATGACGAACCAGTCCCGCCCCAAGGTCAAGAAGTCGCGTGCCCTCGGTATCGCGCTGACCCCGAAGGCCGTCAAGTACTTCGAGGCCCGCCCCTACCCGCCGGGCGAGCACGGCCGCGGCCGCAAGCAGAACTCGGACTACAAGGTCCGTCTGCTCGAGAAGCAGCGTCTGCGTGCGCAGTACGACGTGTCCGAGCGCCAGCTCGTCCGCGCCTACGAGCGTGCCGCCAAGACGCAGCTCAAGACCGGTGAGGCCCTGGTCATCGAGCTGGAGCGTCGTCTCGACGCCCTGGTTCTGCGTTCGGGCATCGCCCGCACGATCTACCAGGCCCGCCAGATGGTCGTTCACGGCCACATCGAGGTCAACGGTGGCAAGGTCGACAAGCCGTCGTACCGTGTCCGTCCCGACGACGTCGTGATGGTCCGCGAGCGCAGCCGCGAGAAGCCGCTGTTCCAGGTCGCGCGTGAGGGTGGCTTCGCCCCCGACGGCGAGATCCCGCGTTACCTCCAGGTCAACCTGAAGGCCCTGGCCTTCCGTCTGGACCGTGACCCGAACCGCAAGGAAATCCCCGTGATCTGCGACGAGCAGCTCGTCGTCGAGTACTACGCCCGCTGATCATCCGGCGGACGTAGCACTTCCTGCGTTTCAGCCCGTCGTCTCCCCGCCCTGTACGGTCGGGGAGGCGGCGGGTTCGCGCGTTTCCGGGGCCGGATGAGCGGTACGCGGCCCCGGCACCACGGCCGGCCGCGACGCGGTGTCCCGGCCGAGCGCCCGCTGAACAGCCTCCCCGGGCTCCAGGCGCGCCCCGGCCGCCACGAACGACTCGAACCGCGCGTCGCCGAGGATGGCCCGGGCGTCCGACGCACACCGCTCGTGCGGCGCGTTGTAGTGCGCCGAGCCGAAGAGCGGCAGCCCCACGGACGGCCAGATCCGGCCCGCCGCGCCCTGGAGCAGCGCCGCCTCACCCGCGTCCCCCTCCGTCACGGTGACGAGCGCCAGCAGTTCGATCGTCAGGACGGTGCCCAGCAGGTCGTGGAACGTGTCCCCGATGACGAGGCACTCGCGCAGCAGCTGTCGCGCCCGCACCAGATCGCCCTTGGTCCACTCCGCGTACGCCAGGACATACAGCGCGTACGCCAGCGTCCACCGCTCGCCGTGGTCCTCGCAGACCAGCCGCACGTCCTCGCACAGCTCGACCG
This sequence comes from Streptomyces longhuiensis, assembly GCF_020616555.1. Taxonomy (NCBI): domain Bacteria; kingdom Bacillati; phylum Actinomycetota; class Actinomycetes; order Kitasatosporales; family Streptomycetaceae; genus Streptomyces; species Streptomyces longhuiensis. The sequence goes on along the minus strand of NZ_CP085173.1, from coordinate 2,262,849 downwards.
CCGCGGCCAGATCCCCCTGGAACGCCACGGCCATCGCCAGCTCGACCTGGCCCATCAGCACGCTGCTGTTCAGCTCACCGATCTCCCGGTACCCGGTGAGCGCCGTCCGCAGCAGTTCCTCGGCGCGCGCCATGTCGTCCGTGACCAGGGCCAGACAGCCCCTGCGATGCACCGCGTACGCGACCGCCGTGGCGTCGCCGACGCGTTCCGCCTCGTCGCGGCACTCCTGGAGCGCGGCGAGCGCGGGCACCGTGTCGCCCTGGAGGATCGCCACATAACCGAGCACCCACAGAGCCTTCAGACGGGACCGGGCGTAGTCGCCGTCCTCACTCTCCCCGTCGAGCTCCACGCTGCGCTCCAGCCAGTGCCGCCCCTCCGACAGATGGCCGCAGCCCGCCCAGTAGAACCACAGCGTGCCCGCGAGGTACTGCCCCAGATGCGTCTCGCCCGGCTCCGTCAGACAGAACTCCAGCGCGGCCCGCAGATTCGGCAGCTCCGTCCCGATCTGCGCCGCCACCTGTGCCTGCCGCGGCGAGAACCAGTCCAGCTCGCACCACGTGGCGAGACCCATGTACCAGTCGCGGTGCCTGCGCCGCATGCGCGCGGTGTCGCCCGACACCTCCAGCCAGTCCGCGCCGTACGCCCTGACCGTGTCGAGCATCCGGTAGCGCACCACGGAGTCCGCCTCCTCGCGGATCACCACGGACTGGGCGATCAGCTCCGAGAGCACATCGAGGACCGCGTCGGCGTGCAGCCCGTCCCCGCTGCAGATGTACTCGGCCGCGTCCAGGTCGAACTGCCCGGAGAACACCGACAGCCGCGCCCACAGCAGGCGCTCCTGCGCTGTGCACAGCTCATGGCTCCAGCCGATCGCCGTCCGCAGCGTCTGATGCCGCGGCAGCGCTCCGCACGTGCCGCCCGTCAGCAGCCTGAACCGGTCGTCGAGCCGGCCGAGCAGGTCCGCCGTCGACAGTGCCCGCAGCCGCCCCGCCGCCAGTTCCACCGCGAGCGGCAGACAGTCGAGCCGCTCGCACACCTCGACGACATCCGTCCGGTTCCCGTCGTCCACGGTGAAGCCGGGCAGCAGTGCGGCGGCCCGGTCGGCGAAGAGGTCGGCCGCGTCCGCGGTGTCGAGCGGCGCCAGCGGGAAGATCCGTTCCCCTTCCACGGAGAGAGGCCTGCGCCCCACCGCGAGGATCCGCAGATCCGGCGCCGCGCCGAGCAGTTCGGTCACGAGCGAGGCGCACGCGTCGACGAGATGCTCGAACCCGTCGATGACGAGCAGGAGTTGGCGCTGCCCGAGGTGGTCGAGAAGGACCTCGCGCTGCGGGCGGCTCGTGTGGTCGGTCAGTTCGAGGGCCGCGACGAGCGCGTACTCGACCAGGTTCGGCTCGCGCACCGCGGCGAGGTCCACCCGCCGGACGGCGTCGCAGCCCAGGTGCCCCGCGGCCGGGGCGGCCGCTCTCGCGGCGAAGCGGGACTTGCCGACTCCGCCGGCTCCCGTCACGGTGACCAGGCGAGCCGCCTCAAGAGCCCGCGTGAGTTCCACGAGTTCGGCGGCCCGACCGACGAAGCGGTTGAGCTCGAGGGGAAGGTTGCCGGGCGGGGTGGAACCCTCGGGCCTGTCGGCAGGGCGCAGTTCGCGTCGCATGAGGTACGGAGCGTACTCAGCCGTAAGCACTCCGTACAATCGGTACGCGCAACTCCGCCCGCGGCGAGCGGTAATCCGGTACGGAGCGCGGAGCCCGGCGCGATAGGCTCGGGGGACGACTTTTCGATGTTCAGGAAGCGGTGCTAAGTGTCCGGTGGAGAGGTGGCCGGGATCCTGGTGGCCGTCTTCTGGGCGATCCTGGTCTCCTTCCTCGCGGTGGCTCTGGCGAGGCTGGCCCAGACGCTCAGGGCGACCACCAAGCTCGTGGCGGATGTGACCGAGCAGGCGGTCCCGCTGCTTGCCGACGCCTCCGCGGCCGTGCGTTCCGCACAGACGCAGATCGACCGGGTCGACGCCATCGCGTCGGACGTCCAGGAAGTCACGTCGAACGCGTCGGCGCTGTCCTCCACCGTCGCCTCCACCTTCGGTGGCCCGCTCGTCAAGGTGGCCGCCTTCGGCTACGGCGTGCGCCGGGCGATCGGTCGCAAGTCCACGGGTGCCTCCGCAGCCGACGCGCCCGCCAAGCCGTCCCGCCGTACCGTGATCGTGGGCCGCACCGTCCCGTCGGCGCGGCGCAGCAAGCAAGCGGCGCGGGACAACCCGAATAAGAGGGACTGACGCAGCGATGTTCCGCCGTACGTTCTGGTTCACCGCGGGCGCTGCCGCCGGCGTATGGGCCACCACCAAGGTCAACCGTAAGCTGAAGAAGCTGACGCCGGAGAGCCTCGCCGCGCAGGCCGCCAACAAGGCGATCGAGGCGGGTCACCGTCTCAAGGACTTCGCCCTCGACGTCCGTGACGGCATGGCCGAGCGCGAGGCCGAACTCGACGACGCACTGGGCCTCAACGCCCCGGTGGACGCCGAACTCCCCGCGCAGCGCCGCTTCGCGGTCATCGAGAACCACGTGAAGAACAACCACGTGAAGAACAACCCCAAGTACCTCGACAACACGACGTACTCGTACAACCGGAATGAGGACCACTGATGGAGTCGGCTGAAATCCGCCGCCGCTGGCTGAGCTTCTTCGAGGAGCGTGGCCACAAGGTCGTGCCCTCGGCGTCGCTCATCGCGGACGACCCGACTCTGCTGCTCGTCCCCGCGGGCATGGTCCCGTTCAAGCCGTACTTCCTCGGCGAGGTCAAGCCGCCCGCCCCGCGCGCCACATCGGTGCAGAAGTGCGTGCGCACGCCGGACATCGAAGAGGTCGGCAAGACCACGCGCCACGGCACGTTCTTCCAGATGTGCGGCAACTTCTCCTTCGGCGACTACTTCAAGGAAGGCGCCATCAAGTACGCCTGGGAGCTGCTCACCAGCTCCGTGGCGGACGGTGGTTACGGCCTCGACCCGGAGAAGCTCTGGATCACCGTCTACCTCGACGACGACGAGGCCGAGCGCATCTGGCACGAGGTCGTCGGCGTGCCCAAGGAGCGCATCCAGCGCCTGGGGAAGAAGGACAACTTCTGGTCCATGGGCGTCCCCGGCCCCTGTGGCCCGTGTTCCGAGATCAACTACGACCGCGGCCCCGAGTTCGGCGTCGAGGGCGGCCCGGCCGTCAACGACGAGCGGTACGTGGAGATCTGGAACCTGGTCTTCATGCAGTACGAGCGCGGCGTCGGCATCGGCAAGGAGGACTTCGAGATCCTCGGCGACCTGCCGTCGCAGAACATCGACACGGGTCTCGGCCTCGAGCGTCTCGCCATGATCCTGCAGGGCGTACAGAACATGTACGAGACGGACACCCTGCGCGTCGTCATGGACAAGGCCACCGAACTCACCGGCGTCCAGTACGGCGACAAGCACGACACCGACGTCTCGATGCGTGTGGTCGCCGACCACATGCGCACCTCCGTGATGCTCATCGGTGACGGCGTCACCCCCGGCAACGAGGGCCGTGGCTACGTCCTGCGCCGCATCATGCGCCGCGCCATCCGCAACATGCGTCTCATGGGCGCCACCGGACCGGTCGTCAAGGACCTTGTCGACGTCGTGATCGACACGATGGGCCAGCAGTACCCGGAGCTCATCACCGACCGCAAGCGCATCGAGACCGTCGCCCTCGCCGAAGAGGCCGCCTTCCTCAAGGCCCTCAAGGGCGGCACCAACATCCTCGACACCGCCGTCACCGAGACCAAGGCCGCGGGCGGCACGGTCCTCGCCGGCGACAAGGCGTTCCTGCTCCACGACACCTGGGGCTTCCCGATCGACCTCACCCTGGAGATGGCCGCCGAGCAGGGCCTGTCCGTGGACGAGGACGGCTTCCGGCGCCTGATGAAGGAGCAGCGGGAGCGCGCCAAGGCCGACGCCCAGGCCAAGAAGACCGGCCACGCCAACGTCGGCGCCTACCGTGAGATCGCGGACGCCGCCGGTGCCACGGACTTCATCGGCTACACGTCGACCGAGGGCGAGTCCACGATCGTCGGCCTGCTGGTCAATGGCGTCTCCTCTCCGGCCGCCTCCGAGGGCGACGAGGTCGAGGTCGTCCTCGACCGCACCCCCTTCTACGCCGAGGGCGGCGGCCAGATCGGCGACACCGGCCGCATCAAGCTGGACAACGGCGCGGTGATCGAGATCCGTGACTGCCAGAAGCCGGTCCCCGGCGTCTACGTCCACAAGGGCGTCGTCCAGGTCGGCGAGGTCACCGTCGGCGCCCCGGCCCAGGCCGTCATCGACGTGGCCCGCCGCCGCTCCATCGCCCGCGCCCACTCCGCCACGCACCTCACGCACCAGGCGCTGCGCGACGCCCTCGGCCCGACGGCCGCCCAGGCCGGTTCGGAGAACCAGCCCGGCCGTTTCCGCTTCGACTTCGGTTCGCCGTCCGCCGTGCCCACGGCCGTGATGACGGACGTCGAGCAGAAGATCAACGAGGTCCTCTCGCGCGAACTCGACGTGCAGGCCGAGGTCATGTCGATCGACGACGCCAAGAAGCAGGGCGCCATCGCCGAGTTCGGCGAGAAGTACGGCGAGCGCGTCCGCGTCGTCACGATCGGTGACTTCTCCAAGGAGCTCTGCGGCGGCACGCACGTGCACAACACCGCCCAGCTCGGTCTGGTGAAGCTGCTCGGCGAGTCCTCCATCGGCTCGGGCGTGCGCCGTATCGAGGCCCTGGTCGGCGTCGACGCGTACAACTTCCTCGCCCGCGAGCACACGGTCGTCGCCCAGCTCCAGGAGCTGGTCAAGGGCCGCTCCGAGGAACTGCCGGAGAAGGTCTCGGCGATGCTCGGCAAGCTGAAGGATGCCGAGAAGGAGATCGAGAAGTTCCGCGCGGAGAAGGTCCTCCAGGCCGCCGCCGGTCTCGCCGCGGGCGCCACCGACGTGCGCGGGGTCGCCCTGGTCACCGGCCAGGTCCCGGACGGCACCGGCGCCGACGACCTGCGCAAGCTGGTTCTCGACGTACGCGGCCGCATCCAGGGCGGACGCCCCGCCGTGGTGGCCCTGTTCACGACGGTCAACGGCAAGCCGCTGACGGTCATCGCCACGAACGAGGCCGCTCGTGAGCGCGGTCTGAAGGCCGGTGACCTGGTCCGCACGGCCGCCAAGACCCTCGGCGGCGGCGGTGGCGGCAAGCCGGACGTCGCCCAGGGCGGCGGCCAGAACCCGGCCGCCATCGGTGACGCCGTGGCCTCCGTCGAGCGACTCGTCGGGGAAACCGCCTGATGAGACGCGGCCGACGGCTCGCGATCGACGTCGGGGACGCCCGGATCGGGGTCGCCTCGTGCGACCCCGACGGGATCCTCGCCACCCCGGTGGAGACCGTGCCGGGACGCGATGTCCCGGCCGCCCACCGGCGGTTGCGGCAACTCGTGGAGGAGTACGAGCCGATCGAGGTCGTCGTCGGACTCCCTCGCTCCCTCAAGGGGGGCGAGGGGCCGGCCGCGGTCAAGGTCCGCGCGTTCGCCCAGGAGCTGGCCGGCGGGATCGCCCCCGTCGGCGTGCGGCTCGTGGACGAGAGGATGACCACAGTGACGGCCAGTCAAGGGCTGCGCGCCTCGGGCGTGAAGTCCAAAAAGGGCCGGTCTGTCATCGACCAGGCGGCCGCCGTCATCATCCTCCAGCAGGCGCTGGAGTCCGAACGGGCGTCAGGTAAAGCTCCGGGCGAGGGCGTCGAAGTGGGCATCTGATCGCGATACGGTAACGTTCCGCGCGACCGGCGGCGTTCGAACAGCTGCCGCACAGCATCAAGAGGCGGAACGGTTGCCCTGCCACCCAGACGCGGCCGCCGCCTCGCGGCTTGTAGGGGATCGATGACTGAGTATGGCCGGGGCCCTGGCTCCGAACCGTGGCACCCCGAGGACCCGCTGTACGGGGACCAGGGGTGGGGGCAGCAGGCCGCCGACGGCCAGCCTGCCTACGGCGGCCAGGGGCAGTACCACCCTCAGCAGCCGCAGCAGCATCCTCAGTCCCACCAGCAGCAGCCGCAGCAGTACGGCGGCGAGTGGGGCACCGGTCAGCACGACCAGTACGGCCAGCAGCAGTACGGAGGCGGCCAGCCGCAGGGTGGCGGTCAGCAGTACGGCGGCCAGTCGCAGGGTGGCGGCTGGGACACCGGTCAGCACGGGCATGTCCCGTACAACGCCGACCCGGTGGACCCGTACGGCGGTCAGCAGCAGCCTGTCGCGTACGGCGGTGAGCAGCCGGATCTCTACGGCACCCCCGACGCGTACCCGCCGCCGGAGCCGCCCGGCCGCCGCGGGGCCGCCGCGGAGCCGGAGACGAACTGGGACCCGGGCCCCGACCAGGGTGAGCACGCGTTCTTCGCCGGTGGCGGCGATGACGGCGACGACGACTACGACGACCCGCGCGACCGGGGCAGCCGCCGCGGCCGCGGCGGCAAGAAGCCGAAGAAGCGGCGCAGCGGATGCGCCTGCCTGGTCCTCACCGTGATCTTCGCGGGCGGCGTCGGCGGTGTCGGCTATTTCGGCTATCAGTTCTATCAAAACCGTTTCGGATCGGCGCCGGATTACGCGGGGTCCGGAAACGGCGAACCCGTTTCCGTGGACATTCCCAAGGGCGCGGGCGGCTATGTCATCGGCCAGCGCCTGAAGGACGCGGGCGTCATCAAGAGCGTGGACGCCTTCGTCTCGGCCCAGGAGCAGAATCCGCGGGGCAAGTCCATTCAGGACGGCGGATACACGCTCGAGAAGGAAATGTCGGCCGAAAGCGCGGTCGAGATGATGCTCAGTCCGAGCAGCCGGAACAACCTGATCATCGCCGAGGGCCGCCGCAACGTGTGGGTCTACGAGCAGATCGACAAGCGGCTCGGCATCGCCAAGGGGACCACGCAAAAGGTCGCGAAGAAGGACTACAAGAAGCTCGGACTGCCCTCCTGGGCCATGAACGAGCCGAATGTGAAGGACCCGCTGGAAGGGTTCCTCTACCCGTCCAGCTACGGCGTCGCCAAGGGTGCAAAGCCCGAGGCGGTCCTGAAGCAGATGGTGTCGCGGGCGACCGAGACGTACGAGTCCTACGGCGTCGAGAAGAAGGCCAAGAGCCTTGGCCTCGACAGCCCGTGGCAGCTGATCACGGTGGCGAGCCTCGCGCAGGCCGAGGGCACCAGCCATGACGACTTCCGCAAGATGGCCGAGGTCGTCTACAACCGCCTCAAGCCCGGCAACGAGCAGACGAACGGAATGCTGGAGTTCGACTCCACGTACAACTACGTCAAGAACCAGAGCAAGATCGACCTGAGTCTCACCGCGCTGCGCAAGTACGACAACCGCTACAACACGTACTACTACAAGGGCCTGCCGCCCGGGCCGATCGGAAACCCGGGTGAGCAAGCTCTGAAGGGCGCCATCGACCCGACCAGCGACGGCTGGTACTACTTCATCTCGATGGACGGCAAGACCAGCGAATTCACCAAGACGAACGAGGACCACCAGAAGCTGGTCGACAAGTGGAACGCGTCGAGGAAGAACTGATGTCAGCAATCAGGAGGGCGGCCGTACTCGGGTCGCCCATCGCCCACTCCCTTTCCCCGGTGCTGCACCGCGCCGCCTACGAGGAATTGGGACTGGAGGGTTGGTCCTACGACCGCTTCGAGGTCGACGAGGTGGCGCTGCCCGACTTCCTCGCCGGGCTCGGGCCCGAGTGGGCGGGCCTCTCGCTGACCATGCCGCTGAAGCGCGCCGTGATCCCACTGCTCGACACGATCAGTGACACGGCCGCCTCCGTCGAGGCCGTCAACACCGTCGTCCTCACCGAGGACGGGCACAAGGTCGGCGACAACACCGATATCCCCGGCATGGTCGCCGCCCTCGCCGAGCGCGGCATCGACAAGGTCGAGTCCGCCGCGATCCTGGGCGCGGGCGCCACCGCCTCCTCCGCGCTCGCCGCCCTGTCGCGGATCTGCGCCGGCGAGATCGTCGCGTACGTACGCAGCGACGCCCGCGCCGCCGAGATGCGGCAGTGGGGTGAGCGGCTCGACGTGGACGTGAAGATCGGGAAGTGGTCGGACGCGGCGCGTGCCCTCACCGCGCCGCTGGTCGTCGCCACGACGCCCGCCGGGACCACGGACGCCCTCGCCGCCGACATCCCCGAACGGCCCGGCACCCTCTTCGACGTCCTCTACGACCCCTGGCCGACACAGCTCGCGGCCCGCTGGTCCGGGTACGGCGGAGCGGTCGTCAGCGGGCTCGACCTGCTGGTGCACCAGGCCGTCCTCCAGGTCGAGCAGATGACGGGGCGCGCCCCGGCGCCGCTCGGTGCGATGCGCCGGGCGGGGGAGCGGGCGCTCGCCGGCTGACCCCGGCCGTGTCCGTCCCGGCGTCCGTCAGATGGACCGGGGGCCGGTTCCGGTGCGCGGACGTGGGAGGATCGGGGGTGGCGGGCCAGGGCCGCGCACCCGGCCGCGCCATCGCAGTTCGAGGCGCGAGCAAGAGGAGCACCGTTGAGCAGGTTGCGCTGGCTGACCGCGGGGGAGTCCCACGGACCCGCACTTGTCGCGACGCTGGAGGGACTTCCCGCCGGCGTGCCGATCACCACGGAGATGGTGGCGGACCACCTGGCCCGGCGGCGGCTCGGCTATGGACGCGGCGCGCGGATGAAGTTCGAGCGCGACGAGGTGACCTTCCTCGGCGGCGTGCGCCACGGCCTCACCATGGGCTCGCCGGTCGCGGTCATGGTGGGCAACACCGAGTGGCCCAAGTGGGAGCAGGTCATGTCGGCCGACCCGGTCGACCCCGAGATCCTCGCCGATCTGGCGCGCAACGCGCCGCTGACCCGGCCCCGCCCCGGTCACGCCGACCTCGCCGGTATGCAGAAGTACGGCTTCGACGAGGCCCGGCCGATCCTGGAGCGCGCCTCCGCCCGTGAGACGGCGGCCCGCGTCGCGCTCGGCGCCATCGCCCGCTCCTACCTCAAGGAGACGGCCGGCATCGAGATCGTCAGCCACGTCACCGAGCTGGCGAGCGCCAAGGCGCCCTACGGCGTCTACCCGACCCCGGCCGACGTCGACAAGCTCGACGCCGACCCGGTGCGCTGCCTGGACGCGGACGCGTCGAAGGCGATGGTCGCGGAGATCGACCAGGCCCACAAGGACGGCGACACCCTCGGCGGCGTCGTCGAGGTCCTCGCCTACGGCGTGCCGGTGGGCCTCGGCTCGCACGTGCACTGGGACCGGCGTCTCGACGCCCGGCTCGCGGGTGCCCTCATGGGCATCCAGGCCATCAAGGGTGTCGAGGTCGGCGACGGCTTCGAGCTCGCGCGCGTGCCCGGTTCGAAGGCGCACGACGAGATCGTGACCACGGACGAGGGCATCAGGCGCACGTCGGGCCGCTCCGGCGGCACCGAGGGCGGCCTCACCACCGGTGAACTGCTGCGTGTGCGCGCCGCGATGAAGCCCATCGCGACCGTCCCGCGCGCGCTGGCCACCATCGACGTGGCGACCGGCGAGGCCGCGAAGGCCCACCACCAGCGCTCCGACGTGTGCGCGGTCCCGGCCGCCGGCATCGTCGCCGAGGCCATGGTCGCGCTCGTGCTCGCCGACGCCGTCGCGGAGAAGTTCGGCGGCGACAGCGTCCCCGAGACCCGGCGCAACGTCCAGTCGTACCTCGACAACCTCCAGATCCGGTGACCGGCCCGCTGGTCGTACTCGTCGGCCCCATGGGCGTCGGCAAGTCCACGGTGGGGGAGCTGCTCGCCGAGTGGCTGGGCTCCCCCTACCGGGACACCGACGCCGACATCGTGGCCGCCCAGGGCCGCCCCATCGCGGACATCTTCGTGGACGAGGGCGAGCCCCGCTTCCGCGAACTCGAACGGCAGGCCGTGCGCGAAGCCATCGCCGAGCACCCGGGTGTGCTCGCGCTCGGCGGCGGAGCGATCCTCGACGAGTCGACGCGCGCGCTGCTGGCTCCGCTCCCCGTCGTCTATCTGTCGATGGACGTCGAGGAGGCGGTCAAGCGGACCGGCCTCAACACGGCCCGGCCGCTGCTCGCCGTCAACCCGCGCCGCCAGTGGCGCGAGCTGATGGAGGCCCGCCGCCACCTCTACACCGAAGTCGCCCGCGTCGTCGTACCCACCGACGACCGCACCCCCGAAGAGGTCGCCCGCGCGGTCCTCGACGCCCTGGAGTTGAAGAAGGCATGACCGAGCAGCAGGTGACCCGGATCCAGGTCGGCGGCACGGCGGGCACCGACCCGTACGAGGTCCTCGTCGGACGTCAGCTCCTCGGCGAACTCGGCGCCCTGATCGGCGAGTCCGCCCAGCGCGTCGCGATCATCCACCCCGAGGCGCTCGCCGAGACCGGTGAGGCGCTGCGTGGCGACCTCGCAGACCAGGGCTTCGAGGTCGTCGCCATCCAGGTGCCCAACGCCGAGGAGGCCAAGACCGCCGAGGTCGCCGCCTACTGCTGGAAGGCGCTCGGCCAGTCCGGCTTCACCCGCACCGACGTCATCGTCGGCGTGGGCGGCGGAGCCACCACGGACCTCGCCGGGTTCGTGGCCGCGACCTGGCTGCGCGGGGTGCGCTGGATCGCCGTGCCCACCACCGTCCTCGGCATGGTGGACGCGGCCGTCGGCGGCAAGACCGGGATCAACACCGCCGAGGGCAAGAACCTCGTCGGGTCCTTCCACCCGCCGGCCGGTGTGCTCTGCGACCTCGCGGCCCTCGACTCGCTGCCGGTCAACGACTTCGTGTCCGGCCTCGCGGAGATCATCAAGGCCGGCTTCATCGCCGACCCGGCGATCCTCGACCTGATCGAGTCCGACCCCGAGGCGGCGCGCTCCCCGCAGGGCCCGCACACCGCCGAGCTCATCGAGCGCTCCATCAAGGTCAAGGCCGAGGTCGTCTCCGGCGACCTCAAGGAGTCGGGCCTGCGCGAGATCCTCAACTACGGGCACACCCTCGCGCACGCCATCGAGAAGAACGAGCGCTACAAGTGGCGGCACGGCGCCGCCGTCTCCGTCGGCATGCACTTCGCCGCCGAACTCGGCCGTCTCGCCGGACGCCTGGACGACGCGACCGCCGACCGGCACCGCACCGTCCTCGAGTCGGTCGGCCTTCCCCTGAGCTACCGCTACGACCAGTGGCCCAAGCTCCTGGAGAACATGAAGGTCGACAAGAAGTCCCGCGGCAACCTGCTGCGGTTCATCGTCCTCGACGGCCTCGCCAAGCCGACGGTCCTCGAAGGACCCGACCCGGCCGTGCTCCTCGCGGCGTACGGCGAAGTGGCCGAATAGCTCCCGCCTTCGGGCACTTCGCGACCTCCCCGGCCGTTCACACAACGGCGGCCGGGGAAGGTACCGTTCGGTAGCGCCTTGTTCGCCGGCGCCAGTTGCCTGTACGAGACGGAGTCGCACCGGATGCAGCACGCAGTGGGTTCGCCGCTGCCGCCGCCCCCTCAGCCGGGGCACGGACCGGCCGCCGGCTGGTCCCAGGCCGCGCATCACCCGGGCGCCCACCCGGGCCCCGGACCGGCGGGTCCGCCACCGCCCGCCCCGGGCTTCGCGGGCCCACCCGGCCCCTCGGGCCCGGCCCCGCACGCACCCGCGCCGCACGCTCCGGCGCCCGCCCCGCACCAGCCGGCGCCGCATCCTCAGGCCCCGCACAGCCCGCCGCCGCAGGGGCAGCCCCCGCACCCGGGCGTCCCTCAGCACGCCCCCCAGCCGTCCCCGCAGCCCCCCTCGCGGGACACCACGGGCCATGTGCAGCTCCCGCCCGGCGGCCCCGTCGCCATGCCGAGCCCGCCACCCGCGGCAGGCGCCGCCGACGCCACCGCCACGACGCTCGCCGTCCTGCTCATCGGCCCCGCCGGCGCGGGCAAGACCAGCGTCGCCAAGTTCTGGGCTGAGCAGCGCCGCGTCCCCACGGCCCACATCAGCCTCGACGACGTACGCGAGTGGGTGCGCTCCGGCTTCGCCGACCCGCAGTCGGGGTGGAACGACCACTCCGAGGCCCAGTACCGCCTCGCCCGCCGCACCTGCGGCTTCGCCGCGCGCAACTTCCTGGCCAACGGCATCTCGTGCATCCTCGACGACGCCGTCTTCCCGGACCGCCCGGTCGTGGGTCTCGGTGGCTGGAAGCGGCACGTGGGCCCCGGCCTGCTGCCCGTGGTGCTGCTCCCCGGCCTGGAGATCGTCCTCGAGCGCAACGCGGAGCGCAGCGGGAACCGCCGCCTCACGGACGAGGAGGTCGCCCGCATCCACGGCCGCATGGCCGGCTGGTACGGCTCGGGCCTGCCCATCATCGACAACTCCCAGATGGACGTGCCCACCACGGCCCGCGTCCTGGACGACGTACTCGCCCGCTCGATCGCGAGCCCGCCCCAGTGGTAGCGCGCACCCGGCCCGCCGTACAGCGCCCTGGACCCGCCTCCTCGCCGCCCGTCCGGACGCGCTGACCGGGCCGCGTTCCCCCACCGCTCGTACGCTCGGTTCATGTCAGAGGTGTACGCGGCCCGTAGGGACCGGTTGAGGGAGCGCGCTGCGGCGGGCGGCAGTGCGGCCGTCCTCGTCTCGCGCCCCGCCAACGTTCGCTATCTCGCGGGCGCGGCGCCCCACGGCGCCGTACTCCTGCTGGGGAAGGGACCCGACGCCGAGGACGACGTCCTGATGTGCCGGGTGCCGCCCAGCGAGCAGCCCGCCGAGGGACGGCCCGACGAGTCGCTGCGCATCCAGGTGCTCGATGCGCCCGGCGGGGACCCCGCCGTCGCCGCCGCCGACGTCGCGCTCTCCCTGGGGGCGGATTCGCTCGCCGTGGAGGAACACCACCTGACCGTCGCCAGGCACCGGGCGCTCGGCTCCGTGGCGCCCCGGCTGCGCCTCGCCGACCTGGGCGGCGCCGTGGAACAGCTGCGGCTCGTCAAGGACGAGGACGAGATCTCCTGCCTGCGCATCGCCGCCGAGATCGCGGACCAGGCCCTCGGTGAACTGCTCGAATCGATCCTCGTCGGCCGTACCGAACGCCACCTCGCCCTGGAACTGGAGCGCCGCCTGGTCGACCACGGCGCCGACGGCCCCGCCTTCCCGACCTCGGTCGGCACCGGGCCGAACTCGGGCCGCGGCGCCCACCGCCCCACCGATCGCCGCGTCGAAGAGGGCGACTTCCTCTCGGTCTGCCTCGGCGCCGCCTACCGCGGATACCGCTGCGAGATCGGCCGTACGTTCGTCATCGGCACCTCGCCCGCGGACTGGCAGATCGACCTGTACGACGTGGTCTTCGCAGCCCAGAGGGCAGGCCGGGAGAGCCTCGCACCCGGCGCCGAGTGCCGTGAGGTGGACCGCGCGGCACGTCATGTACTGGACTCCGCGGGGTACGCGGACGGCCTGTCACAGCTCACCGGACACGGTGTCGGACTCGAAATCGACGAGGAGCCGCAGTTGGCCCCCGCGGCCATGGGTAAACTGGACCTTTGTGTGCCGGTCACCGTCGAACCGGGGGTCCACCTCCCGGGCCGGGGCGGTGTCCGGATCGATGACACGCTCGTCGTGCGCCCCGAGGCGGACGGCGGACCCGAGCTACTCACCATTACGACCAAGGAACTGCTCGCGCTGTAACGGCGCGCGCCCCCGGGGTCGTCCATCGTCAGTCCAGGAGATTCCGCAACCGTGGCTTCCACGAACGACCTCAAGAACGGCCTGGTGCTCAAGCTCGACGGGGGCCAGCTCTGGTCCGTCGTCGAGTTCCAGCACGTCAAGCCCGGCAAGGGCCCTGCCTTTGTGCGCACCAAGCTCAAGAACGTGCTCTCCGGGAAGGTCGTCGACAAGACCTTCAACGCCGGCGTCAAGGTCGAGACGGCCACGATCGACAAGCGCGACATGCAGTTCTCGTACATGGACGGCGAGTACTTCGTCTTCATGGACATGGACACGTACGACCAGCTCATGGTCGACCGCAAGTCCGTCGGTGACGCCGCCAACTTCCTGATCGAGGGCTTCACCGCCACGGTCGCGCAGCACGAGGGCGAGGTGCTCTTCGTCGAGCTGCCGGCCGCCGTCGAGCTCGTCATCCAGGAGACCGAGCCCGGTGTCCAGGGCGACCGCTCCACCGGTGGCACCAAGCCCGCCACGCTGGAGACCGGCCACCAGATCCAGGTGCCGCTCTTCATCACGACCGGCGAGAAGATCAAGGTCGACACCCGCACGAGCGACTACCTCGGCCGGGTGAACAGCTAACCGTGGCTGCCCGCAACACGGCCCGCAAGCGCGCCTTCCAGATCCTTTTCGAGGCAGACCAGCGCGGAGTCGACGTCCAGACGGTCCTCGCGGACTGGATCCGGCTCTCCCGGTCCGACACCCGGCAGCCGCCGGTCAGCGAGTACACGATGGAGCTGGTCGAGGGATACGCGCGCAAGACCGCGCGTATCGACGAGCTCATCTCGCAGTACGCCGTCGGGTGGACCCTGGACAGGATGCCGGTCGTCGACCGCAACATCCTGCGCCTGGGCGCCTACGAGCTCGTCTGGGTCGACGACACCCCGGACGCCGTGGTGCTCGACGAGGCCGTGCAGCTCGCCAAGGAGTTCTCCACGGACGACTCCCCGGCCTTCGTGAACGGGCTTCTGGGCCGCTTCAAGGACCTGAAGCCGACGCTGCGCCGCGACGAGGCGTAGCAGGCAGACAGCGACAGCCATCAGGCCCGGGGCGGAACACTGTTCGGTGTTCCGCCCCGGGCCTGATGCTTTTCCGGGACTGCGCGGGACTGCGGGACTGTCGGGACTGCGGGGCGGCAGGGCACAAGAACGCCGGAGGGGCGGGCCGCGAAAACGCGGGCCCGCCCCTCCGGCGTGACGTTTCTGCCGACTTCTTCCTGTCTGTCAGAGGTCGTCGTGAGCGACAGCGCGACGCGCGTCGGCGTCCAGGACGCCCCAGCTGATGAGCTGCTCGGTGAGGACCGAGGGCGACTGGTCGTAGATGACGGCGAGGGTGCGCAGGTCGTCCTGGCGGATCGACAGGACCTTGCCGTTGTAGTCACCGCGCTGGGACTGGATCGTCGCCGCGTAGCGCTGCAGGGGACCCGCCTTCTCCGGCGGGACGTGGGCCAGGCGCTCCAGGTCGAGAACGAGCTTCGGCGGGGGCTCGGCCGCACCGCCCGGCGTGGTGCCCGGCAGCAGCTCCTGCACCGGCACCCCGTAGAAGTCCGCCAGCTCGGCAAGGCGCTGCACGGTCACGGCACGGTCGCCGCGCTCGTACGAACCGACCACGACCGCCTTCCAGCGCCCCTGGGACTTCTCCTCGACACCGTGGAGGGAAAGGCCCTGCTGGGTGCGGATGGCGCGGAGCTTGGCCCCGAGCTGTTTGGCGTATTCGCTGGACATATAGCTCCCGGACGCTGTATCAACGTGCGGCTCCGCCGCGTGGCTGGTAACTCACTGTGAGGTTACGCAGCGTTACTTGGCTGCGTCAAGCCGAGTGGTCCGTTACCGACCTTCCCTCGGAACGGCGTGTCTCGCACCTCCAGGGGGGTGATCGGTGGTGTTGCGGGGCTGGTACCGTTGATGGCGCAAATCCGACGTCCTTTAAGGTCCGTCCCGTGAGGCGGAGAAGGGGGTCCGTTTCTTATGGACATCAGCAGCTCCGATGAGGCCCGCCCCGTACTCGAGGGCCCCGACATCGCGCGGGTACTGACCCGCATCGCTCACGAGATCGTCGAGCGCGCCAAGGGCGCCGAAGACGTCGTGCTCCTGGGCATTCCCACCCGCGGCGTCTTCCTGGCCCGCCGGCTCGCGGACAAGCTCGAAGAGATCACCGGACAGAAGATCCCGGTCGGCTCCCTCGACATCACCATGTACCGCGACGACCTGCGCATGCACCCGCCGCGTGCGCTGGCCCGCACGGAGATCCCCGCCGACGGCATCGACGGCCGCCTCGTCGTCCTCGTCGACGAC
Source organism: Streptomyces longhuiensis (assembly GCF_020616555.1). Taxonomy (NCBI): domain Bacteria; kingdom Bacillati; phylum Actinomycetota; class Actinomycetes; order Kitasatosporales; family Streptomycetaceae; genus Streptomyces; species Streptomyces longhuiensis. The sequence continues at coordinate 2,246,878 of NZ_CP085173.1, read as the reverse complement.
GTGCTCTTCTCCGGCCGCACCATCCGCGCCGCACTCGACGCCCTGAACGACATCGGGCGCCCCCGCGCCGTGCAGCTCGCGGTCCTCGTCGACCGCGGCCACCGCGAACTCCCCATTCGAGCCGACTACGTCGGCAAGAACCTCCCCACGTCGCTGCGGGAGACGGTCAAGGTCCAGCTCGCCGAGGAGGACGGACGCGACTCCGTGCTGCTCGGCGCCAAGCGGACCGCTCCGGCCGGCGAGCAGTAGCCACCCTCAGCCCGACCCTGAGGGTGCTGCCGCGCGCCCGTATGCCCGAATACTCCTGAACTTTCCTACGGAGCCTCCCCGATGATGCGACACCTCATCTCGGCCGCCGACCTCACCCGCGACGACGCCGTCCTCATCCTCGACACCGCCGAGGAGATGGCCCGGGTCGCCGACCGGCCGATCAAGAAGCTGCCCGCCCTGCGCGGCCGCACGATCTGCAACCTCTTCTTCGAGGACTCGACCCGCACCCGGATCTCCTTCGAGGCCGCCGAGAAGCGCCTCTCCGCGGACGTCATCAACTTCGCCGCCAAGGGATCCAGCGTCTCCAAGGGCGAGTCCCTCAAGGACACCGCCCAGACCTTGGAGGCGATGGGCGTCGACGCCGTCGTCATCCGGCACGGTGCCTCCGGCGCGCCCTACCGCCTCGCCACCTCGGGCTGGATCGACGCCCCGGTCATCAACGCGGGCGACGGCACCCACCAGCACCCCACGCAGGCGCTCCTCGACGCGTTCACGATGCGCCGCCGCCTCGTCGGCCGCGACGCCGGACTCGGCAAGGACCTCGAGGGCAAGCGCATCACGCTCGTCGGGGACGTCCTGCACAGCCGCGTCGCCCGCTCGAACGTCGACCTGCTGCACACCCTCGGCGCCGAAGTCACCCTCGTCGCCCCGCCCACCCTCGTCCCGGTCGGCGTCGAGACCTGGCCCTGCGAGGTCTCGTACGACCTCGACAGCACCCTGCCGAAGTCCGACGCCGTCATGATGCTGCGCGTCCAGCGCGAGCGGATGAACGCCGCCTTCTTCCCGACCGAGCGCGAGTACTCGCGTCGCTACGGCCTGGACGGCGACCGCATGGCGAAGATGCCCGAGCACGCCATCGTGATGCACCCGGGCCCGATGGTCCGCGGGATGGAGATCACCGCCGAGGTCGCCGACTCCGACCGCTGCACGGTCATCGAGCAGGTCGCCAACGGCGTCTCCATCCGCATGGCCGTCCTGTACCTGCTTCTGGGCGGCAACGAGCCCGCCGTCACCCACACCCGTACCGAGGAGAAGTAAGAACCATGAGCAAGATCCTTATCCGTGGTGCGAAGGTGCTCGGCGGCGAGCAGCAGGACGTCCTGATCGACGGCTCCGTCATCGAGGCGGTCGGCACCGGCCTGTCCGCCGAGGGCGCCGAGGTCGTCGAGGCCGGCGGCAAGGTCCTCCTGCCGGGCCTCGTCGACCTGCACACCCACCTGCGCGAGCCGGGCCGTGAGGACTCCGAGACCGTCCTCACCGGCACCCGCGCCGCCGCCTCCGGTGGCTACACCGCCGTCTTCGCGATGGCCAACACCTTCCCGGTCGCCGACACCGCCGGCGTTGTCGAGCAGGTCTACCGGCTCGGCCAGGAGTCCGGCTACTGCGACGTGCAGCCCATCGGCGCCGTCACCGTCGGCCTGGAGGGCAAGAAGCTCGCCGAGCTCGGCGCCATGCACGAGTCCGCCGCCGGCGTCACCGTCTTCTCCGACGACGGCAAGTGCGTCGACGACGCGGTGATCATGCGCCGCGCCCTGGAGTACGTGAAGGCCTTCGGCGGCGTCGTCGCCCAGCACGCGCAGGAGCCCCGCCTCACCGAGGGCGCCCAGATGAACGAGGGCATCGTCTCGGCCGAGCTCGGACTCGGCGGCTGGCCCGCCGTCGCCGAGGAGTCGATCATCGCCCGCGATGTGCTGCTCGCCGAGCACGTCGGCTCCCGCGTGCACATCTGCCACCTGTCCACGGCCGGCAGCGTCGAGATCGTGCGCTGGGCCAAGTCCCGCGGCATCGACGTGACCGCCGAGGTCACCCCGCACCACCTGCTCCTCACCGACGAGATGGTGCGCACGTACAACCCCGTCTACAAGGTCAACCCGCCGCTGCGCACCGAGCGCGACGTGATGGCCCTGCGCGAGGCGCTCGCCGACGGCACGATCGACATCGTCGCCACCGACCACGCCCCGCACCCGCACGAGGACAAGGACTGCGAGTGGGCCGCGGCCGCCATGGGCATGGTCGGGCTCGAGACCGCCCTGTCCGTCGTGCAGCAGACGATGGTCGAGACCGGGCTGCTCGACTGGGCCGGCGTCGCCGACCGCATGTCCGTCAAGCCCGCGCAGATCGGCCGGGCCAACGGCCACGGACGGCCCGTCTCGGCAGGTGAGCCCGCGAACCTCGTCCTGGTCGACGCCGATTACCGTGGAGCCGTGGACCCCGCCGGCTTCGCCTCGCGCAGCCGCAACACGCCCTACGAGGGGCGTGAGCTGCCCGGGCGCGTCACGCACACGTGGCTGCGGGGCAAGGCCACGCTCGTCGACGGGAAGCTCGCGTGACACGACTGACGCAACCACTGGCAGTGCTCGCCGCCGAACAGAAGTCGGCGGACGTGACGGACTGGCCCGATCGGATCGGCTGGATCGTCGGACTGCTCCTCTTCATCGCGCTCGTCTACTGGCTGATGCGCCAGGGGTGGAAGTGGCGCGGCACCCTCCAGGGTGACCTGCCGCCGCTCCCCACCGCGCCGTCCGCGCCGGGTCCGGCCAGACTTGAACTGAGCGGCCGGTACCACGGCTCCACGACCGCGGGGCAGTGGCTCGACCGCATCGTGGCGCACGGCCTCGGCACCCGCAGCCGCGTCGAGCTCACGCTCACGGACGCGGGTCTGGACGTCGTACGCCCCGGAGCCACGGACTTCTTCATCCCCGTCGCACAGCTGCGCGAGGCCCGGCTCGACAAGGGCATCGCCGGCAAGGTCCTCACGGAGGGCGGTCTCCTGATCGTCACCTGGGGGCACGGGGACAAGCTGATCGACTCCGGCTTCCGCTCCGACCACGCGGCGGAGCAGGCCGAGTGGGTCGAGACCCTCAACAACATGATCGACACGAACAACACAAGCGGTACAAGCAGCATGAACAGCACGACCATCACGACGGAAGGCACCGCACGATGACGACCTCCACCCGGGGAGCCGCCAACGCTCCCGCCGTACTCGTCCTGGAGGACGGCCGCATCTTCCGCGGCCGCGCCTACGGGGCCGTGGGGGAGACCTTCGGCGAGGCGGTGTTCAACACCGGCATGACCGGTTACCAGGAGACGCTGACCGACCCGTCGTACCACCGCCAGGTCGTCGTGATGACCGCCCCGCACGTCGGCAACACCGGCGTGAACGACGAGGACCCCGAGTCGAAGCAGATCTGGGTCGCGGGTTACGTCGTGCGGGACCCCGCGCGCGTGCCCTCCAACTGGCGCTCGCGGCGCTCCCTCGACGAGGAGCTGCGCAAGCAGGGCGTCGTCGGCATCAGCGGCATCGACACCCGCGCCCTCACCCGCCACCTGCGCGAGCGCGGCGCCATGCGCGTCGGCATCTTCTCCGGCAACGCGCTGCCCGACGACGGCACGATGCTCGCCGAGGTGCGCCAGGCGCCCGAGATGAAGGGCGCGAACCTCGCCGCCGAGGTCGCCACCAAGGAGACGTACGTCGTCCCCGCGATCGGTGAGAAGCGCTTCACCGTCGCCGCCGTCGACCTCGGCATCAAGGGCATGACCCCGCACCGGATGGCCGAGCGCGGCATCGAGGTGCACGTGCTGCCCGCGACGGCCACGGCCGAGGACATCTACGCGGTCCAGCCCGACGGCGTGTTCTTCTCCAACGGGCCGGGCGACCCGGCCACCGCCGACGGCCCCGTCGCGGTCATGCGGGAGGTCCTCTCCCGGAAGACCCCGCTGTTCGGCATCTGCTTCGGCAACCAGATCCTCGGCCGCGCCCTCGGCTTCGGCACCTACAAGCTGAAGTACGGCCACCGCGGCATCAACCAGCCGGTGCAGGACCGCACGACCGGCAAGGTCGAGGTCACCGCGCACAACCACGGATTCGCCGTCGACGCCCCGCTCGACAAGGTCTCCGACACCCCCTTCGGCCGCGCCGAGGTCTCCCACGTCTGCCTGAACGACCAGGTCGTCGAGGGGCTCCACCTCCTCGACCAGCCGGCGTTCAGCGTCCAGTACCACCCCGAGGCAGCGGCGGGCCCGCACGACGCGGCCTACCTGTTCGACCGCTTCGTAGAGCTCATGGAGGGCCAGCGTGCCTAAGCGCACCGATATCCAGTCCGTCCTGGTCATCGGTTCCGGACCGATCGTCATCGGCCAGGCCGCCGAGTTCGACTACTCGGGCACCCAGGCATGCCGCATCCTGCGCGCCGAGGGCCTGCGGGTCATCCTCGTGAACTCCAACCCGGCGACGATCATGACCGACCCGGAGATCGCCGACGCCACGTACGTCGAGCCGATCACCCCCGAGTTCGTCGAGAAGATCATCGCCAAGGAGCGCCCCGACGCGCTCCTGCCCACCCTCGGCGGCCAGACCGCGCTCAACACCGCGATCTCCATGCACGAGAACGGCGTCCTCGAGAAGTACGGCGTCGAGCTCATCGGCGCCAACGTCGAGGCCATCAACAAGGGCGAGGACCGCGACCTCTTCAAGGGCGTCGTCGAGGCCGTCAACGCCAAGATCGGCCACGGCGAGTCCGCCCGCTCGGTCATCTGCCACACGATGGACGACGTCATCAAGGGCGTCGACACGCTCGGCGGCTACCCCGTCGTCGTCCGCCCCTCCTTCACGATGGGCGGCGCGGGCTCCGGCTTCGCGCACGACGAGGAGGAGCTGCGCCGCATCGCCGGCCAGGGCCTGACCCTGTCTCCCACCACCGAGGTGCTCCTCGAGGAGTCCATCCTCGGCTGGAAGGAGTACGAGCTCGAGCTGATGCGCGACAAGAACGACAACGTCGTGGTCGTCTGCTCCATCGAGAACTTCGACCCGATGGGCGTCCACACGGGTGACTCGATCACCGTCGCCCCGGCGATGACGCTCACCGACCGCGAGTACCAGCGCCTGCGCGACATCGGCATCGCGATCATCCGCGAGGTCGGCGTCGACACCGGCGGCTGCAACATCCAGTTCGCGATCGACCCGGCCGACGGCCGGATCATCGTCATCGAGATGAACCCGCGCGTCTCGCGCTCCTCGGCGCTCGCGTCGAAGGCCACCGGCTTCCCGATCGCCAAGATCGCTGCCAAGCTGGCCGTCGGCTACACGCTCGACGAGATCCCGAACGACATCACCGAGAAGACGCCGGCCTCCTTCGAGCCGACGCTCGACTACGTGGTCGTGAAGGCCCCGCGGTTCGCCTTCGAGAAGTTCCCGTCCGCCGACTCCACCCTCACCACCACCATGAAGTCGGTGGGCGAGGCCATGGCGATCGGCCGCAACTTCACCGAGGCCCTCCAGAAGGCGCTGCGCTCCCTGGAGAAGAAGGGCAGCCAGTTCACCTTCGTCGGCGAGCCCGGTGACAAGGCCGAGCTGCTGGCCGAGGCCGTCCGTCCGACCGACGGCCGCATCAACACCGTCATGCAGGCCATCCGCGCCGGCGCCACCCAGGAAGAGGTCTTCGAGTACACGAAGATCGACCCCTGGTTCGTCGACCAGCTCTTCCTCATCAAGGAGCTCGCGGACGAGCTGGCCGCCGCCGAGCGCCTCGACGTCGACCTGATCGCCGAGGCCAAGCGGCACGGCTTCTCCGACGCCCAGATCGCCGAGATCCGCGGCCTGCGCGAGGACGTCGTCCGTGAGGTCAGGCATGCGCTCGGCGTCCGCCCGGTCTACAAGACGGTCGACACCTGCGCCGCCGAGTTCGCCGCGAAGACCCCGTACTTCTACTCCTCGTACGACGAGGAGTCCGAGGTCGCGCCGCGCACCAAGCCCGCGGTGATCATCCTGGGGTCCGGTCCGAACCGCATCGGCCAGGGCATCGAGTTCGACTACTCCTGCGTCCACGCCTCCTTCGCCCTGAGCGAGGCCGGCTACGAGACCGTGATGGTCAACTGCAACCCGGAGACCGTGTCCACGGACTACGACACCTCCGACCGCCTGTACTTCGAGCCGCTGACGCTCGAGGACGTCCTGGAGATCGTCCACGCGGAGTCCCTCGCGGGCCCGATCGCGGGCGTCGTCGTCCAGCTCGGCGGCCAGACCCCGCTGGGTCTGTCGCAGGCGCTCAAGGACAACGGCGTACCGGTCGTGGGCACCTCGCCCGAGGCCATCCACGCCGCCGAGGACCGTGGCGCCTTCGGCCGCGTCCTCGCCGAGGCCGGACTGCCCGCGCCCAAGCACGGCACGGCGACCACCTTCTCCGAGGCCAAGGCCATCGCCGACGAGATCGGCTACCCGGTCCTCGTCCGCCCGTCGTACGTCCTCGGCGGCCGCGGCATGGAGATCGTGTACGACGAGACCCGCCTCGCCTCGTACATCGAGGAGTCCACGGAGATCTCCCCGTCCCGCCCCGTCCTCGTCGACCGCTTCCTCGACGACGCGATCGAGATCGACGTGGACGCGCTCTACGACGGTCACGAGCTCTACCTCGGCGGCGTCATGGAGCACATCGAGGAGGCCGGTATCCACTCCGGCGACTCGGCGTGCGCCCTGCCCCCGATCACGCTGGGCGGCTTCGACATCAAGCGCCTGCGCGCCTCGACCGAGGCCATCGCCAAGGGCGTCGGCGTCCGCGGCCTGATCAACATCCAGTTCGCCATGGCCGGCGACATCCTGTACGTCCTCGAGGCGAACCCGCGTGCCTCGCGCACCGTCCCCTTCACCTCGAAGGCGACCGCGGTGCCGCTCGCCAAGGCCGCCGCGCGCATCTCGCTCGGCGCGACCGTGGCCGAGCTGCGCGCCGAGGGCCTCCTCCCGAAGACCGGCGACGGCGGCACCCTGCCGCTGGACGCGCCGATCTCCGTCAAGGAGGCCGTGATGCCGTGGAGCCGCTTCCGCGACGTCCACGGACGCGGCGTGGACACCGTCCTCGGCCCGGAGATGCGCTCCACCGGCGAGGTCATGGGCATCGACTCGGTCTTCGGCACGGCGTACGCCAAGTCGCAGGCCGGCGCGTACGGCCCGCTGCCGACGAAGGGCCGCGCGTTCATCTCGGTCGCCAACCGGGACAAGCGCACGATGATCTTCCCGGCGCGCGAGCTCGTCGCGCACGGCTTCGAGCTGCTCGCCACGTCCGGCACCGCCGAGGTGCTGCGCCGCAACGGCATCAACGCCACGGTCGTGCGCAAGCTCAGCGAGGGCGAGGGCCCGAACGGAGAGAAGACGATCGTCCAGCTCATCCACGACGGCCAGGTCGACCTCATCGTCAACACCCCGTACGGCACGGGTGGCCGCCTCGACGGCTACGAGATCCGTACGGCGGCGGTGGCGCGCAGCGTCCCGTGCCTGACCACGGTGCAGGCCCTCGCGGCCGCCGTACAGGGCATCGACGCCCTCAACCACGGTGACGTGGGCGTCCGTTCACTCCAGGAACACGCGGAACACCTGACCGCGGCCCGCGACTAGCAGCCCACTGAGGGGGACATCGGAAACGGTGTCCCCCTCCGTGTGAGGACACCCACGATGTACAAACTCTTCTTCAACCTCGTCTTCAAGCGCATGGACCCGGAGAAGGCCCACCACCTGGCCTTCCGCTGGATCCGCCTCGCGGCCCGCGTCCCCGTGCTCCGCACGTTCGTCGCGGCCGTCCTCGCGCCCCGCCACAAGGAACTGCGCACGGAAGCCCTCGGCCTGCGCATGCACGGCCCCTTCGGGCTCGCCGCCGGCTTCGACAAGAACGCCGTCGCGATCGACGGCATGACGATGCTCGGTTTCGACCACATCGAGATCGGCACCGTCACGGGCGAGCCGCAGCCCGGCAACCCCAAGAAGCGCCTGTTCCGCCTCGTGCCGGACCGCGCGCTGATCAACCGCATGGGGTTCAACAACGAGGGCTCCGCGGCCGTGGCGGAGCGCCTGGCGGCCCGCAGGCCCGCCTTCAGGGCCACCGTCGGCGTGAACATCGGCAAGACCAAGGTCGTCCCCGAGGAGGAGGCGGCCGGCGACTACGTGAAGTCGACCGAGCGGCTCGCCGCCCACGCCGACTACCTCGTCGTGAACGTCTCCTCGCCGAACACCCCCGGCCTGCGCAACCTCCAGGCCACCGAGGCGCTGCGTCCGCTCCTGACCGCCGTGCGCGAGGCCGCCGACCGCACCGTCACCTCGCGCCGCGTCCCCCTCCTGGTGAAGATCGCCCCCGATCTGGCCGACGAGGACGTCGACGCCGTCGCCGACCTGGCGGTGGAGCTCGGCCTCGACGGGATCATCGCCACGAACACCACCATCGCGCGTGAGGGCCTCGGTCTGGCGTCCGACCCGTCCCTCGTGAAGGAGACCGGCGGCCTGTCCGGCGCGCCCCTCAAGGCACGCTCCCTGGAGGTCCTCAGGCGCCTCTACGCGCGCGTGGGCGACCGGATCACCCTGGTGGGCGTCGGCGGCATCGAGAACGCCGAGGACGCCTGGCAGCGCATCCTCGCCGGCGCCACCCTCGTCCAGGGCTACAGCGCCTTCATCTACGAGGGCCCCTTCTACGCCCGCGCCATCCACAAGGGCCTCGCCGCCCGCCTGAACACCTCGCCGTACGCCACCCTCGCCGACGCGGTCGGCGCCGACGTGAAGAAGGCCCACGCATGACGGTTCTCGAACCCTTCGGCGCCCGCCTGCGCCGCGCCATGGACGAGCGTGGCCCTCTCTGCGTCGGCATCGACCCGCACGCGGCGCTGCTGTCGGCGTGGGGTCTGAACGACGACATCGACGGCCTGGAGCGCTTCACGCGGATCTCGGTCGAGGCGCTCGCCGACACCGTCGCCGTCGTCAAGCCGCAGTCGGCGTTCTTCGAGCGCTTCGGCTCGCGCGGCGTCGCCGTCCTGGAGCGCGCCGTCGTGGACCTGCGCGCCGCCGGCACGCTCGTCGTCATGGACGCCAAGCGCGGCGACATCGGCTCCACCATGGCCGCGTACGCGGAGACCTTCCTGCACAAGGACTCCCCGCTCTTCTCGGACGCCCTGACCGTCTCGCCGTACCTCGGCTACGGGTCCCTGAAGCCGGCCGTCGACCTGGCCCGCGAGTCCGGCGCCGGGCTCTTCGTCCTCGCCCTCACCTCGAACCCGGAGGGCGGCGAGGTCCAGCACGCCGTACGCGCCGACGGGCGCAACGTGGGCGCGACGATGCTCGCCCACCTCACCGAGGAGAACGCCGGCGAGACGCCCATGGGCTCCTTCGGCGCCGTCGTCGGGGCGACGCTCGGGGACCTGTCCTCGTACGACCTGGACATCAACGGTCCGCTCCTCGCCCCGGGCATCGGCGCCCAGGGCGCGACCCCGGCGGATCTGCCCGGTGTCTTCGGCGCGGCCGCGCGCAACGTCGTCCCGAACGTCAGCCGCGCCGTCCTGAAGGCGGGCCCCTCGGTCGCCGCCCTGCGCGAGGCGTCGGTCCGCTTCGCCGACGAGGTCCGTGCGGCGGTCGCCGCCGCCTGACCCGGCTCGATCGTCTGAAGGCCCCCGCACACGCGTGCGGGGGCCTTCCGCATGCCCGTGAGGTATCCGGAATGCGGGCACCAGGTCACAGATTCGCAGCTCTTCGTGGGGCCGAGAGGCGCTGCCGAGGTGCTGCCGAAGTGCGAAAACGGTCTTCGCGGGGGCACTTGAGAGCCTCCTTGACCATTCCGTGATGTTTCAGCGGGGCCTCGGGGAGGGGCTCTCGTCCGGATCCGGGCAGAAATCCGGGGTCATATGTCTGTAATGTCTGGCTCGACGGAGGCTGACCAGGACTTTTCGTCTGTTCTCGCTGACTCAGGCGGTCCTGGCCGCTAGTCTCCGTCGAGTGGGGGCACCTCCCACGCTCTCAAGGCAGTGGGGGAGAAACGGGCGAGCGTTTTGCTCGTTGCTCCCCAGGTGAGGGGCGACTAGGTTCCTCACCGGTCCGTATCCGACAGTTCGACATCCGAGGTGACGTAGGCGTGGCTCTTCCGCCCCTTACCCCTGAACAGCGCGCAGCCGCGCTCGAAAAGGCCGCCGCGGCTCGCCGGGAGCGGGCCGAGGTCAAGAATCGACTCAAGCACTCCGGCGCCTCCTTGCACGAGGTCATCAAGCAGGGTCAGGAGAACGACGTCATCGGCAAGATGAAGGTCTCCGCCCTCCTTGAGTCCCTCCCGGGCGTGGGCAAGGTCCGCGCCAAGCAGATCATGGAGCGGCTCGGAATTTCCGAGAGCCGCCGCGTGCGCGGACTCGGTTCCAACCAGATCGCGTCCCTGGAGCGCGAGTTCGGCAGCACCGGCGCCTAGTCCTCCGTGCCCGGACCGACTGGTCCGGGCATGCGGGGATAGCTGGAATAATCGCTGCATGAGTGAACGTCCGCGGCTGACCGTGCTCTCCGGCCCCTCCGGGGTCGGCAAGAGCACGGTCGTCGCTCATATGCGCAAGGAACACCCCGAGGTCTGGCTGTCGGTTTCGGCCACCACCCGCAAGCCGCGCCCCGGCGAGAAGCACGGTGTCCACTACTTCTTCGTCACCGACGAGGAAATGGACAAGCTGATCGCCAACGGCGAGCTGCTGGAGTGGGCCGAGTTCGCGGGCAACCGGTACGGGACCCCCCGCCGGGCCGTCCTGGACCGTCTCGAGTCGGGCGAACCCGTCCTCCTCGAGATCGATCTCCAGGGCGCCAGGCTCGTCCGCGAGTCGATGCCGGAGGCCCAGCTGGTCTTCCTCGCCCCGCCGAGCTGGGAGGAGCTGGTCCGCCGGCTCACCGGCCGTGGGACCGAGGCCCCCGAGGTGATCGAGCGCAGACTCGCGGCCGCCAAGATCGAGCTCGCCGCCGAGGCCGAGTTCGACACGACCCTGGTCAACACCTCCGTCGAGGACGTGGCCCGCGAGCTGCTAGCCTTGATGAGAGTTGTTTGATCTTCGATCTATTTGTGATCTCCAATTCCGCCGGAGCAATCCCGCGTTTTCCTGATCACATGTGATCTTCAATCCCATCGGAAGGCAGAGAGTGTCCTCTTCCATTACCGCGCCCGAGGGCATCATCAACCCGCCGATTGATGAGCTGCTCGAGGCGACCGACTCGAAGTACAGCCTCGTGATCTACGCCGCCAAGCGCGCGCGCCAGATCAACGCGTACTACTCGCAGCTCGGTGAGGGCCTGCTCGAGTACGTCGGCCCGCTGGTGGACACCCACGTCCACGAGAAGCCGCTCTCGATCGCGCTCCGCGAGATCAACGCGGGGCTGCTGACGTCCGAGGCCATCGAGGGTCCGGCTCAGTAATCAGTCAGTTTTCTTCACCACAGGCCCGGCAGCGCGACTGTCGGGCCTGTGGTGTGTCATGGAGTCGTACGTCTCCGAGGGGAGTCGTCGTTCCCGAGTGCGGGAATCCGAGTGCGGGGAGGCACGGACGGTGGACAAGCCCAAGGTCGTTCTGGGGGTCAGTGGCGGAATCGCCGCCTACAAGGCGTGCGAACTCCTGCGCCGGCTGACCGAGTCGGGACACGACGTACGCGTCGTGCCGACGGAGTCCGCCCTGCACTTCGTGGGCGAGTCGACCTGGTCGGCGCTGTCCGGCAACCCTGTCTCGACCGAGGTGTGGGAGTCCGTCCACGAGGTCCCGCACGTCCGTATCGGGCAGCACGCCGACCTCGTGATCGTCGCGCCCGCCACCGCCGACATGCTCGCCAAGGCCGCGCACGGCCTGGCCGACGACCTCCTCACGAACACGCTCCTGACCGCCCGCTGTCCGGTCGTCTTCGCCCCCGCCATGCACACGGAGATGTGGGAGCACCCGGCGACGCGGGAGAACGTGGCCACGCTCCGCCGCCGCGGCGCCCTCGTCATCGAGCCCGCCGTCGGCCGCCTCACCGGCGTCGACACGGGCAAGGGCCGCTTCCCCGACCCGGTGGAGATCTTCGAATTCGTACGCCGGGTCCTCGCGCGCGGCGATCAGGCGACCGTCCAGGACCTCTCCGGACGCCATGTCGTCATCAGCGCCGGCGGCACCCGCGAGCCGCTCGATCCGGTCCGCTTCCTCGGCAACCGCTCCTCGGGCAAGCAGGGGTACGCCCTCGCGCGCACGGCGGTCGCCCGCGGCGCCCGCGTCACCCTCCTGGCGGCGAACGCGGCGCTGCCCGACCCGGCCGGCGTCGACGTCGTCCATGTGGGTACGGCCGTACAGCTGCGCGAGGCCGTCCTCGAGGCGGCGCCGGAGGCGGACGTGGTGGTCATGGCGGCCGCGGTGGCCGACTTCCGCCCCGAGACGTACGCCACAGGAAAGATCAAGAAGAAGGACGGGCAGGAGCCGGAACCCATCGTCCTGGTCCGTAATCCGGACATCCTCGCCGAACTCTCGGCGGACCGGCCGCGCCCCGGGCAGATCGTCGTCGGCTTCGCCGCCGAGACGGACGACGTCCTTGCCAACGGCCGTAAGAAGCTGGCCCGTAAGGGCTGTGACCTGCTCGTCGTCAACGAGGTGGGGGAGCGCAAGACCTTCGGATCCGAAGAGAACGAGGCTGTCCTGCTCGGCGCGGACGGCAGCGAGACCCCGGTCCCGTACGGCCCGAAGGAAGTGCTCTCCGACACGATCTGGGACGAGGTCGTCCGGCTGCTGCCCGTCGGTGACGCGCGGGCCCAGGAGCGGATCTACGACGGCGAGTGAATGCCACGTTCGCTCCAGCGGAGGTTGCGAATGGCGAGAAACCCGTAGAATTCGGTCAGGTTCGCCTCTTCCTAAGAGCGATTGTCGTACCGCAGAATGCAGTGCCGCTGGTCACAGCGCTCCCAAGTGGCGAGACGCGTGGTCCGACGGCCGAGAGTGACCGATAAACTGGTCACGGACGACGCCGGGCGCAGCTCCCGGCCGTCCGCAAATGATCAGCCAGCAGCCGCTGCAACCACAGGGAGCGTTGTGTCCCGTCGCCTGTTCACCTCGGAGTCCGTGACCGAGGGTCACCCCGACAAGATCGCTGACCAGATCAGCGACACCATTCTCGATGCACTTCTGCGGGAGGACCCGACCTCCCGGGTCGCCGTGGAGACGCTCATCACCACGGGCCTCGTGCACGTCGCCGGTGAGGTCACGACCAAGGCGTACGCGCCGATCGCGCAGCTCGTGCGCGAGAAGATCCTCGAGATCGGTTACGACTCCTCGAAGAAGGGCTTCGACGGCGCCTCCTGCGGCGTGTCGGTGTCCATCGGCTCGCAGTCCCCCGACATCGCCCAGGGCGTCGACACGGCCTACGAGTCGCGTGTCGAGGGTGACGAGGACGAGCTCGACAAGCAGGGCGCGGGCGACCAGGGCCTGATGTTCGGCTACGCGTGCGACGAGACGCCCGAGCTGATGCCGCTCCCGATCCACCTCGCGCACCGCCTCTCGCGGCGCCTGTCCGAGGTCCGCAAGAACGGGACGATCCCGTACCTGCGCCCCGACGGCAAGACCCAGGTCACCATCGAGTACGACGGCGACAAGGCCGTCCGCCTCGACACGGTCGTGGTCTCCTCCCAGCACGCGTCGGACATCGACCTCGAGTCCCTGCTCGCCCCCGACATCCGCGAGTTCGTCGTGGAGCACGTCCTGAACCAGCTCATCGAGGACGGCATCAAGCTGGACACCGAGGGCTACCGCCTGCTGGTGAACCCCACCGGCCGCTTCGAGATCGGCGGCCCGATGGGCGACGCCGGCCTGACCGGCCGCAAGATCATCATCGACACGTACGGCGGCATGGCCCGCCACGGTGGCGGCGCCTTCTCGGGCAAGGACCCGTCCAAGGTCGACCGCTCGGCCGCCTACGCGATGCGCTGGGTCGCCAAGAACGTCGTCGCGGCCGGCCTGGCCACCCGCTGCGAGGTTCAGGTCGCGTACGCGATCGGCAAGGCCGAGCCGGTGGGCCTCTTCGTCGAGACGTTCGGCACGGCCGCGGTGGACACGGACAAGATCGAGCAGGCGATCACCGAGGTCTTCGACCTCCGCCCGGCCGCGATCATCCGCGACCTCGACCTGCTCCGTCCGATCTACTCGCAGACCGCCGCGTACGGTCACTTCGGCCGCGAGCTCCCCGACTTCACGTGGGAGCGCACGGACCGCGTGGACGCGCTGCGCAAGGCCGCGGGTATCTGAGCGGGACCTGTACGGCGGACGACGCCTGTATGTGAACGGCCCCGGACCGGTTCGGTCCGGGGCCGTCGCGCGTCTCCGCCCCCATCGCGGCGGCCGCTGTCAGTGCGGTCTGGTAGGAATTTGGCTGTGAGCAGCGAGAACGGGCAGGGCGACGGCGGCGGTGAGGGTGCGCCGCCCGAGCAGCTTGCGCTGATTCGGGAGACCGTGCGGCAGGCCAAGGTGCCGCGGGCCAAGCCGCGTACGTGGCGGGGGGCCGCCCTCGCCAAGGAGCTGCCCGTGGCGCGGGTGCTCGTGGACAAGGGTGTGCTGCATCTCGACCGGTACTTCGACTACGCGGTGCCCGAGGAGCTCGACGCCGACGCGCAGCCGGGGGTGCGGGTGCGCGTGCGGTTCGGCGCCGGGAAGCACTCCGTGCGGGACGGGCGCCGCGAGGGGGGCGGTCTGATCGACGGGTTCGTCGTCGAGCGGGTCGCCGCGTCCGAGTACCAGGGTCCGCTCGCCGCCCTCGCACAGGTCGTGTCGCCCGAGCCCGTGCTCGGGGAGGAGCTGCTCGGTCTCACCCGCGCCGTCGCCGACCGGTACGCGGGAAGCCTCGCCGACGTGCTCCAGCTGGCCGTCCCGCCGCGGAACGCTCGCGCGGAGAAGAAGCCGTCGCCCGAGCCGCTCCCGCCTCCGCCGGCGCCGGACGCGGGCAGCTGGCGGCGGTACGAGCGCGGGCCGGGATTCCTGGAGGCTCTCGCGTCGGGCGGCGCGCCACGGGCCGTGTGGACCGCGTTGCCCGGACCTGAGTGGGCCGACGAAGTGGCGCGCGCCGTCGCCGCGACCCTCTCCTCCGGGCGCGGGGCCCTGGTCGTCGTGCCCGACGGTCGGGTGGTCGCGCGGGTCGACGCCGCGCTCGGCGCCGTACTCGGCGAGGGACGGCATGCCGTGCTGACCGCCGACGCGGGTCCCGAGAAGCGGTACCGCGAGTGGCTCGGGGTGCGGCGCGGGTCGGTACGGGCGGTCGTGGGCACCCGGGCCGCGATGTTCGCCCCCGTGCGGGATCTGGGGCTCGTCGTCATCTGGGACGACGGGGACTCCAGCCACGCGGAGCCGCATGCGCCGCAGCCGCATGCGCGCGATGTGCTGCTGTTGCGGGCCGCGCACGACAAGTGTGCTTTTCTGCTGGGGAGTTGGAGCTGCACGGTCGAGGCCGCGCAGCTCGTCGAGAGCGGTTGGGCCGCACCCCTCGTCGCGGGGCGTGAGCAGGTGCGGGGCGCCGCGCCCCTCGTACGGACGGTGGGGGACGGGGATCTCGCGCGCGACGAGGCGGCGCGGGCCGCGCGGCTGCCCTCGCTCGCGTGGCAGGTGGTGCGGGAAGGGCTGAAGAGCGGGCCGGTTCTGGTGCAGGTGCCGCGGCGCGGCTATGTACCGCGGCTCGCGTGCGAGCGGTGCCGCGAGCCCGCGCGATGCCGCCACTGCGCCGGGCCGCTGGAGGCGAGTGAGGGGACGTCCAGCCTGAAGTGCGGCTGGTGCGGCCAGGAGGAGAGTGCCTGGCACTGCCAGGAGTGCGGCGGGTTCCGGCTGCGGGCGCAGGTCGTCGGGGCGCGCAGGACGGCGGAGGAGCTGGGGCGGGCGTTTCCGGCGGTGCCGGTGCGCACGTCCGGGCGGGAGCAGGTCCTCGACACGGTGCCGGGGGCGCCGGCCCTGGTGGTGAGTACGCCGGGCGCGGAGCCGGTGGCCGAAGGCGGGTACGCGGCCGCGCTGTTGCTCGACGGCTGGGCGATGCTGGGTCGCCCCGATCTGCGGGCGGGGGAGGACGCGCTGCGGCGCTGGGTCGCGGCGGCCTCGCTGGTCAGACCGCAGGGGGCGGGCGGCACGGTGGTGATCGTGGCCGAGCCGACGCTGCGGCCCGTGCAGGCGCTGGTGCGGTGGGACCCGGTGGGGCACGCCGTGCGGGAGCTCTCCGAGCGGGCCGAGCTCGGCTTCCCGCCGGTGTCGAGGATGGCGGCGGTCTCGGGCGCGCCCGAGGCGCTCGCCGGGTTCCTGGCGGCGGTGGAACTGCCGGGTGACGCCGAGGTGTTGGGCCCTGTCCCGGTGCCGGACACGCCGCCGGGACCGTCACGCCGCCCCGGGGCCCCGCCGCCGGGGGAGCACTGGGAGCGCATCCTGGTCAGGGTCCCGCCCGGCAGTGGCGCGGCACTCGCGTCGGCGCTGAAGCACGCGCAGGCGGCCCGGATGGCCCGCGGCGGCACGGAGCCGGTGCGGGTGCGGGTGGATCCGCCGGACATCGGCTGACGTGGTGTGCGCGGTGCGGGGTGGCGCGCTCGGAGGGCCGGTGGCATCGGCCTGGCCCGGATGGTGCTGCCCCGAAGCAACACATTGCGCGCACCCCCAACATGCCTCCGCCTCCCCGCACTTGTCACGCGGGGAGGCAGTGAGTGAGGTCAGCCGTTGCGAGGGCCGGGGAAGGCCGTCGGGCGGGGGTCCTCGCGGAGCGCCTGGCTGCCCGCTGTGGGCTGCGTGGGCATGGAGCGGGCGGCAGGGACGGACGGGATCGTCGCCGTGCCGATGGGAACGGGGGGCCGTGTCCCCACCGTCTCCGTGGCGCGCTCGGCCTCGGCCGCAGCCTGCGCCGCGGCCCTGCGGGCCCCGTACCGGCGGTGTACGGCCTGCTTGGTCACCCCGAGCGCGGAGCCCACGGCGTCCCACGAGAAGCCCAGCGAGCGGTCGAAGTCGACGGCGGCGGTCACCAGCGTCTCGACGCTGTCGCGCAGCTCCTGGGCCAGGCGGACGGTCGGGGCGGGAGCGCGCCCGTAGACGACGAAGCCCGCGGAGGGGCCGGAGCGGCGCGGGCGGTAGACGTTGCCGAGCTGGGCGGTGAGGGTGCGCAGTGCGTCCACCTGCCGGCGGACCCGCTCGATGTCCCGTACCAGGAGGTGCAGGCTGGCCCGTGCCTGGGCGTCGTGGGTTGCGTGGTCGGCCATGAACAAGCCTCTCGAAACCGGCGTTGAAACGGATCGGGCCGCATCTGTGGCCCTTGGTTGGTCAACTCTTCCTTGACCAACGCGCCAGTTGGTGAGGGGTCACGCTGGAGGGGCGTATGCGCATATGCGCAGGGCGCGCGTCGATGCGTACGCCCCCAGGGGCGGGCGGCCCCGAATATCCGAGGGAATCGGCCCGTGGAACGGCCATAGACTGGTGTGCTGCCCGTCAACTCCCTGCCCCGAGAGGCCGAAAGACACCTATGAAGCTCGTCTTCGCAGGCACCCCCGAGGTCGCCGTTCCCGCTCTGGACGCCCTGATCGCCTCCGACCGTCACGAGGTCGCCGCGGTCGTCACCCGGCCGGACGCTCCCGCGGGCCGCGGTCGCAGGCTCGTCGCCAGTCCGGTCGCCGAGCGCGCGGAGGAGGCGGGGATCGAGGTCCTCAAGCCCGTGAAGCCGCGCGACGAGGCGTTCCTGGCCCGGCTGCGCGAGATCGCGCCCGACTGCTGCCCGGTCGTCGCCTACGGCGCGCTGCTGCCGAAGGTCGCCCTCGACGTCCCCGCGCGCGGCTGGGTCAACCTGCACTTCTCGTTGCTGCCCGCCTGGCGCGGCGCCGCCCCCGTGCAGCACGCGATCATGGCCGGCGACGAGATCACCGGTGCGTCCACGTTCCTGATCGAGGAGGGGCTCGACTCCGGGCCGATCTACGGGACGGTGACGGAGATGGTGCGGCCCACTGACACGAGCGGCGACCTGCTCACCCGGCTGGCGTTCGCGGGCGCCGGACTGCTCTCCGCGACCATGGACGGCATCGAGGACGGCTCCCTGAAGGCCCTGCCGCAGCCCGCCGACGGCATCACGGTCGCGCCGAAGATCACCGTCGAGAACGCACACGTCGACTGGGCGGCGCCCGCCCTGCGCGTCGACCGCGTCGTCCGCGGCTGCACGCCCGCGCCCGGTGCCTGGACCGTCTTCCGGGACGAGCGCCTCAAGCTCATCCAGGCCGTCCCCGTCCCGGCCCGCACCGATCTCGCGCCCGGTGAGCTCGCCGTCGGCAAGAAGAACCTGTACGTGGGGACCGGCTCGTACGCGGTGGAGCTGCTGTGGGTGCAGGCCCAGGGCAAGAAGCCGATGGCCGCGGCCGACTGGGCACGCGGGGTGCGGATCGCCCCGGGCGAGCGCCTGGGCGGGACCGACGTAGGCTGAATGGGTTCGAGCCGATACCAGCAGCGGAGCACCTTTGAACGACCAGCCCGGCCGGCGTCCCCAGAAGTCAGGTAAGCCCGGCACCCCCGGGAAGCAGGGAAAGCCGTACCGCCGCCCGCAGAAGGACCCGGTCCGCTACCTCGCCTTCGAGGCGCTGCGGGCCGTGGACGAGCGCGATGCGTATGCGAACCTCGTGCTCCCGCCGCTGCTGCGCAAGGCCCGCGAGAAGGGCGACTTCGACGCCCGTGACGCGGCGCTCGCCACGGAGCTGGTGTACGGGACGCTGCGTCGGCAGGGCACGTACGACGCGATCGTCGCCGCCTGTATCGACCGGCCGCTGCGGGAGGTCGACCCGCCGGTTCTCGACGTGCTGAACATGGGCGTCCACCAGCTGCTCGGCACGCGGATCCCCACGCACGCCGCCGTGTCGGCCTCCGTGGAACTGGCGCGGGTCGTGCTGGGCGACGGGCGCGCCAAGTTCGTGAACGCCGTACTCCGCAAGGTCGCGCAGGACGACCTCGACGGGTGGGTGGAGAAGGTCGCGCCCCCGTACGACGAGGACGCCGAGGACCATCTCGCGGTGGTGCATTCGCATCCGCGATGGATCGTGTCGGCGCTGTGGGATTCGCTGGGCGGTGGCCGTGCGGGCATCGAGGACCTGCTGGAGGCCGACAACGAGCGGCCCGAGGTCACGCTCGTGGCGCGGCCGGGCCGGACGACCGCGGACGTCGTCCTGGACGAGGTCGGCGAGGAGTCGGCCCTGCCGGGGCGCTGGTCGCCGTACGCCGTGCGGCTCACCGAGGGCGGTGAGCCCGGCTCGCTCGACCCCGTGCGGACCGGCCGGGCCGGTGTCCAGGACGAGGGCAGCCAGCTCGTGGCGATCGCCCTCGCGAACGCGCCCCTGGAGGGCCGGGACGAGAAGTGGCTCGACGGCTGCGCCGGACCCGGCGGCAAGGCGGCCATGCTCGCCGGGCTCGCCTCCGAGCGGGGTGCGGCCCTGCTCGCCGCCGAGAAGCAGCCCCACCGGGCCCGCCTCGTGGCGAACGCGCTCGCGGGGAACCCGGGCCCGTACCAGGTCATCGCGGCCGACGGCACCCGCCCGCCGTGGGGTCCCGGTACGTTCGACCGCGTCCTCATGGACGTGCCGTGCACCGGTCTCGGTGCGCTGCGCCGCAGGCCCGAGGCGCGCTGGCGGCGGCGCCCCGAGGACCTGGAGGGCTTCGCGCCGCTCCAGCGCTCGCTCCTGACCACCGCCCTCGACTCCGTACGGGTGGGAGGCGTCGTCGGCTACGCAACCTGCTCGCCGCACCTCGCCGAGACCCGCGCCGTCGTGGACGACGTCATGAAGCACCACCCCGGTGCCGAACTCATCGACGCGCGCCCGCTGCTGCCCGGCGTACCGGCGCTCGGGGACGGCCCCGACATCCAGCTCTGGCCGCATCTGCACGGCACGGACGCGATGTATCTGGCGCTGATCCGACGCACCGCCTGACACCGACGCACGGCCGACCGTCGGTCCCGCGCGCCGTCAGGTGCCGGGGTCGGCGGTCCTTGCGGGGGTGGGCGCCGGTGGACGCGTCTGCGTGGCCCGCGCCGCTGCCGGGACCGGCCACGCCGAGTCTCGGGCTGCTGGTCCGGGGCCCGCTGATCCCGTGGGAGCGCAGCCACTTGGAGCGCCGTCGGCAGACCGGCCGGGCCGCCGAGCGACCTCGGTCCGCCTTCGGCACGTCCGCCATGGCGGTCCTCCGGCTGCCCGCACGGCGCTGTCCCGCGGGGCGCTCAGCATGGCACGGGGGCCAGGGCGCGGCATCCGGGGAGCGAGACAGGTCTGGACCGGGGGGAGCAACCGGCGCCGGGCATGGCAGTCTTGGGTCATGGCCGTGCAGATCAACCCCAGCATCCTGTCCGCGGACTTCGCCCGCCTTGCCGAGGAGGCAAAGGCCGTCGAGGGCGCCGACTGGCTCCATGTCGACGTCATGGACAACCACTTCGTCCCGAACCTGACCCTCGGGGTGCCGATCGTGGAGTCCCTGACGCGGGCCACGGACATCCCGCTGGACTGCCATCTGATGATCGAGGACGCCGATCGCTGGGCGCCGCAGTACGTCGAGGCGGGCGCCGGGTCCGTCACCTTCCACGCGGAGGCTGCGGCCGCCCCCATCCGGCTGGCCCGCGAGATCCGCGCCAAGGGCGCACGTGCCTCCATGGCGCTCAAGCCGGCGACCCCCATCGAGCCGTACGAGGACCTGCTCCCCGAGCTCGACATGCTGCTGATCATGACGGTCGAGCCGGGCTTCGGCGGGCAGGCCTTCCTGGACATCATGCTGCCGAAGATCCGCCGCACCCGTGAGCTGATCAGCAAGCACGGCCTCGAACTCTGGCTCCAGGTCGACGGCGGTGTCTCGGCCTCCACCATCGAGCGCTGCGCGGAGGCGGGCGCCGACGTCTTCGTCGCAGGTTCCGCCGTCTACGGCGCCGCCGACCCCGCCCAGGCGGTACGTGCACTGCGCACGCAGGCGGAGACGGTGTCGGCCGCCGCGGCCTGGGCATGCGGCCACTGAGCCACGGGAACGTGAACGCCGCCCATCAGGGCAGATCAAGTCCGCCACATCTGCAAGGATGAACGGCGAGTCCAGGTTGTGAACAGCAGTGAGGAGATCGCCGTGTCGGCACTGTCGCCGGGTCGCTCAGCGATGCGGATGGGACCCGCGGAGCTGGTGCAGGCGGCGGCCATGGCCCGCCGCTTCTATCTCGAGGGCAAATCCAAGATCCAGATCGCCGAGGAGTTCGGCGTGAGCCGCTTCAAGGTGGCCAGGGTCCTGGAGACCGCGCTCGAACGGGATCTCGTACGCATCGAGATCCGCGTACCGGCCGAGCTCGACGCGGAGCGCTCCGACGCGCTGCGCGCCCGCTACGGCCTGCGGCACGCCGTGGTGGTCGAGTCCCCGGCCGAGGCCGAGGAGTCGCCCGACCCCGAGAACCTCGGAGAGGTCGCGGCCGACCTCCTGGGCGAGCTGGTCTCCGAGGGCGATGTGCTCGGCCTGGCATGGGGCCGCTCGACCATTCACATGGCGGCCGCGCTCGACCGGCTGCCGCCCTGCACGGTCGTGCAGCTCACAGGCGTGTACGACGCCGGGACCGCCGAGCGCGGCTCCGTCGAGGCCGTGCGGCGCGCCGCCCAGGTCTCCGGCGGCGAGGCCCACCCGATCTACGCGCCGATGCTCCTGCCCGACCCGGCCACCGCGGCCGCGCTGCGCAGCCAGACGGGCATCGCCCGCGCCTTCGAGTACTTCGACAAGGTCACGGTCGCCTGCGTCTCCATCGGCTCCTGGGAGCCGGGCATCTCCACCGTCCACGACATGCTCAGCGACGAGGAGCGGGCCCACTACGCCTCGCTCGGCGTCGCCGCCGAGATGTCCGCGCACCTCTTCGACGCCGAGGGCCGGCGGGTCGGCCGTGACCTGGGCGAGCGGTGCATCACGGTCGAGGCGGACCGCCTGCGGCGGATACCGGAGGTCGTCGCCATCGCGGGCGGTCAGCGCAAGGCCGCCGCGATCGACGCGGTGCTGAGGTCGGGGCTCGTCACCAGCCTGGTCACGGACACGGCCGCCGCGGACTTCCTCCTCACCGCGGGCCCCACACCGAAGCCGGCGCTGAACCGCGCGGACCCCGACGGGGCCTAGGCCCCGTCGGGCGCGGTACCCGCGTCGCGTACCGCGCTCACCGGGGGCGGCTGTGGCAGCATCGGCGGCATGCTGCCGCGGCAACTCACCCGCCTCCCCACTCTCGTGCTGGGGGCGCTGCTCGTCGCCCTCGCCCTGCTGGTCACCGGGTGCTCCGCCCAGGACACGCGACAGGACACACCGGCCGTCCCGGGCCGCTCCACACCCGCCTGGGCGCGGGGCATGTCCACGGTCCCCGAGTCCGGGCTCCCCGCCGAGGCCCGTACGACCCTGACCGTCATCGACAAGGGCGGGCCGTTCCCGTACACCAAGGACGGTTCCGTCTTCGGGAACTTCGAGCGGGAGCTGCCCCGGCAGAGCCGCGGCTACTACCACGAGTACACCGTCCCCACGCCCGGCGAGCGGGACCGTGGCGCCCGGCGCATCGTCATGGGGCGGAGTCACGAGACGTACTACACCGATGACCATTACGAGTCGTTCAAGGCGGTGCTGAGATGACCGGAGGTCCCGACAGGATCCGCGTCCTCGACCTCGAAGGCGTCAAGGACAAGGCCGGGTTCATGGACCGGTGCGTGCGCGACCTGGAGCTGCCGGACTGGTTCGGCCGCAACTGGGACGCGCTGTTCGACGTCCTGACCGATGTCTCCTTCTGGCCCGACGGCAGCGAGCAGGCGCTGCTCCTGTCCGTCGTGGGCTGGCGGCCCTACGCCAGTGCCAGGCCCGAGGACTGGGAGACCGCGCTCGACGTGTTCACCGACGCGGTCGACCGCAGGCGTGGCCGGAATCCGAGGCTCGTGATCGCACTGACCCTTGGAGGATCCGACCACACCCCCTCCCAGCCGCCTGTGTAATCGTCCGTGGGCATGTGGTAGCGACGGCATGGGACACTGAAGTACGTGCTTTTCCCCCACGGGCTGACCTGCCCGGGGGCCACCTCTGATCGACTGGGATGAGCAGCACGTGCGTTTCCTCAACGACATCCAGCCTGCGTACGACCTGACCTACGACGACGTCTTCATGGTGCCGAGCCGCAGCGCCGTGGGTTCCCGTCAGGCGGTCGACCTGGCGTCCCCCGACGGCACCGGCACCACGATTCCGCTGGTCGTCGCCAACATGACCGCGATCGCCGGGCGCCGCATGGCCGAGACCGTCGCCCGCCGCGGGGGCCTCGTCGTCATCCCGCAGGACATCCCGATCGAGGTGGTCACCGAGGTCATCTCCTGGGTGAAGACCCGCCACCTGGTCCTCGACACCCCCATCGTCCTCGTCCCGCACCAGACCGTCGCCGACGCGCTCGCCCTGCTGAACAAGCGCGCACACAACGCCGGTGTCGTGGTGGACGAGGAGCAGCGGCCCGTCGGCGTCGTCACGGACGCGGACCTGACCGGCGTCGACCGGTTCACGCAGCTGTCCGAGGTCATGTCCAAGGACCTGCTCCTGCTCGACGCGGACATCGACCCGCGCGACGCCTTCAACAAGCTGGACCACGCCAACCGCCGCTACGCCCCCGCCGTGGGCGCCGACGGCCGCCTCGCGGGCATCCTGACCCGCACGGGCGCCCTGCGCGCGACGCTCTACACCCCGGCCACCGACGCGAACGGCAAGCTCCGCATCGCGGCCGCCGTCGGCATCAACGGCGACGTCGCCGGCAAGGCCAAGCAGCTCCTCGACGCCGGTGCCGACACCATCGTGGTCGACACCGCGCACGGCCACCAGGAGTCGATGATCTCCGCGATCAAGGCCGTCCGGGGCCTCGACCCGCAGGTGCCCATCGTCGCGGGCAACATCGTCGCCGCCGAGGGCGTCAAGGACCTCATCGAGGCCGGCGCCGACATCATCAAGGTCGGCGTGGGCCCCGGCGCCATGTGCACCACGCGCATGATGACCGGCGTCGGCCGGCCGCAGTTCTCCGCCGTCCTGGAGTGCGCCGCCGAGGCGAAGAAGTACGGCAAGCACGTCTGGGCCGACGGCGGTGTCCGGCACCCCCGTGACGTCGCCATGGCGCTCGCCGCCGGCGCGTCGAACGTCATGATCGGCTCCTGGTTCGCGGGCACGTACGAGTCCCCGGGCGACCTTCAGCACGATGCCCAGGGGCGTGCGTACAAGGAGTCGTTCGGCATGGCGTCGGCGCGTGCCGTGAAGAACCGCACGAGTGACGAGTCCGCCTACGACCGCGCCCGCAAGGCGCTGTTCGAGGAGGGCATCTCCACCTCGCGCATGTTCCTCGACCCGCAGCGTCCGGGCGTCGAGGACCTGATCGACTCGGTCATCGCGGGCGTGCGCTCCTCCTGCACCTACGCGGGGGCCAGCTCCCTCGCGGAGTTCGAGGAGAAGGCCGTCGTGGGGATCCAGTCCGCCGCCGGTTACGCGGAGGGCAAGCCGCTGCACGCCAGCTGGAGCTAGTCGCTCGGCAGGATCCGGCCGCTCGCTGCCTGCGGGTGGTGCGCGGCCGGTCCCGCAGTTCCCCGCGTCCCTTCGGGACGCGGGGTTTCGCTTTTTCCGGAAGTTTCCCGAGAGCCGGAACGCAACGGACGAAACGGACCGCGCAACGTTCGTCCGCACTCGTGCGCACCACGCAACGTTCATGCACGTATACGCAAGGTTGCTGCATTACAGGTGGGAAGAGAAAACCTTTAGAGTCAGGCGCTGTACGTGGCGTGGCGGGGATGGCCTGCTCGGCGGTCCCCGGTCTGGTGTGGGCTGTCGCTGCTTGCCGTTCCCGGCGCGCGCCCACCTGACCGGCAGCGATGAAGGAGCCAGCCCGTGCTCGACCACGGCGCACCACCGCGCACCCGAACGACCGAGACCCTCACCCCGGGCCTCGGTGCCAGGCTGATGCGGCGCAAGCCGGTGGAAGTCCTGGTCGCGGAGGGTGGCCAGGGCGAAGGTGGCAGTCTGCGCCGCTCGCTCGGCATGTGGCAGCTGACCATGATCAGCATCGGCGCCACGCTCGGTACCGGCATCTTCGTGGTGCTCGGCGAGGCCGTCCCGAAGGCGGGCCCCGCGGTCACCCTGTCGTTCGTGATCGCCGGACTCACGGCCCTCTTCTCGGCGCTCTCGTACGCCGAACTGGCCGGGACCATACCGGTCGCGGGCTCCTCCTACTCGTATGCGTACGCAACGATGGGTGAGCTGATCGCCTGGATCTGCGGCTGGTGCCTGGTCCTCGAGTACGGCGTCTCGGTCGCGGCGGTCGCCGTGGGCTGGGGCGAGTACCTGAACGAGCTCCTGGACGGCACGATCGGCGTCACGATCCCCGACGCCCTGTCCGCGCCCCCCGGCGACGGCGGCATTTTCAACCTGCCGGCGCTGATCGTCGTCCTCCTCGCGATGGCGTTCCTGCTCGGCGGCGCCCGTGAGTCCGCCCGCGCCAACACGATCATGGTCGTCGTCAAGATCGTGGCGCTGCTGCTGTTCTGCGCCATCGGCATCAAGGGCTTCCAGTCCGGCAACTACGAGCACTTCATGCCGCTCGGCATGGCCGGAGTCAGCGCGGCCGGCGCGACGCTCTTCTTCTCGTACATCGGTTTCGACGCCGCCTCCACGGCCGGCGAGGAGGCCAAGAACGCGCAGCGCGACCTGCCGCGCGCCATCATGCTCTCCCTCGTCATCGTCACCGCGCTGTACGTGCTCGTCGCGGCCGTCGCCGTGGGCGCCAAGCCGTGGAAGCAGTTCAACGACTCCGAGGCCGCGCTCGCCGGGATCATGAAGGACGTCACCGGGCAGTCGTTCTGGGCGACGCTGCTCGCCGCCGGCGCCGTCATCGCCATCGCGTCCGTCGTCCTGACCGTGCTCTACGGCCAGACCCGCATCCTGTTCGCGATGTCCCGCGACGGCCTCGTGCCCAAGGTGTTCTCGAAGGTCCACCCCAAGACGGGGGCGCCGCGCGCCAACACCGTGATCGTCTCGCTGTTCTGCGGCATCCTCGCCGCCGCGATCCCGCTCGGCCAGCTCGCCGACGCGACCAGCATCGGCACACTCTTCGCGTTCGCCCTGGTCAACATCGCGGTCGTGGTCCTGCGCCGCACGCGTCCCGACATGCCGCGCACCTTCCGGGTGCCGCTCTCGCCGATCCTGCCGGCGCTCGGCTTCGGGTTCTGCGTGTGGATGATGGGCAGCCTGTCCACCGTCACCTGGGTGGTCTTCGGCGTGTGGATGGCCGTCGGCCTCGTGTTCTACTTCCTTTACGGGGCCCGTCGCTCCCGACTCGCCTCCGCGCCTGCCCAAGAGAAGTGAACCACCTGCCTTGCTGAACGATCTCGACGAACGCATCGTGCACGCCCTCGCCGAGGATGCCCGCCGCTCCTACGCCGACATCGGCCAGCTCGTGGGCCTGTCCGCGCCCGCCGTCAAACGGCGCGTGGACCGGCTGCGGGCCACCGGAGCCATCACGGGCTTCACGGTCAGGGTCGACCCGGCCGCGCTCGGCTGGGAGACCGAGGGGTTCATCGAGATGTACTGCCGCCGCAACACCTCGCCCGAGGCCATCAAGCGCGGCCTGGAGCGCTACCCCGAGGTCGCGTCCGCCTCCACCGTCACCGGTGACGCGGACGCGATCGTCCAGGTCTTCGCCTCGGACATGCGGCACTTCGAGCGGGTCCTGGAACGGATCGCGGGGGAGCCGTTCGTGGAGCGGACCAAGTCGGTGCTCGTCCTGTCGCCGCTGATGCGGCGCTACACATCGGGCTCGCCCGCGTAACGCCTCACCGCGTGGTGCGCCGGGCCCGCCACGGCAGCTCCGTGAAGTCGCCCGTGCCCTCTTTGTGACCGTCCAGAAGGTGTCGTCCAGAAGGTGCCGCCGAGCCCAGGCTCCGCGGCACCTTCGTCTATTCCGTGTCGGGGCTCGGCCAGGTGCGGCCCAGGGTCCGCACCCGGCACGTCGGACCACGGTCGGCTTCCCCCTCCGCGTACGGCGGAGGCCACCCCGTACGGACTGCGACCGACAGCTCACCCGGACGCGCAACAAATCGTCGCCGACGGCCCATGAGGCGCAACGGATCGTACGAGAAGACGCAACAGTCCCGTCTTGTCCCGCCGGTGCGCGGAAACGTACCGTCTTATCCGATCCCCCTCCCCCTTCTTCGCACGCTCCTTAGGACGCCCATGCCGCCGCTGCGCACCGCCCTGCTCCAGAGCTCCGGCCGCCCCGGGTCCGTCGCCGAGAACCTCAAGGTGCTCGATGACGCCGCGGGCCGCGCCGCCGCGACCGGAGCCCGGCTCCTGGCAGCCCCCGAGATGTTCCTGACCGGGTACGCGATCGGCGACGACGTGGCCCGCCTCGCCGAGCCCGCCGAGGGACCCTCCGCGCAGGCCATCGTCGAGATCGCGGCCCGGCACGGCGTCGCCGTGGCCTACGGCTACCCGGAGCGCGACGGGGAGCTGGTGTTCAACTCGGCCCAGCTGATCGCCCCCGACGGCACCCGCCTCGCGAACTACCGCAAGACCCACCTCTTCGGCTGCTTCGAGCGCGACTCGTTCACGCCCGGCGACCAGGCCGTCGTCCAGGCCGAGCTCGACGGTGTCCGCATCGGCCTCATGATCTGTTACGACGTCGAGTTCCCGGAGAACGTGCGCGCGCACGCCCTCGCCGGCACCGACCTGCTGCTCGTACCGACGGCCCAGATGCACCCGTACCAGTTCGTCGCCGAGTCCGTCGTGCCCGTGCGGGCCTTCGAGAACCAGATGTACGTCGCGTACGTCAACCGGGTCGGCCAGGAAGGGGAGTTCGAGTTCGTCGGGCTATCCACGCTCGCCGGGCCCGACGGCGTCGCCAGGGCGCGCGCCGGCCGCGGTGACGAGCTGATCTGTGCCGATGTGGACCCCGCCTTCCTGGCCGCGTCCCGCGACGCCAACCCGTACCTCAGCGACCGCCGCCCCGGTCTGTACACGCCGCTGATCTGAGCCCCGCGCCGCCGCCCCGAACCTTCAGTACCTCAGTTCCCGCAAGGAGTCCGTACCCCATGACGTCCACGGTGCCCAACGCCGTCCAGCACACCGACGCGCAGCCCCCCATCACGATGTTCGGGCCGGACTTCCCGTACGCGTACGACGACTTCCTCGCGCACCCGGCGGGCCTCGGCCAGATACCGGCGACCGAGCACGGCACCGAGGTCGCGGTCATCGGCGGTGGCCTCTCCGGCATCGTCGCCGCGTACGAGCTGATGAAGATGGGCCTCAAGCCCGTCGTGTACGAGGCGGACGAGATCGGCGGCCGGCTGCGCACGGTCGGCTTCGAGGGCACCCCCGCCGAGGCCGCCGGGCTGACCGCGGAGATGGGCGCGATGCGCTTCCCGCCGTCGTCGACCGCGCTCCAGCACTACATCGACCTGGTCGGCCTGGAGACGCGGCCCTTCCCCAACCCGCTCGCCCCCGAGACCCCGTCGACCGTCGTCGACCTCAAGGGCGAGTCCCACTACGCCACCACCGTCGACGACCTGCCGCAGGTCTACCGCGACGTCATGAACGCGTGGAACGCCTGCCTCGAAGAGGGCGCCGACTTCTCCGACATGAACCGCGCGATGCGTGAGCGCGACGTGCCGCGCATCCGCGAGATCTGGTCGAAGCTCGTCGACAAGCTCGACAACCAGACGTTCTACGGGTTCCTCTGCGACTCCGAGTCCTTCAAGTCCTTCCGGCACCGTGAGATCTTCGGCCAGGTCGGCTTCGGCACCGGCGGCTGGGACACCGACTTCCCGAACTCCATCCTGGAGATCCTGCGCGTCGTCTACACCGAGGCCGACGACCACCACCGCGGCATCGTCGGCGGCTCCCAGCAGCTGCCGCTGCGCCTGTGGGAGCGCGAGCCGGAGAAGATCGTCCACTGGGCGTACGGCACCTCGCTCGCCGAGCTGCACGACAGCCGGAAGCCGCGTCCGGCCGTGACCCGGCTGCACCGCACAGCGGGCAACCACATCACGGTCACCGACGCGTCGGGTGACATCCGCACCTACCAGGCGGCGATCTTCACCGCGCAGTCCTGGATGCTGCTGTCCAAGGTCGCGTGCGACGACTCGCTCTTCCCGATCGACCACTGGACGGCGATCGAGCGCACGCACTACATGGAGAGCTCGAAGCTCTTCGTCCCCGTGGACCGGCCGTTCTGGCTGGACAAGGCCGTCGACGACAGGGGAAACCCGACCGGCCGGGACACCATGTCCATGACGCTCACCGACCGCATGACGCGCGGCACCTACCTGCTCGACGACGGCCCGGACAAGCCGGCCACCATCTGCCTGTCGTACACCTGGTGCGACGACAGCCTGAAGTGGCTGCCCCTGTCGGCGAACGAGCGCATGGAGGTCATGCTCAAGTCGCTCGGTGAGATCTATCCGAACGTCGACATCCGCAAGCACATCATCGGCAACCCGGTGACCGTGTCCTGGGAGAACGAGCCCTACTTCATGGGCGCGTTCAAGGCGAACCTGCCGGGTCACTACCGCTACCAGCGCCGCCTGTTCACGCACTTCATGCAGGACCGCCTCCCCGAGGACAAGCGGGGCATCTTCCTCGCGGGCGACGACATCTCCTGGACGGCCGGCTGGGCCGAGGGCGCCGTGCAGACCGCGCTCAACGCGGTCTGGGGCGTCATGCACCAGCTGGGCGGCGCGACGGACGGCACCAACCCCGGCCCCGGCGACGTGTACGACGAGATCGCTCCGGTCGAGCTGCCCGAGGACTGATCGGTGTGCGGGCCCCGGCGGACGCCGGGGCCCGCACCGCGTCAGACCCCGGCCTCGCGCGCGGCCGTGAACACCTCGGCCGCGACATCCGTCAGCTCGTCCGCGTCGCGCGCGAGACCCTGGAGGTCGATCAGGATCTCCTCGAGGCCCACCGCGTCGTGCGCGACCAGATCCTCGACGATCTGCGCGACGCTGCCCTGGAACGGGCGGCGGTCGTCGCCCTTGTACTCGTCGCGCGTGTAGATCGTGTTCACCCGCAGCACGCTCTGGATCGGCTCCTTGCGGCCGCGCTCCTCGGCCAGTTCCTGCAGATTCCGCCACTGCTCGGCGAGCTGCTCCGCGCCCGCGGCCCCCGGCATCCAGCCGTCCGCGCGGTCCACGAGCCGGCGCGCGGCCTTCGGGCTGTTCGCCGGCAGCAGCACCGGGATCGGCCCGGCGGGCTTCGGCCCCACCACGGACGGCGCGATGGTCGTCAGCTCGCCCTCGTAACGCACGGGGTCGGGGCCCCACACGGCCTCGAACACGTCGAGCAGCTCGTCCAGGACCTGGCCGCGCTTCTCGAACGGGGCCACGGCGGCGGCCGCGTACTCGTCGTGGGACCATCCGGTGCCGATGCCCGCGACGACGCGGCCACCGCTGGCCGCGTCCAACGTGGCCAGGGCGCGCGCCAGTTGGAACGGTACGTGCAGCGGTGCGACAAGGACGCTCGTGCCGAGCCGGGCCCGCTCCGTGACGGCGGCGGCCAGCGTGAGGGAGACCAGCGGGTCGGCGACGGAGCGGTACTGGTCCGGCCAGGGGAGGCCGGGGACCCCGTACAGGCCCTGGCGGGCGGGCTCGGGGAACAGGATCCGCTCGAAGACCCACAGGCTCTCGTAACCGATCTCCTCGGCGGCGCGGGCCACCGCCGGGATGTCGCGCCCGATGTCGTACTGCTTCATCTGGGGGAGGCTGAGGCCGAGTCGGGTCGCCATGCCGGTGCTCCTTCGCGTTCGCATCAGGGATCGCTCGCGTTACTCCTTGTCAACGTACAGCGATCACGGGGCAGTTCCGCGGCGAAGGCGGGCGCGTGGCCGGATCAGTCCGGCAGGGGTGTGAGCATCATGCGGCCGACCAGCCCGACAGAGGTGTCGAGGCGCCGGACGAACTCCTCGGTGACGTCCGGGAATTCACGCAGCACCCACAGGGCGCGGGCCGCCGCCCAGGCGCCGTCCCTGGCGCGCTCCAGGGTCCAGGAGCCGAGCAGATGGGTCAGCGGGTCGGCGATCTGGAGCAGATCGGGGCCCGGCATCAGATCTTCGCGGATGCGCTCCTCCAGCGAGACGAGGAGATCGCCCACGCGGTCGAACTCATCCTCCACGTCGGCCGGTTCGCAGCCGAGCGTACGGCAGGTGTCCACGACGGCGAGCGCCAGATCGTGGCCGATGTGCGCATTGATGCCCGAGAGGGCGAACTGCAGCGGGCGTACGCCCGGATGGCGGCGGTACTGGAGCAGCGGACGCCAGCAGGCGGGCGGGCGGTGGTCGGTGGAGGGGGTCTCGACGGCCGCCAGGTAGCGCCCGGCGAACCGGACGTCCAGCGTGGTCGCGGCTTCGGCGTCGGCGAACCGGCCGCCGTCGATGTGCCGGTCGACCTCTTCCGTGACGGACAGATAGACCCGGTTGAAGACGGCCACACCGTCGTGGGCGGGCCAGGAGGCGGCCAGCTCACGCATCCGGGCCACCACGGAGTCGACCCCGCGCGCGGCGGGCGTGCACTTCGCGAACCGTTCCAACTGCGCCATGGGGGCAGGTTCTCAAGCCTAGGCTGGCGCGCGTGCCGCCTGGCCGGGGGCTTCCCCAGAACGGGGGAACGGGCCGGGCACCGTGCGTGGGGCAAAGGGAGAACAGCGTGTCAGGCTTACGTGCGCAGCGGCTGGCCGAGCGGCGCGCCGAGCGCAGGGTCGCCGCCCGCCGGGGTGCCATGGCGGCGGCCGCGTCACTGGTCGCGGCGGTCGGCACGGTCGCCGGGATGGTGTCGGCGCTCGACGGGTCCGAGGGCGGCGATGTGGCGCGGCCCCGGGTGACGCGGTCGCCCGACCTGCTTCCGCTGCCCGCGGTACCGACCGCGACATCCGCCTCGGCCTCACCCGGCGCGTCGCCCTCCCCGTCGAACGCGAAGACGGCGAAGAAGAAGCCGGAACCTACTCCGAGGGCGTCGGCCGGGCGGTCCGTGACGCCCGCCTCCACGCGCCTGTACCGGCACACCGACTCCCAGGTGCTCGACTGGGTCAGGGCCCACCGCTCGGACCCGCGGCGCCCCCTCATCGAGTCCCGGATCGCCGACCGGCCCGCCGCGGTCTGGTTCGCCGACTTCACACCCGACACCATCACGTCCCGGGTGCGGGCGGTGACGTCCACGGCGGCGCGCGAGGGCCGGGTGCCGGTGCTCGTGCCGTACGCGATCCCCCAGCGTGACTGCGGGGGCGCGTCGGAGGGCGGGGCGCCGGACATCGCCGCGTACGAAAGCTGGGCGCAGAAGTTCGCGGCGGGACTCGGATCCGGCGAGGTCGTCGTGGTCCTCGAACCCGACGCGCTCTCCCAGACCGAGTGCCTCTCCGGCGGGCAGCTCGCCGGCCGGTACGCGGCGCTGGCCCGCGCGGGCCGCGCCTTCAAGTCGGCGAACCCCAGGGCCCGGGTGTACTACGACGCCGGGCACTCCGACTGGAACCCCGCCGCTACCCAGGCGGCCCGGCTGCGAGCGGCGGGCGCCGCGTCGCCGGCCTCGTCCGACGGCGTCTTCACGAACGTCTCCAACTTCAACCGCACCTCCGCCGAAGTGGCCTACGCCCGCCGGGTCCTGGCGGCGATGGGCGGCCCACCGTCCCTGGGCGCCGTGATCGACACCAGCCGCAACGGCAACGGCGCCCCGGCGGACGGCGCGTGGTGCGACCCCGCGGGCCGCAAACTGGGGCAGGCGCCGACCCTGCGCACCGGGGAGCGCGGGATCGACGCCTACTTGTGGGTGAAGCTGCCGGGGGAGTCGGACGGCTGCAAGGGCGAGCCGGGGTCGTTCGCCCCCGACTACGCCTACGACCTGGCGGACTGACCGCCGTCGTCCGAGGGCGGGTCGTCGTACGTCGAGGTCCCCGAGTCGAGGAGCGGCTCCTGCGTCTTGAGGTGCGCGGGGGCCATGGCGCGCAGCGCGTGGTAGCCGGTGATGACGACGATGGTGCCCAGGGCGATGCCGCTCAGCGAGAAGTTGTCGGTGAACTTCAGGGACACGTTGCCGACGCCGATGATGATGCCCGCGGCGGCCGGGACGAGGTTCAGCGGGTTGCGCAGGTCGACCTTGGCGTTGATCCAGATCTGCGCGCCGAGCAGACCGATCATGCCGTAGAGGATGACGGTGATGCCGCCGAGCACGCCGCCCGGGATGGCGGCCACGATCGCGCCGAACTTGGGGCACAGGCCGAAGAGCAGGGCGAAGCCGGCGGCCGCCCAGTACGCGGCCGTCGAGTAGACGCGGGTCGCGGCCATCACGCCGATGTTCTCGGAGTACGTCGTGTTGGGCGGGCCGCCGACCGCGGTGGAGAGCATGGAGCCGACGCCGTCGGCGGAGATCGCGGTGCCGAGCTTGTCGTCGAGGTCGTCGCCGGTCATCTCGCCGACGGCCTTGACGTGTCCGGCGTTCTCGGCGATCAGCGCGATCACGACGGGCAGCGCGACGAGGATCGCCGACCACTGGAACGAGGGGGCGTGGAAGGAGGGCAGGCCGATCCAGTCGGCCTTGCCGACGCCGGACAGATCCAGGCGCCAGTGGTCGACGGCCTCGGCGCCGCCGGAGGGGGAGTGGATCCGGCCGAAGATCCGGTCGAACACCCAGGAGATGCCGTAGCCGAAGAGCAGCCCGAGGAAGATCGCGATACGGGACCAGAAACCGCGCAGGCACACCACGGCCAAACCGGTGAACAGCATCACGAGGAGCGCG
The DNA here is from genome assembly GCF_020616555.1 of Streptomyces longhuiensis. NCBI lineage: Bacteria > Bacillati > Actinomycetota > Actinomycetes > Kitasatosporales > Streptomycetaceae > Streptomyces > Streptomyces longhuiensis. The sequence goes on along the minus strand of NZ_CP085173.1, from coordinate 2,213,088 downwards.
GTCCACTGGTCCTGCGGCCAGTACGTCGACGCCGTCACCGGCGCGAGGTTGAAGCCGATCAGCATGACGACCGCGCCGGTGACGATCGGCGGCATCGCGGCGTGGATGATCCGCGCGCCGAACTTCTGCACCGCGAGCCCCACCAGGAACAGCGCGGCGCCGACCACGAACACCGCTCCGGTCACCGTGGCGCTGGTCCCGCCCTGCGCCCGGATCACCGCGGCGACGCCGACGAAGGAGAGCGAGCAGCCGAGATAGCTGGGCACACGGCCGCGGGTGGCGAGCAGGAAGATCACGGTCGAGACGCCGGACATCATGATCGCGAGGTTCGGGTCGAGACCCATCAGGACGGGCGCCACGAAGGATGCGCCGAACATCGCGACGACGTGCTGGGCGCCGAGCCCGAGCGTGCGCGGCCAGGAGAGCCGCTCGTCCGGGCGCACGACGGCGCCTGGAGCCGGGGTGCGCCCGTCGCCGTGAAGTTTCCAGCGCACACCGAGGTCCATATGAGTTCTGCTTTCTGTGGTGCTTCCGTGGCTCGAAATGATCGCCGCCATGTTAATGCGCCGTAAGGCCCTTTTCGCGCCACGGTCGGCGGCCCCGATCCCATCCATGAATCCTTGCCGAAGGCATTGTCACGCCCACCTCGGCGCCCTACGCTCGCACGGCTTGATCCATGAACGTCGTTCAGATACGTGATGGGAGTTGTGATGCGTGCCAGATCCCGTGTACGTCTCGGTGCCCTGCTCGCCGCGGTGGCGGCCCTCACCGCCGTCGCCGCCGTCCCCATATCGGCCCAGTCCGCGACAGCCGGCGTGAGCGCCCCGCGCACCGCCGTCCTCGACGGCGAGCGCCTGCTGCGGACCAAGCAGCGCCTCGACCACGGCGACCCGCAACTCAAGCACGCCGTAAGGGACTTGACGGCCCGCGCCGACACCTGGCTGGACCAGGGCCCCTGGACCGTCGTCGACAAACCGAAGCCCGCGCCCGGCGGCGACGTCCACGACTATCTGAGCCAGGCCCCCTACTGGTGGCCCTCACAGACGCCCACCTCCGACAACCCCTGGGGCTGCCCGTACGTCCAGCGCGACGGACAGCGCAACCCCGAGGTCGACACCGGGACCGACCGCCAGGACGTGGAGAAGGTCTTCGACTCGACGTACGACCTCGCCCTCGCCTGGTACTACACGGGCCGCAAGGAGTACGCGCGGAAGGCCGCCACGGTCCTGCGCACCTGGTTCCTCGACCCGGACACGCGCATGAACCCGAACCTGGACCACGCCCAGTTCATCCCCTGCAAGTACGACGGGCGGGCCATCGGCATCATCGACTTCTCGCAGTCGTACACGAGTGTCACCGACGCCGTCGCCCTCCTCGGCACGGGCGCCCCCGGCTGGTCGAAGGGCGACCGCACGGCGATGGGAGAGTGGAACAAGGACTTCCTCGGCTGGCTCGTGAACAGCGACTTCGGCGCTCAGGAGGGCGCCGCCGAGAACAACCACGGCACGTTCTACGACCTCCAGGTCGCTGCCCTCGCCTACGCCACCGGCGACACCGCCCTCGCCCGCCGCACCGTCCTCGACGCCCGCATCAAGCGCATCGCCCCGCAGATCGCGGGCGACGGCAGCCAGCCGCAGGAGCTCGCCAGGACCCGCAGCTGGCACTACTCGACCTTCGATCTGGTCGCCTACACCCGGCTCGCCGCGATCGGGCGGCATGTCGGCGTGGACCTGTGGTCGTACCGGGGCCCGGACGGGCAGAGCCTGTTCAAGGCCGTCGACTATCTGCTGCCCGCGGCCACCGGGGCGACGGCATGGCCGCACCCCGAGCTGGAGTTCCACCGGTTCGCGGCGAGCGACATCGTGCACGCTGCCGCCGACGCCGGGAGCGCCGCGGCGAAGCGGGCGGTCCCGCGTCTGGAGACGCCGCCCGGCGGGGACCTGTGGGCACTGCGCCCGGCGGCCGAGCAGCTCGACTCGATCGCGGGCTGAACGGGTCGCGGCACGCCCGGCCCGGCCTGCTGAGCGTTTGCTTAGTTCAAGGTCGTACGATGGGGCTCTTGTACGTACCGCATCAGGAGCCCCACCCGTGACCGCCGAAGCCCTCGCCCGCCCCGCCCAGTCCCACGGACAGCTCGTCCCCGTCACCGTCCACTTCGACGACCTCGACGCGCTCGGCCTGCTCCACAACGCCCGCTACCCGGTGATGGTCGAGCGCGCCTGGACCGCCCTGTGGGCGGAGCGGGGCCTCGTCTTCGAGGGCGACTGGGTGGCGGCAGGCGACTTCTGCAACGCGGTCAAGGAACTGCGCATCACCTATGACGCGCCGGTCGACCGCCCCGGCGCGTACGCCGTGCACCTCTGGCTCGACCGGCTCGGCACCACCGGCCTGACGTACGGCTTCCGCTTCTGCTCGGCGGACGGCGGGACGACCTACGCCCACGGCACCCGCGTACTCGTCCGCCTCGACCCGGCCACCCTGCGCCCCGCCCCCTGGAGCGAGATGTTCAGGACCCTTGGCCGTGAGCTCCTGCGGACGCAGGACTGACCTCGGCCGGCTTCGTCCGCGTACGGTCCCCCGTGCGCAGCACCCCCGCGAACACCGCGAGCCCGCACGCCAGGAACGTCACCAGGCCGAACGACACCACCAGGCTCGTCGCGTCGGCGACCGTCCCGATCGCGGAGGGCGCGATGAGTCCCGAGGTGTACGTGATGGTGGCGACGCCCGCGATGGCCTGGCTCGGATTCGGTCCGCTGCGCCCCGCCGCCGCGAAGGCGAGCGGCACGACGACCGCGATCCCGAGGCCCATCAGGCCGAAACCGGCCATCGCGACCGCCGGGTTCGGCGCCACCACCACGAGCAGTCCGCCGAGCGCGGCGCCGACCCCGCCGACCCGCACGGTACGCACCGCGCCGAACCGGTCCACGATCCTGTCGCCGGCGAGCCGCGCCACGGCCATCGTGAGCGTGAACGCGGTGGTGCACGCGGCCGCGAGCCCGGCGGACGTGTCGAGGACGTCCCGCAGATAGACCGCCGACCAGTCCAGGCTCGCCCCCTCGGCGAAGACGGCGCAGAAGCCGACCGCGCCGATCAGCAGCGCCGACCTGGGCGGCAGCGCGAAGCGCGGCGGCGGCTCCTCGTCCTCCGTGGGGCGCAGGTCCAGCACGCCGCCGCACGCGATGAAGCCCACGACCGTCAGGGTCGCCGCGGCGAGCAGATGGTGCAGGCGGGCGTCCGAGCCGAGGTGCGCGGCCAGCGTGCCGGCCGCCGAACCGATGAGGGCGCCCACGCTCCACATGCCGTGCAGGCTGGACATGATCGACCGGTCGAGGCGGTTCTCGACCTCGACGCCCAGTGCGTTCATCGCCACGTCCGACATGCCCGCCGACGCGCCGTACGCGAACAGCGCCACGCACAGCACTGCCAGATTCGGCGCGAGCGAGGGCAGGATCAGCGCGAGCGTCCACAGGGCGAGCAGGCCGCGCAGCGCCGTGCGTGCGCCGAACCGGTGGCTCACCCAGCCGGCGAGCGGCATCGCCACCGAGGCGCCGAGCGCGGGGAAGGCGAGCGCGACACCGAGCTGGCCCGCGCTGACCCCCGCGTGGTCCTGGATCCAGGGCACTCGGGTCGCGAAGGACCCGGTGACCGCTCCATGGACGCAGAAGACGGTCGCGACCGCATAGCGTGCGCGCTTCAACTCCCTTGCCCCGTAACCGACTTCACTCATCCGGCGTGCCCCTCCCGATACTGTCCCCAGGCTGCTGGCGTAAACTATCAGGAACCCTGCCTGATAAATAGTCGGTATTCCACCGGTCTCCCCGTACGGCCCCCGTCCCGGCAGCGAAGGCGATCTGGAAGGATCCGCGCCATGCCCGCATCACCGAGTACCGCCAGGGCCATCAACGACCGGCTCGCGCTGCGCCTCCTCCAGAGCGAAGGGCCCCTGACGGCCGGGCAGTTGAAAGAGCTCACCGGCCTGTCCCGGCCCTCCGTCGCCGACCTCGTCGAGCGGCTCACGGCCCAGGGCCTGATCGAGGTCGTCGGCGAGGCAGGCGCCCAGCGCCGCGGCCCCAACGCCAAACTCCACGGGATCGTCTCCGGGCTCGCCCATCTCGCCGCGCTCGACGTCCGCACCGAGGGCGTCACCCTCACCGTCGCCGACCTCGTGGGCACCGTCCTCGCCGAGGCGTCCGCGCCCATCGACGACGAGGGGGGCACCGGCCCCGCCGTCGAACGGGCCGTCGCCCTGGTCGAGCGCACCGCGAAGGAGGCGGGCGCCGAACCCCTGCACACCGTGGGAATCGGCGCCCCTGGCCTCATCGACCCCGTCACCGGCGAACTCCGTGACTCGTCGGGCCTGCCCGAGTGGCACCGCCGCCTCGTCGCCGCCCTCCACGAACGCCTGCCGGCCCGCGTCCTGGTGGAGAACGAGACCAACCTCGCCGCCCTCGCCGAACAGCGCGACGGCGCCGCCCGCGACCGTGACACGTTCGCCCTGCTCTGGCTCGGCCACGGCATCGGCGCCGCGGTCGTCCTCGACGGCGTCCTGCGCCGCGGGGCCTCTGGCGGCACCGGCGAGATCGGCTTCCTGCCGGTGCCGGGCACGGCCGGACTCCCGTCCGCGACCGGGTGCGACGGAGGCTTCCACTCGCTGGCCGGATCCGCCGCCATCGCGGAACTCGCCCGCGCCCACGGCCTGGTGGGCCCGGCGGCCGCACCGGGGGAACCGGCCGCCGCCGCGCTCGTCCGCGAAGCGGTACGGGCGGAGCCCGGAACGCCCCCCGCCCACTTCCTCGACGCACTCGCCGACCGGCTCGTCCTCGGGGCCGCCTCCGTCGTCGCCGTCCTCGACCCCGGCTGCCTCGTCCTGGGCGGCGAGGTCGGCCGCGCGGGAGGCGACCGCCTCGCGACCCTGGTCGCCACCCGCCTCGCCGCCATGTCCCCCCTGCCCACCGAGGTGCGGGCCGGCGCCCTCGGCGGCGCCGCGGTGCTGCGGGGAGCGCTTCTGATGGCCCGGGACGGGGCGCAGGACGAGCTCTTCGCGCCGACGGACCGCTGAACCCCGCGCGCGGTCCGGGTCAGCTCGCGGGAAACCGCCGAGCGAGGAACTCCTCGAACGTGCCCTTGCCCACGGCCCGATCGGGAGCCAGATGCCCGCCGTCCCGCATGCCCTTGTACGCCTTCCCGGCCAGGCGCACCTCGACGACCGGCCGGCGCCGACGGCTCGCGCTCAGGTAGGCGCGGGCCAGATCCGGCGCCGTGCGCACCGCGGGACCACCCATGTCCGCCACGCGTCCCGCGGGTTCGCCGGTCGCCAACTCCGCCAGGCGGTCGGCCACTTCGGCGACCTCGACGGGCTGGTCGGCGACCCCCGCCGGAAGGAGCATCACCGGCAGCTTGGCCACCGCCTGAAGGGCCTGGAACACCAGGTCGTGGAACTGCGTCGTACGCAGCACCGTCCAGCCGAGCCCCGATCCCTCGACCAGTTTCTCGACCGCGAGCTTGGCCTTGTAGTAGCCGAGCGGCACCCGGTCCACGCCCACGATCGAGATGTACAGCAGGTGCGGCACCCCGGCCCGCCGCGCCGCCTCGATCAGATGCCCGGCCGCCTTCTCGTCACCACCGCGCGGCGTGCTCGCGCAGTGCACGATCGCGTCCACACCCGCGACGGCCTCGTCCAGCCCGGGCCCGCCCTCCCGCAGGTCCACCGCGTACGGCCGCGCATGCCGGCTGAGCACCCGCACCTCGCGCCCGTCCCCCCGCAGCCGCTCGACGACGAGACTGCCCAGGGTTCCCGTGCCGCCGGTCACCAGGATCGTGGTCATCGCAGTTCCGCTCCTTCGCACACCGGACGCTCCACGGTGGAACGTCCCTCTCCGGGTGAGACTGTCGGCGGCGCGAAAATGTGACATCGCCCGCGAGGCGCCTCAGGGGTTCCGCCCGTACGCCGCCCACCTGGGCGGTTGCGATCGTCACGCCATTGCCCCGGCAGAGGCGACAGCCCGGAACGCTGCGCGAGTCCACGCACACGGCCTGTGAGGCAGCCCACAGTCGATCACCCGTTTGGCCCACGCGTGGACGTGGCACACTGGCCCTGTACCAGAAGCAGCGCACTCCGGGGTCGGTGAAAGTCCGAACCGGCGGTTACAGTCCGCGACCCGGTCGCTTCCAGCGGCCGGTTGACCAGGTGAAATTCCTGGACCGACGGTTAAAGTCCGGATGGGAGGCAGTGCGCGGCGGGCGGGCATTCGTGCGCGTCGCCGTCTGTTTCGACTTGTCCTCAGGGACAGGTCTCATTCGGCGTCGGCCTCGGTGTCCTCGCCCGTACGTTCTGTCGCCATATCGCGACAGTGCCCCGGAGTCCGTGCCCGAAGAGGCAGGAGGACCCGGTGGCCACCACTTCCGCAGTGCCCGCCCGGCGAGCAGCCGTGCGCCCGCACGCGTCCTTCGCTCCTTCAGGAATCCCCGCCGGCCCTGAGGCGTTGCGCCTCACCGCCGCCCTTGTCGGCCCCGCGGCCCCTGCAGCGAAGGAGCACTGAAGTGTTCACCGGAATCGTCGAAGAGCTGGGCGAGATCACTGCCGTCGAGGAACTCGGCGACGCCTCCCGCTTCAGGCTGCGCGGCCCCGTCGTCACCGAAGGGGCCCGCCACGGCGACTCCATCGCCGTCAACGGTGTCTGTCTGACGGTCGTGGAGCACGAGGGCGACGAGTTCACCGCCGACGTCATGGCGGAGACCCTCGACCGGTCCAGCCTCGGCGCCCTCGCGGTCGGCTCCCGGGTCAACCTGGAGCGCCCCACCGCCGTCGGCGCGCGCCTGGGTGGACACATCGTGCAGGGGCACGTCGACGGCACGGGCAGCATCGTCGAGCGCAAGCCGTCGGAGAACTGGGAGATCGTCAAGGTCTCGCTCCCGGCGCACCTCGCCCGCTACGTCGTCGAGAAGGGCTCCATCACCGTCGACGGAGTGAGCCTCACGGTCGTCGACGCGGGCCCCGACTACTTCACCATCAGCCTCATCCCCACCACCCTCGCCCTGACCACGCTCGGCCTGAAGCAGGCCGGCGACCCGGTCAACCTCGAGGTCGACGTCATCGCCAAGTACGTCGAGCGGCTGCTCGGCGACCGTGCCCAGGAGGCCACCAAGTGAGCCTGAACTGGCTGAACTCCGAGGCGTTCACGCTCTTCGGCCAGCACATCATGTGGTCCGACATGATCGGCAACACCGTCGGTCTGGTCGCCCTCGCGCTCGGCTGGCGCCGCTCGATCTGGACCTGGCCCGCGCAGCTCGTCTCCGGCCTCATCCTGCTCACGGCCTTCGCGACCGCCCACCTCTCGGGCAGCGCGGGCAAGCAGCTCGTGGTCATCGTCGTCGCCGCGTGGGGCTGGTGGCAGTGGAACCGTGGCAAGGGGCAGGCCCAGGACGGCTCCCTCGCCGTCCGGTTCGCCACCTGGCGCGAGCGCGGCTTCCTGCTGGGCGCCGCCGCACTCGGCACCCTGGCGGTCGGCGGTCTGTTCACCGCTTTCCCCACGCTCTCGTGGGACCCCTGGCCGGACGCGTACATCTTCGTCGGCACGATCGTCGCCATGTACGCGCAGGCACGCGGCATGGTCGAGTTCTGGTTCGCCTGGCTGCTCGTCGACCTGGTGGGCGTACCGCTGAACTTCGCCAACGGATTCGCCTTCTCCGGTTTCGTCTACGTGATCTACGGCGCGCTCGTCCTGTGGGGCATGCGCGACTGGTGGCTGCGGTCCCGCTCGGCCTCGCAGCCCGCCCTGGAAGGAGCACCGGCATGACCACGGCACCCGTCTGGTACAGCACCTCGCACGACGAGGACACCTCGGACCTGTCGCTCGACCCCGTCGAGCAGGCGATCCGCGACATCGCGAACGGCCGGCCCGTCGTGGTCGTCGACGACGAGAACCGTGAGAACGAGGGCGACCTCGTCATCGCGGCCGAGAAGGCCACCCCCGAGATCGTCGCCTTCATGATGAGCGAGTGCCGCGGCCTGATCTGCGCTCCCATGGAGAACGACGAGCTGGAACGCCTCCAGCTGCCGCAGATGGTCGAGAACAACACCGAGTCGATGCGCACCGCCTTCACGGTCTCCGTCGACGCGGGTCCCGCGCACGGCGTGACCACCGGCATCTCCGCCGCCGACCGCGCCACCACGCTCCAGCTCCTGGCCGGCGGCACCGCCGAGGCCGGCGACTTCGTGCGGCCGGGCCACATCTTCCCGCTGCGCGCCAAGGCCGGCGGCGTCCTGGTCAGGAACGGCCACACCGAGGCCGCCGTCGACCTCGCCCGGCTCGCGGGCCTGCGCCCCGCCGGCGCGATCGTCGAGATCGCGGGCGAGGACGGCACGATGCTGCGCCTGCCCGAGCTCATCCCGTTCGCCCGCAAGCACGGCCTGACGATCATCTCCATCGAGGACCTGATCGCCTACCGCCGCTCCTTCGAGCCGACGGTCCGCCGCGAGGCCGAGGTCAATCTGCCGACCGCCTTCGGTGACTTCACCGCGTACGGCTACCGCTCCACGGTCGACGGTGTCGAGCATGTCGCCCTCGTCCACGGCGAGATCGGCGACGGCGAGGACGTCCTCGTGCGGGTCCACTCCGAATGCCTCACCGGCGACGTCTTCCACTCGCTGCGCTGCGACTGCGGCCCCCAGCTGGAGGAGTCGATGCGGCGCATCACCGAGGAGGGGCGCGGCATCGTCGTCTACCTGCGCGGCCACGAGGGGCGCGGCATCGGCCTGCTCTCCAAGCTGCGCGCCTACGAGCTCCAGGAGCGCGGCCGAGACACGCTGGACGCCAACCTGGAACTGGGCCTTCCGGCCGACTCGCGGGACTACGCGGCGGGCGCCCAGATCCTCGAGGACCTCGGCGTGCGCGGCCTGCGCCTGCTGACCAACAACCCCGACAAGACCGACGCGCTCCTGCGGCACGGCCTCAAGGTCGTCGCCCGCGAGTCCATGCCGGTCCAGGCGGGCGAGCACAACCTCCGTTACCTGCGCACCAAGCGGGACCGGATGGGCCACGACCTGCCCTGGCTGGACGCCCCCGCGTCCACGACCTGCGCGAACCAGTAGCCCGTACCCCTTTCAGACGACACACGGCACATCGAACACAGCACACAGCACCACACAAGCACTGAGGAGCAACGTGAGTGGCAAGGGCGCACCCGAACTGTCCGTACGCAACTGCGGTGACCTGCGCGTCGCCGTCATCGCGGCGCAGTGGCACGAGAAGGTGATGGACGGCCTCGTGGACGGTGCCCTGCGCGCCCTGCACGAGCTCGGCATCGACGAGCCGACCCTCCTCCGGGTCCCGGGCAGCTTCGAACTCCCCGTCGTCGCCAAGGTCCTCGCGGGCCGCGGCTACGACGCGATCGTCGCCCTCGGCGTGGTCATCCGCGGCGGCACCCCGCACTTCGAGTACGTGTGCCAGGGCGTCACCATGGGGCTCACCCAGGTCACCATCGACACCGGCGTCCCCGTCGGCTTCGGCGTGCTGACCTGTGACACCGAGGAGCAGGCCCTCGACCGCGCCGGAATCGAGGGCTCGAACGAGGACAAGGGCCACGAGGCCGTCACGGCGGCCGTCGCCACGGCGGCCACACTGCGCTCGGTCAGCGAACCCTGGCGCTGAGTGGCCAGGCGGAACCCGTAGTCTTAGGACCATCATGGCGAACAAAACCTTCGAAGAGCTCTTCGCCGAGCTTCAGCTCAAGGCCAAGAACGGCGATCCCGCGACGTCCCGCACCGCCGAACTGGTGGACAAGGGCGTCCATGCCATCGGCAAGAAGGTCGTCGAGGAGGCCGCCGAAGTCTGGATGGCCGCCGAGCACGAGGGCAAGGAGGCCGCTGCCGAGGAGATCTCGCAGCTGCTGTACCACGTCCAGGTGATGATGGTCGCCCGGGGAATCTCCCTCGACGACGTCTACGCCCACCTCTAGAGCCGGCGTCAAGTTCCCCCTCACACGTCACTCGCATGTCACGCCCCTCCTGAACGCAAAGGAATCCGACCTCATGCTGCGCATTGCCGTCCCCAACAAGGGTTCACTGTCCGGACCTGCGTCGGCGATGCTCCATGAGGCCGGATACCAGCAGCGCAAGGAGTCCAAGGAGCTCGTCCTCGTCGACCCGCTCAACGAGGTGGAGTTCTTCTACCTGCGGCCCAAGGACATCGCGATCTACGTGTCGTCGGGCAAGCTCGACATCGGCATCACCGGCGAGGACCTGCTCATCGACTCCGGTGTCAACGCCGAGGTCATCCTGCCGCTCGGCTTCGCCCGCTCCACGTTCCGCTTCGCGGCCAAGCCTGGCACCGTCTCCGGCCTCGAGGACCTCGCGGGCAAGACGATCGCCACCTCCTATGAGGGCATCGTCGGCAAGCACCTCGCCGAGTCCGGCGTCGACGCGTCCGTCGTCCACCTCGACGGCGCCGTCGAGACGGCCATCGAGCTGGGCGTCGCCCAGGTCATCGCGGACGTCGTCGAGACCGGTACCTCCCTGCGCAACGCGGGCCTCGAGGTCTTCGGCGAGCCCATCATGAAGTCCGAGGCCGTCGTGATCCGCCGCTCCGGCGCGGCCACCGAAGAGCCCAAGGTCCAGCAGTTCCTGCGCCGTCTCCAGGGCGTCCTGGTCGCCAGGACCTACGTGATGATGGACTACGACTGCCGCGCCGAGCACCTGGAGCAGGCCGTCGCCCTCACCCCGGGTCTCGAGTCGCCGACGGTCTCGCCCCTGCACAACGAGGGCTGGGTCGCCGTCCGCGCGATGGTCCCCGCCAAGGGCGCCCAGCGCATCATGGACGACCTGTACGAACTCGGCGCGCGGGCCATCCTGACCACGGCCATCCACGCCTGCCGTCTCTGAGGACCGCACTCATGTCCGAAGTCCCCACGCTGCCCGTCACCTTCCGGCCGACCCGTACCCGGGCCGTCCTGCTCGGCCTCGGCGGCGCGATGTTCGTCACTCTCACCGCCATCGCGCTCCTGCTGGGCGGCATCAACCCGGGCGACCGACTCAGCTTCATCTTCACCGGGGCGGTCCTCGTCGGCGGGCTGGTCCTGCTCGCCCGGCCCAAGGTCGTGGCGGACGACGAGGGCGTCACTGTGGTGAACATCGCTCGCAGCCGCCGCCTGGCCTGGGCGGAGATCGTCCAGGTCACCCTGCGGCCCGGCGACCCCTGGGTGTTCCTCAACCTCAGCGACGGCACGAGCCTGGCCGCCATGGGCATCCAGCCCGCCATGGCCAAGGAGCGTGCCCTCGCCGACGCGCGTGCCCTGCGCGCCCTCACCGAGGCCCGTTCCACGGCCTCCGAGGAACTTCGGGGCTGACTCGGGGCCGCACGCCCTGACGCTTCCACCCCTGTCTTGATTAATCTGGTGGCGGGGCGCGCGCACATCGCCGCCCCGCTCCCGATCACGGGTCCGCCAGGACCCCGGGGGTTTCCTGCTAACCGAGGAGTGACTCCCTCCGGCGATGGACGGTTCGTCCTGCAGTACATGCGCCGCCCCCTCCCGACATAGCGCGACCGAATTGCGCGTTGTGTGCGCGGAGGCGGCGGCATGACCATCCCCTTGTTGCTCCTCGGAGCGGCATTCCTGCTGATCCTGGCCAACGGCTTCTTCGTGGCGGCCGAGTTCGGCCTCGTCACGGTGGAGCGCGCTGACGCCGAGAAGGCCGCGGCCGACGGAGACCGACGGGCCCGTACCGTCGTGAACGCCCTCAAGGAGCTGTCCTTCCAGCTCTCCGGCACCCAACTCGGCATCACCATCACCTCACTGGTCGTCGGCATGCTCGCCGAACCGGCGCTGGCGACGCTGCTCGCGGGGCCTTTCACGGCCGTCGGTGTGCCGGAAGGCGCCGTCGGCGGTATCTCCGTCGTGTTCGGCATGCTCCTGGCCTCCGCCGTGCAGATGGTGATCGGCGAGCTCGTGCCGAAGAACTGGGCGGTGTCCAAGCCGCTCCAGGTCGCACGGTTCGTCGCGGGCCCCCAGCACGTGTTCTCGCGCCTCTTCAGGCCAGTGATCGCGCTGCTCAACGCCGTGGCCAACCGCGCCGTACGCGCCCTGGGCGTCGAGCCCGCCGACGAGCTGGCCTCGGCCCGTACCCCCGGTGAACTCGTCTCCCTGGCCAGACACTCCGCGCAGGCGGGCACCCTGGAGCAGGACACGGCGGACCTGTTCGTCCGCACCCTGTCCCTCGGCGAGCTCACCGCCCAGCACGTCATGACGCCGCGCGTGAAGGTCAGCGCGCTCCAGTCCTCGGCCACCGCCGAGGACGTCGTCAACCTCACGCGCGCCACCGGCCTCTCCCGCTTCCCGGTGTACCGCGAGCGGATCGACGAGATCGTCGGCATGGTGCACCTCAAGGACGCCCTCGCGGTGCCCGCGCACGAGCGGCTGCGCACCCCCGTGAGCCGCATCGCCCAGGCCCCGCTGCTCGTCCCGGAGACGCTGCCCGTGCAGCCCCTCCTGGAGCGCCTGCGCAGCGAGCAGCCCATAGCCGTCGTCGTCGACGAGTACGGCGGCACGGCCGGGGTCGTCACCCTGGAGGACATCGTCGAGGAGCTCGTCGGCGAGGTCCGCGACGAGCACGACCGCCTCGACCTGCCCGAGCTCGCGGTCGCCCCGTCCGAGGACGGCCGCCCCGCGTGGGACGCCGACGGCAGCTGCCGGGTCGACATCCTGCGCCGCATAGGACTCGACGTACCGGAAGGCCCGTACGAGACCGTCGCAGGTCTCGTCGCCGATCTGCTGGGCCGGATCCCCGCGCCCGGTGACCGGGCCGAGCTGCCCGGCTGGCGGCTCGCGGTGCGTCAGGTCGACCACTACCGCGCGGAGCGCGTCCGGATCGTACGGACCGCGGACGCCGCCCAGCCGGCGGAGGCCGCCCGATGAGCGCGCTCCAACTGTTCTTCGCCGTCCTCCTCGTGCTGGCCAACGGCTTCTTCGTGGGCGCCGAGTTCGCGCTCGTCTCCGTGCGCCGCAGCCAGATCGAGCCCTTGGACACCAAGCGGGCCCGCCAGGTCCTGTACGGCCTGGAGCACCTGCCGCAGATGATGGCGGCGGCCCAGTTCGGCATCACCGTCTGCTCCTTGACGCTCGGCGCGGTCGCCGAGCCGACGGTCGCCCATCTGCTGGAGCCGCTCTTCGAGGCGATGCACCTGCCCGAGGGAATGATCCACCCCCTCGGCTACGTCATCGCGCTCGCCGCCGTCGTCAGCCTCCACCTCGTCATCGGCGAGATGATCCCGAAGAACCTCGCGATGGCGGCGCCGGAGAAGACCGCCCTCTGGTTCAGCCCCGGCCTCGTCGCCTTCGCCCGGCTGTGCCGGCCGGTCACCGTCGCCCTCGGCGCCTGTGCCCGGCTCGTGCTGAAGCTGTTCGGGGTCGAGCCGAGGGACGAGGTCGAGGCGGTCTTCACCAGCGTGCAGCTGGGCCGACTCGTCGAGGACTCCGGACAGGCGGGGCTGCTCGAGCCCGAGGCGCAGGAACGCCTGGAGGACGCACTGGAGCTGGGCTCGCGCCCGGTCACCGACGTCCTGCTCGACCGGGCGTCCCTGGTCACGGTCGGCCCCTCGGTCACCCCCGGCCAGGTCATCGAACTGACCGGCCGTACGGGCTACTCCCGCTTTCCGGTCTGCGCGGAGGGGGGCGCCTTCATGGGCTATCTGCATGTGAAGGATGTCCTCGACCTGATCGACTCCGCCGACCACGACCGCGCGGTGCCGCAGCAGATCTGGCGTCCCATGACGACGCTGCGCGCCGAACTCCCGCTCGACGACGCCCTGACGGTGATGCGCCGCGCCGCGACGCACCTCGCGCAGGTCGCCGACGCCTCGGGCCGGGTCCTCGGCCTGGTCGCCCTGGAGGACGTCCTGGAGATGCTCGTCGGCGAGGTCCGTGACCCCGCGCACCGGGACGCTCCGGCGCCCGGGGCGCGGGTGGCGGAGCCGCGGGCCGAGGCGCCGGAGGAGGCGCTGGCCGGCTGACAGCCGCACAGGGCGAAGGGGCGGGTCCCGGGTCGGGACCCGCCCCTTCGCCCTGTCACATCGCGGACGGATCCTGGGGCCCGCGCCCCGAGAGGACCTCGCCGTACGCCTGCATCAGATCGGGCAGCCGCAGCGTCGACAGGTCGTCCCGCGTCGGAGTCGTCGTGTACCCCGTCAGCCGCAGGTCCCGGTAGGCGCACGACTTCTCGTACAGCGTCCGAAGGAACCTTCCGTTGCCGAGCTCGTCGATCCAGCCCTGGTCGACGACGTGCCCGCTGATGGAGCGCAGCTCGTCGAGCGCCTCCTCGTCCCACACGTCCCCGTTCTCCGCGGCGAGCACCTCGCCGATCGCGGTGAGTTCGAGGGGCCGGTACGAGGGGAAGTCGACCCGCGTCGTGAAGCGCGAGGACAGTCCGGGGTTCGCCGCGAGGAGGCGGTCCATGCCCTCCGGGTAGCCCGCGAGGATCACCACGAGGTGGTCCCGGTTGTCCTCGGCGCGCTTCAGGAGGACCTGGAGCGCCTCGTCGCCGTACGCGTCGCCCTTGCCGTAGCCCGAGTTCGACAGGGCGTACGCCTCGTCGACGAACAGGACGCCGCCGATCGCCGAGTCGATCAGCTCGTTCGCCTTCACGGCCGTCTGGCCCAGATACTCGCCGACCAGGTCGGCCCGCTGGGACTCCACGAGATGGTCGCCGCCGAGCAGCCCGAGCGCGTAGAAGACGCGGCCGAGGATGCGGGCCACGGTGGTCTTGCCGGTGCCGGAGGGGCCGGAGAAGACGAAGTGCCGTTTCGGTGGCTGCACGGGCAGGCCCTGCCCGGCCCGCAGGCGCGCCATGTTCAACTGCGCCGAGAGCGCCTTCACCTGCCGCTTCACGGGTTCCAGGCCGACCATCCGCTCCAGCTCGGCGAGGGCCTCCTCGAGCAGTGCCGGGTCGGCCGGGCCGGCGGGCAGTTGCGGCGTGATCGGTACGACGGCCTTCTCGCGGACCGCGTCGGTCTCGGCGGACACGGCGCCGGGCGGCGGCAGATCGGGCTCGCTCACCTTCAGGTTCCGGCCGTCGCCCTCGTACAGCGGGTCCATCGACTCGGAGCCGTCCAGCACGTCCTGGCCGAGCCCGGTCATCGTGAGGGGACTGAGGTCCGTGCCGTCGCCGAAGTCGCCGTAGCCGTCGCTCTCGGCGATGGCCGCGAGGCGGGCCGAGGTGTCCATGAAGGCGGGGTCCACGCGGTGCACGGCCCGGTACAGGGGGAGCGCGGCGGCGGAGCGGCCGGTGCCCTCGTGCGCGCGGGCCAGCCAGTAGCGCAGCTCCTTGCGCTGGGGCTGTTCGCTCCGGCAGCGCATCAGCGCGGCGGACAGGAGCGGCTCGGCCTGTCCGTACATCTCCAGGCGCACCCGGGCCATCCCGCCGAAGAGTCCGGCCTCGATGCCGAGGAGCCCGTCGTCGAGCAGCGGGTCCGTGTGCCGGACCAGCTGCTCCCAGTCCTTGACGAGGTAGGCGCGGCAGGCGTGCAGGAACCGCACCTGCGGATCGGCGTCCACCCGCGGCAGCGTCGCCAACGCCCCGTCCAGATCCGGGACATGGCGCCCGTCGAGCCAGTGCGACGCGTGGGCGAGCAGCAGATCGCGGGGCCGCTCCAGGACGGGCTGCACCCACCAGCCGAGCCAGTACCAGGAGTTCAGGGTGCGCCGGTGCCGGGTGCGCTGCTCGCCGAACCGGTCGCGGTGCCGGAACATGCGCAGCAGCGCCGTCGTCGTGTCGATGCGTAACGCGTGCAGCCCCAGCCAGCCGTCGGCCATGCCGGGATCCATCCGGACCGCGGCCCGGAACTCCTCCTCGGCCTGCGGATAGGCGCCCATGGTGTAGGCGTCCACGCCACGCACCCAGGCGAGGTCGGCCGGGCCGGGCGAGCCCTGTGTGCCGAAGTCCATCACGTCCCCCACAAACCGTGCCCCCGTGGTACGCCGTCGGGCCGGTGCCCGCCGGCTCCTGCGCCGAACCGATGTGCTGTGGACGGGAGTTGTCATGGCGCGGACCGCGAGCCGTCCGTAAGCCGCACCGAGAGGCATCGTACCTGCGCAGCAGTCGTCGGCCGAGGGCGCCGCAGCGCCGGATCCGAGGCGGACGGCGCAGGTGGGGGCGGGGCCGGACGGTGACCGAGGGTGAACGAATCAGGGCTCACCGCACCCCCGAAGGGGTGAATTGGGCAGAACGAAGCCCCCGATCACGGGGGAACAACCGGGGGCTTCGCGTCTGCCGGCGGCCCCGAAAGGCCGCACATTCAGAACGTAAGTCCTGTACGGCCCCCCGGTCAAGCCGAGTTGAGGCACTCGCGGAAACTGGCGGAAGGCGCTTCGGGAGGGGTCAGCGC
Source organism: Streptomyces longhuiensis (assembly GCF_020616555.1). Taxonomy (NCBI): domain Bacteria; kingdom Bacillati; phylum Actinomycetota; class Actinomycetes; order Kitasatosporales; family Streptomycetaceae; genus Streptomyces; species Streptomyces longhuiensis. The sequence continues at coordinate 2,196,715 of NZ_CP085173.1, read as the reverse complement.
GCTGCCGACGGCCCTTCACGGTGAGTGACGGAAGGCGTCGAAAGTTCGGTCCCGGGAGGCATCTGACGTGCCTCGTAGCCCTCAGAACACTCGCGTACCAATGTCTGGGCGAAGGGGCGCGAGGGATCGTCGGCGAAGTGCGCGCGCTCCGCACGGATCCAGCCGTCCCAGAACTCGCCCTGCGCCGGTCCGTCCCGTCGCCGCCCCCGTTCCCAGGACACCTCCTCCGGCGTGTCCATCCACAACAGCCGCGCCAGGAAAGGCCGTACCGCACGCCGACCCGCGCCCACGCCCTCCATGAGGACCACCGGCGCGGGCGCCAGGGCGCGCGGGGGGCAGAAGCGCCGGGCGTTCCAGTCGTACGGCTCGTACCGGGCGCTCTCGCCGCGGGAGAGCGGATCGATGACCTGCTCGCGCAGCCGTGCCGTCCAGTCGAAGAGGGCGTCGTGACTGGCGAGATCGTCGAGGTGCAGGACGGGCGCCTGACCGAGCGCCTCGGCGAGCCGGGCGGCGAACGTCGACTTGCCGGAGCCCGCGTGGCCGTCGACGGCGATCAGCCGGACCGGGCCGCAGGAGGGCGGCAGGGCGCGCAGGGTCGCGGCGAGCCGGGGGAGCGGCATGTGCTGGAAGGTCATCGCCCGCAAGGGTACGGGAGGCGCCCGGCCGGTTTCCCGCGCGCCGCCGCAGGTCATGCCAGTGGTACAGGCCAATATTGGTAGCCACGACAGGCCCGGAAACGCTGGTGGAAGTCAGCGGTCACCGGCCATAGTTGGCGCACTGTCGTGCACCTCACCCGCCCCTTTACGGATACCTCGTCGACTGGGGGAGCCCCGCCCATGACCCGACCCGAACCTCTGTCCCGCAGAACCCTGCTCACCGCCGCCGCGGCCACCGCGGGCGCAGCGGCGCTCGCCACGTCCGCGGGTACCGCCGTCGCGGGCACCGGCGCACCTGCCGCCGCCCCCGCGACCCCGCGCCTCGTGGACAACCACGCCTGGACCTCGCACGCGGACTGGCGCTCCGGAACGGCGGCCGGTACCCGAGCGGTCGCCGGGTCCCGCCCCGGCCTGACGCTCGCGACCCCCGAGGGCCGCAGCGACTACACCGATCCGCACACGGGCAAGACCGCCACCTGGGAGTACGGCCGCTGGACCTCCCCGGCCCACCGCCTGTCGGTGCCCGCCACCGAGGTCATCGCCTCCTGGAACGCGCGCACCCCTGCCGGTACCTGGATCCAGATCGAACTCCAGGGCACGTACTCCGACGGCGCGGCGACGCCCTGGTACGTGATGGGCCGCTGGGCCGCGGGCGACCAGGACATCCGGCGGACCTCCGTCGACGACCAGTCGGACGGCAAGTCCAGTATCTGGACGGACACCTTCTCGATCGACGACGCGGCCTCGGGACTGCGCCTGGTCTCCTACCGCCTGCGGCTGACCCTGTACCGCGCGCCGGGCTCCAAGGCCTCGCCCCTCGTGTGGCGGCTCGGGGCCATGGGCTCCGACGTCCCCGACCGCTTCTCGGTCCCGGCCTCCAAGCCGGGGCTCGCCAAGGAGCTGTCCGTTCCGCGCTTCTCGCAGAGCATCCACGCGGGCCAGTACCCCGAGTACGACAACGGCGGCGAGGCCTGGTGCAGCCCCACGTCCTCGCAGATGATCATCGAGTACTGGGGCCGCGAGCCCTCGTCGGACGACCTCTCCTGGGTCAACCCGGACTACGCGGACCCGGAGGTCTGCCACGCGGCCCGCTTCACGTACGACTACCAGTACGAGGGATGCGGCAACTGGCCCTTCAACGCGGCCTACGCGGCCACGTACAAGGACCTCCAGGGAGTCGTCACCCGGCTCGGCTCGCTCGGTGATCTGGAGACCCTGATCGCGGCGGGGATGCCGGCCATAACGTCGCAGTCGTTCCTCAAGGAGGAGCTGACGGGCGCGGGCTACGGGACGTCCGGACACCTCATGACGGTGATCGGCTTCACCGCGGACGGCGACGTGATCGCCAACGACCCGGCGTCGCCCAGTGACACGGCCGTGCGCCGCGTCTACAAGAGGGCCGAGTGGGAGAACATCTGGCTCCGTACCAAGAGGTACAACGCCACGGGCAAGGTCGTGTCCGGCACCGGGGGCGTCTGCTACCTGTACTTCCCGGCCCACCCGACCTCGAAGCAGCGCCGCGCGCTCGAGGCGGTCGGCGTCCGCTGAGGCACCTGCCACGGCCCCTCCCGACGCGACCGGGAGGGGCCGCGGCATGCCCCGACGACGCCACGAGCGGATCGGCTCGTGACCGGATCCACATGCCGGTCCGGGTGACCCGGCATCGGTGCAGGCGGCGTTTCCTCGCGGATGTGTCACCGATGTGAGGCGCACGGCGCCGCAGGGTAGTTGTGCGTGACCAAGCTCTCGCCCACGACCGGCCGCGGCGGTGGCATGGTGGACGGGTCAGTGGGGGGATGCCACTGCCGGACGACCTCAGCGAGATGCCATGACCGCGACCACCGCCACGAACCGCGCCGCCCGGGCCCGCACCGGCGGCCCGAAGGACAACGGCCCCAAGATCCTTGAGCACGTCCTCGGCTGGACCCTCGTCGTGGTTCTCGCCATGTTCGTCACGCAGGCCGGCTTGATGTGACCCGGCTCTCCCCGGCGCCGGGCTCGACGCGCCAGCGCCGTTCAGGGAGCCCCACGGGCCCGTAGGGCACGGCGCACGGGAGAGCGGCGGGGCAGCAGGACGAGCCCCGCGCGGACCACGAACAGCGGCAGCCGGGCCCAGCCGCTCCAGAACGCTCGCGCACAGCGCCCCGGCGAACGGCAGACCGTACAGGCCGGCCCCGGCGATCGCCACCGCGACCAGCCGGGGCACCCCGCGGTCCTCGTCCGCGCCGGGCAGCGCCCCCCCACGAGCCGGGGGTTGCCCGAGGAGACCTGGAAGCTGGTGCCGGGGACGGCGAACGACGCGGCGAGCGCGCCCTGCGCCATCACCGAGGCCATCGTGCGGACCGCGGGGACCGCGAGGGCCGCGGGCAGCGCCGCAACTGCCGTCTTCTTCCCGTCGGTTCTGCCGTGCCGGTGTGCTTCGCTCACTGTTCCTCCCGCACATAGTCCTGGTCTCCAACTGCCGACGGGACATGCGCAGTTTGACCTTCCCACGCACGCTCCCTTTCCCGCGCGCTCCCCGCGCAAGCGGGGAATCACGCTCGACCGGATCGGCGACCGCGCGCCCGAGAGGGACACCGTGCGCGAACTGCTGGTGTGCCTGCTCGGCGAGACCCCGCGGGTGATCGAGCAGTTTCGAGCCGGACTGCCCGGCCCCGCGAGCCCTGACGCGACGCGAAGGGTCGGGGGACGCCGCGCATCCCCCGACCCAAGTGCCGTACCTGAGCGGCTAGTTGACCGACTTGATCAGCTCGCCGTTCGTCGTGTCACCGCTGAGCTCCCAGAGGAAGGTGCCTCCGAGGCCCTGCTGGTTCTTGTAGTCCATCTTCCCGGCGATGGTGGCCGGGGTGTCGTAGCTCCACCAGTTGTTGCCGCAGTACGCGTAGGCGGTGCCGCCGACCGTGCCTGTCGCCGGGCACTTCGACTTGAGCTCCTTGTAGTCGTCGATGCCCTGCTCGTACTTGCCGGCCGCCGGGCCCGTGGCGGTCCCGCCGGGCGCCGCCTGCGTGACGCCGGTCCAGCCGCGCCCGTAGAAGCCGATGCCGAGCAGCAGCTTCGACGCCGGGACGCCGAGGCCCTTGAGCCTAGTGATGGTGGCGTCGGTGTTGTAGCCCGCCTTGGGGATGCCGCTGTACGAGGTCAGGGGCGAGTGCGGGGCGGTCGGCCCCTGCGCGTCCCAGGCCCCGAAGTAGTCGTACGTCATCGGGTTGTACCAGTCGACGTACTGGGCGGCACCTGCGTAGTCGGTGGCGTCGATCTTGCCGCCGTCGGAGGCGTCGGCCGGGATCGCCGACGTGATCAGCGCGCTGGAGCCGAACTTCGAACGCAGCGCGCTCATCAGGTTCTTGTAGGCGTCGCGCCCGCTCGTGTCGCAGGACAGGCCGCAGGCGTTGGGGTACTCCCAGTCGATGTCGATGCCGTCGAAGACATCGGCCCACTTGGAGTTCTCGACCAGGTCGTAGCAGGACTGCGCGAACCCGGCCGGGTCCTTGGCGGCGTCGGTGAACCCGCCCGACCAGGTCCAACCGCCGAAGGACCAGAGGATCTTGAGGTTCGGGTGCAGTTTCTTCAGCTTGAGCAACTGGTTGAAGTTGCCGCGCAGCGGCTGGTCCCAGGTGTCCGCGACGCCGTCCACCGCCTGGTCGGCGGTGTACGCCTTGTCGGTGGCGGCATACGAGTCGCCCATCGCGCACTTGCCGCCGGTGACGTTGCCGAAGGCGTAGTTGATGTGCGTGAGCTTGTCGGCCGAGCCGGACGTCTCGATGTTCTTGACGTGGTAGTTCCGGTCGTAGACACCCCATTCGGTGAAGTAGCCGACGACTTTCGAACCGGCCGCGGCGCTCGCCGCCTCGGTCCGTACGACGGGGGATTCCTGGGCCGTGGCGCTGCTCGCGGAGGCGAGCAGTCCGGCGCCGAGAACGGCGCAACACGCGGCGGACAGGAGCGCCCGGAAGGAGGCGCGTGGACGGTGCGGTCTGAGCATCGTGTCTCCTCGTGGGGGAGGGGAGCGTGGGGGATTCGCTGTGGACCTGTGGGGGCGTCGTCACGCGATCCGCGCCATGAGGCTTTGGCATGAACGCGTTAAGACGTTGCAGGGAACCCTAGGAGGACTAGACCAGTGGGGTCAATGGTGCGGACCAATGTGCTCGGTCCTCGTCACCCCCGGGCGCGGGCTCCGGACCGCTCCCCGCCGCCTCTCCGCCGTCTTTTCGGTATCTTTGAAGTAAGCGGTCGTTAACTGGTGACTGGCCGCCGTCGAACAGGCATACTCAACGGGCCGCAGCCGCTGGTCAGCACCCGTCCGAGACCCGGAGGGGAGCCCTCGGCGGCGGCTCGAACACGGCGCCGCCGCACCACCCCGCGCGCGACCGCCGCAGCGCCCGACAGGGAGGAGAGCGTCGATATGCCCGACCGCGCCCCGCAGCCGGTGGACCGTCAACTGCCCACGGACGAGGCCCGGGATCTGTTCTCGCTCGTACGTGAGCTCGTGCAGCGCGAGATCGCTCCGAGCGCGGCCGAGGAGGAGGACGCCGGACGCTTCCCGCGCGAGACGTTCTCACTGCTCTCCGAGTCGGGTCTGCTCGGCCTCCCCTACGACTCCGACTTCGGCGGCGGCGACCAGCCGTACGAGGTCTACCTCCAGGTACTGGAGGAGCTCGCCGCCGCCCGGCTCACCGTCGGCCTCGGCGTCAGCGTCCACTCGCTGGCCTGCCACGCGCTGGCCAATTTCGGCACCAAGGAGCAGCGGACCGAGCATCTGCCCGCCATGCTCGGCGGCGGCCTGCTCGGCGCGTACTGCCTCTCCGAGCCGTCCTCGGGATCGGACGCCGCGTCCTTGCGGACCAAGGCGGTCCGGGAAGGCGACGGCTGGGTGATCACCGGCACCAAGGCCTGGATCACGCACGGCGGCGTCGCCGACTTCTACACCGTCCTGGCGCGCACCGGCGGCGAGGGGGCGCGTGGCATCACCGCGTTCCTGGTCCCGGGTGACGCCGAGGGGCTGAGTGCGGCGGCGCCCGAGAAGAAGATGGGGATGAAGGGCTCGCCCACGGCGCAGGTCCACTTCGACGGGGTGCGGGTGAGCGACGCGCGCCGGATCGGCGACGAGGGGCAGGGCTTCGCGATCGCGCTCTCCGCCCTCGATTCGGGGCGGCTCGGCATCGCCGCCTGCGCGATCGGCGTGGCCCAGGCGGCCCTCGACGAGGCCGTCTCGTACGCCACGGAGCGCCGGCAGTTCGGGCATCCCATCGCCGACTTCCAGGGCCTGCGCTTCATGCTCGCCGACATGGCCACGCAGATCGAGGCCGGTCGGGCGCTCTATCTGACGGCCGCGCGCCTGCGCGACGCCGGCCGGCCCTTCTCCAAGCAGGCGGCCATGGCCAAGCTGATGTGCACGGACACGGCGATGAAGGTCACCACGGACGCCGTCCAGGTACTCGGGGGGTACGGCTACACGGCCGACTTCCCGGCCGAGCGCTACATGCGCGAGGCCAAGGTGCTCCAGATCGTGGAGGGCACCAATCAGATCCAGCGCATGGTCATCGCGCGGCACCTCGCCGGTCCTGAAAGCCGCTGAACTGCCCGGTTCTGACCGGGGACGCCACCAACCGGGCCCACTCCGGATCGTGGCGTCCCGGCAGGGTCTTGCCGCGGTCGGCCCAGTGGCTGACCAGGGCGCGGTAGATCGGCGGGTCCTGGGGTGCGGGGCGCTCCGGGGGCGGCGGCTGCGGAACCGATTCTGCGGTGGTGGGGACGAGGAGGCGCCGGCGACGGCCGGTGGCGGTCTGCGTAAGGGTCATGCCCAGGCCAACGCGCCCGCGCCGGGCAGGTCACCCTCCGGGGCATGGGGGCGTGCGTTCTAGGGCCCCCGTTCGGAACCGGGCCGGATCACCGGCCCCGCGGGCCAGGCCTGAACCGGTCGTCGCCGCATCCGGTTCGGCGCACGCATCTGGCTCCGGCGGCTCAGCTGACGTACCGTCAACTCCGCCGCCGGGGGCCGCACCCCTCCGGGCGACGTCAACCGCCGTACGCCCAGGGAGGGAACGCGTGGCAGACGACCGCCCCGTCGCACTCGACGAATACCCGGTCCACCAGGTCCCGCTGTCCATGAAGCACGTCGCGACCGGTGACCGCAACGCCTACGACCGGTGCATCTTCCACCTCGTCGACCCCACCGGGGAGTTCCTGCTCATCCTCGGCCTCGGCGTCTACCCGAACCTCGGTGTCATCGACGCGTACGCGACCCTGCGCGTCGGCGACACCCTCCACGCGGTCCGCGCCTCCGACGCCCTGCGCGACGACACCCGCATGGAACTCGCCGTCGGCCCGCTCCGGATCCAGGTGGAACGTCCCCTGAAGGACTTCATCCTGACCTGCGAGGCCGACCCGGACGACCCCGACGGACTCTCGTACGAGATCAACTGGGCGGCGGCCTTCCCGGCCCTCTGGGAGCCCCATCACACGCAGCGCCGCGGCGGCCGCCTCACCCTGGAGGGCAGGCGGTTCGTGCAGGCCGGGCGCTGTGACGGCCGGCTCCGCATCGGCGGGCGCGAGGTGTCCCTCGACAGCTGGACCGGCACCCGCGACCGCAGTTGGGGCGTGCGCCCGGTCCCCGGCGAGGAGGGCGGCCGGCTCGCCGAGGAGAACAGGACCGAGGGCTTCCACTGGATCTGGTCGCCGGTCCGCTTCGACGACCGCTTCCTGATGGTGATCGTCCAGGAGGACGCGGACGGCTACCGCACCCTCAACGACGCCACCCTCGTCCGCGACGGTCACCCGGACCTCCAACTCGGCTGGCCCCAGGCCGACATCACCTACCGGACCGGCACCCGCCACCCCGAGAGCGCCGTCGTCCACCTCATGGACCCGCTCTCCCGTAAACCCCTGGAACTCGGCGTCGAGATCCTCGCCTCGTCCCCGCTCGCCGTCGGAGCCGGCTACCCGCCCGCGGACGACTGGCAGCACGGCACCTGGCGCGGCCGCGACTGGACCGACCGCCGCAGCTACGACCTCACCGATCCCGCCGCGCACCCGCTGGCCGCCTACGGCGTCATCGACCACGCGGCGCGCTTCACCCTGGACGGTCAGGTCGGCCACGGCATCTTCGAGCACGGCAGCTTCGGCAGGCACGACCCGAGCGGCTTCACCGGCTACGACTCCGTGGCGCCCTGAAAGGAGCCTGCGATGGCGACAGCACCCCGACCACGCACCAGCACCCGCGACCCCGAGGAGGTGGCCCGGAAGCTCACCACGTGGCTGGCCGTCCGCCTACCGGGCGCCAAAGCGGTGAACGTGAGCGTCCCCGAGTCCAACGGCATGTCCAGCGAGACCCTGCTCTTCGACATCGAACACCCCGAACCCCCGGTCCGCTCCTGCGCGTTGAGACTCGCCGCCGACCCGTCCGCGTACACGATCTTCCCCGACTACGACATGCCGCGGCAGTACCGCACGATGCGGCTCGCCGCCGAGCGCACCGGGCTGCCGGTGCCGCGGGTTCTGTGGCTCGAGGAGGATCCCGGGCCGCTGGGCGCCCCGTTCTTCGTGATGGAGCGCGTCGAGGGCCGCGTACCGCCGGACGTCATGCCCTACACGTACGAAGGCAACTGGCTGCACGCCGCGACGGACGCCGAGCGCGCGCGGCTCCAGGACGCGACCGTGGGTCTCATCGCCCGCCTGCACGACGGAGTCCCGGCGTCCGAGGCAGAGTTCCTCGCCGCGCCCGGCCAGGGCAGTGCCCTGCGCCGCCACGTGGAGGCCCAACGTGCCTACTACGCCTGGGTGGTGGACGGACTGCCGCCCTCACCGCTCATCGAGAGCGCCTTCGACCGACTCGCCGAACTCTGGCCCGTCGACGAGGGCGAACCCGTCCTCAACTGGGGCGACGCCCGCATCGGGAACATCATCTACGACGGCTTCGAACCGGCCGCCGTGCTCGACTGGGAAATGGCGGCCCTGGCCCCGCGCGAGGTCGACCTCGGCTGGACCGTGTACCTGCACCGCTTCTTCCAGGACCTGACCGAGAGCTTCGGCCAGGCCGGCCTGCCCGGCTTCCTGCGCCGCGCGGACATCGAGCGGCGCTACGCCCAACTCACCGGCCACACACCGCGCGACATGGACTTCCACACCCTGTACGCCGCCCTGCGCCACGCCATCGTGATGCTGCGCGTCGCCTACCGGCAGGTGTACTTCGGAGAGGTGGCCGTGCCGGACGATCCGGACACACTGATCCTGCACCACGCCAGTCTGCGGGCCATGGTGCAGGGCAGCTACCGGAGTTGAGGCGTCGTCAGGCGGCCGTGCGGCGCACCTGCGCGGGGATGCGCAGCGGGCGTGAACCCGGGCCGGCCACGTGCGAGAAGGGCTGCATCCGCCAGTCGAGCCCCTGAGGGAGCGTCAACAGAAGCGCGGCGTCCTGCTCCTGAGCCTCCGTCGAGTCGTCGGCGGGCCGGGCGTCGGCCGCCGCGCTGCCCGTACCGGCACAGACCGTGAGACCGAACGGGTTCCACGGCGAGGCGCACAGAGCGTGCTCGGGCAGCACGTCCTCGTCGGCGAGCAGCGCGATCGGCTGCGCGCAGTCCGGGCAGAACACCCGGTACATCTCGAAGGTGTCGTACGCGTCGAACGCGTCGATGCCGGTGTCCTCCGGTTCGACACCCTCCGGCTCGGGCTCGATCGCCGGCTGCTGCCGACTACGGGCAGGACGACCGGGACGCTTCACATTCTGCATGGGACTCTCCCCCTCGGGTGGGCCGACAAGGCGCTGCGGCCTCGACCACAGCAAGCACTTCCCGTCCCGTCGTGGGGGTAATCGTGGCACGCGCCTGGACACGGTTCGACAGGTGTGGTCTTCGTCACATGGTGATTGCGGGTGCCCGGCGGCAGGTAGGCGTGTCCGCCCCCATGGTCCGCCCGGCCATCCCCGGAGATCTCTCGGGTATCCGCGGGGATCAAGGGCACTGTAGGTTCTGCGCCATGGAGGAGCTCGACCGACAGATCGTGCAGCTGCTCGTCAAGGACGGGCGGATGAGTTACACCGACCTGGGCAAGGCCACCGGCCTGTCCACGTCAGCGGTGCACCAGCGCGTGCGCCGCCTCGAACAGCGCGGGGTCATCCGCGGCTATGCCGCGGTCGTCGACCCCGAGGCGGTCGGCCTGTCGCTCACCGCCTTCATCTCGGTGAAACCGTTCGACCCCAGCGCCCCCGACGACATCGCGGAACGCCTGGCCGGCGTCCCCGAGATCGAGGCCTGCCACAGCGTCGCCGGCGACGAGAACTACATCCTCAAGGTCCGCGTGGAGACCCCGCACGACCTGGAGAACCTGCTCGCCCGGGTGCGCTCCCTGGCCGGTGTCTCCACCCGCACGACCGTGGTCCTCTCCACCCCGTACGAGGCACGGCCGCCCCGCGTCTGACCGACACGGGTCCGATGCGGGCCCCCGGGTGCGGCCCAGGGGCACAAACGCGGGAAACTGTCCTCATGAGTACGACCCCCACGCCCGCACCGGCAGAGTCCCGCACCGTCCTTCTGCGCGGTGGCGACGTCCACAGCCCCGCCGACCCCTTCGCCACGGCCATGGTCGTCGAGCGGGGGCACGTCGCCTGGGTCGGCTCCGAAGGCGCGGCCGACGCGTTCGCCGAGGGGGTCGACGAGGTCGTCGACCTCGAAGGCGCCCTCGTCACTCCCGCGTTCACCGACGCCCACGTCCACACCACGTCGACGGGGCTCGCCCTGACCGGCCTCGACCTCTCCGCGGCCCGCGACCGGGGCGAGGCGCTCGCCCTCGTCCGCGCCCACGCGGCCGCCCGCCCCACGGACCGGATCCTCCTCGGCCACGGCTGGGACGCCGCCCGCTGGCCCGACGGCGAGCCCCTCACACGCGCCGAGCTCGACGAGGCGACCGGCGGCCGCCCGCTCTACCTCTCCCGCATCGACGTCCACTCGGCCGCCGTCACCACGGCCCTGCTCGACCTCGTCCACGGCATCGCGGACCGCCCCGGATTCACCCCCGACGGGCCGCTCACCCGCGACGCCCACCACGCCGTGCGCGCCGCCGCCCACGCCGCCGTCACCCCGCAGCAGCGCACGGAGGCCCAGCGCGCGGCCCTGCGGCACGCGGCCTCCCTGGGGATCGGCTCCGTGCACGAGTGCGGTGGCCCCGACATCTCCTCCGAGGACGACTTCACGGGCCTGCTGCGCCTGGCCGCCGAGGAGTCCGGCCCCCGGGTCGTCGGCTACTGGGCCGACCTGGACATCGAGCGGGCCCGCGCGCTGGGCGCCGTCGGCGCCGCCGGTGACCTCTTCGTGGACGGCGCCCTCGGCTCGCACACGGCCTGCCTGCACGAGCCCTACGCGGACGCGGCCGCCGGGCACACCGGCACCTCCTACCTGGACGCCCACGCCGTCGCCGCCCACGTCGTCGCCTGCACCGAGGCGGGGCTCCAGGCGGGCTTCCACGCCATCGGGGACGCCGCGGTGACCGCCGTGGTGGACGGCGTGCGCGCCGCCGCCGAGAAGGTCGGCCTCGCCCGCGTCAGGGCCGCACGGCACCGCGTCGAGCACGCCGAGATGCTGTCGCCGGAGACCATCGCCTCCTTCGCCGAGTTCGGTCTCACCGCGTCCGTGCAGCCCGCCTTCGACGCCCTGTGGGGCGGCGAGGACGGCATGTACGCCGACCGTCTCGGCGTGGAACGGGCCCGCGCCCTCAACCCGTTCGCCGCCCTCCTGCGCGCCGGGGTCCCACTGGCCTTCGGCTCCGACAGTCCGGTCACCCCGCTCGACCCGTGGGGCACGGTCCGCGCCGCGGCCTTCCACCGCACGCCCGAGCACCGGGTCTCCGTGCGCGCCGCGTTCACCGCGCACACCCGCGGCGGCTGGCGCGCCGTCGGCCGGGACGACGCGGGCATCCTGGTCCCGGGCGCCCCGGCGGACTACGCCGTGTGGCGCACCGAGGAGCTCGTCGTCCAGGCGCCGGACGACCGCGTCGCGCGCTGGTCGACCGACCCGCGCTCGGGGACTCCGGGCCTCCCGGATCTCACGCCAGGGGGCCAACTGCCGCTCTGCCTGCGCACGGTGGTCGGCGGGCGGACCGTGTACGTAGGGCCGGACGAGTGATGTCGGCGGTCGCTGTACGGCCGATCGCGGTCCGCCGCACGTTCGCGCGACCTGCGGATCCTCGGCACTGACCAGGCGGTTTCCCCAATAACCGCAGCTCAAACGGGTGTTGACAGCTGGGCGCGGTCGACGGGTAGGTTCTGCCGGGTCCACCACTGGACGTCCGACCGGGGAACCTCCGCGCAGTCGATGAACGCCGCTGGGTCATGGGGCGGTGTGCCAAACCGGCGCACCGCCACTGGGAGCCAGGCCCAGCACCCGCGCCATGGGGCGCTGGAACGTTCCGGCCGGATGGCGGTCCTTCCCTGCTCCGCGGGAGCACGGGGGACGGTGCGACCCGGGTGGGGCCCGGAAGCTCAGTAGACAACGGCTCTCGGTAGACCCGCAGCCAGCGGGTCCCAGGTCGGCCCGAAGGGCACCGGGCCCCGATCCCGCAGCTTCGTGCAGGGCGCCTTACCTGCGCCGACAGGAGGCCTCGCTATGGTGGTCCCCTCGTACAGGAGTCTTAAGGGGAAGCTGTGAACGACGGCGGTGGGCGGCAGTTCGGTCCTCTCGGTACGGCGCTGGTGATCATCCCGACCTACAACGAGGCGGAGAACATCAAGTCGATCGTCGGCCGGGTGCGCGCGTCCGTGCCCGAGGCGCATGTCCTCGTCGCCGACGACAACAGCCCCGACGGCACGGGAAAGCTCGCCGACGAGCTCGCCTCGGCCGACGACCAGGTCCAGGTCCTGCACCGACAGGGCAAGGAGGGTCTCGGCGCGGCCTATCTCGCGGGCTTCCGCTGGGGGTTGGAGCACGGGTACGGCGTCCTGGTGGAGATGGACGCCGACGGCTCCCATCAGCCCGAGGAACTGCCCCGGTTGCTGACCGCGCTGAAGGGCTCCGACCTCGTGCTCGGCTCGCGCTGGGTGCCGGGCGGACGGGTCGTCAACTGGCCCAAGTCGCGCGAGTTCCTCTCCCGCGGTGGCAGCACGTACTCGCGGCTGCTGCTCGACGTGCCGATCCGGGACGTCACCGGCGGCTTCCGCGCCTTCCGCCGCGAGACCCTCGAAGGCCTCGGGCTCGGCGAGGTCTCCTCCCAGGGCTACTGCTTCCAGGTCGACCTCGCGCGACGTGCGGTCAGGGCCGGCTATCACGTCGTCGAAGTGCCCATCACGTTCGTCGAGCGCGAGCTCGGCGACTCCAAGATGAGCCGTGACATCGTCGTCGAGGCACTGTGGCGGGTCACCGCGTGGGGCGTGGGGGAGCGCATGGGGCGTGTGATCGGCCGCAAGCAGCCCTGAGCCGGAGCCTCCGTCGATCTTGATCTCCCCCTTACGCCACTTGCGCCGGGGCCCAGGCACACTGGGTGCATGACCACAGGCACACCGTCCGCTTCGCGCCCCGCCACGCCCCGGCGTTCCCGGGTCCGCACGTTTCTGCCGCTCGGTATCGCCGCATGGCTGGTCCTGGAGATCTGGCTGCTGACCGTGGTGGCCGGCGCGGCCGGCGGGTTCACCGTCTTCCTGCTGCTGCTCGCCGGGATCGTGCTCGGCGCCGTCGTCATCAAGCGCGCCGGGCGCCGGGCCTTCAGGAATCTGAGCGAGACGCTGCAACGGCAGCAGAGCGGCGCGGTCCCGGCAGGCGGGCAGCGCTCCGAGGGCAACGGTCTGGTGATGCTGGCCGGTCTGCTGCTGATGATCCCCGGCCTCGTCTCCGACGCCCTGGGTCTCCTCCTGCTCGTCCCGCCCGTCCGCACGACCCTGAGCCGCTACACGGAGCGGACCATCGAGCGGAAGATGCAGTCGGCCGCCCCCGGGACCTTCGGCGACGCCTTCCAGCAGGCCCGGATGCACCGGCCGGACGGCACGGTCATCCAGGGCGAGGTGATCAAGGACGATGAGCGGCCCGCACAGCGTCCCGACGCGGGTCCGCGCCCCCCGATCGCCCCCTGAGCCCGCGGGGGGCCCAGAAGCTCACTGAGCCCCGCCCGGCCTGAGCCCCGCCCGGCGCCGGACCGCGAAGACCGGCGCCGGACACGCGAAAAGCCGTGGGCCGGACACACGTGACGTGTGTCCGGCCCACGGCTTTCTTCAGTCGCGCTCCCGCTGCTCCCGTGGGATCAGGCGGACTTGCGGCTGTCGCGCGGGTGCACCGCGATGTTCATGGCGCCCGATCGGAGAACGGCGAGCCGCTCCTCGAGGACCTCTTCGAGTTCCTCGCGAGTACGCCGCTCCATCAGCATGTCCCAATGCGTACGCGCGGGCTTGGCCTTCTTCTCCTCAGGGCCGTCGCCATCCACGAGAAGTGCCTGGGCCCCGCAGACCTTGCACTCCCACTCCGACGGAATTTCGGCCTCCACCGAGAAGGGCATCTCAAAACGATGTCCCTTCTCGCATGCGTACTCCACGGCCTGGCGCGGAGCCAAGTCGATGCCGCGGTCCGTCTCGTAGCTCGTCACTACGAGGCGTGTACCGCGAAGAGCTCGCTCACTCATGAATCGTGCCTCCCGGGCTTGTCGCCCACAGGACAGGTGTCGCTGTCGTCGTCATCCGGTCAACGTCCGGTCGGCGGTAAAGATTCCCGGTTCCGGGTCATGCGTCGCCGTCGTAGCCGCCCCTTGTTGTACCCACCGGCGTCCGGTTTGTCACATCTGCCAGCAGATGTCACCCAGCGTTTTGCGATATTGACGTGCAGTAACGGTACGCCTGGCAGGCCAAACGCGTACACTACCGGCCTTTGGCCCCTGGTGCTAAATCCGGGTGGGTACGGGATTTCCCGCGTCGCGCACCGCCTGCCTCACCGGAACCCGGGCAAGCAGCACAAAGCCGATCATGAAGAACGCCACCAGGGACACGATGGCATCCCTATAACTGCCGGTCAGCTGGTACGCGAGGCCGAAAACGAGCGGTCCGAGCCAGCTCATTCCCCGGTCGCTCATCTCGTATGCGGAGTAGTACTCGGCCTCTTTGCCGGCCGGCACCAGATGCGAGAAAAGGGAACGGGACAGCGCCTGCGTGCCGCCGAGCACGAGCCCGATCCCGGCCGCCAGCGCGAAGAACCACACCGGCGCCCCCGACGGCAGGAAGTAACCGGCCCCGATCGTGACCGTCCAGGCGATCAGCGAGCCGAGGATCGTGTTCTTCGCACCGTACGTACGGGCGAGGCGCCCCATCGCGAGCGCACCCGCCACGGCGAGGACCTGCACCAGCAGCACCGCCACGATCAGCGTCGACTGGTCGAGGCCGAGCTCCTCCGAGCCGTACACGGATGCCTGCGAGATCACCGTCTGGATGCCGTCGTTGTAGACCAGATAGGCGAGCAGGAACGAGAGCGTCAGCGGGCGACGGCGCATGTCGCGCACGGTCGAGGCCAGTTGACGCCAGCCGGGCACCGTCGCCGCCCCGTCACCGGCGGGTGCCGTGCGACGGTCCCGCAGGCGCCGCAGCGGTACGAGCGTGAACGCGCCCCACCACACGCCCGCGGAGGCCAGGCAGATCCGTACCGCCGTCGACTCGGACACACCGAAGGAGTCGTGGCCGGAGTACAGGACGAGGTTCGCCACGAGGACGAGCGCCCCGGACGCGTAGCCGAACGCCCAGCCGCGCGAGGAGACCGCGTCGCGTTCCTCGGGGGGCGCGATCTGGGGCAGATACGAGTTGTAGAGGACCATCGACACCGCGAGCGAGGCATTGGCGACGACGAGCAGGAACCCGCCCAGCAGATAGCGGTCCCCGTCCAGGAAGAACATCCCGGCGGTCGCCGCGGCCCCCAGATACGCGGAGACCGCGAGCAGCGGCTTCTTGCGGCCGGTACGGTCGGCGGCCGCACCCGCGAGCGGCATCACCAGGATCGAGACGATGACCGAGGCGGAGACGGCGTACGCGAAGAACGCGCCCGCCCGGACCGGTATCCCCAGCGGGTGCACGAAGCCGTCCGCGTCCGCCGCCGACTTGGCGACCGCCGTCAGATACGGCCCGAGGAACACCGTGAGGACGCTTGTCGAGTAGACCGAGCACGCCCAGTCGTAGAAGTACCAGCCCCGCTGCTCCCGGCGCCGCTGCGCCGCCTCGTCGCCCGCCGGCTCCGCCCGCACGGTGTCGCTGCCCACCCGCGCCCCCTCGCTGTCCCCGTGTCCGGACGCGGCCGGCGGGCGGTCAGGTCCAGGCTCCCCGGTCCTTGAGCACGTCACGCAGCGTCTCGATGTGATCGGTCATGATGCCATCCACGCCGAGGTCGAGGAGTTCACTCATCTGTGCGCGGTCGTTGACGGTCCACACATGGACCTGGAGCCCGCGCGCGTGGGCCGCGCGGACGAAGCGCCGGTCGACGACGCGTATCCCCGACTGGGCCACGGGTACCTGGGCGCACACCGCCGAAGGGCGCAGCGCCGCGGGCAGCCCGAGGGACCGCAGCCGCAGGCCGAGCACGCCACGCGTGCCGTACGACGTGGCGAGGCGGGGACCCGCGAGGGACTGTGCCCTGGCCACCCGGGTCTCCGAGAACGAGCCGACGCAGACCCGGTCCCACGCGTCCATGCGGCCGATCAGCTCGAGCAACGGGAGCAGCGCGGGTTCGGCCTTGACGTCCACGTTCCAGTGCACGTCGGGGAAGGTCTCCAGGAGTTCCTCGAAGAGCGGCACCGGTTCGCGGCCCGCCACGCGCGCGGGGCGCACGTCGCTCCAAGGGAGGTCCGCTATCCGGCCCGCCGCATCGGTGACCCGGTCGAGCGTCGCGTCGTGGAAGGCCACGAGCGTGCCGTCGGACGTGGCGTGCACATCCGTCTCGATGTAGCGGTAGCCGAGGTCCACGGAGCGCCGGAACGCCGCCATCGTGTTCTCCAGGCCGTCGGCCGTCCCGCCGCGATGAGCGAAGGCCAGCGGTCCGGAACGGTCGAGATAGGGATGGCGTACGCGCGTGGTCACCGCGGAAGTATCGCCCCTTCGGGTGACGCGCCGGCAACCGCGGTGGGTGCCTCGGGCGGCGCGGGGGAGGCGAAGACCCTCAGGAACACCTGGGCCAGCGGGCCGATCGCCACGGCGTACAGGACGGTGCCGACGCCGATGGTGCCGCCGAGGACGAAGCCCGTCACGACCACCGCGACCTCGATGGTCGTGCGCACCAGCCGGAGCGAGCGGCCGGTACGCCGGTGCAGCCCCGTCATCAGGCCGTCGCGCGGGCCGGGCCCGAAGGAGGCGGCGATGTAGAGGCCCGTCGCCACGCCGTTCAGGACGATCGCCGCCACCATCAGCGGGATCCGGATCCCGAGGGCGTGCACATCGGGGACGACGGCCAGCGCGCCGTCCATCGCGATGCCGACCACGAAGACGTTCGAGACGGTGCCGAGGCCGGGACGCTGCTTGATCGGGATCCACAGGAGCAGCACCAGGGCGCCCACGATGATCGACACGACGCCGATGGAGAGCCCCGTGAGTTCGGCGAGGCCCTGGTGGAGCACGTTCCACGGCTCCAGGCCGAGCCCCGCCTTCACGAGGAGGCCGGAACTCACGCCGTACAGCGCCAGGCCGACATAGAGCTGGAGGAGGCGCCGAGTGAGACCCGGGCCGGGTGGCGTGGACGACGCGGACAAGTGGAGCCCCCTGTGGTGGTAGTGGCCTGTCGCATGACACTCTGTGGCTTGGGAACACAGGCCAACCATGGCCAATTCGGGGAAGGTGGACTGGACTCCATGGCTCAGTGGACTTCGGCGGTGGGCGCGGCTCAGCTCGCCCGGCTGCTCACCTCCCAGCAGACGCGCCCTCCGGGCCCCGGAAGCCGCCGTCCGCCCGCCTACCGTGCCTTGGCCGACGGCATCCGCCTCCTCGTCCTCGAAGGCCGCGTGCCCGTCGCGGCGCGCCTGCCCGCCGAACGCGAGCTCGCCGTCTCCCTGGCCGTCAGCCGCACGACCGTCGCCGCCGCCTACGAGGCGCTGCGCGGCGAGGGGTTCCTCGAATCACGCAGGGGAGCGGGCAGCTGGACGGCCGTGCCCGCCGGGAACCCGCTGCCCGCGCGCGGCCTCGAACCCCTGCCGCCCGAGGCTCTCGGCTCGATGATCGACCTCGGCACCGCGGCCCTGCCCGCCCCCGAGCCCTGGCTGACCCGCGCCGTCCAGGGCGCGCTCGGCGAGCTCCCGCCCTACGCGCACACCCACGGTGACTACCCTGCGGGCCTGCCCGCGCTGCGCGAGATGCTGGCCGAGCGCTACACCGCCCGCGGCATTCCGACCATGCCCGAGCAGATCATGGTGACCACGGGCGCGATGGGTGCGATCGACGCGATCTGCCATCTCTTCGCGGGCCGCGGCGAGCGCATCGCCGTCGAGTCACCCTCGTACGCCAACATCCTCCAGCTCATGCGCGAGGAGGGCGCCCGGCTCGTCCCGGTCGCCATGGCCGAGGGGCTCGCGGGATGGGACCTCGACCGCTGGCGGCAGGTCCTGCGCGACGCGGCGCCCCGGCTCGCCTACGTCGTCGCCGACTTCCACAACCCCACCGGGGCGCTCGCCGACGAGGACCAGCGCAGGCAGCTCGTCGAGGCGGCGCGCTCGGCCGGCACGGTGCTCGTCGTCGACGAGACCATGACCGAGCTCCACTTCGACCCCGACCTGGACATGCCCCGCCGCGTCTGCGCCTTCGATCCGGCGGGCTCCACCGTCATCACGGTCGGCTCGGCGAGCAAGGCGTTCTGGGCGGGCATGCGCATCGGCTGGGTGCGGGCGGCGCCCGATGTGATCCGCAGCCTCGTGGCCGCGCGCGCCTACGCCGACCTCGGCACGCCGGTCCTGGAGCAGCTGGCCGTGAACTGGCTGCTCAGTACGGGCGGTTGGGAGGACGCCGTGGAGCTGCGCCGCAGCCAGGCGAGGGACAACAGTGCCGCGCTGGTCGCCGCGCTGCGCCGCGAAGTGCCCGACTGGGAGTTCGACGTACCGGTCGGCGGGCTGACGCTGTGGGTGCGCGCCGGAGGTCTGTCGGGGTCCCGGCTCGCGGAGGTCGGCGAACGCGTCGGCGTGCGGGTGCCCTCGGGTCCCCGCTTCGGGGTGGACGGCGCCTTCGAGGGCTATGTGCGGCTGCCGTTCACCGTCTCCGGGGCGGTCGCCGACGAGGCGGCGGTGCGGCTCGCGGCGGCGGCGCGGCTCGTGCGGGAAGGCGGAGCGTCCGGGGCGGAGCCGCCGCGGACGCTCATCGCATAGGGCCGGTGGGGCCCGGCCGTCACCCCTCGGCGGCGACCGTCCGCACCGTACCCACAGCTTCCACGGCTTCCACGGCTTCGACCGGCTCGGCCGCTTCGACGACCGGTTCGGCCTCCGGGCTGTCGTCGGCCGACGTCGTCCGCTGGGGGAGGAGCGCGAGCACCGCCTGCCGGTCCGCGTCACTCGTCGCGTCGTCGTACGGGTCGGGGGTGGCCGGCACCTGGAGGCGGTGGACGGCCCCCGCCCCGAGGCGCGCGTAGCCCCGTCCTGCCGGGACGTCCGGGGTGGGCGTCGTGTGGGGCGCGACCCCGAGGACGTCCTCGATCTGGTCGTACGTGGCCGGGCCGAGCACCACGCGCGCGCGTGTGTGCTGACAGACGGCGTCGGTCAGCGCGTCGAGGCTGTCGAACTGGTCGGCCACGACGACCGTGACGTTGGCCGCGCGCCCGTGCCGCAGAGGGACCTGGAGCAGGGTCTGCGGGTCCTTGCGCCCGTCGGCCGCGGCCAGATGACCGAGGACGCTGGGCCGGTCGAACAGGATCCACAGGGGGCGCCGGGTGTCCTCGGGCACGGGGTGGCCGGCCTGGCGCGCCCGGTTCGCGGCGATCAGGCGCCGCTCCGTCTCGTGGGCCGCCCATTCCAGGCTGGCCAGCGCGCCGGCGAGCCCGCACTCGACGGCCAGGACGCCGCTGCGTCCGGTCAGGCACGCGTAGTCGCCCGTTCCGTTGCCCTCCACGATGAGGACGTCACCGTGCTGGAGGGCCTGGAGGGCGATCGAGCGCAGGAGCGAGGTGGTCCCGCTGCCGGGGTGGCCGACGGCGAGGAGATGCGGCTCGGTGGAGCGCACGCCCGTGCGCCAGACGACGGGCGGCACATCGCGCTGCTCGTCGCCGTCACCGAGGGGGAGGGTCCGCTGGGTGCCGCTCTCGTCGGTGAAGCCGAGGACCGTTTCGCCCGGTGCCGTGACGAAGCGCTGGGCGGCGATGTCGGTGGGCAGCGGGGGCAGGACGGTGACCGCCAGCCGGTTGCCCTCCTCGTCCCACTCGAAGTGGTACTCGCGGCCCCGGCCGGACTTGGCGTGCAGGAGCTGTTCGATGCGGGCGCGGGAGTCGGCCTCGCCGTCCGTGAAATACGCGGGGTAGCGCACCACGATGCGTGAGACGCGCCCGTCGTCGTCGAAGTCGTACGACTCGAAGGCCTTCTCCCAGTCGCCGCCGTGGGCGAAGAGCGGGTTCGGGTCCTCTGGGACGGAGAAGTACGGGACGAGCGCCTCGTAGAGAGCGGTGAGCCGCTCGACCTGGGACTCGTCGGGGCCGGTCGGCGCCGGCGGGGTGTGGTCCCGGCCCTTCCATGCGGCCGCTGCCATCAGGGTGATGAGCGCCAGCAGCGGCCCGTACGGAATCAGCACCACGACCATGACCAGGGCCGCCACCAGGAACAGCAGCGGGCCGCGCCGGTCCTTCGGGGTGTCGGCCCACTTGTGCCGCCCGGCGGACGCCAGGCGGCCCAGGCCCTTGGTGATCGTGATCAGGGGATGGAGTACGTCGGTGGCCCCGTCGGCTGCCGTCCGTGCCAGTTCCCGGCTCCGGGCGATGGGGGCGCTGCCGTTGCTCAGAATGCGGGGGAGGGGGCGCCGAGCCACTTCTGTCTCCTGATGGTGCGTGCGAGGGGGGAGGGGGTCAGAACTTGATCCCGCCGAGCAGGCCGGCCAGGCTCGCGCCGCCGGCCTTGATGCTCGGGGCGATGGCGGTGCCCGCGAGGTAGAACCCGAAGAGGGCGCAGGTCAGGCCATGCGATGCCTTGAGTCCGTCTTTGCGGAAGAAGAGGAAGGCGATGATTCCGAGCAGCACCACGCCTGAGATGGACAGGATCATTTGAGTTCTCCTGGTCGATGGGGACAGTCACCATGAGTTCTTCCAGGCTCACAGCATGTATCTATACGATAAAAGGTGCAAACGGGTGGAATATTCTTGATTTCACCCGTTCGGCAGGCGTCCCGTGAGCCTCCTGGGCGTGTGCCGTACGGCCGTCAGGGCTCTTCGTGATCTTTGCCTCGGTCGGCGCTGCTCATGTGCCGAACCGGGCAGTACTCTGTCGATTCACTCGTACGGCCGCACGGTCGTAGCACTCCGTACACGCAAAGGCGGTCTGTTCCGATGAGCGAAGTCCCCGACCCCGAGGTCGTGGAACTGGCGACCAAGATCTTCGATCTTGCGCGCCGGGGCGAGAGCGAACAGCTCGCCTCCTATGTCGACGCGGGCGTATCGGCGAACCTCACGAACGACCGTGGCGACTCCCTCGTGATGCTCGCCGCCTATCACGGGCACGCCGAGGCGGTCCGTGCGCTCCTCGCGCGCGGTGCCGACGCCGATCGTGCCAACGACCGGGGCCAGACCCCGCTCGCGGGCGCCGTCTTCAAGGGCGCGGACGAAGTGATCCGGGCACTGCTGGACGGCGGCGCCGACCCGGCGGCGGGGACCCCGTCGGCGGTCGACACCGCCCGGATGTTCGGCAAGGCGGAGCTTCTGGAGCTCTTCGGCACTTCCTGAGACACCGGCTTTGACCAGCCAGAACGGGGGAGCGGGAAATGTGGTCGCGGCGGGAAGAACCGCTGGGTCATCATGACGACGTGATTTACGGACGCGACGGCGGGGCAGATGGTGCCACACCGCGTGGGCCGTGAACGGTCCGATTCGGGCCACAGACGAGAGGCAGAGGAAGATGGTCTACAGCAAGCAAGAGACGGCGGGCGCCCCGCAGTGTTGTCGCGCGGCCAGGTAGTGCAGTTCCCCCGGTTGCGTCGACGCTTGATGTGAGGCTGTTTCCCATGTTCGATCCGGTCATAGCGCCCAGCGGTACGCTGCTCGGCCTGCTGCAGAGGGGCCGCGGCGACGGCACCCTGCACGCGCTGACGGCGCCGCGCGCCGAAGCGCTCGCGGCTCTCAATCACTGTGTGCTGAGCGACCCCCGCCACGACTGGCAGGTGGAGAACCGCTCGCTCTACTACGCCCGTCTCTACCTCGACCTCCACGGAGAGCTCGGGGAGATCGAGCGACACCTCTTCGACCCCGACGACGTCCTCAATACGGACGAGTCACGCACGGGCCTCGCGCTCGCGGTCCTCGGCCACCTCGCCTCGTACGGCAGGCGGGACGCCCTCGAGCTGCTGCGCCGCTACGCCGCCTTCGGGTCCAGCTGGGCCTGGGCGCTCGACGAGCTGGCCCTGCGCGACGACGACGCGGGGCTGCGCGTGCTCGCCGCCCCCATCCTCGACAGATTCCCCGAGGACGCCGAGGGCGACGCCGAACTCGCCGCCGCCGTGCGCGACGCCTACGAACCGCGCCCCTGGCGGCTGTGGGCGGACGACCCGAGGGAAGCCATCGGTGCCCGCGTGCGCGCCGCCCGGGAACGAGGCTCCTTCGACCAGTGGCAGCGCCAGATGCGCCCCTCCGGGCCACGCCCCGGCTGGAGCGTGCGGGCCGTCTTCGACTGGGCCCAGGAAGGCCTCGAACGGGGAGCCGTCCTGTACGTGCCCGCCGCGCGCTGCCTGACCGCCGTCGCCGGCCCCGGCGACAGGGCCGAGATCGTCCAGGCCGCGCTCACCGGGCACGACGGCGCCCGCAGCACAGCCCTGCGCTATCTCGCCGACGCCCATGATCCCGACGTACTCGATCTGATCGAGGCCGCCGTGGAGAGCCCCTCGCACGCCGTCGTGGACGCTGCCCTCGACGCCTTCGAACGCATGCGGACGGTCGCCTCCCTGGAGCGCGCCCGCCGCTGGGCCCCAAGGCCCGACGCCCTCGGCGCCGCCGCAGGACGCATGCTCGCCTGCCGCGGCGGCGCCCAGGACACCGAACTGGTCCTGGCCGCACTGCGCGAGGCGGTGCGCGGCGAAGGCGCCGACGCACCGACACTGTGGCCCCTGGTCGACGGAGCCGGACGCCTCGGCATCGCCTGCGCCGCCCCCGTCCTGCGCCACGTCTACCGAGAGACCGCCTCGTCCCATCTGCGCGGACACGCCGCCAAGGCCCTGGCCGCCACCGACCCGTCCTTCGCCGCCGGATTCGCCGTCGAATGCCTGTGGGACTGCGAGGAGTCGACCCGCGAGGTCGCCGCGCGCCACGCGGAGACGGGCGACGCGCGCGTCGTGGACCAGCTCCGCAGACTCGCCGCCGACCCGGCCGAGGAGGCCGAGGTGCAGACCGCGGTGCGCAGCAGAATAGGACCGGACGCGACGGCTTTGTGACCGGCGGCTTTCCGGGAGGCAACGCTCGAAGGACGCTGCCTCCCGGCCGCCGGCGGGCGAGGGCCAACGCTCATGGGACGTTCCTCGCCAGGAAAGATCCACGTTGACGTGGCCACGCTCGACGCGACGACAACACCGGTATGCGTGTCGTCATCGTCACCGAGTCCTTTCCCCCCGACATCAACGGTGTGGCTCACTGCGCCCTGCAGACCGCCCGGCACCTCGCCGCCCGCGGTCACGACCCCCTCGTCATCGCCCCGGCCACCGCGCCGGGCCCTGACGCCGACACCGACTCCCCCTGCCCCGTCATACGGGTGCCGTCCCTGCCCCTGCCGGGCTACCCGCAGGTCAGGGTGGCGCTGCCGAGCCGCCGGGTCGCCGCCGCCCTGGCCGCGCACGGCGCCGAACTCGTCCATCTGGCCAGCCCGTTCATCCTCGGCGTACGTGGCATGGCCGCCGCGTCACGGCTGCGGATCCCCGCCGTCGCCGTCTACCAGACCGACCTCGCCGGTTACGCGCGTACGTACATGGGGGCCGGTGAGGCCACCGCGTGGCGGCGGATCCGCGGCGTCCACGGTGCCGCCGACCGCACACTCGCCCCGTCCAGCGCCGCGGTGCGCGACCTGGAGGTGCACGGGGTGCCGCGCGTGCGGCTCTGGCCGCGCGGGGTGGACACCGCCCGCTTCCGGCCCGACCTGCGCGACCAAGCCCTGCGGCGCGAACTCGCCCCCGACGGCGAGCTGATCGTCGGCTACGTCGGCCGCCTCGCCCCGGAGAAACAAGTCGACTTGTTGGCCGGTGCGTGCGCCCTGGACGGCGTGCGCGTGGTCGTCGTCGGCGACGGCCCCAGCGAGCCCGGCCTGCGCGAGGCACTCCCCGGCGCCGTCTTCCTCGGCCGCCGCACCGGCGCCGAACTCGCCCGCATCTTCGCCTCGTTGGACATCTTCGCCCACACGGGCCCCTACGAGACGTTCTGCCAGACCGTGCAGGAGGCCATGGCCAGCGGCGTGCCGGTGATCGCGCCCGCCGCCGGCGGGCCGCTGGACCTCGTCGCGCACGGCCGGACCGGGCTCCTCGTCGCACCCGGCGACGCGGCCGCCGTACGCGACGCCGTCTGGTCGCTCGCCGAGGACCCGCTGCGCCGCCTCGCCTACGGGGCAGCCGGCCGCGGCACGGTCGAAGGACGGACCTGGGAGGCCGTCGGCGACCAGCTCGTCGGCCACTACGAAGAGGTCCTCGACGCGCGGACGGCGGTGGCGGCATGAGCGGGCTGCGGATCGTGCGTCTCGCCAACTTCGTCGCGCCCGCCTCGGGCGGACTGCGGACCGCCCTGCGGGAGTTGGGGGCCGGTTACCGCGCCGCCGGGCACGAGCCCGTCCTGATCGTGCCCGGGGAGCGGGCCGGCGAGCACGAGAGCGCGCAGGGCCGCGTCATCACGCTGCCGGGGACGCTGCTTCCCGGCACCGGCGGCTACCGCGTCCTCACCGACCGGCGGCGCGTGGCCGAACTGCTCGAGCGTCTCGCCCCCGACCGCATCGAGGTGTCCGACCGCACGACCCTGAGGTGGACGGGGGAGTGGGCACGGCGTGCCCGGGTGCCCGCCGTGATGGTGTCCCACGAGACGGCCGACGGCGTCCTGCGGACCTGGGGCCTGCCCGAGAAGGTCGCCCTGCGCGCCGCCGACGCGCTCAACTCCCGCACCGCGCACGCCTACGCGCGCGTGGTGTGCACGACCGAGTACGCCGAACGCGAGTTCATCCGCATCGGGGCGCGCAACGTCGTCCGCGCCCCGCTCGGCGTCGATCTGGAGCGCTGCCACCCGGGCCTGCGGGACCCTGCGGTGCGGGAGCGGTACGCGCGCGCGGGTGAGGTGCTGCTCGTCCTGTGCTCGCGTCTCTCCGTGGAGAAGCGGCCCGGGACCGGCCTCGACACGCTGGCCGCTCTCCGTCTCCGGGGTACGCAGGCGGTGCTCGTCGTCGCCGGGGACGGGCCGTTGCGGGCGCGGCTCGAACAGCAGGCGCGCGCACGGAGGCTGCCGGTGAGGTTCCTGGGGCACGTCGCGGACCGCGGGCAGCTCGCGGCGTTGCAGGCCGCCGCCGACGTGTGCCTCGCGCCGGGTCCGGCGGAGACGTTTGGGCTCGCCGCGCTCGAGGCCATGGCCTGCGGCACACCCGTCGTCGCCAGCGCGTCGTCGGCGCTGCCCGAGGTCGTGGGACCCGCCGGGGGAGTCGCACAGGACACGGGTGAGGCGTTCGCCGTCGCGGTGACGGCACTCGTCGCACGGCCCCGCGACGAACGCCGCGAGGCGGCACGCGCGCGTGCGGAGTGCTTCGGGTGGGGCGCCGCGGTGGACGCCTTCCTCCAGGCGCATGACGCGGTCCGGGAGAAGACTGATGTGCCGCGCCAGGTGACGGCCGTTGTGCCGTTCCGAGGGGCGGCTGATGTGCCGCGCCAGATGACGGCAGACGCGCCTCTCCGGGGGACGGACGATGTTCCTCTGCGAGGAACGGTCGACGTGCCGATGCGGGTGACCGGGCGGGATGCCGTATGAGCCCGGTCCTGCGGTTCGTCGCTCTCGGGGACTCCCTCACCGAAGGGGTCGGCGACCCGGTGGGCGGCGCCTGGCGCGGCTGGGCCGAGCTGCTCTCCGCCGGGCTCGCCCCGGAGGGCACGCCCGTGGAGTTCCACAACTTCGCGGTGAGCGGCGCCCAGACATCTGACGTCCTCGCCCGGCAGTTGCCTCAGGCGCTCGCCCTGCGGCCCGACATCGCCTCCGTCCTCGTCGGCGTCAACGACACCCTGCGCCGCACGTTCGACATCCACGCCGTGGCCGCCCGCCTCGACCACGTGTACGCGGCGTTCACGGAACAGGGCGCGGTCCTGCTCACGGCGTGCCTGCCCGACCCCGGCACGATGCTGGGGCTGCCCGGCCTGCTCGGCCGGCCCCTCGCGAGGCGGCAGCAGGCCGTGAACTCGGTCGTCCACGCCCTGTCCGAGCGATACGGAGCCGTGCATCTGCATGCGGCCGAGGGGGCATGGGTCGCCGACCGCTCCATGTGGAGCGCGGACCGGCTGCACCCCGGCGAGCGGGGGCACCGGACGCTCGCCGCCCGGTTCCACGCACTGCTCGCGGCCGACGAGCGCGCCCTGGGCACGCCGCCGTCGCCACAGCCCGAACGGCCGGCGCCCACGCGCTCGGCGAGCTTGTTGTGGCTCGCCACGGCGGGCACGGGCTGGGTCGCACGGCGGTGCACCGACCTGCTTCCCCAGCTCCTCACCCTCGCCGCAGACGAACTGCGCCACCGGGCGCGCGGCACCAGCGCCCGTCTCGACCTCCGGGCTTCCAGCTCGGTGGTCTCGGCGCTCGCGGCGCTGACGGCCGTGGAACAGGCGGACGCGGCATGAGGGGCGGACGGCGCGCGAGGTGACGTGGTGGGGGGCGGGTCCGGTCCCGGGGGCCGGAGGTCGCTGTGGGGTCTCCCGTCAGCGGCCCGCCGCCGGGACGAAACGGACCGGTGTGCCCGGGGTCGCCTGTGCCGCGGCGGGCAGGTCTTCCTGGCGCACGACCGCGACCACGGGATAGCCGCCCGTCGTCGGGTGGTCGGCGAGGAACACGACCGGCCTGCCGTCCGGCGGAACCTGCACGGCCCCCAGGACCATTCCCTCACTGGGGAGTTCGCCCTCCGAGGCCCTGAGCAGGGGCGGGCCCTCCGTTCGCAGGCCGATGCGGTTGCTCGCCGACGACACGCGGTACGCGCGCGTGGTCAGCGTGCGCAGGGACGCCTCTGTGAACCAGTCCGCGCGCGGCCCGAGCGAGATCCGCAGCACCAACTCACGGGGCGGTCCGGGTTGCGGTGCCACGTCCACGCGCGTGTGCGCCGACGACACCGTGCCCAGGGGGAGCACCGCGCCGTCCGCGAGGGGGGCCGGGCCGAGCCCGGAGAGCAGGTCGGTCGACCGGCTGCCGAGGACCGGCTCGACGGCCACCCCACCGGCGAACGCCGCGTAACTGCGTACCCCGGAGAGCGCGGGTCCGAGGTCGAGGAGCGCGCCGGCCGGGACCCGTACGGGCGCGCCCCAGGCGACCGGCCGTCCGTCCAGGGTCACCGTGCACGGAGCGCCCACCACGGCGACCGTCACGTCGCAACGCGGCCGTACGGCACATCCGTTGAGGGTGGTCTCCAGGACGGCGGCCCCGGGCGGGTTGCCGACGAGCCGGTTGGCGAGGCGGGACGCGGGGAGGTCGAGCGCGCCGGAGTGCGGCACCCCGAGATGGGCGTGTCCGGGTCGGCCCTCGTCCTGGACGGTGGTCAGCGCTCCGGCCCGGACGACGGCCATGGCACGGTCCGTCACGCCGTCACCTCCGGTACGAAACGGACCAGGGTCCCTGGGGCGAGCAGCGCGGCGGGCACGCGTGCGTGGTCCCACAGCACGGTGTCCGTCGTCCCGATCAGCTGCCAGCCGCCGGGCGACGAGCGCGGGTACACGCCCGTGTAAGGCCCCGCGAGCGCCACGGAACCCGCCGGGACGGACGTGCGCGGCGTCGACCGGCGCGGCACGTCGTAGCGGGCCGGCAGCCCTGTCAGATAGCCGAAGCCGGGAGCGAACCCGCAGAAGGCGACCCGGAACTCGGCTGCCGCGTGGATGCGGGGCACGTCCTCGACGGCAACGCCCCACAGTGCGGCGACGTCCGCCAGGTCGGGGCCGTCGTAGCGGACGGGGATGTGCACGGCGTCGTCCTCGCGTGGAGCCGGCGGCGGGAGCTCCCAGTGGGGCAGCTGCGCGGCGAGGCGGCCCGCGGGCTCGTCGAGGCCGTCGAGCAGCACGGTGCGGGCCGCGGGCACGATCTCGCGTACGCGCAGTTCGCCGACGGCGCGGCGGCGCAGCAGCTCGGCGTGGAGCGCGGCGGCCTCCTCGCCTCCGGAGACCTCGACGAGCAGCGCGCGGTCGCCGACCGGAAGGGCCTTCATGCGAAGGCCTCCACCCGGACGCCCGCCGACTCGAGCTGTGCCCGCACCCGGCGGGCGAGGTCCACCGCGCCCGGGGTGTCCCCGTGCAGGCACAGGGAGCGCGCGCGTACCGCGATACGCGCCCCGTCCTGCGAGGTGACCGTTCCGAAGCGGGCCAGGCCGACGGACCGCTCGACCACGGACTCGGGGTCCGTCACCACGGCGCCCTCGCTGCCGCGCGGCACGAGCGTGCCCCGCGCGGTGTAGGCCCGGTCCGCGAACGCCTCGGTCACCACGGGCAGTCCGGCCTCGTCGGCCACCTCCAGGAAGCGTGATCCGGGAAGCCCGAGGACGGGCAGGGTGTCATCCGCGAGTCGGACACCGTCGACGACCGCGTGGGCCTGTTCCTCGTCGTGGACGACACGGTTGTAGAGCGCTCCGTGCGGCTTGACGTAGGCCACGCGCGTGCCCGCCGCGCGCGTGAAGACCTCCAAGGCGCCGATCTGGTACGCCACTTCGG
This sequence comes from Streptomyces longhuiensis, assembly GCF_020616555.1. Classification (NCBI taxonomy): domain Bacteria; kingdom Bacillati; phylum Actinomycetota; class Actinomycetes; order Kitasatosporales; family Streptomycetaceae; genus Streptomyces; species Streptomyces longhuiensis. The sequence goes on along the minus strand of NZ_CP085173.1, from coordinate 2,168,062 downwards.
CCGACAGCTCGTCGGGCGGCACGTCCATGGCGCGCCGCCCGAACCCCGCCAGATCCCGGTACGAGACCTGGGCGCCGACCCGGACACCGCGTTCGGCCGCGAGGGCGCACACGCGGCGCATCGTGGCCGCGTCCCCGGCGTGGAAGCCGCAGGCCACGTTGGCGCTCGTGACGACGGACAGGAGCTGCTCGTCGTCGGTGAGGCGCCAGCGGCCGAAGCCCTCGCCCAGGTCGGCGTTCAGGTCGATGGTCACCGCCGTCGGCGGGGCCTGCGTGGTCAGTGAGGTCATGGAACCCTCTTCTCCCGGTGGGGTGTTGCGGGATCAGGCGACGCGGTACTGCTCGTCGCGGGCGTCGGTCAGGAACATGCGGCCGGGCGCGTGCGTGATGGCGAACGGCGGCCGTGAGGCCGTCACCGCGGCCTGGGGGGTGACGCCGCACGCCCAGAACACGGGGATGTCGCCCGGCTGCGGCGCGACGGGATCACCGAAGTCCGGCCGCCCGAGATCCTCGATGCCGAGCCCGGACGGCTCACCGCAGTGCACCGGACTGCCGTGCACGGCGGGCAGCAGCGCGCTCTCCCTGATCGCCGCCGCGAGATGTTCCGGCGGGACCGGCCGCATCGACACCACCATCGGCCCCCGGAGCCGCCCCGCGGGCCGGCACTGGCGGCTGGTCGTGTACATCGCGACATTGCTGCCCTGTTCGATGTGGCGCATCGGCACACCGGCCTCGGACAGCGCCCACTCGAACGTGAAGCTGCACCCGATGAGGAACGACACGAGGTCGTCGCGCCAGTGGTCGACGACGTCCGTCGGCTCGTCGGTCAGCTCGCCGTGCTCCCATACGCGGTAGCGCGGCAGGTCGGTGCGCAGATCGGCGCCGGGAGCCAGCGGGGTGGTCCAGGCTCCCGCGTCCGTGACGTCGAGTACGGGACAGGGCTTGGGGTTGCGCTGGCAGAACAGCAGCATCTCGTAGGCCCAGTCGGCGGGAACCGAGATGAGGTTGGCCTGCGTGTGGCCGCGCGACCAGCCCGCGGTCGGCCCCGAGGCGCCGGCGCGGATGCGGGCGCGGGCCTCGGCCGGGCTCCACGCGTGCGCGTGGCTGTCGACGAGATCCGTACCGCTCGCGGGCGAGTCGGGGGTGAGGGTCTCCGTGAGGCGGTCCTGCGTGCGGCTCACAGGAGTTCCCTTCCACGGGTCTCGGGCAGTCCGAAGAGGGCGATCACGGCGAGTGCGTACCCCACCGCACCGAAGATGAGTGCGCCGCCGACGCCCCAGCTGTCGGCGAGGTACCCGACGAGCGTGGGGAAGACGGCTCCGACGGCACGTCCGGTGTTGTACGTGAAGCCCTGTCCCGTGCCGCGCACGGCCGTCGGGTAGAGCTCGCTGAGGAACGAGCCGAAGCCGCTGAAAATGGCCGACATGCAGAAGCCGAGCGGGAAACCGAGCACAAGGAGAAGGTTGTTGGCCCCGTCGGGGATGCTCGTGTAGGCGGCGATGCTCACCGCGGACAGCAGCGCGAAGAGCGCGATGTTGCGCTTGCGGCCGAGAAGGTCGGTGAGATAGCCCCCGGCCAGATAGCCGGCGAAGGCGCCGGAGATCAGGAACGTGAGATAGCCGCCGGTGCCGACGACGGTCAGGCCGCGCTCCGTCTTGAGGTAGGTGGGCACCCAGGTGGCGAGCGTGTAGTAGCCGCCCTGGACACCCGTGGACAGGAGGACGGCGAACAGGGTGACGCGCCGCAGGCCGGGAGCGAAGATGGCCGCGAAGGAGCTCTTCCGCGCGCTCGTGTCCAGCTGCTCGGTCGCCTTGGGGGCGTCCTGCACCTGGCGCCGTACCCACAGGACGAGGAGTGCGGGCAGGGCCCCGGTCCAGAACATCACCCGCCACGCGAGGTCGTCGCCGAGGAACTGGAACACCAGCGTGTAGACGACCACGGCGAGCGCCCAGCCGACCGCCCACGCGCTCTGCACCGCTCCCAGGGTGCGGCCGCGGTTCCTGGCCGTGGCGTACTCGGCGACGAGGATCGCGCCGACCGCCCACTCACCGCCGAAGCCGAGGCCCTGAAGGGCGCGGAAGACCAGCAGGGTCTCGTAGTTGGGGGCGAATCCGCAGGCCACGGTGAAGACCGCGTACGTGACGACCGTGATCAGCAGGGCCTTCACGCGGCCGATGCGGTCCGCCACGACGCCGGCGACGGCGCCGCCGATCGCGGAGACGACGAGCGTGACCGTGGTCAGCAGGCCGGTCTGGCCGCTGTCGAGCCCGAAGTACGCGGCCAGCGCGACCATGCTCAGCGGCAGCGTGAAGTAGTCGAACGAGTCGAGCGCATAGCCGCCGAAGGCGCCCCCGAAGGCGCGTCGGCCGCGCGGGCCGAGATCGCGCAGCCAGCCGAACGCGCCCTCGGAGGGCGGGAGTTCACCAGAGTGCGCGGGGGATGCGGTCACTGTCGCGTCGGGCGGTGGGGTCGTGCTCATGGGCACCTCGCAGGAGGGGATGGGGGGCTTCCTGAGTGGGCTGAACCGATGGACGCGGAGCGTGGGGGGATCCGCGTCTGTCCGCCAAGGTAGAGGATCGTTGAACGATCCCTCAATACCCATGTTGTCTCGTTCTGGTATCTGCGCTTGAATTCGGGCGTGGCCGAACTGAACGGACTGGCGGACGACCGCGCGCTCCTTGGGCGCACCAGCACCGCCGAGCGGGTCGCGGACATCCTCAGGAGCCGCATCGCGGAGGGGTACTTCCCGCCGGGGACGCGGCTGTCGGAGGACAGCATCGGCGGCGCACTCGGCGTCTCGCGCAACACGCTGCGCGAGGCGTTCCGGCTGCTCACCCACGAGCGGCTCCTGGTGCACCAGCTCAACCGCGGCGTCTTCGTACGCGTACTCACCGTCGAGGACGTCGAGGACATCTATCGCATGCGCCGCCTCGTCGAGTGCGCCGTCGTACGCGGCCTCGGCCGGCCCCCGTACGCCCTCGGAGGCCTGGCCGACGCGGTCGCCGACGGGCTCCGAGCCGCGAAGGCGCGGGAGTGGAAGGGCGTCTCCACCGCCAACATCCACTTCCACCGGGAGCTGGTGGCACTCGCGGGCAGCGCGCGGACCGACGAGCTGATGCGCAGCGTCTTCGCCGAACTGCGCCTCGCGTTCCACGTCGTGGACGACCCCCGCCGCCTGCACGAGCCCTATCTCGCCCGCAACAAGGAGATCCTCGAGACGCTGGAGGCGGGGCGCCGCGACGAGGCCGAGCGGCTGCTCGCCCAGTACCTCGACGACTCCCGCGAGGGCCTGGTCGACGTGTACGGCCGACGGGTCGCCGAGGGCGAACAGCCGGACGGCTGACGGGCGGCGGAGGGCTCCGCACCCGGCGGCGCGACGTCCGCGGGGACTGCGGTGCGGGCCTTCGCGGGACCTGCCGTGCGGGCGGTCGCTGGACCCGCGGTGGGGGCGGTCGCTGGACCCGCGGTGGGGGCGGTCGCTTCTGCGCCGTTTCGACCGTTGTCAGACCTAGGACCTAGTCTGTGCTCCGTGACTTCGCCTGCCACCACGGAATCCGTTCCGCCCCAGCTCAGCGCGGGGCCGCGGCCCGCACCGGGCCCGGCCGCCGACGAAGGGCTCGCGCGCCGCCTTCGCGCGCTCGCCTGCACCGCGCCGCTGCACGACCTCGACGTGCGCAAGGCCAATCTCGCGGGCGAGTACTCCGGATACGGCATGGCCGAGGTGGCGCTCTCCGCCATCGACCTCGTCACACTCAACATGGACTTCGACACGGGCGCCGACCACGAGCAGATAGTGGCCAGGCTCATCCCCCGCGTCGGCGCGCAGGCCCCCCGGCGCCCCGTCGCCGAGCACGAGCGCGTGGCCCGCTGGGTCCTGGAGAACCTGATCAACGTCGGCAGCGTCGACCGCGGCTTCCGCGCCGTGTACGGCACGTTCGCGCCCGACGGCTCCTATGTCCGCAGGGACTACGACTTCAAGCTGATCGAGGAGGTCCCCGGCTACGGGGGCAGCGTCTACCTCCGCACCACGGACGAGGCGGTCAACGTCCTGGTGGGCGCCCTCGACACCGACGTCACCAGCGCCCAGATCGCCGCAGAGGTGAAGCTGGAGGTGCTGATCAGCCGCGGCCGTCTCGCCGACGCCCAGCTCGCCGCCGAGCAGGCCAGGTACCGGACCGTGCAGTACTCCGAGACCCTGCGAAGGGCCCTGGACGCGACCCGGAGGAACGTCCGCGCGGTGGACTGGCTGAACGCCGTCCCGGACATGATCGCCGAGGCGCTCGACCACGTCGCCGACCGGTACCGCCACGAGAACGCGATCCTCACGAACATCCGCAAGGCCCGCGACGAGTCGGAGGACCCCGAGCACAAGCGGCGGGCCGCCGAGCTCGTCGACATCGTCAAGGACTGCATCCGCCGCCACACGCAGCTCCAGTCCCGCCTCCTCGAAGCGGGCCCGCTGTTCCGCGCCGAGCAGGACCGGCAGGCCTTCGCCGCGCCGTCCGCGCGCGCGGGCCTCGACCTGTACGGGCAGCTCGTCGCGCCCCTGCTGCCGCTGCCCGTCGAGCAGGCGGGCCGCGTCACCGACGCGTTCTTCGCGCGCGGCACGGGCATGCGGACGCCCGTGTCCGTACGGGTGGGGGACCTCATCGACATACTGCTCACGCCGCCCCAGGAGCGGGAGCACCTCGGCGTCGAGATGCCCGAGCCCGACCTGATCGCGACGCCCGACGACAGCCGCTTCAGCGAGGAGCAGCTCGCGAGCGCCATGGAGCTGCTCGACCTCCCCTCCGACGCGCCGCGCAGGCTCTCCGGACTGCTCGCCGAGGCACGTCGCCGCGACCCCGAACTGCCTTATCTGGTCGCCCTGCTGTCCGTCCACGCGGCCAGCCCGCCGGTCGGCACGGCCTACCGGCAGGGCGAGGAGAAGCTGCTGTTCGCCGTGGACGACGGCACCGAGCTCGACGACCCCGAGTTCGGCGGCGCCGACCTCATCGTCGGCACGGCCCTGCTGGACGCCGCGGGCATGGCGGCCGACCGGACGGAGGCCGCGTAGTGCCGATCACAGCGCACCGGGCCTCCGCGCCGCGCGCTTCCACCGACCCACACCCGAGCTTCGCAGCAGACCCGACCAAGGAGCACCAGCCGTGACCGACCACCCCGCAGAGCACGCCGCGTGGGGCGAGGCGGAGCCCTCCGAGGCTCCGGCGGCCGGCGCGCCCGTCACCCCGGCCGACGCCGCCGACGCGGCCCGTCTCGTGGCCTTCGGCCTCCAGCCCAAGCTGCAGCCCGCCCGCGACCAGGAGTACGCCGAGCTGCTGCGGCGCTACCGCGAGGACCCGCCGTTCGCGCGGCTCGCCGACGCCGTCGCCGCCGGGCTGGGCCTCGTCGTCCTGGAGGTCTCCACGCGCGCGGGGATGGCCGTGACCGCCGCCGAGGACTCCGTCTTCGCCGTCCGGATGGGCGACTACGCGCGCCGCACCTCCGCCGACGGGACCGACCGCTTCCTGCACGGCCTCGCGCACCTCGCCGTCGCCGCCATGGCGTTCCCGCGCCCCGAGGACCTCGCCGACGACGGGTACATCGGCCGCGTCACGGTCAACGGCGTGGACGCCTTCGTCCGCCAGGCCTGCCGCCGCCTGGAGGAGCGCGCCGAGGAGCAGGGCGAGAACACCGACCCGGCCTCCGACGCCCCGGGCCTCGAGGCCGCGTGGCGCATCTGGGCCCGGCGCAGCTCGACCGGCGCCACGAAGGACGCGCGCCGCCTCGCCGGATCCACCACCGGCATCGTCGCCAAGGCCGTCGCCTTCCTCACCGACTCCGGGTTCCTGCAGAGAACGGGTGACGACTCGGGCGGCACCTACCGCACCACCGCCCGCTACCAGCTCCAGGTCCGCGACCTGGCCGGCACGGCCGCCCTCTCCGAGCTGGCGGACCTCGGCATCGTGCCGGTCACGGACGGCTCCGCGAGCCTCCTGCCGCCCGCGGACGAAGACGACGGGGAGCTCGTGGCCGACGCAGGACTCCCCTTCCACTCCTGACCGGCCACGCACCACCGCCCCACGACGTACCGCCTTACCGACTTACTACGACGAGAGTCCGCCGCCATGTACGAGCTGTCCCGGATTCGCCTCTACTCCATCGGGCCCGCCGGTGCGCGCTACGCCGACACCGTCCTGGACCTGCGGGGCGTCGGCGAGCCCGTGCCCGACCCCGCTCCCACCCAGGCGGAGTTCTTCGAGGACGAGCCCGTCGGGCCGCCGCGCCGCCCCGCGCCCGCCGGCGTGCTCTTCCTGGAGAACGGCGGCGGCAAGTCGGTCCTCCTCAAGCTGATCTTCTCCGTGATGCTGCCGGGCCACCGGAACACGCTCGGCGGCGCCAGCTCCGGCGTCCTGCGCAAGTTCCTGCTCGCCGACGACTGCGGGCACGTGGCCCTGGAGTGGCAGCACACCCTCACGGGCGAGTGCGTCGTCGTCGGCAAGGTCAGCGAGTGGCGGGGGCGGCAGGTCTCGAACGACCCGCGGAAGTTCGCCGAGGCCTGGTACTCACTGCGGCCCGGGCCCGGCATGAGCCTGGACTCGCTGCCCGTCGCCGAGTCCTCCGCCGTACGGGCCTCGACCGAGGGTGTCTCGGGCGCGCAGGGGCGGCGGCGCACCATGAAGGGCTTCCGGGACGCGCTCACGGACGCGGGCAAGGCGTACCCGCACCTCGAAGTGCACTGGGAAGAGATCCACGACCGGTGGAACGAGCACCTGGGCGACCTCGGCCTCGACCCCGAACTCTTCCGCTACCAGCGCGAGATGAACGCGGACGAGGGTGAGGCCGCCGGTCTCTTCGCCGTCAAGAAGGACTCCGACTTCACCGACCTGCTCCTGCGCGCCGTCACCGACACCCGGGACACGGACGGGCTCGCTGACCTGGTCAGCGGCTTCGGCAACAAGCTGGGGCGCCGCGCCGAGCTGATCGCCGAACGCGAGTTCACGGCCGGCTCCGTGGACCTCCTCGGCCGCATCGTGGACGCCGCGGACACCCGGGCACGCGCACGTGACGTGCACGCCGGGGCCGAGCGCCGCACCCGCACCCTGGCCCGCAGGCTCGCCGCCCGCGCCGCCCTGGAGCGCGGCCGCGCCGCCGACCTCGCCCAGCAGGTCACCGCCGCCGCGCACACCGTCGGTGAGGCGGAGCAGGCCCGCGGCCGCAGCGCCCTGATCGCCTCCGAACTGGCCTACCGGCACGCCTCGTTGGCGCTCGCCGGAGCCGAGAAGGCCGCCGCCGCACAGAAGCGCGAGCTGGCCGACGCGCGCACCCTGCACGCGGCCTGGCAGGCCGCCGAGGCCGTCCTGCGTCACCGCGCGGCCGCCGACCGCTCCGCGCGCGTGGCCGTCGCCATCCGCGAGGCCGAGCGGGACGCCGCCCCGGCCCTCGCCGCCCGCGCCAAGGCCGCGGCCGACCTCGTACGCGCCCTGCACGGAGCGGCCGAGAGCGCCGAGCAGCTGGCCAACGAGGGCGAGGAGCGTTCCGCCGCGCTCCAGGAGGCGGGCGAGACCGCTCACCGTGACGCGACCGTCGCCGCGACGGAGGCGCAGCGCGCCCGCAGCGAGGTCGGCCACCTGCGGCAGCGGCTCTCCGAGGTCGAGCAGGAGACAGCCGAGGCGGTACGGGCCGGCTGGCTCGACGACACGGCGCCCGACGCCGACCCCGCGCGCGCGGCGCTCGCCGCGAGTGACGCGGAGAAGACCACGGTCGCCGCCTGGGACACGGCGCGTGACGCCGCACGGCGCGCGAGCGAGCACTCCCGGGAGGCGGCCGGCGCCGAGGCCCGCGCCGAACTCACCGCGGCCCGCGCCGCGGACGCAGCCACGGCCGCCGAGAACGCGTACGGGGCCGAGCACCGCGCGGCGGGCGCCCTCGCGCGCGAGGAGCGCGTCGCCGAGATGCTCGGACTGTCCGGCGCGCCGGGGATCCCCGCCGCGGGGGTGCCCGCACCCAGGGACGCTGCGGCCGACGCAGGTGCGACCGGGCACGCCCGCGTGGCGACCGTCACCCGCGACCTCACCGAAACCCCGCTCACGGCCGAGGAGTTGGACCGCGCGGCCGACGACCTCAAGGCACTCCTCGACGACGGCGTCGCCTCCGCCGAACGCCAGCTCTTCGACCTGCGCACGGCCGCCGCCGACGACGCCCGCATCCTGGGCGCGCTCGGCGACGGCGGACTCCTGCCGCCGGGCCCCGACGTCCTCGCCACCGTCGAGTTCCTCGGCGAGCACGGCATCCCCGCCCTGCCCGGCTGGCGCTACCTCGCCCAGGCCGTCGACCCCGCGGACCACGCGCGCGTGCTCGCCGCACGGCCCGAGCTCGTCGACGGCGTCGTCATCACCGACCCCGACACGCACACCCGGGCCCGCGAGGCCCTCGGCGGCGCCGCCCTGCTGCCCCGCTCCGCCGTGGCCGTGGGCACGGCGGCCGCCCTGCTCGCCCCGACACCCCACGAGGAGACCGGCGACAGCGGCGTCTTCCTCGTGACGCCGAACCCGGCGATGCACGACGAGCACGCCGCCGACGAGGAGCGGCAGGCGCTGCGCACGCGCGCGACGGAGCGCGACGAGGAGATCCGCGCCCTGGCCGCCCGGCTCTCCAAGGACCGGGAGCTCGCCGCCCGGATCGGCTCGTGGCGCACCGGCTGCCCGGCCGGACGCCTCACTGAACTGGCCGCCGCCGCACAGGAGGCGCGCGCCTTCGCCGACGAGGCCGAGGCCGAACTCGCCGAGGCCCGCACCGTGGGCGCCGAGGCCGACGAGACCTCGGTCGAGGCGACCCGCGTACGCGACGAGCGGCAGGACGCGGCCCAGCGCGCGCGGCGCGTCGCCGACGCCCTCGCGGGCCTCGCGTTCCGGCTGCGCGAGCGCGCCGGCTGGCAGGTCAAGCTGCGCGAACTCGCCGACGAGGCCGTCGAGTCGGAGGCACGCGCCCAGACGTGCCTGGAGCGGGCCCGCTCCGCCGACGAGGACCGCAGGGCGGCCCAGCGCGCCGCCGACGACGCCCGCCGTACCGCCCGCGCCCTGCGTGCCGAGCGTGCGGAGATCGCCGGCGCCCCCGACGACGTACCGGCGGACCTGGAGCAGCCCGCTTCGGAGAGCGCCGCGCCGAAGCCGTCGCTGCCCGCCCTGCGCGAGGCGTACCGCGCGGCGTCGCAGGTCTACGAGAAGGTGGGCGTCGGCGCTGACCTGCGCGCCGAGCAGGCCCGCGCGGAGAGCGACGAGAGCGCCGCGCTCGCCGAGCTCGACCGGCTCAGCAACAAGGTCCGCACCCGCGCCGCCCAGCTCCTGGAGTCCCCCGACGGCTCCGACGGGCCGTCACGGCAGGCCGCCGCGGCCCGCGCCGACGAGCTGGTCCAGATCCTGGAGGCCCGCGTCTCCACCGCGAGCGAGCAGCTCGGACGCCTGCGCGGCGAGGCCGAGCGGCACGCGCCCGGGGACGGCGACGACGCCCACACCGAGCTGCCCGAGGACCTCGTCCCCACCGGCGCCGAGCACGCCCAGACGCTCCTGCGCACCGCCACGGGCGAACTGGCCGCGCGCACCGATGCGTTGACCGTGGCACGCGCCGCCCACACCGAACTCCTCGACGCCCACCGCGCCGCCGAGGAAGCGACCGGCGGCTTCGAGGAGACCGCCGCGCTCCTCAAGGACCTGCTGCGCGAACACCCCGACCGGCACGAGTCCGAGCAGGACGAGCCCGAGCCCTACCCTGGCACCCTCGAAGAGGCCCGGCACGCGGCGGCCGAGGCCCGGCGCTCCCTGCGCGGCTGCGCCGCCGACCTGTCCGCCGCCGAGGCCTCCGTGCGCGACGCGAGCGACATCCTCGTACGGCATGCGAACGCCACGCGCTACGAGCAGGTGCGTACGCCCGCCCGGCAGCAGATCCGCGAGCTGCCCGCCTCGTCGCTGCCGGAGCACGCGCAGAAGTGGGCCGATGCGTTCGCGCCCCGGCTGCGTGTCCTGACCGACGAGCTGGAGCAGCTGGAGCGCAACCGCGACTCGATCGTGGACCGGCTGCGCGGGCTCGTGGAGTCGGCGCTCGCCACGCTGCGCTCCGCCCAGCGACTGTCCCGCCTCCCGGAGGGGCTCGGCGAGTGGTCGGGCCAGGAGTTCGTGCGGATCCGCTTCGAGGAGCCCGACCAGGCGACCCTCGTGGAGCGGCTCGGTGAGGTCATCGACGAGGCGACCCGTGCCGCCGTCAAGAAGAACTCCGACCTGCGCCGCGACGGCATGTCCCTGCTCCTGCGCGGCGTCGCCGCAGCGCTCCAGCCCAAGGGCATCGCCGTCGAGATCCTCAAGCCGGACGCCGTGCTGCGCGCCGAGCGGGTCCCCGTCGGTCAGATGGGCGACGTGTTCTCCGGCGGTCAGCTGCTCACCGCAGCCATCGCCCTGTACTGCACGATGGCCGCCCTGCGCTCGAACGACCGGGGCCGCGACAAGCACCGGCACGCGGGCACGCTGTTCCTCGACAACCCGATCGGCCGCGCCAACGCCACGTACCTCCTCGAACTCCAGCGGGCCGTGTCGGACGCGCTCGGTGTGCAGCTCCTGTACACCACCGGCCTGTTCGACACGACGGCACTCGCCGAGTTCCCGCTGGTCATCAGGTTGCGCAACGACGCGGACCTCAGGGCCGGGCTGAAGTACATCAGCGTCGAGGAGCACCTGCGGCCGGGCCTGCCGCAGCAGGACCCGGCCGAGGAGACCGTGCACGGAGAGATCACGGCGACGCGCATGTACAAGCGCCCCGCGAACCAGCCGAGTTAGAGCCGGCCTGGTGAGATCCGGCTGCCGAGTCGGAGCTGACGGGCTTGGAACCGACCGACCTGGAACCGGACGGACCTGGAACCGGACGGACCTGGAACCGACCGACCTGGAACCGACCGACCTGGAACCAGACGGCCGGGCCTCTCATCGACGCCTAGGCGTCGGCCCGCAGCAGATCGGCGCACTTCTCGCCGATCATCATCGTCGTGATGCACGGGTTGACCGTGACGAGGTCCGGCATCACGGAGCCGTCGGCGACGCGCAGGCCCTCGGTCCCCTTCACGCGCAGCCGCGCGTCGAGCGGCGCCGAGGAGTCGTCGTCCGCGCCCATCTTCACCGTGCACGCCGGGTGGTAGACGGTGTTGTGGGTCTTGTGGATGTAGTCGAGCAGTTCGTCATCGGTACGCACATCCGGCCCGGGAGCCAGCTCGGCGCCCGCCCAGCCGCTCAGCGCGGGCTGCTCCGCGATGCGCCGCGCCAGCTTCAGCCCGAACGTCATCACGCGTGCGTCGTGCTCGTGCGTGAAGTACCGCGGGTCGACCAGCGGCTTGTCCCGGTAGTCGCGGGTACGCAGCCGCACGGTGCCGCGTGACTTCGCGCGCGTCACGTTGGGCGTGAGGCAGAAGGCGTTCTCCGACGTCGGATAGCCGTACCGCGCGGTGTTCATGTCGAAGGGCACGGAGCCGTAGTGGAACATCAGGTCGGGCCGGTCGAGGCCGGGCTCGGTGTCGTAGAAGATGCCGGCCTCCCACCACTGGGTGGACGTGGTGGTCATCGGCTGCTTCGCCTCCCACATGATCACGCCCTCGGGGTGGTCCTGGAGGTTCTCGCCGACCCCGGGGGAGTCCACGAGCACATCCACACCCATCTCGCGCAGATGACCGGCCGGGCCTATCCCGGACAGCATCAGGAGCTTGGGCGAGTCGATGGAGCCGCAGGAGAGGATCACTTCGCGGCGGGCCCGCACCGTCCTGGTGTGGATGAGATCGGGGTCGAGATACTCGGCGCCCACGCAGCGCCGGCCCTCGAAGACCAGCCGCTTGGCCCGTACCCCGGTCCGCACCGTCAGATTGGGCCGCTTGCCCATGACCGGGTGCAGATAGGCGACCGAGGACGACTGGCGGATGTTGTTCTCGTCGGAGTTGATCTGGAACCAGTTGGCGCCGCGCACCACCGTGCGGCCCGAGTTGAACGCCGTGGTCGGGATGCCCGCCTCGGCGCAGGCCGCGAGCAGCGCGCTGCCGCACGGGTCCGCGCCCTTGAGGGTGCGCAGCTTCACCGGGCCGGAGCGGCCGTGATGGTCCCCGGGGGCATCGTTGTTCTCCAGGCGCTTGTACAGCGGGAACACATCCGCGGCGCTCCACCCCGTGCAGCCCGCCGCCGCCCAGTCGTCCAGGTCCTCGGCCGGCGCCCAGAAGGCGATGCACGAGTTGTGGGACGAGCAGCCGCCGAGGACCTTGGCGCGCGCGTGCCGCATGAAGCTGTTGCCGCTGGCCTGGGGCTCGACCGGGTAGTCCCAGTCGTATCCGGAATCCAACAGGGCCATCCAGCGGTCCAGTTGGAGGACGTTGTCGTCCCCGACGTCGCTCGGCCCCGCCTCCAGGACACACACGGTGACGGACGGGTCCTCGGACAGGCGCGCCGCGACGACGTTTCCGGCGGTGCCTCCGCCGACGACGACGTAGTCGAAGACATCAGAGTTCACGGGCTGGTTCACGGGGTGGTGACCTCCTCCAGGGCAACGGAATCATCGGACGGGGCAGGCTGGGCCGCGTGCTCGGCGAGGACACCGGTGCGGTGCCGCTGGACGAACCAGTAGTAGGCGAAACCGCCGCCCGCGATCACCCCGATGAACAGGACGGCGCCCCAGCGCAGGTACCAGTGGTAGGGGGCGGCGGCGTTGTACACGGCCGCGCGCGGCCAGATCAGGTTGAGCGTCATGGCGCCGCCCCACAGCACGGCGATGATGTTGACGGGCAGTCCCCAGCGGCCGAGGGAGAACTTCCCCTCGCCCGCCGGCTGCCACTTGCCGCGCAGGCGGGCCACCAGCATCGGCCCGGTGACCAGCAAGTACGCGAGGTAGATCATGATGATGCCGATGCTGGTGACCACGGTGAAGATCTGCGGCTGGCGGATGTTGACGACCAGGATCGCGAGCGCCAGGACGCCGATGACGACGGCCGGGACGACCGGTGTCCTGAAGCGCGGGCTGACCCGGCCGAGGACCGACGACGCCGGCAGGTTGTTGTCGCGCGACATCGCGAAGGCGAGGCGGATCGCCGCCGTGTGCACGGCGAGCGCGCACACCGTGACCGCGATCAGGACGCACCACAGCATCGCCTTTCCGGCCGTCGGGCCGAGTACGTCGAGGACGACGTACTGCAGGCCGTCGGTCGACAGCCTCTTGCCGGTCAGGCTCGACACGCTCATCAGGGCGAGCAGCAGGATCAGCCCGCCGAGGACGAACGAGGCGACGATCGCGCGGATGATGGCGCGTGGCGCGCCCCGCGTCGGGTCGAGGGACTCCTCGCCGAGCGAGGCCGCGGTGTCGAAGCCGTACATGACGTACGCGGAGGCCAGCGAAGCGACGAGGAACGCGCTCAGGTAGCCGAAGGGCTGGCCGTGGCCCGCCCCCGCCGTGTGCGTCACGACCTGCGGGCCGCGCACGATGTGCACCGCGAACAGCACGATCAGTACGACGGTCGCGATCAGTTCGAGGAAGACGCCGGCCGTGTTGATGGTCGCCATCAGCTTCACGCCGAAGGCGTTGACGAGCGTGGTGAAGAGGATCAGTACGGCGGCCAGGGCGACGGCGTTGGTCGCGACGTCGTACGGGCCGGTGCCGTCCCCGATGAACTGGAAGGACGACGAGATCTGCGGCAGCGTCAGCTGGTAGGCGAGCGCGACGGCCGCGATCGACACGACCGAGGCGAGCAGCATCATCCACCCGGCGAGCCAGCCGATGTGCGGATTGCCCACCTTCTTCGCCCAGTTGTAGACCGAACCCGCGACGGGGTAGCGGGCGGCCAGTTCGGCGAAGCACAGGGCGACCATGAACTGGCCGCCGAACACGATCGGCCAGGACCACCAGTAGGCGGGGCCGCCGTTCGCGTATCCGAAGTAGAAGAGCTGGAAGGTGCCGGTGAGGATGGAGATGTAGCTGATGCCCGCGGCGAAGGTGTGGAAGTTGCCCAGCGTGCGCTTGAGTTCGGGCCGGTAGCCGAACTCGGCGAGCTCGGCGTCGTCCCCGCTCCGGCTCTCCTGTGTGCTGTCTTCCTTGCTCATGACGGGTCACCGTCCTCGGGACACTCCGGCGGCGCGCCGAACCAGCCCTGCGCGACGGGCCGCGTGTTGCGCCAGATGTGCTTGGTCTCGCGGTACTCGGCGAGCCCCGAGGGGCCCAGTTCGCGCCCGGTGCCCGACTGCTTGTAGCCGCCCCATTCCGCCTGGGGGACGTACGGGTGGTAGTCGTTGATCCAGACCGTGCCGAGGCGCAGACCGGCCGCGACCCGCGCGGCCTTCCCCTCGTCGCTGGTCCAGACGGCGCCCGCGAGCCCGTAGATGGAGTCGTTCGCGAGCCGCACCGCCTCCTCCTCGTCGGTGAACCGCTCGACGGTCAGGACCGGCCCGAAGGACTCGTCCTGCACGACGGACATGCCGCTCGTGCAGGCGTCGAGGACGGTCGGCAGGTAGTAGAAGCCCTGCTCGTACGCGGCCGAACTCGGCCGTGCGCCGCCGCAGCGCAGCACCGCCCCCTCCTCGACGCCCCGTGCGACATACGCCTCGACCTTGGCGCGGTGCGCGGCCGAGATCAGCGGCCCCGTCTGCGCGTCCTCGTCGAACGGGCCGCCCAGCCTGATGAGTTCGGCGCGCCGCACGACCTCGTCGACGAAGCGGTCGTGCAGCGAGTCCTCCACGAGGAGCCGCGTGCCGGCCGAACACACCTGTCCCGAGTGCAGGAACACCGCGGTGAGCGCCATGTCGACGGCCGCGCCGAAGTCGGCGTCCGCGAACACGATGTTCGGGTTCTTGCCGCCGAGTTCGAGGGCGACCTTCTTGACGGAGCCCGCGGCGGCGGCCATGAGCAGCCGTCCCGTGTGCAGCCCGCCCGTGAACGACACGAGGTCCACGTCCGGATGGTCGCCGAGTGGTGCGCCCGCCTCCGGTCCCGCGCCGAGGACCAGGTTGGCGACGCCCGCGGGCAGCCCCGCCTCGTCGAGCAGCCGCATCAGATGGATCGCCGTGTGCGGGGTGAGCTCGCTCGGTTTCAGCACGAAGGTGTTGCCGGCGGCGAGCGCCGGGGCGACCTTCCACGCGGTCTGCAGGAGGGGGTAGTTCCACGGGGTGATCAGGGCGCACACCCCGACCGGCTCGTACACGACGCGGCTCTCGGCGCCCTCCGTCCCCGTCTCCACGACGCGTCCGGTGTCGGCGGCCGCGAGCCGGCCGAAGTAGCGGAAGCAGTTCGCGATGTCGTCGATGTCGTACGCGCTCTCGACCAGTCGCTTCCCGGTGTCCAGGGACTCGGCGCGGGCCAGTGCGTCCTTGTCGCGTGCGAGCAGGTCCGCGACGCGCAGGAGGAGGTCGCCGTGCTCGGCCGCCGTCATCCGGGGCCACGGGCCTTCGTCGAAGGCGTGGCGGGCCGCGGCGATCGCGTCGGTGGTGTCCTTGGCCCCTGCCTCGTCGACCACGGCGACGAGCGAGCCGTCCGCGGGGCAGCGGATCTCTCGGGTCCGCTCGTCCCGGGCGGTGGTCCACACTCCGCCGATGAACAGGTCAGGCATGGGCACCGCCCAGCTTCGAGGTCAGCCATTCATGGAAGATCCCGATGTGGTGCTCGGTCGGGACGAGCACGCCGCCGCGCCGGTAGGCACGGGAGCCCATCGCCGGCTGGGTCCGCTCGCAGGCCTCGAAGTCCTGGGCGTTGACCCGGTGGAACAGCTCGACGGACTTGGAGACATCGGCGCCCGACGCGACGACCTCGGGCGCGTAGAGCCAGTCGCACTCGACGACCGTACGGTCCTCGGCCAGCGGGAACATCCGGTGCAGGATCACATGGTCGGGGACGAGGTTGACGAAGACGGTCGGTTTCACAGTGATCGCGTAGTAGCGGCGGTCCTGGTCGTCGGCGACCTCGGGCAGCCGGCCGAAGCCCTCGCTGCCGTCGACGGTGAAGCCCTTCACGCCGTCCCCGAACTCGGCGCCGTGGCCCACGTAGTACTGGGCGGCGTAGCCGTCCGCGAACTCCGGCAGGACGTCGGTCAGTTCGGGGTGGATCGTCGCGCAGTGGTAGCACTCCATGAAGTTCTCGACGATCAGCTTCCAGTTGGCCTTCACGTCGTACGTGATGCGCTTGCCGAGGGCGAGATCCTGGGTGTGGTAGCGCTCGATCGACGCTGTGTCGCCGAGCCGTTCGACGGCCGCGCCGACCACCGTCTCCTCGAAGGAGGGTGGCTCGTCCGCCAGGCAGACCCAGGCGTAGCCGAGCCACTCCCGCAGGGCGACCTTGACCAGGCCGTACTCGGTGCGGTCGACGTCCGGCATCTGCACCAGGTTCGGCGCGGCGATGAGCTTGCCGTCGAGGTCGTACGTCCACGCGTGGTACGGGCACTGGAGGTTGCGGCGGACCTGCCCCGACTCCTCGGTGCACAGGCGGGCGCCGCGGTGGCGGCAGACGTTGAGGAAGGCCCGCAGTTCGCCGGTGCGGGACCGGGTGATCAGGACGTTCTCGCGGCCGACCTGGACCGTGCGGAACGCGCCCGGCTTGTCGAGGTCGGCGGACCGCACGGCGCAGAACCACATCGACTCGAAGACGCGTTCCTGCTCCTGCCGGAAGATCTCCGGATCGGTGTAGTAGTGCCCGGGCAGCGTGGCCATCAGGCTGGGGGCAAGGGGGGTCGTCGTCACGTGCGTACTCCTCAGGCGGGCGCGGCGGCGAGGCGGCTGGGGTCGAAGAGGTCGATGGGGTGCGCGGTGGTGCCGGTGAGCGCGAGGTCGGCGACGATCTCGCCGACGACGGGCACGAACTTGAAGCCGTGGCCGGAGAACCCTGCGGCCACGGTGACGGACTCGGGGTGGGCGGGGTGCGGGGCGATCACGAAGTGCTCGTCGGGTGTGTTGGAGTACATGCAGGTGGCGGCCTTGAGGAAGGTCCCGGGCAGGCTGGGGATCTGGCCCGCCAGGTGCTCCGCCATGGCCGTGACCTCGTGGTCGTGGACCGTGCGGTCGATGGTCTCCGGGGTGCACTCGACGCCCTTGCGGAAGAAGGCGACCTTGGCGCCGAGTTCGGGGCCGTCGATGGCCGGGAAGCCGTAGACCTGGACGCCGGCCGCGTCCTCCCAGATGTAGACGGGGTGGTTCTCCGGGAGGAACGGGGCGGCTCCCGCGGTCGGCCGGAACCAGTACATGACCTGCCGTTCGATCGAGAACGGCACCCCGAGACCGGTCAGCAACCCCGGCGCCCATGCCCCCGGGCAGATCACCAACCGGCCCGCCGTGTAGGTGTTCTCGGCCGTGTGGACGCGCACCCCGTCCTTGTACGGCTCCCAGCGCGTCACCGGCTCCTCGAAGTGGAGGTCGGCCTCCTGACGGGTGGCGAGCTGGAGGTGGGCGGCGACGGTGTTCTCGGGGCGGACCAGACCGGCCCGCTCCTCGTACAGAGCCACCTCGTCGTCCTTCGGGGTGAGCGTCGGGAAGCGGCGGCGGATCTCGCGGGCGTCGAGCATCTCGTGCGGCAGGTCCCACTGCAGGGCGGACAGCAGGGAGCCGGAGACGGTGCGTGAGTCGGCGCGGCCGAGCATGACGCCGCCGCACAGGGTGGCGACCTCGCGCCCGGTGGCCCGCTCCAGGTCCGCGTAGAGCTCGTACGAGCGCAGCAGCAGCGGTACGTACGCCGGGTCCTCGAAGTAGGACTGCCGGATGATGCGCGAACCGCCGTGGCTGGAGCCGCGGTTGTGGACCGGGCCGAACTTCTCCAGGCCGAGCACGCGCGCGCCGCGGGCGGACAGATGGTGGGCGGCGGCGCTGCCCATGCCGCCGAGGCCGATCACGATCACGTCGTAGGTGGGTGACATGTCCGAACCTCCGTGCTGTCAGCGGCGGATGCGGGTCATCTTCGGGTCGAACAAGGGCTCGTCGGCGACGGTCGCGGGGATCTTCTCGCCGAAGTACTCGATGTGGACGCCGGTACCGGCGGGGAGCGACGGCAGCCACGCGTAGGCGACACAGCGGCCCAGCGTGTAGCCGTACGACGCGCTCGTGACGTAACCGGCCGGGACCCCTTCGACGTGAACGGGCTCCTTGCCGAGGACGACGGCCGCGGGGTCGTCCAGGAGGAGCGGCGTGAGCCTGCGGGCCGGTTGTTCGCCCTTCCGCTCCAGTGCGGCCCTGCCGAGGAAGTCACCGCGGTCCATGCGGACGGCGAATCCGACGCCCGCCTCGTACGGGTCGTGCTCCTCGGTCATGTCGTGGCCCCAGGAGCGGTAACCCTTCTCCAGGCGCAGGCTGTTGAAGGCCGAGCGCCCGGCCGCGATCACACCGTGCTCCCGCCCCGCCTCCCACAGCGTGTCCCACAGGCGCAGCCCCAGGTCGGCGGTGGTGTACAGCTCCCAGCCCAGTTCACCGACGTACGACAGGCGCATCGCGGTGACGGGCACGTGGCCCAGGTAGGTCTGCTTGGCGCGGAAGTAGCCGAAGCCCTCGTGCGAGAAGTCGTCGCGGGTCAGCGGCTGGACGAGGTCGCGGGCCAGCGGGCCCCAGACGCCGATGCAGCAGGTCCCGGAGGTGATGTCCCGGATCTGTACGTCACCGGGCGCGTGGCGCGTGAGCCAGTCCAGGTCGGCGGGGGAGTTCGCGCCGATCTGGAACCGGTCCCGCGCGAGACGGGCGACGGTGAGGTCGGACCGGATGCCTCCCGCCTCGTTCAGAAGGAGCGTGTACGTGACCGCGCCCGGCTTCTTTGCGAGATTGTTCGACGTCATGCGCTGGAGGAAGCCGAGGGCGCCCGGACCCGTGACCTCCAGGCGGCGCAGCGGTGTCATGTCGTAGAGGGCGACCCGCTCGCGGGTGGCCTTCGCCTCGGCGGCCGCGACGGGCGACCAGTAGCGGGCCGACCAGGCGTCGCGCTCGGGCAGGTCACCGGTGGGCAGGTCCGCGTTCGCCTCGTACCAGTGCGGACGCTCCCAGCCGCCGCCCTCCAGGAAGTACGCGCCGAGCTGCTCCTGGCGGGCGTGGAAAGGGCTCACCCGCAGCGGGCGCGGCTGCTCCGCCGGCTGGAGCGGGTGCAGGACGTCGTAGACCTCGACGAACTGCTGCGCCCCGCGGTCGTGCACGTAGGCGGGGGAGCGCTGGGCGTCCTCGAAGCGGGTGAGGTCGCACTCGTGCACGTCGACGGAGGGCCGCCCGTCGACCATCCACTCGGCGACCGCCTTGGCGACGCCCGCCGAATGTGTCACCCACACCGCCTCGGCCAGCCAGAATCCGCGCAGCGCACGGGTCTCGCCGAGGACCGGCATCCCGTCGGGCGTGAAGGAGAAGACGCCGTTGAAGCCCTCCTCGATCTCCGTCCCACGCAGCGCCGGGATCAGCCACCGGCAGTCCTTCCAGCTGGGCGCCCAGTCCTCCTCGGTGAAAGGCAGCGACGACGGCATGTCCAGCTCACTCGCCCGCGCCTCGTCGTAGTCGAGGACCTTGAACGGATCGACGGGCAGCGGCTTGTGGGCGTAACTGCCGATGCCGATGCGGTCGGTGTGCTCACGGAAGTACAGATCACGGTCCTGGAAGCGGAGGATCGGCTTCGACGCTTCCGTGCGGGGGTCGTTGGCTCCTTCGAGCTCCGCCATGGGCCCGGTCTTCGCGTATTGGTGCGCGAGGGGCAGGAGCGGGACGTCCACGCCCGCCATGCGGCCGATCACCGGGCCCCAGAATCCGGCGGCCGAGACGACGTGATCGGCGGGGAAGGCGCCGCGGTCGGTGACCACGGCCGTGACCCGGCCGTCCTCCTGCTCGATGCCGGTGACCGTGTGCCGGTCCAGGAACGTGGCGCCGCGCTCGCGGGCGCGTTCCATCTGGGCGCGGGAGGCGAGCAGCGCGCGGGCCAGGCCGTCGTCGGGGGTGTGGAAGCCGCCGAGTACGGCCGACTCGTCGATCAGGGGCCACAGTTCTTTGCAGCGCGCGGCGCTGACGAGTTCGCCGCGCACGCCCCAGGAGGCGGCGTAGCCGGCCTTGCGGTGCAGGTCGGCCCAGCGCTCGGGGGTGGTCGCCAGCTCCAGGCCGCCCACCGGGTTGAAGCAGGAAAGTCCGTCCACCTCAAGGGTGTTGAACTTCTCCACCGTGTACCGGGCGAACTCCGTGAGGGTCTTGGACGGACCCGTCTGGAAGACGAGTCCCGGCGCGTGCGAGGTGGAGCCGCCGGGAGCCGGCAGCGGGCCCTGTTCGAGAACGGTGACGTCGGTCCAGCCGCGGGCCGTGAGCTCGTCGGCGAGGGAGCAGCCGACGATTCCGGCGCCGATGACGACGACGCGAGGGCTGGACGTTCCGGGCTTTTCAGGCGTGCTGGACATGCCCCTCCTCATGCTGGTGGGGGTGAAATGGCCTTATACGGCAGGTGTGTTGGCGCGCTCGGCGGCGATGGTCGTGTCCTGGCCGTGGCCGGTGTGGACAACCGTGCCGCCCGGCAGGGTGAGGAGCCGGCCGCGGATGGACGCCGCGATGGTCGGGGCGTCGGAGTACGAGCGACCGGTGGCGCCCGGGCCGCCGTGGAAGAGGGTGTCGCCGGTGAACACGGCGTCGAGGAACGGCACGTAGAGGCTGCAACTGCCCCAGGAGTGACCGGGGGTGTGCAGGACCTGGACGTCGACCCCGGCGACGGTCAGGAGCATCCCGTCGGTGAGTTCCGCGTCGGGCTTGCGGTCCGGGTGCACCGCCTCCCACAGCTCGTGCTCGGCGGGATGCAGGAGAACGGGGGCGCCGGTCGCCTCGGCGAGATCGGCCGCTGCGCCGATGTGGTCGTCGTGCCCGTGGGTGCAGACGATCGCGGTGACGCGGCGCCCGGCGACGGCGGCAGTGATCGACCCCGCGTCGTGCGCCGCGTCGACGATCAGGACCTCCTCGTCGTCGCCGATCAGCCAGACGTTGTTGTCGACGTCGAACGTCTCGCCGTCCAGGCTGAACGTGCCGGAGGTGACGACGCGTTCGGCGCGGGCCGCAGGGCTCACAGGACCACCACCGAGCGCAGCACCTCGCCGCGGTGCATCTTCGCGAACGCCTCCTCCACCTGCTCGAGGGCGATCGTCTCGGTCACGAAGCCGTTCAGGTCGAGCAGCCCGTAGAGGTACTGGTCGATGAGGACCGGGAAGTCACGGCTCGGCAGGCAGTCCCCGTACCAGGAGGACTTGAGGGCGCCACCGCGCGAGAACAGGTCGATGAGCGGAATGTCCAGCGTCATGTCCGGCTCGGGGACGCCGACCTGCACCAGCACGCCCGCGTGGTCGCGCATGTAGAACGCCTGCTTGTACGTCTCGGGGCGGCCGACCGCGTCGATGGCGATGTCGACACCGAACCCGTCGGTGAGCGCGCGCACCGCCTCGATCGCGTCCGTACCGCGGGAGTTGACCGTGTGCGTGGCGCCGAACTTCTCGGCCTGGTCGAGCTTCTTGTCGTCGATGTCGACGGCGATGACGCGGCGCGCGCCGTTGAGACAGGCGCCCGCGATGGCCGCGTTGCCGACGCCGCCGCAGCCGATCACGGCGACGGTGTCGCCGCGCTGGACGTTGCCCGTGTTCACGGCCGCGCCGTAGCCGGCCATCACGCCGCAGCCGATCAGGCCCGCGGCCTCGGGGCGCGCCGCGGGGTCGACCTTGATCGCCTGTCCCGCCGCGACCAGGGTCTTCTCGGCGAACGCGCCGATGCCGAGCGCGGGGCTCAGCGGCGTTCCGTCGAGCAGCGTCATGGGCTGCGCCGCGTTGCGCGAGTCGAAGCAGTACCAGGGGCGGCCGCGGCGGCAGGAACGGCAGTTGCCGCAGGGGGCGCGCCAGGCGAGCACCACGTAGTCGCCGGGGATGAGGTCGGTGACCCCCTCGCCGACGGACTCGACGGTGCCGGCCGCTTCATGGCCGAGCAGGAACGGGAAGTCGTCGTTGATGGCGCCCTCCCGGTAGTGCAGATCCGTGTGGCAGACCCCGCACGCCTGCACCCTGACCAGAACCTCGCCCGGGCCGGGATCGGGCACGACGATCGTCTGCACCTCGACGGGTGCGCCCTTCTTCACAGCGACGACGGCGCGGACCTCATGTGGCACGACCAAACTCCTCTGCTGTTGCGCAGTGCACGCTCAGTTGCGCGATGAGGAACATCTTGGAAACGCCATCAAGGCCCCGTCAAGGGGTGGGAGTTAATGCTTGGCAAAACGATCGGCCGCACCGAAACCTCGTCGACACACGCAGAACGCGGGGCCAGGTTTCCCTGACCCCGCGTTCAGTAACCGTGCTGCGGAACGTCCTGCTAGAAACCGAATCCCATCCGGCGCGACAGTTCGGTCGAAGCCGCGACGGTGCGTTTGGCCAGCTCGGGGAGGTGTTCCTCGGTCAGCCGGTACACGGGACCCGACGCGCTGATCGCGCCGATGACCTTTCCGTCGTGGGCGAACACGGGTGCCGCGACCGCGGCGAGCCCGACCTCCAGCTCCTCCACGGCGACGGCGTACCCCTGGTCGAGCACGGCCTCCAGCTCGGCCCGCAGCGACGCCGACCCGGTCGCCGTGTGCGGGGTGAAGCGCGCCAGCGGGCGGGCGAGCAGGCCCTCGCGCAGCGCGGACGGAAGATGGGCGAGCAGCACCTTGCCGCTCGATGTGGCGTGCAAGGGGGTGCGTCTGCCCAGCCAGTTCTGCGCCGTGACGGAGGCGGAGCCGCGCGCCTGCATGATGTTGACGGCGACATCGTCGTCGAGGATCGCGATGTTGACCGTCTCGCCCAGTTCGTCGGCCAGTTCACGGCAGACGGGCACGCCCTCCTGGGAGATGTCCAGGCGCACTGCCGCCGCCCCCGCGAGGTGCAGTACCCCCGCCCCCAGGTAGTACTTGCCGCGGTCCTTGGCCTGCCCGACCAGGCCCCGGTTCTCCAGCACTCCGAGCAGCCGGAAGGCGGTGGACTTGTGTACGTCCAGCTCGTCGGCGATCTCGGTGACGCCCGCCTCGCCGTGCCGGGCGAGGATCTCGAGGACGCTCACCGCGCGGTCCACGGACTGGACGGAGGCGGCCGCGCCCTTCGGGGTCTTCTCCGGTGTCGTCGTGCCTGGGTCGGCCTGCGATTCCTTGCGGGTCATCACTCAACTCTCACCACCTTGCGACCCCTTGGCGGGTCGCATCTTCGAGAAGCCCTTGACGCGGCGGGCACCTCGACCGGATTCTGTTGCGCATAGCGCTCCCTCGTGCGCCATGCGGAACGCCATGTTACCGAACAGTCCTGAGTCAGACAGCCCTGGACCAAGAGGGGGGCCCGTGATACCCGTCTGCCGCCTTGAAGACCTCCCCGAGGGCGGATCCGTCCGCATCGACACAGCACCGCCCATCGCCGTCTTCCATGCTGACGGTGAGCTGTACGCCATCGACGACACCTGCACCCACCAGGACGCCTCTCTGTCGGAGGGCTGGCTGGAGGGCTGTCTGGTCGAATGCCCGCTCCACGAGGCTTCATTCGATCTCCGCACCGGGCGGCCGACCTGCCTGCCCGCCCGTCGCCCTGTCCGCACCCACCGCGTGACCGTCGAGGACGGCGTGGTCCACGTCCATCCTGCCGCCGAGGAAGGTACCGCCGCATGAGCAATGTCAACGGAATGAGGACGGGATCCGGCATGAGGACCGTGACCGTGGTGGGCGCCTCGCTCGCCGGACTGTACGCCGCCCGTGAGCTGCGGGCCCAGGGCTTCGACGGGCGGCTCGTCATCGTGGGCGAGGAGTCGCACCGCCCGTACGACCGCCCGCCGCTGTCCAAGGACTTCCTCCTCGGGAAGGCCGGCGAGGACCAGCTCGCCCTGTCCGATGTCGACGAGACGCTGGAACTGGGCGCCGAGTGGATGTTCGGCGTGCGGGCCCGCGGGCTCGACGCGCGCGGCCGCACCGTCCTCCTGGAGGGCGGCCGAACGGTGTCCACGGACGGGGTCGTCATCGCCACCGGGGCGAGCGCCCGACGGCTGCCCGGCCCCGCCCTCACCGGCGTGCACACGCTCAGGACCCTCGACGACGCGCGCTCCCTGCGTGCCGAACTGCTGCGCGGACCACGGCGCGTGGTCGTGATCGGCGGCGGGTTCATCGGTGCCGAGACGGCGTCATCGTGCGCAGCGCTCGGCCACTCCGTCACCGTCGTGGAGGCGGCCCCGCTGCCGCTCCTGCCCCAACTCGGGCCGGAGATGGCCGCGGTGTGCGCGGGGCTCCACGCACGCGGCGGGGTGGAACTGGTCACGGGCGTCGGGGTCGCAGCACTGCGCGGCGACAGCGCGGTCCACGGTGTGGAGCTGGCCGACGGGCGCGTGCTGCCCGCCGACGTGGTCGTCGTCGGCATCGGGGCCGTCCCCAACACGGGCTGGCTCGCCGGTTCGACGCTCGCGCTGCACGACGGCGTGCTCTGCGACGACGGCTGCGTCACGGCGCTGCCCCAGGTCGTGGCCGTGGGCGACGTGGCCCGCGTGGGCGGGGCGCGGGCCGAGCACTGGACGAGCGCCACGGCCCAGCCGCGGGTCGCCGTACGCAATCTGCTGGCGGGGCACGCCGTCGAGACCGTGCGGCCCATGCCGTACTTCTGGTCGGACCAGTACGGCTCGCGTATCCAGTTCGCCGGGCGCAGGAAGGACGGGGACCAGGTCCGCGTCGTAGAAGGCGCCGTGGAGGACGGCAGTTTCCTCGCACTCTACGAGCGCGCGGGCGTCACCACGGCCGCGCTCGCGGTGGACCGGCCGCGACCGTTCACCCGCGTACGCCGGGAGTTGGCGCGCGGCGAGGCGCGACCGGTCGTGCGGAGCGTCGCGGAGCCGGTGGCGCTGTGACGGTGGCCCTCGCCCCGGGTGCGCGCACGTAGCCGGCACCTGTCCCAGCGCTACGTGACCGCCACGGACCCCCCTCCCATGTACCTACGCAGGCGCACGCGGATGCACGCGGGCGCACCAACGACCGACGCGCCATCCACACGCACCTACGGATGCGTCAACTGTCCGGCCCCGCCACGCCTCCGAATGCGTTCCGGGGCCGGACGGCCCTGTGCGCGTGCCCGCCGGCGGGCCTGGCGACGCTCCCTGCGCAGCTGCCGTGCCGTGCTGTTGGGCGCGGACACCACGCCGTTGCGCTGGTTCCACACCTGTCGGGTCACCCAGACGTCGAGCACACCCCAGGTCGCCACGACCGTGCTCCCCACGCTGCTCAACACCATCGGGAACGCCAGCCATGAGTCGGCGACGGTGCACAGGAACGCGATCACCGCCTGCATCAGGGTCAGCGCGACGATGAGCACCGCCCGTACCGCCGCCGTCCGTACCGGATCAGGCATCCGGCGCCGCCCCGCCGGCTCCTCGACCCACAACTCCCCGCGCCGCTCTGCCGTGCCCATCAGTTCGTCACTCCCCACCGCCGTCACAGCCCGCCGCCCTGGGTGCTCCCGCACCGGGGCTCTTCGATGGCTGCCCGGATTGCGCCGCTTTACGCTGCGCGCTCACGTCGTGCGGGCCTCATCACGTATGACCCGTAAGGAAGGACGTACGGCGGCGTCGAAAGATTCCCCGGATTGCTGCGGTCACATCCGTCCCGCCGAAGATCGATCGATTCCGGCCAACTGCCGCCCGTGTCCGGCCGGATGGTGCCGGATTTCGAGCGCCACTTTGCGGGATGCAATCTCCCGCAATGCCCGGACACATGCTGATGTCCCACTCCACGCGCCACCGGACAGTATCCGGACAGCCCTTCGAGTTGCTCCTGCGTCAGTAGTAGGCTCGCGCCGTTTGTTGCCGCACATGTGTACCCCTGGCCGCAGGGGTCGATCTGGGGGAGGCCATGCGCTTTCGCGGGAAGTCCATCCGCCGGAAGATCGTGGCGTTGCTCCTGGTGCCGCTGGTATCCCTGACCGCCATCTGGGCTTTCTCCACGGTGATCACGGGCCGCGCCGCGACGCAGCTGCTGTCGTCGGGGAGGGTCGCGGACGAGATCGGCTACCCGATCGCCGACGCCGGCCGGACCCTTCAGGAAGAGCGCCGCCAGACCCTTGTCTATCTGGCCGACCCCCGGGCCTCCGACGCCCTCTCCAAGCTGCGCAGCCGCCGCAGCGCCTCCGACGAGGCGATGGCCCGGATCAGGACGAAGGCCGAGAACTCCGGGATCCGCGACGACATGAGCGACGACTCCCGGCGTCGCATCTCCACCGTCGTCGAGGGATTCGACGGCATCGAGTCCCTGCGCCGCAACGTCGACGAAGGAACCGTCACCCGCGAGCAGGCCCTCGACTTCTACAACCGTCTCATCGACCCGACGTACGACTTCCTGCTCACGCTCAGCTCCTTCGACAACTCGGCGATGGATCGCCAGGGCCGTGCCGTCATCGGCGTGCTGCGCGCGCGTGAACTGCTCTCCCGCGAGGACGCGTTGGTCGGCTCGGCGCTCGTCGCCCGCAGGATCACGCACAAGGAACTGCGTCAGGTCTCCGACCTCGTCGCCCAGCGCGGCATCCTGTACGACACCAGCCTCGCGCTGCTCCCCGACGACGACCGCGCCGAGTTCGAGCGCTACTGGAAGAGCGCCGACACGGCGGCCCTGCGGACGGCGGAGAACTCACTCGCCGACTCCACGGCGGGCACCCCCAGGGGCGTCACCGCACGCGCCTGGAACGACGCTTCGGGCCAGGTGCTGGACGAGTTGGTCAAGCGCGACACCGCCGCCACGGAGCGCTACCAGGACCGGGCGCGCCCCGTCGCGATCAATGTCTTCCTGCAGGCCGGAGCCGCCGGTGTGCTCGGCCTGCTCGCGGTGCTGCTCTCACTGATCCTGTCCGTACGCATCGGCCGCGGCCTCGTCCGCGACCTGCGGCGGTTGCGCCTGGAGGCCCACGAGGCCTCCGGTGTCCGGCTGCCCAGCGTGATGCGCCGCCTCGCGGCCGGCGAACGCGTCGACGTGGAGACCGAGGCCCCCCGCCTGGAGTACGACAAGAACGAGATCGGGCAGGTCGGACAGGCGCTCAACACCCTTCAGCGCTCCGCCGTCGAGGCGGCCGTGAAACAGGCGGAACTGCGCCACGGCGTCTCCGAGGTCTTCGTCAACCTCGCCCGGCGCAGCCAGGTACTCCTCCACAAGCAGCTCACCCTGCTCGACACGATGGAACGCAGGACCGAGGACACCGACGAACTCGCCGACCTGTTCCGCCTCGACCACCTCACCACGCGCATGCGCCGGCACGCGGAGGGCCTGGTGATCCTCTCCGGAGCCGCCCCCTCCCGACAGTGGCGCAGGCCCGTCCAGCTCATGGACATCGTCCGGGCCTCCGTCGCCGAGGTGGAGGACTACGAGCGCATCGAGGTCCGGCGGCTGCCGCGCCTCGCGGTCACCGGCCCCGCCGTCGCCGACCTCACCCACCTCGTGGCCGAACTCCTGGAGAACGCCACGGTGTTCTCGCCGCCGCACACCGCGGTGCACGTCATCGGCGAGCGTGTCGCGAACGGTTTCACTCTGGAGATCCACGACCGGGGCCTCGGCATGGCGGCCGACGCGCTCCTCGACGCCAATCTGCGCCTGGCCGAGACGCCCGAGTTCGAACTCTCCGACACCGACCGGCTCGGCCTCTTCGTGGTCAGCCGGCTCGCCCAGCGCCAGAACGTCCGTGTCGCGCTCCAGCCGTCCCCGTACGGCGGCACGACCGCGGTCGTCTTCATCCCGGACACCCTGCTCACCGACGCCCCCGACACCGAGGGCGCCGGCTTCCGTCTCGACCGTCCGAACAGCCCCGGGCGCGGCGAGGGCCCCGGCGCGCGCTCTCCGAAGCTCTCCACGGCGGGCAGCCCGCTTCCGGGCCTTCCCGCCTCCCTCCTGGACGGGCCCGTGGAGTTGGAGGCGCCTCTGGCGGCATCGGACCTCGCGCCCTTCCCCGGTGCTCTCGACGACGAGGACAGCGAACGAGGCGGGCTCTTCCGGCCGCGCCGCCGCCCCGCTGGGCTCCCCGGAGAGCAGCACCAGCACGCGCGCGACGAGTTCGAGAACCGGCCCGAGTCGATCCATCGCGCCGGTGGACCCGCAGGCCCCGACGCCGATGAAGCGCCCGTGCCGCTGCCGCGCCGCAGGGCGCCCAAGCTCGTCAGCTCGCACGGCAGGCCCGTCACCCACACGAGGCCCGGAGAGCCGGAACCGGACAACCGCCGAACGGACGCGCAGTCCGAGATCGCGGGCGGCGTCCCGGCCGATCCCACGGCCCTGAGCCCCGACACCCCCGGGGACACGTACCGTCCGGAAGCCCCGGAGGGACCCCGCGAGCTGCGTCTCACGTCGGCGTCCGCTCCGGACCTGCCGCGCAGGCGCGCCCGTGCCCAGGCCACGGAGGACGAGGCTCCGGCACGTCGCCCGGAGCCGGTGCGCGACCTCGCGCCGGAACCGGCCGCCGACGCCCCCGCGCCGAGCGGTCTGCCCCGCCGTGTGCGGCAGGCCAATCTCGCCCCACAGCTCAAGGAAGGACCCGACCTGCGCGCCGACCGCGCCGCAGGCCGGAAGGGGCCCAACCACTCGGACAGCCCCGCCGAGCGCGACGCCGACGAGGTCCGCAACAGGATGGCCTCGCTCCAGCGGGGCTGGCGCCGCGGCCGCGAGGAGAACGCCGCAGGCGACGCCTCCGACGGCACAGCACAGGGAACGACATCTGAGGGGGACGGTCGATGACCGCACCGAAGGCCGCCGCACACACCACCGCGAACGGCGGTTCCGGGGAGCTGAACTGGCTCCTGGACGACCTGGTGGAGCGCGTAGCCAGTATCCGCAAGGCGCTCGTGCTGTCCGGGGACGGCCTCCCGACCGGGGTCTCCAAGGACCTCACCCGGGAGGACAGCGAGCACCTCGCCGCCGTCGCCTCCGGCTTCCACAGCCTGGCCAAGGGGGTCGGCCGGCACTTCGAGGCGGGCAGCGTCCGCCAGACCGTCGTGGAGCTGGACGACGCCTTCCTCTTCGTCACGGCCGCCGGCGACGGCAGCTGCCTCGCCGTCCTGTCGGACGCGGACTCCGACGTCGGTCTCGTCGCGTACGAGATGACCTTGCTGGTCAAGCGGGTCGGCGTGCATCTGGGGACCGCTCCGCGCACCGATCTGTCCGCCGGCGGGTAGTGGGCCGGCATGAGTCCTGACGGGGAGGGGACGCAGGAGACGCACCACTGGTTCGACGACGACGCCGGGCCGGTGGTTCGCCCGTACGCCATGACACGCGGCCGCACCACCAGCGCGGCCCAGCATCGTCTCGACCTGATCGCGGTCGTCGTCGCGGAACACCGCAGCGGCGACCCTGCCGCCGACCAGACGCTGTCCCCGGAGCACGTGGACATCGTCGGACTGTGCCGCGACAGCCCACAGTCGGTGGCCGAAATCGCCGCGGAACTCGACCTTCCGATCGGTGTCGTACGCGTCCTCATCGGCGATCTCGTCGACGAGGAACTGGTCCATGTGACGCGGCCCGTACCCCCTGCCGAGCTCCCGGACGAGAGTATTCTGCGCGACGTGATCAACGGTCTCAGGGCGCTCTGACCCACGCGTACACCGAGGCCACACACGGGGGTGGGGACCAGGCGAGCAGCGGGGCGAACAACGGAGACGCGCGTGACAGGCTGGCAGTTCTGGATCGACCGAGGCGGCACGTTCACCGATGTCGTCGCGCGGCACCCCGACGGACGCCTGCTCACCCACAAGCTCCTGTCCGACAACCCCGCCCGCTACCGCGACCCCGCCGTCGCCGCGATCCGTGAACTCCTCGACGGCGAGGGCGATTCGGGGCCCGCTCGCGTCGACTCCGTCCGCATGGGAACCACCGTCGCCACCAACGCCCTCCTGGAACGCAAGGGCGAACGCACCGCCCTCGTGGTCACCCGGGGCTTCCGCGACGCCCTGCGCATCGCGTACCAGAACAGGCCCCGCATCTTCGCGCGCCGCATCGAACTGCCCGAGCTGCTCCACGAACGGGTCATCGAAGCCGACGAGCGCGTCGACGCCCACGGCGCCGTCCTCACCCCCCTCGACACGGACGCACTCGAAGTGTCGCTGCGCCAGGCGTACGACGACGGGATCAGGGCCCTCGCCGTCGTCTGCATGCACAGCCATCTGTACCCCGACCACGAACGGCGCATCGGCGCCCTCGCGGCCCGGATCGGCTTCCCGCAGATCTCGCTCTCCAGTGAGGTCAGCCCCCTGATGAAGGTCGTCCCGCGCGGGGACACGACGGTCGTCGACGCCTACTTGTCGCCGGTCCTTCGCCGCTACGTCCAGCAGGTGGCGGACCAACTCACGGGCGTGCGCCTGATGTTCATGCAGTCCAACGGCGGGCTCACCGAGGCCGGCCAGTTCCGCGGCAAGGACGCCATCCTGTCCGGACCCGCCGGCGGAATCGTCGGCATGGCTCGGGTGTCCCGCCTCGCCGGCTTCGACCGTGTCATCGGCTTCGACATGGGCGGCACGTCCACGGACGTGTCGCACTACGCGGGGGAGTACGAACGCGTCTTCACCACGCAGATCGCGGGCGTGCGCCTGCGCGCCCCCATGCTCGACATCCACACCGTCGCGGCCGGCGGCGGGTCCGTCCTCCACTTCGACGGCAGCCGCTACCGCGTGGGCCCCGACTCCGCGGGCGCCGACCCGGGACCCGCCTGCTACCGCGGCGGCGGCCCGCTCACCGTCACCGACGCGAACCTGGCCCTCGGACGGATCCAACCCGCCCATTTCCCCGCAGTGTTCGGCCCCGACGGGGACCAGCCCCTGGACCACACCCTCGTACGGGACCGCTTCGCCGCGCTCGCCCGCGAGATCCGCGACCGCACCGGCGACGACCGCACCCCCGAACAGGTCGCCGAGGGCTATCTGCAGATCGCCGTCGCCAACATCGCGAACGCCGTGAAGCGGATCTCCGTCCAAAAGGGTCACGACGTCACTCGCTACGCCCTCACCACGTTCGGCGGAGCCGGTGGCCAGCACGCCTGCCGGGTCGCCGATTCGCTCGGCATCCGCACCGTCCTCGTACCGCCCATGGCGGGAGTCCTGTCCGCCCTCGGCATCGGCCTCGCCGACACGACCGCCATGCGCGAGCAGTCCGTCGAGGCACCGCTCGAACCCTCCGCCATGCCGCACGTCCACAAGACCGCCGACGACCTGGAGGGCGCGGCCCGCGCCGAACTCCTCTCCGAGGACGTGCCCCAGGACCGCGTCCGCGTCACCCGCCGCGCCCAACTGCGCTACGACGGCACCGACACCACGCTCACCGTGGAACTCACGGACCCCGACACGATGCGCGCCGCCTTCGAAGAACGCCATCGCGCCACCTACTCCTTCACCCTCGACCGCCCTCTCGTCGTCGAAGCACTCTCCGTCGAAGCGACCGGCCTCACCGCACCCCCCGATCTGTCCGCCCTCGCACCCCGCTCGGCCCCGCCCGCCGCCCCGGAAACCGTCAGGCTCCACACCGGCGGCGCCTGGCGCGACGTGCCCCTGCACCGACGCGACCGACTGCCGCCCGGCGACAGCGTCACCGGACCCGCGATCATCGCCGAGTCCGGCTCCACGACGGTCGTGGACGACGGCTGGCGAGCGGCCGTGACGGACGACGGCCACCTGATCATGGAACGCGCGGCGGTCACGGAGAGTTCCGACATCGGCACGGAGGCCGACCCCGTCCTCCTCGAAGTCTTCAACAACCTCTTCATGTCGATCGCCGAACAGATGGGCGCCCGCCTGGAGTCCACCTCCCAGTCGGTCAACATCAAGGAGCGCCTCGACTTCTCCTGCGCGCTCTTCGACCCTGAGGGCAGCCTCGTCGCGAACGCCCCCCACATCCCCGTCCACCTGGGATCCATGGGCACCAGCGTCAAGGAGGTCATCCGCCGCCGCGGCGCACGCATGCGGCCGGGGGACACGTACGCCGTCAACGACCCGTACCACGGGGGTACCCACCTCCCCGACGTCACCGTCATCACCCCGGTCTTCGACACGGAGGGTGAGCGGATCCTGTTCTACGTCGCCTCGCGCGGCCACCACGCGGAGATCGGCGGCATCGCCCCCGGCTCCATGCCCGCGGGCAGCCGCACCATCGAAGAGGAAGGCATCCTCTTCGACAACTGGCTGCTCGTCGAAGGGGGCCGCTTCCGCGAGACGGAGACCGTGGGCCTGCTCACCGGCGGCCCGTATCCGTCGCGCAACCCGCGGACCAACCTCGCCGACCTGCGGGCCCAGATCGCCGCCAACCAGAAGGGCGTCGACGAAGTCGCCCGCATGATCGACCACTTCGGGCTCGACGTCGTCCAGGCGTACATGAAGCACGTCCAGGACAACGCGGAGGAAGCGGTGCGCCGCGTCGTCGACGCGCTACAGGACGGTGAGTTCGCCTACGAGACGGACTCGGGCGCCGTGATCCGCGTCCGGGTCACCGTGGACCGCGAACAGCGCGGCGCGACCGTCGACTTCACCGGCACGTCCCCGCAGCTCGCCACCAATTTCAACGCGCCCTTCGCCGTCGTCAACGCGGCCGTCCTGTACGTCTTCCGCACCCTCGTGGACGACGACATCCCCCTCAACGACGGCTGCCTGCGCCCCTTGCGCATCGTCGTCCCGCCCGGCTCGTTCCTCGCCCCCGAGCCGCCCGCCGCCGTCGTCGCCGGCAACGTGGAGACCTCCCAGGCCATCACCGGCGCCCTCTACGCGGCCCTGGGCGTCCAGGCCGAGGGCTCCGGGACGATGAACAACGTGACCTTCGGCAACGAGAGCCACCAGTACTACGAGACCGTGGCCTCGGGCTCCGGAGCCGGCGACGGCTTCCACGGAGCGCCCGTCGTACAGACCCACATGACCAACTCGCGGCTCACCGACCCCGAGGTCCTCGAGTGGCGACTGCCCGTCCTGCTCGAGGAGTTCGCCGTGCGGCGGGGCAGCGGTGGCCCCGGACGGTGGCGCGGCGGCGACGGCGCCGTACGCCGCCTCCGCTTCCTCGAACCCATGACCGTGTCCACGCTCTCGCAGCACCGCAGGGTCCCGCCGTACGGCATGGCGGGCGGCGGGCCGGGGGCGCTGGGCGCCAACTCCGTGGAGCACCCCGACGGCACGGTCGACCGGCTCGCCGGCAGCGACTCGGCGGACGTGCTCCCCGGCGACGTACTCGTCATCGAAACCCCCGGAGGCGGCGGATACGGTCCGCCGCTGCCCGCCGGGAACGACCACAGCGACAGCAGTGAGGCAGGAGAAGAGACCCATGATCTTCGGGCGTTCTGAGCGCGGCAAGCCCCCCGTGGAGCCCGTCACGCTCAAGATCCTCGTGGCCGGCGGATTCGGCGTGGGCAAGACGACGCTCGTCGGCGCGGTCAGTGAGATCAAGCCCCTGCGCACCGAGGAGCTGCTCAGCGAGGCGGGTCGCCCGCTCGACGACACCCGGGGCGTCGAGGGCAAGCACACCACCACGGTCGCCATGGACTTCGGCCGGATCACGCTCCGCGAGGACCTGGTGCTCTACCTCTTCGGCACCCCCGGGCAGGACCGTTTCTGGTTCCTGTGGGACGAGCTGGCGACCGGCGCCCTGGGTGCCGTCGTCCTCGCCGACACCCGCCGCCTGGAGGACTGCTTCGCCGCCGTCGACTACTTCGAGCGGCGCTCCATACCGTTCGTCGTGGGCGTCAACTGCTTCGAGGGATCGGCCCGTTACCCGGCCGAAGACGTACGGCAGGCCCTCGACCTCGACTCCGACGTGCCCGTCCTGCTGTGCGACGCGCGCGAGAAGGAGACCGTCAAGGAGGTCCTCATCGGAGTCGTCGAGCACGCGGTGGCCGTGGGCGCGCGCCGGCGTCAGCCGGCCACCACCTGACCGCCGGCGCCCTTCCGCAGGAGTGGGGAACGGCCCGCACCCTCGCCGACCGGGGTGCGGACCGTCGTCCACGCGCGCGTGGCCCTCACCAGGACCACGCGCCCGTCACAAGAGGCGCGCGCCGACCGTCACGCCTCGTCGTCGTGCCAGCCGAAGCTCTTCTCCACGGCCTTGCGCCAGTTGCGGTACTCGCGCTCACGCGTCGCGCCGTCCATGGCCGGCGTCCACTCCGCGTCGCGCTGCCAGTGCGCCTTGAGCTCGTCCAGGTCGTTCCACACGCCCGTCGCGAGCCCGGCCGCGTACGCGGCGCCCAGGCACGTCGTCTCCGACACCCGCGGCCGGATCACCGGCACCCCGAGGACATCCGCCTGATGCTGCATCAGGAGGTTGTTCTTGGTCATGCCGCCGTCGACCTTGAGCGTCGTGATCTGCACGCCGGAGTCCTGGTACATCGCGTCGACGACCTCGCGTGTCTGCCAGCTCGTCGCCTCCAGGACGGCCCGCGCCAGATGGGCCTTGGTGACGTACCGCGTCAGCCCCGTGACGACACCGCGCGCGTCCGAGCGCCAGTACGGCGCGAACAGACCCGAGAACGCCGGCACGATGTAGGCGCCGCCGTTGTCACTCACACTCGCCGCGAGCGTCTCGATCTCGTCGGCCGAGCGGATGATCCCGAGCTGGTCGCGGAACCACTGCACCAGGGCGCCGGTGATCGCGATCGATCCTTCGAGGCAGTACACCGGCGCCTCGGAGCCGATCTTGTACCCCATCGTGGTGAGCAGTCCGTGCTTCGAGGGGACGGGCCGGTTCCCGGTGTTGAGCAGCAGGAAACTGCCCGTGCCGTACGTGTTCTTGGCCGTCCCCGTGTCGTAGCAGGCCTGTCCGAAGATCGCGGCCTGCTGGTCGCCGAGCGCGGACGCGACCGGCACCCCGGAGAGCTGGCCGACGGCCGTCCCGTAGACCTCGGCCGACGACCTGATCTCCGGAAGCACCGCCTCCGGCACGTTCATCGCCGACAGGATCCCCTGGTCCCACTGGAGCGTCTCCAGGTTCATCAGCATGGTGCGACCGGCGTTGGTGACGTCGGTGACGTGCACGCCGCCGTCCGTGCCGCCGGTCAGGTTCCAGATGAGCCAGGAGTCGATGGTGCCGAACGCGATCTCGCCCCGCTCGGCGCGGGCGCGCAGCCCCGGTACGTTGTCGAGCAGCCAGGCCGCCTTGGGTCCGGAGAAGTAGCTCGCGAGCGGCAGACCGGTCTGTTCGCGGAAGCGGTCCTGCCCGTCCGTGCCGCCCAGTTCGTTGCACAGGGCGGACGTACGGGTGTCCTGCCACACGATCGCGTTGTGCACGGGCCGGCCCGTGGCCCGGTCCCAAAGGACCGTCGTCTCGCGCTGGTTGGTGATGCCGAGCGCGCTCAGGTCGTCGGCGCGCAGCCCGGCCTTGGCGAGCGCGCCGGCGACCACGGCCTGCACCTTGGACCAGATCTCGGTGGCGTCGTGCTCCACCCAGCCGGGCCTCGGGAAGATCTGCCGGTGCTCGCGCTGGTCGACGGCGACGATCTCCCCGCCGTGGTTGAAGATGATGCAGCGGCTCGAGGTGGTGCCCTGGTCGATGGCGGCGACGTACTTCACATCGTTGTCGGGCATGTGACTCCCCTTCGTCTTCGTCTGAGGTCCCCGCGCGCGGGGACGCGATGGCGACGTGGCGCGGCGCGGCCGCGGTCAGAACGCCGCGTTGTAGATGAGCCCCGCCAGCGCGCCGCCGATCAGCGGCCCGGCCACCGGAATGATGGCGTAACCCCAGCCGGACGTGCCCTTGTTGGGGATCGGCAGGAACGAGTGCACGATGCGCGGACCGAGGTCGCGCGCAGGGTTGATGGCGTACCCGGTGGGCCCGCCGAGGGAGAGACCGATCCCGACGACCAGGAGGGACACGATGAGCACCGTCGTGCCGGACTCCCCGAGCCCCTTGGTGAGCCCGAACGCGAGGATGGGCAGCACGAGGGAGATCGTCGCGATGATCTCGGTGATCAGGTTGGCCACGGGGTTGTTGATCTCGGGGATCGTGGAGAAGATCCCGAGCGTCGGAGTGGGTCCGTCGTCCTCCGCTTCGCCCTCGCCGGACCCCGACGTGACGTTGGCGTTGAACTGGGCCAGATAGACGAGATAGGCCAGCACGGCGCCCAGCATCGCGCCGACCATCTGGCCGAGCAGATAGACCCAGACCTTGTCCCACTTGCCGGTGTCCACGGCGATGCCGATCGTCACCGCCGGGTTGAGCTGGCCCCCGGACAGCGGCGCGGCGGTGTACGCCCCGGCCAGCACGCCGAAGCCCCACCCGAACGCGATGACGACCCATCCCGAGGCTCTCGCCTTGGAATGCTTGAGCGTGACCGCGGCGCACACGCCGGCGCCGAACAGAATCAGGATCGCGGTCCCGATGACCTCACCGACGAAGATGTCTCCATTGCTCATGGCGGCTCCTAGGCCCTCGCCCGGAGCGGTACGCCCCGGTCCTCAGTGCAGGGTGCGTTTTCCATGGCTGGTTCCGGACGGCTCTGGCTGCAACGGCCGACGGCAGGGTCTTCCGTGCCCCGCAATGCGCCCGCGACAGGCGTTCCCGCTCAGTCGGATCACTCGTTTCGCCGGTGGGGAAAGGCCCTGACCTGCCCGAACGCGGCAGGAGGAGCCCGACGGACAGGCTGGGGCCCTGAGCGGCGGTGGGACGACGTGCGGCGATGCCGACTGACACCCGGAAGTGTTCACCGGCCGTGATGGAGCGTCAAGGTCGTGGACCGGAACGGTTGGCGGCGCCCGCCCGCACGGCCCGCGCCCGCGTCATCCAGCGGCTGCGCGGTCCGATTCCGCTTCCGCGCGCGGCCCGGTCCCCGACCACGCGGCCCCGGACGCCGGGGCCGCCCCCGCACACACACCCCGCCGCACCTCGTGCCCCGGGGTGTCCGAGCGGCCGATGACCCAACTCGCCCCCGGCAGCGCCTTGGCGGCCTGCTTGAGCGGCGCCAGTGACGCCGCCGCCTGCCGGTGGTCGGCGACGCTGCCCGCCGCGCACAGGACCGTGGCGAGCGACAGTGTGACGGGTCGCCCGCCCGCCGCCCACGGCACGTCGAGCACCGCGGACGCCAGCGGATCGAGCCCGTCCGGATCGGCGAGGACCAGGAAGTCGTCGCCCCCGATGTGCCCCACCCTGGTCGTGCCCGACGCGGCCCGTTCCAGGGACCTGCCCACCTCACGGATCAGATCGTCACCCGCGGCGAAGCCCGCCCCGTCGTTGACCTGTTTGAACCCGTCGATGTCCAGCCAGCTCAGGGCGAACCCGCGCCCCTGCGCGATCCGCCGGTCCACCTCGCCCGTGATGGCGTCCGAACCGGGCAGCCGCGTCAGCGGATTGAGCGCGGCCGCCTCCTCGACGCGGCTCTCGGCCAGAGCGCGTACGAGATCGGCGAGTCGCACGATGCCCACGCACCGCCCCCGCTTGTCGACGACCGCGACATCGTCGGCCGTGCGGCTGCGCTCGCCGTCCGCGAGGACGTCGAGGACCTCCCAGGCGGTGGCGTCCACGCCCACCGTGCGCGGCCGGTCACCATGGCGGGCGGCCGGGCGGTCGGCGTAGAGCGCATGCCCGTAACGACCCGAGAGCGACAGCAGGAAGCGGTCCCGCTGCACCGAACGCACCGGTGCGCCAACCGAGTCCACCAGGAGCACGCCGGACACGTCGGGCGACCCGGTGAGCAGCGCGCGGACCCGCCCCGCCGAGGCCGAGGCGGGCAGCAGCGCGGCGGGCCGCACGAACTGGCGCACCGGCGGCCCCGAAGGCGGCGGCGCCGCCACCGGCGGAGTGAGCGCCGGCACGTACACATCGGCCGCCGGCAGCCGCGACGGCGGCGCGAACAGCACGCCCTGTGCCAGCTGCGCCCCGGCCTCCCGCGCGGCGCCGCACTGCAACTCCGTCTCCACGCCCTCGACCGCCAGGAGTGCGCCCAGCCCCTCGCACAGCGTCCGCATCGCACTCACCGATGCGGGACTTGACAGCAACGAGGGATCGAGCTTCACGAGGTCCGGCGCCAGGTCGACCAGGAGCCGCAGCGGCAGGTCGCCGTCACCGACTCCGTCCGCGCAGACCCGGAAGCCCTCGTCGCGCAGCGCCGTGACCCCCTCCAGGAGCGCCCGGTGCGGCACGTGGGTGAACGGGGGACCGATGTCGACCGTCACTTCCCAGGGCAGGCGCCCCACGTCCCGGACGGCGTCCCGCAGCGCGGCGAGGCCACCCAGATCCGCCACCGTCCCGGCGAACACATTGACGTGCAGCGGCAGCAGCGTCTCGCGCTGCGCCGCCGAGCGCACCGCCAACGCGGCCAGACGGCCGTCGAGTTCGGGGTCGCGCCGGGCCTGCGCCAGCACGTCGCCGACCTCCGGACGGGCGAGTATCTCCAGGGCCGCCACGGCTCCGGTCGTCAGATTGACGACCGGCTGAAAGGCGAAACGGAGAGCGTCCGTCCAGGAAGGCACGGAAGCATGATGGCGCCCTCGGCGCGTGCCCAGGCGCAGTTCACGAGCTGTTCACGCACCCTTTTCGGCCGAACACGCAGCGTACGGATCTCTCGGGCGGGCGCCGGTCAGCGGACCGCGATCACGGACGAGCCGTGCCCGAACAGTCCCTGATTCGCCGTGATCCCCACGCGCGCGTCCGCCACCTGCCGGGCGCCCGCCGTGCCGCGCAACTGCCACGTCAGCTCGCAGACCTGGGCGATGGCCTGCGCGGGGACCGCCTCTCCGAAGGAGGCGAGTCCGCCACTGGCGTTCACGGGTATGCGCCCGCCGGGAGCCGTGGCGCCCTCCCTCAGCAGTTTCGCCGCCTCGCCCTCGCCGCACAGCCCGAGATCCTCGTACCACTGGAGCTCCAGAGCGGTCGACAGGTCGTACACCTCGGCGAGGGAGAGGTCCTCCGGGGCGATCCCGGCCTCCTCGTACGCCGCCCGCGCGATCGAGGCGCGGAAGGTGACGCCCTCCGGCTCGACGACCGCGGCCGAGTCGGTGGCGATGTCCGGGAGGTCGAGCACCGTGTTCGGATACGTCGGCGTGACCGTCGACACCGCGCGGATCCGCACCGGGTTGCGCACCCCGTGCTTGCGCGCGAAGTCCATGCCGCACAGCACGAGCGCGGCCGCCCCGTCGGACGTGGCACAGATGTCCAGGAGCCGCAGGGGATCGGCGACGACCGCCGACGCGGCCACCTCCTCGGCGGTCACGGTCTTGCGGTACCGCGCGTTCGGATTGAGCGCGCCCGCCGCCGCGTTCTTCACCTTGACCTGCGCGAAGTCCTCCAGCGTGTCCCCGTGCACCGCCATGCGCCGGCGCGCGTACAGACCGAAGTACGCAGGGTTGGTCGCGCCGAGCACCCGGAACCGCAGCCAGTCCGGATCGTCGTGCCGGTCCCCGCCCGCGGGCCGGAAGAACCCCTTGGGCGCGGCGTCGGCGCCCACCACGAGCACGACGTCGGCGAGCCCCGCGAGAATCTGCGTACGCGCAGCGTTGACCGCCTGGGCGCCCGAGGCGCAGGCCGCGTACACGCTCGCGACCCGCGCGCCCTGCCAGCCGAGCGCCTTCGCGAACGTCGCGCCCGCCACGTAGCCCGGGTATCCGCCCCGCACCGTGTCCGCGCCCACGACGGAGTCCACGTCGCGCCAGTCGACCCCCGCGTCGGCGAGCGCCGCCCGCGCCGCCACCGTCCCGTACTCGACGAAGCCGCGCCCCCACTTGCCCCAGGGGTGCATGCCCGCGCCGAGCACCGCCACGTCGTCCGTCATGCCGCCACCCCCGTCGGCCGCCAGTGCCACGTCGTCCAGGTCGTGTCCGCGTCCTCGTCGAGCACGCCGGGCACGACCTCCACCTCCATGCCCACCTCCAGGTCGGCCACGGAGACCCCAGGAACCGCCTGCCCGAGCACCACCAGGCGCTCCGCCTCCAGCTCCACCGCGATCAACGTGTAGGGCTGCCACGGAAGTTCCGGATCGGACACGTACGGTGCCGGAGGCCGGTACCGGCTGTCCGTGTACGACCAGACCCGGCCGCGCCGGGAGAGCGGCGCGGAGAGCAGCTCCCCTCCGGCGCAGCCGGGGTTGCGGCAGAAGGTGTCCTCGCGGGGGAAGAAGACCGAGGCGCAGGCCGAGCATCGCGTGCCGAGCAGCCGGAAGTCCTCTCCCTCCCCGGTGAACCAATCGGCCACGACAGGTGTGCGCGTACGCGACAAGGCCCCTCCCGCGCTGGATCCGACGACGCCACCAGAACACCAGCAGATCTGATGGACCGTCAGAAGTGTGCCATGGGCCGGCCACTCAGGGAACGCCGCGAGATGGGGAAGTCGAAGTACGTGTCCGGGAAGAGCTCCGGCTTGTACGTGAAGTGCCACCACTCCTCGGGCAGGTTCACGAACCCTTGCGCGGCCAGGGCGTCCCGCAGGAGGTCACGGTTCGCGCGCTGGGCCCCCTTGATCCGCGGGTCGTCGGTGTGGGCGAGCGTGTCGAAGCAGTCGAAGCCCGTGCCCATGTCCACCGAGTTGTCGGGGAAGCGCTCCTTCTTCGGCCCGTAACAAGGCGCCAGCCGCTCCCCGGGCACGTACGCGCGCGTGGGCGGCGCCGGCAGCTTCACGACCGTCAGATCGAGCGTGGAGCCCCGACTGTGCCCGGACTTCTCCGCGATGTAACCGTCCGCGAACAGCCGCGTCTTGTCGACCTGCGGATAGAACTCCGCCTTCATCCGCTGGTCGTCCAGGTCCTTGGCCCAGCGCACGAAGTGGTCGACCGCCCGCTGCGGCCGGTAGCAGTCGTACACCTTCAGCGAGTAGCCCCGCTTCAGGAGCCCGGCCTGCGCCTTGTGGAGCGCCTTCGCGGCAGGCTCCGTGAGGATGCACATCGGCTTCTCGTAGCCGTCGACGGGCGCCCCGACGAAGTTGTGCGGAGTGATGTAGCGGATCTCCTGGATGATCGTCGGGTCGATGTCCCGCAGCGCCACGAACTGCGGGGGAGCCTTGGGCTCGGGCTTCGCCTGGGCGGCGCCGGGAGCGGTGGCCGTCCACAGGAGCGCGGCGGCGGCGGTGACGGCAAGTCGGCGTACGGCAGTTGCGGTTCGTGTCATGAACCCTGCATCTATCAGGATCAATGGTGGCCAGGGAAGAGCCACGCTTCACGATCGGATACAGTCCGCGGCGTGTCAGCACCCCACCACATAACCAACCCCGTTCCGGATTCCCACTGTTCGAGCTGTGGAACCGCCTACGGACCCGACGTTTCGGGATGGCCGCGCACGTGCCCGGCCTGCGCCGACGTGAGCTACCGCAACCCTCTGCCGGTCGCGGTCGCCCTCCAGGCCGTCTACGACAGCCGCGGTTCCGCTCTCGTCGTGATCACTCGGACCATCGCCCCCGCGCGCGGCGGAGTCGCCCTGCCCGGCGGGTTCGTCGACCACAGGGAGGACTGGCGCGACGCCGTCGTCCGTGAGCTCAAGGAAGAGACGGGCATCGAGGCCGCCAGCCGCGACGTACGCCTCGCC
Source organism: Streptomyces longhuiensis (assembly GCF_020616555.1). Taxonomy (NCBI): domain Bacteria; kingdom Bacillati; phylum Actinomycetota; class Actinomycetes; order Kitasatosporales; family Streptomycetaceae; genus Streptomyces; species Streptomyces longhuiensis. Next base: position 2,126,646 of record NZ_CP085173.1, on the reverse strand, counting down.
GACGCGATGAGCTCACCCGACGGACACCTGCTCCTGTTCGGTCTCCTCCCGGAACGCCCGGCCGCCGAACTGCCCGAACCCGCCGTCACGGACGAGACGGAAGGCTGGCACCTCCTGCGCCGCCCGACCGAACTCGCCTTCCCGCTCCACACCTTGGCCGTCCGCGCCTGGTTCGAGGGCCGCTACGTGTGACACCCCGCCGCATGAACCACCCACCCCTCTGAACGCTCAGAGCCCGCGGATCCGCACCGGGTACGCGGGCTCGGCCGGCCCGCCCTCCTCCTGCCGCTCCACCACCACACTGCCGCCGCTCCACCGCGCGGTGTAGCGCTGGACGTCCGGCGTCTCCCAGCCCTCACCGGCGTCGGGCACGACAACCCCGCCGCCGGTACGCCCCGGCGCCGGAGCCCACACCTCCAGGCACAGCTCCCCGTCCTCACCCCGCACCGGGATCACCGCGCCCGCGCGTGCGAAGACGGGAACACGGGACAGCGACGCCTCAACCAGAATCTGACCGGGCCCCTCGTGCGCCTGCCCGCTCTCCGTGTCGTACCAGCGCCCGCGCGGCAGCCGCACCGCCCGCCGGTCCGCACCCGGCTCCAGCACCGGAGCCACCAACAAGGAGTCACCCAACAAGAACGCGTCCTCGCAGTCCCGCAACGCCCTGTCCTCCGGAGCACCCCACCACACAGGCCGCACATACGGAGCACCCGTACGCCGCGCGAGATGGGCCAGCGTCACGAAGTACGGCAGCAGCCGCCTGCGCTCGACGAGCGCCACGCGCGCGTGCCCCAGCACCTCGTCACCGAACTCCCACGGCTCCCGACGTCCCGCCCGCAGCGCCGCATGCGTACGGAACAACGGCAGATACGCACCCAGCTGGAACCACCGCAGATACAGCTCCGCAGACGGCTCCGCGTCGAACCCGCCCACGTCCGGCCCCGAGTACGGCACTCCACACAGCCCGAGCCCGAGCACCAGGGACAACGACGCGCGCAAACCGGGCCACCCCGTGGCAACGTCCCCCGACCACGTCCCCCCATAGCGCTGCATCCCCGCCCAGCCCGAGCGAGAGAACAGGAACGGCCGCTCCTGGGGCCGCAGTTCACGCAGCCCCTCGTGGCCGGCGCGCGCCATGCACAGCCCATACACGTTGTGCGCCTCCCGATGGTCACCGCCGCGCCCCTCCAGGGAGTGCCGCGCCGAGCGGGGGAGAGTCGGGTCACCGAACGCGGCGAACGACGCCGGCTCGTTCATGTCGTGCCAGAACCCCGAGAACCCCTGGGCGAGCCGCTCCTCGTACAGACCGCCCCACCACTTGCGCACGGCGTGGTCGGTGAAGTCGGGGTACACGGACTCACCCGGCCACACCACGCCCCGCACCGGCCTCCCCGCCGCGTCCTTCACGAAGGCGTCGGCGGACGTCCCCGCGTCGTACACGGCGTTCCCCGCCTCCGCCTTGACCGCGGGGTCGACGATCGACACCAGCCGCACACCGTCCCGGCGAAGGTCCTCGGCAAGCCGCGGGAGCCCCGGGTACGTCTCCTGGTCGACCGTGAACACCTGAAACGCGTCGAGATGATCGATGTCCAGATGCACCGCGTCGAGCGGAAGCCCCCGCTCCCGGTAGCCCGCGACGATCCGCCGCACCTCGTTCCCTCCACCGAAGCCCCAACGCGCGTGCTGATACCCGAGCGCCCAGGCCGGCGGCAGCGCGGGCGCGCCGGTCAACGACGCCCACGCGCGCAGCACGCGCGCGGGGGCACCCACCATGACCCAGCAGCGCAGCGGACCGCCCTCCATCCGGACCTCGCACGTCCCCACACGGTCGTGCCCGGAACCGGCCCCCTCCTCGCCCTCCGAAAGCGTCACCGAGCCGTCCCACGAGTTGTCGTGGAACACCAGATGGGTGCCCGCGTCGGCGACCACCATCTGCACCGGCATCGTCAGATACAGCGGATCGTCCCCCGGCCCGAACGAACCCCCCGGATCCGTGTTCCACAGCCGGTACACGCCGTCCCGCAACCGAGGCCCCGATGCCCGGCCGCCCAACCCGAAGAACCGCGCGTCGGCCGCCACCTCGGACCGCTGCACCCACCGGGCCTCGCCCCCCTCCATGGGCTCCCACCAGCGCGGCGGCAGATCCCGCCGCAGCACCACACCGCCCGGCGTGCACACGGACACAGCGCCGTGCCGCGACACGACGACGGTCACCCGCTCCGCCACCACCCGCCAGCCGCCGTCCTTGTCCGGCTCCAGGACAGCCCGCGGATCCGGCTGCGGACACGAACCCGCCAGCGCGTACGACGGCTCCGGATCCGCCCCGTCCCAGCCCCAGAAGACCGCACCCGTCACCGCCACCGTGATCCGCAGCCGGGACCGCGTGAACCGGACGACGCCACCACCGGGCGCAGGCTCGGCCCCCGTCACCTGGCCGGGCACCCTCGCCCGCTCCGGCCCCCGGCGCCGCAGCCCCACCGCGTCGGCCCGCCTCCTGCGCCACGAGGACCGCACCGCCCGCAAACCCTGGACCGCCCCCACCAAGCCAACCGCCCTCACCGCGCGTACCAGGTCACGACCGTTCATGCCGCTCACCCTGTCATCGCGCGGCGCGCACAGGTGAGTCGTTCAACTGCCGTTCATCCGTGGCGGCAGCACATCTTCACGACACGGACTATGTGGGGCACAACCTGGTGCGGAAGTCGATCACGTGGCATCGTCCCTGTCAGCCGCGTCACGCGCACACACCGGCCCGTGCGCGGGACCGACGCACACCACGCGTACATCCGGGAGCCGCCCCATGCCGTCAGCAGCGAATCCGACGCCGCTCTGGAAGCCCGACGAGGAATTCGTCGCCGAGGCGCAGATCACGCGCTTCCAGGCCTGGGCGTCCGAACACCACGGAGCCCCCGCCGACGGCGGTTACGAGGCACTGCACCGCTGGTCGGTGACCGAACTCGACACGTTCTGGAAGGCCATCGCCGACTGGTTCGACATCCGGTTCACCACGCCCTGCACGCGCGTGCTCGGCGACCGGTCCATGCCCGGAGCCGAATGGTTCCCCGGCGCCTCCCTGAACTACGCCGAACACGCCCTGCGCACGGCCACCGACCCCGCGCGCGCGGACACCCCGGCCATCCTCCACGTGGACGAGACACACGAACCCCGCCCCGTGACCTGGGCCGAACTACGCCGCCAGGTCGGCTCGCTCGCCGCCGAACTGCGCGCCATCGGCGTACGCCCCGGAGACCGCGTCAGCGGCTACCTGCCGAACATCCCCGAGGCCGTCGTCGCCCTCCTCGCGACCGCTGCCGTCGGCGGAGTGTGGACGTCCTGCGCCCCCGACTTCGGCGCCCGCAGCGTCCTCGACCGCTTCCAGCAGGTCGAACCCGTCGTCCTGTTCACCGTCGACGGCTACCGCTACGGAGGCAAGGAGCACGACCGCCGCGACACGGTCAGCGAACTCCGCGCCGAACTTCCCACCCTCCGCGCGGTCGTCCACATCCCGCTGCTCGGCACGGACGCCCCCGAAGGGGCCCTCGAATGGTCGGAGCTCACCTCCGCCGACACCGAGCCCGTCTTCGAAGCCGTCCCCTTCGACCACCCCCTGTGGGTCCTCTACTCCTCAGGCACGACAGGACTCCCCAAGGCGATCGTCCAGTCCCAGGGCGGCATCCTGATCGAGCACCTCAAGCAACTCGGCCTGCACTGCGACCTCGGCCCCGGCGACCGCTTCTTCTGGTACACGTCCACCGGCTGGATGATGTGGAACTTCCTCGCCTCCGGCCTCCTCACAGGCACCACGATCGTCGTCTACGACGGCAGCCCCGGCTACCCCGACACCGGCGCCCAGTGGGCCGTCGCCGAACGCACCGGAGCCACCCTCTTCGGCACCTCGGCCGCCTACGTCATGGCCTGCCGCAAGGCCGGCGTCCACCCCTCGCGCGACCACGACCTCTCCCGCGTCAAGTGCGTCGCCACGACCGGCTCGCCGCTTCCGCCCGACGGCTTTCGCTGGCTGCACGACGAGGTGCGCGAAGACCTCTGGATCGCCTCCGTCAGCGGCGGCACGGACGTCTGCTCCTGCTTCGCCGGAGCCGTCCCGACCCTGCCCGTCCACATCGGCGAACTCCAGGCCCCCTGCCTCGGCACGGACCTCCAGTCCTGGGACCCGCACGGCAAGCCGCTCATCGACGAGGTCGGTGAACTCGTCGTCACCAACCCCATGCCCTCGATGCCGATCCGCTTCTGGAACGACCCCGACGGCAGCCGCTACCACGACAGTTACTTCGACACCTACCCCGGCGTCTGGCGGCACGGCGACTGGATCACCCTCACCTCCCGCGGCTCGGTCGTGATCCACGGCCGCTCGGACTCCACCCTGAACCGCCAGGGCGTCCGCATGGGTTCGGCCGACATCTACGAGGCCGTCGAACGCCTCCCCGAAATCCGCGAGTCCCTCGTCATCGGCCTCGAACAGCCCGACGGCGGCTACTGGATGCCTCTGTTCGTCCACCTCGCACCGGGCGCCGTACTCGACGACGACCTCCGCGCCCGCATCAAGCAGACCATCCGCGAGAACCTCTCCCCGCGCCACATCCCCGACGACATCATCGAAGCCCCCGGCGTCCCGCACACCCTCACCGGCAAGCGCATCGAGGTCCCCGTCAAGCGCCTCCTCCAAGGCACACCCCTGGAAAAAGCCGTCAACCTCGGCTCGGTCGACAGCGTCGAACTCCTGCGATTCTACGAGGACATCGCCCGCAACCGCCCCTGACTGAACCCGGTTCCCCCGCCGTTGTCAGTGCCCGCGATTACTGTGAGTGAGCATTGACCTACAGCTCTCAGGGGGAACCATGGCGCACACCCAGAACACCCGGCACGCCGGCATGCGACGCATCCTGCGCCGTGAAGTCGCGGGCATCATCGGCCTCCTCGCCGACGAACGCGACTTCACGGCGATGCGGAGTTACCGCACCTTCGCCTTCGACGACCACGACACGTACCTCCAGCAGGTCGAGAGCCTCCTCCAGGCCCTCGCCGCCCAGGGCGGACACACCACCGTCGCCCTCTTCGACCCCGAGGAGTACGCGGAGTTCTGCGCCGAGAGCGGCCTCGAACCGGACACCCCCACCAGCCGCACCCGGTTCACCGCCGAACTGGCCGTCATGGGCGCCACCGTCCCCTACGAAGGTCAGCCCCTGGCCGACCTCCTGCCCCACCTCGTCGACGAAGCCGTCCGTCAGGCCACCTGGGAGTACGCCTCGTCCGTCCTCGCCGGGATCGGAGTGTGCGGCGCCTGCGGCCGGGACCTCGGAAGGGACGCCTTCGCCCGCGCCTCCCTCCTCCTGACGCGGGTCCTCGACACGGCAGGCATCGGCGCCCACCACCTCGTGTGCAGCGTCCCCACCGACGCCGAATCACTGCTGTCGGTGCTCCATGTCGACCGCTACACCGAGGACAGCACCCGACTCGACGAGAAGGAGGCGCTCGAGTTCACCACGGTCCTGGCCCTCGGCCTCGCCACCGCAAGCCCGGGCGGCCTGGTCATGCGCACCACCACCCCGGACAGCGACGACCGCGTCCAGGGCTGGCGCCTGCGCGACGAACGCCTCCTACCCCTCACCGCGGCGGAAGTCTTCGACGCCTACTGCACCGACGCCCAGTCCGGCGACCTCGTCGCACCCGAGTCCGGCGTCGACTACTGCGCGGCACCCGACCTCGGAGACACCGGCCCCGTGGGCGGGCACACCCACTGAAACGACCGTGGGGCGCTCCACCACGAAGGTGAAGCGCCCCACGACAACGAACCGACTTCCGGCTACTCGCCGGACAGCACCGCCTGAGCGGCCATGCGGGCCTCCTCGGCGGAGTCCGCGGCACGCGCGGCCGAGGCCGCACGCTCGCACTGCGCCAGCGTGTACTTGCCGAGCGTCGTCCGCACGTAAGGAATCGACGCCGCACCCATGGAAAGGGAGGTGACGCCCAGACCGGTCAGGACGCACGCGAGCAGCGGGTCGGACGCGGCCTCACCGCAGACACCGCAGCTCTTGCCCTCGGCCCTCGCCGCTTCCGCGGACAGCGCGACCAGGTCGAGCAGCGCGGGCTGCCACGGGTCCTGAAGCCGCGACACCGCACCGACCTGCCGGTCAGCGGCGAACGTGTACTGCGCGAGGTCATTGGTCCCCAGCGAAAGGAACTCGACCTCCTGAAGGATCGAACGCGCCCGCAGAGCGGCCGACGGAATCTCGACCATCGCACCGAACTTCGCCTCAAGACCCGCCTCACGGCACGCGTCCGCGAAGGCCTTCGCGTCGGCACGGTCGGCGACCATCGGCGCCATGACCTCGAGGTAGACCGGCAGCCCCTCAACAGCCTTGGCCAGCGCGGTCAGCTGCGTACGCAGAACCTCGGGGTGCTCGAGAAGGGAACGCAGACCGCGCACACCCAGAGCCGGGTTCGGCTCGTCGGCGGGCGTCAGGAAGTCCAGCGGCTTGTCCGCACCGGCGTCGAGGACGCGCACCACGACGCGTCCCTCGGGGAACGCCTCGAGAACCTTCCGGTACGCCTCGACCTGCTTCTCCTCGGAAGGAGCCTTGCTGCTGTCGTCAAGGAACAGGAACTCGGTACGGAAGAGACCGACACCCTCGGCACCGGCCTCGACCGCGGCCGGAACGTCGGCCGGACCGCCGACGTTGGCCAGCAGTGGCACCTTGTGACCGTCGGACGTCGCACCCGGACCTGACGACGCGGACAGCGCGGCCTTCCGCGCGGCGGCGGCCGCCTCCAGCTCGGCCCGCTTCTCCGGGCTCGGCTCGACGAAGATGTCGCCGGTGCTGCCGTCGACAGCGATCACCGTGCCCTCGGCGAGCTCACCCGCACCGGGCAGCGCGACCACGGCCGGCACTCCGAGCGCACGCGCCAGGATCGCGCTGTGACTGGTCGGCCCGCCCTCCTCGGTGACGAAACCGAGCACGAGCGTCGGGTCGAGCAGCGCCGTGTCCGCGGGAGCCAGGTCCCGCGCGATCAGAACATAGGGCTTGTCGCTGTCCGGGACACCGGGCATGGGCACCCCGAGCAGCCGCGCCACGATCCGGTTCCGCACGTCGTCCAGGTCGGCGACGCGACCCGCGAGGTACTCACCGGCACCGGCCAGCAACGCCCGATAAGACGCGAAGGCGTCATACACCGCACGCTCCGCCGTGCTGCCGACCGCGATACGGCGGTCGACATCGGCCATGAGCTCCGGGTCCTGCGCCATCATGGCCTGGGCCTCGAGCACGTGCTGTGCCTCGCCACCGGCCAGATTGCCGCGTGCAATCAGATCGGCCGCCACAGCTTCCACGGCCTGACGGGCGCGCCCCTGCTCGCGCTCCGCGTCCTCCGTCGGAATCTGCTTGGCCGGCGGCTCGAGAACCGCCGTCCCCATGTGCCGAACCTCGCCGATCGCCACACCGTGGCTCACGCCGACGCCTCGCAGCGTTGTCTCCATCTCACCGTCTCCGATAGTGCGACGGGCCCAGCCGCCGCGGTGGTTGACCTGCATGCCGCCAGCGACGGCCCGCGTCACTTCCAGCTGAACAGTGCGTCGCCGGACTTGACGTCGCCGTCCTCGATCACATCGGAGAGGGACTCGGCGGTGGCCTCGAGGGCAACGATCGGGCAGATCGGGGACTTGCCGGCGGCTTCGACGGCGGCCGGGTCCCAGCGCACCATCTCCTGACCGCGCTGCACGGTGTCGCCCTTGTTGACGAGGAGCTCGAAGCCCTCGCCGTTGAGCTGCACGGTGTCGATGCCCAAGTGCGTCAGGACGCCGTGGCCCTGCCCGTCCACTACTACATAGGCGTGGGGGTGAAGAGAGACGACGATGCCGTCGACGGGCGCGACAGCCACGGAGGGCTCGCGCACCGGGTCGATGGCAGTGCCGGGACCGACCATCGCACCGGAGAAGACCGGGTCAGGAACGGCGGTGAGTCCAATGGCGCGTCCGGCGAGCGGGGACGTCACACTGGTCATGGCAAGCCTCCCAGGGGTGGAGATTGATGGTCACCGTCACTGCCTGTCCTGGACGGCGTACCGTTTCAGAAGCGTAAGTCATAAAAAGTCCCGGTTCCCCATGGGAGGTACCGGTTGGCTGACGTAGAGGGTGCACGCAAACGATTTGCGCCTGCCCTTCACCCCCATGTACTGTCGTACTCCCGCTTGAGGCCAAGCGGCACCTTCGAGTGCCTGGTGGCTCAGCGGCAACTATCACGTCAGATCCTAGCTTTGATCGACTTCCGCATGCCTGCAGGAGCTCATGGTCGAAGCAGCGGAAAATGACTGATAGTGTTTGAACCGCCGGAAAGGGAAACGCGAAAAGCCGAAAGGCCGGAGCGGAAACCAGAAAGGCGCCGAGGAAATCGGACACGAAAGAGTCTGATAGAGTCGGAAACGCAAGACCGAAGGGAAACTGCCCGGAGAAAAGCCTGAGAGAGTCTCTCGGGTGAGTACAAAGGAAGCGTCCGTTCCTTGAGAACTCAACAGCGTGCCAAAAGTCAACGCCAGATTGACAACCCCGGCCCACTTTGTGGGTTGGAGGTTCCTTTGAAAAAGTCCTCACTCCCACACCGGGGTGAGGCGCACTAGCGAGGACGCAGTGAATCGTGGGGATTATTCCTCCCGACGGTTCCGCTCTCGTGGTGTAGTCCCGATTACGGGAAAACATTCACGGAGAGTTTGATCCTGGCTCAGGACGAACGCTGGCGGCGTGCTTAACACATGCAAGTCGAACGATGAAGCCCTTCGGGGTGGATTAGTGGCGAACGGGTGAGTAACACGTGGGCAATCTGCCCTGCACTCTGGGACAAGCCCTGGAAACGGGGTCTAATACCGGATAACACCCCCTCTCGCATGGGAGGGGGTTGAAAGCTCCGGCGGTGCAGGATGAGCCCGCGGCCTATCAGCTTGTTGGTGAGGTAGAAGCTCACCAAGGCGACGACGGGTAGCCGGCCTGAGAGGGCGACCGGCCACACTGGGACTGAGACACGGCCCAGACTCCTACGGGAGGCAGCAGTGGGGAATATTGCACAATGGGCGAAAGCCTGATGCAGCGACGCCGCGTGAGGGATGACGGCCTTCGGGTTGTAAACCTCTTTCAGCAGGGAAGAAGCGAAAGTGACGGTACCTGCAGAAGAAGCGCCGGCTAACTACGTGCCAGCAGCCGCGGTAATACGTAGGGCGCAAGCGTTGTCCGGAATTATTGGGCGTAAAGAGCTCGTAGGCGGCTTGTCACGTCGGTTGTGAAAGCCCGGGGCTTAACCCCGGGTCTGCAGTCGATACGGGCAGGCTAGAGTGTGGTAGGGGAGATCGGAATTCCTGGTGTAGCGGTGAAATGCGCAGATATCAGGAGGAACACCGGTGGCGAAGGCGGATCTCTGGGCCATTACTGACGCTGAGGAGCGAAAGCGTGGGGAGCGAACAGGATTAGATACCCTGGTAGTCCACGCCGTAAACGGTGGGAACTAGGTGTTGGCGACATTCCACGTCGTCGGTGCCGCAGCTAACGCATTAAGTTCCCCGCCTGGGGAGTACGGCCGCAAGGCTAAAACTCAAAGGAATTGACGGGGGCCCGCACAAGCAGCGGAGCATGTGGCTTAATTCGACGCAACGCGAAGAACCTTACCAAGGCTTGACATATACCGGAAAGCATCAGAGATGGTGCCCCCCTTGTGGTCGGTATACAGGTGGTGCATGGCTGTCGTCAGCTCGTGTCGTGAGATGTTGGGTTAAGTCCCGCAACGAGCGCAACCCTTGTTCTGTGTTGCCAGCATGCCCTTCGGGGTGATGGGGACTCACAGGAGACTGCCGGGGTCAACTCGGAGGAAGGTGGGGACGACGTCAAGTCATCATGCCCCTTATGTCTTGGGCTGCACACGTGCTACAATGGCAGGTACAATGAGCTGCGATGCCGCGAGGCGGAGCGAATCTCAAAAAGCCTGTCTCAGTTCGGATTGGGGTCTGCAACTCGACCCCATGAAGTCGGAGTTGCTAGTAATCGCAGATCAGCATTGCTGCGGTGAATACGTTCCCGGGCCTTGTACACACCGCCCGTCACGTCACGAAAGTCGGTAACACCCGAAGCCGGTGGCCCAACCCCCTTGTGGGGAGGGAGCTGTCGAAGGTGGGACTGGCGATTGGGACGAAGTCGTAACAAGGTAGCCGTACCGGAAGGTGCGGCTGGATCACCTCCTTTCTAAGGAGCACTTTGGCTGCCAGGTTTCACCTGGTGGTCCAAGAGCCATTTCGTCGGCAAATGTCCGACGGTGGTTGCTCAAGGGTGGAACGTTGACTATTCGACCGGGTTCTCGGGTCGGAGGCTGTGAGTACTGCTCTTCGGAGCGTGGAAAGCATGATCTCCGGGCGGAAGCGGGTCGGGCACGCTGTTGGGTGTCTGAAGGTACGGCCGATTGGTCGCCTTCAGTGCCGACCCCAGTGCACTCGAATCTGCTGGTTCGGGGTGATGGGTGGTTGGTCGTTGTTTGAGAACTGCACAGTGGACGCGAGCATCTGTGGCCAAGTTTTTAAGGGCGCACGGTGGATGCCTTGGCACCAGGAACCGATGAAGGACGTGGGAGGCCACGATAGTCCCCGGGGAGCCGTCAACCAGGCTTTGATCCGGGGGTTTCCGAATGGGGAAACCCGGCAGTCGTCATGGGCTGTCACCCATACCTGAACACATAGGGTATGTGGAGGGAACGCGGGGAAGTGAAACATCTCAGTACCCGCAGGAAGAGAAAACAACCGTGATTCCGGGAGTAGTGGCGAGCGAAACTGGATGAGGCCAAACCATATGCGTGTGATACCCGGCAGGGGTTGCGCATGTGGGGTTGTGGGATCTCTCTTTCACAGTCTGCCGGCTGTGAGACGAGTCAGAAACCGTTGATGTAGGCGAAGGACATGCGAAAGGTCCGGCGTAGAGGGTAAGACCCCCGTAGTCGAAACATCAGCGGCTCGTTTGAGAGACACCCAAGTAGCACGGGGCCCGAGAAATCCCGTGTGAATCTGGCGGGACCACCCGCTAAGCCTAAATATTCCCTGGTGACCGATAGCGGATAGTACCGTGAGGGAATGGTGAAAAGTACCGCGGGAGCGGAGTGAAATAGTACCTGAAACCGTGTGCCTACAAGCCGTGGGAGCGTCGCGCAAGGAACTTGTTCCTTGCGTCGTGACTGCGTGCCTTTTGAAGAATGAGCCTGCGAGTTTGCGGTGCGTTGCGAGGTTAACCCGTGTGGGGAAGCCGTAGCGAAAGCGAGTCCGAATAGGGCGATTCAGTAGCGCGCTCAAGACCCGAAGCGGAGTGATCTAGCCATGGGCAGGTTGAAGCGGAGGTAAGACTTCGTGGAGGACCGAACCCACCAGGGTTGAAAACCTGGGGGATGACCTGTGGTTAGGGGTGAAAGGCCAATCAAACTCCGTGATAGCTGGTTCTCCCCGAAATGCATTTAGGTGCAGCGTCGTGTGTTTCTTGCCGGAGGTAGAGCACTGGATAGGCGATGGGCCCTACCGGGTTACTGACCTTAGCCAAACTCCGAATGCCGGTAAGTGAGAGCACGGCAGTGAGACTGTGGGGGATAAGCTCCATGGTCGAGAGGGAAACAGCCCAGAGCATCGACTAAGGCCCCTAAGCGTACGCTAAGTGGGAAAGGATGTGGAGTCGCACAGACAACCAGGAGGTTGGCTTAGAAGCAGCCACCCTTGAAAGAGTGCGTAATAGCTCACTGGTCTAGTGATTCCGCGCCGACAATGTAGCGGGGCTCAAGCGTACCGCCGAAGTCGTGTCATTGCGATATATACCCCCAACGGGGATCGTGATGGGTAGGGGAGCGTCGTGTGCCGGGTGAAGCAGCCGCGGAAGCGAGTTGTGGACGGTTCACGAGTGAGAATGCAGGCATGAGTAGCGATACACACGTGAGAAACGTGTGCGCCGATTGACTAAGGGTTCCTGGGTCAAGCTGATCTGCCCAGGGTAAGTCGGGACCTAAGGCGAGGCCGACAGGCGTAGTCGATGGATAACCGGTTGATATTCCGGTACCCGCTGTGAAGCGTCAAACATTGAATCAGGCGATGCTAAGTCCGTGAAGCCGTTCCGGACCCTTCGGGGAAAGGAAAGTGGTGGAGCCGACGGACCAGACTTGTAGTAGGTGAGTGATGGGGTGACGCAGGAAGGTAGTCCAGCCCGGGCGGTGGTTGTCCCGGGGTAAGGGTGTAGGCCGTGTGATAGGTAAATCCGTCACACATAAGGCTGAGACCTGATGCCGAGCCGATTGTGGTGAAGTGGATGATCCTATGCTGTCGAGAAAAGCCTCTAGCGAGTTTCATGGCGGCCCGTACCCTAAACCGACTCAGGTGGTCAGGTAGAGAATACCGAGGCGTTCGGGTGAACTATGGTTAAGGAACTCGGCAAAATGCCCCCGTAACTTCGGGAGAAGGGGGGCCATCACTGGTGAGAGGACTTGCTCCTCGAGCTGGGGGTGGCCGCAGAGACCAGCGAGAAGCGACTGTTTACTAAAAACACAGGTCCGTGCGAAGCCGTAAGGCGATGTATACGGACTGACGCCTGCCCGGTGCTGGAACGTTAAGGGGACCGGTTAGTGCACTTTCGGGTGTGCGAAGCTGAGAACTTAAGCGCCAGTAAACGGCGGTGGTAACTATAACCATCCTAAGGTAGCGAAATTCCTTGTCGGGTAAGTTCCGACCTGCACGAATGGCGTAACGACTTCTCGACTGTCTCAACCATAGGCCCGGTGAAATTGCACTACGAGTAAAGATGCTCGTTTCGCGCAGCAGGACGGAAAGACCCCGGGACCTTTACTACAGTTTGATATTGGTGTTCGGTTCGGCTTGTGTAGGATAGGTGGGAGACTTTGAACTCTGGACGCCAGTTCAGGGGGAGTCGTCGTTGAAATACCACTCTGGTCGTGCTGGATGTCTAACCTGGGTCCGTGATCCGGATCAGGGACAGTGTCTGATGGGTAGTTTAACTGGGGCGGTTGCCTCCTAAAGAGTAACGGAGGCGCCCAAAGGTTCCCTCAGCCTGGTTGGTAATCAGGTGTTGAGTGTAAGTGCACAAGGGAGCTTGACTGTGAGACCGACGGGTCGAGCAGGGACGAAAGTCGGGACTAGTGATCCGGCGGTGGCTTGTGGAAGCGCCGTCGCTCAACGGATAAAAGGTACCCCGGGGATAACAGGCTGATCTTCCCCAAGAGTCCATATCGACGGGATGGTTTGGCACCTCGATGTCGGCTCGTCGCATCCTGGGGCTGGAGTCGGTCCCAAGGGTTGGGCTGTTCGCCCATTAAAGCGGTACGCGAGCTGGGTTTAGAACGTCGTGAGACAGTTCGGTCCCTATCCGCTGTGCGCGTAGGAATATTGAGAAGGGCTGTCCCTAGTACGAGAGGACCGGGACGGACGAACCTCTGGTGTGCCAGTTGTCCTGCCAAGGGCATGGCTGGTTGGCTACGTTCGGAAAGGATAACCGCTGAAAGCATCTAAGCGGGAAGCCTGCTTCGAGATGAGTATTCCCACCCCCTTGAGGGGTTAAGGCTCCCAGTAGACGACTGGGTTGATAGGCCAGATCTGGAAGCCCGGTAACGGGTGGAGGTGACTGGTACTAATAGGCCGAGGGCTTGTCCTCAGTTGCTCGCGTCCACTGTGTTGGTTCTGAAACCACGAACAACCCCACGTTTGTCACAGAGCGTGGTGCGGTTGACAGTTTCATAGTGTTTCGGTGGTCATAGCGTGAGGGAAACGCCCGGTTACATTCCGAACCCGGAAGCTAAGCCTCACAGCGCCGATGGTACTGCAGGGGGGACCCTGTGGGAGAGTAGGACGCCGCCGAACTATTTTTGAAGAAAACCCCCGTAACGGATGAGAATCCTGTTACGGGGGTTTTCTGCGTTGCATGCCAAGCGTGGTGCGGCAATTCTTGTGCACCCCTCTGCACGGCCCCATGTGAGCTGAGGGTAGGGTCAGGGGGCATCGTTGGCTCGTTTCCCCACAGGAGGCCCCCGGGTGGAGGTCCAGGAGACCCGTGTCCAGACGGACCGGGTGCTCACCATCCCGAACATCCTCAGCATGGCGCGTCTCCTTGGCGTACCCCTGTTCCTGTGGCTCATCCTCAGGCCCGAGTTCGGCGGGCCCAAAAGCGATGGCTGGGCCCTCCTGGTCCTGATGCTCAGCGGTGTCAGCGACTATCTCGACGGGAAGCTCGCCCGGCGCTGGAATCAGATCAGCAACCTCGGCCGGCTGCTCGACCCTGCCGCCGACCGGCTCTACATTCTGTCCACGCTGGTAGGACTCACCTGGCGCGAGATTCTGCCGATCTGGTTGACGGCCGTACTGCTTGCCCGGGAACTGGTTCTCCTCGTGATGGTGGGTATCCTCCGCCGGCACGGCTATCCGCCGCCACAGGTGAACTTCCTCGGCAAGGCCGCCACGTTCAACCTCATGTATGCGTTCCCCCTGTTGCTCCTCAGCGACGGAAGCGGCTGGATCAACACGCTCGCTGCTATTTTCGGATGGGCGTTCGCAGGATGGGGTACAACGCTCTACTGGTGGGCAGGGATCCTCTACGTAGTGCAGGTCCGCCGACTGGTCAGGGCGGACTCCACGGCCGATTGAGCTCTCCATATGGCGGTATTCGAGGCCAGGTAGGCCCGCAGTCCGAGATCTGCGGGTCCATCCGGACGGGCGAAGTCGGCTAGACAGTCGTCTCTTCAAGGAGGACGCTTCCGACATGAAGGCCGTCGTAATGGCTGGAGGCGAAGGCACGCGCCTGCGCCCCATGACCTCGAGTATGCCCAAGCCGCTCCTGCCGGTTGTGAACCGGCCGATCATGGAGCATGTGCTGCGGTTGCTCAAGCGGCATGGGCTCACCGAGACCGTCGTCACCGTGCAGTTCCTGGCATCTCTCGTCAGGAACTACTTCGGGGACGGCGAAGAGCTCGGAATGGAGCTCACCTATGCCAATGAGGAGAAGCCACTCGGCACAGCCGGCAGCGTGAAGAACGCAGAGGAAGCACTCAAGGACGACGCTTTCGTTGTGATCTCCGGTGACGCTCTGACCGATTTCGACCTCACCGACCTCATCAATTTCCACAAGGAAAAGGGTGCGCTCGTCACGGTCTGCCTGACCCGCGTTCCCAACCCCCTTGAATTCGGCATCACCATCGTCGACGAACAGGGCAAGGTCGAACGCTTCCTCGAGAAGCCCACCTGGGGCCAGGTTTTCTCCGACACGGTGAACACGGGCATCTACGTCATGGAGCCCGAGGTATTCGACTACGTCGAGGCCGATGTGTCGGTCGACTGGTCCGGCGATGTCTTCCCGCAGCTCATGAAGGAAGGCAAGCCGGTCTACGGCTATATCGCCGAGGGCTACTGGGAGGATGTCGGCACGCACGAGAGCTACGTCAAGGCGCAGGCCGACGTGCTCGAAGGCAAGGTCGATGTCGACATCGACGGATTCGAGATCTCGCCCGGAGTGTGGGTCGCCGAAGGTGCCGAGGTCCATCCGGACGCAGTGCTCCGCGGTCCGCTGTACATCGGGGACTACGCCAAGGTCGAAGCCGACGTGGAGATGCGCGAGCACACCGTGATCGGCTCGAACGTCGTCGTGAAGAGCGGGGCCTTTCTGCACAAGGCCGTAGTCCACGACAACGTGTACATCGGGCAGCACAGCAATCTCCGCGGCTGCGTCATCGGCAAGAACACCGACATCATGCGGGCCGCCCGCGTCGAGGACGGCGCCGTCATCGGCGACGAGTGCCTTGTCGGTGAGGAATCGATTATCCAGGGCAACGTCCGGGTCTATCCGTTCAAGACCATCGAGGCCGGCGCCTTCGTCAATACTTCCGTGATCTGGGAGTCCCGGGGGCAGGCGCATCTCTTCGGCGCCCGTGGTGTCTCCGGCATCATCAACGTGGAGATCACCCCGGAGCTCGCCGTGCGGCTCGCGGGAGCGTACGCCACGACGCTCAAGAAAGGCTCGACCGTCACCACGGCCCGTGACCACTCGCGTGGTGCGCGAGCCTTGAAGCGGGCGGTCATCTCCGCGTTGCAGGCGAGCGCCATCGACGTACGCGACCTGGAGAACGTGCCGCTGCCCGTCGCGCGGCAGCAGACCGCGCGGGGCAGCGCCGGCGGGATCATGATCCGTACGACGCCCGGCGTGCCGGACTCCGTCGACATCATGTTCTTCGACGAGCGGGGAGCGGACCTTTCGCAGGCCAGTCAGCGGAAGCTGGACCGGGTGTACGCGCGCCAGGAGTACCGGCGGGCGTTCCCCGGAGAGATCGGCGATCTGCACTTCCCGTCGAGCGTCTTCGACTCGTACACCGGTTCCCTGCTGCGGAATGTCGATACGACGGGGATTGCCGAGGCAGGGCTCAAGGTCGTCGTCGACGCGTCGAACGGCAGTGCCGGTCTGGTGCTGCCCAGCCTGCTCGGGCGGCTCGGTGTCGACTCGCTGACGATCAACCCGGGGCTCGACGAGTCCAGGCCGACGGAGACGCGGGACGCGCGCCGGTCCGGGCTCGTGCGCCTCGGTGAGATCGTGGCGTCGGCGCGGGCCGCATTCGGCGTCCGGTTCGACCCGGTCGGTGAGCGGCTGTCGCTGGTCGACGAGAAGGGCCGCATCGTCGAGGACGACCGTGCTCTGCTCGTCATGCTGGACCTGGTGGCCGCCGAGAGGCGTAGCGGCCGGGTCGCGCTGCCTGTGACCACGACGCGTATCGCCGAGCAGGTGGCCGCGTACCACGGGACGCAGGTGGAGTGGACGACCACGTCGCCCGACGACCTCACGCGGGTCGGGCGGGACGAGGGGACCATCTTCGGCGGTGACGGTCGCGGCGGGTTCATCATTCCGGAGTTCAGCTCCGTCTTCGACGGTGCTGCCGCCTTCGTCCGGCTGATCGGGCTCGTGGCGCGGACGCAGCTGACCTTGAGCCAGATCGATGCGCGGATCCCGCGGGCGCACGTGCTCAAGCGGGACCTCGCGACTCCGTGGGCGGTGAAGGGGCTCGTGATGCGGCGGGTCGTCGAGGAGGCCGGCGACCGGTCCGTCGACACGACCGACGGCGTGCGGGTCGTCGAGGCGGACGGGCGCTGGGTGATGGTGCTGCCCGACCCGGCCGAGGCCGTCACCCATCTGTGGGCCGAAGGGCCCGACGACGCGTCGGCGCAACAGCTGCTCGACGAGTGGGCGGCCGTCGTGGACAGCGCTGGTCGCTGAGCCGTCATACATACTCGGTCGGCGCCTGTCACGGGCGCCGACCGAGTACGGCGGTGGGGCCATTCGGAGGTACAGGCCGGCACGTGCGACGATGTGCGGCATGCCGCAGCAGCCCCCCGATCGGAGCAGCCCCTCCCGTCCCGTGAGCCCCAGGCGTCCCGACGCCTCCATGTCGCTGCTGACGAACGTGATGGATCACAGCCTCGACGACGGATACGCGGAGGCGGCGGCCCGTAAGAAGGCCGAGGGCAGCGGAGGCATGCCGCGCACCCTGAGGGCCAAGCTCGGGCTCGCGGCCGGGCTGGTCCTCGCGGCGCTCGTGGTGACGGTGGGCGCGGCGCAGGCGCGGGTCGCGGCACCGGTCGTGGCGAAGGAGCGCGAGGAGCTCATCGCCCGTATCGACCGGGAGACGGCGGCCGCGGACAAGCTCGAGCGCAAGGTGGACACGCTCCGCAACGACGTGAGTGACCGCCAGCGTGAGGCGCTGAAGAAACATGGCGGCGACAAAGGCGAGTTGGTCGGTCTGCTTTCCGGTGCCACGGCGGTGCACGGCCCGGGAGTGAAGCTGGTCGTCGACGACGCCAAGGAGGCCGACCAGGGCGGAGGGGGGCCGCGCGAGAGCGCCGGCTTCTCGGACACCGGGCGGGTGCGCGACCGGGACATGCAGCGGGTCGTCAACGGGCTCTGGCAGTCCGGTGCCGAGGCCGTCGCCATCAACGGGCAGCGGCTGACGGCCCTGTCCGCGATCCGCGCGGCGGGTGACGCGATACTGGTCGACAACAGACCGCTCGTGCCGCCGTACACGGTGCTCGCGGTGGGGGACGGCCAGCGGCTGAGCACCCGGTTCCAGAACAGCCCTGACGGTCTGTACCTGCACGCCCTGCAGGAGAACTTCGGAATCCGGACCAGCATTTCGGCCCAGGACGACGTCCGCCTGCCCGCAGCGCCGAGCGTGACCGTACGTACAGCACAGCCGAGAACAGAGAAGGGCACATCGTGATCGCCGTACTGGGCCTCGTCGTGGGAGTTGTGGTCGGACTGTTCGTCCGGCCCGAGGTTCCGGCGGTGGTCGAGCCCTATCTTCCGATCGCCGTGGTGGCGGCCCTCGACGCGGTGTTCGGTGGCCTGCGGGCGATGCTCGACGGGATCTTCGACGACAAGGTCTTCGTCGTGTCGTTCCTGTCGAACGTCGTCGTGGCGGCCCTGATCGTGTTCCTGGGCGACAAGCTGGGCGTGGGCGCGCAGCTTTCCACCGGCGTCGTCGTGGTGCTCGGAATCCGCATCTTCTCCAACGCGGCCGCCATCCGGCGGCACATCTTCCGGGCGTGAGGCCGATGTCCGAGGACGAGAACCAGAACAAGAACCAGAACAAGAACCAGAACAAGAACCAGAACCAGAACAAGAACCAGAACAACGAGCAGTACCGCCTGCGCAAGGAGCTGCCGGACGAGGTCGCTCCTGAAGCGGTGGACGGCGCGGACCACGCGGACGGCGCAGACGATGCGGATGCGCCGACCGCGGAGACGAAGAGCCGGTCGCTGACCGGACGTCAGCGGCTGGCCAAGGGGCTGTGGCCGCCGCGGGTCACCCGTGCGCAACTCATCGTCGCCGTCCTGCTGTTCGTGCTCGGCCTGGGTCTGGCCATCCAGGTGCGGTCCAACAGCGACAGCAGCGCGCTGCGCGGCGCACGTCAGGAAGATCTCGTACGCATCCTCGATGAACTGGATGACCGTACTCAGCGTCTGGGAGATGAGAAGCAGCGTCTCGAGGGGCAGCGCACCGAGCTGGAGAACAGCTCGGACCAGGCCGAGGAGGCCCGCAAGCAGACGGTCGAGAGGGAACGGCAACTCGGCATTCTGGCGGGCACCGTGGCGGCGCAGGGCCCCGGGATCACGCTGACGATCACCGACAAGAAGGGCGCGGTGCAGGCGGACATGCTGCTGGATGCGATCCAGGAACTACGCGCGGCGGGCGCCGAGGCGATCCAGGTGAACGACGTCCGGGTCGTGGCCGACACGTATTTGACGGATGCGAGCGGCGGGAGGGTGAGTGTGGACGGCCACAAGATCGGCCAGCCTTTCGTCTTCAAGGTCATCGGCAAGCCGCAGGACCTGGAGCCGGCGCTCAACATCCCCGGCGGGGTGGTTCAGACTCTGGAAAAGGAGCAGGCCACCGTTACCGTGACACAGGCGCAGAAGATCGTTGTGGACGCCTTGCGACCCGCGAAGCGGCCTGACTACGCTCAGTCGTCCTCCCAGTGAGGCGGGGGCGTATGGCGGCGTTCGGGCCAGGGCATGAGGTTGCGGGGGGTCGGCGCACCGTAAGCGGGGTGCGTGGTGGAAACTGTTTGGCGGATACGGACGTTGTGAGGATGTCTGTGTCGCCGATGTACGGCGGTGTGTGCAATCAGGGTTCGTCCTGCCCCACGGGCGGGTCTGTTTCGGTCAAGGGGAATCGCCCGTGAAGTTGTTTGCGAAGTTGTTCGGCAAGAGCGCACGTGAGGACAGCGGCAATGCCAATGCCACTGCCCGTCACCGTGCACCGCGCGCCCAGGACGCGGAGGCGCAGGGGACGGAGCGTCCGCTGTTCCGTGATCAGGTCGGTCCTCAGGGTGGTGACATTTCGGGCGGACAGGGCGCGTCGTCTGTTGACCCTGCCGCGTCCGGCCGCATAGGTTTCGGGGAACCGTCAACCTCAAGTGCGGGTGGAGGGTTTACCCCCGATCCGTATGCGTCCCATGCCCCCGCGGGGCAGCCGCGGCAGGAGGATCCGTCCATGTCGGCACTGGTGTGTACGAGGTGCGGAAACCGCAACGCCGAGGCGAGCCGGTTCTGCTCCAACTGTGGTGCGCCTCTGCGCGCCACGGCCGAGCGTCCGTCCGAGACGACCTCGACGATTTCCATTTCGGGCCTTGAGGCCTACGACGCCGAAGTCACCGGTCAGACGCTGTCGCCGGCGCTCTCCCCGGAGGCCCAGGCCGCCGTCGACGCCCTGCCGCTCGGCTCGGCGCTCCTGGTGGTGCGACGCGGTCCGAACTCGGGCAGCCGCTTCCTCCTCGACGGCGAACTGACCACGGCGGGACGGCACCCGCAGAGCGACATCTTCCTTGACGACGTGACCGTTTCGCGTCGCCACGTGGAGTTCCGTCGCGGTGCTGACGGTGCCTTCACCGTCAGCGACGTGGGCAGCCTCAACGGCACGTACGTCAATCGGGAGCGGATCGACTCGGTCATGCTGTCGAACGGCGACGAGGTGCAGATCGGCAAGTACCGGCTGGTCTTCTACGCGAGCCAGCGGGGCATCTGACCTGTCAGGAAGGTCCATGCTTCAAACACCGAAGGGCGGTGCCGGTCACGGCACCGCCCTCACGGACAGTCGGCTGATGAGCATCGGCACCGTGCTGAACGTGCTGCGCGACGAGTTTCCCGAAGTCACCATCTCCAAGATCAGGTTTCTGGAGTCGGAGGGGCTGATCGAGCCGCAGCGCACCCCCTCGGGGTACCGCAAGTTCAGCCCGGACGACGTCGAGCGACTTGCCCACGTACTGCGCATGCAGCGGGACCACTACCTGCCTCTGAAGGTCATCAAGGAGCAGCTCGACGCCCTGGAGCGGGGAGAAGCGATCACGCTGCCCTCTACGGGGCGGCCGGGCGACGGCGAGGACGGCAGGGCCTCCGAGGGCGGCGAAGGGCCGACAGTGGCCCGTGTGGGCCGTGACGAGCTGCTTGCCGCTGCCGGCATCGAGTCTCCCGAGCTCGACGAGTGGGAGTCGTACGGCCTCATCGCGCCGCTGCCCGACGGCGGGTACGACGCGGAGGCGGTCACGGTCGCCGAGCTGGTCATGGAACTGGGCCGCTTCGGGATCGAGCCGCGGCACCTGCGGGCGATGAAGGCCGCGGCCGACCGGGAGGCCGGTCTGGTCGACCAGGTCGTCGCGCCGCTGCGACGGCACCGCAATCCCCAGACGCGGGCGCATGCGCAGGCCCGCGCGAAGGAACTGGCGGGGCTGACGGTGAAGCTTCACGGGGCGCTTGTGCAGACCGCGCTGGGCGTGCGTCTGCCCTGATCCGAGGGGTGCTCGCGCGGTGTGCGTCCGGCGATCGAAGGGTGCCCGACTACCCAAACCTGCCGGGCACGTCCTAGGGTTGCTGTGTGAACGAGCTCGACGTCGTAGGTGTCCGGGTCGAAATGCCCTCCAACCAACCGATCGTGCTCCTGCGTGAAGTGGGAGGCGACCGCTACCTCCCCATCTGGATCGGACCGGGGGAGGCGACGGCCATCGCCTTCGCACAGCAGGGCATGGCCCCCGCACGCCCGCTGACGCACGACCTTTTCAAGGACGTGCTGGAAGCGGTCGGGCAGGAGCTCACGGAAGTACGCATCACGGACCTGCGCGAAGGCGTCTTCTACGCGGAACTGGTGTTCTCGAGCGGGGTCGAGGTCAGTGCCCGCCCGTCGGACGCCATAGCGCTCGCGCTGCGCACCGGTACGCCGATCTACGGCAGTGACGGTGTGCTCGATGACGCCGGGATCGCGATCCCGGATGAGCAGGAGGACGAGGTGGAGAAGTTCCGCGAGTTCCTCGATCAGATCTCGCCCGAGGATTTCGGGACCAACAGTCAGTGACGCGAGAGCGGCCGTCGCAGGGCGGCCGCTGCCTCGCCGGGGGCCGGCCGGATCATTCGGCTAGCCTTTCCCCGCGGTGAGGTACGGGAAACCACTCGTAGGGTGATTATCACTCGGCGTGCCGAGTGTGGCGATCGTTGACGCACCCCTGGTGACTGCCTACCGTCGAGCAGGCAGGTCAAAGAGGAGGTCGGCGTGAGAAGCAGCGGCGACGGTACGGCTGGGGGCGGCGGACACAGTCCGGCGGAGAGCGGCCCGTACTCGCTTCACGGCCACGCGGCCGATCACATTCCGCGTCGGCCGACGGTGTTGCCGGTGGTCGCTCAGAGGGATGATGACGCGACGCCCGAGCAGGTCGGATACCGGGGACCCACCGCGTGCGCGGCGGCCGGTATCACCTATCGGCAATTGGACTACTGGGCGAGGACCGGACTGGTCGAGCCGAGTGTGCGCCCGGCCCACGGGTCGGGAACCCAGCGGCTCTACAGCTTCCGGGACGTCGTCGTCCTGAAGATCGTGAAGCGGTTCCTGGACACCGGTGTCTCACTGCAGAACATCCGCACCGCGGTGCAGCATCTGCGGGAGCGCGGCTTCAGCGATCTGGAGCGGCTGACGCTCATGAGTGACGGCGCCACCGTCTACGAGTGCAGCTCGCCGGCGGAGGTCCACGATCTGCTCCAGGGCGGTCAGGGCATCTTCGGCATCGCTGTCGGTGTGGTGTGGCGGGACGTCGAGAGCGCCCTGTCGCAGCTGCACGGGGAGCGTATCGACACCGGCGAGACGCTCCTCGGGAACAACCCGGCGGACGAGCTGGCGAGACGGCGCCACCGCGCGGTGTGAGCGGGGCCGATGCGTCGGCCGGGGCATTGTCAGTGCCGTAGGGCAGCATCGGACATGTGAGAACCGCGCCCACGATCCTGCATCTCGACATGGATGCCTTCTACGCCTCGGCGGAGCAGGCGTCGAAGCCGAGTCTGCGCGGGAAAGCCGTGGTCGTGGGCGGGATCGGGCCTCGTGGGGTGGTGGCCACCGCCTCGTACGAGGCCCGGGTGTTCGGGGTGCACTCGGCGATGCCGATAGGGCAGGCGCGCAGGCTCGCGCCCAACGCCGCGTATCTCGCGCCGCGCTTCCGGCTCTACCGGGAGGTCAGCGAGCAGGTGATGGGGCTGCTGCGGGAGCTGTCGCCGCTGGTGGAGCCGCTGAGCCTCGATGAGGCGTTCGTCGATCTGGAGGCCGGTGAGGCGGCCTGGGACGCCGCGTCGGCGCGGCTCGTCGGTGAGCGGCTGCGGGACGAGATCAAGACCGTGACCGGTCTGACCGGGTCGGTGGGGCTCGCGGCGTCGAAGATGCTGGCGAAGATTGCCTCCGAGGAGGCGAAGCCGGACGGGCTGGTGCTGATCGTGCCCGGCACCGAGCGCGCCATGCTCGGGCCCATGTCGGTGCGCACGCTGCCCGGCGTGGGGCCGGCGACCGGGGACCATCTCAGACGTGCCGGGATCACCACGGTCGAGGAGATCGCCGAAGCGGGCGAGGACGAGCTGGTACGGCTGCTGGGGAAGTCGCACGGGGCGTCGCTGTATGCCATGGCCCTCGCGCACGACGACCGGCCCGTGGTGGCCGAGCGGGACGCCAAGTCGGTGTCGGTCGAGGACACGTACGACGTGGACATCCACGACCGGGTGCGGGTGCGGACCGAGGTGCAGCGGCTCGCCGAGCGGTGCGTGCAGCGGCTGCGGGGGGCGGAGCGGTCCGGGCGGACCGTGGTCCTCAAGGTGCGGCGCTACGACTTCTCCACGCTGACGAGATCCGAGACGCTGCGTGGGCCCACCGACGACCCCGCCGTGGTGCGGGAGGCGGCCGCCCGGCTCCTGGAGTCCGTGGACACGACGGGCGGGGTGCGGCTGCTCGGCGTGGGGGTGACGGGCCTGGCCGACTACACGCAGGAGGACCTGTTCGCGCAGGCGCGGGCGCAGGCGGAGGCCGATGCGCACGTGGCCGAGGGGGAGCGTGAGGGTGAGGCGGAAGGGGCGGGTGGTGCGGGTGAAGAGGGGCAGGCGGCTGCCGAAGAGGTCGTCGAGGTCGCGGACCGGCGCTGGGTGGCCGGGCACGACGTGCGGCACGAGGAGTTCGGGCACGGGTGGGTGCAGGGCAGCGGGCTCGGGCGGGTGACTGTGCGCTTCGAGACGCCGTACTCGGAGCCGGGGCGCGTGCGTACGTTCCGGACCGACGACCCCGCGCTCGTACCGGCGGAGCCGCTGCCGCTGGTGGAGGGCGGAGCCGGGCGCTTCGCGGCGCGGGAGCCGGATGTCGGGTCAGGTGTCGTCTGACGGGCGGGCGATCTTGCCGAAGTCTCGGTCCTCAGGCGGCTCGGGGTCGCCGGGGGCCGAGATGTCGAGACCGTAGTGGTGATAGAGCTGGAGCTCCTGTTCGGGGGAGAGGTGACGGCCGACCCCGAAGTCGGGGGCGTCCTTGATCAGGGAGCGTTCGAAGGGGATGCGCAGGGTGCCCTCCACCAGCTCGCTCGGCTCCAGGGGGACGAAGGCGTCCCGGCTGAACAGGCCTGTGCGTATCGCCGCCCACTCGGGGACGCCGGTCGCGTCGTCGAGGTAGACCTCGTCGACGGTCCCGATCTTGGCTCCGTTGCGGTCGAACGCCTTGCGGCCGATCAGGTTGCGCGGATCGACATCGGTCTGCACGGGGCCCTCCAGCTGCTCGCAACTCATCCGTAAGCACTACCAAAGTGCACATTGGGGAAGGCGGCCACTCGAAGCCGGGGGTGTCGTTGCCGCTGGTAGGCTGGCGATGGCTGCCGACCCCGTGCGGGAGAGTCCTCCGGATGACACCGGAGGCGCCGAAGGAGCAACTCCTCCCCGGAATCTCTCAGGCCCCTGTACCGCACGGACGAGGTCACTCTGGAAAGCAGGGCGGGCGTTCAGGCCTCCGCTCTCACCGACGGTGAAAGTCGTCATGCCCTTCGTGATGTGGGGTGTGCCGGTGAAACTCTCAGGTTGAGATGACAGAGGGGGAGGCCGTCCGGGCACCCGCGCCGTGGTGCCCCTCGCAGGTCGCAATGACCAGGAGGCCTCCGCAATGACCGCCAACCGTATTCCGCTCTCCCAGCTGGAGCAGGGAATCCCCTTCGAGCAGCGCCATATCGGTCCGGATGAAGCAGCGCAGGCCAAGATGCTCGCGCAGGTCGGGTACGGCTCGCTCGACGAGCTGACGGCGGCCGCGGTCCCGGACGTGATCAAGAGCGCCGAGGCGCTCGATCTTCCCGGGGCCCGCACCGAGGCCGAGGTGCTCGCAGAGCTCCGCTCCCTCGCCGACCGCAACCAGGTCCTCGACTCGATGGTCGGACTGGGCTACTACGGCACGTTCACGCCGCCCGTCATCCTGCGCAACGTCATGGAGAACCCGGCCTGGTACACGGCGTACACGCCCTATCAGCCGGAGATCTCGCAGGGCCGTCTCGAGGCGCTGCTCAACTTCCAGACGATGGTCGCCGAGCTGACCGGCCTGCCCACCTCGGGCGCCTCGCTGCTCGACGAGGGCACGGCCGCGGCCGAGGCCATGGCGCTGTCCCGGCGCATGGGCAAGGTCAAGAACGGTGCCTTCGTGGTCGACGCGGACGCGCTGCCGCAGACCATCGCCGTGATCCAGACGCGTGCCGAGCCGACGGGTGTCGAGGTCGTCGTCGCGGACCTGTCCGAGGGCATCCCGGCCGAGGTCGCCGAGCGCGGCGTCGTCGGCGTCCTGATCCAGTACCCGGGCGCCTCCGGTGCCGTCCGCGACATCAAGCCCGTCATCGAGCAGGCCCACGAGCTGGGCGCCGTCGTCACGGTCGCCGCCGACCTGCTCGCCCTCACGCTGCTGACCTCGCCCGGTGAGCTCGGCGCCGACATCGCCGTCGGTACGACGCAGCGCTTCGGTGTCCCCATGGGCTTCGGCGGTCCGCACGCCGGCTACATGGCCGTCCGCGAGAAGTTCGCGCGCAGCCTGCCCGGCCGCCTCGTGGGCGTCTCCGTCGACGCCGACGGCAACAAGGCGTACCGCCTCGCGCTGCAGACCCGTGAGCAGCACATCCGGCGCGAGAAGGCCACCAGCAACATCTGTACCGCTCAGGTGCTGCTCGCCGTCATGGCCGGCATGTACGCCGTCTACCACGGGCCCGAAGGCCTCAAGGGCATCGCGCGGCGCACGCACCGGTACGCGACGCTGCTCGCCGAGGGCCTCAAGGCCGGCGGCGTGGAGGTCGTGCACGGCGCGTACTTCGACACCCTGACCGTGAAGGCCGCGGGCCGGGCCGCCGACGTCGTGAGCGCGGCGCGCGAAGGCGGCGTCAACCTCCACCTCGTGGACGCCGACCATGTGTCGATCTCCTGTGACGAGACCACGACGCGTGCCCAGCTGGGCGCCGTCTGGACCGCGTTCGGTGTCGAGGCCGACGTCGACGCGCTCGACGCGGCGGCCGTGGACACGCTGCCCGCGGGCCTTCTGCGCGATGACAACTACCTGTCGCACCCCGTGTTCCACGCGCACCGCTCCGAGACCTCGATGCTGCGCTACCTGCGCAAGCTGGCCGACCGCGACTACGCGCTCGACCGCGGCATGATCCCGCTGGGCTCCTGCACGATGAAGCTCAACGCGACGACGGAGATGGAGCCGGTCACCTGGCCCGAGTTCGGCCAGCTGCACCCCTTCGCGCCCGCCGAGCAGGCGCAGGGCTACCTCACGCTCATCCGTGAGCTGGAGGAGCGTCTGGCGGAGGTCACCGGCTACGACAACGTGTCGCTCCAGCCGAACGCCGGCTCGCAGGGCGAGCTGGCCGGTCTGCTCGCCGTCCGCGGCTACCACCGCGCCAACGGTGACGACCAGCGCACCGTCTGCCTCATCCCGTCGTCCGCGCACGGCACGAACGCCGCGAGCGCCGTGATGGCCGGCATGAAGGTCGTCGTCGTGAAGACGGCCGACGACGGCGAGATCGACGTCGCGGACCTCCGCGCCAAGATCGAGCAGTACGCGGACGAGCTCTCCGTCCTGATGATCACCTACCCGTCCACGCACGGTGTGTTCGAGGAGCACGTCGCCGACATCTGCGCGCAGGTGCACGACGCCGGCGGTCAGGTCTACGTCGACGGCGCCAACCTGAACGCCCTGGTGGGCCTCGCCAAGCCGGGCCACTTCGGCGGCGACGTCTCGCACCTCAACCTGCACAAGACGTTCTGCATCCCGCACGGCGGCGGCGGCCCCGGCGTCGGCCCGGTCGGTGTCCGCGCGCACCTCGCGCCGTACCTGCCCAACCACCCGCTGCAGCCCGCCGCGGGTCCCGAGACCGGCGTGGGCCCGATCTCCGCGGCACCGTGGGGCTCCGCGGGCATCCTGCCGATCTCGTGGGCGTACGTGCGTCTCATGGGCGGCGAGGGCCTCAAGCGGGCCACGCAGGTCGCGGTGCTCAGCGCCAACTACATCGCCAAGCGGCTCGAGCCGCACTTCCCGGTGCTGTACACGGGCCCCGGCGGCCTCGTCGCGCACGAGTGCATCATCGATCTGCGCCCGATCTCGAAGGCGACCGGCGTCAGCGTCGACGACATCGCCAAGCGGCTCATCGACTACGGGTTCCACGCGCCGACCATGTCGTTCCCCGTGGCCGGGACGCTGATGATCGAGCCGACCGAGAGCGAGGACCTCGCCGAGCTGGACCGGTTCTGCGAGGCGATGATCGCCATTCGCGGGGAGATCGAGAAGGTCGGGTCGGGCCGGTGGCCCGCCGAGGACAACCCGCTGCGCAACGCCCCGCACACCGCGGCCGCGCTCGGCGGCGAGTGGGAGCACGCGTACAGCCGCGAGGAGGCCGTCTTCCCCGCCGGTGTCGTGGCCGCCGACAAGTACTGGCCGCCGGTCCGCCGCATCGACCAGGCGTACGGCGACCGCAATCTCGTCTGCTCGTGCCCGCCCATGGACGCGTACGAGGACTGATACTCACGCTGACATGCGTCAGGGCCGGTTCCGGGGTTTCCCGGGGCCGGCCCTTTCGTACAGGGGACGCCGTCGGCGTCCGGATGCGCTCAGGCCGCGGTCACGACGTGCACCGGGCGGTGCGGAGCGATGATCTGGCCGGTGGGCAGCAGCTCACCGGTGTCCTCGAAGAGCAGGACGCCGTTGCAGAGCAGACTCCAGCCCTGTTCGGGGTGGTGGGCCACAGGGAGCGCGGCCTCCCGGTCGGCGGAGTCTGCGGACGGGCACGGTGGCTGGTGCTGGCACATGGATGGGATCTTTCCCTGTGAAGTGATGTCGGTGATGGGTGTGATGTCGCGGTCTGTCCTGCGGCTCGAAGCGTTGTTCATGGCCGCCCCCCGTTTGTCGGTCGGTCCGGAACCCAGTGTTGCCCCACGGGCGTCAATCCGCAGGTATTTCGTCGCAGCGGTCCTCACTGGATGAGGACGCGTCACCCGTGCGGACGGTTCACCCCAACTGCACTGTCCCTTCGGGTGGTTCGGGGTGGCCTGACCGGGCTAGTCCGGACGGGCCCGCGGGGGCGTGGCCGAGGGCATGGCTGCGCCCCGCGACCGGTCGGCATCGGCAGCGGGGCGCGGGCGCGTCGGACGGCCCGGTCGCGTCAGGCGGGTGAGCCCAGAAGTGGCGCGGGGGTCAGTCGATGGGTGAGAACGGGCAGCAGTTCGGCGACCGGGTGCGGGCGGTGGGCGGCGATGCCGGGCGGCGCGGGCGCCAGCGGGACCAGGAGGTCACTGGCCGCGGGATGTCCCGTCGAGGCGTCGGCGTTGCAGTCCCCGTGCAGCCAGAGGGTGAGCATGTACAGCTCCGGGACCGAGAGCAGGCGCGGTTGGTAGGCCGCGGGCATGGACTCGGCCTGGCGCAGCGCCCGTTCGGTGGCCGCGACGTACGGGCCCTCGAAGAAGTGCGAGAACGCCCAGCCGTCGGCGGTCAGCATCGTGTCGGCGGCGGCGACCGCGCGTTCCCCGCAGCGGATCAGGAACCGCCAGCCGGCGAGTCGGGTCGGCGAAGGGCCCGCGCTGCCCGTGACCCGGTCCAGTACGTGGACGGGCAAAGGGAGTTCGGGGCTCGCCGGTCCTTGGGCGGAGCGCAGGGAAGGGGTGCGGGCCTCGCGGACCGCGGTCGGGGAACCGAGGGCCGTGAGGACAGTGCGCAGGGCGGGCGCGGGAGCCGGAGGGACATGCAGCGGCATGGTGGGTCGCCTCTCATTCGACAGGCACGGTGGATCGAGGGCGTGGCGGGACGAGCGGACGGCGCTGTCTGCTGACCGGGCCAGAGGGGGCGGGGCAGATACCGCGAGCGCCAACTCTGCGCCTCGTTCGCGAAGTTTATACGACACGTGTTCACGCAGTGTTTCGTCTAGCCGTCGCGAAAATACTCGGCAAGGCGTTATTCGGTCGGCGAGATGCGGGAAATCTCCCGATTCCCAGCGGGGTTGGGTCTGTGACCTCGTAATCTTCACGGCGAGCGGACGGCCGATTCTCGTCGGTGTTTATCACCAGGTCATGTGGAACCAGGTCTTCGACATGCCGCATGCCTCGTGAATGTGCCCCGTGACAACTGCTGCGAGCCTACTCGCCCGTGGCGGGAAGCGGGGCGTTATCGATCACATTGCCTGGGCATCATCCACCGTGACACAGCGGCCGGACGGCCGTGTCGTCCATGTGAGGAGGGACGCTTCCATGGGGGAGAAGGTCGTGGCGGGCGCGTTCGACCTGTCCGATCGGCGGCACTACCGCAGGAAGCTGCAGCAGTGTCTGGCGGGGCTCGCGAGGCTCCTGGAGGAGGAGAGGTTCGATCGTCCGAGGAATCTGATGGGCCTGGAGATCGAGTTGAATCTCGCGGGGCCCGACGGCATGCCGAAAATGATGAATGCGCAAGTTCTCGAGCGCATCGCGAGCCGTGATTTCCAGACCGAACTCGGAATGTTCAATCTGGAAGTGAACATTGCTCCCCATCGTTTGGAAGGCCGCGTTCTCGACCGGCTCGCCGAGGAGCTCAGGACCGGCCTCGCCTATGCCCACCGGAAAGCGAACGAGGTGGACGCCGGGATCGTGATGATCGGCATTCTCCCGACGCTCGTGCCCGATGATCTCGTCTCCGCGAATCTGTCGGACGTGGACCGCTACAGCCTCCTCAACGACCAGATGGTGGCCGCGCGCGGCGAGGACTTCGTCGTCGACATCGACGGGGTGGAGCACCTGCGCTGCACCTCGGGGTCCATAGCGACCGAAGCGGCCTGCACCTCCGTGCAGTTGCACCTCCAGGTCACGCCCGCCCGCTTCGCCGACGTGTGGAACGCGGCGCAGGCCGTCGCGGCCGTGCAGGTCGCGGTCGGCGCCAACTCGCCGTTCCTGTTCGGACATGAGCTGTGGCGCGAATCGCGGCCGCCGCTTTTCCAGCAGTCGACCGACACCCGCCCGCCCGAGCTCCAGGCCCAAGGGGTCCGGCCGCGCACCTGGTTCGGCGAGCGCTGGATCAGCAGCGCGTACGACCTCTTCGAGGAGAACCTGCGCTACTTCCCCCCGCTGCTGCCCCTGTGCGACGACGAGGAGCCGCTGCGCGTCATCGACGACGACGGAGTGCCGGCGCTCGGCGAACTCGTCCTGCACAACGGCACCGTCTACCGCTGGAACCGGCCCGTGTACGGCATAGCCGGGGGCAGGCCGCACCTGCGCGTGGAGAACCGCGTCCTGCCCGCGGGCCCCACCGTCACCGACGTCATCGCGAACGTCGCCTTCTACTACGGCGTCGTACGCGCCCTGGCCGAGGACGCCCGCCCGGTCTGGACCCGCCTGCCCTTCGACGCGGCGGCCCGCAACTTCGACGAGGCGTGCCGGTACGGGATCGAGGCGCGCCTCGACTGGCCGCGCCGGGGCCGCTTCGGCGGGGTCGAGAAGGTGCCCGCCGTCACGCTCGTACGGGACGAGCTGCTGCCGCTGGCCGCTGCCGGGCTCGATGCCTGGGGGGTCGAGGCGGCCGACCGTGACTTCTACCTCGGGGTGATCGAGGAGCGCTGCCGGCGGCGGGTCAACGGGGCCTCGTGGCAGGCGGCCACGTTCCACCGCGCGCTGGAGAGCGGCCTCGAGCGCGACGCGGCGCTCGCGGCGACCACCCGGCGCTACTGCGAGCTGATGCACGCGGGCGACCCGGTGCACACGTGGCCGGTGGGGCTCCCGGCGCCGGCGGTGCAACTGGGCTGAGCGGCAAGGCGGTTCTGGCTGGTCAGCCCTTGGCGCCCGCCTCCACGATCGCCTTGAGGATCACCGCGTGGATCTCGGCCGGGTCGCTGACCTGGTGCCCCGAGCCGCCGGTGGCCCCGGCGATCTGCTCGACCTCGTCCTTGTCCGCGTCCGGGCCGACCGCGATGGCGATGAGCGGCACCGGGTGCTTCGGGTCGGCGAGGCTCTGGAGCCGCGAGACGAGGCTGCTGCGCGAGATGGATCCGGGGTCCTGGTTCGCGCCGTCGGTCACGACCACGAGGGCGTTGAACTTGCCGTTCCGGTAGGAGGACGTGGCCTCCTCGTAGGCCGCGAGCGTGGTGTCGTAAAGACCCGTGGCGCCGCCCGGCACGGGCTGCAGGCCGCTGAAGGCCTCGGACAGCCTGTCGCGCTGGGTGCCGCCGCCCTCGCGGTCGCCGAGGCGCTCGGTGGGCACGAGCTTGCGGTAGTCGCGGGTTCCGTCGAGGAGTGTGGCGAACTCCCACAGGCCGATCTCGTCCTCGGGCGTGAACGTGGCGAGCGCCTGGAGCATCGAGGCCTTCGTGACCTCCATGCGGGACTGGTTGCGGCCCGGCACATAGTTCGCCATGGAGGCGGAGGCGTCCACGACGACGGTGATCCGGGCGCTCTGCACCGTGATCGTCCACATGCCGAGGGTCTCCTGGAGTTCCTTGTCCGTCGGCGGCTCGGAGTCCGAGGCCGCGTACGGCTGCGGGCTGCGGCCGCCGGCCCCGGCGATCAGGGCGTCCGAGGGCTCCTCGTCGTCCGTCCTGAAGCCGTGCTTGTCCAGGATCCCGAGGCCGGCGTCCTCGCCGAGCAGGGTCATGAAGCGGATCGCGGCCCGTCGCTCGTCCGTCGACTTGACGCCCTCGTCGACCAGCGCGAACGGGTAGTCCAGCTGCGGCGAGCCGTCCTTCGGGTAGAAGAGGTCGAGCCCGTCCTTGTCGCCGGCGGTCGCGTTGTACCGGAACGAGGACTGCTCGGAGAGGATCAGCGCCTGATTGCGGCGCGGATTGCCCTGCTCGGTGCCGGAGGAGTCGCGCGCCAGGGTGTCGGTCAGCTGGCCGTCGCTGTCGGTGGTGCGCTGCGAGAGCGCCTTGGCCATGGCGGCGGCCTGGGTGTCGCCCTGCGACCCGGACTTCTTGGTGGAGGCGCCCAGCTGGGTCAGGGCGAGGAGACCGGTCGCGCTGCGCGCGGGGTCCGCGGTCCCGAGCCGCAGCTTGTCGCCCTCCATGGCCGCGCCGGTCAACTGCGCCCAGGTGTACTTCTTCGCGGGCCAGCCCATGCTCTTCGCGGCCGACGGCACCATGCTGATGCCGATGGGGGAGGAGGCTATGTTGCCCATCGCCGTGACGCGAGTGGCGTTCCCGCCGAGGCCGGCGCGCTGGATCCACAGACTCGAATCCGGCACCCACGCCTCGTAGTCCCCGGTGCCCTTCCGGCCCTTGCGCACGGCATCGGCGATCTTGTACGAGTCGCCCGCCTGCACGCGGGTGTCGAGGCACTGTCCGTCGGAGGTCAGATGGTTCTTGCGGGCGAGGTCCGCGGCGTCGCGCAGCGCGGGGGCGATGTCGGGCGAGGCGGCGATGTCGAGGTGGACCGTCTTGCCGTTGCAGGCCCCGCCGAAGGAGAGCAGGCCGCTCCTGGCCGCCAGAGCCGTGCCACCGGCGACCACGAGAACGAGGGCCGTGGCGATGGCGACGGTCCGGCCGCGTGTGCGGGAGCGGGGGGCGACCGCGTCCGTCCCGTGCTCGTCGGGCAAGCTGTGACGTCCCATGCGGTGGTGCCCTTCCTCGGGTCCCGGCCCGACGCAAGGGGAGAGGTACACCAAAGAACGGCCTTCGTCCCCCCGGCCTGTCGCGCGCGATCTTCGTACCTGTATTCGAGACCCTAGCGGGGCTAGGTGGGGGATGAGGCGGGATTACTCAACTGGAGGCAGGTGTGCAGGCGGAGGCGGGTGCGGTGGCCGATTCCTTTCCCAACGAGCGGCTCTCGCGACACATTCTTCGGAACGAGACACTGCTCGTCCTGGCACTCTCGCTCGGTGCGAGCGGAGTGTCCGCGCTGATCAGCTTTGTTGGATCGGTCACCAAACCGGGGGGCCTGAAGGACCAGGCGGCGACCCTGAACGCCTCGGCGGCTCCCGGGCGGCCGTGGCTTGATCTGGCGTGGCAGTTGTTCGGGATCGCGAGCGCGCTCGTCCCGGTCGCGCTCATCGCGCACCTGCTGCTGCGTGAGGGGGTCGGGATGCGGACGATCGGCTTCGACCGTACGAGACCGCTCTTCGACACGACCCGCGGCGCGGTGATCGCGGCGGTCATCGGCAGCACGGGCATCGCCTTCTACCTGGCGGCCCGTGGCCTCGGCTTCAACCTCACGGTGGTGCCGGAGGCGCTGCCCGACGTGTGGTGGAAGTTCCCGGTCCTGATCATGTCGGCGATCCAGAACGCCGTCCTCGAGGAAGTGATCGTCGTCGGCTATCTGCTGCGCAGGCTGGGGCAGTTGGGCTGGACGCCCGGCACGGCGATCGTGGCCAGCTCGGTGCTGCGCGGGTCGTACCACCTCTACCAGGGCATCGGCGGCTTCTTCGGGAACCTCGCGATGGGCCTGGTCTTCGCTTATCTGTACCGGCGGTGGGGGCGGGTCGGGCCGCTGGTGGTGGCGCACTCGCTGCTCGACATCGGTGCGTTCGTCGGATACGCGCTGCTCGCGGGGAAGGTGGGGTGGCTGCCCACGGCGTGAGGCCGGGGCGGGTGCCGGATGCAGGGGCGTACGAGATTTTCGTACGCCCCTGCGGCGTGGAAGGCCCTAGGTGAGCAGGTCGCCCTCGATGACCGTGACGGCGCGGCCGGTGAGCAGGGTGCGGGCGCCGCGCAGTTCGGTGTGCACGAAGCCGGTACGGGCGGAGGCCTGGAGGCCGGTGAGTTCGGCGCGGCCGAGGCGCGCGGACCAGAACGGCGCGAGGGCCGTGTGGGCGCTGCCGGTGACCGGGTCCTCGTCGATACCGACGCGCGGGAAGAAGCAGCGGGAGACGAAGTCGTAGGCGCCGTCGGGGTCCGCCGCGCGGGCGGTGGCGATCACGCCGCGCTCCGAATGGGCGGCGAGTGCCTTGAGGTCGGGTGCGAGGGCGCGCACGGTCTTCTCGTCCGCGAGCTCGACGAGCAGGTCGCCCACCTGGCGGCCGGTGTCGTGCACCGAGAGCGGCTCGGCGCCCAGGGCTGCCGCGACCCCTTCGGGGCTGTCGATACGGGTCAGGGGCGCGGTCGGGAAGTCGAGCGTGATCGTGCCGTCCTCGCGCGGGGTCGCGACGAGCACGCCGCTGCGGGTGGCGAAGCGGACCGGGCCCTGGGTGGCGCCGGTGCTGTGCAGCACGTGAGCGGTGGCCAGGGTGGCGTGGCCGCACATGTCGACCTCGGTGGCGGGGGTGAACCAGCGCAGCGCCCAGTCGGCGTCGCCGGAGGGCAGCGGGTGGGCGAAGGCCGTCTCGGCGTGGTTGACCTCGGCGGCGATGTCCTGGAGCCGGGCGTCGTCGGGGAAGGCGTCGAGGAGCAGTACGCCGGCCGGATTGCCGGCGAAGGGGCGGTCGGTGAAGGCGTCCACGATTCGAATGCGCATGGGGTCGACGCTACGGGGACGGCGAAAGCGCAGGCCAAGGCCAATTCGGAACAGCTGGACCGGCCGAGGGTTGTCAGCCGAACAGTTCCGATATATCGTTGACGCATCGCGACCGATCAACGATGGAAGGAATGATTGCGATGCGTTCCCATGGCTACGAGCATGAGCACGGACACGGACATGGACAGTGCGGGCCCGGCCATCCCGGTCGGGGCGGCTTCGAAGGGCGGCGCGCCGCCTTCGGCCCCTTCGGGCCGGGCTTCGGCCCGGGACCCTGGGGTGGCGGCGGGCGCGGCGGCCGGGGCGGACCTCGCGGAAGGGCACGGCGCGGCGATGTGCGCGCGTCGATCCTGGCCCTCCTGAAGGACCGTCCGATGCACGGCTACGAGATGATCCAGGAGATCGCCGAGCGCAGTGGCGGGGCGTGGAAGCCCAGTCCGGGTTCGGTGTACCCGACCCTTCAACTGCTGGAGGACGAGGGCCTGATCGCCAGCGAGAGCGAGGGCGGCAAGAAGCTGTTCGCGCTCACCGACTCGGGCCGTTCCGCGGCCGACGAGGGACCCGACGCCCCCTGGGAAGAGGCTGGGCGCGGGGTCGACTGGGACACCCTGAACGAGATCCGGCAGGCCGGCTTCGGTCTGATGGAGGCGTTCGGGCAGGTCTGGAAGACCGGCAGCAAGGAGCAGCGCGAGAAGGCGCTGACCGTCATCAACGACGCCCGTAAGAAGCTGTACCTGATCCTCGCCGACGAGGACTGACGTCCTCGGGGCGATGCCCCGTACCGACGGAGGAAGGCGCCCCGCACCGAGTGTGCGGGGCGCCTTCGCGTGCTCGCCGGTGTGTCCGGCTCAGACGACGAGGCCGGCCAGTTTGCGCAGCGACTCGTTGAGCGCGGCCGTCGCCGAGTCCTTGAGCTTGCCCGCCATCAGGGACACGGCGGCGCCGGTGAACTCGCCGTCGATGCGGACCGTCGTGCCGTCGCCGTCCGCGGTCAGGGTGTAGCGCGTGCCGACGTTGACACCCATCGGGCCCTTGCCCCGGATCGCGAGGGTGCGGGTGGTCTCCAGGTCCTCGACGGTCCAGGTCACCTCCGCCGGGAAGCCCATGAGCTTCATGTTCTCCTCGAACGTGCCGCCCACTTCGAGCGCCGTGGGGGCGCCTTTGGGGAAGCTCGTGTGGGTGGCGTTCCACTCTCCGTACGCGGTGAAGTCGGTGAGCTGGGCCCAGACCTTCTCCGCGGGCGCCCCGATCCGTGCTTCCGCGCTGACTTCGGCCATGCGACCACCCCTTCTCGACGAGAGCTGCGGCGGGCGCAGCCGTGGTGTCGCGGAAAGTAGCCGCAGGGCCTCGAACATTCAATACTGATGAAGTGTCAGAAACGGATGGGGGAGGAACCGTGGTCAGCCGAGCTTCGCGATGACCGCGGCGTCGAAGAGGTCCGAGGCGCGCGGGAACGGCCCCTCGTCGTGGCAGTGCCAGGCGTCCCAGAACAGGTCGGCGAGCAGCGCGTCGTCGGGTGCGTACACCCGGTACACGTACTGTCTGCCGTCGATCGCTGGCAGGGCCACGAGCCAGCACCTGCTCTTCATGCTTGTGAAGGACGAGTTCCGGTACGTCTGCGGTTGCGTGAGGGGCTCGATGCAAGGCGGCGCGCGCCCCTCGGGGTAAAAAGGCGCGATCTCATCCGTAAGGAGGAGAACCCGCTCATGCGTGCCCACCTTGTGTCGGACGTGGAAATGCTTCCCGCCGGGGATGCCCGGCCGGACAGGGGCTGATGAGGTGGGAGATGTGCAAAGCCCTACCCCGTCCGAGGCCGCGGCAAGCGGCCACAGCCGTGCAGATGTTGACGCCAGGCTCAGTCCCGAGCTCGCCTCGGTGGTGGCCGGCGCGCGCCGCAGAGCCGTCCGTGACGGGGACCGCCAGATCGACACCGCCCATCTCCTGCACTCGCTCCTCGAGACCGACCCGCAGGTGCGCGAGGCCTTCGGCGGCGGACCGCAGCTCGCCCGCCTCCTCGGCTACCTCGTGCAGCGGAGCATCGGCTACGGACTTCAGTGGCAGGGCACGGTCGAGGACTCCGGAGCCGTGCCCGTCGTGACGGGGCTCGGCTGGTCGCCCGCCGCGGCCGCCGCGATGGAAGCCGCGCACGACCGTGCCGAGCGCCGCGGCGACCCGCGTGCGCGCGGCGTCGACCTGCTCACCTCGCTCGCGGCGGACCGGGAGTGCCGCGCCGTCGAGGTGCTCGGGCGGGCCGGCGTCGATGCGGAGAGCCTGCGGCGGCATGTCGAGGCCGGGTGCTGAGGCGAGTGCTTCCTGGCTGAGGCCTGGCACTGCGCTGAGGCCTGGCTTTGTGTTGGGGCTGGGTTCTGTTCGGGGGTGCGGCTCGTATGGCCGTGCCCCCGTTCGTCGTGCGCGGCGCGTCCGGCACGTGAGACAGGGGTCATCGGGGGTGACGGTCATGACGTCGGCTGTCATGATGTGCCGGTGCATGCGTCTCAGGGGATTCAGGCGAACCGCGGGCGAGGTGTCGGACTGGGGCTCGCCCTTGTCTCGGCACTCGCCTTCGGCGGTTCCGGTGTGGCGGCGAAGCCGCTGATCGAAACGGGTCTCGACCCGCTCCACGTGGTGTGGCTGCGCGTCGCCGGCGCCGCGCTCGTCATGCTGCCCGTCGCCTGGCGGCACCGCTCCCTGGTCGTCCAGCGGCCCGCGCTGCTCGCCGGTTTCGGTCTGCTCGCCGTCGCCGGTGTGCAGGCCTGCTACTTCGCCGCGATCTCCCGTATCCCCGTCGGCGTCGCGCTCCTCATCGAGTATCTCGCCCCCGCGCTCGTCCTCGGCTGGGTGCGTTTCGTGCAGCGCAGGCCCGTGACGCGCGCCGCCGCGCTCGGCGTGGTCCTCGCCGTCGGCGGACTCGCCTGTGTCGTCGAGGTGTGGGCGGGCCTCAGCGTCGACCTGATCGGCCTGCTGCTCGCCCTCGCCGCCGCCTGCTGCCAGGTCGGCTACTTCGTCCTGTCCGACCAGGGCAGCGACGCGGGGGACCGGGCGCCGGACCCGCTCGGCGTGATCGCGTACGGGCTGCTCGTCGGCGCCCTCGTCCTGACGGTCGTGGCGCGCCCCTGGGGCATGGACTGGTCCGTGCTCGGCGGCAGTGCCTCGATGAACGGCACCTCCGTGCCCGCGTGGCTGCTGCTCTGCTGGATCGTGCTGATCGCCACGGTCGTCGCGTACGTGACCGGAGTCCTCTCGGTGCGCCGGCTCTCGCCTCAGGTGGCCGGAGTCGTGGCCTGCCTGGAAGCGGTCATCGCGACCGTGCTGGCCTGGGTGCTCCTGGGCGAGCACCTTTCGGCACCGCAGATCGTCGGCGGCGCGGTCGTCCTGGTCGGTGCGTTCATCGCGCAGTCCTCGGCTCCGGCGAAGCCCGAGATCGTCGCCGTTGCCGTCGAGGCCGTTGCCGTCGAGGCCGTCGCCGTCGAGGCCGCCGCGGACAGGACTGCCGCGGACAGGACGGCCCCGGACAAGGCCGCCTCGAGCGAGGCTGCCCCGGACAAGGCCGCCTCGAGCGAGGCTGCCCCGGACAAGGCCGCCTCGAGCGAGGCGGCCCCGGAGTCGACGGACAAGACGTTGTCCCGCCGCGGCAGCGCGAACTAAGGTCTTGATCATGCACTCACGCGCACTCGTGCTTCCGCCTCCGGCCGCATAACGCGGGCGGTGGCCGCCCGGAGCGTCACGCTCCGGAGACCCATCCGACGGAGATCCGGCTCGGGACGACCCGAGCGGGTCACGGCTGCCCGCAGACGACAGTCCGTGTCCCCGCCCCGCCCCCGTCCATGGGGCGCGGAGGCCATTCCTCGTGGAGAACCACGTGTCGCACACTGTCGCGGCTGACTCAGCCGACATCTCGTCCCGAATCTCGCCCGCCGGGGCCGCACCCCTGTTGCCCGTCGGGCGCGGGCTCCTCCACCTCGTCGTCGCCGGCGCCGCCTGGGGCACCGCGGGCGCGGCCGCCTCGCTGGTCTTCCGGGCCAGCGACCTCGGCCCCGCAGCCCTGTCGTTCTGGCGCTGCCTGGGCGGCCTCGCCCTGCTGCTCGTGGCACGGGCCCTCCGACCGCGCAGGACCCGGCCCACGGCGGAACCGCGCCTGCGCAAGGCGGTGCGGATCGTCGTCACCGGCATCGCCCTGAGTGTCTTCCAGACCGCGTACTTCGCGGGCGTCCAGGCGACCGGACTCGCCGTCGCCACCGTGGTCACGCTGGGCGCGGGACCCGTACTCATCGCGCTCGGCGCGCGCCTGACCATGGGCGAACGGCTCGGCGGCGGCGGGCTGTCGGCCGTCCTGGGCGCGCTCGCAGGCCTTGCCGTCCTCGTGCTCGGCGGCGGGGGCGCGGCCGTGCGTCCCGCCGGGGTCGTCTGGGCCCTGGTCTCCGCGGGCGGCTACGCCGTGATGACCCTGCTGACGCGCTGGTTCGGGCGGGACGGCCGGTCGGGCGATCAACTCGACATGTCCGTCCTGACGTTCGCCGTCGCCGCGGTGAGCCTCCTGCCGCTCGGCGCGCTGGAGGGCCTGGTGCCGCACACCTCCCAGCCGCTCCAGGTGCTGGGGATGCTGGTCTACATCGCGTCAGTACCTACTGCGCTCGCCTACGCCCTGTACTTCTCGGGCGCCGCGGTCGTCAAGTCCGCGACCGTCTCGGTGATCATGCTGCTCGAACCGGTGAGCGCCGCCGTCATCGCGGTCGTGCTCCTCGGCGAGCGGCTGACCGCGCCGACGGTGGCGGGCACGGTCCTGATGCTGGCCGCGGTGACCGGTCTCGCCGTCGCCGAGGCGCGCGCGAGGTAGCCGGCGAGGGCGCCCCGGTGCGCGTACCGACGCTCACCGGGGCGGTCGCCCCAAGAGGACGCCGCAGAAGCGCCCTACAGACCCGTCAGGTAGTCCGGCACCGCGATGCCGGGCGCGAGGTCGTCGGCCGGGACCGGCGCGCCGTGGCCCTTGGTGAGCGGGACGACGCCGGTCCAGTACGGCAGGCCGAGGTCCTCCTCGTCGTCGTTCGGGCCGCCGGCGCGGACCCGCGCGGAGACCTCCGCGAGGTCGAGGCGCAGGACGGACGTCGCCGCGAGCTCCTTGTCGTTCCCGGGGCGCGAGTCCTGGGAACGGCCCGGCACCACGTGGTCGACGAGCGCGTCGAGAGCCGTGCGCTTCTCGTCAGGGTCGGTCACCTGGTGGGCGAGGCCGTGCACCACCACGGAGCGGTAGTTGAGCGAGTGGTGGAAGGCGGAGCGCGCGAGCACGAGACCGTCGACATGGGTGACCGTCAGGCAGACCTGCAGTCCGGGGTCGGCCGCGCCCGCCATGCGCTGGACGCGCGCGCCCGTCGAACCGTGCACGTAGAGCGTCTCGCCGACGCGGCCGTACAGGGTCGGCAGCACGACGGGGGAGCCCTCGCGGACGAACCCGAGATGGCAGATGTACGCCTCGTCGAGTATCGAGTGGACCAGCTCACGGTCGTAGTGCGTCCGCTCGCGCATGCGGGCCGGGACGGTCCGGTCGGTCGCCGGGTAGGAGGCGGAGGCGTCCCCGGAAGCGACGGTGCCGGGCTCGGATGCCACGCTCATTGCCAACTCCATTGCACTAGTGCATAATCTTCTTTGTGCTAGGAGAGTATCCGATCGAAGGACGGCGCGCAGCAGAGATTGCGGCCAGCGTGGAGCGCGCGGTGGGCGGGGGTGACCTGCAGCCGGGTCAACTTCTGCCGCCGATGAGGGAGTTGGCCCAGCATCTCGGGGTCAATCCCAATACGGTCGCGGCCGCCTATCGCACGCTCCGTGAGCGCGGAGTGATCGAGACCGCGGGGCGCCGCGGCAGCCGGGTGCGGTCCAAGCCGGCCACGACGGCGCGCGAGCTGATCCGCGTCGACGTACCGGCCGGCGTGCGCGACGTCTCGAACGGCAACCCCGATACGGCCCTGCTGCCCTCGCTGGCCGAGGCCTTCGCCTGGGCGGCCGCGCGGGGCGACAAGGCGCCCGTCCTCTACGGCGACGGGCCCCTGGAGCCGGAACTGGCCCGCCACGCGCGCGTGGCCTTCGACAAGGACGGGATCCCGGAGGGCCCGGTCGCCGTCACATCGGGCTCCCTCGACGCCATCGAGCGAGTGCTCGCCGCGCACCTCAAGCCCGGCGACGCCGTCGCCGTCGAGGACCCGGGCTGGGGCAGCCTCCTCGACCTGGTCCCGGCGCTCGGGCTGCGCCTGGTGCCCGTCGGGGTGGACGACGACGGGCCGCTGGCCGACGAGGTGGAGCGGGCCCTGAGCGCGGGGGCGCGGGCCCTGGTGGTCACCGACCGCGCCCAGAACCCCACCGGCGCCGCCGTCACCGCACCACGCGCGCGTGCGCTGCGCAAAGTCCTGGCGGCCCACAAGGACGTACTGCTCATCGAGGACGACCACGGGCACGGGATCGTCGACCTGCCGCTGCATCCGCTGGCCGGTGTGACGCGGCACTGGGCGTTCGTGCGCTCCGCCGCGAAGGCCTATGGGCCCGACCTGCGGCTCGCCGTGCTGACGGGCGACGCGGTCACGGTCGACCGGGTGCAGGGGCGGCAGCGCCTGGGCCCCGGCTGGGTGAGCCGCATCCTTCAGCGGGCCGTCGCCCGGCTGTGGACCGAAGGGGCGGTGGACACACGCGCCGTCGCGGCGTCGTACGGGCAGCGCCGCGACGCGCTCATCGCGGCCCTCGCCGAGCGCGGGGTCGAGGCGCACGGGCGCAGCGGCATGAACGTGTGGGTGCCCGTACCGGACGAGACGGGGGCGGTCGCGCGGCTGCTGCACGCCGGGTGGGCTGTCGCGCCCGGGGCGCGGTTCCGGATGGGGGCGGTGCCCGGCGTGCGCATCACGGTGTCGACGCTCGGCGCGGACGACATCGGCCCGGTGGCCGACGCCGTCGCGTCCGCCACCGGGCCGGCCCCCGCCCGCCGTTACGGCTGAGTGCCGCGCCGAGGGGCCCGCGCCCTGGACTGGGTGAGCGCCGCGCCCGCCAGCACGATCACCGCGCCGATCGGGGTGGACCAGGTCAGGGCCTCGCCGAGCAGGGCGACCCCCGCGGCCGTCGCGATCACCGGGATGAAATAGGTGACCATCTGCGCCGTGGTCGGACCGACCTCTGCCACCAGGCCGTACTGGATGAGGAAGGCGAGGCCGGTGCCGAGTGCGCCCAGGGCGACAATCGCGAGCAGGGGCACGATCGGGAGGTGGGCCGGGAGCGTCGTGAACATCG
The DNA here is from genome assembly GCF_020616555.1 of Streptomyces longhuiensis. Classification (NCBI taxonomy): domain Bacteria; kingdom Bacillati; phylum Actinomycetota; class Actinomycetes; order Kitasatosporales; family Streptomycetaceae; genus Streptomyces; species Streptomyces longhuiensis. Next base: position 2,084,637 of record NZ_CP085173.1, on the reverse strand, counting down.
GGGTGACGACGGCCAGTTGGACCGTGGCCATCAGGAGCTGCGCGCCGGAGAGCGAAAGGTTCGAGTGGCCGGTCCCGGCCAGCGTGCGGCGCAGATAGATCCAGCCGACCGGGTAGCACAGCGAGGCGAGCAGCGCCATCGCCGTGCCGGCCAGGTCCAGGCCGTGGAAGCCCTGCCACACGCCGAGGACCGTGAGCACCCCGAGGAAGCCGATGCCGAGCCCCGCGACCCGGCGGCGCGTGGGCCGGTCCTCGGAGAGCGCCACCAGTGACAGGGCCATGCCCCACAGCGGAGACGTCGCGTTGCAGATACCGGCGAGTGTCGAGGGGATCGTCTGCTCGGAGAAGGCGAACAGCGAGAACGGCAGGGAGTTGAGCAGCAGCGCCGCCACCGCGATGTGCCCCCAGGTCCGCAGGCCCCTCGGCAGCCGCTCACGCTTCACCGCCATGGCCACGGCGAGCACCGCCGTACCGAACGCGAGCCGCCCCAGCGTCACCTGGAACGGCGCGTAGCCGTCGGTGCCGACCTTGATGAGGAGAAAGCTGAAGCCCCAGATCAGCGACAGGACGCCGAAGCGGACGCGCCAGTCGAGGGCGCGGCGGGGTCGTGCGGAGGCGGGTGTTTCCGTAGGAATGCCGGAAGGCGCGGGGGCCGGAGTCGCGGGGGGCGACGAGGAGGCGACGGTGCTCATGGGCGTAACGATGCCGCCTCACAACGTCTTAGCACAAGCGAGACTTGTTCCCTGATATCGCTTAGCATCGCTTACATGTTGAACCTGGAGCGCCTGCGCACCCTCGACGCCCTCGCCCGCCACGGGTCCGTCAGCGGCGCCGCGGCAGGGCTGCACGTCACGACGTCCGCCGTCTCGCAGCAGATGGCCAAGCTGGAACGCGAGGTCGGCCAGCAGCTTCTCGCCAAGAACGGCAGGGGAGTGCGCCTCACCGACGCCGGGCGGCTGCTCGCCGAGCATGCGGGGCGGATCCTGTCCCAGGTCGAGCTCGCGCAGTCGGACCTGGAGGCGCACCGCGGGCAGGTCGTGGGGGAGCTGCGGATCTCCGCGTTCCCGACCGCGGCCCGCGGTCTCTTCCCGCGCGCCCTCGCGGCCCTGCGCGCGGAGCACCCGGGGCTGCGGCTGCGCTCGCAGGAGCTGGAGCCCGAGCTGGGGGTCGCCGGGGTCCTGCGCGGCGACCTCGACCTGGCGGTCGTGCTCGACTGGTACAACAAGCCGATGCCGCTCCCCGACGGGCTCGTCAAGGCGGCGATCCTCGACGATCCCGCCGATGTCGCGATGCCGGCGGACCACCCCCTCGCCGGTCGCCGGGAGGTGGGCCTGGAGGACTTCGCCGACGACGAGTGGATCACGTGGGGTGAGGGCGAGTTCTGCCACGAGTGGCTGCTCTTCACGCTGCGCGCGAAGGGTGTCGAGCCCCGCATCGGCCATCGTGCCGCCGAGACCCACACCCAGCTCGGCCTCGTCGCCGCCGGGCTCGGCGTGTGCGTGGCACCGATCCTCGGGCGCGATCCGGTGCCGGACGGCGTCGTGACCGTGCCGGTGCGTCAGCGCGTACGCCGGCACGTCTACGTCGTGTGGCGGGCCGACGCGGACCGGCGGCCGTCGATCAGGGCGGCGGTGAAGGCGCTCCGGAGCGTGGGCGCGAGCCTGGGCGGGGACGTCGCCGCGGGACAGGGCTCCCCAGGACGGCTCTAGAGCGACGCAAGCTTCCTGAAGTCCCACGACGCGATCTTGTCCGGCGTGAGCCGGGCCCAGGCGTGCCGGCCGTCGTGCACCATCTCGTCCATCGCGAAGTTCTTGCGGGCGAACAGCCGCTCAGGGGCGTCCAGTTCGGGCACGGGCTCGCCGGTGCGCGGGCTCTCCCCGACGAACTCCACCGTGCCCGACAGCTCGGCGCCGCGCAGCTCCCCGTACTCCTCGCCCGCGTCGATCACGACGGCGATGCGCGCGTCCTTGAGGAGGTCGGCCCAGCGGCGGCTGCGCGTGATCGAGTACAGCCACAGGCAGGTGCCGTCCCAGACGAACCACAGGGTGCTGGCGTGCGGGGAGCCGTCGGGCGAGACCGTGGCGACCCGGCAGGTGCGCTGGGATCCCAGGAACTCGTCCAGCTCGGCCGGTGTCATCATGATCCTGCGGCCCCGACGCTGTGTGACGGCCATGCGCACTCCCCTTCGAGGGCTTGTCGCTGACGGTGTGTCAGATCAGAAGCATGCGGTGTCTTCCCCCATGGCGCAATGGTGGCTAATCTCTCGCCGCTCAGGACGCCTGCGACAGGGGGACCCCGTGCCGTCGTACGAAGAGCTCGCCGAACTGCTCGATCCGGCCACCACGGTGCTGCTGACCGTGGAGTGCCAGCAGGGGGTCGTCGGCCCCGACAGCGCCCTGCCCGAACTCGCCAAGGAGGCCAGGGCGTCCGGGGCGCTCGGCAATGTGGCGCGACTCGTCTCGGGCGCCCACGAGAGCGGCGTACAGGTGCTGCACGCCGTGGCGGAGCGGCGGCCCGACGGGCGCGGCGCCAACCGCAACGGACGGCTGTTCCGTGCCGCCGCGCGCCTGCCCGTACAGCAGATCTCCGGCACCAAGGCGGTCAGGATCGCGCCGCCCGTCGAGGTGGCGGACGAGGACATCGTCGTACGCCGTCTGCACGGCCTCTCGCCCATCGCGGGCACCGACGTGGACGCCCTGCTGCGCAACCTCGGCTGCCGGACGCTGATCGTCACCGGCGTCTCGGCGAACGTCGCCATACCGAACGCCGTCTTCGACGCGGTGAACCGCGGCTACACCGTCGCCGTGCCCGCCGACGCCGTCGCGGGGGTGCCGTCCGACTACACCCCCGCGATGATCCGCAACACGCTCGCCCTCGTCGCCACCGTGACGTCCACACAGGACGTGCTCACCTGCTGGAAGCGCCCGCGCCGAAGCCGCTGACCCGCATCGCTAGGCGAGCGTGATCGAGTCGCCGGAGACGGTGATCTCCTTGATGGCCAGGGGCTGCGCGGCGGGCGGGTGCTTCACGCTGCCGTCCTCGATGGAGAACTTGCTGCCGTGGCACGGGCAGTTGATGGTGCCGCCCTCGATCGCGGTGACCGGGCACTGCTTGTGGGTGCAGATGTTCGTGAAGGCCTTGAACTCGCCCTTCTTCGGCTGCGTGACCACCACGCCCGCGTCACCGAAGATCTTTCCGCCGCCGACGGGGATGTCGGCGGTCTTGGCGAGTTCCTTGCCTGCCCCGTCCTTGGCCGCGCCGTCCTTGGCCGCGTTTCCCGCCGGCTCGGAGGACGACGAATCGTCCGAGCTCCCGCACGCGGTGAGCGCGGCGGCGATACCGGCGGCTCCCACGGCCGCGACGACGGTGCGGCGGGTCGGGGCGGATACGGACTCGTGCGAAGCGGTCATTACTGGTGTTTCCCTTCGGTTCGAGGGGGGTGGCCCACTCCCGTACGGGCCGCGGGACCGGAGTGTTCAACGCCGGACGGACTTTCGTACGGCGATGATGCGTCGCCTAACCTGGGGCAATGCTCACCGAAGTCACGGCGACCCGTTATGTCACCCCGATGAGGGAGGGCGGATCGCTTCCCGGGCTCGTCGAGGCCGACGATCTCGCCCCCTACGTCATGAAGTTCACCGGCGCGGGACAGGGCCGCAAGACGCTCGTCGCGGAGGTGATCTGCGGAGGGCTCGCGCGGCGGCTCGGATTCCGGGTGCCCGGGCTCGTACGGATCGGACTCGACCCCGTGATCGGCCTCGGTGAGCCCGACCAGGAGGTGCAGGGCCTCCTCAAGTCGAGCGGCGGCGTGAACCTCGGGATGCGATACCTCTCCGGCGCGCTCGGCTTCGACCCGCTCGCCTACGCGGTGGATCCCGTGGAGGCGGGCCGCGTCGTCTGGTTCGACGCCCTGATCAACAACGTCGACCGCTCCTGGCGCAACCCCAACATGCTGGTCTGGCGCGGCGACCTGTGGCTCATCGACCACGGCGCGAGCATGATCTGGCACCACAACTGGCGCGGCGCACAGGCCGCGGCGGCCCGGCCCTACGACGCCGTCGACCACGCCCTCGCCCCCTTCGCGCCCGACGTCGCGGCCGCCGCCGCGGAGCTGGCGCCCCTCCTCACCGAGGACTTGCTCGCCGAGGTCACCGCGGACGTCCCGGACGCCTGGCTCGCCGACGAGCCGGGCTTCGACGACCCGGACGCGGTGCGGCGCGCGTACGCCGCCGTGCTGCTGCCCCGCGCGGCGACCGTCCACGAGCGGATCGGCCTGCCCGAGCCGGATCCCGACCGCGTCCCGCGCACCCCGGGCTGGCTGACCGGTACGGCGAGTGTGAAGGGCGGCACCCGGTGACCACGACCACCCGAGACGTCTTCGAGTACGCGCTCCTGCGCGTCGTCCCGCGCGTCGAGCGCGGCGAGCAGATCAACGCCGGCGTGGTCGTCTACTGCCGCGCCAAGTCCTACGTCCGCGCGCTCACGCACCTCGACGAGACGAGGCTGCGCGCCCTCGACCCGGAGGCGGACGTGACCGGCGTCCGCGCGTCGCTCGCCGCCGTCGAGAGCCACTGCCGAGGGGGCGGCGACGCGGGCCAGGCGGCGGACGACGACGCGGGCCGGCGCTTCCGGTGGCTGGTCGCGCCGCGCTCCACGGTCGTGCAGCCGGGACCCGTGCACACCGGTCTCACCGAGGACCCCGAGGCCGAGGCCGACAGGCTCCTCGACCTCCTGGTGAGGTGACCTCGGGGCGGCCCCTTCGCGGTGAGTGATCAGGCGCACCCGGTGGGTACGTTGACACCGGGTGCCAGGACTTCTAGCGTCACGTCCACAGGGTACTAAGCGGTCGCTCACCGAGTTGGGACGTGAGGGCCGCACTCTAGGGCGAGGAGACCGAAGAGCATGTCCACCACTGAGCAGCGCGTCGCGATCGTCACCGGTGCCGCACGTGGCATCGGCGCCGCTACCGCCGTACGTCTGGCCGCCGAGGGTCGCGCCGTCGCCGTGATCGACCTCGACGAGGCCGCTTGCAAGGACACCGTCGAGCAGATCACCGGCGCCGGCGGCAAGGCCCTCGCGGTCGGCTGCGACGTCGCCGACGAGGCGCAGGTCGAGGCCGCGGTCGCGCGCATCGCCGAGGAGCTCGGCGCGCCGACGATCCTCGTCAACAACGCGGGCGTGCTCCGCGACAACCTGCTGTTCAAGATGAGCGCCCTGGACTGGGACACCGTCATGAACGTGCACCTGCGCGGCGCGTTCCTGATGTCGAAGGCCGTCCAGAAGCACATGGTGGACGCCAAGTTCGGCCGCATCGTCAACCTGTCCTCGTCGTCGGCGCTCGGCAACCGCGGCCAGGTCAACTACTCGGCGGCCAAGGCCGGCCTCCAGGGCTTCACCAAGACCCTCGCCAAGGAGCTCGGCAAGTTCGGCGTCACCGCGAACGCCGTCGCCCCCGGCTTCATCGTCACCGAGATGACGGCCGCCACCGCCGCCCGCGTCGGCATGGGCTTCGAGGAGTTCCAGGCCGCCGCCGCCACGCAGATCCCGGTCCAGCGCGTGGGCAAGCCCGACGACATCGCCAACGCCATCGCCTTCTTCACCGGCGAGGCGGCCGGATTCGTCTCCGGCCAGGTCATGTACGTCGCCGGCGGACCGCTCAACTAGGGCCGGGGGGAACGGACATGACTTCATCCCAGCTCCCGGAGCTCTCCGGCAAGGTCGCCCTCGTCACCGGCGGAAGCCGCGGCATCGGCTACGGCGTCGCCGAATCGCTCGTCGCCCGCGGTGACCGCGTCTGCATCACCGGACGCGGCGAGGACGCCCTCAAGGAGGCCGTCGAGCAGCTCGGTGCCGACCGCGTCATCTACGTCGCCGGCAAGGCCCACGACGAGGCGCACCAGGCCGCCGCCGTCGAGCGCACCATGGAGGCCTTCGGCCGCGTCGACTACCTGGTCAACAACGCCGGCACGAACCCGGTGTTCGGTCCCATCGCCGAGCTCGACCTGAACGTGGCGCGCAAGGTCTACGAGACCAACGTGATCTCCGCGCTCGGTTTCGCCCAGCAGACGTGGAAGGCGTGGCAGAGCGAGAACGGCGGGGCGATCGTCAACATCGCCTCCGTCGCGGGTCTCGCTCCGTCCCCGTTCATCGGCGCGTACGGCATGAGCAAGGCGGCGATGATCAACCTGACCATCCAGCTCGCGCACGAGTTCGCGCCCAAGGTGCGGGTCAACGCGATCGCCCCGGCGGTCGTCAAGACGAAGTTCGCGCAGGCCCTCTACGAGGGCCGCGAGGAGGAGGCCGCGGCCGCCTACCCGCTGGCCCGGCTCGGCATGCCCGAGGACATCGGCGGCGCCGCAGCCTTCCTGACCTCGCAGCAGTCCGACTGGATCACCGGTCAGACCCTCGTGGTGGACGGCGGAATCTTCCTCAATGCGGGCGTCGCCTGACAAACCCCTGCCGGGGGCGTATCGGACCAAGTTCGCCTAAGTGAAGTTCCCCGCGTATGTCGCGTACGTACGCATCAAGTGCCCTGCCGGAGTGCCTCGTTGGCCCGGCGGGGCACTGCGGTATGGTCTGCCGACCTGTGGCATGGCCGATCGAGGAGCGCGCGCGTGTTCAACCGGATCCAGGGCCCCCGTCAACTGGCGGCGATAACGTGCATATCGCTTCTCGCCGGATGTGGACTGATGTCGTCCGGAGAGTCCGACGACACCGAACCCATCGTCGTGGGGACCACCAGCGCGCCGAGCACCCTCGACCCGGCCGCGTCCTGGGACGGCTCCTGGGAGCTGTTCAGGAACGTCTACCAGACCCTTGTCGCCTTCCCGTCCGGCGCCTCCGAGCCGAAGCCCGACGCCGCCGAGCGCTGCGAGTTCACCGACCCCTCCAACAGCGTGTACCACTGCAAACTGCGCGAGGGCATGCAGTTCTCGAACGGCGACAAGCTCGACGCGGCGGCCGTCAAGTACTCCTTCGACCGCATCAGAAGGATCAACGTCAAGGGCGGCCCCGAGGGGCTCCTCGGCAGCCTGAAGTCGATCGAGGTCAAGGGCGACCGTGACGTCACCTTCACACTGAACAAGCCCGACGCGACCTTCCCCTTCGTGCTCGCGACACCGGCGATGTCCATCGTGGACCCCGCCGAGTACCCGGCCGACGCGGTCCGTGACGACGGCAAGATCGCCGGCTCGGGGCCGTACGCCCTCGACGCGTACACCGACGGCGACAAGGCCGAGCTCGTCAAGAACGACCACTACGACGGGTTCGCCGAGCGCAAGAACAGCGCCGTCACCATCCGTTACTTCAAGGACTCCGCCTCGATGGTCGGCGCCCTGCGCGCCAAGAAGATCGACGCCACGTACCGCGGGCTCGCCGCGTCGGACGTCGTGGGGCTCCAGGGCAAGCAGGCCAAGGACGGCATTCAGCTCGTCGAGGGCGCGGGCATGGAGATCAGCTACCTGGTGTTCAACCCCAAGGACCCCTGGGCGCGCAAGTCCGCCGTCCGCAAGGCCGTCGCCCAGGTCGTCGACCGCGGCGCGATCGCCCACAAGATCTACCAGGACACCGTCGAACCGCTCTACTCGATGGTCCCGAGGGGACTGACCGGGCACACCACCGGCTTCTTCGACGACTTCGGCGACCCGGACGCGGCCAAGGCCAAGGACATCCTCACCCGGGCGGGCATCACGGACCGGGTCCCGCTCACCCTCTGGTACACCACGGACCGCTACGGGTCCGCGACCGGCGCCGAGTTCACCGAGCTCAAGCGGCAGCTGAACGCCTCCGGACTGTTCGACGTCACCATCAAGGGGCGCCCCTGGAAGACGTTCGAGGCCGGATACCGCAAGGGCGAGTACCCCGCCTTCGGACGCGGCTGGTTCCCCGACTTCCCGGACGCGGACAACTTCATAGCCCCCTTCGTCGGCGAGCGGAACGCGCTCGGAACGCCCTACGCCTCCAAGGAGATCACCGACGACCTGCTGCCGCAGTCGCGCCGTGAGAGCGACCGCGCCGCCGTGGTGGGCCAGTTCAAGCGCGCCCAGCAGATACTCGTCGACGACGCCCGGCTGCTGCCGCTGTGGCAGGGCAAGCAGTACATCGCGGCCAGCGAGGAGATCTCGGGCGGCGAGCGGGCCCTCGACCCGTCGACGATCATGATGATGTGGGAGCTGCAGCGCAAGACCAGCTGGTAGGCGGTCCGCCGGGGCCCGTTGTCAGTGGCCGCGGGTAGGTTCTGGGGTGTGCAGCGGCCGTGCCTCGTGCGGCCGTGAAGTGACCGTACCCCGGAGGTTGTTGACGTGACCGACACCGCGATGCTGCCCGAGTCCTGGCGCGGCGTCCTCGGCGAGGAGCTGCAGAAGCCCTACTTCAAGGAGCTCACCGAGTTCGTCGAGGAGGAGCGCGCGAAGGGTCCCGTCTACCCGCCGCGCGAGGAGGTCTTCGCGGCGCTCGACGCGACCCCGTACGACCGGGTCAAGGTCCTTGTCCTCGGCCAGGACCCGTACCACGGCGAGGGACAGGGCCACGGTCTGTGCTTCTCCGTGCGGCCCGGCGTGAAGACGCCGCCCTCCCTGCGGAACATCTACAAGGAGATGAAGGAGGAGCTCGGCCACCCGGTCCCGGACAACGGGTATCTGATGCCGTGGGCCGAGCAGGGCGTCCTCCTGCTGAACGCGGTGCTCACGGTGCGGGCCGGCGAGGCCAACTCGCACAAGGGCAAGGGCTGGGAGAAGTTCACCGACGCGGTGATCCGCGCGGTGGCCGACCGGCCGGACCCGGCCGTGTTCGTCCTGTGGGGGAACTACGCGCAGAAGAAGCTCCCCCTCATCGACGAGGAGCGCCACGTCGTCGTGAAGGGCGCGCATCCCTCGCCGCTCTCCGCGAAGAAGTTCTTCGGCTCGCAGCCCTTCACCCAGATCGACAAGGCGGTGGCCGCCCAGGGGCACACGCCGATCGACTGGCGGATTCCGAACCTGGGCTGACGCCCCCGGGTGCTTGTCCCTCCGGGTGCGTGCGGCTCCGCGTGCGCTGACTGTCCGGCCCCCGGAGGGACCCCCGCCCGCGCCTGACCGGGATTGTCAGCGGCTGCCTATAACGTCGGAATCGTTGTGGGCTTGGATGATCGGCGTATGAGCGTGGAGGACCTGTGGCTGAGCAGCGGGAGCAGGCGGCGGACGACGTCATGATGACCCGGATCGGGCAGGTGATCATGCTCCATCACGCCGGCGACCGCGAGGAGGCCAGGGACCGGTACCTGGGCCTGTGGGCGGAGATCGGCGAGGACGGCGACCCCCTCCACCGCTGCACGCTCGCGCACTACATGGCGGATGCCCAGGACGACCCGGACCACGAGCTGGCGTGGGACCTGCGGGCCCTGTCCGCCGCCGAGGGCCTGACCGAGGCGCGGCTCGCACTCCACGAGCAGTCGCTCGCGGTCCGCGCGCTCTACCCCTCGCTGCATCTCAACCTTGCGGCGGACTATGTGAAGCTCGGCCGCCCCGAGGCGGCCCGCAGCCATCTGACGCAGGCGCGCGCCGTGGTGGGCGCGCTCGGGGACGACGGTTACGGAGACGGTGTACGGGCGGCCATCGCCCGCCTGGAAACGCGGGTCGCGGCGATGCCGCCCGGAAGGGACGAGGGCCCGGGCCACGGTTCCGCCGGGGGCGAGCCGCTGGGGCCGCCCAGACGGAGTTCGTAGGCGGCCACCCCCTCACCGGGTCCGCGCTCGATGCGCCGCCCGCCTCACCTCGTCCTCCGTCGCTCCCTACCCTCGCCCCCTCGCCTTTCGCCCCACCTCACCGTCCGTACGTCTCCCGGCAGATGCGGGCCTCGGGGCTGTCCGGGTTCCACTTGCCGTACTGGTTGCCCAGGGCGCACACCTCGCCCGCGAGGCCCGGTGCCACGGGGGCGGCCGTGTGCGAGTGGTGCGGCGGAGGCGCCGCGGGGCGTGCCGCGTGGCCGGGGCCCGACCGGTGCGGGGCTTCGTGGCGTGGCGGCTGGGGCGAGCGTGGCGCAGGGGTCGGCTCGGCTGAGGGCGCGTGGGCCGGCGGCGTGCGGCCCATCCTGTCCAGCGCCTCCCGCACCGGCGCCTGTACGACCTGGGGGTCGGCCCGGCCGTCGGGGCGGGGCGCCGCCGGAACGGCCGGGGCGCTGGGGGACACGGCCGGAGGCTCCGGCTGCCGTACGCTCACGCAACCGGACACGGCGGCGGCCGTGGCCGCCACCGTGAGCAGAAGCGCTGCTGAGGTCGTCGATCGATGCACCCGCGCAACTCTGTCGGGTGCGGCCCCTCGTGGCGGGCCCGTCGGCCGATGATGCCCCGCACGGGTGATGTGCAGGTCAGGAGGGGGACGCGTCGCGCATCCCGCGCAGCAGTTCCCCGAACCCCGCCCTCGCGGCTCCCCGGCGGAGTCGTCCACACCGCGTCCGCCGCGGCTCTCACCGACCCCGGCGTCGCGGGCGACCCGGGCCGCCCGGCCCGGGTGACCACTCCGGAACGCGCATGCGAAGCCGAACTCGTCGTCCCCGCCGACGGCATCAGGTCCGCCGTGCGCACGGCGCTCTGCCCCGCCCACCCGGGCGCGGTCTACGCCGGCTTCACCACCTGGCGCCTCCTCGTCCCGCCCCTCGGCGGGCCCTTCGCCCAGCACGAGATCTGGGGCGCGGTCGCCTCCGGGGCACGCACCCCTTCGCGGACGGCACGGTCTCTTTCTACGGCGCCGCCGTCGCACCCGCCGGCGAGCACGCCCCCAAGGGCGAGAAGGCCGCGCTCCTGCGCCGCTTCGGCGACGGGCACGACCCGATCCCGGCGATCATCGACGCTGCCGTCCCCGACGAGATCCTGCGCCACGAAGTCCACCACGTCGCCGAACCCCTGCCGGCCTTCCACCGCGGCCGGGTCGCACTCCTCGGCGACGCGGCCCACGCCATGCCCCCGACCCTCGGCCAGGGCGGCAACCATGCCATCGAGGACGCCGTCGTGCTCGCCCACCACGCGGACCCGGCGCAGCCCGACGCCCTGGGCCTCGCCGCGTACACCGCCGCACGCAGGCCGCGTACGACCGCCATCGCCCGCAAGGCCGTCGCGGTCGGCCGGGTGAACATGCTGGGCAACCGGCCCGCGATGGCGCTGCGCAACCCCCTCATCGCCGCCCTCGACAAGACCGGACCCGCCGTCATGCTGCGAGGATTCGACGAGATCGCGGACCGGCGGCCCCCGCAGCGGCCGTATGCTGCCCAGACACAGAGGGCTTAGCCGGACGCAGACGGTCCGGGGCGAGGGGAAGACGGACGTGAAGGTCGGCTGCATCGGACTCGGAGACATCGCGCAGAAGGCGTATCTGCCGGTGCTCACCACTTTGCCGGGGGTCGAGCTGCACCTGCAGACCCGCACACCCGAGACGCTCCGGCGGGTCGGGGACACGCACCACATCCCCGCCGAACAACGGCACACCGACCTGGACGCGCTGCTCGCGCAGGGGCTCGACGCGGCCTTCGTGCACGCGCCGACCGTCGTCCACCCCGAGATCGTGACGCGGCTCCTCGAAGCGGGCGTCGCCACCTATGTCGACAAGCCGCTCGCCTACGAACTCGCCGACTCGCAGCGCCTCGTCCGGCTCGCCGAGGAGCGCGGTGTCAGCCTGACGGTGGGCTTCAACCGCCGTCACGCGCCTGGCTACACGCAGTGCGCCGAGCACCCCCGCGAGCTGATCCTGATGCAGAAGAACCGGATCGGGCTGCCCGAGGAGCCGCGCACGCTCGTCCTCGACGACTTCATCCACGTGGTCGACACCCTGCGCTACCTCGTCCCCGGGCCGATCGACGACGTGTCGGTGCGCGCCCGGGTCGAGGACGGCCTGCTGCACCACGTGGTGCTCCAGCTCGGCGGGGACGGGTTCACGGCGATCGGCGTCATGAACCGGCTCAGCGGCTCGACCGAGGAGATCCTGGAGGTCTCCGGCCAGGACACCAAGCGGCAGGTCGTCAACCTCGCCGAAGTCATCGACCACAAGGGCCAGCCGACGGTGCGCCGCCGAGGCGACTGGGTGCCGGTGGCCCGTCAGCGCGGCATCGAGCAGGTGGTCCTCGGCTTCCTCGACGGCGTGCGCGCGGGCAAGGTCCTCAGCGCCAAGGACGCGCTGGAGACGCATGTGCTGTGCGAGCAGGTCGTACGTGAGGTGCAGCGGTTCGCCGCCTGAACCGGCGGACGGCCTCCGCCGCGCCCAGCAGGGCGAGCACGGTGACGGCCGCGTGCACGGGCCAGTCGCCGAACCGTACGTAGAGCGTCGTGCCGTGCGCCGTCGGCACCTCGTAGACCCGGGCCGCGCTCGCCGACGTGCCGAGCCAGGGACCGGCGCGTGATCCGTCCGGGCCGTACACGGCCGACACCCCGGTCAGCGTCGCGTGCACCATCGGACGGCCCGTCTCCGCGGCGCGCACGGCCGCCAGCGACGCGTGCTGCTCGGGCGCCCAGCTGTGCTGGAACGTCGACGTCGAGGACTGCGCGAGCAGCACCTGCGCCCCGTCGCGCGTGAGGTGCCGCGTCATGTCGGGGAACGCGGACTCGAAGCACACGAGCGGGCCGATCCGCAGCTCGCTGCCCCGCGCGGACCGCGCGTCCATCACGACCTGCCGGGTCCCCCTCACCCGGTCCTCGCCCGCCGCCTTGCCCACCGACGTGGCCCAGCCGAGCAGAGGGCGCGCCGGGATGTACTCACCGAAGGGGACGAGCCGCATCTTGTCGTAGCGCTGCCCCGTGAGACCGTCCGGGCCCACCAGGACCGAGCTCTTGAAGATGCCGGGGGCGCCGCCGGGGGAGACACGCCGCGCGTCCACGTTCACCAGGACGTCCGCGCCCACCTCGCGCGAGAGCGCCGCGATCCGGCGCGCGAGGTCCGGCCGCTGCGAGAAGTCGAAGCCGACGCTGCTCTCGCCCCACACCACCAGGTCGACGCCCTGTCCGGCCAGGCCGCGCGTCAGCTGCTCCTCCCGGTCGAAGCGCTTCTCGCCGCTGTCGGCGCCGCCTATGGGGCCCGGCTGGACGACGGCGACCCTGACCCGGCCATTCGGCTCAGGGCGGGGAGCCCAGGCCCAGGAGGCCGTCGTCACCGTGGCCGTCACCAGAAGCCCCGCCACCGCCGGCGTACGCGCGCTGCGCGTCACGAGGAGGATCGTGACGGCGGTGTTGACCGCCACGACGAGCAGGCTGACCAGCCACACCCCGCCCACCGACGCGACGCGCAGCGCCGGCTGCACCTGCCACTGGCTCGACCCGATGAGCCCCCACGGGCCGCCCAACCCCTGCCAGGACCTCACCAGTTCGACCATCAGCCACGCCGACGGCACCGCGACCAGGGCAGCGGCCGCCTGCCCGCGCGTGGGCGTGCCGCCGAGCAGCCGTCGTACGAGCCTGCCCCAGGGCGCCCACAGCGCGCCGAGCAGCGCCGCGATCACCACCGTGAACACATGCAGACTCGGCAGCAGCCAGTTGTGCACGGCCAGCATGAACCCGAGCCCGCCGAGCCAGCCGTCGAGGGCCGCGCGGCGCGGTGTACGGGCGGAGCGGGTGAGGAGCATCCACGGCACCAGCGCGACGTAGGCCAGCCACCACAGCGACGGCGCCGGGAACGCGAGGGCGGGCAGCGCGCCGGCGCACACGGCGGCGACGCCACGCCACCAAGGGGACGCCGCGAGGCGGGGGGCGATGCCCTGCCACGACGTGGCGGGTGCCGCCCCCGCCGACGGCATGGCCGACGCCGGCCACGACCGCGTCGTACTCGACGAGCGCGACCGACCGCTCCCGCCCGACCCGTCCATGCGCCGCCTCCCTCGTCGTCCGACGCCCGGTACGTGCTTTCAGTGTGCGCGCCCGGGACGATCTTTGACAGTGGGCACCGGGGGCGCTCGTGTCAGGGCGCGGTGGCCGCCGCTGCGTCCTCGGTGCGGCGCCACTTCTCGTGCACCGTCACCCCGCGCAGCCGCCAGCCGGAGTGCGTCCGCACCAGGGCGAAGGCGTAGCGGCCGCCGCACACGAAGTCGGGCGCACCGGAGGGTGCAGGGGAGGGCGCGTCGGAGGCGCTGCCCGCGCCGTCGCCGGCGAACCGCATCGGGTTGATGTAGTCGGCCTGTACGTCGGCCGTGTCGCCGGTGTCGTTGTCGAGGCGGCCGAAGCGCAGGCGCCGGTTGACGATCAGGTGCTGGCGCATCGGGAACAGCTCCATCGTGCGGGTCAGCCATTCGGTGATCTCGGCCGCGCTGCCCTCGATGCCGCCGGCCCGCCGGTAGTCGGCGCGCCCGTCCGGACTGAAGAGTCCGCGGTACGCCGTCCAGTCCCCGTCGTCCACGGACACCGCGTAGTCGGTGATCAGCTCCTCGATGGCGAGTCGGTCCATCACGGTGGCGAGTTCTACGCGCTGTGTCATTGAGTCAGTCTTGGGCACCGGAACCGCAGATCCAAGGGGCGCGACGGGGGAGGCCCGCGGCAGTGATCATTGGTACCTTCTCGGCATGTCCCTGGAGAGCACCTCACAGACCGCCGCCGACGACCTCGCGCGCTCCGTGCGGCTCGCGGTGGACACCTTCGGCGGGGCGCCGGGTGCCGACTGGGGCGTCAAGGCCGGTTCGCTGGAGTGGGACTGCTGGGAGACGGCCGAGCATCTGGCCGACGACCTGTTCGCGTACGCGGCCCAACTCGGCCCGTCGAAGCCGCCGTTGGACACCGAAGTGCCGTTCGACTGGACGCGCCGCAGGCCGGACGGCCCCGCGAACGTCATCTTCGCGAACCGTGACGCGGGCCCGGCGGGACTGCTCCAGGTGCTCGACGCGAGCGGCGCCCTGCTGGTCGCGATGGTGCGGACGGCCGCGCCCGAGACCCGCGCCCACCACGTGTTCGGCCTCTCGGACCCCGCGGGCTTCGGCGCGATGGGCGTCGTGGAGACCCTCGTCCACACGCACGACATCGCCGAAGGTCTCGGCCTCGACTGGACCCCGCCCGCCGGCCTCTGCGCCCGGGCTCTCGCCCGGCTGTTCCCCGACGCGCCGCGGGACGACGACCCCTGGCGTACGTTGCTGTGGGCGACGGGGCGCGGCGAGCTGCCCGGCAGGGAGCGGCTCAGGTCCTGGCGCTGGAACGCCGAAGTCCGCTGACAGGCCGACATGCGGACCGGACCGGACACGACAGAGAATTGACGGTGCGTCAGGCAGCGGCCTGGACGACCTCCGTACGGACCGCGACAGCCCACTCGGTGACGAGCCGCGCGTACTGGGCGCGCTGCTCGGTGGAGAGCCGGCCACCCGCGCGCAACCACAATCCGCGGATCTGCTCGTTGACTTCCTCGGCAGACCGCGCGGAACCCGAACACTCAAGCGGCATGCGGTAAGGCTAGGGTGCGTGCCGCCCGCTGGGAACCCTCAGCGACGGAACATATTCGCCAAGTGATCGAAAACATCCGACAGTTGACTGCCGGTCCAGGGCGGCGACCGTCAGGGAGGGGCGGATCGCGCTCGGGCCGGCCGGTGAAAAACCAGGTGGCAGCGTCGCCTCCCGTCACTACAGTTGCGGCATGCCCAGGTGCGAAGGAGCGGGTTACTTCCACTGTTAATGGGGTGGCCGCGGGTTCGAGTCCCGTCGTCGACTTCGGGTCGGCGTAGCTCAGTCGGCAGAGCACCTTGTACCCGCACCGAATCTGATCTCTGGGCAGCACACACCTCACGCACCTCCCGGTGCGCAGGTCCACGGCTCCTTCTCATGGTGAAAGCACGCCGCGGACCGACTTGATCTCGGGAGGCACCCGGCAGCGCCGCGCCCCGGTTCGGCGTGCCCGCACGCGGTGCCTTCCCTCCACGGAGAGGGGCCGCCTCATGGCACGCTTCAACACCCGCGGCACCCGCCCGGTGGGCCGGTCGCCGATCGCCACCGTGACGGGCGAGCGGGCGCGCACGCACGAGGGCGCGACGGGACACCTGCGCGACGCGCGCAGCGAACTGTTCCTGCTCGCCGTCTCGAACCTCGTATCCACGGACGCCTTCTACGAGTCCGCGGACGACCGCGACGACCGCTACGGCGCCCTCGTCCGGCAGCTCGCCGTCGAGGACCCCGAGTGGACCGCGGGCCTGCTCGGCTGGCTGCGCGGCGAGGGGAACATGCGGACCGCCGCGCTCGTCGGCGCCGCCGAGTTCGTCAAGGCCCGCATCGACGCGGGCGAGCCCGGCCACTCCCGTCAGGCCGTCGACAGCGTCCTCCAGCGCGCCGACGAGCCGGGCGAGCTGCTCGGCTACTGGACCTCGCGGCACGGCCGGCGCCTGCCGAAGCCGGTGAAGCGCGGCATCGCCGACGCCGTCCAGCGGCTCTACAACGAGCGCTCGCTCCTCAAGTACGACACCGACTCCAAGGGGTACCGGTTCGGCGACGTCCTCAACCTCGCGCACCCGGCGCCCGCCGCCGACAAGCCGTGGCAGGGCGATCTGTTCCGGCACGCCCTCGACCGCCGGCACGGCAACGCCGAGGAGATCCCGGAGCGGCTGCGCACCCTGCGCGCCCGCGAGCGGCTGATGCGCGTACCGGTGGAGGAGCGCCACGCGGTGCTCACCACGGACACCGGCAGGCTCGCCGAGGCGGCCATGACGTGGGAGTCGCTCGCGGGCTGGCTCCAGCGGCCGATGGACGCGGCGGCGTGGGAGGCGATCATCCCGTCCATGGGGCTGATGGCTCTCGCGCGGAACCTGCGCAACTTCGACGAGGCCGGTGTCTCGGACGAGGTCGCGCAGCGCGTGGCCGCGCGGTTCGCCGACGCGGACGAGGTGCGTCGCTCGCGCATGTTCCCGTTCCGCTTCTGGGCCGCGTACAAGCACGCCCCGTCGCTGCGCTGGGGGCACGCCCTGGAGCGGGCGCTCGCGCACTCACTGGCCGGTGTGCCCGCGCTGCCCGGCCGTTCGCTGATCCTCGTGGACCGGTCGCCGTCGATGTTCCCCGGCTACGGGTTCTCGACGCCGCACCGCTCGGACATCCCGCTCGCCGAGCAGGCGGCGGTGTTCGGCGCGGCGCTCGCCCTGCGCGCGGAGGCGCCGACGCTCGTCGAGTTCGGGATGGAGAGCCGGCGCCTGAACTTCCGGAAGGGCGGCAGTGTGCTGCGGCTCGTCGAGAGGTTCGGGCGGATCTCCGGCACCGACATCCCGACCGCGGTGAAGAAGCACTTCACCGGGCACGACCGCGTGGTCGTCGTCACCGACGAGCAGACCCGGCCCGGCTGGTTCCCGTCGAACGCCCGCGACCACGGCGGCATGGCCGAGACCGAGATCGACGCGCTCGTGCCGAGGGACGTGCCGGTCCACATGTGGAACATGGCCGGATACAAGGTGGGCGCCACCCCTTCGGGCGGCGCGAACCGGCACGCCTTCGGCGGCCTCACCGACCAGGCGTTCCGCCTGATCCCGCTCGTCGAGCGGGGCGGCGACGCGCGCTGGCCGTGGGAGCAGGCGCGGGGGAGGTGAGCGAGGTGTGGTCCCGTCCGGCTCGGGCCGGGCGGGGTCAGCCCGCCGACTCCCCGGCGTGCGGGCTCAGGACGCCCGCCGTGACCAGCGCGATCAGCACGATGCCGAGCAGGATCCGGTAGTAGACGAACGGCATGAAGCTCTTCGTCGAGATGAACTTCATGAACCATGCGATCACTGCGTATCCGACGCCGAAAGCGATGACCGTCGCGAAGGCGGTCGGGCCCCACGCGACGGAGCCGTCCTGCCCGGCGTCCTTCAGCTCGAACACCCCGGAGGCGAGGACGGCGGGGATCGCGAGGAGGAACGAGTAACGGGCCGCGGCCTCACGGGTGTACCCCATGAGGAGGCCGCCGCTGATGGTCGCGCCGGAGCGCGAGACTCCGGGGATCAGGGCCATGGCCTGGCAGACGCCGTAGATCAGCCCGTCCTTGACGCTCAGGTCCTTGAGGCCCTTGCGCTCCCGCACCGCGCGGTGCTTGCCGCCGACCTCGTCGCGCGCAGCGAGACGGTCCGCGACACCGAGGACGACGCCCATCACGATGAGGGTCGTCGCGGTCAGGCGCAGATCGCGGAACGGCCCCTCGATCTGGTCCTTGAACGCGACACCGAGCACGCCGATCGGGATCGAGCCGACGATCACGAGCCAGCCCATCTGCGCGTCGTGGTCGCTGCGCAGCGCTTTGTTCGTGAGGGAGCGGAACCATGCGGAGATGATCCGCGCGATGTCCTTGCGGAAGTAGATGACCACCGCCGTCTCCGTGCCGAGCTGGGTGATCGCCGTGAACGCGGCCCCCGGGTCGTGCCAGCCCGCGAAGGCCGCGGTCAGCCGCAGATGCGCGCTCGACGAGATGGGCAGGAACTCGGTCAGCCCCTGGACGAGCCCGAGGATGAATGATTCGAACCAAGACATGAAGTTACGCGATCCAAGTGCTGACGTGAGCTGACCGCAGACGCGCAGGCCAGAGGCGGACACGGAGGAAGGACGGACGGGCGGGCGAGGCCGTACGGGTCAAGGGGTACGGAAGTGGAAGGGCGCCCGCCGTGGGGCAGCGTAGCGCCCTTGTGTGAAGAGACGATGACAGGGCCTCTTCACCCGGACGGCGCTACACCGCGGCCGGGCCCGCGGTGGTCCAGCCCGGCGCCTGTGGATGGGCGCTGAGGTCCTCGTGGTGGACGGCGTCGCCGCACGCGGAGCAGGTCACGACGGGGACCAGTTCGTTGCCGCAGGTGTGCTCGATCACCATCGGGCGGTCGCCGTCGTCGCGCAGATGACGGTCGCCCCACGCCATGAGGGTCATGAGGACCGGCTCCAGTTCGAGCCCCGCCGTGGTGGGCCGGTACTCGAAGCGCTGCGGGCGCTCCTGGTAGGCGACCTTCTTGAGAATGCCGGCGTCCACCAGCCGGCGCAGACGCGTCGCCAGGATGTCGCGCGGCGCCCCGATGTTGCGCACCAGCTGGTCGAAGCGTCCGTTGCCGAGGCACACCTCGCGCAGGACCAGGAGCGAGTACTTCTCGCCGACCACGGCCAGCGTGTCGGCGATCGAGCAGGGGCGCGGGTCCTTGGCGGCTGGCATGCGCATCAGTGTAAGCGAGGGTTTGTTTTTCCAACTGATCGGGTTATGGTGAGTTCAGTTTTCCTACTCACTGGTAATGGGCGCCGGGCACCGACCCGCCGGCCAAGGAGGCCCGCACCATGCGTGACGCAGTCATCGTCGAAGCCGTACGCACGCCTGTCGGGAAGGGCAAGCCGAACGGGACACTCGCTCATGTCCACCCCGTCGAACTCCTCGCCCACACCCTGCGCACCCTCGTCCGCCGCGCCGGGATCGACCCGGCGCAGATCGACGACGTCATCGGCGGCACGGTCGACCAGGTCGCTGAGCAGGCCATGAACACCACCCGGTACGCCGTCCTGTCGGCGGGCTTCCCGGAGTCCGTGCCCGCCACGACCGTCGACCGCCAGTGCGGCTCGTCCCAGCAGGCCGTGCACTTCGCCGCGCAGGGCGTGATCTCCGGCGCCTACGACATGGTGATCGCCGGCGGCGTGGAGTCCATGAGCCGTGTGCCGATGTGGTCGAACGTACCCGAGGGCGCCGACCCGTTCGGTCCCGGCGTCGCCGAGCGTTATCCGGAGGGGCTGGTCCCGCAGGGCGTCAGCGCCGAACTGATCGCCGCCAAGTGGTCGCTGTCCCGGGACATGATGGACGGCTACGCCGCAGAGTCGCACCGCAAGGCCGCCCAGGCCTGGGCGAACGGGCTCTTCGACGCCGAGGTCGCGCCCCTCGAAGGCGTCACGCGAGACGAGTCCGTGCGCCCCGGCACCACCGCCGAGATCCTCGCCGGGCTCAAGCCCGCCTACTACGATCCGCACTTCGCCGAGCGCTTCCCGCAGATCGACTGGTCGGTGACCGCGGGCAACGCGAGCCCCATCAACGACGGCGCCTCCGCCGTCCTCATCACCACGAGCGAGAACGCGGCCCGGCTCGGCCTGCGCCCGCTCGCCCGCCTCCACAGCTTCGCCGTCACCGGCTCGGACCCGCTCCTGATGCTCACGGGCGTCATCCCCGCCACCGAGAAGGTGCTGCGCAGGGCGGGTCTCGGCCTGGGCGACATCGACCTGTTCGAGGTCAACGAGGCGTTCGCGGCCGTCGTCCTCGCCTGGCTCCAGGAGACCGGCGCCGACCCGGCGAAGCTGAACGTGCACGGCGGCGCCATCGCCCTCGGCCACCCCCTCGGCGCGAGCGGCACCCGCCTGATGACCACCCTGGTCCACGCGATGCGCGCCCGCGGCGCACGCTACGCACTCCAGACGATGTGCGAGGCCGGCGGGCTCGCCAACGCGACCGTCCTGGAAGCGCTCTGAGTCTTCGGGAGCGCCCCGATTTCATCGGGGGTGAGTCAGCCGCGGAGGCGGTGGCGCTTGCACCACGCGACCACCGCACCCGCGAGGCCGGTCAGCGCGATGAACCCCATCGCGACCAGGAACGCGGGCGACGTCGGAGTCGAGGCCCTGGCCCCGGCGACGACGTACGCCGCCGTATTGGGGACCGAGCCGATCGCCGTGGCGAGAAGGAACGGCGCCCAGCGCATGCGCGAGATCGCGGCGCAGTAGTTGGCCGCCCAGAACGGCACCCCCGGAAACGTCCGTGCCGCCAGCATCGACCGGAAGCCGTGCCGGCTGAGCTGCCCGTCGGCCGCCTTCAGCCAGCGGCCGCGCACGAGGGGCCGCAGCGCGTCCTGGCCGAGCACCCGGCCGAGCCCGAACGCCACCCCGGCGCCGAGCACCGTCCCACCGAGCGCCGCCAGAGTGCCGAGCTGCGAACCGAACAGCGCGCCCGCCGCGAGGTTCAGCAGCGGTCGCGGAACGAAGGCCACCGTGCACAGGCCGTACGCGACGCCGAACAGGACGACCGCGGCGGTGCCGCTCATCTGGGGTGGCCAGCCGTCCGCGAGCAGCCGCTGCGGCTGAAGGAGCAACACCATGGCCCCGCCCGCGGCGAGCAGCGCCACCAGGAGCGACAGTCGCGACCACGGTGACAGCAGAACTCTCGTGCAACGCAGGGCAAGGCCCGCCGGCCGGGCGGCGGCGAGTCCCTCGGGACGGGTCGCGACGGTGTCGGGCATCCGGGGAGACTAACCGACCCGGATGTAAGTTCGCCGTAGGGTTGTGTCGCATGACCGTCACAGTCCCGCGCAGCGCGCTGGCCGACACCCTGCTGGAGCGGCTCACCGCCGTGTACCCCACGGCGGCCGACCCCGAGCGGGCCGGGCAGATGCGCGCGTACATGAAGGACGTGGCCCCCTTCCTCGGTCTGACCACCCCCGTCCGCCGCGCACTCTCGCGCACGGTCCTCGCCGGCGTCCCGCGCCCCGACGAGAGCGACTGCACGGCGCTCGCGCTGCGCTGTTGGGAGCTGCCCGAGCGCGAGTACGCGTACTTCGCGGTCGACTACCTGCGCCGGCACGCGGGCCGCTGCTCGTCCGGCTTCCTGCCCGTCGCCCGGCACCTCGTGTCGACGGTCCCGTGGTGGGACACCGTCGACCTGCTCGCCGCGCACGTCGTCGGCGCGCTCGTCGCGGCCGACCCGCGCCTGGCGAAGGACATGGACGCGTGGATCGAGGACGACGACCTGTGGATCGCCCGCACCGCGCTCCTGCACCAGCTCCGCCGCAAGGAGACGACCGACAGGGAGCGCCTCTTCGGCTACTGCCTGCGCCAGGCGCCGCACCCCGACTTCTTCATCCGCAAGGCCATCGGCTGGTGCCTGCGTGAGTACGCGAAGACCGACCCGGACGCCGTACGTTCCTTCGTCGCCGCCCACCGGGACCGGCTCGCACCCCTGTCGACGCGCGAGGCCCTGAAGAACATCGGACCCTGAACTCCCTTACGCCCCCAGGGAGACCGAGCCGCCCGCAGGGCCACCAGGGCC
The DNA here is from genome assembly GCF_020616555.1 of Streptomyces longhuiensis. Classification (NCBI taxonomy): domain Bacteria; kingdom Bacillati; phylum Actinomycetota; class Actinomycetes; order Kitasatosporales; family Streptomycetaceae; genus Streptomyces; species Streptomyces longhuiensis. Next base: position 2,062,715 of record NZ_CP085173.1, on the reverse strand, counting down.
GCCGGAAAACCATTCGACCTGCGCCGCTTCTTCGGCAATGATCGGCGTCATGTTCCGGTACGCCTTCCCCGCAGCCACGTCCGCAGTCGCGGACGCTGCGAAGGCTGCCGTCTTCCTGGCCGCCGCAGCAGACGGCGCCCGAAGCTGACCCTCTCCGGACATTCCGGCGGACCCCGCAGGGGGAGGGTCGGTAGGAGTCCGGGGTCCCCGCCTCATCAAGGAGGCCATCACACCCTGTTCCGCTGAGGAACACGTTCCGGGAGGAACCACCCAGTCATGCCCAAGACGGCATACGTGCGCACCAAGCCGCACCTCAACATCGGCACCATGGGCCACGTCGACCACGGCAAGACGACCCTCACCGCCGCCATCACCAAGGTCCTCGCCGAGCGCGGCGCCGGCACGTTCGTGCCCTTCGACCGCATCGACCGCGCCCCGGAGGAGGCCGCCCGCGGCATCACCATCAACATCGCGCACGTCGAGTACGAGACCGACACCCGCCACTACGCGCACGTCGACATGCCCGGCCACGCCGACTACGTCAAGAACATGGTCACCGGGGCCGCGCAGCTCGACGGGGCGATCCTCGTGGTCTCCGCGCTCGACGGGATCATGCCGCAGACCGCCGAGCACGTCCTGCTCGCCCGCCAGGTCGGCGTCGACCACATCGTCGTCGCGCTCAACAAGGCGGACGCGGGGGACGAGGAGCTCACCGACCTCGTCGAGCTCGAGGTCCGCGAGCTGCTCTCCGCGCACGGGTACGGCGGCGACTCCGTCCCCGTGGTGAGGGTCTCCGGGCTCAAGGCCCTTGAGGGCGAACCCCGTTGGACCGGGGCGATCGACGCACTGCTCGACGCCGTGGACACGTATGTGCCCATGCCCGAGCGGTACGTGGACGCGCCGTTCCTGTTGCCGGTGGAGAACGTGCTCACCATCACCGGACGCGGCACGGTCGTCACCGGGGCCGTCGAGCGAGGCAGGGTGCGCGTCGGCGACCGCGTCGAGATCTTCGGCGCGGACACCGACGCGGCGGCGACCGTGGTCACCGGCCTGGAGACCTTCGGCAAGCCCATGGAGGAGGCACAGGCCGGGGACAACGTGGCGCTGCTGCTGCGCGGAGTGCCCCGCGACGCGGTCCGCCGCGGGGACGTCGTCGCGGCCCCGTCCAGCGTCAGCCCGAGCCGCCGCTTCACGGCCCAGGTGTACGTCCTCTCGGCGGCCGAGGGCGGCCGGACGACACCGGTCGCCACCGGCTACCGCCCGCAGTTCTATCTGCGGACCGCGGACGTCGTCGGCGACGTCGACCTCGGCGAGAGCGCCGTCGCCCGGCCCGGGGACACCGTCACGATGACGGTCGAACTCGGCCGCGACATGCCTCTGGAGGCGGGCCTCGGCTTCGCGATCCGCGAGGGCGGGCGCACCGTCGGCGCGGGCACCGTCAGCTCCGTCGACTGAACCGCACCGCCCGCCTCCCGCACCCCGCGGGAGGCGGGCGGCCGCACGTCGGCCACACTGGACGCCGGCACGGGCAGGGAGGTCTCAAGTGGCGGGCAGGGCACTCGTACTCGGGGGCGGCGGCCTCTCCGGCATCGGCTGGATCTCCGGAATCCTCCACGGCCTCGCCGAGGCCGGCGCCGGCCTGTGGGACGCCGACACCGTGATCGGCACGTCCGCCGGCTCCGTCGTCGGCGCCCAGCTCACCTCCGGCAGCCTGCCCCCCGCCGAGCTGTACGAGCGCCAACTCGCCGCGCCCGTGGGGGAGATCGCCGGGCACCTGGGCGCCGCCGCGACCCTGCGCCACGCCCGCGCCGCGCTCTCCTCCCGTACGCCGGAGGAATTCGGCCGCAAGGTGGGGCACATCGCGCTGGCCGCCGACACCCCGGACGAGGCGACGCGCCGCGCGGTCATCGCGGGGCGGCTCGTCTCCCACAGCTGGCCCGAGCGGCCGTTCCTGGTGACGGCGGTACGGGCGACGACCGGCGAGTTCCGTGTCCTCGACCGGGGCAGCGGCGTCGGCCTGGTCGACGCCGTCGCGGCCAGCTGCGCCGTGCCGGGCGTCTGGCCGCCGGTCACGTTCGAGGACGGCCGATGGATCGACGGCGGCGTCCGCTCCCCGGCCAACGCGCACCTCGCCGAAGGCCACGACCGCATCGTGATCATCGCCCCGATCGCCGCGGGCGGCGGCACCCTCGAATCGGCCCGCGCCCAGGCGGAACGCCTCACCGCGAGCGGGGCGAGGGTCACCCTCATCACCCCGAACCGCACCACCAGAAAGGCGATGGGCCACAACAGCCTCGACCCGACACACCGCGCCCCCTCGGCCCGCGCGGGCCGGGAACAGGCGGCGGCGCATGTGGCGGGCGTGACGGGGGTGTGGGGCTGAGCAGCAGGTCGGCGAGTGCCGTGTGACAGCGGTCGTCTTCTCTGTCTCCGCCTCCGGCGTGTGCCGTGTTGCAGTCGGCGTCCTCGCTGTCCCCGGCTCCGGCGTGTGCCGTGCGGCAGCGGGCGCCCGGTCCCCACCCCCCCGCACACCCGGCGGATGCCGCCTGCCGCCCGACAAACACCACCCGGTAAGCCGGCCACCCCGCGGCCCTGGCCACCCCGCGCTCTCGGTGACCCCCGTGAACCCCGATCGGCCGCCGCCACCCCCACCGCCCGGCACAATGGACGCGTGGACGAGCCGATACCCGTGACCAGGACCGTCGATCACGGCACCGCCAAGCTGATGCCCGACGTGGACCGGCGCAGGGCCTGGCTGCTCACGGTCGACGGGGCGCCGCAGTCGTACGTCGATCTGGACGCACCGGAACACCTCGAGTTCGAGTACGCGCGTCGGCTCGGGCATGTCCTCGACTGTGCGGACGAGCCCGGAAAGCCGCTCGACGTGCTGCATCTCGGCGGTGGCGCGCTGACCCTGCCGCGCTATGCGGCGGCGACGCGGCCCGGTTCGCGTCAGGACGTGGTCGAGGCGGACCGGGGGCTGCTCGCCCTGGTCGCCGAGCACCTGCCCGTCCCCGACGGCGCCGGGATCACCGTCCACGGGGCCGACGCCCGCACCTGGCTGGAGTCGGCCGACGCCGACAGCGCCGACGTACTCGTGGCGGACGTCTTCGGCGGCTCCCGGGTTCCGGCCCATCTGACCACCGTGGCGTACGCCGAGGCCGCCGAGCGGGTCCTGCGCCCCACGGGCGTCTACGCGGCGAACCTCGCGGACGGCACGCCCTTCGTCTTCCTCCGCTCCCAACTCGCCACGTTCTCAACGGTGTTCGAGCATCTGGCGTTGATAGCGGAGCCCGCCGTGCTGCGCGGCAGGCGCTTCGGGAACACCGTCCTCGTGGCCTCCCACGAGGAACTCGACATCGCGGGGCTCGCCCGGCGCGCCGCGGCCGACGCGTTCCCGGCCCGTGTCGAGCACGGCGCTCAGTTGCGCCGCTTCACCGGCAGCGCCAAGCCCGTACGGGACGAGGAGGCGGTGCCGTCACCCGAGCCGCCCGGTGGCTCCTTCGGCATCGGCTGAGACGAGCTCGGGCAAGGGCGGCTCGACGGTGTCGGGGCGGCGTGTCAGCCGGCGTACCTCCGGCACGAACAGGACCGCGCCCGTCGCGACGACGACGAGCGCCGCGCAGCCCCACAGCGCGGGGGTCAGGCCGAAGGCCGCCTCCGCGGGGCCCGCGAGCGCGGTGGCGACCGGCACCATCGCGACGGAGCCGAACCAGTCGTACGCGGAGACCCGGGACAGCTTGTCCTCCGGGATCTCCTGGTGCAGCGCCGTCATCCAGGAGACGCTGAACACCTCGATCGTCACGCCGCTCACGAACATCACGCACACCAGCACGGCAAGAGGCACCGGTACCGCGAGCGCCGCCGAGGGCAGCGCCAGGGGGAACACACACAGGGTCCCGGCGAGCAGCAGCCGCCGCGGCTTCCACCGCATCATCAGGAACGCCCCGGCGACGGTCCCGACACCGAACGCGCCGAGCGCGAGCCCCCAGGGCCCGGGTCCGCCGAGGGAGTCGCGCGCGACCAGCGGGCCGAAGACCGCGTCGGCGGCGCCGACCACCGCGACCACGACGGAGAACTGCGCGACGACGCCCCACAGCCAGGGCCGGCCGATGAACTCCTGCCAGCCGTCGCGCATATCGGCGAGGAGGCCGCCGCCGGGCTCGCGCGGAGCGATATGGCTGACGTCGAGGAACGAGCGCAGGGCGCCCGCGACGGCGAACGCGCCCGCGTCCACGGCGAGCACCCAGCCGGGCCCGACGGCCGCGACCATCGCGCCGCCGAGTGCCGCGCCACCCACGGCCGCGCCCGACATCGCCATCCGGAAGAGGGCGAAGGCGCGGCTCGCCTGCTCCCGGTCGACCGACGACATCAGCATGCCTTCGGCGGCGGGGTTGAAGAAGGCCTGCCCGGTTCCGCCCAGCGCGCTGAGCAGCATCATCTGCCACAGCTCGGGCTTGCCGGTGAGGACGAGCAGCGCGAAGACGCCCTGGGAGAGGAAGTTGAGCGCGTTGGCCGCGACCATCACGTGGTGGCGCGGCAGCCGGTCGGCGACAGTTCCGCCGACGAGCAGGAACAGGACGAGCGTCAGGGTGCGTGACGCGGCCACGAGGCCGACGTCCCCGCCGTCGCCCCCCGTCTCGAGCACCGCGAACGCGGACGCGATCAGCGCCCCGTTGCTGCCGAGGGTCGTCACGAACGCCGCCGACGCCAGCAGGCTGTAGTTGCGGCCCGCCCACGCGGGTCGGCGGGGTCTGAGCGGGGAGGCGGTGGCAGAGTTCACTGAGGGACTATCGCCGCAGTGGGTCCGACTTGCCAAACGAGATTCTTCCGGCCCTGCCGAACGTGATTGTTACCGGCGCGTCACTCCGATAGATTGATCATGAATTTCGTGTCATGTTCACGATAAATCTGCCCCCGGGAACCGCCTGGTTCTCGAGGAAAGGGATGAAATGCGGAAGTACTTCTCGTCTCTCCTGGCCGCGGCCGCGCTCACCGGCGCCGTCGCACTCCCCGTCGTGACGGCGGCGCCCGCTTCGGCGGCGGCGACCAAGTGCGCGCCGACCAGCCACGACTACACGGTCGCCGAGGAGAAGGTGCCGGTCCACTCCTCGATCTCGGGGAACGCGGCCGTGATCGACTACATCTACAAGAACAACTCGGTGCACGCCTACTGGGCCTGCACCAACAGCTCCGGCAACCCGTGGGTGTGTATCGGCAGTTGCAAGGTGACCGAGGACGCCATCACCGGCCGGTGGGTCTACCGGAACTACCTGCGCTGATCGGATCAGGCCGCTGACACAGCGTCCGGCCCGCCCTTCACCGGGCGGTCCGGACGCTGTGCTGTGTGCGGCTCATTCCACGCTGGGGTCGCCCTGGAGCCGTACGGTGCTGAGGATCTTCTGCACCGTGGCGTCGGGGACCTCGTCCTTCACGCCCTTGGCGCCGTAGAACGTCCAGGAGACGAAATCGCCCTGGGAGTTCTTGAAGGCGAACACGGTGGCCTTGCCGTCCGTGTCGCACTTGCCGGTCTTCGGCACACCGGACGAAGTGGTCGTCGCCACGCTGCCCTTGACGCCGGAAGCGGTCGTGAAGTCCTTCGGCTTACCGATCTTCAGGAGCTTCTTCGACGAGTTCTTCTGGTCGGTGTAGCCGCCGAACACCCACCACGCCGAGTCGTTGCGCGCGACGTCCTGGGTGTTCTTGGCGCCGTTCTGCCCCTTGGTGCCCGCCCCGGCGAGGGCGCTGTCGTCCACGTTGCCGTCCTTGTCGTCGTCGGACGTGCACCACTTCTCCTTGAGGAAGGCGGGTGCGGACATCGTGATGAGGGGCTTGCCGGTCTCGTCCTTCGCGTCCTCGAAGCCGGTGATCACGCCGTCCGACTTGACGACCCAGTCGGCCGGTACGTCGAACGCGGTCCCGTACTTGGGGTTCACGACGACCTGCCAGCCCGCGATGGTGGCCTTCGGCGCGTTCGACGGGTCGCGCGGGTTGACGTCGTCACTCGCGTCGGGGCTCGGGTCCTTGGAGGCGGACTTCGTGGGGGACTTGGACGGCTTGGGGTCCGCCTTGTCCTCCTTGTCACCCCCGAGAACAAGGAACCCGGTCACGCCGGCGGCGACCACTACGGCCGCGGCCGCGACGATCGCGGTGATCTTCGTCTTGTTGCCTCCGCCGTTACCGCTCGGCGGCTGGGGAGCGCCCATCGGGACGGTGGGAGCGCCCCACTGTCCGGGCTGCTGCTGCCCCGGCTGCTGCTGGTACGGATTGGGCTGCTGCTGGTAGCCCGGCTGCTGATAGGGGTTGGGCTGCTGCTGGTACCCCGGCTGCTGGTACGGATTCTGGTCCTGCGGGTTCTGCTCGCCCCCGGGCGGCTGCTGTCCTGGCCACATGGCGCACAACAATAGAGGTCCCGGCAGCCGCCGGCACCGTCGCCCTGTACCGGACGTGCAACGGTTCGCCGGCGGCCGCGTGTCCGTGCCGTGCCTCAGGAGTCGCTGACGTCCACGAGCCGCACGGTGCTGAGGATCTTCCTGATCGTGGCGTCGGGCACCTCGCCCTTGACGCCCGTGGGTCCGATGAACGACCAGGACGCGAAGTCGCCGTCGGCGTCCTTGAAGGCGAACACGGCGGCCTTGCCGTCGGAGGAGCACTTGCCGTGCTTCTTCTGCCTGACGCCCGTCGAAGAGGCGGTCACCAGGCTGCCGTTGAGGCCGGACGCGGTGGTGTACGACTCCGCCGGTTTCGTGGAGATGCTCTTCTTGTCGGGCTGTGAGTACGCGCCGTAGACCCACAGCGTGGCGTCCTTGGTGGCGGCGTCCTCGGTGCTCTTGGCGCCGTTGTTGCCCCGCGACCCGGTCGCGCCGAGCGAGGACTCCTCCTCGTTGCCGTCCTTGTCGTCGTCGGAGACGCACCACTTCTCTTCGAGGAACGCCGGGTTGCTCATGGCGATGAGCGGCTTCTCGCGCGGGTCGCCGTCCTTGGAGACCCAGTTGACCCAGCCGTTCGACTTCACCAGCCAGGCGGAGGGAACGTCGAACGCCATGCCGTGGTCGGTGTTCACCACGGTCTTCCAGCCGTGCACGGTGGGCTCGACACCGCCGCCCGCGCGCGGGTTGCCGGTCGCGCTCGGCGCGGGCGCCGAGGACTTCGTGGGGCCGGGGCCGGCGTTGTCGTCCTTCTTGTCCTTGTCGCCGCCGAGGACGAGGACCCCGGTGACGATGGACGCGACGACGACCGCGGCGGCGGCCGCCACGGCGATGAGAGCCGTCCGTCTGCGCTTCGGGGGTTCGGGCGACGGCTGGGGAGAACCGGCGGGCATCGTGGGCGCGTTCCACACCTGCTGTCCGGACGGCTGCGGATACGGATTCGGCTGCTGGTACGGATTCGGTCGGCGGCCCTGCGGGTTCTGCTCGCCCCCGGGACCCTGCTCTCCTGGCCACATGGCGAGCAACGATAGGACCACCGCCAGGACCGAGGATGGCCAAGGTCGCTACTCGTGGGTAACATCACGCACCATGAGCGCAGAACAGATGTCGATCGGCGAGATGCTCGCCGCCACCGTGCCGATGGCCCGGACCCTGAACATCGAATTCCTCGAGACCACCCCGGAGAAGGCCGTCGTGGCCCTGCCGGACCAGAGCGAGTACCACAACCACGTCGGCGGACCGCACGCCGGAGCGATGTTCACGCTCGGCGAGTCCGCGAGCGGCGCGATCGTCCTCGCCGCCTTCGGCGACCAGCTCTCGCGGGCGGTGCCGCTCGCCGTGCGCGCCGACATCGCGTACAAGAAGCTCGCCATGGGCCCCGTCACGGCGACGGCCACCCTCGGCCGCCCGGCGGCCGACGTGGTCGCCGAGCTCGACGCGGGGGAGCGCCCCGAGTTCCCGGTGACCGTCGCGATCCAGCGCGCCGACGGTGCGGTGACCGGGGAGATGACCGTCGTCTGGACGCTGCGCCCCAACAGCTGAGCCGGACCTCTCCGTTTTCCTCGAACAGGTAGGCTGCCCGGCATGCGCACCCGGGGGAGCGTGCGCCGGGCACACGCCCACCGACTCGGGAGGATTCGGCGTTGCACGTCCAGGAATGGCTCGACACGGTACCGGCGGTCGCCATCTATGCCCTGGTGGCCGGGGTCATCGGGCTCGAAAGCCTGGGCATCCCGCTGCCTGGAGAGATCGTCCTGGTCTCGGCGGCGCTGCTGTCGTCCCAGCACGGTGACATCAACCCGATCATCCTCGGCGTCTGCGCCAGCGCGGGAGCCGTCGTCGGCGACTCCATCGGATACGCCATCGGCCGCAAGGGCGGACGCCCCCTGCTGGCCTGGCTCGGCAACAAGTTCCCACGCCACTTCGGCGAGGCCCATGTCGCGACCGCCGAGCGCTCCTTCGAGAAGTGGGGCATGTGGGCCGTCTTCTTCGGCCGCTTCGTCGCCCTGCTGCGCATCTTCGCGGGCCCGCTCGCGGGCGTGCTGCACATGCCGTACTGGAAGTTCCTCATCGCGAACTTCCTCGGCGGGGTCATCTGGGCCGGCGGCACGACCGCCGTCATCTACTACATCGGCGTGGTCGCCGAGGACTGGCTCAAGCGGTTCTCGTACTACGGGCTCGCCGCGGCCGTGCTGATCGGCCTGGCCTCCATGCTGATCGTCAGGCGCAAGGCGAAGAAGGCGGCGGCCGAGGCGGAGCCGGTCCCGGCCGCCGAGTGACACTCGACGCCTGACGATCGCAGTCAGCAGTCAGCAGTCAGCAGTCAGCAGTCAGCAGTCAGCAGTCAGCAGTCAGTCGTCCGAGTGCGCCGCGCGGTGTGCCTTCGCCAGTTCCACGTAGAGCGTGCCGTTCAGGGTGATGCCCGCGCGCTCCTCGTCGGTCAGCGGGCGCTTGACCTTGGCGGGGACCCCGGCGACGAGTGAGCCCGGCGGGACCTGCATCCCCTGCGGGACGAGCGCCTGGGCGGCGACCAGGGAACCGGCGCCGATCACCGCGCCGTTGAGAACCGTGGCGCCCATGCCCACCAGGCAGTCGTCCTCGACGGTGCAGCCGTGCAGGACCGCGTTGTGACCGACGGAGACCCGCTCGCCGACCGTCACCGGGAAGCCGGGGTCGACATGCACGGTGCAGTTGTCCTGGATGTTGCTGTCGGCGCCGAGCACGATCGGGCCGCAGTCCGCGCGCAGCACCGCGCCGTACCAGACACTCGCCCCGGCGTGCAGGGTGACCTCGCCGATCACGACCGAGGTCGGCGCGGCGAACGCCTCCTGGTCGAGGACCGGGTCCTTGCCGCCGATCCCGGTGATGAGTGCCTGCTGGCCCATCGCTCTGTCTCCTCTTCGGTCTTCCGTACAGCCTGTGTCGCGCCAGAGCGAACCGTACGGGACGGCCCCGAGCGGGTGCCGCGTGGGGCGAAGATCACAGGCCATGGCTCTGCGCGGCGGCGTACGGCTGAGTAACGTGAGGCTGTGCCGAAGAACTGGAACGCGTTCTCATCCCGCGACTTCACCGGACGCCTCGCCCATCGCGCGGTGCAGGCCGGCTGGCGCCTGGCGCAGCGCGCGGGCGCGGTGACCGCCGCGCATCCCGGCCGCTACCGCTTCGGATCCCTCGGGCACGGCACCAAGCTGGCCTTCCCGCAGGGCACGGTCTTCGGTGAGCCCTGGATCCATCTCGGCGCGCACTGCATCATCGCCGAACAGGTCACTCTCACCGCGGGCCTGATGCCCGACCTCGACCTCGGGTCCGAGCCGATCCTGCGCATCGGCGACGGTGTCGTCCTCGGCCGCGGCAGCCATGTCATCGCCGACACGACGGTCACGATCGGCAGCGACTGCTACTTCGGGCCGTACGTCTACGTGACCTCGACCAACCACTCGTACGACGACCCGCACCAGCCCATCGGCAAGCAGTGGCCGCGCATGGAGCCGGTGGAGATCGGGCCGGGCTGCTGGATCGGCACCGGCGCGGTGATCCTGCCGGGCGCGCGGATCGGCCGGAACGTCGTCGTGGCCGCCGGTGCCGTCGTGCGCGGAGAGGTGCCGGACCACTCGGTCGTGGCCGGCGCGCCCGCCCGGGTCGTACGGAGCTGGGACGAGGAGAACGGGTGGCAGCCGCCGCTGCGCACGCCCGCCCCCGCCCCGATCCCCGAAGGCGTCACCCCCGAGCAGCTCCTCGCGCTGGCCGACCTGGAGGGGCTGGAAGAGGGCGTCCAGCCGGGCGCGAGCGCCTAACCCGTCGCCAGCAGCACCGTGCCCACCAGCGCGAGGCCCGCCCCCGCGGCCTGCACCCCGCGCAGCCGCTCGCCGAGGAAGCCGCGCGCGGCCAGCGCCGTCACGACGGGGTAGAGCGAGGCGAGCACGGCGGCCACGGTGACCGGGCCCTGCTGCGCCGCCATCGCGTACGTGCCGTTCGCCGCCACGTCGGCGAGGCCCACGAACGCCAGCGCGGGGAGCGCCGACCGGACGACCTGCATCCCGCCGTCCTCGGGGAGCGCGCGGCCACCGCGCCGCACGGACACGTACAGGGCCGTTCCGCCCGCCGTCACATTGGTCACCCGCTGTACGAAGAGCGCCAGGAAGAGCCCGGTCACGGTGGTCGAGGCCTCCGCGATCAGGGCCATCACCGCGCCGAAGCCGAACGCGGCGAGCAGCGTGAGCAGAACGGCCTGACGTTGCACGGGCGCGCCCCTGAACTGCGGACCGCCGGCCAGGATCACCCCTGCGACGGCCACGCCTATGCCCGCGAACTGCAGCAGCCCCGGACGCTCCCCGAGCACCAGGCCGACGGCGACGGGAACGGTGACGCCGAGCGAGCCGAGGGGCGAGACGACGCCCATCGGGCCGAGGGCGAGCGCCTTGTAGAAGGCGAGCATGGCGACCGGGCCGACGAGACCGGCCGCGACCGCGAACCACAGCTGCGGTCCCGCCTCGCTCCAGGCGCCCGTCGCCGCCACGATCGCGCCGAGCACCGCGACGGCGATGCTCTGCGAGACCACCACGACCGTGAGCGCGGGAGTTCGCCGGGTGAGGAGCCCTCCGCCGAAGTCGGCCAGGCCCCACATGAGGCTGGTGGCCAGGGCGAAGAGTGCTGTCATGGTCTGCCTCGCAGTACAGTGTGGTGAACGTCGGTGAGTGCTTTGTTGCACCACACGCTAGTTCAATGAATTGAACGCTGTCATCCAGAATATTGGACGGAAAGTGTCGGACCTCGACCTGCTGACCCAGTCCCTCGGCCGCAACGTCAAGCGCTGGCGCACCGAGCGCGGCTTCACCCTCGACGGTCTCGCGACGCGCGCCGGAGTCAGCCGCGGCATGCTCATCCAGATCGAGCAGGCCCGCACCAACCCCAGCATCGGCACCGTGGTCAAGATCGGTGACGCGCTCGGCATCAGCATCACCACCCTGCTCGACTACGAACAGGGCCCGAAGGTCCGCATCGTCCCGCCCGAGCAGGCCGTACGCCTGTGGAGCACGGACGCCGGCAGCTACAACCGGCTGCTCGCCGGGACCGAGGCCCCCGGCCCCCTGGAGATGTGGGACTGGCACCTGGAACCCGGTGACGGCAGCGGCTCCGACCCGCACCCCGCGGGCACGGTGGAGCTGCTCCATGTGACGGCCGGCGAGCTGACCCTCGTCCTGGACGGCGCCGAGTACCGCGTCCCCGCCGGATCCAGCGTCTCGTTCGAGGCCGACGCCTCGCACACCTACCGCAACGACGGCACCGAGACGATGGAGATGACCATGGCCGTGTCGGTGCCGCCCGTACGCTGAGACGCCGGACTCGGCCGCCGCGGACGGCTGTTAGCGTGCCGACATGCGCGCACCCATCGGAAACTTCGACCACGTCCGCCCCGCTCCCGAGGCGCTCGACCTGCTCACGGACCCGGTGGCCGACGCCGTACGCAACTGGCACGGCACGGTCCCGGCGGAGCAGCTGATCCATGTCGACACCGACCCCGAGTGGGCGGACACGGCCACGTTCGTCGAGCACTACGGCCCCGAACTGCTCGAGGACTCCGCCAACTGCGTCGTCGTAGCCGGCAAGCGCGGCGGCGAGACGACCCTCGCCGCCTGCCTGGTCCTATCCGGGACCCGGGTCGACGTCAATGGAGTCGTACGCCGCCGACTGGGCGCCCGCAAGGCCTCGTTCGCCCCGATGGAGACGGCCACCGGCGCCACCGGCATGGAGTACGGCGGCATCACCCCGATCGGGCTGCCCGCCGACTGGCCGCTCCTTGTGGACGCGGCCGTCGTCGACCGGTCACACGTCCTGATCGGCAGCGGAACACGCCGCGGCAAGCTCATCGTGCCCGGCAAGGCCTTCCTCGACCTGCCCGGCGCGGTGGTCCTCGAAGGGCTCGGCGTGAACTGACCCCGCCCGGGGCCGAACGAACCCGGAGGCCGCCGCGTCTGAGGAGCGGCTCCGCGCAGCGGCGCGGGGCGGGGGCGGAGAAACGGGTGGGGCGAGCCATGAGAATCCGGACGGTGGCCGTGCTGGCGATGGCGTCGGGGGCGCTGGTGTCCGTGGCGGCCTGCGGCGTGGAAGTCCCCGAGGGCCTGGTGGTGACCGGCTCCTCGCCGGCCGCGCCCTACCGGGGTCCTCTCAAGGCGAAGGCGCCCGACATCGACGGTGACGAGGACAACGTCCAGGGCGGGGGCGCCTCCGTCCTCGCCCTCGAATGCGCGGGCAAGCCGTACCGGGGCGGCGGCGGGGACGACGGCTGGGGCGCGTCGGACGGCGCGGACTCGCCGGACGAGGCCTTGAACGCGCTCGTGGCCGACGAGTTCGCCCGGTCCCTGCCGCGCCGCGGCTATCGCGTCGAGCGCGAGGTGGGCCGCCGCGTCCTGTACTCGTACGACGTCGGCGGCCGCACCCGCGTGGCCGTGATCGTGGCCAAGGACCTGCCGCACAGGCCGGGTTGGGGTCTGGAGACGTACGCCCAGTGCGATCCGTCCGAGTTCGCCCGCCGGGACCGTGTCCACCTCGACATCCGGGTGTGGGTGGACCGGGAGGGGCGAGCGGCCCCCGCGTCCGAGATCTTCAGCGCGGCCGGGCCCGAGCACTGCGACTGGCAGTCGGCGGAGTTCCTCCACCTCGGTGACCGCCAGTACCTCCGGGACCCCGAACACGCGCTGCCCCGTGAACTCCTGCACTCCTCGTACGCGCCGAAGACACGGCTGCCGGACGGCGCCACGGACACCGGGTACCGCGACGGACGGCGCCAACTGTGGCTCTCCGCCGACAAGTCCGACGCGTATGTGCGGACCGGGGGCGGCGTGGAGCGGTGGCCGGGGGCGATCGAGCCGATCGGGTGCAAGTGAGGGCAGGGGCGCTTAGGCTCCTCCTGGGGGCAAGCGCTTTCCACGCCTTGCCCCGCTCGCCTCTGCCCTGCTCGCCTCTGTCCCGTTCCGCTCGGCCTGGATGAGGAGCCCCCGCATGCCCTCCGAAACCGCCCTCCCGCCGACCGACTTCTCCCATCCGCTGCCCGGAGCCGTCGGCCTCTCCCACCTGAAGGCCTACGAATGGGAGGCCGCCGACGGCGTGTGTGGCGGCACCCCGCATCTGCACCTGGTGTGCACGGAGGCCTACGTCGTCACCGGCGGACGCGGTGCCGTCCAGACCCTCAGCCCCGGCGGTTACCGCGAAGTCCCCCTGGAAGCGGGCTCGGTGGCGTGGTTCACGCCGGGGACCGTGCACCGGATGGTGCAGCGCGGCGACTTGCGCATCACCGTCCTGATGCAGAACAGCGGTCTGCCCGAGGCCGGGGACGCCGTCTTCACCTTCCCGCCCGACGTGCTCGCCGACCCCGAGCGCTACGCCGCCGCCGCGACACTCCCGGCGCGGACGGGACCCCTGGCGGAGGCGGCCGCGCGGCGGCGGCGCGACCTCGCGGTCGAGGGCTATCTGCCGCTGCGCGAGGCGCTGTCGGCCGGCGATGGCGCGCCCTACCTGGAATTCCAGCGGGCCGCGGCGCGTCTCGTCCGGGACAAGGTGCCCGCCTGGCGAGAGCTGTGGCGGGCCGGCGCGCTGGCCGCCGCCGAGCGCACCGGCGCCCAGCTCGCGGCCCTCGAATCCGGCGACCCCTCCTACCTCACGGGATCGGCCTCGTACGACACGGGTCCCACCCGGCGCGGCGGCTACGGCATGTGCGGCCGCCGCGACGAGTACGAGCTGCCCGGGACGACGCTGCCGCAGCGTGAGGGGTAACTGCCGCCTCGTGTGCGCCAGTTACCTGGGTGGAGCGGCTCAGCCCAGGCGGGGGATCTCGATCGCCGGGCACTTGTCCATGACCATCGCAAGCCCCGCGTCGCGCGTGCGCGCGTACGCCGCCTCGTCGATCACGCCGAGCTGGAACCAGACCGCTTCCGCGCCGATCGTCCGGGCCTCGTCGGCGACCTGGCCCGCGAGGTGGGAGTTGACGAAGGCGTCGACCACGTCGACCTTGAACGGGATCTCTTCGAGGGACGCGTAGCCCTGCTCGCCGTGGACCGTCTCGGCCTTCGGGTGGACCGGGACGACGCGCTTGCCGAAGTGCTGGAGGACCTCGGCGACGCCGTAGGCGGCGCGCGCCCTGTTCGAGGAGAGGCCCACGACCGCCCAGGTGTCACCGAGCTCCGTGAGGATCCTGCGGACCGTCTCCTGATCGCCGTACATGTGCGGTGCCTCCTGGGGGTCGACGGGTGTTCACCGTGGTCAACAGGGCGGTGCCGTGCGGGATTCCCCCCCCGGACGACGTCAGAGGAACGTGGCCGCGTGCAGGATGCGGATCATGGTCACCGCGGAGTTCGCCGACGACATCGCCGACACCGCCGTGCCCACGGCCGCCGCCCACGCCGCGAGGCCGATCCCCGTGCCGGCCGGTGGCCAGCTGTGCGCCGCCGGGGCCGGGCGCAGGAGGGCCGCGACCCGGCGCGGGACCGGGCCCGGCGCCGCGAGGCCCGCCAGAGTGGGGGCCGGCGCGGCGCGCGAGACGAGGGCGGCCTTGCCGATCGCGCGGGCCACGACGCGGCGGTCGTGCACGGAGCGCGCCGCGTCCTCGTCGGCCCACCGCTCCGTCGAGTACGCCACCGCCGTGCGTAGCGGCAGCAGGAACGGATTGGCCCGCGCCGCCAACTGGGCCACCAGCAGATGACGATGGTGCCGGGCCGCCAGATGGGCCCGCTCGTGTGCGAACAACGCCCTGCGCTCGGGCCCGGTGAGCACGCCCAGGAGCCCGGTCGAGACCACCACCCGGTCACGGTCGCCACCGGGGAGGGCATACGCGTACGGCACCGTGTCCGGCACGACCGCGACGCCCCGGTCGCGCGGCCCGGCGAGCGCCCGCCGGGCCCGGCGCCGCACCAGGTGGTGCCGGACGACGACCCGCGTACACACCACGAGCACGACGGCGAGGGCGGGGATCGCTGCCCTGCCCGCCACCCCGTCGTACGGCACGGCCGCCCGCACCTCGGGGTCCGACCAGCCGTCGGGGAGGGGGTTTCCGGGAAGTTGGGCCGTGCCGACGACCATGAGCAGCGCCAGGCACAGCGTGCTGCACACGGCCATCACTCCCGCGACGGCCGTCAGGAGACGGGTCGCGGTGCGCGGGTGGAGATGCTGCTCGGCCAGGCGCGCCACGGGCCACGCCGTCAGCGGCAGCACCAGCGGCAGGAAGACGAAGACTCCCATCGCCCGGCTCAGCCCTCGCCGGGGCCGGAGGCTTCGTCCGGCCGTTCCGCCTGTGCGAGGAGGTCCCGCAGCAGTTGTTCGTCGCCCGGAGGAAGCGCGGTGACGAAACGCGCGAGGACCGCCTCGCGGTTCGTCTCGCCGTCGAGCACCTTGCGCATCCGCAGCGCCGCGAGCCCCGCCCCGTCGGCGGCCGGCGTCCACAGGAAGGAGCGGCCGTCGCGGGCGCGGGTCACCGCGCTCTTCGCGAGGAGCCGCGTCAGGATCGTCACCACGGTCGTGTAGGCGAGGTCGCCGCCGACCCGTTCCTGGACCCAGGCCGCCGTCACGGGACCCGGCGCCTCGCACAGCGCCGAGAGGACCTGGGCCTCCAGCTCGCCCTGCCCCCGGCGCCGCGGCCGCCGGCCGTCGTGTCCGTCCCGCGTCATGTCCCGTCGCCCTCCGCCCCGGCCGTCACCCGTACGTGGGCGCCACATCCTAGTCCGCAGGGATGCGGGCGCAGGTCAGCCCACGTGGACGCGGGGCCGCCGGGCGGGCTCGGGCTCGGCGCGGCGCAGTACCTCGCGGGTGACCGGCGCGACCTCGCCGTCGCCGAACACCAGGAAGCGCAGCAGATGGCTGACGGGATGGCCCTCGGTCCAGTTGAAGTACGCGTGCGGCACCTCGCCCGTGCGGGCCCGCAGGCTCATCAGGACGGCCGCGATGGTGTTCGGCACGCCCGCGCCCTGGACGCGCAGCCGGCGTACGCCGTGCTTCTCGTCGCCGTGGACCTCGACCGGCGCGGTGAAGTCCGACGAGTCGTGGACGAAGACCTCAAGGAACAGGACGGGCCGCCCGTCCGGGATGTGGGTCTGCTCGCGCTGGCTGTACTCCTTGGCGCGGTACTCGGCCTTGGAGTGCTCGTCGGGCTCGTTCGCGATGATCCGCAGCGGGCCGTGGCCCGCTGCCTCGTCGACGATCCGTGCCGCCGTCTCGTCGAACGTCACGTCGCCCGCCCGCAGTTCGAAGGCCCGGTGCACGCGCGAGGCGAACGAGGTGAGGAGGATCCCGACGATGAAGAGGAGGGCGATCTTGATGCCGTCGGGGCGCTCGATGACGTTCGTGACGAGCGTGTACCCGAACACGGCGGTGATCGCCCCGAAGCCGAGGGTCGCGGCCTTGCGCCCGCGCGAGCGCACCGCGACCGTCGAGGCGAACGACGCCGACAGCATCAGGACCAGGACACCGGTGGCGTACGCGCCGCTCTGGTCGTCGACGTTCGCGTTGAACCAGAGCGTGATGAAGACGGCGATCGCCATGAACAGGAGCACCAGCGGACGGACGGCGCGCGTCCACTCCGGGGCCATGCCGTACCGCGGCAGGTAGCGCGGCACCAGGTTGAGGAGCCCCGCGAGCGCGGAGGCTCCGGCGAACCACAGGATGGCGATGGTCGAGACGTCGTACACCGTGCCGAAACCCTCGCCCAGGTACTGGTGCGCGAGGAACGCGAGGGCGCGGCCGTTGGCCGGGCCGCCGCTCTCGAACGCGGACTGGGGGATGAGGATCGTCGTCGCCAGGCTGGAGAGCAGCAGGAAACCGCTCATGATCAGCGCGGCCGTGGTGAGCAGCTTGCGGGTGTCCCGCACCCGCCCCTTGGGATGCGCGTACGTGTCGGTGGCGTCGCCGCGCACCTGGGGCATCACGGCCACGCCCGTCTCGAAGCCGGACATGCCGAGCGCCAGCTTCGGGAAGACGAGGAGCGCCACGCCGATCATCGCGACGGGCGAGGAGTGCGCGGCGGTCATGGCGTCCCACCAGTTGCCGATCTTCACCGGCTCGGTCAGGACGTGCCAGGCGGCCGTCATGAGCACGACCACGTTCAGCATGAGGTAGAGGGCGACGAGCACGACCGCCACCCGTATCGCCTCACGGAACCCCTTGAGGAACACCGCGCCGAGGCCCGCCACCAGGAACAGCGTGATCCAGGTGTTCGCGCCGTCGAGCGACGCGGGCGCGAAGGGGTTCTCGACGACGTGCGCCGCGGCGTCGGCCGCCGACAAGGTGATCGTGATCATGAAGTCGGTGGCGGCGAACCCGAGCAGCACGAGGACGAACAGCTTCCCCGCCCACCACGGAAGGAGCCGCTCCAGCATCGCGATGGAACCCTCGCCGTGCGGGGACTCCTTCGCGACGCGGCGGTACACCGGCAGCGCGCCGCCGAGCGTGAGCGCGATCAGGACGAGGGTGGCCAGCGGGGACAGGAGTCCCGCGGCGAGGGCGGCGATGCCCGGCTGGTAGCCGAGCGTCGAGAAGTAGTCCACGCCCGTCAGGCACATCACCCGCCACCACGTGTGGCCCTTGTGCTCGGCCGGCGGTGTGCCGTGCGGTCCCGGATGCCGGGCCGTCGTCTCGCTCAGACCCTCGAGGAGCCAGGGCCGCCATCGTGAGGACGGCGGCCGGACGGCCGTGCCTTCGACGCGTTCGGCCTGCGTGCCGGTCATGGGCGAAACTGCTTTCTGTCGTGCCGGTACGGACCCGGGGGTGCATCCGCGCAGGAAGCCACGGGAACGGATGTCCCGCGAGCGCTGCGACGACGAGCGAGTATTCACCACCGGGTGACCGGGGCGACGGGCGGGGGCGAGCGAACGCCGGCACGCGGCATACGCTGGCCGGATGCAGGACGAGTACCGCACCGTGGCCCGTGAGGGCGTGCACGAGACCGAGATCAACCGCTCCCGGTTCCTGTGCGCGCTCGCGCCCGCGGCCACCGAGCGCGAGGCCCAGGACTTCGTGGCGCGCATCCGCAAGGAGCACCCCACCGCGTCCCACAACTGCTACGCGTACGTCATCGGCGCCGACGCCTCCGTGCAGAAGGCGAGCGACGACGGCGAACCGGGCGGCACGGCCGGCGTCCCCATGCTCCAGATGCTCACGCGCCGCGAGATGCGGTACGTCGTCGCCGTCGTGACCCGCTACTACGGAGGTGTGAAGCTCGGCGCGGGCGGTCTCATCCGGGCCTACGGAGGAGCCGTCGGCGAGGCGCTCGACGCGCTGGGCACCCTCACCCGGCGCCGCTTCCGGCTCGCCAAGGTCACTGTCGACCACCAGCGCGCCGGAAAGGTGCAGAACGATCTGCGCTCCACGGGACGTGAGGTGCGTGACGTCCATTACGGGGAGGCGGTCACGATCGAGATCGCTCTGCCGGACGCGGACGTGGACGCGTTCCGTGCGTGGCTGGCCGATGTCACCGCGGGCACCGCGGAGTTCGAGCTCGGGGCAGAGGCGTACGGGGACGCGTGACCGGCTCCGGCGGGCGGGGCGCGTGCGCGGCGAGCAGGTACCGATACGCCAGTAGCCGCCCGTGATGTCCGACCCGCCCGTTAGTCTCGGGGATCATGAGGCTGCTGCACACTTCCGACTGGCATCTCGGCCGGGCGTTCCACCGGGTGAACATGCTCGGCGCCCAGGCCGAGTTCATCGGTCACCTCGTCGCGACCGTCCGTGAGCGGGACGTCGACGCGGTGGTCGTGTCGGGCGACGTGTACGACCGCGCGGTGCCGCCCCTCGCCGCGGTCGAGCTGTTCGACGACGCCCTGCACCGCCTCGCCGAGCAGGGCATCCCCACGGTGATGATCTCCGGGAACCACGACTCGGCGCGCCGCCTCGGCGTCGGCGCCGGGCTCATCGGCCGCGCCGGCATCCACCTGCGCACCGACCCCGGCGCGTGCGCGACCCCCGTGCTCATCCCGGACGCCACCGGTGACGTGGCCTTCTACGGGCTGCCCTATCTCGAACCGGCGCTGGTGAAGGACGAGTTCGGGGTGTCGAAGCCGGGCCACGAGGCCGTCCTGGCCGCCGCCATGGACCGGGTGCGGGTCGATCTCGCCGAGCGCCCGGCAGGGACCCGGGCCGTCGTCCTCGCGCACGCCTTCGTCACCGGCGGCGAGGCCAGCGACAGCGAGCGCGACATCACGGTCGGCGGAGTCGCCGCCGTCCCCTCCGGCGTCTTCGACGGCGTCGACTACGTGGCGCTCGGGCATCTGCACGGCAGCCAGGTCATCTCCGAGCGCGTGCGCTACTCCGGCTCGCCGCTCCCGTACTCCTTCTCCGAGGCCGACCACCGCAAGAGCATGTGGCTCGTCGACCTGGACGCGGACGGCTTCGCCGCCGCCGAGCGCGTCGACTGCCCGGTGCCCAGGCCGCTCGCCCGGATCCGCGGTGACCTCGCGGACCTGCTCGCGCGCCCGGAGCTCACCGCGCACGAGGAGTCCTGGGTCGAGGCCACCCTCACCGACCCGGTCAGGCCCGACGACCCCATGGCCCGCCTCGCCGAGCGGTTCCCGCACACCCTCAGCCTCGCCTTCGACCCGCAGCGCGCCCCCGAGGACCCCGACGTCTCGTACGCGCAGCGCCTCAAGGGGCGTGACGACCAACAGATCGCGGAGGACTTCGTGACCCATGTGCGCGGCGCCGGACCCGACGAGCGCGAGCGCGCCGTCCTGCGCGAGGCACTCGACGCCGTACGCATCGACGACACCCGGCGCGAGGTCGCCCGATGAGGCTCCACCGGCTGCGGATCACCGCCTTCGGGCCCTTCGGGGCAAGCCAGGAAGTCGACTTCGACGACCTGTCCTCGGCGGGCCTCTTCCTGCTCCACGGCCCGACGGGCGCCGGCAAGACCTCCGTCCTCGACGCCGTCTGCTACGCCCTGTACGGCTCGGTCCCCGGCGCCCGGCAGGGCAGCGGCCAGGGCACGTCCCTGCGCAGCGACCACGCCGCGCCCGGCACGCGCACCGAGGTCACCCTCGACCTCACCGTCGCGGGACGCCGCCTGGAGCTGACCCGGCAGCCCCCGTGGGAGCGCCCCAAGAAGCGCGGCACGGGCACCACCATGGACAAGGCCCAGAGCTGGCTGCGCGAGTACGACGCCACGGCCGGCACCTGGAAGGACCTCAGCCGCTCCCACCAGGAGATCGGCGAGGAGATCAGCCAGCTCCTCGGGATGAGCAAGGAGCAGTTCTGCCAGGTCGTCCTGTTGCCGCAGGGAGACTTCGCCCGGTTCCTGCGGGCCGACGCCGAGGCCCGCGGCAAGCTCCTCGGCCGGCTCTTCGACACGCGGCGCTTCGCCGCGGCCGAACAGCGGCTCGCCGAGCAGCGCCGCGCCGCCGAGAGCGAAGTACGCGCGGCGGACGCCGAGTTGCTCGCCGACGCGCACCGCATGCAGCAGGCCGCCGGGAACATCGTGGAACTGCCCGCCACCGACGCCGCGCCCGGCGACCCCGGGCTCGCCGACTCCGTGCTCACGTGGGCCGCCGTCGCCCGCTCCACCGCCCGCGAGCGGCTCACCGTCGCGCACCTCGCGCTGACCGCCGCCGACGCGGCCCGCACCGAGGCACAGCGCGACCTGGCCGGCGTACAGGAAGTGCACCGGCTCCAGCGGCGGTTCGAGGAGGCGCGGGAGCGGGCCGCGCGGCTCGACGAGCGGGCCGACGAGCATCAGCGGGTCCAGGAGCGCATGGCGCGGGGTCGCAAGGCCGAGGCCGTCGCGCCCGCCCTCGCGCTGCGCGAGGCCGCGGAGACCGAACACCGCAGGGCCACGAGCGAGGACGCACGCGCGCGTGCAGCCCTGCCCGAGTCGTTCGACGGCGCCGGCGCGGCGGGTCTCGCCGCCGCCGCGCGGAAGGCGGCCGAGGAGCTGGGCGGCCTGGAGTCCGCCCGGCGCGCCGAGCTGCGCCTGACGGAACTCGACGGGCAGCGGCGAGGACTCGACCGCGAGGAGCGCGCCGACGACGAGCTGCTCCAGGACGCGGCGAGCTGGCTCGACGGCTGGGACAGTACGCGGGCCGCGCTCCAGGAAGCCGTCGAGTCCGCGCAGGAGGCCGCGACGCGCGCCGAGCACCTGGCGGGTCAACTGGAGCCCGCGCAGCAGAAGTCGGAGGCCGCCAGGCGCCGCGACCGGCTCTCCGGCGAGGCCGCCGACGCCCGGACGGGCACCGTGCGGGCCCGTGAGGGGGCCGCGGCCGCGCATGAGCACTGGCTCGGCCTCAAGGAACAGCGGCTGAACGGGATCGCGGCCGAACTGGCCGCGCAGCTCGTCCCCGGCGAGAGGTGCGCGGTGTGCGGGTCCACCGAGCATCCCGATCCCATGCGCAAGACCGCGGAGCATGTCGGCCGCGACGCCGAGGAGACGGCCCTCGCCGCGTACCGCCGCGCGGACGACGCGCGCACCGCGCAGGAGAGCCGGCTCGCCGCGGTGCGCGAGTCCCTCGCCGCCGCGACGGCCGCCGCCGGAGAGACATCCGCGCGGGAACTCGCCGACGCGGCCGAGGAGTTGCGCGCCCGACACGCCGAAGCGCGCGGCCTCGCCTCCGGACTGCACGCCGCACGTGAGGCCCTCGGCCAGGCCGAGGGCGAGCACGACCGCAGACTCGCCGCGCAGCAGGAAGCCGCACGTCGTGCCGTCGCCCGAGCCACCCTGCGCGAGAGCGTCGACCGCGAACAGGGCGTCCTGGAGCGCGAGTTGGCCCAGGCGCGCGGTCCGGAGGCCAGTGTGGGTGCGCGCGCTGCTCAACTGGAACGCCTCGCCGCGCAGCTCACGGCCGCCGCGGACGCCGCCCGGGGCGCCGACGAGGCAGCCAGGCGGCTCAAGGACGCCGACGCGCGACTCGCCGACGCCGCCTTCCGCGCCGGCTTCGACACGCCGGAGGCCGCCGGCGCCGCCCTCCTGGACGACGCCCAGCACAGAGACCTTCAACACCGGCTCGACGCCCGCCAGTCCGAGGAGGCCTCGGTGCGTGCCGTCCTCGCCGAGGGCGACACCGCGGCGGCGGCCCGGCAGTCGCCCGCCGACGTGCCCGCGGCGCAGCACGCCGCCGAGGCGGCCGACCGGCGGGTGCGCGACGCGGCGTCCGCGCGCGACGACGCCGACCGCCGCTGCACCGAGATCGACCGGCTCTCGGCCCGCTGCGCCACGGCCGTGCGACGGCTCGCGCCGCTGCGCGCCGCGTACGACCGAGTGGCGCGCATGGCGGGTCTCGCCGCCGGCACGTCCGCGGACAACGAGCGCAAGATGCGCCTGGAGTCCTATGTGCTCGCGGCCCGGCTCGAACAGGTCGCGGCCGCGGCGACCGCGCGACTGGCCCGCATGTCGTCCGGCCGGTACACGCTGGTGCACTCCGACGGCCGTACGGGGCGCGGCCGTTCGGGCCTCGGCCTGCACGTGGTCGACGCGTGGACGGGGCGCGAGCGGGACACCGCGACACTCTCCGGCGGGGAGACGTTCTTCGCGTCGCTGGCCCTCGCTCTCGGCCTCGCGGACGTCGTCACGGACGAGGCGGGCGGTGTCCGCCTCGACACCCTCTTCATCGACGAGGGTTTCGGCAGCCTCGACGACCAGACACTGGACGAGGTGCTGGACGTCCTGGACTCCCTGCGTGAGCGGGACCGCAGCGTCGGCATCGTCAGCCACGTCGGCGACCTGCGCCGCCGGGTGCACGCGCAGCTCGAGATCGTGAAGGGGCGGTCGGGGTCGGTCGTACGGCAGCTGACCTGAGCCCGGCCGTGGCCGCCCGGCGGCGGGTCAGTGGCCGAGCGGTCGCCGGGGGAGCGGGGACGAGTAGACCACGCTGGTCGTCACCGAGCCGAGCGCGCCGATCCGGCCGGAGACCTCCTCCAGGTGCTTCATCGAGCGCGCCGCGACCTTGATGACGAAGCAGTCGTCGCCGGTGACGTGGTGCGCCTCCAGGATCTCCGGCGTCACCTCGACGAGGTCGTGGAACGGCTTGTAGTGACCGTTCGGATAGCGCAGCCGTACGAACGCCAGGATGGGCAGACCGATCCGCTCGGGGACGACCACCGCCGCGTACCCCGCGATCACCCCGGCCTCCTCGAGGCGCTTCACCCGCTCGGTGACGGCGCTCGCGGACATGGAGACGGCCCGCGCGAGCTCGGCGTAGCTCGCCCGGCCCTCGCGCTGGAGGACGTCGAGGATGCGCCAGTCGGTGGCATCGGGGGTGTACGGGGATTCACCGGTCATGTGGCAGGAATAGCAGGGACATCCCCGGCCGATCAAGAGGGATGCCGGGGATCGTCACTTCAGGAAGATCGCCACGGTCCGTAGATTTCTGGTCGAGGGCGGCACGGTCGTGCGGCCCGCAGCGATCCGCCAGGGAGGCCGACATCATGACCGCGACCACCACCGTCACCCCCAACGCCGTGCTCCGTGTGCCCCCGGCGTCCCCCGCCGCGGCCGCCGCCCACTTCGGCGCGAGCCTCGCCTTCCACGCCGACGTGTCCGACGTCGCCTCGGCGCTCGCCGCCGACGGGGACCCGGGCTTCGTCGTCGTCGACACCCGCTCCACCGCCTCGTGGGACCAGGGACACGTGCCCGGCGCCGTCCACCTGCCCACCGCGCTCATCGCCGAGCAGGCCGGGCAGCTCCTCGACAAGGCGGTGCCCGTCGTCACGTACTGCTGGGGCCCGGGCTGCAACGGGGCCACGCGCGCTGCCCTCGCCCTCGCCGAACTCGGCTTCCGGGTCAAGGAGATGCTCGGCGGCTTCGAGTACTGGGCGCGGGAGGGCTTCGCGTACGAGACGTGGGAGGGGCCCGCGCGGCGCGACGCCGACCCGCTGACGGCGCCCGTCGACGCGGACGACTGCGGCTGCTGACACCGCGAGAGGAACCGCCGCGCGGGCGACAGCTCCAACAGCCGCCGCCCGCACCGGAGTCACAGCCGGGACAGCTCGTCCACCAGGTCGTCGAGGCCGAGCGACCCCTGCGAGAGAGCCGCCATGTGCCAGGCCTTCGCGTCGAACGCGTCCCCGTGCCTGGCCCGCGCGTTGGCCCGGCCGAGCAGCCACGCGCGCTCGCCCAGCTTGTAGCCGATCGCCTGCCCGGGGATGGACAGGTAGCGGGTCAGCTCGCTCTCCACGAAGTCCGCGGGCCGGCTGCTGTGCGCCCCGAAGAACTCCTGCGCGAGGTCGGGCGTCCACCGCTCGCCCGGATGGAACGGCGAGTCCGCCGGAATCTCCAGCTCCAGATGCATACCGATGTCGACGATGACCCGGGCCGCGCGCATCATCTGCGCGTCCAGATACCCGAGCCGCTGCTCGGCGTCCGTGAGGAAGCCCAGCTCGTCCATCAGGCGCTCCGCGTACAGCGCCCACCCCTCGGCGTTGGCGCTCACCATGCCGATGCTCGCCTGGTAGCGGGAGAGGCTGTCCGCGACGTGCGTCCACTGCGCGAGCTGGAGATGGTGGCCTGGCACGCCCTCGTGGTACCAGGTGGAGACCAGGTCGTAGACGGGGAACCGGGTCTGGCCCATCGTCGGCAGCCAGGTGCGCCCCGGCCGCGAGAAGTCCTCGGACGGCGCCGTGTAGTAGGGCGCCGCGGCGCTGCCGGCCGGGGCGATCCGGGACTCCACCTTCCGTACCCGCTCCGCGAGCTCGAAGTGGGTGCCGTCGAGGGCCTCGATCGCCTCGTCCATCAGGCTCTGGAGCCAGCGCTGCACCTCCTCCACGCCCTCGATGTGCGTGCCGTGCTCGTCGAGGTGCGCGAGCGCCACCCACGGCGTCGCCGCCCCGGGGAGGATCTTCTCCGCCTCGGTCCTCATCTCGCCGAGCAGGCGGTGGTACTCCGCCCAGCCGTATCCGTACGCCTCGTCCAGGTCGAGGTCCGTGCCGTTGTAGTAGCGCGACCAGCGGGCGTACCGCTCACGGCCCACCGTGTCGGGCGAGCCCTCGATCGCGGACGCGTACACGTCGCGCACCCAGTCGCGCAGCTCGACCACCGCGGCCGTGGCGGCGGCACCCGCCGCGTCCAGCTCGGCGCGCAGCGCGTCGGGCCCGTCCGCGGTGAAGTCCTCGAACCAGCCGCGCCCTTCGCCCGCCCACTCGGTGAGCTGCTCGATGAACGTGGCGGTGGGGCGCGGTCCCCCGTGGAGCTTCTTCTCCAGGCCCAGCGACAGCGTCTCGCGGTATCCGGCGAGCGCCCCCGGCACGGCGCGCAGCCGCTCGGCGACGGCCGCCCAGTCCGCGTCCGTCGCGGTCGGCGTGAGGGTGAAGACCTCCCGCACGTTGTGCACGGGCCCGCCCAGGTTGGTGACGGCCCGAAGGTTCTCCTCCGCGTCGTGCACGGCGAGTTCGGCCGTGAGCCGCTCCCGCAGGAGCCGTCCGCAGCGGCGCTCGATCGCACTGTCGGCGCCGGACCTGCGCTCGGCCTCGTCGAGCCGCGCGAGGGTCGCCCGCGCGAGATCGGCGAGGGCCTCCAGACCGGCGGGTGAGAGGTCGGGCAGCTTGCTGTGGCTCTCGGGCACGCCGAGGTAGGTGCCGGTGACGGGGTCGAGGGCGATGAGCTCGTCGACGTAGGTGTCGGCGACCTCGCGCGGGAGCGGTCCGGTGACGGCTGCTGCTGTGGCTGACGAATCTGACATGCCGCCATCGTCGTACGGGGTGGGGGGCCGCGTCATCAGGATTCGCCGACGGCGTCCGACGGGGGCAGGAGCGGGCCGCACTCCCACTGCTGGAATATCAGCCGCGTCTCGACGCGCGCCACCTCGCGGCGTGCGGTGAACTCGTCGAGGACGAGCCGCTGGAGATCGGCGGTGTCGCGGACGGCGACATGCACCAAGTAGTCGTCGGGGCCCGTCAGATGGAAGACGGACCGCGCCTCCGGCAGCGCCCGGATCCGCTCCACGAACGGGCCGACCAGCTCGCGCCGGTGCGGCCGCACCTGCACCGAGAGCAGCGCCTGGAGCCCGCGGCCCAGCTTCGCGGGGTCGAGGCGCAGCTGATGCCCGAGGATCACGCCGGACCGGCGCAGCCGGGTCACGCGGTCGAGGCAGGTGGACGGTGCGACACCGACCTGCACGGCGAGGTCCCGGTAGGTGATGCGGGCATCGTTCTGGAGGAGGCGCAGTATGTGCAGATCAACCGGATCGAGTACGACGGAATCGGCCATCGGCCGAACGTAGCACGGGCTTCCTCCGGCGAACCCCGGCCGTTGTTCAGGCTGTCGTCCATGGACAACGACCTGTACGCAGGGACGCGCCCGGGCCCCGCCCACCGGCGGGCCCTGGCCACCGAAGCCGTGCACGCCGGCCGCGACGACCTCGCCGGACTCGGGCTGCACGCCCCGCCCATCGACCTGTCCACGACCTACCCGTCGTACGACAGCCGCGGCGAGGCCGCCCGCATCGACGCGTTCGCGGCGGACGGCGTCGTCGACGAGGGCCCGCCGGTGTACGCCAGGCTCGGCAACCCGACCGTCGGCCGCTTCGAGACCGCGCTCGCCCGGCTCGAAGGCACCGAGAGCGCGGTCGCCTTCGCGAGCGGCATGGCCGCGCTGACCGCGGTGCTGCTGGTACGGAACGGCGCCGGGCTGCGCCATGTCGTCGCCGTGCGGCCGCTGTACGGATGCAGCGACCACCTGCTCACCGCCGGGGCGCTCGGTACGGAGGTGACCTGGGTCGATCCGGCGGGCATCGCGGACGCGATCCGGCCCGACACCGGGCTCGTGATGGTGGAGTCACCCGCCAATCCGACGCTCGCCGAACTCGATCTGCGGGCCGTGGCCCACTCCTGCGGAACGGTCCCGCTCCTCGCGGACAACACCTTCGCCACGCCGGTGCTCCAGCGGCCCGTCGAGCACGGCGCGCGGCTGGTGCTGCACAGCGCGACCAAGTTCCTCGGCGGGCACGGGGACGTCATGGGCGGGGTCGTGGCCTGCGACGAGGCGTTCGCGCGGCAGCTGCGTCAGGTGCGGTTCGCGACGGGCGGCGTGCTGCATCCGCTCGCCGGCTATCTGCTGCTGCGCGGCCTCGCGACGCTGCCGGTGCGCGTGCGGGCCGCGTCGGCGACGGCGGCCGAACTGGCGGCGCGGCTGTCCCGGGACCCGCGCGTCGCGCGCGTGCACTATCCGCGGATCGGCGGCGCGATGGTCGCCTTCGAGACCGTGGGCGACCCCCACGAGGTGATCCGAACGGTCCGGCTGGTCACCCCCGCGGTGAGTCTCGGCAGCGTCGACTCGCTCATCCAGCACCCGGCGTCCATCAGCCACCGCATCGTCGACGCCGGCGACCGCAGGTCGGCCGGGGTGAGCGACCGGCTGCTGCGGCTGTCGGTGGGTCTGGAGGACGTCGAGGACCTGTGGGCGGACCTGGACCAGGCGCTGGGGGAGCCGGGTGGTGGCGCGGGGCGTGTGACCGCGGCGCGCCTGCGGGTGCCTGAGTGAGGTAGAGCCGCCTGCCCGGACCGGCCGGAAAGAGGAGGGGACCGGTCCGGGCCGGCTCGCGTGGAGTCGGTCCCGGCCGGCCCGGCCCTCAGCGCTGTTCGGCCTGCTCGTACGCCCCGTGGGGTCCCTCGTACGGCAGCCGCGACCTGACCGGGGCCGTCTCCAGACGAGCCGTGATCACCAGCGTGCCCTCCTCGATCTGGTAGTCGAGGGGCAGACCGAGGCCGCGCATCGCGGCGACCATCCCGGTGTTGGACGCCTGCGTGACCGCGTACACGCTCTCGCAGCCCGCCTCGACCGCCATCGCCACCAGGCGGCCGAGCAGCTCGGTGCCGATCCCGCGGCGCTGCCAGTCGTCCTCGACGAGCAGCGCGATCTCCGTCTCGTCGCCGTCCCACAGCAGATGCCCGAGGGCGACGATCCGGCCCGACGCGGTCTGTGCGGCGAGCGTGCGGCCGAAGCGGGGGCTGAGCAGGTGGTTGAGGTAGCGGTCCGCGTCGCCGACGGGCCCGTGGTACCGCTTGCTCAGCGTCGCGCGGGAGCAGCGCTCCTGCATCGCCTTGGCCGCCTCCACGTCGTTCGAGTCGGCCCGGCGCACGGTGATCGCCCTGCCCTCGGGGAGCGTCAGGACGTCCTGGCTGCGCGGGATGCGCGGGCCGAGCCGCGCGTCGAGTTCGACCAGAGCGCGGGCGCGCGCGAACTCGGTGGGCGTGAAGGGCAGGTACGGCCGCTCCACGGTGATCACGCCGCCCTCGGGGGCCCGGAGCCGGATCACGGTCCCTTCGAGCGCCCCCTCCACCGGCGCGCTCTCCGTCCTTCGGCCGCTCGTCGTCGTGGCCGGCAGTGACCTGATGGTGCACCGTCCGAGCAACTGGCGCAGCGCCAGCGGGAGTTCGGCGGCGTCCAGGGCCGTGCGTGTGGCGAGACCGAGGATGCGGGTGGGTGCGTCCACGAGGTCGTGGGCGTCGGCCCGCTCGATCCAGGTGCCGGAGCCGCCGGCCCGGGACACGACCCGGCTGAGTTCGGCGGCGGGCAACTCCTGCGGCGCGCGCAGCAGGAACTCGTCCACGGTGCCCTCGCCCAGGGGGTGCGTCTGGAGGCTCAGGATGTCGACGCGCAGCGGGGCGAGCGCCGTGCACAGCGACGCGAGCGACCCCGGCTCGTCACGGACCGTCGTCCGCATGCGCCAGAGCGCGGTGGCCGTGGCCTGGTCCGTCGCCTGCGGGCCGGCGTCCGCGGGGACCTCTGTGTCGGGCTGTTCCGACTGCCCGGCGCGCTCCGTGGGGAGCCGCCGGGCGTCGGTATCGCCTGTCGGGGGTGCGTGGTTGTGGCGTCGTGCCCACCATGTGTGGAATCCGGCGGTGGCGAGCAGCACCACGGCCGAGACGGCGAGCAGCACGGGGCCGTCGGGGCCGTGGCCGACGAGGTTCGCCACGGCGTCCGCGACGGCCACGGCCGTGAACAGGGCGGCGAGCTCGACGACGTCGCGCCGCCAGTGGTGGACGGGGCGGCCGTTCCTGGTCCGCCTCACATCAGACATGTCTGGACTCATGCAGCCACTGTGAAGGAACGGTGTTGCGTGATCACGAACGCTTTGTGACCGATGAGTAAAGACTGCTTACGTCCCGTATGTCGTCTACTGCCCCACTCGCCCCGGCTGGAGCACCTGGGAGAACAGCACGTCGCCGCCCTGCTGCCGCAGCCGTACCGTCAGCTCGCCGCTGCCGCCGTCGATGTCGACCTCGCCGAAGTACTGCGGGGTCTCCATCGGGGACGTGTTGGCCCGGTTCGGCGCCTTGATGAAGCTCTGCTCGGGGCCGAAGGTGGCGTCCAGCTTCACCGCCTGGAAACCGCCCGCCGCCAGCGGTCCGGAGACGAACTCCCAGAACGGCTCGAAGTCCTGGAACGCGGCGCGCGACGGGTCGTAGTGCTGCGCCGACGTGTAGTGGACGTCCGCCGTGAGCCACAGCGTGCCCGTGATCCGGTCGTGCTTGATGTGGCGCAGCAGCTCCGCGATCTGCAGCTCGCGGCCGAGCGGCGCTCCCGGATCGCTCTGGGCGACGGCCTCGAAGTTCGCCTTGCCGTCGGCCACGACCAGGCCGAGCGGCATGTCGGAGGCGATCACCTTCCAGACGGCCCGTGACCGCGACAGCTCACGCTTCAGCCAGGCCAGCTGCCGCGCGCCGAGGATCCCGGTCGCGTCGTCGGGCTGCCGGCCCGGGGAGTTGGCGTTGCGGTACGAGCGCATGTCGAGCACGAACACGTCGAGCAGGGGCCCCTGCCTCAGGACCCGGTACACGCGCCCCTCGTCGTCGCCCGGCGGCAGTGTGGACACGGGGAAGTACTCGCTGAACGCCCGCAGGGAGCGCGCGGCGAGGACGTCCGTGTCCTTCTCCGTGTAGCGGGCGTCGTCCAGGATCTGGCCCGGGTACCAGTTGTTGTGCACCTCGTGGTCGTCCCACTGGACGATCGACGGCACCTGCGCGTTGAAGCGGCGCAGGTTCTCGTCGAGGAGGTTGTAGCGGAACGCGCCGCGGAACTCGGCCAGCGTCTCGGCGACCTTGGACTTCTCCTCGGTCGTGACGTTCCGCCACACGCGGCCGTCCGGCAGCGTGACGCTGGGCAGGATCGGGCCGTCGGCGTAGATGTTGTCGCCGCTGCACAGGAAGAAGTCGGGGTTCAGGGCGCGCATGTCCTCGTACACGCGGTAGCCGCCGAGGTCCGGGTTGATGCCCCAGCCCTGGCCCGCGATGTCGCCCGACCACAGGAAGCGCACCCCGTCGCGGCGGCCCACGGGGGTGGTGCGGAACGTGCCGGTGACGGGTTCGCCCGTGCGGCGGGGGTCGTCGGGGTCGGCGAGCACCACGCGGTAGTGGATCTGCTCGCCCGGCGGCAGGCCGCGCAGGCGGGTGGTGCCCGTGAAGTCCGTGCCCGCGCCGATCAGCGGCCCGTGCCACTTGGTGGCCCGGCGGAACGACTCCGTCGCGGAGGTCTCCACGATCATGCGGGCGGGGCGGTCGGAGCGTGTCCAGATCAGCCCCGAGTGTGCCCCGACGTCGCCTGCCTGGACACCCCACGCCGCCTTCGGGCGACCCGACAGGGCGAAGGCCGGCGCGGCGGCCGCGCCCACGGCGGGCAGGGCCAGCGCGGCCGAGGCGGCGAGCGAACCGCGCAGCACCCCGCGGCGGCCGGGCAGAGAACTCGGCGGACGGTGTGACATGAATACGCCTCCAGAAACGGGTTCCGACGACAGTGCGGTGCCACCACTGCGGGGCGCCGCGGCGAAGCCACACCTACGGGCTCCCCACGGCGCACACGCGAACCCCAAGTGAACAACTGCCCCTGGGGATCGGGGAACCCGGCGCGCTGCATCGCCTCACACGGCCACGCCGCCGTTCACGCGCGCGTGGCCCCCTCATGGGCCGCGCGCGCCAGGAGACGTACGCCTTCCGCGATCCGGGCCGGCGGCAGATGGGCGTAGCCGAGGACGAGGCGCACTGCGCCGTCGTCGCTGTCCGAGGTGCCGTAGTGGGTCAGCGGACGGACGGTGACCCCGGCCGCCGCGGCCCGTTCGAGGAGCTCCTCCTGCGGCCCGTAGCGCTCGGGGAGGCGGGCGATGACATGCAGTCCGGCGGCGATCCCCGTCACCTGAGCGCCCGGCAGATGCGCGTGGAGCGCGGTCACGAGGGTGTCGCGGCGCTCTCGGTACGCGCGCTGGCAGCGCCGCAGCTGACGGTCGTAGTCGCCGCGCTCGACGAAACGGGCCAGGAGCGCCTGGTCGAGGGCCGGATTGCCGAGATCCATGTAGCGCTTGCGCTCGACGACCTCGTCGGTCAGCCGCGCGGGCACGACCATCCAGCCGAGCCGCAGCCCGGGAGCGAGCGACTTGCTCACCGATCCCGTGTACGCGACATGCTCGGGGTCGAGACCCTGAAGCGCTCCCACCGGCGCGCGGTCGTAGCGGAAGTCGCCGTCATAGTCGTCCTCGATGACGAGACCGTCCACCGACCGTGCCCAGTCGAGGAGTTGAGCGCGGCGCGCCGGTGAATAGGCGATGCCCGAGGGGAACTGGTGGGAGGGCGTCGTCACCGCGGAGCGCACACCCGAGTCCCACAGCGGCCCGATGGCCGGCCCCTCGCGGTCCAGCGGGAGCGCGGTCGTGCCGACACCGGCCGAGGCGAACAGCGGACCCAGGTCGGGGCTCCCCGGGTCCTCGACGCCCACGGACCGCTCCCCGCGCGCGTGCAGCACGAATCCGAGCAGTGTCACCGCCTGTGCCACCCCGGAGCAGACGATGATGCGCTCCGGATCGGCGACCACGCCCCGCCGCCGCGCGAGGAGTTCGGCCAGCGCGGTACGCAGCCGGGGGATGCCGCGCGGGTCCGGGTAGCCGAGCATGTGGTGCGGCAGTTCGGCCAGCACACCGCGCTGCGCCGCCGCCCACGCGGCGCGCGGGAACAGCGACAGATCGGGGCTGCCCGCCACGAAGTCGGCCCGGGTGCCCGGCGGACGGGGCGCCAGGTCCCGCACACCGGCCGCCGCCGCGGCGCGCACGGCCCCGCCCACCCAGGTCCCCGCACCGCGCCCGCTGCGCAGATATCCCTCGGCGGTCAACTGCTCGTACGCCTCGGTGATCAGCCCGCGCGAGACGCCCAGGTCCGCCGCGAGATCGCGGCTCGACGGCATGCGTGTCCCGGGTGCGAGCCGCCCCGACCTGACGGCGTCCCGCAGCGCCGCCTGGAGACCACGGCCACGCGCGCGTGCGGGCGCCGACGCGGCGGGCAGAAGTAACTCCCATGCGGCGGAGGGCTGTTGGACACCCCCTTCATCCGCGCCTGGACCGGCCCCACGCGGATTGGTCCCCGATGACGTCATGAACGTGGACCTTAATCCGGGCCGCTGCCCTCCCTAGCGTCAGGGCCATGAACGCGCACTCGATCCGAGGGGCTCTGCCGGCTGCCCTCGCCTGCGTCCTCGTCGGCGCCTCCTTCACGGCCAACAGCCTCCTCGGGGACTACCCGTACGCGGGCGGCCAGTTCCTCCGGTACGCCCTCGCCTGCCTGCTTCTGGTGCCCCTGCTCGGCAAGGGCGCCACGGCGCCGCTGCGCCATCTCACCGGGCGTCAATGGGGGCGGCTCTCCCTGCTGGCGGCCGTCGGGATGGTCGGATTCAACCTCGCGGTGCTCGCCGCGGAGCGCAGCGCCGAACCGGCCGTACCAGGTGTCCTCGTCGGATGCGCCCCGGTCGTCGTGGCGGTGCTCGTGCCCCTGCTCGCGGGCCGTCGGCCCCAACGGGTCGTCCTCTACGGGGCGTTGCTGGTCGCCCTCGGCGCGTTCACCGTCCAGGGCTGGGGGCGCACCGACACGGCCGGTCTCCTGTTCTCCGCAGGAGCCCTCGTCGGAGAGGTCGGTTTCGCGGTTCTCGCGGTGCCCGTGCTGCGCCCCCTCGGCCCGAAGCTGCTGTCCTGCACGGTCTGCGGGGGCGCCGCCCTGGAGTCGGCACTCGTGGGCGCGGTGCTCGACGGCACGCACATGCTCCGCGTGCCCGACGCCACCGAGGCGACGGCGCTGCTGTGGCAGGCCGCCGTCGTCACGGTGATCGGCTTCGTGTGCTGGTACATCGGCATGCAGCGCATCGGCGCCGAGCGCGCCACCCTGTTCTCCGGACTCATCCCCGTGGCGGCGGCGTGCACCGCGCCACTCGTCGGCACCGGGACGTACGGCGCCGCGCAGGCAGTCGGCAGCGCGCTCGTGGGCGCCGGAGTGGCGCTCGGCTCCGGGGTGTTCCGGGTGCGGTCAGCGGCTGGTGTCCAGGATGACGCGGGAGACGAGCGCCGGGTCGTCGCTCATGGGGACGTGACCGCAGCCGGGCAGCCGCACGAGGCGGGCCCCGGGGACGGCGTGCTTGGCCCTGATGCCCTGGCGGCGCAGGAGCAGCCGGTCGCGGGTGCCCCAGGCGACGGTCACCGGGATGTCCGGCACGTCGTCCGTGAACTGCACATCCAGACCCGCGGCGAGGGTCTGCGCGAACCCGGGAGCGTGGCGCAGGGCCAGCGTCTCCGCGACGACCGCATCGGGTGAACGGCGGCCGGGGCGGGCGTAGATGGTGCTCGTCAGGGCCGTCCGGCCCGCGGCCGACCGCGCGAGCCGCTCGATCGCGGGAACCGGCAGCGCCCGCGCGCCCTGCCGCATCGCGCGCAGCGTGCCGAACGCGTAAAGGCGCTCGGCCTGCGACCAGAACCCGCCGGGCGACAGCGCGGTGACCGACCGTACGAGCTTCTCGCGGCCGAGCTCCAGCGCGAGCAGTCCTCCCAGGGAGTTGCCCGCCACATGCGGCCGCTCGATGCCGAGAGCCGCGCAGAGCGAGCCGAGCGTGGCCGTCACCGTCGGAAGGTCGTAGGCGACGCCGTCGGGCAGCGCGGGAGAGGCGCCGAAGCCCGGCAGGTCGATCGCGATCACGTCGCGTTCGGCGGCCAGGACCGGGATCACGGGGGCCCAGGCCTGCCAGTGGTGGCCGATCCCGTGCAGGAGAAGCAGGGGCTCCCCGGTGCCCACGCGTTCGTACGCGACGGTCACCTCACGGGGGCCACCGGGGGTTTCGATGCTGAAGGAGACCTCTGTGGCCATGTCGCTCCCTGTCCCCGACGCCCGCGCGACGGTTCCTTAGACGGCTTGTCAGCAACAATTACCGCTCAGTAGCCTCCAGTTCAAGGGGGGAGCGGGCGAGACGGGTCCGGCGCGGAGCCGTTTGTGGTCACCGCCGCATCGATTCCGCCTGGACACGCGCCCCCTCGTCCGTTGGGATGGAGGGGTGGCAACCGACACCGTGATTGAGGTCTTCGAAGAGCACCGGCCGGTCCTGATGGGGGTCGCCTACCGCATGCTGGGCCGCGTGGCCGACGCCGAGGACGTCGTCCAGGACGCCTGGCTGCGCTGGGCGCAGGCCGACCGCGACGAGGTGCGCGAACCACGCGCCTATCTCGTCCGCGTCGCCACCCGTCTGGCCATCGACCGGTTGCGGCAGGCACAGGTGCGGCGCGAGGCGTACGTGGGTCCCTGGCTGCCGGAGCCGCTGGTCACCGACTTCGGGCCGACCGCGCCCGACACCGCGGAGGCGGCCGTACTCGCCGAGTCGGTGTCGCTCGCCGTCCTCGTCGTCCTGGAGTCGCTCTCGCCGCTGGAGCGCGCCGTGTTCGTGCTCCGTGAGGCGTTCGGGTTCCCGTTCGCCGAGATCGCCACCACCCTCGAACGCAGTGAGTCCGCGGTGCGGCAGCTCGCGGGACGTGCCCGCAAGCACGTGGACGAGCGCCGGCCGCGCTTCGACGTCGACCCCGTCGAGCAGCGCGACCTCACCGAGCGTTTCCTCGCGGCCGCGACGGGCGGGGACCTGGAGGCTCTGATGACGATCCTCGCGCCCGACGCGCGTCTCGTCGGCGACAGCGGCGGCAAGTCCAAGGCGCCGCTGCGCGTCATCGAGTCCGCCGACAAGGTGGGCCGCTTCCTGCTCGGGGCCGCCAAGGGCGGCGGCGCCGCGTTCACCTTCCGGATCGTGGAGCTCAACGCGGGGCCTGCCGTGCTCGCCCTCGTCGACGGCAAGCCGGACAGCGTCTTCCAGGTCGATGTCGCCGACGGCCACGTGCAGTGCGTATACATCGTGCGTAACCCGGACAAGCTCACGTCGCTCGCCTGACGTCCCCCCGCGGCGTCCGCCGTCACCGAAGCCCCCGCCCCGACCGGGCGGGGGCTTTCGTCGTTTCGCGAACGCGGTGTGAACGCTCCGCGGACCGCCATGAACGCTGTGCGGCGGAGCCCCCGTGGGCACCGGAGCGGACCGAGGATTGGTCTTGACCAAGTCGGAGGGCGGGCCTACCCTCGCAGAGATAGTGCAGGAACCTTTAATAAACAAGGGCGCTAAACGCCGCCGGGACACGGCGATTGCGGAGGACAGGGTGGGGACCACGCAGTTGGAAACGGCGCCGGAGCCGAAGTACTGGCACCTCAAGACCGTGCTGACCGAGGCACTCGACTCCGAGTTCGCCGTGGGAGAGATCCTGCCGAACGAGCGGGACCTCGCGGCCCGCTTCGGAGTCGCCCGTGCCACGCTCCGCCAGGCGCTCGAACAGCTCGAGCTCGAAGGCAGGCTCCAGCGCCGCCGTGGCGTCGGCACCACCGTCGCCCCGCCCCGCGTGGGCGTGGCGGTCGACTCGTCCGACGACCAGGAGTGGCCCGGCGCCGCCGACGGTGAGGCCTGGCAGGCCGTGGACAGCGAGCCCGCGGTGCCGCCGGCGGCCGTGGCCCGCATCCTCGGCACCGCGCCCGACGAGCGCGTGCACCGGGTGCGCCGCACGCGTGTGTCGCACGGCCAGCCCGTCGCCGCCGAGCTGCTCTACGTGCCGTCGTCGTCCGTGCCCGAACTCTCTGCCATAGACGCCCCGTCCGGGCCCTCACGCGCGCGTGTCGTGCTCCGCGAACTGGGGCGCCTCGGGCTCGAGGGGCAGGACCGCGCCGTCGAGCTGGGCTCGGCCCGTGCCGACGACGCGAAGGAACTCGACCGGCTGCCGGGCGCGCCCGTCCTCGTCGTCACGACCCGGTTCTTCAGCGAGGGCGAGACGGCCGCGGTCTCCGTGGCCACCTACCGCGCCGACACCTGCCGCCTCACCTTCGGCGACTCCGGCGGCGTCGAGATCCACCACGGCCCGGACCGCCGCGCCTCCTGACACACACGCGGCGAGACCCGCGCGGCCGCGTTCCATAAAGGCCCACCGTGATCCTCCACGGTGGGCCTTCGGCGTCGGTGTGTTCCGGCTAGCGGCGCGCCGTGACCGTTCCCTCGACGGCGAACAGCTGCTCCTCGACATGGTCCAGCGCGAGCCGCAGCGCCCCGGTCGCCACCGCCGCCTCGCCCAGGACCGACAGGGCCACGCGCGGCGGACGCAGGCAGTAGCGGGCCAACTCCCGGCGCAGCGGCTCCAGTACGCCGTCCAGACCGGCCGCCCAGCCGCCCACGACGACCAGCTCCGGGTCGAGGGCGAGCACCAGCGCCGCCACGTCGTGCACCAGGCGCTGGAGGAACCGGTCGACAGCCGCGCCGGCCCGCTCGTCGCCCTGGCGCGCGAGAGCGAAGACCCGCGCGACGGCCTGCTCGTCGAGCGGGTGCAGCGGCTCGTCCGTCGTCGAGAGCAGCGTCTCGGGGCGCACCTCACGCCCCAGGAGGTGCAGCGCCCCGATCTCCCCGGCCGCGCCGCCGTACCCGCGGTGCAGCCGACCGCCGATCAGCGCGCCGGCGCCCGGACTGAGCCCCGCCAGCACGAACACGATGTCGTCGGACTCGGTCGCCGCGCCCTTCCAGTGCTCGGCCACCGCCGCCGCGTTCGCGTCGTTCTCCACCAGGACAGGGCACTTGAAGGAGCGCCGCAGTCGCTCACCCAGCTGCAGCCCCGTCCACTCCGGCAGGGCGGTGCCGAGGCGCACGGTGCCGTCGGCCTCCACGATGCCGGGGCTGCCGACGCCGACCGCCCGCAGCGAGTTCCGGGCGACGCCCGCACGGCGCAGCAGGTCCGCGACCGCGGTCCGCAGCCGCTCGATGCGCTCGTCGGCCGGAGCGGTCTCGTCGACGTCCTTCGCGGCCGTGCCGAGCACCTTGCCGTCCAGGTCCGACAGGACGGCGGCCACGCGGTGCGGGCCGATCTCCAGACCGAGCAGGTGCCCCGCCTCGGCCCGGAAGCGGAACCGTCGCGCGGGCCGCCCCTGGCGCCGCGTCCCGCTGTCGTCGACGGCCGTCTCGACGACGAGCCCCGCAGTGATGAGCCCTTCGACGACACCCTCGACCGTGGGCCGGGAGAGCCCGGTGACCCGGGTGATCTCCGTGAGCGTCGCGAGATCCGTGGCGCGCAGGGCATGCAGCACCACCGCGGAGTTGATCCGCCGTAGCAGGGAAGGGTCCCCGCCGGTCAGCCGCCCCAACGTCCGTCCTCCCAGCTCGCGCGCGTGTTGGGCGGATCGTACTCGCCGCGGCGGACACCGGCGAGCGCGGGTGCACTTCTGTGTCCCGGGACGCTCAGCCGGGCGGAACGCAGGGCGTTCAGCCGGGCGAGACGAAACCGGATTCGTACGCGGCGATGACGGCCTGCGTCCGGTCCCGCGCCCCGAGCTTGGCGAGGACGGCGCTCACATGCGACTTGACCGTCTCCGTGCCGACGACGAGCCGCTCGGCGATCTCCGCGTTGGACAGGCCCCGCGTCATCAGGCGCAGCACGTCCGCCTCCCGCTCGGTGAGCGCAGCGCGGTCCATCGTCTCGCGTGCCGACGCGTTGCCGTACTCGGCCGCGAGCCGCCGCACGGCCGCGGGGAACAGCAGGGAATCGCCCTCGGCCACGAGCCGGACCGCGTTCACGATCTCGGCGGGACGCGACCGCTTCAGCAGGAACCCGTCGGCGCCCGCCCGCAGCGCCCCGTACACGTACTCGTCGTTCTCGAACGTCGTGATCACCAGGATCTTGGGCGGCTCGGACACACTGCGCAGCACCGCGCGCGTGGCCTCGATCCCGTCCAGGAGAGGCATGCGCACATCCATGGCGACGACGTCCGGACGCAGCCGCCGGACGAGCGGGATCACCGCGGCGCCGTCGGCCGCCTCGCCCACTACCTCGATGTCCGGCTGCGCCGAGAGCACGGCACGCAACCCCGCGCGGACCAGCGGTTCATCGTCGACAAGGAGCACGGTGAGCGGCATCCGGACAGCCTAGGGGAGCGGTCCGGGCGTACGTGAGGACGGGGTTCAGCCGAGCGGCAGCTCGACGTGCACCCGCCACTGCCCCTCGTCGGGACCCGTCCGCGCCCGGCCGCCGAGGAGCGCCGCCCTCTCCCGGATCCCCCGCAGACCGCTGCCGTTGCCACCGCCACTGCCCTGGCCGTTCACCGGTGAGCCCGCGGGAAGCGGATTGCGTACGTCGAGCCACAGGCGGGCGTCGTC
This sequence comes from Streptomyces longhuiensis, assembly GCF_020616555.1. Lineage (NCBI taxonomy): Bacteria > Bacillati > Actinomycetota > Actinomycetes > Kitasatosporales > Streptomycetaceae > Streptomyces > Streptomyces longhuiensis. The sequence goes on along the minus strand of NZ_CP085173.1, from coordinate 2,023,880 downwards.
GACCGTGACGGCGACCCGGATCGGGACGGTCCCCGAGTGGCGCAGCACGTTCGTCAGTGCCTCCTGGAGGATGCGGTAGCCCTCTCTGGAGACGGGACCGGGCACCGTGTCCAGCGCGCCGAGCACCTCCGCGTCGACCTCGGCGCCCGAGGCGCGCGCCGAGTCGAGAAGGCGGTCCGCCTCCGTGAGCGTGGGCCGTCGGCTCGCGGGCTGCTCCGACTCGCGCAGCACGAGCAGGACCCGCTCCAGGTCCTCCAGGGCCGCCCTGCCCGTCTCCTCGATGGCGTCCAGGGCGCGGTCGGTGAACGCCGGATCGGCGGCTGCCCGCGCCGCGCCGGCCTGCACGACGGCGACGGTCAGCGCGTGCCCGATGGAGTCGTGGAGTTCGCGGGCGATGCGATTGCGTTCGAGCAGCTGCTCGGTGCGCTCCTCCAGGGCGGCCAGGCGCTCCGCCGCCGACGGCCCGAGCAGACCGAGCGCGGCCGAGGCCATCAGGCGACCGGCGAGCGCGACCACTCCCAGAAGCACCAGCGGCGGCACCGGCACGAGCAGCGCGTACGCCCAGCCGTGCCCCGGGACGGGGATGAGGGACTCGGCCTCGGCGGGGCCGCCCGACGTGGCGTCCACCAGCTCCAGGGCGAGAGCCATGAGCTGGCCGGTCACGAACGCGACCGCGCAGCCGGCCCACAGACGCAGCACCAGCCACACCGCGGTCCTGCCCCGGTCGCGCCACGACGCCGACGGTGCCACGGACACCCCCGCCTCCCCTGGACCCGAACCGTCCTCCACGCGCGCGTGCGCGCCGGGAAACAGCATCAAGCGGGCCTGAAGCCCTTCGGCCCTGCGGACCACGGGGATCACGGCGGCCACCATGAGGAGCGGGACCGGGATCAACAGCATCAGCGCCCAGTCCCCGTACCCGGGCCTGGTGAGCCCCGGATACACCATCCCGCACACGAGGGCGATGATCGCGCCGACGAGCAGGTGCAGCCAGCGGGTGTACGTGACCGCGCGGATCAGCGGCGTGAGGAGGCGGGACATGCCGCCATCGTGCCAGCGGTGCGGGTGCGGACGGCTCCCCCTCACGGGGGAGACGCTCTCCACGCCCGGGGGAGGACCCGGCGCGGGCGCGGCCGGAAGGCTGGAGCCATGACCAGCATCGACGTCCAAGAGCTCACCAAGGAGTACGGCACGACCCGCGCGGTGGACCGCCTGACGTTCAGCGTCGGGCCCGGCCGGGTCACCGGATTCCTCGGCCCGAACGGCGCCGGGAAGTCCACGACCATGCGCCTCGTCCTCGGCCTCGACCGGCCCACGTCGGGCACCGCCACACTCGGCGGCCGCCCCTACGCGACGCTCGGCGAACCCCTGCGCGAGGTCGGCGCCCTCCTCGACGCCCAGGCCGCCCACGGCTCCCGCACCGCCCGCGACCACCTCCGCGCGATGGCCGCCTCCAACCGCATCCCGGTACGCCGGGTCGACGAGGTCCTGGAACTCGCCGGCATCGCGGCCGTCGCCGGACGCCGGATCAAGACGTTCTCACTGGGCATGCGCCAGCGCCTCGGCATCGCCGCCGCACTCCTCGGCGACCCGCAGGTCGTGATGCTCGACGAGCCGTCCAACGGCCTCGACCCCGAAGGCATCATCTGGATCCGCGAACTGATGCGGAGCCTCGCCCGCGAGGGCCGCACGGTCCTCGTCTCCAGCCACCTCATGAACGAGACCGCCACGTTCGCCGACCACCTCGTCGTCCTGGGCCGCGGCAGGCTCCTCGCCGACACCCCGATGCAGGACTTCATCGACGCGCACAGCGACCGGCGCGTCCGCGTCCGCACCACCGACCCGGCGAGCCTGCGCGCCGCACTGCGCCGCAAGGGACTCGAAGCCGTGACAACCGGCGACGGCCGCTGGACCGTCGCCGGGGCCCGCGCGGAGGAGATCGGAGCACTCGCCGCCACGGACGGCATCCCCGTCCTCGAACTCGCCGACGAATCGGCCTCCTTGGAGGAGGCCTATCTCGCCCTCACCGCGGGTGCCACCGAGTTCGCGTCCGCCGCGACCCCCCTCCAGGAGGCCTGACGATGTCGACCACCGCCGTGCTGCGTTCCGAATGGATCAAGGTGAGGTCGGTGCGCGCCAGCGCCGGCTCACTCGTCGCGGTCTTCGTCACGACCGTCGCCATCAACATCCTGGCCTCCGCCGCGGTCGGGCAGGCCGAGGCCGACAACAAAGGCGCCGACCTCCTCTTCGGAGCCTTCTACGCACTCAACTTCGGCCAGATCGCGGCCATCGCCTTCGGCGCGACGGCCGTGTCCTCGGAGTACCTCAACGGCGCGCTGCGCGTCTCCCTCGCCGCGGTCCCCGACAGAAACCTGCTCTACGCCGCGAAGATGACGGTCGTCGGTGCCCTGGCCCTCGTCGCGGGCCAGCTCACCTCGTTCGTCACCTTCCTCTCCGGGCAGGCGTTCATGGGGTCCTACGCTCTCGGGCTCGGTGATCCGGGCGCACTGCGCGCCTGCGTCGGAGGGGGCCTCTACCTCGCGCTGATGGCCCTGTTCGCGGCCGGTCTCACCGTCGTCCTGCGCAGCGCGGTCGCCGTCCTGAGCCTGCTGATCCCGTTCATCCTGATCGTGTCCTTCGTCGTGGGTGACATGGCCGCCTCCGTCGCCGACTTCCTCCCGGACCACGCCGGACAACAGGTCCTGCGCCAGGACCCGGTCGGCACGCTCGGGCCGTGGACGGGGCTCGCCGTCACCGCCGGGTGGGCGGCGGCCGCGCTCCTCGCCGGCTGGTGGGCGCTGCGCCGCAGGGACGCGTGACGGCAGGCTCGTAACCGCCGGACGCCCCGCCAAATGTCAGTGGCGGCCGCTTTACTGGACGTCATGAGCACCGCACAGCATCTCGCGACGATCGACCTGCTGCGCTCCCGTGAGTTCCCCGCGGAGCACGGCAGATCGGACGCGGGCTCCGGCGGACCGGGTTACCACATCGCGGAGTTGGCGACGGGCGACGAGCTCCGGGAGCCGGCTCCCGAGGGCGCCGCTCAGGACCAGTGGGTCGCCGACCGGGACGGGCTCTCCTCGGTGCTCACCGAGCGCTGGGGGAAGCCGCAGTGGTTCAGCCTGTGGAGCGTCAGCCTGCGCGCGGTCGAGGGCGGCGAGGACATACCGGAGCCCTGGGCCGCGCTCAGCGCGTATGTGCCGGACGTCCAGGTGTGGCAGGCCGACGGTCGGTGGATCGTCCTCGGCATCCCGCTCGGTGCCGAGGACCTGCCGTTCCGGCTCGTCGCCGCCGTCACGGACGTGGACCCGCCCTGAGGACGCGCCTGGACCCGGTAGGCGGGAACTGCCGTGCCACCATGGGATCTTGGCATCGGATCATGGCACGACCGAGGTGAGGGAGAGCACGTGAGCGAGCAGAGCGGGCAGGAGCCGCGGGAGCGGACCGAGGGCGACATCGCGCACAACGCCCGCGTGTGGAACTACTGGCTCGGCGGCAAGGACCACTACGAGGTGGACCAGCAGGTCGGCAACCAGGTCACCGCGATGTACCCCAGCATCGGCGAAGTGGCCCGCGCCGACCGGGCCTTCCTCGGCCGCGCCGTGACCCACCTCGCGGGCCGGGCGGGCATCCGCCAGTATCTCGACATCGGCACGGGCCTGCCCACCGCCGAGAACACCCACGAGGTCGCCCAGCGCATCGCCCCCGACTCCCGCGTCGTCTACGTCGACAACGACCCGATCGTGCTCACGCACGCCCGCGCGCTCCTCACCAGCACGGACGAGGGCGCCACCAGCTATGTGGACGCGGACGCGCGCGACCCCGCGGCCATCCTGCGCGCCGCGTCCGGCACCCTCGACCTCGGCCGGCCGGTCGCCGTCATGATGCTCGGCATCCTGAACTTCGTCCTCGACACCGCCGAGGCCACGTCCATCGTGCGCCACCTCCTGGGCGCGGTCCCCTCCGGCAGCTACCTCGTGCTCACGCATCCCACGCTGGAACTGGGCGGCGAGGGAAACGAGGCGGCGATGCGCTTCTGGAACGAGAACGCGACGCCGCCGATCACCGCACGCGACCGGGCCGAGATCGAGGGCTTCCTCGACGGGCTCGACGTCCTGGAGCCGGGCCTCGTCTCCTGCGCGCGCTGGCGGACGGACGGCGCCGACGAGGGGCCGGTCGTCGCGCAGTTCGGTGTCATGGCCCGCAAGCCCTGACGAACGCCGCTACGCACGCTGTGACGCACGCCACCGCGCAATCCGCCACGCGGCGCGTCAGCCGGTGAGCCCCGCGCCGTCGTCCCCCGAGGCGGCGGCACGCAGCCGCCCGTACTCCTCGGCCATCGTCGCCACCGTCCAATGCGCGTTCAGACCACTGGGGTTGGGCAGCGCCCACACCCGGGTCCCGCCGATCATCCGCTCCTGCGGGCCGATCCTCGCCTTCGGCTCCCCGAAGGCCGACCGGTACGCCGTCACGCCGACGACCGCGAGCCAGCGCGGCCGCAGCCGCTCCACCTTGGCGGTGAGCAGACGGCCGCCGTCGCGGTACTCCTGCGCGCTCAGCTCGTCCGCCCGGGCCGTGGCCCGCGCGACGACGTTCGTGATCCCGAGCCCGTAGGAGAGGAGTTCCTCCTGCTCGGCGGGGGCCAGCTGCCGGGAGGTGAACCCGGACAGGTGGAGCACCGGCCAGAAACGATTGCCGGGGCGCGCGAAGTGGTGGCCGGTCGCCGCCGTCATCAGGCCCGGGTTGATCCCGCAGAAAAGCACGGAGAGGCCGCTCGCGACCACATCGGGAACGATGCGGTCACGGGCGGCCTCCAGGTCCGCGGGGGTCAGCCGGGTCAGAGGATCGCTCCGGGCGCGTAACCGGCGGCCTCCGGGTGCTGCTTGACGATCTCCTCGATGCGCGCGACGACGGTGGCGACCTGGTCGCTCGCGGCGCCCGTGAACGACAGCTTGTCGGCCATCAGCTCGTCGAGCCCGGCGCGGTCCAGCGGGATCCGGGAGTCCGCGGCGAGCTTGTCGAGCAGCTCGTTGCGCTCGGCGCCCTGCTCGCGCATGGCGAGGGCCGACGCGACGGCGTTCTCCTTGATGGCCTCGTGGGCCTCCTCGCGGCCGACGCCCGCCCGCACCGACGCCATCAGGACCTTCGTCGTGGCGAGGAACGGCAGGTAGCGGTCCAGCTCGCGGGCGACGACGGCCGGGAACGCGCCGAACTCGTCGAGCACCGTCAGGAACGTCTCCAGGAGACCGTCGAGCGCGAAGAACGCGTCCGGCAGCGCGACGCGGCGCACCACGGAGCAGGAGACGTCGCCCTCGTTCCACTGGTCGCCCGCCAGCTCACCGGTCATCGACGCGTAGCCGCGCAGGATGACCATGAGGCCGTTGACGCGCTCGCAGGAGCGGGTGTTCATCTTGTGCGGCATCGCGGACGAGCCGACCTGGCCCGGCTTGAAGCCCTCGGTGACGAGCTCGTGCCCGGCCATCAGACGGATCGTCTTGGCGGTCGAGGACGGCGCCGCCGCGAGCTGCACGAGCGCGGTGACGACCTCGTAGTCGAGGGAGCGCGGGTAGACCTGGCCGACCGAGGTGAACGCCTGAGAGAAGCCCAGGTGGCCCGCGATGCGCTGCTCGAGCTCGTCGAGCTTCGCCGCGTCGCCGCCGAGCAGGTCCAGCATGTCCTGCGCGGTGCCGACGGGTCCCTTGATGCCGCGCAGCGGGTAGCGGGAGAGCAGCTCCTCGACCCGGGCGTACGCGACGAGCAGCTCGTCGGAGGCGGTCGCGAAGCGCTTGCCGAGGGTCGTGGCCTGCGCCGCGACGTTGTGCGAGCGGCCCGCGATCACCAGCTCGCCGTACTCGCCGGCCAGCTTGCCGAGGCGCGCGAGGACGGCGACGGCGCGGTCGCGGACCAGTTCGAGGGAGAGGCGGATCTGGAGCTGCTCGACGTTCTCCGTCAGGTCGCGGGACGTCATGCCCTTGTGGACCTGCTCGTGGCCGGCGAGGGCGTTGAACTCCTCGATGCGGGCCTTCACGTCGTGGCGCGTGACCTTCTCGCGCTCGGCGATGGAGGCCAGGTCGACCTGGTCGAGGACGCGCTCGTAGTCGGCGAGAGCGGCGTCCGGCACCTCGATCCCGAGGTCCTTCTGCGCGCGCAGTACGGCGAGCCAGAGCTGACGCTCCAGCTTCACCTTCTGCTCGGGGGACCAGAGAGTGGCGAGCTCGGCGGAGGCGTAGCGTCCGGCGAGAACGTTCGGGATACGGGGCTTTGCAGGCGCAGCAGTCACGTGTACGGATTCTACTGGCGATTCGTGCAGGCCAGCGCCAGGGTCCCCTTCGTCGGAAGCTACGAGGGCGGGGCGCCCGGCGCGCCGCCCCCGTCACGGCAGGTCAGCCGCGCGGAGCCTCGTACGGCAGCAGTTCGGGGCGCTTCGCCGGGCGGCCGTCGCCGGAGGAGCGGCCCGTCAGGCGGCGGCCGATCCACGGGACCAGGTGCTGCTTGGCGAAGCGGACGTCGGCGACGCGGCGCGTGCCCCACCCCGGCGGCGCGGTCGGCGGGAGCACGGCCTGCCAGTCGCTCTCGGGCTCGTGGCCGAGCGCCTGCCAGACGGCCTCGGCGACCCGGCGGTGCCCCTCCGCCGTCAGATGCAGCCGGTCCACGTCCCACATGCGGGGGTCGCCGAGGGCGGGCGGCCCGTACAGGTCCACGACCACCGCGCCGTGCCGCGCCGCGAGGTCGTCGATGCAGGCGAACAGCTCCTCCATGCGCGGCCGGAAGCGCTCCATCACGGGACCGTTGCGGCCGGGGCTGCGCATCAGGACGAGCTGCTCGCAGGCCGGCGCGAGCTTCTCGACGGCCTCTTCGAGGAGCCCGCGCACCCGGCCCATGTCGACCTTGGGACGCAGGGTGTCGTTGAGCCCGCCCACCAGCGTGATGACGTCGGCGCCCATCGCGGCCGCGACGTCCACCTGCTCGTCGACGATCTGGCCGATGAGCTTGCCGCGCACGGCGAGGTTCGCGTAGCGGAATCCGGGGGTGCGGGCCGCCATCCGGGCGGCGAGTACATCGGCCCAGCCGCGGTAGGAGCCGTCGGGCAGCAGATCGGACATGCCCTCGGTGAACGAGTCACCGATCGTGACGAGGCTGCTGTAACTGGTGTGGTTGGCATTTTTCTGCATGGCGGAAGCGATGGTATCCCGCGTCCTGGGGCGGCCGACGAGGCGCCGTGTGCCCGACACCGGGCACACGGCGCCGAGATCACACCGGCTGTCCGAACAGCTCCCGGAGGACGTCCTCCATCGTCACCAGACCGGCGAGCCGCCCGTCGGCGCCGAGGACCGCCGCCACGTGCGTACGGCTGCCGCGCATCGCCGAGAGGACGTCGTCGAGCGGCGTCGTCTCGCGTACGCGCGCGATCGGCCGCATGTCCGGGATCCGGAACGGCAGATCGCGCGGCGACGCGTCCAGGGCGTCCTTCACATGCAGATAGCCGACGATGCGGCGGTTGTCGTCGACCACGGGGAAGCGCGAGAACCCCGAACTGGCCGACAGCCGCTCCAGCTGCTCGGGCGTGACGCCCACATGCGCGTAGACCACCCGCTCCAGCGGCAGGACGACGTCCCTGACCGGGCGGCGGCCCAGTTCGAGCGCGTCGCGCAGGCGCTCCTGGGCGCGGTCGTCGATGAGTCCCGCGTCGCCCGAGTCCTTGACGAGACGGGCCAGCTCGTCGTCCGAGAACGTCGCGGACACCTCGTCCTTGACGTCGACGCGCAACAGCTTGAGCAGCCCGTTCGCGAAGGCGTTGACCGTGAAGATCACCGGACGCAGCGCCCTTGCCAAGGTCACCAGGGGCGGCCCGAGCACCAGCGCGCTGCGCACCGGCTCGGCGAGCGCGACGTTCTTCGGGATCATCTCGCCGAGCAGCATGTGCAGATACGTGGCCACCGTCAGCGCGATCACGAACGAGATCGGGTGGATCAGACCGTGCGGCACGCCGACCGCGTCGAACACCGGCTCCAGAAGGTGGGCGATGGCGGGTTCGGCGACGATGCCGAGCACCAGGGTGCACAGCGTGATGCCGAGCTGCGCCGCGGCCAGCAGGGCCGACACGTGCTGAAGGCCCCACAGGACGCTCTTCGCCCGCCGGTCGCCCTCGTCCGCGTGCGGCTCGATCTGGCTGCGGCGTACGGAGATCATGGCGAACTCGCCGCCCACGAAGAAGGCGTTGACGACCAGCGTCGCCAGGCCGATCAGGAGCTGGATCGCGGTCATCGGTCCCCCTCCGGGGCGTCGTCGGACTGCCCGGCGAGGGGCGCGTGCAGCAGGACGCGGGCCGCGCGGTGACCCGCGGCGTCCACGACGTCGAGCCGCCATCCGGCCACCTCGACGCTGTCGCCGACGGCCGGGATCCGGCCGAGCTCGGTGGCGATCAGGCCGGCGAGCGTCTCGTAGGGGCCGTGGGGGACGCGCAGGCCGACCCGCTGGAGCTGGTCGGTGCGGGCGGCGCCGTCGGCGGAGTAGAGGGCACGGCCCTCGTCGTCCACGCCGGCCGGGGCGAGGTCGGGCGTCTCGTGCGGATCGTGCTCGTCCCGCACCTCGCCGACGACCTCCTCGACGATGTCCTCCACGGTGGCGACGCCCGCGGTGCCGCCGTACTCGTCGATGACGACGGCCATCGTGCGCTTCCCGGAGAGCCGGTCGAGGAGCCGGTCGACGGTCAGGGTCTCGGGTACGAGCAGCGGCTCGCGCATCAGATCGGACACGGAACGGCGGCCCCGGAGCTCGGCGGGCACGGCGAGGACGTCCTTGATGTGCGCGACACCGACGACCGAGTCGAGGTTGCCGCGGTAGACGGGGAACCGGGACAGGCCCGTGGCCCGGGTCGCGTTCGCCACGTCCTCGCAGGTGGCCTGTGCGTCGAGCGCCACGACCTGGACGCGCGGCGTCATCACGTTCTCCGCGGTGAGGTCCGCGAGGTTCAGGGTGCGCATGAACAGCTCGGCGGTGTCCGCCTCGAGGGCGCCCTCCTTGGCGGAGTGCCTGGCGAGTGCCACCAGTTCCTGCGGTCCGCGCGCGGAGGCCAGCTCCTCGGCGGGCTCGATGCCGAAACGGCGCACCGCGCGGTTCGCGGTGTTGTTCAGGTGCGTGATGAAGGGGCGGAACGCGGCGCTGAACCATCGCTGAGGTGTCGCCACGTTCTTGGCGACGGCCAGCGGCGACGAGATCGCCCAGTTCTTGGGGACGAGCTCGCCGACGACCATCAGGAAGACGGTCGACAGGCCCGTGCCGATGACCAGCGCGGCCGAGGAGGCGGCGGAGCGAGAGAGCCCGAGACCTTCCAGGGGACCCGCGATCAGTGTGGCGACGGACGGCTGGGCGAGCATGCCGACGACCAGATTGGTCACGGTGATGCCGAGCTGGGCGCCGGAGAGCTGGAAAGTCAGGTTCCGTACGGCCTTGAGGGCGCCGGCGGCGCCCCGCTCACCGCGCTCGACGGCGCGTTCGAGGCCGGAACGCTCGACCGTGGTGAGGGAGAACTCGGCAGCGACGAACGCACCGCAGGCCAGCGAGAGCAGTACCGCCACGGCGAGCAGGAGCACTTCGGTCATCGGGTCACCTCCGTCCCATGATCGGGCAGGGCGGTGGGTATCGCGCGATGTCGCGGGCGCCGGGTACTGGGAGGCTCGCCCATGGGCGGACGCTCACACCTTTCGAGAGGAGGAAGGGACAAGTGGAGGACCCATGGTAAAGGATCGGCAAAGCCGGTGCGGCCGGGGCGCCGTCGCCCCGGCCGCACGGGGTCAGTCCGTGAGGTGCTTGACCCAGCGCGTCCACTGCGGCTCCGGGGCATACCCCCCGGCACGCCACGCGTGCTGCGCGCGCTCGTTGCGGTCCAGGACCATCGCGTCGCCCCGCCGCCCGCCGAGCCGTACGAACCGCTCCTCCGCGGCCGCGAGCAGCGCCGACCCCACGCCCTGCCGTCGCGCGTCCGGACGCACCGCGAGCCGGTACAGATGGCAGCGCCACCCGTCGAAGCCGGCGATGACGGTCCCCACCAGTTCCCCGTCGCGCTCGGCGAGCAGCAGTGACTCGGGGTCGCGGGCGACGAGCCGCTCGACGCCCGCGCGGTCGTCGCTGATGCTCGTTCCCTCTGCGGCCAGCTTCCAGAAGGCGAGGGCGGCATCGAGGTCGTCGGGCGTCGCGGCCCGTATCCGAAGATCACTCATGGGGTCGATCCCATCACCGGGGCGGCCGGGCCCGCGCGCCATTTTCAGGATGCGGACAGCGCGCCGGCTCAGGCCTTGCGCAGTTCCTCGATGACCGGACCGAACGCCTCCATGTACGGCTCCAGGACCGTGAGGTACGTGAACCCGTAGCGGTCGCGCTGCGCGCGCACCTGGTCCGCGATCTCACGGACCGTGCCGACGAGCAGCAGCGGCAGGCCCAGCGCCTCGTCCTCCGTGAACTGCGGGATGTGTTCGAGGACCGGCCGGATCGCCGCCCGCCGGTCGTCGGTCACCGTGACCATCTGGATCAGCAGATTGAGTTCGGCGGGCTCCGCGCGCCCCGCCGCGAAGCGCTGGTACGTGGCGACGCGCTCGTCCAGCTCCTCCGGGGCGAGGTGCTCGAGCTTCCCGCCCGGGTGGCCGGGGACGGAGCGCGCCCCGGTGAACGCCGCGATCTGCGCGTGCTCGGCCGTCAGCTTCAGCATCCGGTCGCCGTTGCCGCCGATCAGGAGCGGCGGGCGGGGGTGCTGCACGGGCCGAGGCTGATGCTCGTCCGACCCGAGCAGCCGGTCCAGCTCCTCCACGACGCGCCGCAGATGGTCCACGCGCTCACCGGGCGACCCCCAGGGCAGCCCGGCCGCTTCGTGCTCCGCCTGTACGTAACCTGCGCCCAGGCCGAGTTCGAGCCTGCCGCCGGTGAGCGCGTCCGTGGTCGCCACCTCGCGGGCGAGGAGCACCGGGTTCCAGAAGCCGGCGTTGAGGACGAACGTGCCCACACGCGGGCGCTCGGTCGCCTCGGCGGCGGCGACCAGGGAGGGGAACGGCGAGGGTACGCCCAGGTGGTCGGCGACGAGGATCACGTCGTAGTCCAGCTCCTCGGCCCTGCGGCAGCGCTTGCGCCACTCGTCGCCGGACGCGGGGGTGACCATGTTGACGCCGAAGCGGAACGTGCGACTCATGAACTCTCCTCAGCCTCGGGCGAGTTGAACCGGTGTAGCCGAACGGACGGGAGACCGTGCGGTGAGTACATCATTCGTGGGCGATGGCCGCCAGCACGTTCATGCGCGAGGCGCGCAGCGCCGGAAGGAGCGCCGCCGCGATCCCCACGACGACCGAGCCGACCACGACCGCGACGATCGTGCCCCACGGGATGGCGAGCGCCTCCATGCCCTGAAGGGCGAGTACCTCGTGGATGGCGAGCCCCCACACGACACCGAGCGTGAGCCCGAGCACCGCGCCGAACACGGCGATCACCACGGACTCCAGGCGGATCATCCTCCTCAGCTGGCGCCGGGAGAGCCCGATGGCGCGGAGCAGACCGATCTCCCGCGTCCGCTCGACGACCGACAGGGCAAGGGTGTTCACGACGCCCAGGACGGCGATGACGATCGCGAGCCCGACCAGCGCGTACACGAGGTACAGCAGCACCGCGATCTGGTCGTGCACGAGCTTCTTGTAGTCGGCCAGGTCGCGGACCTGTACCTGTGGGTACGGATCGAGGGCCTTCTCCAGACGGGCGCGGAGCACGTCCGCGCCCGTGCCGGGGGAGGCGTTCACGTACACCGCCGAGTCCTGGCCGTCGGGCAGGAACTTCTCCAGCGTCCCCATCCCCATGAACAGGCCGCCGGACATGCCGAACCCGTCGCCTCCGCCCTGGTCGGTGAGGGCCGCGACGGTGAGCCGGTCCCTGCGTCCGCCGGGCAGGTCCACGGGCACCACGGTGCCCACGCGCGCGTGGTGCTCCTCGGCGAACTCCGCGTCCATCGCGACCTTCCCGGGCGCGAGTGCGGCCGCCGAGTCGCCCTGGGAGTACGTGATGTGCGCGACGTCGTCGAGCTGTGCCTCGTAACCCGCGGCCGTCGTCTTCACGCGCTTGCCGTCCGGCAGACGCACCGCGAGCGGCACGAACCGCTGTCGCACGACGAGCCCCGCCCCTTCGGTGGCGCGGATCTTGTCGGTGACCTCTTTGGGGAAGGGGGTGAAGTTGGCGTTCTGGACGGTGAAGTCGGCGCCCAGGGTCTTGTCGATCTGCTCGTCGAACGACTTGCTCATCGACGCGCTCGCCACGGACATGCCTGCCACCAGAGCGAGCCCGACCATCAGCGCGGCCGCGGTCGCCCCGGTGCGCCGCGGGTTGCGCAGTGCGTTGCGCTGGCTCAGCCGCCCCACCGAGCCGAACACGGCGGGGAACGCGCCGCCCAGGACCCGGATCACGGGACGTACGAGCAAGGGGCCCGCGATCACCGTGGCCAGCAGCGTCAGGACGATCCCGACGATCAGGAGCAGCGAGGCGCTCGCCGTCTTCGTGGCCGCGGCACAGCCGGCGAGAGCGGCCACCCCCGCGACGCCGACGACCGCCCCCGCCACCGCGCGCACCCGCAGCGGCCGCCCCGCACCCGCGATCTCGGCGTCCGCGAGCGCCGCCATGGGGGAGACCCGGGACGCACGCCGAGACGGCAGATACGCGGCCACGAACGTGACCCCGACGCCGACCGCGAACGCGGCGACGGGCGTCCCCCAGCCGATCACCATCTCGGTCGACTTCAGGTTCATCCCGAACGCGCTCATGAGCCTTATGAGGCCGAGCGCCAGCCCGATGCCCGCCGCGAGGCCGACCACCGAGCCCACCAGGCCGAGCAGCACCGCCTCCGTCAGGACGGAGCGGCGCACCTGCCGCCGGTCGGCGCCGAGCGCGCGCAGCAGTCCCAGCTCGCGGGTGCGCTGCGCGATCAGCATCGAGAACGTGTTCACGATCAGGAAGATCCCGACCAGGACGGCGATCCCGGCGAAGCCCAGCATCACGTACTTGATCACGTCGAGGAACGTGCCGAGGTCCGCCGCGTCCGACGTGGCCTGTTCGGCTGCGGTCTTCAAGTCGTACCCGGAACCGAGCTGTTGGGCGATCCGCCGCTTCAGGGCGGCGTCGCTCACCCCGGGCGCCGCGTCCACGGAGATGCTCGTCGCGCGGTCCGTCCCGCCGAGCAGTTTCGCCTGCGCCGTCGCCGTGTCCAGGAAGACGAGCGCGGCGCCGGGGTTGGTGGTGCGGAAGGTCGCGATGCCGACGATCCGGACGGTGAAGGAGCCCGGTTGCGCGAGGACGGTGAGGGAGTCGCCGATGCGGATGTGCTTCTTGTCGGCGGTGTCCGCGTCGAGCAGCGCCTCGCCACCGCCGCGCGGGGCGTGGCCCGAGGTCAGCCGGACCGGACTGCGGTCCGTGACATACCAGTTGGTGGCGATGGTGGGGGCGCCGCTGGTCGGGCCGACCGAGTTGTTCTTGCCGTCCACGACGGTGATGTTCTCGGCGGCGGCGTCGATCCTGGCCGCGGCTACGCCGTCGACGGACCTGATCTGCCGGGCGAGCCGGGCCGGGACGGTCTCGACCGCCCCGGTCGGCACCGTCTCACCGAGGGAGTCCCGCTTCGGATTCACCTGTACGTCGGCGGACGTGGACGCGAAGAGCCGGTCGAAGGTGCGGGTGACCGTGTCCGAGAAGACCAGACTGCCCGCCACGAACGCCACCGAGAGGACGATGGCAAGCCCCGACAGGACCAGTCGGCCCTTGTGCGCGAGGAAACTCCTGAGCGTCGCCTTCAGCACAGCGGCCCCTCTACGGCTGGGAGTTGTGGGGGTTGCCCCCGGTGAACAGACGCATGCGTTCCAGGACCGCCTCCGCCGTGGGCTGCGGCATCTCGTCCACGAGGCGGCCGTCACCGAGGAAGAGCACCAGGTCGGAGTGGCCCGCGGCGCCGGGGTCGTGCGTCACCATCACGACGGTCTGCCCCAGGTCGTCCACCGCCTCGCGCAGGAACCCGAGGACCTCGAGGCCCGCACGCGAGTCCAGGTTCCCGGTCGGCTCGTCCGCGAAGATCAGTTCCGGTCGCGAGGCGAGCGCCCTCGCGCAGGCCACCCGCTGCTGCTGGCCTCCGGAGAGCTGCGCGGGGCGATGTGTGAGCCGGTCGCCGAGGCCCAGCGTGTCGATGACCTGCTTCAGCCACCCCGCGTCCGGGGTCCGGCCCGCGATGTCCATCGGCAGCGTGATGTTCTCCGCCGCGTTCAGCGTCGGAATGAGGTTGAAGGACTGGAACATGAAGCCGATCCGGTCGCGCCGCAGCTGCGTCAGCTCCTTGTCGCGCAGGCCCGTGATCTCGGTGTCCCCGAGCCACACCTGGCCCGCGGAGACCGCGTCGAGCCCGGCCAGGCAGTGCATCAGCGTGGACTTGCCCGACCCCGAGGGGCCCATGACCGCCGTGAACCGGCCGCGCGCGATGTCCACGTCGACCGAGTCGAGCGCGAGGACCGCGGTCTCCCCGGACCCGTACGCCTTGGTCAGGCCCCGGGCGCGCGCGGCGACGTCGCCCGCCTCCGCCGGGCCGTGGGGCTGATCTGCTGCCGCTGTGGACAAGGCCGCCTCCTGGGTCTCGCCGTCGTCCTGGCCGTACCGACTCCCATGTCGCGAACGAGAGTAGTGGGGTGCGTCACACGAGCGGTATCCCTCCGAGGTCGGGCTCCCGATACGCGTGTAAGGGGCACATTCGGTGACTCCTTGCCGGTGCTAGCACGTCGGCGCTAGCGTGAAGTCATGGCGAAGACTCAGCTGAACGTACGGGTGGACGAGGACACCGCCCGAGCCGCGCGCGAGCGTGCGCTGGCACGCGGCGTGAGTGTGAACCGGTACATCGAGGAGCTGGTCAGACAGGACGCGGGCGAGCTCGGCCGGACGTTCGTCGAGGCGGCCGCCGACTTCATGAAGCAGTACGAATCCGTGTTCGCCGAGGAATTCGGCGCGGAGCGCGAAGGCCGACGCTGAGCCCTTGAGCGAATCGAAGAACGTGCGCATCGACCTGGCCTGGCTTCTCATGATCGCCGAACAGAAGACTCCCGGAGATCCTCAGGTGACCGACTGGGGCGCGCTCGTCGCCGCCGTCAGCCGGCACGAGGCGGAGATATTCGGGACCGCCGTGTACGACAGCCCACAGGCGCGGGCCGCCGCACTGCTCCAGCTGCTCCTCCACGTCCCCGCACTCGAACGCTCGAACGCGATGTTCGCGTCGGCCGTCGCGTACGCCTATCTCGTCGCGAGCGGCCTGAAGGTCGCCACGTCGCCCGACCAGGTCAGGGAACTGGCCCGCCTGGTCAAGGACGGCGGGGCGACCGTGCACGACATCGCGGAGGAACTGCGCAGATGGAGCCTGTGAGCCGCTAGGCACGCACCGGGGCTACCTGACGCTCGCGGAGAACGCCGCGGCGTCCCAGGTGCCGGCCAGCTCCGGCGCCAGCCAACTCGGCGCAGACGCGCGGAAGGTGGGGTGTGCGCCGGCCCCCTCGGGGAGCGCGCCGAGGAGCTTCGTCCCCGAGACCTCGGGGAAGTCCGCGAGATTGCAGCGGGCCGCGAGGTCGGGGTGCGCCGGCCAGCTGCCGACGACCACGCCGAGCGGCGTCAGGTCCCGGGCGCGCAGGGCCTCCGTCGTCAGGGCCGTCGAGTTGAGCGTGCCGAGCCCCGCCGCCGCGACGACGAGGACCGGCGCTCCGAGCCGCCTGGCGGCGTCCGCGAGCGTGCCGCCGTCCGGGTCGAACCGCACGAGCAGGCCGCCCGCGCCCTCCACCAGGACGAGGTCGTGGTCCGTCGCCAGCTTCGCCGCCGCGTCGGCCACCTCGTGCGGGCGCACCGGTGGGAGGCCGGCGCGCAGCGCGGCCGTCGCGGGCGCCAACGGCTCGGGGTACCGCGCCAGTTCGACGGCCGTCACCCCGCCGCCCACCAGGCGCGTCACCTCGTCCGCGTCCCCGCGCTCACCGGGCCCGACCCCGGTCTGGGCCGGCTTGAGGACGGCCACCGACCGCCCCGCCGCCAGCGCGGCGGCCGCCACGGCCGCCGTCGTGACCGTCTTGCCGATCTCGGTTCCGGTCCCCGTGACCACCAGTACCGTCATGCTGTTCAGCCCTCCCGCGCGGCCGCGCACACCGCGCGGCCGATCCGTGCCAGATCCTCGTCCCCCGTGATGTACGGAGGCATCGTGTACACGAGGTCGCGGAACGGCCTCAGCCACACGCCCTCGCGCACCGCCGCCCGCGTGGCCGCCGCCATGTCGATCTCGTGGTCCAGCTGTACGACACCGATCGCGCCGAGCACGCGTACATCGCGCACCCCGGGCAGCTCCGAGGCGGCGCCGAGCGACTCCCGCAGCCCCGACTCGATCCGTTTGACCTCCGTCGCCCAGTCCTGCCCGAGCAGGAGGTCGATCGAGGCGCAGGCCACCGCGGCGGCGAGGGGGTTCCCCATGAACGTGGGCCCGTGCGCGAGCACCGGCACGTCGCCCCGAGAGATCCCGTCCGCCACACGCGCCGTGCACAGCGTCGCCGCCAGCGTCATGTAGCCGCCGGTCAGCGCCTTGCCGACACACATCACATCGGGCGTCACCGACGCGTGCTCCGCGGCGAACAGCGCCCCGGTCCGGCCGAACCCCGTGGCGATCTCGTCGAACACGAGGAGCACGTCGTGCGCGTCGCAGGCCTCGCGCAGGACTCGCAGATACGCGGGGGAGTGGAACCGCATGCCGCCCGCGCCCTGCACCACGGGCTCGACGATCACGGCCGCCAGCTCATGGGCGTGCCGCCCGATCAGCTCGTGCAGATGATCCGCGTAGGCCTGCTCGTACTCGACGGGCGGGGCGTCGGCGAAGACGTGCCTCGGCAGCGCCCCCGACCACAGCTCGTGCATGCCGCCCTCGGGGTCGCAGACCGCCATCGGCTGCCAGGTGTCACCGTGATAGCCGCCGCGCCACGTCAGCAGACGGCGCTTCTCCGGCCGTCCGAGGGAACGCCAGTGCTGGAGGCACATCTTGATCGCGACCTCGACGGACACGGAGCCCGAGTCGGCGAGGAACACATGCTCCAGCCCCTCCGGCGACATGTCGACAAGACGCTTCGCCAGCCCGACGGCGGGCTCGTGCGTGAGCCCGCCGAACATGACATGACTCATCCGGTCGAGCTGGTCGCGCACCGCCTCGTTGAGCAGGGGATGGTTGTAGCCGTGGATCGCCGACCACCACGACGACATCCCGTCGACCAGCTCGGCACCCTGACCGCTCGCACCGCCCTCGCCGGCGAGTCGCAGCCGTACCCCGGTCGCCGACTCGACGACCAGCGGCTCCTGCCGCCCCGGCATCGGACCGTACGGATGCCAGACGTGCCGCCGGTCGAGGTCGAGCAGCTCCGCCACGGGCAGTCCGGTCTCCGCGGGCCCGGGCCGCTCAGGCATTGGGCGCGAGATCCGTACCGGCACCCCGGCGGCGTACGGCGACCAGGTCCGTGCGCGCCTCGGGGACCTCGGCGACGGGTGACTCCGCGGCTTCTTCGTGGGAGCCGCAGCCCCCACCGGAACCGCAGGCCGAACCCGCGTCGGAACCGCACGCCGCATGCGAACCGGAACCGCAGGCCGCTTCCGCGTCGGAACCGCACGGCCCGCCCCGGTGCTCGGGCAGCGTCACCTGGTCGGTGCCCTCGACCTCGAAACCGGCGTCCGTGATCATGTCCAGGTCGGCCTTGCCCGCCTGGCCCTCACTCGTCAGGTAGTCGCCGAGGAAGATGGAGTTGGCCAGGTGGAGCGCCAGCGGCTGCATCGAGCGCAGGTGCACCTCGCGCCCGCCCGCGATCCGCACCTCGACGTCGGGACAGACGAAGCGGACCATCGCGAGGATCCGCAGGCAGCGCTGCGGGGTCAGGTTCCACTCCTTGGCGAGGGGCGTGCCCTCGAAGGGGATCAGGAAGTTGACCGGCACCGAGTCCGGGTCGAGTTCGCGCAGCGAGTAGACGACGTCGACCAGGTCCTCGTCGCTCTCGCCCATGCCCGCGATGAGCCCGGAGCAGGCGGACAGACCGGCCGCGTGGGCCTTCTGCACCGTGTCGACGCGGTCCGCGTAGGTGTGCGTCGTCGTGATGTCGCCGTACGTGCCCTCGGAGGTGTTGAGGTTGTGGTTGTACGCGTCGGCGCCCGCGCCGCGCAGCCGCTCGGCCTGGCCCTCGGAGAGCAGACCGAGGCAGGCGCACACCTCGACGCCCTCGTTCTGCTCCTTGATCGCGCCGATGGTCTCCGAGACACGGTCGACGTCGCGGTCCGTCGGGCCCCGCCCGGACGCCACCAGGCAGACCCGCTTCGCGCCGCCCGCGACACCGGCGGCCGCGGCCTTCGACGCCTCGTCGGGCTTCAGCCACGTGTACTTGAGGATCTCCGCCTTGGACCCGAGCCGCTGCGAGCAGTACGAGCAGTCCTCGGGGCACAGGCCCGACTTGAGGTTGACCAGATAGTTGAGTTTCACCCGCCGGCCGAACCACTGCCGCCGCACCTTGCCGGCCGCGGCCACCACATCGAGCAGTTCGTCGTCGGAAGTCGCCAGAACGGCGAGCGCTTCTTCGCGGCTCGGCAGCTCGCGCCGCAGCCCCTTGTCCACCAGCGTGTTCAGCAGGTCCATGGCCCGATCCTGGCTTACGTCCCCTGCTCAGGCCAAGGAGGCTTCGGACAACTCTGCCGGTTCGACGTGTGGGTATTGCCACACCCTGGGTGGCTGGATGTCCCGCTAGTGTCTGTGCACTGCCTACAAAGACGCAGCGGGCACGGGACAGCACACCCCACTCGAGAACCGGTCGCGACACGGCCGTCGGAGGGACTCACATGGCGGGATCGCCGTTCGGCTGGATCGACGAGCAGGAGCGCGTGCGCCGCGGCGCCGGACTCGTCCGCACGCTGCGTCCCCGCCCGTCGTCGAACCCCCTCCTCGATCTCGCGAGCAACGACTACCTCGGCCTCACGCGCCACCCCGAGATCACCGGGGGAGCGGCCGACGCGGCGCTGCGCTGGGGCGGCGGCGCCACCGGCTCGCGGCTCGTCACGGGCACCACGGAGCTGCACACCGAACTCGAGCGCGAGCTGGCCGAGTTCTGCGGCTTCGAGGCGGCGCTCGTCCTGTCGTCCGGCTACGCCGCCAATCTCGCCGCCGTGACCGCGCTCGCCCCGCACGGCTCTCTGATCGTCTCGGACGCGAGCAACCACGCCTCCCTCATCGACGGCTGCCGGCTCGCCCGCGGCGCGACGCAGGTCGTCCCGCACGCCGACCCCGACGCAGTCCGCAAGGCGCTCGACGCGCATCAGGGGCAGGCGGTCGTCGTCTCGGACTCCGTCTTCTCGGTGGACGGCGACGCGGCTCCACTGGCCGAACTCGCCTCAGTGGCAAGGGAGTTCGGGGCAGGTCTGATCGTCGACGACGCGCACGGACTGGGCGTGCTCGGCGACGGCGGCAGGGGCGCGCCACAGGCGGCGCAGCTCTCGGGCGCAGACGACACCGTCGTCACCGTCACCCTCTCCAAGTCGTTCGGCAGCCAGGGCGGCGCCGTCCTCGGTCCGGCCCGGGTGATCGACCATCTGGTCAACACCGCACGGACGTTCATCTTCGACACGGGCCTCGCGCCCGCGGCGGCCGGCGCCGCCCTCGCGGCCCTGCGCCTGCTGCGCCGCGAACCCGAGCGCGCCGAGAGGGCCCGCGCCGTGGCGTCCTCGCTGCACGAACTGCTGGCGGCCGAGGGCCTCCAGGCCGTGCGGCCCGACGCCGCCGTCGTCTCCGTGCGTGCGCCGTCCCCCGAGGAGGCGGTGCGCTGGGCGGCGGACTGCCGCGAAGCCGGCCTCGCCGTCGGCTGCTTCCGTCCCCCGTCGGTTCCGGACGGCATCTCACGGCTGCGGCTGACCGCCCGCGCCGACCTGACCGACGATCAAATCGCCCAGGCCGTACGGGTGATCAGCCGCAATGCTCCCGACTCCGCGTTCACCGCAAGGAGTTGAGGAACCCCTCCCACGCGGAGGGCGAGAACAGCAGGGCGGGTCCGGCCGTGCGCTTGGAGTCGCGCACGGCGAGGAGTCCGGCCGAAGGGCCGCGACGCAGCGGAGCCGTCTCGACGCAGTTGTTCATTCCGGTGCTTCGGCTGCTTCTCCGCCATGGCGCGTCGTGCAGAGAGGTGCTGGGAACCGCGGCGGGTGGTACGTACCGAGGCAGTGCTGACATGGTGCCTCCTTACGTGCGTTCACTTTCCGGAGGGTGGTGCGCTCCGGCGATCCCGGCGATGAAATCCAACGAGTCCCCGGGCGAAAGGGCGTGGATACGAAGGGTGTCGAAGGCGTCCGTGTACGCCTTGAGGTCTTCTTTCCGTTCGAGGTAGAGGCTACTCGTCAACTGGTCGAGAACTACTACGTCCAGATCAGAAGTGTTCGGAAATGAGAACACAACGAAAGGGCCGGTCAGTCCGACATGCTCCCCTGCGGCGAACGGCAATACCTGAAGCCGCACATGGGGAAGTCTCGCCGCGGAGACCAGATGACGCAGCTGCTCCGCCATCACCCGGGGACCGCCCACCGGCCGCCGCAGCACCGCCTCGTCGAGCACCGCGCTGAGCCGGAGCGGGGACGCCGAACGCAGCACGTCCTGCCGGGCGATCCGCACCTCGACCAGGGCGTCGACCTGCCCGTCCGGCAGCCCGCCGAGCGCGGCCCTGGTCACCGCACGCGCGTAGTCGGGTGTCTGGAGGAGGCCCGGCACGACGGACGTCTCGACCGTCCTGACCCGGCACGCCTGTGACTCCAGGCTGATGAAGTCCCGGTAGGCGGGCGGCAGAAGACCCCGGTAGGCGTGCCACCAGTGCCGGCCGTCGTCGTCCCCCGACCCCGCCAGCGCGACCAGCAGATCGCGTACATCGGGGTCCGTGACCTCGAAGGCGTCGAGCAGGAGGCGCACGTCCGACGCTTTCACGCCGCTGCGCCCGGTCTCGATACGGCTCACTTTCGACTGGTGCCAGCCGACGAGCCGGGCTGTCTCGCCACTTGTGAGCCCCGCACGGGCACGCAGCGCGCGCAGCTCCGCGCCGAGCCTGCGGCGGCGCACCGCCGGACCGTGTTTCATCCTGTCTCCTCGGACCTCCGGCCCGGCTCCTTCCGGCCCGGCGGATCGGTGTTCTGAGCCGACGGTAGAGGAAGTCGGCGGTGTACGCCCAAATGCGGTCCAGTGGCGCAGAGTTCACCGCTTCGAGCGACAGATATATGCATATCTCGGGGGATCGGCTCCGTTGGCCGGGCGGGAGTGGCACTCTGGCGCGAAGCACCAGTCCGGGGGTCGCCTCGAGTCATCCGCCATGTGTCGGATTCAGGCCCCGGCGAAAAAAGGGACGACGTCGCCATGGCAGATCACCAGGAAGCATCCGTCACTCTGCCGAGCGATCCCGCCTCGGTCTCCTCGGCCCGCACATATGTCAGCGACGTACTCGCCGAATGGGGTATGCCGCGCGACGCGGAAGCAGCGGACACGGTCCGGCTCATCGTCTCCGAACTCGCCACGAACGCCGTGATGCACACCCGCGGACAGTCGCCCGTCTTCAAGGTCGACGTGCAGCTGGAGCGCGACGAACACCTGCGCATCGGGGTCACGGACAGCCACCCGCGCCACCCGAAGCGGCTCCCGGCCGCCGTCCAGCAGGACAACGGGCGCGGCATGGTGATCATCCGCTGGCTGACCGCCGAGTGCGGCGGAAGCCTGTCGGTCAGGCCCACCCCCGAAGGCGGCAAGACCGTATGGATCGCCCTGCCGTGGACGGTTCCTGCCCAACAGGTGTGAAGGCCGGCAGGCGTGAGGGACGGCAGGTGTGAAGGCCGGCGGGCGTGCAGGCGGTTACGGGGACGGAGTGTCCGTCCCCTCCTGCGCCCGGGTGAGCGAGCGTCGCACCAGACGCGGCAGCACACCCCACAGACCCGCACAGACCGCGAACGTGCCCGCCCCCGCAGCGATCCCCGCCGCACGCCCCGCCGTGACATCCACGACGAGCAGCACGGACCCGGTCAGGGCGAGCACCAGAACGCTCAGGCCGGCCGTGGCGAGCCGCGAGGACATCTGCACGATCTGCGGCTTGGCACCACGCCCGAACAGCGCGCGGTGCAGCGCCGCGGGCGCCGTGAACAGCGCGGCGGCGAGCACCGCGAGCAGCAGCGTCGCGACGTAGGTCGCGCGCTGCACGGCATCCAGCGACGGGAACCGAGGAGTGAACGCCAGCGTCAGCAGGAACGCGAAGAGGATCTGCACGCCCGTCTGGGTGACTCTGAGCTCTTGGAGCAGCTCGCCGAAATTCCGGTCCGCGCGCTCCAGCGGCGTCTCGTGCCGGTCCCGGCCGTCGCTCGGCGGGCCCGGGTCGCGTGGGGCGTCCTCGTCGCCTGCCGTTCGGTCCTCGTCCATACGACCACGAGTACCCCATCACGCGGTTCCGAGGCGGACGGGCGGGCGTGAGCACTCTGTGGCGCCTGACGGGTCCCCAGGGCGCCCGGGGACCCGTCAGGCGTCGCTAGCGCACGCGCCCGTACCAGACGCTCCTCGTCCAGATCCTCTGGAGCCGCACCACGTCACCGGTCTTCGGCGAGTGCCAGATCTTTCCCTTCCCGGCGTAGATACCGACGTGGTAGACGCCGCGGCCCGAGTGGAAGAAGACCAGGTCACCGCGTTTTCGATGGGACGCGGAGACATGACGGGTCTTGTTGTACTGCTGGGCGGCGGTGCGGGGCAGCTTCTTGCCCGCAGCCTTGAACGAGTAGAGCGTCAGGCCCGAGCAGTCGAACGTGCGCGGCCCTGTGGCGCCCCACCGGTAGGGGCTTCCCTTCTTGGAGGCCGCGATCTGGAGTGCTTTCGTCGCCGGCGGCGCGGCTTCCGCTTCGGGCACGGCTCCGGGGACCAGCAGGCTGCCACCCGCTACGGCGAGCGTGAGGGCCGAGGCGGTTCCGGCACGGGCGAGCAGCGACGGGACACGATTGAGCGCAGTCATGCGCAACCCTTCGTCAGCCGCCTGTGAAGGATGACCTGTCGGATTCGGGCTGGCGAAGTTGCCCGGCCGCGATGTGCGGCTTCACCCCAAGGGCCGGCCCGGAAAACAGCTCCGGCGGCCCGTCGTGCTCGGGTCCTCCACTCCTGCCGATCCACTCCTGTCGACCTGGCATCCGTACGGCGGCAGGACTCGGCGTCCGCACGGACCGCCCCGCCGCGGTGGCGGGGGCTTGTCGTCGGAAGGGATCTTCACGCACGAACGGCGCGAACGCAGCGCCGAATCGGCGTTGAGTGAGTGTCCTCACGACTGGCCTGTTCGGGTGGACAGCACACCTTTCCAGCCTGGTGCGAGGGTCCCGACGACGCCCGCACCTGCAGCGGAAGGCGGAATCTCGGACTTCGCGTAGGCGCTCCGCGCAACTTTTCCGGTTCCCAAGTGCTAGTACCGGCTACTCCGTATGTGGGTACCTCTTCTGGTCCGTTTCGGGCCGGGTCCGGACAGTTCGCCTCGATCGCTCGGGTCTCGAAACGCACCGTCAATTGACCGACTCAGGCGGAACCGTGACCCGTTGTGCCCTCCTTTCTCCGTCCAGGACCCGTAGAGCCCGAGCCAGCGTCGTCGCGTGGACCTCACTCTCGCCCCGCTGATGCATGAGCGTCAGGGCGTCCCTGAGAGCCGTCGCCCTGCCGACGAGCGCTTGCGCGGCGCGCAGTCCGCCATACGTGTGGTCGCTCCGTGCCGGGTTGATCCTGCCGAGCAGGTCGACCACCTCCAGATAGCGGTCGAGGAGTTCGCACTCGGCGCGCGTCAGTGCGGGCAGCGGGGGCAGTTCGGGCGGCAGCATCGCCCGCTCACCTGGCGCCGGGGGCCGAACCGGACGTCTTGCGGTTGCCGATGACCCGGTCCACGAGCCCGTACTCCACGGCGTCCTGAGCCCGGAGGATCGTGTCCCGCTCGATGTCGGCGGCGATGCGCTCCCGGTTCTGCCCGGTGTGCCGCGCGAGCAGCTCCTCCAGCTGGGCGCGCATACGCACCAGTTCGCGGGCCTGGATCTCCAGGTCGCTCGGCTGGCCCTGCGCGGGCTCGGGCAGCCCCGGCTGATGGATCACCACGCGCGCGCCGGGCAGCATGGCCCGCTTGCCTGGCGTCCCGGCCGCCAGGAGCACGGCGGCGGCGGAGGCGGCCTGCCCGAGGCACACGGTCTCGACCTCGCAGCTGACGAACCGGATCGTGTCGTAGATCGCCGTCATCGCACTGAACGAGCCGCCGGGGGAATTGATGTACAGCGAGATGTCCCGGTCCGGCGCGGCGTACTCGAGGTGCATGAACTGCGCCATCACATCGTTCGCGGAGGTGTCGTCGATCGGCGTCCCCAGGAAGACGATCCGCTCCTCCAGGAGCTTGGAGTACGGATCGAGGGTGCGGTGCCCGGCCGAGGTGCGCTCGGTGAACTCGGGCAGGACGTAGCGGGCGGAAGGTCGGTTCATGGCACATGCCTCCGTGAGCGCGGAACTCTGTCGCTGCTTCTGTAAAAAATGTACAGGACGTACGGATCGCCGGTAGGGATCGGGCCGTGAGAAGCGCGAGAAGAAGGGATCGGGCTGCGAGGAGCGCGAAAAGAGGGATCAGGCGGCGAGTCGCGCGAAAAAGGGGAGGCAGGCTGCGAGAAGCGCGGCAGGGGGTGCTCGGGACGCGAGGGCACGAAAAGGGGCCGGCCCGCGCCCGAGGCGCCGGCCGACCCCCTGCTTCGTTCTCCTGTGTCGTGGCTACTGGTCGTCGTCGTCCGACCTGGACAGGCGCAGCGCGAGGTGTTGCAGGAGGTCGGCGGTCTTGATGTCCGTCCGGCCCGAGTCGTGCACCTCGGCGAGCTCGGAGAAGAGGAACGCGAACGCGCCCACCAGGGAGATCGTCACCGGCATCAGTGCCGCGATGGTGGCCTCCGCCGCCTCCTCCACGCTCGATTCCGCCGGGATCTCGATGGAGGGGAACACCTCTGTCACCAGGCGCCCGAGCTGGGCGTCCTCGGTCTCGATGTCGGGCTCGGCATCCTTGCTGAGCCTGCGCACCATTTCCTGGGTCTCGGTCAGGACGCCGATTGCGCGCAAGATGATCTCGCTCTGTTCCATGCGCGGAGCCTAGGCGCGCGAGGCCCCGCCGCGGGCGCTGTTCCGGGCGGGGCTCGTCGGATCCGCGCAAGCAGCCATGCAGCACGAACAGTTGACGCGTCGACGCTACGCGCAGCCACTGACAACGCCGGCGGCTCGAATCGTCCCGCCCGGGCCGCCGTTCCGCCTGTGGGTCGCCGTGCGGTCACGGACCGTGTCCGTGCTGTGGGCCCGGTCTAAGCTGGAGGACATGGCCTACGAGATTCCGGTGACGCAAGCCCGCGCTGAGCTCGCCGATCTGATCAACCGCGTCGTGTACGGCGGGGAGCGCGTCGTCGTGACCCGGCACGGAAAGCCGCTCGTCGCGCTGGTCTCCGCCGCCGATCTCGAGCGCCTCGAGGCCCTGGGGGAGCCGGAGGACGAACAGGTGATCAGCTCCGTCTCCGGCATCGGCTCGACCTCGACCTCGTCCACCGGTGGCGACCGCCACCGCTTCGGCATCGCCGCGGAGCATCGGGGGCCGGAGGTCAGGTAGTCGGGCCTGTTGGGAAGTTGGACAGGTCGGGAGATGAGCGGAGATGGGTCGGGCCAGGAGGCTGGGCAGGTCCGGCACATGCGGCTGACCCGGTAGGCGGCCAGGTGCGTCTGAGAGGCCTCAAGAGTCTGCCAGACCTCAATAGGTACCTCGATCAAGCGACTTGGGCTGCTCCTCGGTCCCTTCGTCGGCTCCCCGCTTCTCGTGCTGCCCACGGAAGAAGCGCGCGTACGAGCCCGGGCGCAGCGGTGTTCCACCCGCGCCCGGCGCCATGAACTGGCCGATGAGGTCCACCGGTTCGAGTCATGGCCGCATCATCGGCGGCGCCGACGCGCCCCCCCCGCACCTGCGCGCCCTTCCCGGCCTCGGTGGTCACGGCGCCCCGGTGGCCACGGCGCCCCGGTGGTCACGGCCTGCCGGAGCCGCGCGGCAGGCGCTGTTCGGGGGGTCCATGTCGAAACTTTGCAGAACGGTCTGCGGGCCCTGACGGGTATGGGTGAACCCAGCTGGCGGTCATGGGTGGGTCAAGGGGTGGTTAACCTCGTTGAAACTCCCCGCAATTAGCCTGCACCGCACGTCACCAGGGGCTTTTGTAACCGGGATGCACAAGATCGTTCGTATTTCTTGTGTGTTACATCTATACCCGTCGCGGTGGCCGCGGCAGCCGGACCCCGCACGGTCCGGAGTGAAGGACTGTGAGGTGGGAGCCGTGCAACTGACCCCGCACGAGCAGGAACGACTGCTCATTCATGTGGCCGCCGACGTGGCCGAGAAGCGCCGGGCCCGGGGTCTGAAGCTCAACCATCCCGAGGCGATCGCTCTCGTCACGTCGCACATTCTCGAAGGTGCCCGTGACGGCCGGACCGTAGCCGAACTCATGTCGTCCGGTCGCAAGGTGCTCACGCGCGACGACGTCATGGAGGGCATCCCCGAGATGATCCACGATGTCCAGGTCGAGGCGACCTTCCCCGACGGCACCAAGCTCGTCACCGTCCACGACCCGATCGTCTGACGGGGGAGCGCTTCCATGATTCCCGGAGAGATCCTGTTCGCGGACGAGCCCGTCGTGTTCAACGAGGGCCGCGAGGTCACCCGTCTGACCGTGCTCAACGCCGCCGACCGGCCCGTCCAGGTCGGCTCCCACTATCACTTCGCCGAGGCCAATCCCGGTCTGGAGTTCGACCGTGCCGCAGCGCACGGTCTGCGACTCAACGTCGCCGCGGGGACCGCCGTGCGCTTCGAGCCCGGAATCCCTGTCGACATCGAACTCGTGCCCCTGGCCGGCCGGCGCATCGTGCCCGGACTGCGGGGCCGGACCGGAGGTGCCCTCGATGGCTGAACTCTCCCGCGCCGCCTACGCCGACCTGTTCGGCCCCACCACGGGCGACCGCATCCGCCTCGCGGACACCGACCTGCTGATCGAGATCGAGGAGGACCGCTCCGGCGGCCCCGGACTCTCCGGTGACGAGTCGGTGTTCGGCGGCGGCAAGGTGATCCGCGAGTCCATGGGGCAGTCACGCGCTACGCGCGCAGACGGCGCCCCCGACACCGTCATCACCGGCGCCGTGATCATCGACCACTGGGGCATCGTCAAGGCCGACATCGGTATCCGGGACGGCCGGATCACCGCGATCGGCAAGTCCGGCAACCCGGACACGATGGACGGTGTCCACCCCGACCTCGTCATCGGCCCCGAGACCGAGATCCTCGCGGGCAACGGCAAGATCGTCACCGCCGGGGCCATCGACACCCACATCCACTTCATCTCGCCGACCATCGTCGACGAGGCGCTCGCCTCCGGTGTCACCACGCTCATCGGCGGCGGCACCGGCCCGGCCGAGGGCTCCAAGGCGACCACGATCACCCCTGGTTCGTGGCATCTTGCCCGCATGTTCGAGGCGATGGAGTCGAGCCCCGTCAACATCGGCTTCCTCGGCAAGGGCAACACCACGTCCGCCGAGTCGATGTACGCCCAACTGCGCGCGGGCGCCGTCAGTTTCAAGATTCACGAGGACTGGGGCGCGACCCCCGCCGTCATCGACGCCTGCCTGAACGTCTGTGAGGACACCGGCGCGCAGCTCGCCGTCCACACGGACACCCTGAACGAGGCGGGCTTCGTCGACGCCACCTTCGACGCCGTGGCCGGCCGCACCCTGCACGCCTTCCACGTCGAGGGCGCGGGCGGCGGACACGCACCCGACATGATCACGGCCGTCTCGCTGCCCAACATGCTGCCGAGCTCGACCAACCCGACACGGCCGCACACCGTGAACACCGTCGAGGAACACCTCGACATGCTGATGGTCTGCCACCACCTCAACCCGGCCGTCCCCGAGGACCTGGCCTTCGCCGAGTCCCGGATCCGGCCGACCACCATCGCGGCCGAGGACGTCCTCCACGACATCGGCGCCATCTCGATCATGTCCTCGGACTCCCAGGCGATGGGCCGCGTCGGCGAGGTCGTCCTGCGGACCTGGCAGACCGCGCACGTCATGAAGCGCCGACGCGGCCAACTGCCCGGCGACACCCGCGCCGACAACCGGCGCGCCCGTCGCTATGTCGCCAAATACACGATCAACGCGGCCGTCGCACAGGGCGTCGACCACGAGATCGGCTCCGTCGAGACCGGCAAGCTCGCCGACCTCGTGCTCTGGGACCCCCAGTTCTTCGGCGTCAAGCCGCAGCTCGTCATCAAGGGCGGCCAGATCGCATACGCTCAAATGGGTGACGCCAACGCGTCCATCCCCACGCCGCAGCCCGTCCTGCCCCGCCCCATGTTCGGTGCCCACGGCAGGGCTCCCGCCTCGAACTCGTTCTTCTACGTGACGCAGACCGCCCTCGACGACGGTCTGCCCGAACGTCTCGGTCTCGACAGGAAGTTCGTGCCGATCCGCTCGACGCGGGGACGCACGAAGGCGGACATGCGGGAGAACGACGCGCTGCCGCGGGTCGAGGTCGCCCCCGACAGCTTCGCCGTCACCATCGACGGCGAGCTCGTCGAGCCCGCGCCCGCCGCCGAACTGCCGCTCGCCCAGCGGTACTTCCTGTTCTGACGGGTCGAGAAGAAGTCATGACACGAGCCGCACTGCTCGTCCTGGCCGACGGCCGCTTCCCCGCCGGTGGGCATGCCCACTCCGGCGGGGCGGAGGCCGCCGTCAAGGCGGGACGCATCACCGGGGCGGCGAGCCTGGAGGAATTCTGCCGGGGCCGTCTGCACACCACAGGACTGGTGTCGGCGTCCCTGGCGGCCGCCGCCGCGCTCGGCCTCGACCCGGTCACCCTGGACGAGGCCGCTGACGCCCGTACGCCGTCGCCCGCCCTGCGCACCGCGGCGCGCAGGCTCGGCAGACAGCTCATGCGCGCCGCGCGCGCGGCCTGGCCGCATCCCGAACTCGACGCGCTCGCCGGGCGGTTCCCCAAGGGGGCGCACCAGCCGGTGGTCCTCGGCCTCACCGCGCGGGCCGCGGGCCTCGGCCCCGTCGACGCCGCGTACTGCTCCGCGTACGAGAGCGTCAGCGGGCCCGCCACCGCGACAGTCAGGCTGCTCAGCCTCGATCCGTTCGACGCGACGGCGGGGCTCGCGCGTCTCGCGGACGACATCGACCGCGTCGCGACGGCGGCCGCCGAGGCGGCGGCACGCGCCGTCACCGAAGGGGTGGATTCACTGCCCGCGGCGTCCGCGCCGCTCCTGGAGGTGGGGGCCGAGGCCCACGCGGCCTGGGCTGTTCGCCTGTTCGCGTCGTAGGACGTGAACAGGCGCCCCAGGGCGCCCCGTCCTCCCCACAGATCGATTGGAGTAACACCATGCACCTCGACCACTCGCACGACGGCCCCGCCGCGGTCAGCGCCGACGCCCGCCGTCCCGACGGCACGCGCCGCGCCCTCCGCATAGGCCTCGGCGGCCCCGTCGGCTCCGGGAAGACGGCGACCGTCGCCGCGCTCTGCCGCGCGCTGCGCGACGAGCTGTCCCTCGCCGTCGTGACGAACGACATCTACACGCGTGAGGACGCCGAGTTCCTGCTCCGCGAGGCCGTGCTGCCGCCCGAGCGCATCACCGCCGTGGAGACCGGCGCCTGCCCACACACCGCCATCCGCGACGACATCTCCGCCAACCTGGAGGCCGTGGAGGACCTGGAGGACGAGGTCGGGCCGCTCGACCTGATCCTCGTCGAGTCCGGCGGCGACAACCTCACCGCCACGTTCTCGCGCGGCCTCGTCGACGCGCAGGTCTTCGTCATCGACGTCGCCGGCGGCGACGACATCCCGCGCAAGGGCGGCCCCGGCGTCTCCACCGCCGACCTGCTCGTCATCAACAAGACGGACCTCGCCCCGTACGTCGGCTCCGACCTCGCCCGGATGTCCGCCGACGCCAAGGCGCAGCGCGCCGAACTCCCCGTCGTCCTCCAGTCCCTGCGCTCCGCCGACGGTGTGCGCGAGGTCGCCGACTGGGTGCGCGGACAGCTCACCGTGTGGACGGCATGACAGCGGGCGTACGCTCCACGGCCCGCATCACGGCGAGCGACGACGGCCGGGGCGGCACCTGTCTGCCCGTCCTCGACGGAGAGGGCTCCCTGGCCCTGCGCCGCATCCGCTCGACCGGTCCCGACGCGCGCGTCATGCTCGTCGGCGCGATGAGCGGGCCGCTGGGCGGCGATCACATGAGTGTCGAGGCGCATGTGACGGCCGGTGCCTGCCTGCGCATCGGGTCCGTCGCCGCGACGATCGCCCTGCCCGGCCAGGCCAAGGGCGAGGCGCGCTACGACGTCCGTCTCACGGTCGACGACGGGGCCGAACTGCACTGGCTGCCCGAGCAGTTGATCTCCGCGTGCGAGAGCGACCTGCGCGTCACCACACGGGCCGAGCTCGCCCCGGGCGCTCGGCTCGTACTGCGGGAGGAGCAGGTGCTCGGCCGCACCGCAGAGGAGCCCGGCCGGCTCACCAGCCGGCTCACCGTCCACCGGGCGGGCCGGCCGCTGCTCGACCAGGAGCTGGCCTGCGGTCCGGGCGCACCGGGCGGCTGGGACGGCCCCGCCGTGCTCGGGGGACACCGGGCGCTCGGTCAACTCGTGCTCGTCAAGCCTGAGTTCGAGAAGGACAGGCCGCCGCCCGCACTGCTGGGCGAGAACGCCGCGCTGACGCCGCTCGCCGGGCCCGCTGTGCTGGTCACGGCCCTCGCGTCCGACGCGCTGCGGCTGCGCGGAACACTCGACGACGCCCTGCGTCGCCTGGCCTGAGCGACAGCCCGAGGGGGCCCGGCCGGTCCGCACCAAACGACCGTACGGGCCCATTCCGCTCACCGGGACGAGTTATACCGTTTATCGGATTGGTAAAGAACGTCAACTGTCTCTGTTGTCAGGGACGGTGCAGGCGCAAGGATCCCCGTACTGATCGAGAACCCGATCGAAGTAACGATCGAATCGATGTACGGAGGCCTCAGTTGAGACGGACTCGACTTACCAGTCGAAGCAGCCGGACGGCGGTGATCGGCTCCGCCGGAACCCTGGTGGCGGCGACCCTGATTGCCGGAGCGATGGCGGCGCCGGTGGCGAGCGCGGACTCCCGGACCGGCCAGGACCGTGAGGCCCGCGGTGCGGCCGTCGCGGCGGACCGTGCCGCCAAGGCCGGCATCGACTGGAAGGACTGCCCCGCCGACTGGGGCATAGCCAAGCCCATCCAGTGCGGCTGGGTGACGGTGCCGCTCGACTACGCGAAGCCGTACGGCAAGCAGATCAAGCTGGCCGTCGACCGCATCGGCTCCACCGGCACCAAGGACGAGCGCCAGGGTGCCCTCGTCTACAACCCGGGCGGCCCCGGCGGCTCGGGCATGCGCTTCCCGGCGCGCGTGACCTCCAAGAACCCGCTGTGGACGAAGACTTCGAAGGCGTACGACTTCGTGGGCTTCGACCCGCGCGGCGTCGGTCACTCCGCGCCGATCTCCTGCATCGACCCGCAGGAGTTCGTGAAGGCCCCCAAGGCCGACCCGGTCCCCGACTCCGAGGCCGACAAGCTCGCCCAGCGCAAGCTCGCCAAGGAGTACGCGGACGGCTGCGCCGAGCGGAGCGGCGACATGCTGCCGCAGATGACCACGCCGAACACCGCGCGCGACCTCGACGTCATCCGCGCCGCCCTCGGCGAGAAGAAGCTCAACTACCTGGGCGTCTCCTACGGCACGTACCTGGGCGCCGTCTACGGCACGCTCTTCCCGGGCCACGTCCGCCGCATGATCGTCGACAGCGTCGTCGACCCGTCGCGCGACAACATCTGGTACGAGGCCAACCTCGGCCAGGACGTCGCCTTCCAGGGCCGCTGGAACGACTGGACGTCGTGGGTGGCGAAGAACGACGCCTCCTTCCACCTCGGTGACACGCAGGCCAAGGTCGAGGCCCAGTGGCTGAAGCTGCGCGCCGCCGCCAAGAAGAACCCCATCGGCGGCGTCGTCGGCCCCGCCGAGCTGATCGGCTTCTTCCAGAGCGCCCCGTACTACGACTCGTCGTGGGTGCCGGTCGCGCAGGTGTGGAGCAAGTACGTCGCCGGGGACACCCAGGCGCTCGTCGACGCCGTGGCCCCCGACATGTCGGACACCGCGGGCAACGCCTCGTCGGAGAACGGCAACGCGGTCTACACGGCCGTCGAGTGCGCCGACGCCAAGTGGCCCACCAGCTGGAACAAGTGGGACCGCGACAACACGCGTCTGCACAAGGACTATCCGTTCATGACGTGGGCGAACGCGTGGATGAACCTGCCGTGCGCCACCTGGCCCACCAAGCAGCAGACCCCCGTGAACGTGAAGACCGGCAAGGGCCTGCCCGCCGTTCTGATCGTCCAGTCCACCCGTGACGCGGCCACCCCCTACAAGGGCGCCGTCGAACTGCACCAGCGCTTCAAGGGCTCGCGCCTGATCACCGAGAAGGACGCGGGCTCCCACGGTGTCACCGGCCTGACCAACCCGTGCATCAACGACCGGGTCGACACCTACCTGCTCACCGGCAAGACGGACAGCAAGGACGTGACCTGCACCCCGCACGCCACGCCCAAGCCGTAACCACCGTCCCGCGGTGAACCTGAGACGGCCCGGCCTCCCCAGGGGCCGGGCCGTCTTCATGCCGTCGCCGCCGGGCGCCCGAGCTGCCCCAAGCTCAGCTCAGCGGCATCCGCGGGAACTTCCGTGCCTTCTCCTTGGCCGCTTCGGCCTCGGCCTTGACGTCGGCCGCGTACTTGTCGACGTACTCCTGGCCGGACAGGCCGAGGATCGCGTACATGATCTCGTCCGTGACCGCGCGGAGGATCGCCTTCTCGCCGTCCATGCCCGCGTAGCGCGAGAAGTCCAGGGGCTCGCCGAAGCGGATCGTCACACGGTGGAGGTTCGGGATGACCTGGCCGGGCGGCTGCGCCTCGAAGGTGCCGATCATCGCGCAGGGGATCACCGGGACCTGCCCCTTGAGGGCCATCGCGGCCACACCGACCTTGCCCTTGTAGAGCCGCCCGTCGTGCGAGCGCGTGCCCTCCGGGTAGATCCCGAGCAGCTCGCCCTTGCTCAGCACACCGACGCCCTCGCGGATCGCGGCCTGGCCCGCCTCCTTGCCGGAGCGGTCCACGGGGATCTGACCGGCGCTGCGGAAGAACGCGGCCGTCAGCCGGCCCTTGATGCCGGGCCCCGTGAAGTACTCCGCCTTCGCCAGGAACGTGATGCGCCGCTTCAGGATGGCCGGCATCAGGAAGTGGTCCGAGAACGACAGGTGATTGCCCGCGACGATCGCCGCGCCCGACTCCGGCACGTGCTCGAGCCCCTCGATGCGGGGCCGGAAGACCAGCCGCAGCAATGGGCCCAGAATCACGTACTTGAGCAGTCGGTAGAACATGCTGGGCCGCCTTCCCCGTGGATCCAGATGCGTGCGCACAGTAACCAATCGGCGGCCCTCGCGCGAGAGCCCGTTCGGACCTCGCCGGACCTCCGGCCGGGGGACCGTACGGCGCGTCCGCTTGGTGGCCGCACGGCGCAGGGAGTGCCCTGGCCTCCCTTCGTCCCGCGCCCTCACCGGAGGTCCCGCATGCGTCCGCACGTTCTCGCCGCCGCAGTCCTCACCGCCCTCGCCGCGGCCCTCACCGCCCTCGCCGCGGCCGGCCCCGCCCGCGCCGCAGCCACCGACCCGCCCGCGCCCCAAGGGGTCTTCCTCACCGTCTCCGGGGACCAGGGCTCGTGGATCCGCGGTGAGCTCCTGCGCTGCGAGCCGGAGGCGTGGGGACACCACCCGCACGCGTCCGAGGCGTGCGGCGCACTCGACAGGGCGCACGGGAACCTGGACGCGCTCGCCGCGGATCCGGAGATGTGCACCCAGGTCTACGCCCCGGTCACTGTCAGTGCGAGCGGCACGTACCGCGGCAAGCAGATCACCTGGCAGAAGACGTACGCCAACGCGTGCACGATGCAAGCGTCGACCGGATACGTCTTCCGCTTCTGAGGCTCGGGACCCGCTCTCGCGCGGCACCGGCCACGCGTCAGGTGCTGCGCGACGCGGCCATCCCGAGGGTGAGCAGACCGAGCACGACCCAGCCGAACCACAGCCAGCCGTTGCTCCCGAGTGCCACCGTGTAGGCCGTCACCGCGACGAGGGCGCCGACGGTGAGCACCCCCATCGTCTTCATCGATCCGGGCATCGCCCGCCTCCTCCCGGCAACCCGGACGGCGCAGCGCCCGGACCACGGCTGAACACCATGGTCACCCCTCAGGGGCGCCCCGCGCTACTGCCCGCGTGTGTTCAGTGAGGCGAGGTACGCGTTGTACGCGGCCAGCTCCTGGTCGCCGTCGCGGTCGGCGGCCCGGTCCTTGCGGCGCGCCTGCCGGTCCTCGGACTTCTTCCACTGGAACAGCAGAGCGAGCAGGACGAGCACCGAGGGCACCTCACTGAACGCCCACGCGATGCCGCCCGCCGCCGTCTGGTCCGCCAGCGCGTCGATCCCGAGCGAGGCCGGCGGGTGCTCGTACGTGCCGATCATCGGCCCGGACGCCATCATCAGCGCGATACCGAAGAACGCGTGGAAGGGCATGCCCGCGAAGAGCTCCAGCATCCGCATCACGTAGCCGGGGCGGTGCGGTCCCGGGTCCACGCCCATGATCGGCCAGAAGAAGATCAGGCCGACGGCGAGGAAGTGCACCATCATGCCGATGTGCCCGACCTTCGAACCCATCAGGGTGTCGAAGATCGGCGTGAAGTAGAGCGCGTACAGGCTCGCGATGAACAGCGGGATCGTGAACGCGGGATGCGTGATGATCCGCATGTACCGGCTGTGCAGGAACATCAGGAGCAGCTCGCGCGGCCCCTTGGCACCGCGCCGCGCCACCGGCATCGCCCGCAGCGCGAGCGTGATCGGGGCGCCCATCAGGAGCAGGATCGGCGACAGCATGCTGATCACCATGTGCTGCACCATGTGCACGGAGAACATGACCATGCCGTAGTCGTTCAGCTTGGTGCACATCACCAGCATCACGGTCAGCACGCCGACGACGAACGACAGCGTGCGGCCCACCTGCCAGCTGTCACCGCGCCGCGCGAGCCGCACGACGCCCCAGCCGTACAGGCCGAGCGCCACCAGGCACCCGATCAGGAAGAAGGGGTCCGCCGACCATGCGAGGCCTCGCCCCAGCGTGAACGGCGGCAGATCCATGTTCATGCCGTGCCCGCTGTGATCCATCCGCCGGCTCCTGATTGGTACTGGTTGTGGGCTGTCTGTCCGCACCAGAGTAGAACTGCCCCCGGTCGCGGCTGCGACCGGGGGCAGACTCTTCAAGCAGGAACTACAGAACGCACTCCGCCTCGGCGTACCGCTCCTGCGGAACCGTCTTCAGCGTCTCCACGGCCTCGGCGAGCGACACCATCACGATGTCCGTGCCGCGCAGCGCCGTCATCATGCCGAACTCGCCGCGGTGCACGGCCTCGACGGCGTGCCAGCCGAAGCGCGTGGCGAGCACCCGGTCGTACGCGGTGGGAGTGCCGCCGCGCTGGACGTGACCGAGGATCACCGGGCGGGCCTCCTTGCCCAGGCGCTGCTCCAGCTCACCGGAGAGCCGCGTGGCGATGCCCGCGAAGCGCTCGTGGCCGTACATGTCCTTGACGCCCTCGTCGAACTCCATGGATCCGGGGGCGGGCTTGGCGCCCTCCGCGGCCACGACGATGGCGAACTTCTTGCCCGCGGAGAACCGCTCGCCGACCTTCGTGGCCAGCTCCTCGATGTCGAAGGGGCGCTCCGGCACGACGATGGCGTGGGCGCCCGCGGCCATGCCCGAGTGCAGCGCGATCCAGCCGGTGTGACGGCCCATGACCTCGACGATCAGGACGCGCTGGTGGGACTCGGCGGTCGTCTTGAGGCGGTCGAGCGCCTCGGTCGCGACGCCGACGGCCGTGTCGAAGCCGAAGGTGACGTCCGTGACAGCGATGTCGTTGTCGATCGTCTTCGGTACGCCGACGATCGGGAGGCCGCTGTCGGACAGGAGGCGGGCCGCCTTCAGCGTGCCCTCTCCGCCGATCGGGATGATCGCGTCCAGACCCAGATCCGCGACATGGCCCCTGGCCCGCTCCACGCCGTCGCGCAGATGCGCGGGCTGGACCCGCGACGAGCCGAGGATTGTGCCGCCGCGGGCGAGGATGCCGCCCACCGCGTCCAGGTCGAGCTTGCGGTAGTCGCACTCCAGCAGGCCCTTCCAGCCGTCGTGGAAGCCGATGACCTCGTCGCCGTGGTCGACGACGGCACGGTGCACGACCGAACGAATCACCGCGTTCAGGCCGGGGCAGTCTCCGCCGGAGGTGAGGACACCAATACGCATAGCCCGAAAACCTTTGCAACGTGGGCCGATGACCGGACCACGTCGTCCGGGCTGGATCCCCGCCACCCTACCGGCGGGAGGGGGCGGGGACGCACCCGGCGTCCGCCTGCTGGACTGCCCCGCTCACTTGTGCGGGAGCGTGATCAGGCGGGCTGCTGAGCCGCCGTGATCCGCTCGTTGCGCAGCGCCTCGTACCAGCGGTCGTCGACCGGCGGCAGCGCGTTGACATCGAGGGCCAGCTTCAGGAGCAGGTCCGCGATCAGCGGGTTGCGGGCGAGGACGGGGCCGTGCATGTACGTGCCGAACACGGTGTCGTTGAACGCGCCCTCCGTGCCGTCACCCGTGCCGTTGCCCTTGCCGATCTGCACGCGGGCGAAGGGCCGCGCCGACGGACCGAGGTGCGTGATGCCCTGGTGGTTCTCGAAGCCCGTCAGCGGGGGGAGCCCCAACTGCGGGTCGATGTCGCCCAGTACGTCGCCGACGCACCGCTCGCCCTCACCACGCGTGGACACCACGTCGAGCAGGCCGAGGCCCTGCTCGCGCTCGCCCAGGTCGTTGATGAACTCGTGGCCGAGGATCTGGTAACCGGCGCAGACCGAGAAGACGATCGCGCCGTTGGCCACGGCCCGCTGGAGACCGCCGTCGCGGCGCAGCCGCTCCGCGGCGAGACGCTGCGGCCGGTCCTCACCGCCGCCGATCAGGTAGATGTCGCCCGAGGTGGGCACCGGCTGGTCGCTGCGCACGTCGAGGCGGTGCACGTCGAGGCGGCGCTGGCGGGCGCGTCGCTCCACGACGAGGGCGTTGCCCTGGTCGCCGTACGTGCTCAGGAGGTCGGGGTAGACCCAGACAAGACGAAGGCCGTTGTCGCTCATGCTCATGAATCCTCTGCGGGGTCTCAGTTGCCGACGCGGCGGCGGACGTCCTGGAACGCGGTGTAGTTGGCGATCAGCTCGATCCGCCCGGGCGGGGCGGACTGCACCGCCTCGTCGACGCTCTCGCAGACCCGGAAGTCCAGGCCGGCGACCTCGAGCCGCACGGCGAGGTCGAGCCTGCGGTCGCCGATCACGAAGATCGGGTGACCGGCCAGACGCGTGTAGTCGACGTCCCACAGCCAGGAGGTGTCGGTGCCGTCGGCGCCGCGCGCGTTGACCGAAAGGATCACCGGAGTGGGCGGCGGGTCGATCAGGGAAAACGTTTCGAGCCAGCCCGCCGGGTTCTTCGCGAGCAGGAGACGCAGGTCACGGCCCAGGAACTGCACGACGTCGTAGCGTCCCGCGACCGCCTGCACCTGGTACATGCGCTCGAGGGCCACCTGGGGCGGCACGCCGAAGCAGGCGGCGACAGCGGCCGACGAGGTCGCGTTCGCCTTGTTGGCGCGGCCGGGGAGCTGGAGGTGGATCGGCCAGGCCGAGCCGTGCGGGTCGAGGACGTAGTCGCCCTGGAGCGCCCAGCTGGGCGTCGGACGGCGGAAGCCGCACTCGCCGCAGTACCAGTCGTCGCCGGGGCGCTGCATCACGCCGCCGCACGACGGGCAGGACCACGCGTCGTCCTTCCACTCCTGACCGGCGGCGACCCACACCACGTTCGGCGAGGAGGACGAGGCCCAGACGACCAGCGGGTCGTCCGCGTTCGCGATGACGATCGCCTTCGAACCGGCCAGGCCCTCGCGCCACTTCTCGGCGAGCATGCGGGTCTCGGCGGCGCGGTCGAGCTGGTCGCGCGAGAGGTTGAGCAGCGCGATCGCCTTGGGCGCGGTGTCGCGGGCGACGCCCGCGAGGTACTTCTCGTCGACCTCGATCACGCCGAACTTCGCGTCCGAGCC
This sequence comes from Streptomyces longhuiensis, assembly GCF_020616555.1. Taxonomy (NCBI): domain Bacteria; kingdom Bacillati; phylum Actinomycetota; class Actinomycetes; order Kitasatosporales; family Streptomycetaceae; genus Streptomyces; species Streptomyces longhuiensis. The sequence goes on along the minus strand of NZ_CP085173.1, from coordinate 1,985,542 downwards.
GCCGGCGAGCGCCGACGTGATGCCCGCGGGCATGTTCGCGCCGAGCGCGTTCGACACGACGGGGCCGGCGGCGCGCAGGGCCTCCGCGATCAGCCGCGTGGTGGTGGTCTTGCCGTTCGTCGCCGAGACGAGCACCACGTCCAGATGCTGCGCAAGCCGCCCGAGCAGCTCGGGGTCGAGCCTGAGCGCGACCTTGCCGCCGATCACCGATCCGCTGCCGCGGCCCGCCGCGCGGGACACCGCCGCGGCCGCCTTGCCCGCCGTGACGGCCAGCTTGGCCCGCGGAGTCAGCGGCTCCGAGTTGCCTGACATCGTTCTGGATCCTCCTTGCGTACGGCGCCGCGCCTGCCCCCGGCATCGCCTGGTGGAGTCAGCCTATCGAGATCCACCTTTGAGCCCGAACCGCGGCACCACCCCGGATCCGGGGCTCGCCCTGACCGTACCCTTACGGCCATGCGACACGGCTCGATCCCGGGCGCCTCCGGGCGCGTAAGACCCCTGACCCTGCTCGGTGATCCCGTGCTGCACACGCCCTGCGAGGAGGTGACAGATTTCGGGCCCTCGCTCGGCCGTCTTGTGGAAGACCTGTACGCGACGATGTACGCCGCCCAGGGCGTGGGCCTCGCGGCGAACCAGATCGGTGAGTCCGCGCGGGTGTTCGTGTACGACTGCCCCGACGACGAGGACGTCCGCCACCTCGGGCACATCGTGAACCCGCGCCTCGTCGAGGCGGACGGCGTGGTCGTGCGCGGCCCGGAGGGCTGTCTCTCGCTGCCGGGCCTGGAGGCGGGCACGCCCCGCTTCGACCATGTCCTCGTGGAGGGCGTGAACGTGCGGGGAGAGCCCTTGGTCGTGCACGGCACGGGCTGGTTCGCCCGCTGTCTCCAGCACGAGTGCGACCACCTGGAGGGGCGGGTCTACACGGACCACGTCACGGGGTGGCGCCGCCGCAGGGTGCTGCGCCAGGCGGCGCGGGCCCCTTGGGCGACCGGTACGGCGGCGTCCTAGATCCTCCGGGCTAGAACCCCGGCCCGCCCACCTTGTCGCCCGCCGCCGCGAGCCTGCCCCACAGCAGGTCGGCCAGGCTGCTGACCAACTCGCTCCGCGAGCAGGGCCTTTCGCCGAGCCACCAGTCGCCCGCGGCGTGCATCATGCCGACGATTCCGTGGCCCCAGACCCGCGCGAGCTGCTGGCTGCCGGGGCCGAGGTCGACGCGCTCCTCGATGACCTCGGCGAGCTCCTCGCCCATGCGGCGCAGCAGGGGAGCGGAGTGCTTGCCCACGTAGAAGCCCTGCTCGCCCGGCGCTGCGCTCTCGGACACGCTCTCCGAGGGGTGCATGAGGAAGCGGTACACCTGAGGGCTCGCCTCGATCGCCGCGAGATAGGTGTCGAGTGTCGACTCGACCCGCTGCCGGCGCTCGGCCGGGGCGTCGAGCGCGGCCCGCAGCGAGGCGAGCAGCGCGTCGGTGTGGCGCTTGGCGAGCGCGGCGTAGAGGCCGCCCTTGTCGCCGAAGTGCCGGTAGAGGATCGGCTTGGTGATGCCCGCCTCGGCCGCGATGGCGTTCATGGACGCACCGGGCCCGTCGCGGAGCACCACGCGGTCCGCGGCCTCCAGCAGCTCACGCCGCCGGCGCTCGGCAGACGTCTGCTGTTCCGTCCGCTGTGTGGTCTCCATGAGGTTTCTCCCCGCCCGTGCGATGGCCTGACGCACGCGAAACGTAACACTCGACGCCCTGGGGGCATCGAACGGGCTGCCGGGAGTTGACAGGGGCTACTGGCGAGTAACAGACTGCCGTTACCGCAAGTAACGTGTGAAGTGTACGCAGTGCTGGAGGGGTCATGGCCGAGTTCACGATGGATCTGAACGACGAGCAGAAGGAAGTCAGGGACTGGCTCCACGGGTTCGCCGCCGATGTGATCCGTCCCGCGGCCGCCGAGTGGGACGAGCGCGAAGAGACGCCGTGGCCGGTCATCCAGGAAGCCGCCAAGATCGGAATCTACTCCCTGGACTTCTACGCTCAGCAGTTCTTCGACCCGACGGGTCTCGGCATCCCGATGGCCATGGAGGAGCTGTTCTGGGGTGACGCGGGCATAGCCCTGTCGATCGTCGGGACCGGGCTCGCCGCGGTCGGCGTCCTCGCCAACGGCACCGAGGAGCAGATCGGCACCTGGATCCCCCAGATGTACGGCGACGCCAACGATGTCAAGGTCGCCGCCTTCTGCTCGTCCGAGCCGGACGCCGGATCCGACGTCGCCTCCATGCGCACCCGTGCCGTCTACGACGCGGCCAAGGACGAGTGGGTGCTCAACGGCACCAAGACCTGGGCGACCAACGGCGGCATCGCCAACGTCCACGTCGTCGTCGCCGTCGTCGACCCCGAGCTCGGCTCCAAGGGTCACGCCTCCTTCATCGTCCCGCCGAACACGCCGGGTCTGTCCCAGGGCCAGAAGTTCAAGAAGCACGGCATCCGCGCCTCGCACACCGCCGAGGTCGTCCTCGAGGACGTACGCGTCCCCGGCTCCTGCCTGCTCGGCGGCAAGGACAAGCTCGACGAGCGCATGGCACGCGCCCGTGAGCGCGCCAAGGCCGGCGGCGGCGAGCGCGTGAAGAACGCCGCCATGGCCACGTTCGAGGCGTCCCGCCCGGCCGTCGGCGCAATGGCGGTGGGCACGGCCCGCGCCGCCTACGAGGAGGCCCTGGAGTACGCCAAGACGCGTACGCAGTTCGGCCGCCCGATCATCGACAACCAGGGCGTCGCCTTCCAGCTCGCCGACATGCGCACGCAGATCGACGCGGCGCGACTCCTGGTGTGGCGTGCCTCCTGGATGGCGACCACGGGCAAGAAGTTCGAGTCGGCCGAGGGCTCCATGTCGAAGCTCTTCGCGAGCGAGACCGCCAAGAAGGTCACCGGTCAGGCCATCCAGATCCTCGGCGGCAACGGCTTCACCCGCGAGTACCCCGTCGAGCGCATGCACCGCGACGCGGCGATCTACACGATCTTCGAGGGCACCAGCGAGATCCAGCGCCTGGTGATCGCCCGCACCCTCTCGGGTCTGCCGATCCGCTAGCCGAGTCGGCCGGTGCCCTTCGCGCGGCGGAGGGCACCGGCTCCGGCCGTCGTGCCGCGTGGTCAGATCCGTGCGGCGACCTTGCGGGCGATACGGACGATGTCGCCCGAAGGCCGTGCGGAGTACGCCGGGTGGTCCCGGACCCAGCCGTCCTCCAGGGCGTACCAGTCGACCGGCCGAGGTGACGTGCCGTCGGCGAGGGCGGCCGCGAGCCCGTCGAAGTAGGTCCGCCAGCGCAGTGTGTAGAGGCCGCCGATGAGCCCGGCCCACTCGCGGTTCGCGTAGTCGTGCAGACCCCCGTCGTCGGCGCCCGAACGCGGACCCCACACGGTCACCAGGGACACCGCGTCGTACTCGAGGCGGTCCCGCTCCTCCTCGTCGGCGCCCCACGCGCGCGCGTCGGCGATCCAGCGCCCGAGCAGGTGCCGCGACTGTGTGGCGACGGTCTCCTCCAGCAGCCCGAGCCAGGTGAACCACTCACCCGTCAGCTCCTCGAACGCCGCGCGGTCCTCGGCGTCGTACGCGGCCTTGATCCGCGGCAGCAGGATGCGGCTGCGGTGCGAGATCGTCTGCCGGGTGACGTCCATCAGGTCGTAGGCGTACGCGGAGCTGCGGCGCAAGCCCGGCGCGACCGCGAGCAGTTCGGGCAGGGCGCGCGCGAACTCCTGCGGGTCGTACCGCAGCGCGCCCGGCGACCATGACGCCCCGCTGGAGACGTCCAGGTCGGGCCGGGCGCCGAACAGGCCGTCGTGGCCCTCGCTCCAGCTGTCCGCGCGCGTGGTGCCGTACGCGGTGCGGCGCAGGACGTCCCAGGCGGCCACCGCGTGCGCGTCGTGCCCGCCGTAGCGCTGCACCGGCCACTGCTCGAACCAGCTCTTCAGCTCGACCGGGCCGTCCGTCCACGGCAGATCGCTGAAGAGGGCGAACGCGGCCGGGTTGTTGTCGGCGCCCTCGGGCATGAGCGCGATGCCGTTCAGGGCACTGTTCTCCTTGGTGCGCCAACTCTCGTACAGTGAAGCCCAGTCGGGGGTGTTGGCACCCATCGTCGTATGGCCGCCGAAGTTCCAGATCGACCCGAACGCGTAGGGCGTGCCCGCCCAGTCCTTGTCGCGGTCGGTCACCGAGGGGAAGCGGTCGGAGAGACCGTCGACGATGAACATCTTCGAGCGGTCGACGGCGTCGAGGATGTCGCGGCGCGGGTTGGTCTGCCAGCCGAGGATGTTCCAGATCGCCCCGGGATGGGCGGTGCGCAGCGCCTTCTCGACCGCCTTGGCGGCCTCGCCGACCGGCACGTCGCCCGGCTTGCCGCCCTCGTGCAGCAGATCGAGTTTGTACATGGTGGTGTCGCCGAGCAGGTCGCTCTGCGCGCGGTAGAACGTCTCCGCGATCCTGGCGAAGTGCGGGTCGCGCGGGTCGAGCCAGTCGGGGCGCGTGAAGCCGACCCAATCGCCCTGGGGGACTGTGTGCGCGCCCGGGTTCCGGTCGGCGAAGCCCGGCGGGACGGTACCGAAGTAGCCGGGGAACACCGGGGTCATGCCGAGTTCGCGGATCCGGCGGACGACTCTGCGGGCGAGCGCCGCACGCCGGTCGAGGAGCCGCCGCGACACGGGGCCGCCGAACCCGGACATGTTCTGCAGCAGCCACCACGGCTGGTGGGCCGGGCCCGCGATCCACGCGCGCATCTCGGCGTCGTCGTAACCGAATTCCTGGAACGTGCGGTGGTAGACGGTGTCGGCGCCGAGGTGGACGAGGACCTCGTTGAAGCCGTGCAAGGCGAGGACGTCGAGCTCGCGCTCCCAGTAGTCCCAGCCGTGATACGGGCCTGTGTAGCCGTCGTTGGTGTCGTTGAAGGCGAACCGGTGGGCGACGTTCGCGCCGCGCGTCAGGGGGGTGGTGAGGCCGGGCAGCCGCGCCGGCAGGGACTCGGTCTGCTCGCCGGTCCACGAGAAGTGCGCGTGGGCGTGGTGGCGGAGGTAGTGGTGAAAGCCCGTCAACTGCACGGCGGGCGTGGTGCCTTCGACGAGGACGCGGCCTCTGGACCCCGACACCCTGAACGCGTCGCCCGAGCCGACGGCGGGGTGGGGGAGGGTGCGAAAGGTGACCTGGTCGTGGTGGCGCGGCAGCAGCCGGGCCAGGGCGTCGCCGGCCGGGGTGCGGGAGACCGCAGCGCTCTCGGCGGTGGCACCGGGCGCGGAGGCGGCGAGTGCGGCGGCGGATCCGAGGGCGGTGAGCACGGTACGGCGACCGAGGTTCATGGAGCACTCCAAGCGCGTGAGTGGACTGGACCACTTGCGCCGGGGATCTTACGGAGGGCGGGAACGGTTCGGTAGGGAGCGGGGGTAAGCGCTTGCGGTGGCCTGTCGGACGGGCGGCGGCCGGGGCGGACGCAGGCGCGTGTTCACCCCGGCCGGACGTCACTCGTCCCCGACGGCGGTCGACAGCGCCGCGGCCGGGTCATGGGCCGCCGTGCCCGCCGGGAGCCACCGGCCCCGGTTCTCGCGGAACGGCCACCAGCGGCCGTCGCGGCCGAGGCGGACCTGTGTGCCCGAGTCGGCGGCCGTCCACCGATTGCCGGTCGCCCGCAACGACGGGCGCTCCCCGGCGTCCCAGGCCGCTTCGACGGCGGCACGCGCGCGTGCCGCGGTCTCCGCGTCCGGCGTCCACTCGTCCTCCAGGACGGACAGGCCGGCGGTGCCTCCGTGTTCCCACGCCAGCACGGCCGCCGCGAGACCCTCGCCGTCCCGCCCCGACCCCTCCGCGAGCCGGGCCCCGATCCGCGCCTCGGGGGAGCCCGCGGCCAGTCGTACGGCATCGTGATGGATCATCAATTCCTGATCCGGTGTGCGGAGTTCATGGCCCGGGGTCAGCGCATCCGTCAGCATCCGGTGCGCCTCGGCGGCCGCCCGCGCCCCGAGGAACTCCAGCGCCGCCACATCCGTCCCGATGGGCGGCTCCGACTCCGTGTCCAGGGACGGTACGGGCCCCGCCTCGGGCGGCACCGGGGGAGCGGCGGGCAGCGGCGGCAGTATGCTCCCCGCCGCGAAGGCCTCCGTGGCGTCGACACCGTCCGCGTCCGACGGCTCCTCGCCGGCCTCCTCGTCGGCGGAGGACCCGGACGGGGCGGACGCGACGCTGCGCACCTGGAGTTCGTCGAGCAGCGCCCGCTCGCCACGCCCGCGCATCAGCAGCAGTACGAACGGATCCTGGTCGAGGAGACGGGCCAGCTGATAACAGAGCGCCGCCGTGTGGGCGCAGTGGTCCCACGCGTCACACCCGCAGCGCGGCTCCAAGTCGCCGATACCGGGCAGCAGTTCCACGCCGGCCGCCGCCGCGTCCTCGACCAGGTGCGGCGGCATCTCGCGGTCGAGCAGCGCCGCGATGTGCCCCGCCCGCTCGACCGCCATCCCGAGGAAGCGGTCCCATTCCTCCTCGCTCAGCCGTTGCAGCAGCACGTCGGCGCGGTACACGGCGCCGCCCCGGTCCCCGACGACCGCGGTGACCCGCCCGGGCCGCACTGAGACCGCCCCCACGGACCCGGCGCGCGCCAGACTGCGCCCCGCCTTCAACTGCTGGAGGTCGAGCGCCGTGTCCTCCAGTGCCTTGAGCCAGGTCTGCCCCCACCACGACTGCGCGAAGCCGCGCCCCGGGACGGGCGCCAGCGCCGCGAAGACACGTTCCTCATCCGACGCGCCGGCCCCCTCGCCGTCGCCTTCGGTGTCGAACAGGTCGTCGTCGTACTCGTGACGGTCCGTCATCGTGCGCCCCCTCGCAGTTCGACCAGATCGGCCAGTTCGGAATCGGTCAGTTCGGTCAGGGCCGCCTCGCCGGAGCCGAGCACCGCGTCGGCCAGCTCCCGCTTGCGGACCAGCATGTCGGCGATCCGGTCCTCGATCGTCCCCTCCGCGATCAGCCGGTGGACCTGCACCGGCCTGTTCTGCCCGATCCGGTACGCGCGGTCCGTCGCCTGTGCCTCGACCGCGGGGTTCCACCAGCGGTCGTAGTGCACGACATGTTCGGCGCGAGTGAGGTTGAGGCCCGTACCCGCGGCCTTCAGGGACAGCAGGAAGACCGGCACCTCGCCCTCCTGGAAGCGCCCCACCATCGCCTCGCGCGCGGCGATGGGCGTGCCGCCGTGAAGGAACTGCGAGGCCACGCCGCGCGCCGCCAGATGCTGCTCGATCAGGCGCCCCATCTGCACGTACTGCGTGAAGACCAGGACGCTCGCGTCCTCGGAGAGGATGGTGTCGAGCAGCTCGTCCAGGAGTTCCAACTTGCCGGAGCGGCCCGGGATGCGCGGCTCGTCCTCCTTGAGGAACTGGGCCGGGTGGTTGCAGATCTGCTTGAGCCCCGTGAGGAGTTTGACGATCAGTCCGCGCCGGGCGATGCCGTCCGCTCCGGAGATCTCCGCGAGCGTCTCGCGCACCACGGCCTCGTAGAGCCCCGCCTGCTCGGTGGTGAGCGACACGGCGCGGTCGGTCTCGGTCTTCGGCGGGAGCTCGGGCGCGATGCCGGGGTCCGACTTGCGGCGCCGGAGCAGGAAGGGACGCACCAGGTGGGACAGGCGCTGGGCGGCGGCGGGGTCCTTGCCCTCCTCCACCGCGCGCGCGTAACGCGTGCGGAACGTGCCGAGCTTTCCGAGCAGCCCCGGGGTCGTCCAGTCGAGGATCGCCCACAGCTCGGACAGGTTGTTCTCCACGGGGGTGCCGGTGAGCGCCACGCGCGCGCGTGCGCCGATGGTCCGCAGCTCCTTCGCGGTCGCCGAGTGCGGGTTCTTGACGTGCTGTGCCTCGTCGGTGACGACCATGCCCCAGTCGACGGCGGCGAGTTGCGCGGCGTCGAGCCGCATCGTGCCGTACGTGGTGAGCACGAACTCGCCGGCGGCGAGGTCCTCCAGACTGCGGTGCCCGCCGTGGAAGCGGCGTACGGGGGTGCCGGGCGCGAACCTCTCGATCTCGCGCTGCCAGTTGCCCATGAGGGACGTGGGGCAGACGACGAGGGTGGGGGCGGCGGTCTCCGGTGCGGTCTGCCGGTGCAGGTGGAGGGCGATCAGCGTGATCGTCTTGCCCAGGCCCATGTCGTCGGCGAGGCAGGCGCCGAGGCCGAGGGACGTCATCCGGGCCAGCCAGTTCAGGCCGCGCAGCTGGTAGTCGCGCAGGTCGGCGGCCAGCGCCGCGGGCTGTCCGACGGGCTCCATGCCCTCCGGGTCGGCGAGGCGCTCCCGCAGCTCCGCGAGCCAGCCCGTCGGGTGGACGTCGACGCGGCGGCCGTCGACCTCCGTGGAGCCCGTCAGGACCGCGCCGAGCGCGTCGATCGGCGTGACCTTGCGGTCCTGGTGCTCGCGGGCGCGCCGGGCCTCCTCCGGGTCGACGAGAACCCACTGGTCGCGCAGCCTGACCACGGGCCGGTTGGCCTCGGCGAGCCGGTCGAGCTCCTCCCGGCTCAGCTCCTGGTCGCCCAGCGCGAGGCGCCAGTTGAACGCGAGGAGCGCGTCCGCCGCGAGGAACGACGGGGTGTCCCTCCGGAGCCGGTCCGGGTCCCTCCCTCCGGGTGACGCCTCGTCCGGAGGGCCGATGACCGCGCGTGCGCTCAGCCGGCGCGCCAGCTGCCGGGGCCAGTGCACGTCCACACCCGCCGCCGCGAGGGCCCGCGCACCGGCGCCGAGCAGGTCGGTGATCTCCTCGTCCGCGAGGTCGAGCGCGTCCGGGACGGCTGCCGAGAGCAGCGGCGTGAGGGGCGTCCAGGCGCGGGCTGCGCGCCGCAGCGCGAGCAGGGCGTCCATGCGGGCCCGCGGCCCGAACGTCCTGGCCGAAGCGCCCGACGCCGCCCAGACCTCGGCGGCGTCGGCGACCAGCGCGGGGTCGCTGACGCTGTGCATCTGGAGCACGGCGCGAAAGGCGACGTGTTCCTCGTCCTCGGCTCCCGGTACGGTCCGGTCGAGGCCCGGCACCTCGACGCGCAGCGAGATCCGCACGCCCGCGTCGTGTCCCGCGGCGACATCGGCGGCCCACGCGCGGTGTTCGGGCACCTGCTGCGGCTCGGGCGCGGCGAAGGGACGCGCGCCCGCCGCGAGGCTCGCCGCGGGGGAGCGGGGCAGGGTGTCGGCGACGGCGTCGAGGAAGGCGCGCAGCAGCGCCTCGGGCGCGGGGAGGCGCAGCGGACCCGGACCGTCCAGGGGTGTCGCGTGGGCCGCGGGCGGCATCGCGGCGGCCAGTTCCCCGACCCGCTCCAGATCCTCGGCCCGCAGCGGGCCCGCGCGCCAGGCGTCGTGGTCGGTCGGCGTGAGCCCGGGCAGCAGCAGGCCGCGCGCCGCGAACTGGAGGGCGAGCACGGAGGCGGCGCCCCAGAAGACGGCGGTCGGGTGCGCCTGCGCGGTGGCACGCGCGCGCGTGAGGACCGGCAGCGCGGCGCGTACGGGCAGCAGGACGGCGGGTACGGACTCGCGTGCGGCACCGGTGCCTGCGGGCACGGCGAGGCTCAGCTCCTCGGGCGTGCCGGCCTCGGTGTGCGGAGGCCGCCCGCCGTCGGGGCGCCAGAAGGCGACTCTTCCTTCGCGTGCCGGGTCGCCGGGCACGAAGACAGCGCAGCAGCGGACCAGTTCGGAGATCTCGGGGAGTGATGCCACGGGACGCCTGTGGGCAGCGATGACGTATTCCTCAAATTTGACTACCGGGCGGAATCGTCGAGGGTATCCCATGAATGCGACCGGTGTGCCGCGCCGCAAGGTGACGCCGGTCACTCGTGCTCGCAGGGGTGTGGCTAGCCCCCCTTCGGGGGCGGTGCTACCCCCGGGATCGGTCGGGTGGTGGCCTCATGGTGCCCAAGGCCACCGATTCCTAGGTTTGTTGAGGTCGGGCCGTCTCGTGAGCAGGGCGTCCGGACAGTACGCCATTCCCCTCCCCTCACTTGTCCCACAGCCATGCCCAGAGACCGGAGACCTCGCCATGACCCTGGCCGTCGAACCCGAAGTGGACCATTCCTCAGGAGCGGCCGGGACGCAGCCGCAAGGAAGCGAGTTCACGCCGTTGCTGCGCACCGTCAAGAGCCAGGATCTCCTGGAGCGGCGCACCGGCTGGTACGTGCGCAACATCGCGCTGAACGCCCTGTCCCTTGCCGCCGTCGGCACGGGCATGGCCCTCATCGGCGGTTCCTGGTGGGTCCTGGCGCTGGCGCCGGTCCTCGCGGTGCTGTGCGCGCGCACCGCCTTCGTGGGGCACGACGCCGGCCACGCGCAGATCACCGGAAACCGCGCCGTGAGCCGGGTCATCGGGCTCATCCACGGCAATCTCCTGCTCGGCATGAGCTACAGCTGGTGGAACGACAAGCACAACCGGCACCACGCCAACCCCAACCACATCGACAAGGACCCCGACGTGGCCGCCGACGTCCTCGTCTTCACGAGCAAGCAGGCCGCGACCCGCTCCGGTTTCCGCCGCTGGCTCACCCGCAACCAGGCTTGGCTGTTCTTCCCCCTGACCCTCCTGGAGGGCCTCGCCCTGAAGCTGTACGGCTTCCAGGACCTGCGCCGCCAGCCCGCGCGCGAGCGCGCCGTGGAGGGAGCGCTCCTCGTCGCCCACGTCATCGGCTACGTGACCCTGCTCCTGACCACCATGCCGCTCGGCCACGCCCTCGCCTTCGCGGCGATCCACCAGGCGCTGTTCGGCCTGCACCTCGGTATGGCCTTCGCGCCGAACCACAAGGGCATGGAGATGCCCGACCCGGACGGGGAACGCTGGGGCCACCTGCGCCGACAGGTCCTCACCTCCCGCAACATCAAGGGCGGCGCACTGACCGACTGGTTCCTCGGCGGCCTCAACTACCAGATCGAGCACCACCTCTTCCCGAGCATGCCCCGCCCCCACCTGCGCCTGGCCCAACCCCTCGTCAAGGCCCACTGCCGCGACCTGGGCATCCCCTTCACGGAGACCGGGCTCGTCGACTCCTACCGGCAGGCCCTGCGCCACATGTACGAGGTCGGGGAGCCGCTGCGGATGGAGTGAGGCACTGTCCGGGCGGGTCCGGTCCGGTCGCCCCCCTGCGCAGCCTGAGCCCCGGGTTCCTCGCCCGGGGCTCAGGGTGTGCGTCCTGCCTGAGGCCGCGGAGGGCTCGGGGTGCGTGTTCTCCGGAGCTGCGCGGGCCTCAGGGGTGCGTCAGGGTGGAGGCTCAGGGGTGTATCAGGGTCGTGAACAGGAACCGCCCGGGCCGCGAGTCCGTTTCAGAGAGTAGAGGCGGGGGCCCGCCTCTCATGGCGAGGGCGGTTTGCAGCCCCCGAAGGAGGCGACGGACATGTCGAGGAACGCGAAGATCGCCGCAGGAGGTGTGGCGGCCGGACTCATCCTGTTGATCTGGCTGCCCTGGTGGGCGTCGCTCCTGATCATTCTCGGGGTACCCGCGGCGGCCTACCTGGCGCTGGACCCCTCCCAGCGGCGCAGGCTCCGCCGCGCCTCACGCAGGGAGCTGGGCCGCTGACGGACGCGGTGCTACGGGCGGGTGGCAGCTGTCGCAGCCGTCGCCGAGCAGCTGTTGACGACGTCGCCGCTCGCCGGCCTGGCGATCGTGTGGTCGGCGGGCGGCCGTGTGCCGTCCTCCACCCACGCGGTGAGCACGTCGAACGCGGACCGGTAGCAGGGCAGCACGGGCCGCAGCCGGTCGGGATAGGTGTCGTAGAGGCCATCGGTGTGCGTGCCGTCCTGCACGGTGTACGAGTGGTGCAGGCGGCCGCGCCCCCGGTCGTCGACCATCCGTCCGTAGACATCGGCGTCGGCCGCGATCGGCAGCAGGGTGTCCAGGTCGCCCTGGAGCGTGATCAGTGGCTTGCCGATCCGCCCCCTCAGTGCGACCCGTGCGACGGCCCGGTGGACCGAGGCGGGGCGTGCCGTGTAGTCGTAGGAGGCGTCGGAGGCGCACGGCGCGAGCAGCTCGTCCGTCGTCGAACCCGCTGAGGGGCCGGGGCACTTGGAGTCGTACGAGGGATCGAACTCGGCGCGGTAGATCTTCTGCGTGATCCCCCAGTAGGCCTTCTGGTGGTAGGCCCACAGGAATTCCGACCCGCGCGCGAAGCCCACGCGGTACAGATCGTCGGCGCCGGCCTTCCCCAGCCCGTAGGCGACGGCGGTCGGGAGCGAGGTGAGCAGGTTCGGGCCGTCCGCGGTCCAGAGGGTGCCCTCCCAGTCCACGCCTCCGTCGTACAGCTCGGGATGGTTCTCCAGCTGCCAGCGCGTCAGATAGCCGGCGTTGGAGATGCCGGTCATGTAGGTCCGCCGCGGAGCCCGCCCGTAGCGCTGGGCCACGGCCTTCTTCGCCGCTCTGGTGAGTTGGGTGGTCCGGTTGTTCCACTCGACGATCGCGTCGCCGGGACGCTTTCCGTCACGGTAGAAGTCAGGTCCGGTGTTGCCTTTGTCGGTCGCCGCGTAGGCGTATCCCTGGGCCAGGACACGGTCGGAGATCGCCGCGTCCGTCGAGTACTGCTTGCGGTTGCCGGGTGAGCCGGTCACCACGAGGCCGCCGTTCCAGTGGTCGGGCAGCCTGATCACGAACTGGGCATCGTGCTGCCAGCCGTGCGTGGCGTTCGACGTGGAGTCGTCCGGGAAGTACCCGTCGATCTGCGAACCGGGGACGCCGGACGGGTTGCGGGTCCCCTTCGCGGTGAGGCCCGCCTGGTCGGCGGTGTCGGTGTACGGGGTTCCGGCCAGAGCCGATGTCGTCAAGTCGTCCAGACAGGCGCTCTGTTGAAGGGCGGCACCCGGGACGTGCACCCGTTCCTGGCGCGCGCAGTGCGCCCCGCCTCCGCCGCTCTCCACTGCGGCCCCCGCGGGCACCGGCCCCGAGGCGGCCAGCGCCAGCAGGGCCGTGGCAAAGAGAGGGACTGTTCCGGGCACGCGCATGGTGAGCCTCCGCGACGACGAGGGACCGGCAAGGGTGACGAGCGGGGCCATCGTGCGGGCGGGACCAGTCACCGGGCCATGGGCCGGCGCCACATGGAGGAGGGGAGCGTTATGTGGGGCGGGGGTTTGGGACGACCTGCGCGCAGCGGGCCGGGTGGCCTGCTGCGGGAGGGGTCAGGAGGGGCGCACGGCCATCTTGTCGAGCGCTTCCAGGAGGCCGGGCAGCTCGGGGCCCCGCCCCACGGGCAGCACCTCACCGGGCTCGTCGTCCAGGAGCACGAACGCGATGTCGTCCGTCCGGGCCACCATCGACCAGCCGGGACCGTCGGCCCGGAGCGTCCGGGCATCGCCGGACGCGAACGCCGAACGGACACGGCCCAGGGGCGGAGGACTGTCCACGTAGGCGCGCACCTCGGACAGGACCCGCCGGATGCCGGCGTGCGAGGCGCGGGTGCTCTGCGCCTCGCTGTCGCTTCCGGAGGCGGTGGCCGTGGCGGCGTCGCCGGGAGCGGTGGTGGTGGGGGCGTCCGCACTGTCGGGGCCGTCGGCGTTCGCGCCGTCGGCCCCCTCCGCACCGGAGGCGCCGCCCGCGTCGTCCGTCAGGAACGCGCTGTCGTCGATCTGCTCCCGCCAGGAGGCCCACTGGAGGGCGATCTCGTCGGCGCCGAGGCGGCGTTGGGCCGGGCCCCACGTCTCCGTGTTCGGCGGGGTGAGGGGCGGACCGTCCATGATCTCGGGGTCGTGTTCCGGGTCGTGCGGGTCGGGGACGCCCGGCGCGGACACGGACAGGGCGAGCGGCCACCCCGGCAGGGCCGAGACCACCGTCCGCTCGTCGGGCGACAACTCGTACTCCATGCCGCAGTCCCAGGACGCGATGGCGACGGCAACCAGGGACACGTCGTCGATGACGACCGTCCAGCGCGCCCCCGCCCCGTCCTGCCCGAGTATGAGCCCGTACCCGTCGGCGAGGGGTGCGAGCCCGAGCGCGGCGCATGCCTCCGGGTAGTCGTCCCCGAGCACACTGGGGAACTTCGCAGGGGTCAGCAACACCGCCGTCAATACGTACAGCGCGTCGTCCCCGGCGGCGACCGCGTCGTCCGTCCCGGCCATGCCAGCCTCCCCTGAGCTTCGTCCGTCGGCGCACCCTAACCACTCGCGGTGGAGATCGTCGAGGGCGTTGAGCTGGAAATTCTCCCAGGGGACCCGGTGTGGCACTCGGTGGGCGGACCATGCCAAGATCCCGTGCGCACTTCGTGTGCCTCCCGTGGAGGGCCGGCGGGAGTCGCGGGTCAGGTGGTGGCGGGCAGGCCGAGCAGCGCCCGTGCCACCACCTCGGGCGATTCGTCGCGTTCCCGTGCGAGCGCGACGACCGCGCGGCACGCGAGTTCGTTGATGCCGAACGTCAAAGCCTCCGGAGACACCCAGGTCGCGGCCTCGGTGATCCTGTCCTCGTCATCCTCGACGGATGCCGACACATAGGTGGCCGCCGCCTCGAAGAGGTTGGGCGGCCGCTTGCGCGGCGGTGCCGCGACGCTCGCGCCGGCCGGTGCCCGTGTGGCCAGGACCTTGCGGAGTCTGTCGAACATGTACGCCACCTTCCCCCTGCGTGGTGTGCGACGGTGCGTCACCTCCTCAACGTAGAGCGGGAGTTCGAGCGCCAGAAGGGTTTTGTCTAGGCGCGTGCTCGCAAGTCCGTGAGGGTGGAGCGCAGCCAGGCCAGTTCGGCCCGGCTGGTCGCGCGGGCGACGGTGAGGATGCCGCGACGGAACGGGTCGTCCAACTCCTCCGCGCGCAGGGGGCGTTCACCTTCGTAGAAGAAGCTGGCCGGTTCCTCCAGGAACGCCAGCCTGCGCGCGAGCACGGTCGCCTGCGCCGCCGGGTCGTCTAGGTGCCGCAGGAACGCGAGGACCGTGAACCAGCGGTTCTCGTCGGTGATGTCGGCCCGGCCGGGCTCCGCCAGCCTGCCGCGGAGCTCGTCCCGGCCCGCTGTCGTGAGGTTGAGGACGTGGCGCTGGGCCGCGACCGACCCCGGCTGTGTCTCGCGGGTGAGCAGGCCCGCCTTCTCCAGGCGCTTGATCGCCGGATAGAGCGTGCTCTCGGCGACGGGTCGCACGTGGCCGGTCAGTGCCGTGATCCGTTTGCGCAGCTCGTATCCGTGCAGGGGCGCGTCGTAGAGGAAGCCGAGGATGGCGAGTTCCAGCATGCCCCTATTGTGCCGCACTCTCTCCGGATCCGTTGTACATCGGTCTGGTAATACATCGGCACCGATGTATGCTCTACGGGGCGCCTCGCAAGAGCGGGGTCGTGCGGTTGCTGGGGAGAGGGAGTGGGAGCGCATGATGAAGCAGGCTCGGTTCGACTCGCAGGGGAGCTGTATCCGCTGGGTCGAGGCCGACGGGGACGGGGCTCCGCTGGTGTACGTCCATGGGCTGGGGTCCGCCTCGACCGTCTACCACGCGCACATCGCAGGCAGGCCCGAACTCGCGGGCCGGCGCTCGCTGTTCGTCGATCTGCCGGGGCACGGCATCAGCGACCGGCCCGCCGACTTCGGGTACTCGCTGGACGACCACGCCGATGCTCTGGCGGCCGCTCTCGACGCGGCCGGCGTGTCCGGGGCCGAGCTCGTCGCGCACAGCATGGGCGGCGCCGTGGCGATCGTTCTCGCCCACCGCCGCCGGGACCTCGTCTCACGGCTCGTGCTCACCGAGGCGAACCTCGACCCGTACCCTCCCCGCGTGGAGGGCAGCAGTGGAATCGCCTCCTATGGAGAGGACGAGTACGTCAACGGCGTCGGCCACGCGCGCGTGCTCGCCAAGGTCGGTCCCCTGTGGGCGGCCACCATGCGTCTCGCGGACCCTCTCGCCCTGCACCGCACCGCCGTCGGACTCGCCCAGGGCACCCGCCCCACCATGCGGCAGATGCTCATGGACCTGGACATCGACCGGCTGTATCTGCAGGGTGCGCGCAGCGGTGAACTCGCGGACCGCGCGGGCCTCGAGGCCGCGGGTGTACGCGTGCGCACCGTGCCCGACGCCGGGCACAACGTCATGTTCGACAACGCGGAGGCCTTCGCCGCGGCGGTCGCGGACCCCGCTCTCGCGTCGCCCGGAACGCGTTAGTCCAGGCGCTCCGCCAGCGCCAGGAAGCGGGCGTCCTCATCCGCGTACGACGTCATCCGCCAACCCGAACCGGCCAGCAGTGAGCGCAGGTTCGGTTCGGCCCGCAGGTCGTCCGGGGTGAGCTCGCGGCCCTGTCGCGCGGCCAGTGCCGCCCGCCCGATGGGGTGGAACAGCGCGAGGAGTCCACCCGGGCGCACCACCCTCGCCAACTCCCGCAGATTCTCCTGAGGTTGGGGCAGGTGCGCGACAAGGCCCGAACCGAAGACGGCGTCGAGCGACCCGGACCGTACGGGCAGGCGCGTCACGTCGGCGAGCATCAGCGAGCCGGCGCGATCCCGTCCCGCTCGCACGGCGGCCTCCAGCATCGCGGGCGTCAGGTCGACTCCGAGTACGGCCCCCGAAGGTCCCACGGCGTCCCTGAGCGCCGGCAGGGCGCGTCCCGTGCCGCATCCCGCGTCGAGCACCCGGTCGCCCGCGCGGAGCCCCAGCTCGGCGACGGCCGCCTCGAAGCGCGGACCGTCGTCGGGGAACCGTGTGTCCCAGTGGGCCGCGCGGGTCGAGAAGAACTCCTGTACGTGCGTGTGGTCGTCGCTCATGGCTCCATGATCTCTCGCGTGCGGACGCGCGTGGTCGGGTGTGAGGTATCGAAAACTCCGCATGCGACCGATGAGAACCGATGCGAACCGAAACCGCCGCATGCGCGGACGGTGCACATGTTCGAGCCTGACGCGATCGTTCACGCGCGTCTCTCTGTCATATTCCAGCAGCTTTCGAAACGCGCCCCAGTTGCGCGCCCCCGAGAGGTCTAGCGTCCCGGAGCCATGGGACACCTGGACCACGCCACCTTCGGCTGGCTTACCCCCGTGCTGTCATACGTGATGGCCTCCATCGGTGCCGCGCTCGGTCTGCGCTGCACCGTCCGCGCCCTCGGCGCCACCGGCCGTTCGCGGCGCAACTGGCTGATCACCGCGGCGTCCGCGATCGGCACGGGCATCTGGACGATGCACTTCGTGGCGATGCTCGGCTTCGGCGTCACCGGCACGGAGATCCGCTACGACGTGCCGCTCACCGTCCTCAGCCTGGTCGTCGCCGTGGCCGTCGTGGGCGTCGGCGTCTTCGCCGTCGGCTACAGCCGCGACCGCGACCGCAACCGCGCCCTCGCCCTCGGCGGGCTCACCACGGGACTCGGCGTCGCGAGCATGCACTACCTGGGCATGGCTGCGCTGCGCCTGCACGGCCAGGTGCGGTACGACCCGCTGCTCGTGGGGCTCTCCGTCGCCATCGCCGTCGTCGCCGCGACGGCCGCCCTCTGGGCCGGACTCAACATCAAGTCGCCCGCCGCTGTCGCGGTCGCCTCCCTCGTCATGGGCGGCGCGGTGAGCAGCATGCACTACACCGGAATGATGGCGGTGAGCGTGAAGGTCGCACCCTCCGCAGCGGCCCTGTCCGGGGCCACGGCGATGCAGTTCATCTTCCCCCTCGCCGTCGGCCTCGGGTCCTACCTCTTCCTGACGTCCGCGTTCGTCGCGCTGTCCCCCACCACGGGGGAGCGCGAGGCCTCCGCGTCGGCCCAGCGGCCCGTCGAGAGCGTCGCACGCTGACGGCGGACCGGCGCCACGACCCTTCCCACCACGAGCGCACCACGAGCGAGGAGGCCATGCGTACACCCCGTAGGACCCCCATCAACGGCGCGCCGCCCAAGCCCGCGCCCCCGGCGCGCGGACGGCGCGCGCACGCCGGACCGCCCGCGGAAGAGGACCACACAGCGGACGACCCGTCCGCCCCGACCGTGCCTCCCACGCGCGCGGGAGGCCGAGGACTGCGGCCCCGCACCGTCCGCGCCAAGATCGTGTGCCTCCTGATGGTGCCCGTCGTCTCGCTGCTCGCCCTGTGGGCGTACGCGACGGTCACCACCGCCCAGGACGTCGCCCGCATGCGGCAGTTGCAGCGGGTCGACTCCACGGTCCGTGGCCCGGTGACCGACGCGGTCGCCGCGCTCCAGGCCGAACGCGCCGCCGCCGTCGCCTACGCCGCCAAGCCGGCGGCCGACCGCGGTGACGACCTCAGGAAGCGCAGCTCGGCGACCGACAAGGCCGTGGCGAAGCTCCGCCTCGGAGACGGCAACACCGTCGCGGACGGGGCCGATCTGCCCGCCCGGCTCGCTGAGCGCCTCTCGGCTTTCGTCAGTGACGCCGAGAAACTGCGCTCCGTGCGCAGCGCGGTGCAAGGCCGGCGCACCGGCTGGGAGGGCGCGTACGGGAAGTACACGAAGACGATCGACTCGGCGTTCGCCGTGACCGGCGCCGTGACCGGGATCCAGGACGACCGTCTCGGCTCCGACGCGCGCGTGCTGTTCGAGTTCTCACGGTCCGGCGAGATGCTCGCCCGCGAGGACTCCCTGCTCAGCGCCGCACGACTCGCCGGCTCCCTGGACGGCGCACGGCTGCGGCTGTTCACCGGGGCGGTCGACACCCGGCGGACCCTCGCCGAATCGGCCGTCGCCGACCTCCCTGCACCGCAACGGACCGCCTGGCGCCACCTCGTGGAGGGAAGCGCGTACGGCGACGTACGCGCCATCGAGGACAAGGCGCTCGCCGCCACCCCCGGCAGCGCGGCGCTCGCCGCGGCACCCGCACTCACCTGGGACAGCGCGCACACGACCGTGCAGAACCGGTTCCGCTCGATCGAGACGGACGCGGCGCGCACGGCCGGGGTCCGGGCGGATCCGTTCACCCGCGGACTGCTCACGCCCGCGGGCGCCGCTGTCCTCTTCGGCCTGCTGGCCGTCGCCGCCTCCCTCGTGATCTCCGTACGCATCGGCCGTGGCCTGGTCATCGAACTGATCAGCCTGCGCAACAGCGCCCTGGAGATCGCCCGGCGCAAACTCCCGCACGCCATGCGGAAACTGCGCGCCGGCGAGGAGATCGACGTCCTCGCCGAGGCGCCGGAAGGACCTCCCGCCGAGGACGAGACCGGACAGGTCGCCGAGGCGCTCGGCACGGTGCACAGGGCAGCCCTGCGCGCCGCCGCCGAACGCGCGGAACTCGCCAGCGGGATCTCCGGGGTCTTCGTCAACCTCGCCCGCCGCAGCCAGGTCCTGGTACACCGTCAGCTCGGCCTCCTCGACACCATGGAACGCAGGGCCGAGGACCCGAACGAACTCAGCGACCTCTTCCGCCTCGACCACCTCACGACCCGCATGAGGCGGCACGCGGAAAGCCTGATCATCCTCTCCGGAGCCGCCCCGGGCCGCGCCTGGCGCACCCCCGTCTCGCTGACCAACGTGGTCCGCGCGGCCGTCTCCGAAGTTGAGGACTACGCGCGCGTGGAGGTACGGCAACTGCCCGCCGCCTCCGTGCAGGGCGCGGCGGTCGCCGACCTCACCCACCTCCTGGCCGAACTCGTCGAGAACGCCGCCCAGTTCTCCCCACCGCACACCAAGGTGCGGGTCAGCGGCGAACCCGTCGGAAACGGCTACGCCCTGGAGATCGAGGACCGGGGTCTCGGCATGGGCAAGGAGACCCTCGCCGAGGCCAACAACCGCATCGCCCACTCCGAAGCGCTCGACCTCTTCGACAGCGACCGGCTCGGGCTCTTCGTGGTCAGCCGGCTCGCCCACCGCCACGACATCAAGGTGCACCTGCGCACCTCGCCCTACGGCGGCACCACCACGGTCGTCCTGCTGCCCACACCCCTGCTGCACGTCGGAACCCCGGAACGGGCGGACATCACCCAGGAACACGCGACGGAGCACCACTTCGCGCGCGTGCCCGACCCGGAAGCACCTCACATGAACGGCAACTCCGTGCCCGCCCAGGGGCCACGCCCCGCCATCGCCGCCGCCGTACACGCCGTGCCGGACATCGACACGGCTCACGACGCCCCACCGCCCCCGGGAGTCACCGCCCTGCGCCTGCACAGGCAGCCCGCGAACAACGCGACGAACGCGAACAACGCGAACAACGCGAACAACGCCAACAACACCGACGACGAATCACCGGACGGGCTGCCGAAGCGGGTGCGGCAGGCGAGCCTCGCGCCTCAGCTGCGCGAGCGGCCCGAGGAGCAGAACGGCTCCGCACAGCACCGGGAACCCGATGCACGGACGCCCGAACAGGCACGGCAGCGCATGGCGGCCTTCCGTGACGGCTGGGTCCGGGGCGGCGGCCGCCCACCAGGAGCCGGCTCAGGAACCGTGCCCGGCAGCGACAGCACCACCGAAGGAGATCTCACATGATCCAGGACCCCACCACGGGCGCCGCGCCCCGGTCCGGAGAACTCGACTGGCTCCTCGACGACCTGGTGCAGCGCGTGGCCCAGCTGAGGCACGCGGTCGTCCTGTCCAACGACGGGCTCGCCGTCGGCGCGTCGAACGGGCTCGGCCGCGAGGACGCCGAACACCTCGCCGCCGTCGCCTCCGGCTTCCACAGCCTCGCCAAGGGGGCCGGCCGGCACTTCGGAGCGGGCGGAGTCCGCCAGACGATGGTCGAGATGGACGACGGCTTCCTCTTCGTCGCGGCCGCGGGCGACGGTTCCTGCCTCGCCGTCCTCAGCGCGGCCGACGCCGACATCGGCCTCGTCGCGTACGAGATGGCCCGCATGGTCAAGCGGGTCGGCGAACACCTCTACACCCCATCGCGGTTCGCCGCGCATCCGCCCGCCGCCGGATGACCGGGCGGCCACGACGATGAACGATCACGGGCACAGGGACGACCAGGGACAGGGCAGCCCGGACCGGTCGGGCAGCCAGTGGTACGACAACGAGGCCGGGCCCCTGGTCCGCCCCTACGCGATGACCGGCGGGCGCACCTCACCCGGGCCGAGAGGGGTGCGGTTCGACCTGATCGCACTCGTCAAGCTCGACGGGGCCGCGCCCGGCAAGGACGACGACACGGCACTCGGCCCCGAGCACAGGGCGCTCATCGAGCTGTGCCGCACCGAGACGCAGTCGGTCGCCGAACTCGCCGCGGGCACCGACCTCCCCGTAGGGGTGGTCAGGGTGCTCCTGGGCGACCTTCTCGACATGGGTTGCGTCAAGGTCAGCCGGCCCGTGCCGCCCGCTCAGCTACCCGACGAAAAGATCTTGAGGGAAGTCATCGATGGCCTCCGAGCACTCTGAAGAGACGAACGCCGACAACTCCGCCCTGGCTCTGAAGATCCTGGTCGCGGGCGGATTCGGGGTGGGCAAGACCACCCTGGTCGGCGCCGTGAGCGAGATCCGACCGCTGCGCACCGAGGAACTGCTCAGCGAGCTCGGCCAGAACGTGGACGACACCGGAGCCGTGGAGCGAAAGACCACGACGACCGTCGCCATGGACTTCGGCCGCATCACCATCCGCTCCGGCCTGTCGCTCTACCTGTTCGGCACGCCGGGCCAGGACCGTTTCTGGTTCCTCTGGGACGAACTCTCGCAGGGCGCGCTGGGCGCCGTCGTCCTCGCGGACACCCGCCGGCTCGAGGACAGCTTCCCGGCCGTGGACTACTTCGAGCACCGCCGCATCCCGTTCGTGGTGGCGGTCAACTGCTTCACGCATGCCCGTACTTACGGCGCCCTCGAAGTGTCGCGTGCCCTCGACCTCGACCGCGGGACCCCCGTCGTGCTGTGCGACGCCCGTGACCGCGACTCGGGAAAGGAGGTGCTGATCCGGCTCGTCGAGTACGCCGGGCGGATGCACACCGCCCGGCTCCTCGACTCCGTGGGCTGAGGTACGACGTCGTCGGTCGGCGAGCCCCGTGCACGGTGCGCCGTCGTCAGTCGGCGAGCCCTGCCAGCGCCACGACCTTCTCGATCCGCACGCGTACCAGGAGCTCGCCGGGCACGCCGTTGCGCTCGCCGAACTCCTGGGCGCGGTCCTCGCCCATGTAACGCCCGCCGATCCTGGCGGCCGAGTCCCGCAACTGCCCCAGGTCCTCGATGAGTTCGGCGCGGCCCTCGATCACCGTGAAGGAGAACGGTGGCCGATCGTCGTCCACGCACAGGGCCACCCGGTTGTCCCGGGCGAGATTGCGGCCCTTCACGGTGTCCTTGCCGGTGTTGAACAGGAGGTCCTCGCCGTCGAGGACGAACCAGACGGGCGCGACGTGCGGGCTGCCGTCGGGCCGCACGGTGGACAGCTTGGCGGTACGGGTCCCCTCGGAGACGAACGCCCGCCATTCCTCATCGGTCATCTTGTGTGCCATGGGGTCATCCTGCTTGCCGAGACGCCGGGCGTGGGGAAGGCTGGCGAGACAGATCCTCCGGGTAGGGGAGCGATCGGGAATGGGGGAGACGGGATCATGGCGGACAACGAGGGGCTCGGCTGGCTGCTGGACGACCTGACAGAGCGTGTCGAGCACGTGCGCCACGCCCTTGTCCTGTCCAACGACGGTCTGGTCACCGGAGCGAGCAGCGACCTCAGGCGGGAGGACGCCGAGCATCTGGCGGCCGTGTCGTCCGGTCTGCACAGCCTGGCCAAGGGATCCGGGCGGCACTTCGGTGCCGGTGGCGTCCGGCAGACCATGGTCGAGTTCGACGACGCCGTCCTTTTCGTGACGGCGGCGGGCGACGGCAGCTGTCTGTGCGTCCTCAGCTCGGCCGAGGCCGACATCGGCCAGGTCGCCTACGAGATGACGCTGCTCGTCAATCGGGTCGGCGAGCACCTCGGCGTGGGAGCCCGCCGAGCAGAAGGCTCCTGACCTGCATAGACGTTGGTCCGGTCAGAGTTATCCACAGGCTCAGCGGCGCGGGCGGCCTTCGGGCTACGGTTTTTCCCGGGAGCGATCACGACTCACGGGGGAGATCAGACATGGGTGGCGACACCATCGCGACACCGGCCACGCGGGTACCTGCGGCCTCGCTCGCACAGAGCAGGGCGGCTCGCGAACTGGGGCTGAAACGGGGAGAGTTCGAGCTGGCGGTACGACTCGGACGCGTCCGCACCGTACCGGCCCACGACGGCGGGCGCCGCCGTGTGGCCCGCGAGGAGATCGAGCGGTTGCGCGACACCGCGGGCTTCCCGGACTCGCTGCGGGAGCATGTCCGGGCCGTGGGGACCACGGAAGGCGCGGGCCTCATGGACATCACCACGGCCAGGTTCACCCGGCTCGCCCGCGCGGGGATGCTGACGCCGGTGCGCTTCTACCTCAATCGCTACAGGGCTGTGGTCTGGCTCTATCTGGCCGAAGAGCTGAGGGAGTTCGCGGCGGCCGAGGTCAACGCACCGCTGATGACAGGACGCGCACCCGACCGAATGCGCGCCCGCCTCGAAGCGGGGATCGACCTACGGCCCCGGAACTGGCGGTCGCGGCACGCGGGCCACCTGCTCGGGCAGAGCGCCGACGCATGGGAGCGCGCCGCCGCCGTCGCGTCCCTCCTGGACCCGGTGACGGTCCTGGACCTCGTCAAGTGCCCGTACGAGCGCGGCTATCTGAGCAAGCTGCGCCCCGAGTCGACCGGACACGGCGCGCCCGACTCGCCATCGGCGCGCATCGCCGAGCGGATCATGACAGCGGACGACCCGCACGAGATCAGCTGGCTCAGGGCGAGCCTGCTGCTCAGCCTGGCGGAGGCGCGACGCCTGCGGCCCGCGCCGCGACCGAACGCGGGCACTCCGGTCGCCGCGCACCAGCAACCACCCGCGCCGACCACGTACTCCAATGGAGTGGCCCCGCCGGAGCCGGATCTCGCGCCGACACAAGGGGCGACCGGGACGGGCGAGCAGCGTCCGACCGAGGCCGAGCCACCCCGCCCATCGCGCGGACTGCTCGGCTGGCTCCGCCGCAGAGGAGCCTGAACCGGGCCTGTGGCGGCGGTAGTTCGGGAGTGCGGGCCTACCCGTCGGCGCTGAGACCTGTGGCGTCGAGGCCGGTGGCGTCGAGATCCGTGGCATCGAGGTCCTTGGCGTAGTGCTCGATGGCCGGCCGGTACGCGATGAGGTCAGGATCGCCGCTCGTCTCCGCGAGAACGGTCAGCAGCAGCCGCATCCCGTCGTGCGCGCGGCCCACGTTGTACAGGGCCATGGCCAGGAACGTCTGAAGGGCGTTGTCCTCCGGGAACTCGGTGACGCCGCCGCTCAGCGTGGCGACCGCCTCCGGGTAGCGGCCGAGAGTGCGGTACGTGCTGCCGAGGCCGAGCAGAGCGCCACGCCGCTCGTCCGCACTCAGGCCTGAGCCGGCGAGTGCCCGCACGTAGTACGGAACGGCGTCCGCCTCGAGCCCGAGGGCATCGTGGACCCAGGCCGTCTGGTACGCGACCTCGGCGTCGTCGGGGAATCGGGCGGACAGCGCGACGAGTTGCTCGCGGGCCTCCTCGCGCAGACCGTCCTCGCGCAGCCGCACGGCCCGGGCGAGCGACGCGTCCCGGTCGACGGCGCCGGTCACTCCCCGAGCTTCCGGAAGAGGCCTTCTTGCACCACGGACACGAGGAGGTGTCCGGCGGCGTCGTAGATCCGGCCGCGCGCCAGACCGCGGCCGCCCGTCGCGATCGGGGACTCCTGGTCGTACAGGAACCACTCGTCCGCACGGAAAGGACGGTGGAACCACATGGCGTGGTCGAGCGAGGCCATGTCGAAACCGCGCTGTCCCCACAGCGGTTC
This sequence comes from Streptomyces longhuiensis, assembly GCF_020616555.1. Taxonomy (NCBI): domain Bacteria; kingdom Bacillati; phylum Actinomycetota; class Actinomycetes; order Kitasatosporales; family Streptomycetaceae; genus Streptomyces; species Streptomyces longhuiensis. The sequence continues at coordinate 1,960,900 of NZ_CP085173.1, read as the reverse complement.
CACGGGGATGCGCACGGCATCGAGGAGGGTCATGTCGCTCGCGTACGTGAGAGCGCAGGTGTGCACGAGCGGGTCGTCGCCGAGGGGCCCGACCGCGCGCATCCAGACCGCGCTGCGCGGCTCGGCGCTCTCGATGTCCTCGGGCGACCAGCGCAGCCGGTCCACGTACCGGATGTCGAAGGGCTGGCGCCGCGCCATGAGCTCCAACGTCTCGGGCAGCGCGCCCAGATGGGCCTTGACCTCGTCGGCGATCGTCGGCAGGGACTCCGGATCGGGAACCTCGCGCGCCGGCGGCAGCTGGTGCTCGAAGCTCCCGTCCTCGGGCTTGTGGAAGGAGGCGGTCAGATTGAAGATCGTGCGGCCCTGCTGCACGGCGGTGACACGGCGCGTCGTGAACGACCGGCCGTCGCGGACCCGTTCGACCTGGTACACGATGGGCACGCCGGGGCGGCCCGGACGCAGGAAGTACGCGTGCAGCGAGTGCACGGGCCGGTCGCCCTCGGTGGTGCGGCCCGCCGCGACGAGCGCCTGGCCGGCCACCTGGCCACCGAAGACCCGCTGCAGGGACTCCTGCGGGCTGCGGCCCCGGAAGATATTGACCTCGATCTGCTCCAGGTCGAGCAGGTCGACGAGCCGCTCAGCCGGGTTCGTCATGCGTTGTTCTCCCATCTCTGCGCCGCGCTCCGAGCGCTGCGTCCGGGGTGCGCGACCGGGTCAGGTCCTACAGCTGGCCGACATCCGTGACGCGGATGACCGCACGGCCCTCCGCGTCGGACGCCTCGAGGTCGACCTCGGCGCTGATGCCCCAGTCGTGATCGCCGTTCGGATCGGCGAACGTCTGGCGCACCCGCCACAGGCCGTGCGCGGCGTCCTCCTCGATCCGCAGCAGCTTCGGCCCGCGGGCGTCGGGACCGGTGCCGAGATCTTCGTACTCGTCCCAGTACGTGTCCATGGCCTCGCCCCAGGCGTCCGCGTCCCAGCCCGCGTCGGCGTCCAGCTCGCCCAGCTCGTCGACGTTGTCGAGGGCGGCCAGCTCGACCCGGCGGAACATGGCATTGCGGACGAGCACACGGAACGCGCGCGCGTTCGCCGTGACCGGCTTGACCTGGTCGGCCTTCTCCTGGGCCTCCTCGGCCGTCATGACCTCGGGGTTGGCGAGCTGCTCCCACTCGTCGAGGAGGCTGGAGTCGACCTGGCGGACCATCTCGCCCAGCCAGGCGATCAGGTCCTCGAGGTCCTCGGACTTGAGGTCGTCGGGGACCGTGTGCTCAAGCGTCTTGTACGCGCCGGCGAGGTAACGCAGCACGATGCCCTCGGTGCGGGCGAGCTCGTAGAAGGACACGAACTCCGTGAAGGTCATGGCCCGTTCGTACATGTCACGGATCACGGACTTCGGCGACAGCGGGTGGTCGCCCACCCACGGGTGGCTCCTGCGGTACACGTCGTACGCGTGGTAGAGCAGCTCGTCCAGGGGCTTCGGATACGTGACCTCCTGGAGCCGCTCCATGCGGTCCTCGTACTCGACGCCGTCGGACTTCATCGCCGCGACGGCCTCACCGCGCGCCTTGTTCTGCTGGGCGGCGAGGATCTGCCGCGGGTCGTCGAGCGTCGACTCCACGACGGACACCATGTCGAGCGCGTACGACGGCGAGTCCTTGTCGAGCAGGTCGAAGGAGGCGAGGGCGAACGTCGACAGCGGCTGGTTGAGCGCGAAGTCCTGCTGGAGATCGACCGTCAGACGCACGATCCGGCCGGTGGGGTCGGGCTCGTCGAGCTTCTCCACGATGCCGCCGTCGAGGAGCGAGCGGTAGATGGCGATCGCGCGGCGGATGTGCCGCAGTTGCTGCTTGCGCGGCTCGTGGTTGTCCTCGAGGAGGTGGCGCATGGCGTCGAAGGCGTTGCCGGGGCGGGCGATGACCGCGAGCAGCATCATGTGCGTCACCCGGAAGCGGGACGTCAGCGGCTCCGGGGCCGAACCGATCAGCTTCTCGAAGGTGTTCTCGGTCCAGCCGACGAAACCCTCGGGCGCCTTCTTGCGGACCACCTTGCGGCGCTTCTTCGGGTCGTCCCCCGCCTTCGAGAGCGCCTTCTCGTTCTCGATGACGTGCTCGGGCGCCTGCGCCACGACGAGGCCCGCCGTGTCGAACCCGGCCCGCCCCGCCCGGCCCGCGATCTGGTGGAACTCCCGCGCGCGCAGCGTCCGCACCCGCGTCCCGTCGTACTTCGTCAGAGCGGTGAACAGGACGGTACGGATGGGGACGTTCACGCCCACGCCCAGCGTGTCCGTACCGCAGATGACCTTCAGGAGGCCGGCCTGCGCGAGCTTCTCCACCAGGCGCCGGTACTTGGGCAGCATGCCCGCGTGGTGCACGCCGATCCCGTGCCGCACGTAGCGCGACAGATTGCGGCCGAACTTGGTGGTGAAGCGGAAGTTGCCGATCAGGTCGGCGATCTTCTCCTTCTCCTCGCGCGTGCACATGTTGATGCTCATGAGTGCCTGCGCGCGCTCGACGGCCTGCGCCTGCGTGAAGTGCACGATGTAGACCGGGGCCTGCCGGGTGTCGAGCAGCTCGGTGAGCGTCTCCGTGAGCGGCGTGAGCCGGTACTCGTAGGAGAGGGGAACCGGACGCGTCGCGGAGCTGACCACGGACGTGGGGCGCCCGGTGCGCCGCGTCAGATCCTTCTCGAACATGGCGACGTCGCCGAGCGTCGCCGACATGAGGATGAACTGCGCCTGGGGGAGTTCGAGCAGGGGAATCTGCCAGGCCCAGCCGCGGTCGCCCTCGGCGTAGAAGTGGAACTCGTCCATCACGACCTGGCCGATGTCGGCCCGCGCCCCGTCGCGCAGCGCGATGGACGCGAGGATCTCGGCGGTGCAGCAGATCACGGGGGCGTCGGCGTTGACCGACGCGTCACCCGTGAGCATGCCGACGTTCTCCGTGCCGAAGAGCTTGCACAGCTCGAAGAACTTCTCGGAGACCAGCGCCTTGATCGGTGCCGTGTAGAAGGTGACCTCGTCCCGGGCGAGCGCCGCGAAGTGCGCACCGGCGGCGATCATGCTCTTGCCGGACCCGGTGGGCGTCGAGACGATCACGTTCGCCCCCGACACCACCTCGATCAGCGCCTCCTCCTGGTGGGGGTAGAGGGTGATCCCGCGCTCCTCGGCCCACGACTCGAAAGCCTCGTAGAGGGCGTCGGGGTCGGCGGTCTGCGGCAGCTGATCGATAAGGGTCACGCCCCCATCTTGCCTGCCTTGCGACCCGATCCGGCAATCGGTTGCCCGTACGAAGATCACGAAAGGTACGCTGTGGCGCCGACGGAGCGTCAGGACGCGGTGGCCCCGATGGGGACAACTCGGCACCTGCATAAGTGGAATGGGGCGGAACGCAGCCATGATGGGACCGGCACACTCGCTGTCAGGAGCAGCGGCCTGGCTGGGGGTGGGCGCGGCCGCGGCCGCCGCCGGGCACCCCATGCCCTGGCCCGTCGTGCTCGTCGGGGCACTGATCTGCGCGGGTGCGGCCCTCGCCCCCGACCTGGACCACAAGGCGGCCACCATCTCGCGGGCCTTCGGCCCCGTCTCGCGCGGCCTGTGCGAGATCGTCGACAAGCTGTCGTACGCGGTCTACAAGGCGACCCGTATGAAGGGCGACCCGCGCCGTTCCGGCGGACACCGCACCCTCACGCACACCTGGCTGTGGGCGGTCCTCATCGGAGCCGGCGCCTCGGCCGCGGCGGTCTTCGGCGGGCGCTGGGCGGTCCTCGCCCTCCTCTTCGTCCACATGGTGCTCGCCATCGAGGGCCTGCTGTGGCGGGCGGCACGCGGCTCCAGCAGCGACGTCCTGGTGTGGCTGCTCGCCGGGACCAGCGCCTGGATACTCGCCGGAATCCTCGACAAGCCGGGCAACGGGTCGGACTGGCTGTTCACACAGCCCGGCCAGGAGTACCTGTGGCTGGGCCTGCCGATCGTCCTGGGCGCCCTGGTCCACGACATCGGGGACGCGCTCACGGTCTCCGGCTGTCCGGTCCTGTGGCCCATCCCCATCGGCCGCAAGCGCTGGTACCCGATCGGCCCGCCCAAGGTGATGCGCTTCCGAGCGGGCAGCTGGGTCGAGCTCAAGGTGCTCATGCCGGTGTTCATGCTGCTCGGCGGAGTGGGGTGCGCGGCCGCGCTCAACGTCATCTGAGCCGCCGCACACCCCCTGCCCGGCCCGGGCGATCACCCGTGCCAGGACCGCCACAGCGCCGCGTACGCACCGTCGGCCGCGACCAGCTGGTCGTGGCTGCCGAGCTCCCTGATCCGCCCCTCCTCGACCACGGCGATCACATCCGCGTCGTGCGCGGTGTGCAGCCGGTGGGCGATCGCGACGACCGTGCGGCCGTCCAGGACCCTGCCGAGCGAACGCTCCAGGTTCCTGGCCGCCCGAGGATCGAGCAGCGAGGTCGCCTCGTCCAGGACCAGGGTGTGCGGATCGGCGAGGACCAGGCGCGCCAGGGCGATCTGCTGCGCCTGCGCCGGGGTCAGCGCCACCGCACCCGACCCGACCTCGGTGTCGAGGCCCCCCGTGAGCGCCCGCGCCCAGCCGTCCGCGTCGACCGCGCCGAGAGCCGCCCACAGCTCGGCGTCCTCGGCCCCGGTGCGCGCGAGCCGCAGATTGTCGCGCAGGGAACCGACGAAGACGTGGTGCTCCTGGTTGACCAGCGCCACATGCGAGCGCACGCGCTCGGCGGGCATCCGGGAGAGCTCGGCGCCCCCCAGCGTGACCTGTCCGGTGCGCGGCGCGTAGATACCGGCGAGCAGCCGGCCGAGCGTGGACTTGCCCGCCCCGGACGGCCCGACCAGCGCGAGCCGCGTCCCGGGCCGCACGTCGAGGGACACCTGGCGCAGCACGTCGACGCCCGCCCGGTACCCGAAGTGGACGTCGTCGGCCTGCACGTGCCGGCCGTCCGGCGTCACCGAGGCGTCGCCCGCCTCCGGCTCGATGTCCCTGACCCCCACGAGCCGGGCCAGCGACACCTGGGCGACCTGGAGCTCGTCGTACCAGCGCAGGATCAGGCCCAGCGGGTCGACCAGCATCTGGGCGATCAGCGCGCCCGTGGTCAGCTGCCCGACGCCGATCCAGCCCTGGAGCGCGAAGACGCCGCCGATCAGGAGCACCGAGCACAGCACCGTCACATGGGTGGCGTTGATGACCGGGAAGAACACCGACCGCAGATAGAGCGTGTAGCGCTCCCACGCCGTCCACTCCTTGACGCGCCGGTCGGACATGGCCACGCGGCGATCGCCGAGCCGGTGGGCCTCGATGGTGCGCCCGGCGTCGACGGTCTCCGCGAGGGCCGCGGCCACCGCGGCGTAGCCGGCGGCCTCCGAGCGGTAGGCGGACGGGGCCCGCTTGAAGTACCAGCGGCAGCCGACGACGAGCAGCGGTACCGCAACGAGGACCGCCGGTGCCAGTGGCGGCGCGGTCACCGCGAGACCGCCGAGGAGCAGCCCCACCCACACGACCCCGATGGACAGCTGGGGAACGGCCTCGCGCATCGCGTTGGCGAGCCGGTCGATGTCGGTGGTGATACGGGAAAGGAGGTCACCGGTACCGGCCCGTTCGAGCACGCCGGGCGGCAGGCCGACCGCTCGCACGAGGAAGTCCTCGCGCAGGTCCGCCAGCATCCGCTCGCCGAGCATCGCGCCCCGCAGCCGCACCTGCCGCACGAACACGGCCTGGACGACGAGCGCGACGACGAACACGGCGATGGTGCTGCCCAGATGCTCCACGCGCAGCCGGTCCTTGCCGTCGGAGACGTCCTGGACCAGGGCGCCGAGCAGGTAGGGGCCGACCATCGACGCCACGACGGCGATCGTGTTCACGCCGATGAGCAGCAGGAAAGCGCGGCGGTGCCGCTGATACAGCTCGCGGACGTAGGACCGGACGGTCGCCGGGGCGCCGACGGGCAGGGTGTTCGCCGTGGTCGGGGCCGCCGGGTCGTAGGCCGGTGGCGCCAGGCCGATCATGCCGTCTCCTCGATCTCGGTGAGTTCTTCGATGCCGGCGTCGTCGATGCCCGGCTCGTTGCGCAGAGTGGTGCCGGTGTTCCGGGACAGGTCCGCCGACGCCACCTCCTCGTCGGTCTCGCGGGTCACGACGGCCCGGTACCGGGGATCGGTGAGGATCAGCTCCCGGTGCTCGCCGACCGCGGCGACCGTGCCCTCGTGGACCAGGACGACCCGGTGCGCACGGTCGAGCAGCAGCGGTGACGAGGTGAGTACGACGGTCGTGCGCCCGCTGCGCAGCGCCCGTAGGCCCTCGGCGATCCTGGCCTCGGTGTGGGAGTCGACGGCGGACGTCGGCTCGTCGAGGACCAGCGCCTCCGGGTCGGTGACCAGGGACCGCGCAAGAGCGAGCCGCTGCCGCTGGCCTCCGGAGAGGGAACGGCCGCGCTCGGTGATCCGCGCGTTCATCGGGTCGTCGTCGAGGGACGCCTGCGAGAGCGCGTCCAGCACGTCGGCGCACTGTGCCGCGGCCAGTGCCTCCTCGGGACGCACGGATCCCGAGGACGGGACGTCCAGCAGTTCGGCGAGGGTGCCCGACAGCAGCACCGGGTCCTTGTCCTGGACGAGGACGGCGGTGCGGGCCGTGTCGAGGGGCAGCTCGTCGAGCGGCACCCCGCCGAGCAGCACGGAAGGCAGCGCGGTGAAGGGCGTTGTCGGCTCGTCAGGGTCGCTTCCGGAGCGGGAGCGGGAGCTGGAGCCGGAATCCGAATCCGAGCCGGACCCTGACCCGGAACCCGAACCCGAACCCGAACCCGACCCCGAAGCGGAACCCGCCTCCGAACCGATCCCGGTGTCCGCCTCCGTGGGGTGCCCCCCGAGTCGGTCCGCGAGCCGGCCCGCGAGGTCAGGGTCGCCGCACACCACGGCGGTGAGCCGGCCCGCGGGGGCCAGCAGCCCCGTCACCGGGTCGTACAGGTCACCGGCCGGTGCCTCGGCGGCGCGGAGTCCGCCCGGTTCCGTGACCCGTTCGAGGGAGAGGACGCGCGCCGCGCGTTGGGCCGAGGGGCGCGAGAAGGAGTACGCCATGGCGATCTCCTCGAAGTGCCGCAACGGGTAGTTGAGGATCATCACGGCGCTGTACACGGTGACGAGTTCACCGACGGTGATCCGGCCCTGGCGGGCCAGTTCGATCCCGTACCAGACGACCGCGATCAGCAGCAGGCCAGGCAGCAGCACCTGGACCGCGGAGATCAGGGACCACATGCGCGCGCTGCGCACGGCGGCCGTACGGACCTCCTGCGAGGCGCGGCGGTAGCGGTCGAGGAACAGTTCCTCGCCGCCGATGCCGCGCAGGACACGCAGTCCCGCAACGGTGTCCGAGGCGAGTTCCGTGGCGCGGCCCGCCTTCTCGCGCTGATGGTCGGCGCGGCGGGTGGCGCGGGGGAGGAGCGGCAGGACGGCGAGCGCGAGGACCGGCATGCCGACGGCGACGACGATGCCCAGCGCCGGCTGGTAGAAGACCAGCCCGACGCAGACCACGACGACGGTGAGCGCGGCGGCGGCGAAACGCGACAGCGCCTCGACGAACCAGCCGATCTTCTCGACGTCGCCCGTGGAGACGGCGACGACCTCACCGGCGGCGACCCGCCGGGTCAGCGCGGCGCCCAAGGCCGCCGTCCTGCGGGCGAGGAGCTGCTGGACCCGGGCCGCCGCGGTGATCCAGTTGGTGACCGCCGTCCGGTGCAGCATCGTGTCGCCGAGGGCCAGCGCGGCGCCGAGAAGCAGGATGAGCCCGCCCGCGAGGGCGAGCCGTGGGCCTGAGCCGTCGACCACGGCCTGCACGGCGAAGCCGACACCGTAGGGAAGGGAGGCGACGGACAGGAAGTGCAGGAGTCCCCAGCAGAGGGACTTGAACTGGCCGCCGAGCTGGTTCCGGCCCAGCCAGAGCAGGAAGCGGGGGCCGGAGCGGGCATCCGGCAGGCCCGGGTCGGGATACGGAAGATCGTGGATCTGCATGGCGTCCCAGGGCTTGGAAGGGGAGTGCGAAGTCGGGGGTACGGACGGAACAAACCGTGCAAGGTTCGCGGGATTCAGGCACCGGAGGCAAACGGTTTTCCGCCGTGGGGCAAAGTTTCGGCCCGTGTTCGACGCCGGGGGCAGGGCCGGTCGGGGGCACGTGGTGCGTGGTGCGACCATGGACCGCATGCGTAACGCGGGTGCGGTTCGAACGGCGGTCGCTGCGGCGGCCTGCAGCGTCCTTCTCATGACCCTGTCCGCCTGCGGCGGTTCGAGTGGGGGCGACGGGACCGGGCGCAAGGCCGACTCGGGCTCGGCCGACACGCGGCAGGAGGACCGCCTGGCCGTCGACCTCAAGCGCATTCCCGACGTCGGGAACCAGCTCCAGTCGAAGATCCCCCAGGACGCGCGACAGGTCGTCGCGGTCTACGGCGACGGCAAGAACTCCGGTGACTCGACCGTCGTGCTCTACACGAAGTCCGGTTCCACCTGGGACAAGACGCGCAGCTGGCCCGCCCACAACGGCAAGAAGGGCTGGACCGCCGACCACCGCGAGGGCGACAAGCGAAGCCCCATAGGAGTGTTCACCCTCACCGACGCGGGCGGTGTACTCGCCGACCCGGGCGCGAAACTGCCGTACACGCAGGCCGCGTCGTTCCAGGCCCCGCACTACTGGGCCAAGTCGCACTGGCACGACTTCGACTACGTCATCGCCATCGACTACAACCGCGTGAAGGGCACCGCGCCGAACGACCCGACCCGGCCCCAGGGGCAGACCAAGGGCGGCAGCATCTGGCTCCACATGGACCACGGCAGCGGCACATCGGCGTGCGTGAGCCTGTCCAAGTCCGGCATGGAGTACCTGCTGCGCACCATCGACCCCAAGCAGCACCCGGTCGTGGTGATGGGCGACAAGGCGTCACTGAAGAGCTGAAGGGCTGAAGGGCTGAAGGGGTGAAGGGTTGAAGGGCGAGGAGTTGAAGAGCTGACGCGCTGCCCGGCATGGGCACGGGCTGTTGCGGGGGCCGCGTCCGCCCCGTACAACACCCCTCATGAGAAGACGCGTCATGTCCATGCTGGCCGCGGTGACCCTCGCGGCCGCTGCCCTCGCCGGCCAGGCCGCCACCGCCTCCGCCGAAGCCCGTCCCGCCGAGGCGTCCGCCGCCGGCCATCCCGCCGTACCCCAACCCGTCGACCCACCAGCAGAGTTCGGCACCGACTGGCACGACCCGATCACCGCCACGCCACCGGTGGCCAAGCCCGCCACCAAGTCCTGCCGCGTGACGCTCGCCGAGACCGAGTTCCGTGACTTCACGCCCTACAAGGGCAGTTACACCCCGCCCAAGGGCTGCGGCGACCGGTGGAGCAAGGTCGTCCTGCGTCTCGAAGGCAAGGTCAAGGGGCGGCAGTTCGACCGTCTCGGCTATCTGCACGTCGGCGGCGTCGAAGTCCTGCGCACCTCCACCCCCGAGCCCTCGCCCGACGGCATCGCCTGGAATGTGGAAAAGGACGTCACCCGCTACAGCGACACCCTGCGGGCCGACCAGCCGGTCGAGATGCTCATAGGCAACGTTGTCGACGACACGTACACCGGCGTCATCGAGGTCAAGGCCACTCTCACCTTCTACGCCGCCGAGCCGCACGCGAAGCGTCGGCCCGCCACGGACACCCCCGACCGCGTACTCACCCTCGACCAGGGCACACTCACCGCCCCGCGCAACAGCGAGCGCATCGTCGCCGAGGTGTACGCCACCGGATCCGGCGGCGGCTGCGAGGAGTTCTGGTACCTGGCGGTACCGAACGAGGTCCCGTACTCGTGCAAGGCGGACGGCGGCCCGTACCGGGAGGTGCAGATCTCCGTGGACGGCCAACTCGCGGGCATCGCCTCGCCGTTCCCGAACGTCTGGACGGGAGGCTGGTCCAACCCCTTCCTCTGGTACGTGATTCCGGCCCCCGGAGCTTTCGATGTTCGGCCTCTGCAGTACGACCTGACGCCGTTCGCCGGACTCCTCGACGACGGCCGTCCGCACCAGGTCGACGTCTCCGTCGTGGGTGTCCCCAAAGGCCAGAGCGGCTGGAGCGCCCCGGTCAACGTGCTCGTCTGGCAGGACGGCGGGAGTGCGCGCGTCACCGGCGCGCTGACCGGCCACAAGGAGAGCGAGCCGGACAGCTCGACGACGTACACGCCCGGCACGGACGAGTACCGCCTCGACGCGGAGGGCGGGCACCGGCTGACGGTGTCGGGCTATGTGAACACCTCGCACGGCCGCGTCGCCACCACCGTCACCCGCGATCTCACCAGCACGTCCACGCACCGCTGGACCGACGGCGAGAACAACGACGCGCTGAAGGGGACTTGGACCGATCGCCAGACCGTCGTCTCCGGCCACCACACCCTTCGTACGAACCGGACCTACACGATGGACGGCGCCACCACGCTCGACGCGGACAACCGGCTGCGGACCGTGATCGAGCTCGGCGACCGGGCGGAGACGGGACGGGCCGCGGGTGCGGGCCGCGCGGTGTGGACGGTGCTCGACGACACCTACACGGGCGACGCCTCGTACACGGCGAACGTTCCGCGTGACGAACGGCACGCTGTGGGTACCAGTCGTGAGCGATACCGTCTGACCAGCCCCAATGGCTGCTACGACCGCGAGCTGGCCACGGCACAGGGTGCGCTGACGGTGGACCGCAGGCACTGCTGAGGGGCATGGGCGCGGGCACGCCCTCCGGCCTTGGAGCAATATCCAAGATTTACGCCGATGTGACATCGGGGTCTTCTACGGAAGCCGCCACTCCGACATAGTGACGCTTCGCGGAACAGATATTGGAATCCAGTTTCCGCATAGCAGAATCCGCACAAGTCACTGACGTTGCTCCGGAGGAATGCCCGTGCCGCAGTCCGTACCGTCCCTGCCGCGACGCGCCGCACGCGTACTACGTACCTCATTGTTCGCGCAGGTCGCCTGCGCACTCGTGATCGGAGTCGTCGTCGGACGGCTGTGGCCCCACGCGGGCACAGCCGTCCAACCGCTCGGCGACGGCTTCGTACGTCTCATCAAGGCGATGATCGCGCCCCTTGTCTTCTGCGTGGTCGTCGCCGGAATCACCAAAGCCGGAGACCTCAAGGCCTTCGGCCGCATCGGGCTCAAGGCGCTCCTCTGGTTCGAGGTGGCGACGACCGTCGCCCTCGTCGTCGGACTGCTCGCCGGAAACCTGGCGGGCCCCGGCGTCGGAATGAACGTCGACCCGTCCAAGCTGGACGCGTCCGCCGTGGAGGACAAGACCGGAGGCGGCTCGCTCCCGTCGACCGGCGACTTCATCCTGCACTCGCTCCCCGACAGCGCCGTCGGCGCCTTCGCCGAGAACTCGCTGCTCCAAGTGCTCGTCCTCGCCTGCCTCGTGGGCGCCGCGCTGCTGCATCTCGGCAACACCAAGGTCCCCGCGATCCTGCCCGCCATCGAACAGGGCCAGGAAGTGGTCTTCGCCGTCGTCGGCTTCATCATGAAGCTGGCCCCGCTCGCCGTGTTCGGCGCGACGGCGCACCTGGTGGGGGAGTACGGACTCGGCGCACTGTCGACGTACGGCAAGCTCATCGGCGTCTGTTACGCCGTCGCCGTGATCTTCCTCGTGCTCCTCGGCCTCGCCATGAAGGCGGTCACCGGACTGAGCCTGTGGAAGTTCGTCCGCTACACGCGGGAGGAACTGCTCCTCGCCCTCGGCACCGCCTCCAGTGAGACGGTCATGCCGCGCATGATGCAGAAGCTGCGCCATGCCGGCTGCCGCGACGACGCCGTGGGCCTGGTCCTGCCGACGGGGTACTCGTTCAACCTCGACGGAGCGTCGATCTATCTCTCCATCGGTACGTTGTTCATCGCGCAGGCCGTCGGCGTGGACCTCTCGCTCGGCCAGCAGATCACCGTGGTGATCGTTCTGATGCTCACCAGCAAGGGCATGGCGGGGGTGCCCGGATCGGCCTTCCTCGCCCTGTCGGCCACCGCGTCCGCACTCGGGGTCATCCCGGCGGGTGCCGTCGCCCTGCTGCTCGGCGTCGACCGCATCATGGACGCCATGCGCGTCTCCACGAACCTGCTCGGCAACTGCGTGGCCGTCTTCGCGGTCTCCCGCTGGGAGGGCGCGCTCGACACGGCCAAGGCCAAGAAGGTGCTGGGCGGCGAGCTCCCGTTCGTACCGGAGGAGGACCGCGACGAGCCGGTCGAGTCGCCGGAGCTCGCGAAGCTCCAGACCTCCAAGCCTGCTGCGGAGACAGCGGGTTGAGCCCGAGCGTGGCCCGGCACACACGCGTGCGTGCGTGCCGGGCCCCGCGCCGTCAGGCCCCCGCGGGCTTCTCGGAATCCACCCCCGGCCGCGCCTTCTTCCACATCCCGCGCGTGAAGTCGGGGATCGCCTGAGGCGCACCCTTCGCCTTGATGGACAGGTGGCTCAGCGGCACCGGAGACGTCCACGTAGCGGCGTCGTACACGTCGAAGTCCGGTACCAGGCCGACCCGCAGACACTGCATCAGACGGAACACCATGATGTAGTCCATGCCGCCGTGGCCGCCCGGCGGGTTGGAGTGCTCCTTCCACAGCCAGTGGTCGAAGTCGGTGTACTTGGAGAAGTCACCCCAGGAGTCGTTCGTGTGGTCCGGCTCTATATAGATCCGCTCCGGGTAGTCCTCGAACACACCCTTCGTGCCGCCGAGGCTGTTGATCCGAGAGTAGGGGTGGGGCGTGGACACATCGTGTTCGAGCCGGATGACGCGCCCCTTCGCCGTCTGGACCAGGCTGATGGTGCGGTCGGACTCGATGTACGTCTCCTTCCAGCTCGGGTCGCCCTTCGGCATGTGGGCCTCGCGGTACTGGGCGAGGCCCAGCGAGGGCGTGCCGAAGCTGGAGATGTGCGTGACGCGGTCACCGCGGTTGATGTCCATGTAGTTGGCGACCGGACCGAAGCCGTGGTTGGGGTACAGATCGCCGCGCAGCCTCGTGTGCCACAGCCGCCGCCACGGACCCTCGTAGTAATCGGGGTCGAACATCAGGCCGCGCAGGTCGTGGTTGTAGGCGCCCGCTCCGTGCAGCAGGTCGCCGAACTTGCCGGCGTGCGCCATCCGCAGGACCCGCATCTCGTTCCTGCCGTAACAGCAGTTCTCCAGCTGCATGCAGTGTCTGCGGGTGCGCTCGGAGAGATCGACCAACTCCCAGAGCTGGTCGAGCTGGAGGGCGATCGGACACTCCACACCGACGTGCTTGCCGTTCAGCATCGCCGTCTTCGCCATCTCGAAGTGCCAGTCCCAGGGCGTCGCCGCGTACACGAAGTCGATGTCGCCCCGCTTGCACAGGTTCTCGAAGTCGTGATCGCCCTTGGTGTACGTCGCCGGGGCGGGCTGCCCCGCTGCCGTCACCTTGGCCGCCGCACTCGCGGTCTTGTCCTTCACCGGGTCGCAGAGCGCGACCACTTGGACCCCCGGCATCGCCAGGAACAGATCGATCATGCTGCCGCCGCGGTTGCCGAGCCCGATGATGCCGACCCGCACGGTGGAACGCCCCTCGAAGGGCACGCCGACCATGGTCTCGCCCTTCCGGGCCGGAGGCTCGGCGGCCGTCGCCCCGGCCTGCCCGGCACCGCCGCGCCCGGCCTCGGCCGATCCGTCGGCGGCCTGCGCCGTGCCACCGGTGAACGCGCCGAGCCCGAGCCCCGCCCCGGCGATGCCGGCCGTCCGCAGGACGGACCTGCGGGACTGCCCGGCGGTGTCGTCTTCGGGATGGTGGGGGTGCTCGTGGCTCGCGTCGGGTGCCGGTGTCGCGTTGTCGTCGTGCATCGGACCTCCATCGATGGGTGGGTGCGCTGCAAGCGCTAGCCACCCTGGAGAAGCCGACACCGGGGCGCAAGGGACAGAAGTGGTCCGGGAGTTGGACTTTCTTTACGGACTCTTTGGGACTCATGGGTAGCGGGGGAGTCGTCCGCGCGCTCGCCGATACGGCGCATCCCGCATGGCGGCAGACTTCACTGCCGTCTCATTCGGGGATCCCGACTGCCTCGTTCGCCGCCGCGCAGCGTGCCGAGGTCGCCACCCACGGGCGGCGACCCGGTCCACGAACGTGGCCCTGAACCCCGGATCCACGCCCCCGCGGGCGGATGGCCGGAATGTGGCACTAGGCAGCTGGGGCCTGAAGCTCGGTACCCACACCCCTCCAGGCGGACGGTCGGAATGGGGCGATCGGCCTTGAAACTCGGCATCCACGCCCCGGGGGCGGACGACGCGAACCCTTCGCGACAGACCCTAGGGACGCGTCGCGCGCTCCAGCTCCACGATCACGGAGTAATAGCTGCGGCCCGTCGCGTGATCCATGCCCACCTCGCACATCCGGTTCGCCGACAGATGCGCGTCGAAGCCACGGGCGGTCACCTCGGCCGCCTCCTTGCGGGTGGCCGACTCGGTGAGTTCCTTGTGGAGCATGCCCCGGTCGCCCGCGAAGGCACAGCATCCCGCGTCGTCCGGGACGACGACCTCGTCGGCGCAAGCCTCGGCGACGGCCCGCAACTGCGCCACATCGCCCAGGTGTTCCATGGAACACGTCGGATGAAGGACCGCCGAACCGACCGTCCGGTGCACCGTCAGATGCGGCAGCAGCTCGTCCGCCGCCCACACGATCGAGTCGACGATCTTGAGCTCCTTGTGCAACTCTCTGTTGTCGTCCGTCAGATAGGGGACGACCTCATGGGCGATGCCGAGCGTGCACGACGAGGCGTCGACGACGAGCGGCAGTCTGCCGCCGGCGGTCCAGCCCCAGGCCGCCTCGACGATCCGGTTCGCCATGACGGTGTTGCCCTCGTCGTAGCCCTTCGAGTGCCAGATCGTGGCGCAGCACGTTCCCGCGACATCGTCCGGAATCCAGACCGGCCGCCCCGCGCGCGCGGAGACGGCGACCATGGCCTGCGCGAGCGACACGTCCCCAGGGGTGCCGAAGATGCGGTTGACGCAGGCCGGGTAGTAGACCGCGGCGGCCCCCACGCGCGCGGTGCGCGGCAGCTTCCGGGCGGCGGCAGCGGGGATCTCCGGCAGCCACTCCGGTACGAGGTCGGGGCGGACGGCCTTGCGGGCGGCCTGGGTCACGGAGGTCAGGAGCCGGTCGCCGATCTTGCCGGCGGCCGCCACGGCGAGCCGCGCCGACGCCTCCACGGCCTTGAAGTTCTTCGCCGTGAACGCGGCCACCTTCTCCTCGCGCGGGGAGTGCCGCGCGTGCCGGAAATCCTTCATGAAGGCGCCCGTGTCGATGCCGACCGGGCACGCCAGCTTGCAGGTCGAGTCGCCCGCGCACGTGTCCACCGCGTCGTACCCGTACGCCTCGACGAGCGCATCCTCGACCGGCGAACCGGACGGCTGGCGCATCATCTCGCGGCGCAGCACGATCCGTTGGCGGGGCGTGGTCGTCAGGTCCTCGCTGGGACACGTGGGTTCACAGAAGCCGCACTCGATGCACGGGTCGGCGATCAGCTCCACCTTGGGGATCGTCTTGAGGCCGCGCAGATGGGCCTTGGGGTCGCGGTCGAGGACGATACGCGGCGCGAGGACGCCGTCCGGGTCGATGACCTGCTTGGTGCGCCACATCAACTCCGTGGCCTTCGCGCCCCATTCGAGCTCCAGGAACGGCGCGATGTTGCGCCCCGTGGCGTGCTCGGCCTTGAGAGAACCGTCGAAGCGCTCGACGGTGAGGCGGCAGAACTCGTCCATGAACGCCGCGTACCGCTCGACGTCCTCGGGCCTGCCCGCGTCGAAGGCGAGCAGGAAGTGCAGATTGCCGTGCGCCGCGTGACCGGCGACGGCGGCGTCGAACCCGTGCCGCGTCTGGAGTTCGAGGAGCGCCTCGCACGCCTCGGCCAGGCGCGACGGCGGCACCGCGAAGTCCTCGGTGATCAGCGTCGTCCCGGAGGGGCGTGATCCGCCGACCGCCGTCACGAACGCCTTGCGGGCCTTCCAATAGCCGCCGATCGTCTTCGCGTCCCGCGTGAACGCGTTGGTCACCGAGGCCACGGGTGCCACCAGTTCGAGCCCGTCCAGCACCTCGGCGGCCGCCGCCTCGTAACGCTCCTGGGCGGGCTCGTCCGGCGCGCGGAACTCCACCAGGAGCGCCGTCGTCGACTTGGGCAGGCGCGCCCAGTCGGCGGGCACCCCCTCCACGCGCACAGAGGCCCGCAGCGTATTGCCGTCCATCACCTCGACGGCGATCGCGCCCGCCTCGTTGAACAGCGGGACCGCCGCTGCCGCCGCGGGCAGCGAGGGGAAGAACAGCAGCGCCGTGGACACCTTCCGGTCGAGGGGCAGCGTGTCGAAGACGACCTCGGAGATGAAGCCGAACGTCCCCTCGGACCCCACCATGAGGCCGCGCAGGATCTCCACCGGGGTGTCGCCGTCCAGGAACGCGTCCAGGCGGTAGCCGTTGGTGTTCTTGATCTCGTACTTGGCGCGGATACGGGCGACCAGCTCCGCGTCGGCCTCGATCTCGCCCTTGATCTCCAACAGGCCCACGCACAGCGCCGGTTCCGCGTGCTCGAGCAGCGCGTCCGCGTCGGGGTCGGCCGTGTCCACCACGGTGCCCGAGGGCAGGACGAAGGTGAGCGAGGCGACCGTCCGGTACGAGTTCCTGGTGGTGCCCGCCGTCATGCCCGAGGCGTTGTTCGCGACGACCCCGCCGATGGTGCAGGCGATCGCGCTGGCCGGGTCCGGGCCGAGCACGCGCCCGTGCCGCGCGAGCGTCATGTTGGCGCGCACGACCGTCGTGCCCGGGCCGATCCTGGCCCGCTCGCCGTCACCGACGACCTCGATGCCCGCCCAGTGCTTGCGGACGTCCACGAGGATGTCCTCGCCCTGCGCCTGCCCGTTCAGCGACGTGCCCGCCGCGCGGAAGACCACCTCGCGGCCTCTGCCGTGCGCGTACGACAGGACGGCCGACACATCGTCGATGCCCTCGGCGACGACCACGACCTGCGGCACGAAACGGTAGGGACTCGCGTCCGACGCGTACCGCACGAGGTCCGAGATGTGCGTGAGGACCTTGTCCGCCCCCAGGAGCCCGGACAGCTCGGAGCGCAGCGGCTCCGGGGTCCCGTCGGCCTGCGCGTCCGGCACCCGGTCGGGCGCCGGGCCTCCCGGGTGCGGTCCCGGGCGCAGCGCTTGCGGCTTCGGCTCCAGCAGGGGCATGCCTCTCCAACCTCTCCTCGGCCGCGGTCGGCCCGGGGCTAACAGCGGTGGTCGTACGGCGCCTCGAACAGCGCGTTCAGCAGGACGCCCAGCTGGGCGCGCTGATCGGGGCTCAATGGAGCCAGGATGTCCTCTGCGGCGGTCCTGCGCGCGCTGCGCAGCTCACGCAGCGCCTTGCGGCCCTGTTCGGTGAGCTCGATGCGGATCACCCTGCGGTTGGTGGGGTCGGGCACCCGGCGCACCAGGTCGGCCGTCTCCAGGCCGTCGACCAGGGTCGTCACGGCGCGGGGCACTACTTCGAGCCGCTCGGCGAGATCGGCCATGCGCGGCGGTGTGTCGTAGTGCACGAGGGTGCGCAGGAGCCGGGACTGGGCGGGCGTGATCCCGACCGGCTCCAGATAGCGCTTCTGGATCCGCTGCAGCCTCCGGGTCAGCCGGAGCAGCTGTTCCGCGAGAAGGCCGTCGGCGTCCGGGGTACTCATGTGCGGAACAATATCAGGACCTTGTGCATTGTGAGTATAGGTAACAATGAGCTATGCTCCCTGAGACCTTGAATCGCCACTCGTAGGAGGCTCATGCATCACGACGAACCCGGCTGGACGCCGTCGCCCTCCGACGTCACGTCGCCGGAGCCGCGGCAGATGCGCCGCATCCTGGCCCTCTTCCGTCCCTACCGCGCCCGCCTAGCGCTGGTCGGCCTGCTCGTCGGCGCCGCCTCGCTGGTCTCGGTCGCCACGCCCTTCCTGCTCAAGGAAATCCTCGACACCGCGATCCCGCAGGGTCGTACGGGCCTACTGAGCCTGCTCGCCCTGGGCATGATCCTCAGCGCCGTCATGACCAGCATCTTCGGCGTCCTGCAGACCCTGATCTCCACGACGGTCGGTCAGCGCGTCATGCACGACCTGCGCACCGCCGTGTACGGCCGGCTCCAGCGCATGTCGCTCGCCTTCTTCACCAGGACCCGCACGGGCGAGGTCCAGTCCCGCATCGCCAACGACATCGGCGGCATGCAGGCGACGGTCACCTCCACCGCCACGTCCCTGGTCTCGAACCTAACCAGCGTGGTCGCCACCATCGTGGCGATGGTCGCGCTCGACTGGCGGCTCACGGCGGTCTCACTGCTCCTGCTGCCCGTCTTCGTGTGGATCAGCCGCCGCGTCGGCCGCGAACGCAAGAAGATCACCACGGAGCGCCAGAAGCAGATGGCCGCGATGGCCGCCACCGTCACCGAGTCCCTCTCGGTGAGCGGGATCCTCCTCGGCCGCACCATGGGCCGCGCCGACTCGCTCACCCGGTCGTTCGCCGACGAGTCCGAGCAGCTCGTCGGGCTCGAGGTCCGGTCGAACATGGCGGGGCGCTGGCGCATGGCCGTCATCACGATCGTCATGGCCGCCATGCCCGCCGTCATCTACTGGGTCGCGGGCGTCGCGCTCCAGTTCGGCGGTCCCGCGGTCTCGATCGGCACCCTGGTGGCCTTCGTCTCGCTCCAGCAGGGCCTGTTCCGGCCGACCGTGAGCCTGCTCGCCACCGGCGTCCAGATTCAGACCTCGCTGGCGCTCTTCCAGCGCATCTTCGAGTACCTCGACCTGCCGATCGACATCACCGAACCCGAGACGCCCGTCCGTCTCGACACGATCAAGGGCGAAGTCCGCTTCGAGGACGTCGAGTTCCGTTACGACGCCGCCGACGGCAAGAGTCCGGCGATACTCGACGGGATCGACATCACCGTTCCCGCGGGCGGCAGCCTGGCCGTCGTCGGCCCCACCGGTTCCGGCAAATCCACGCTCAGCTGTCTCGTGCCGCGTCTGTACGACGTCACGGGCGGCCGCGTCACTCTCGACGGAGTGGACGTGCGTGACCTGGACTTCGACACCCTCGCGAGGGCCGTCGGCGTCGTCTCCCAGGAGACGTACCTCTTCCACGCCTCCGTCGCGGAGAACCTCCGCTTCGCCAAGCCCGACGCCACGGAGGAAGAGCTGCACGCGGCGGCCAGGGCGGCCCAGATCCACGAGCACATCGCCTCCCTGCCCGACGGGTACGACACCGTCGTCGGCGAGCGCGGCCACCGGTTCTCCGGCGGCGAGAAGCAGCGCCTCGCCATCGCCCGCACGATCCTGCGCGACCCGCCGATCCTCATCCTCGACGAGGCGACGAGCGCACTGGACACCCGCACCGAGTTCGCCGTGCAGGAGGCCATCGACGCGCTCTCGGCGAACCGCACGACGGTGACCATCGCCCACCGGCTCTCCACGATCCGGAGCGCCGACCAGATCGTCGTTCTCGACGGCGGGCAGGTGGCGGAGCGCGGCACCCATGAGGAGCTTCTGGAGCGGGACGGCCGCTATGCCGCCCTGGTCCGCAGAGACTCCCAACTGGAGCCCGCACGCTAGGCCGTGGACGGGCCTGCGGGTGGCGCCCCAGTGGGGCCGACGGTGTTGCGATATGCCTGGTTTGACACTTTATGCGGGTTACTGTTCGGCCATGCTCGACGAGACTCCGCACAGCAGCACGATGCGTCTGACGCGCAGAGGCCGCGCCTCCATGATCGCGATGGGGGCCCTTGTGGCGGCGGCCGCTGTGGTGGTGCCGCTCCTGCTTCCGGACGACGAGGGTGTCAAGATGCCCCACGCGCTGACCGTCCCCGAAGGCTGGCGGGCGGGCCAGGTCTACGAGGCCCTGGACAAGGCTTTCGGTGTCCCGGCAGGCACGACCAGGAAGGCCGTCCCCAAGGCCGGCCTCAAGCTTCCCTCGGACGCGGGCGGCAACCCTGAGGGCTACCTCTTCCCGGCGACGTATCCACTCGACGACAAGTCGACTCCGGCGGGCTTGCTGTCGTACATGGTCAACACCGCCAACAAGAAGTTGAACGGCAGCCAGGTGACGGCGGGAGCCGACCGGGACACGGTGAACCCCTATCAGACCCTCACCATCGCGAGCATCGTCGAGGCCGAGGCGGCCACCAAGAAAGACATGGGGAAGATGGCCCGCGTCATCTACAACCGGCTCGACCGAGACATGCCACTCCAGATGGCCTCGACCATCAGGTACGGGCTCAACCGCTCCACGCTCAACACGACCACCAAGGACACCAGGGCCGAGAACCCGTACAACACCTATGTCCGGATGGGGCTGCCGCCCACCCCGATCGCCAACCCCGGGGCCGAGGCCATGAAGGCCGCGATCAGCCCGCCGCAGGGGGACTGGCTGTACTTCGTGACGGTCAAGCCCGGGGACACCCGCTTCACGGCGGACGTCAACGAACAGCAGAAGAACGTCGCGGAGTTCAACAAGCTCCGCGCGAGCGGTAAACCGTCGTCCGCTTCAGCGTCGTCCCCCTGAGCGGGGTGGGCCTGAGAGGGTGTGCCTGTATAGGGCCGCGCGGGGGCGTCCCGTTCGGGGGTCACACAGTGACCGGCGCCCCGGCGAGCAGGCGCTTGATGTCCCGTACGGCCGCGCGTCCCGCGCGGTTGGCGCCGATCGTGCTGGCCGAAGGCCCGTAGCCCACCAAGTGGATCCGCGGATCGGCGACCACCCGGGTGTCTTCGGCCTGGATGCCGCCGCCGGGCCCGCGCAGCTTCAGTGGTGCCAGATGCTCGATCGCGGGCCGGAAGCCCGTGGCCCACAGGATGACGTCCGCGTCGACCCGCCGGCCGTCGTCCCACTCCACGCCGGACGGCGTGATCCGGTCGAACATCGGCAGCCGGTCGAGCACACCGTCGGCGCGGGCCTGCCGGATCGCGTCGTTCAGCGGCAGCCCTGTCACCGACACCACGCTCTGCGGGGGCAGCCCCGCCCGGACCCGCTCGTCGACCAGGGCGACGGCCGCGCGGCCGAGGTTCTCGTCGAAGGGGCCCTCGTTGTAGACGGGTGGCCGGCGCGTCACCCAGGTCGTCGCGGCAGCGTAGGGCGCGATCTCCATCAGGTGCTGCGTTCCGGAGGCGCCGCCGCCCACCACGATCACGCGCTGTCCGCGGAACGCCTCCGGGCCCGGGTAGATCGCGGTGTGGAGCTGACGCCCGCGGAACGTCTCCTGTCCCGGGTAGCGCGGCCAGAACGGCCGGTCCCAGGTCCCCGTCGCATTGATCAGCGCCCGCGTCGACCACGTCCCGTCGGACGTCTCGACGAGCAGCCTCGCGCCCTCGCCTTCGCGGACGGCACGCACATCGACGGGACGCCGCACCCGCAGGTCGAACGTCTCCTCGTACGAGGCGAAGTACGCAGCGATCACCTCCGACGACGGCCGGGCCGGGTCCGCGCCGGTCAGTTCCATGCCCGGCAGCGAGTGCATGCCGTGCACCTTGCCGTACGTCAGTGACGGCCAGCGGAACTGCCAGGCGCCGCCGGGGCGCGGTGAGTGGTCGAGCACGACGAAGTCCCGCTCTGGCTCCAAGCCGGCCCGGCGCAGGTGATAGGCGCTGGACAGTCCTGCCTGTCCAGCGCCTATGACGATCACGTCGACCTCGCGTACGTCCGCCGCGTCCCGCACCCCGATATCGTTCACGCTTCTACTAACTGCGCCGGGGGCGTGGATCTTCCCGCAGTGGGCGCGCGACGGTTCAGCGGCCCCCGGCGACCAGAAGCGGCGCGCCACCGACGGCCGGCCTGGTGAGCGGCGACGCCGGTATCCGCGGCAGCAGACCGCGCGCCGCCAGATCCGGGATCACGCCCTCCCCGAACCAGTACGCCTCCTCCAGATGGGGGTAGCCCGACAGGACGAAGTGCTCCACGCCCAGCGAGTGGTACTCCTCGATCCGGTCCGCGACGTCGGCGTGGCTGCCGACGAGCGCCGTGCCCGCGCCGCCTCGCACCAGACCGACGCCCGCCCAGAGGTTCGGGGAGATCTCCAGGTCGTCGCGCGAACCCCCGTGGAGCGCGAGCATCCGCTGCTGTCCGACCGACTCGCTGCGGCCGAGAGCTTCCTGAGCGGCGGCCACCGTCTCCGGCGACAGGTCGTCGAGCAGCCGGTTCGCCGTCGCCCACGCCTCCGCCGACGAGTCGCGCGAGATGGTGTGCAGCCGGATCCCGAAGCGGACCGTGCGCCCCTCCTGCTCGGCGAGCCCCCGGATCCAGTCGATCTTCTGCTTCACCTGCTCGGGCGGCTCGCCCCAGGTCAGATAGACATCGGTGTGCCGCGCGGCGACCGGGCCCGCCGCGGCCGACGAACCGCCGAAGAAGATCTCCGGCAGCGGGTCGGGCGGCAGCGCGGTGAGACCGCCCTCCACCTGGTAGTGGTCACCGGCGAAGTCGAACGGCTGCCCGCTCCACACACCCCGCACGACCGACAGGAACTCGTCGGTCCGCGCGTAGCGCCGGTCGTGGTCCAGATGGTCCCCGAAGCGCCGCTGCTCGGTCGAGTCGCCACCCGTCACCACGTTCAGGAGCAGCCGCCCGCGCGTGATCCGCTGATACGTCGCCGCCATCTGGGCGGCGAGCACCGGCGAGATCACTCCGGGCCGGAACGCCACCAGGAACTTCAGCCGCTCCGTGTGCTGGGCGAGGGCCACCGTCGTCAGCCACGCGTCCTCGCACCACGTGCCCGTCGGTGTCAGAACCGCCTCGAACCCCAACTGTTCGGCGGCCTTGGCTATTTGGGTCAGATAGTCGATGTCGGGCGCGCGCACGCCGCTGACCGGAGCGATCCGCGAGCGCCTGACACCCCCGTCGGTGTAGGCGTGCCGGTCCACGAGCGTGCGGCCGTCGCCGCCGGTCGGCAGAAACCAGTGAAGGTGGACGCTCATCGTCAGGACTCCTTGCCGAAGGTACGGGGTGCGGTCGTCGACGCCGGCAGACCACCGTTGAACCGGGTGTCCACGAACGACGCGAAGTCGACCTTCCGGGGGATCAGCTTCAGCGTCGCGAAGGTGTCGGCGATCTGCTGCTCCGAGGCGATGGCGGGCTTGTCGACGGCGACGGTGACCCGGGTGCCGTTGGTGCGCTTCACCGCGTCCAGGGCGACGTCGTAGGGCAGCCCGGTGTCCTTCGACCAGACCTTCGCCCATGCTTCGGGGTGCTTGAAGACCCAGTCCTGGGCGCGCCTGAGCCGCTTGAGGTAGTCGCCGATCGCCGCGGCCTTCTTGCTGTCCTTGAGCGAGGAGGGCGCCGCGACCTGGAACGCGAGCCCATTGGTGAGCCCGTCCCCATCGGTGAGCACCCGCCCCTGCTTCCCTCGCAGGACCTGGGAGGTGTACGGGTCCCAGACGGCCCAGGCGTCCACCTTGCCGCCGGTGAACGCGGCGAGCGCGTCGGCCGGCTGCAGGTACTTGACCTGCACGTCCTTCAGGGTGAGACCGGCCTTCTTCAAGGACGCGACCAACTGGTAGTGCGCGGACGAGCCCTGCGCCACGGCGATGGACCTGCCCTTGAGCTCCGCGGGCTTCTTCAGCTTCGAGTCGGTCGGGACGAGGATGGTGTCGCCCTTCGCGGTCCCGTGGCTGGCCGCCACGATGCTGATCTTCGAGTTGGCGCCGGCCGCGAAGACGGGCGGGGTGTTGCCGACGCCGCCGATGTCGACGGCCTTGGCGTTGATGGCTTCCAGGAGCGGTGGCCCGGAAGTGAACGTCGACCAGTGGATCTTGTAGTCGAGGTTGTCGAGCTCTCCGGCAGCCCGCAGAACGGCTTCCGAACCACCCTTCTGGTCACCGACGTTGAGCGTGAGGGCCCCCTTGCCGTCGGTCCTGCCGCCGCCCGAACCACCGGTGGACGTATCGGCGGCGGAGGTGCCGGAGCAGGCGGCGAGCAGCAGGGCCAGGGGGAGCAGCAGCGAGGGGGCGAGGCTTCGTCGCATGGGGAGTCCGTTTCGTGGGTTCATGGCCGGCTGGTCATGGCCGGTGTCGGTCTGTCGGCGCAGGCCGGAATGGCCGTAGGGCGGTGCGCCGGTACGGGTGGTGTGTGTCGGGGGTGGAGGACTGGAATACCTGACGAAACGTCAGGCGGCGGCAGTGGCGGGGGAGGGAGTATCCGAAGTCTCCGGCGCGTCGACCCCCAGTCGGTGGAGCAGCTCGGCGCGCAGTTCGCCGAAGCGCGGGTCGGATATCCCGCGTGGACGCTCCAGATCGATCTCGGTCTCGTACGCGATGACGCCTTCGTCCATGACGAGCACACGGTCGGCGAGCAGGACGGCCTCCTCGACGTCGTGCGTGACCAGGAGGACGGCGCAGCCGCGCCGCTGCCACAGCTCGTCGACGAGGCGCTGCGCCTTGATGCGGGTGAGCGCGTCGAGCGCGCCGAACGGCTCGTCGAGCAGCAGCAGATCGGGCTCGCGCACCAGAGCGCGGGCCAGCGACGCGCGCTGGGCCTCGCCGCCGGACAGGGTCTTGGGCCACGCGTTCGTACGATGGTCGAGGCCGACCTCTTCCAACGCCCGCTCGGCAAGGGCCCGTTCGGGTTTGCCCGGCAACCCGAGCAGCACATTGCGCCACACCCGCTTCCACGGCATGAGGCGAGGCGCCTGGAACGCCACGGCCTTGCGGCGCGGCACGAGCACGGTGCCCTCGATGTCGCGGTCGAGCCCGGCCAGGATGCGCAGCAGGGTCGACTTGCCGCAGCCGCTGCGGCCGAGCAGCGCCACGAACTCGCCCGGCTTCACGTCGAGATCGAGGCGGTCGATGACGGCACGTCCGTCGAAGGAGCGGGTGAGCCCTTCGACGCGTACGGCCGAACGGGCCTCTGCCGACGGGGACTTGGTGGTGGTCACCGGCCGGTGAACGTCGGTCGCCATTGCAGCAGCAGCCTTTCGAGGGTACGGACGACGAAGTCGGCGAGCAGGCCGAGGAACGCGTAGACGATCAGGCAGACGACGATGACGTCGGTCCGCAGGAAGTCGCGGGCCTGCACCATCAGGAAGCCGATACCGGCGTCCGCGTTGATCTGCTCGGCGAAGACGAGGGCCAGCCAGGAGATACCGAGGGAGTACCGCAGCCCGGTCATGGCGCCGGGCAGCGCGCCCGGCAGGACCACATGGCGTACGAGACCCCAGCGGGAGAGTCCGAGCGACTCCCCGGCCTCGATCAACTGCGCGTCCACGCCGCGGATTCCCGCGTACACGTTCAGATACAGCGGGAACGAGACGCCCAGCGTGATGATGGCGATCTTCGGCGCCTCGCCGATCCCGAACCAGATGATGAACAGCGGGATCAGCCCCACGAACGGCACGGTCCGCAGCATCTGCACGCTGGCGTCGACGAGGTCCTCGCCGACCCGGAACAGGCCTGAGACGAGGGCGAGTCCGGTACCGACGACGACGCCGAACAGCAGGCCGATCGCGACACGCTGGAGCGAGACCCCCATGGCGTTCGGCAGCGAACCGTCGGAGACGAGATCACCGGCGACCCGGGCGATGGTGCCGGGCGACGCGAGGACATCGGGGGTCAACACGCCTGTGCTGCTGAGAAGTTGCCACAGGATGAGCAGCAGGACGGGTCCGGAGGTGCGGCGCAGCCACCGTGGGACCCGAGTGCGTCGGGTGGAGGAGGGGACGAGACGGACGAGCTCGGGACGGCCGACGGAATCGGGATCGGTTTCGGTACCGGAATCGGTCGGGACGGCTTCCGGGGCGGGCGGCTCGGCGACGACGTCCGGATCCGGCGGGGCATGGCTGATGCTCATGGGTGCTCCACGCAGAGGGCAGGGGAGGGCAGAGGTGAAGGTGAAAGGGGTACGCGTATGCGTCAGCGCCCCCGCGCGGGTTCACGCGGGGTGAGGCAGGGCGTACGGGGCTACGCGACGTAGCCGGAGATGCGGGGAAAGGGCGTCAGCAGCCGCGGCGACACGCGGCGGAGGCCACCCGCAGCAGGTCGATGTGACCGCGCGTGGTGAGCAGAACTGAACGCAACATGCCGCAGAAAGTAGCCACCTCGTCGACGCAAGGTCAATGCCGTCTCGATGGATGGACGTGCCGTATCAGGTGACGGGCCCGGATCCGGCGCGGACGGCGCCCGATGAGTGAGGATGGACGCATGTCCGACGCCTTCACCACGCGCATCCTGAACGTATCCACCGGCTCCGCGGAGCGGGTCGTCGACCTGACCCACGACTGCGAGACCTTCCTGAGCGAGGTCGCCGCGGGCCGTGACGGTCTGCTCAACATCTTCGTGCCCCACGCGACGGCCGGCGTGGCCGTCATCGAGACGGGCGCGGGAAGCGACGACGACCTCCTCACCGCCCTCCACTCCCTGCTCCCCGCGGACGACCGCTGGCAGCACCGCCACGGCTCCCCGGGCCACGGCCGCGACCACGTCCTCCCGGCCCTGGTCCCGCCCCACGCCACCCTCCCGGTGATCGCCGGCGCCCTGGAAATGGGCACGTGGCAGTCGGTTTGCCTGGTGGACACGAACAAGGACAACGCTCAGCGCCAGGTGCGGTTGAGCTTCTTGGGGTGAGCCAGGGCTGATCAAGATCGTCCTGGGGGTGGCCGTCGATTCTCCTTGCTTTGTGGCGATTCCGCGTCCCGCTCGCTCTCGCATGTACGGGAGCCATTGCCGGGCTGGAGCTCCCGTTGTGAAGGCCGTCTGAGAAGGCCTTTTTCGGCCAAGGGAGCTGTGACGACACATCAAATAGGTCATCCGTCCCGGACTATTGACTCGTTGTCAGGTGCGCGCCATCCTCGACGGGACCTACGCGCGAGTAAGTTAGCGCGCCATCCCGGACAGCGAAGGTAGCCCCGGATGACCCTCCTCCGTAGACGCGGCCTGTTCGCCGTTGTCGTCACCCTCCTGCTGGCTCTCGGCGTGGGCTCTCCTCCGGCCGTCGGTGCCGACGCCCCCTGGTGGGAGCCCACGGCGCGGCCCGCCGCCGATTCGCAGATCAACGTCACCGGCGAACCCTTCCACGGCACCGACAGCCAGGGCCGGGTCCGCGGCTTCGTCGACGCGCACAATCACCTGATGTCGAACGAGGGCTTCGGTGGCCGCATCATCTGCGGCAAGCCGTTCTCCGAGGCGGGCATCGCCGACGCCCTCAAGGACTGCCCCGAGCACTATCCCGACGGCTCGCTCGCCCTCTTCGAGAACGTCACCGGCGGTGCGGACGGTCACCACGACCCGGTGGGCTGGCCGACGTTCAAGGACTGGCCGGCCCACAACTCCCTGAGCCACCAGCAGAATTACTACGCGTGGCTGGAGCGCGCCTGGCGTGGCGGCCAGCGGGTCCTGGTCAACGACCTGGTCACCAACGGCCTGTTGTGCTCGATCTACGTCAGGGACCGCGGCTGCAACGAGATGGACGCCATCCGCCTCGAGGCCCGCAAGTCGTACGAGATGCAGGACTACATCGACAAGATCTACGGCGGAAAGGGCAAGGGCTTCTTCCGTATCGTCACCGACTCCGCCCAGGCCCGCCAGGTCGTCGCGGAGGGCAAGCTCGCCGTGGTGCTCGGCGTCGAGACCTCGGAGCCCTTCGGCTGCAAGCAGATCCTCGACGTCCCGCAGTGCAGCCAGGCCGACATCGACAGCGGTCTGGACGAGCTGTACAAGCTGGGTGTGCGCAGCATGTTCCTGTGCCACAAGTTCGACAACGCCCTGTGCGGGGTGCGGATGGACTCCGGCACCATCGGAACGGCCGTGGACATCGGCCAGTTCCTCTCCACCGGCACCTTCTGGAACACGGAGAAGTGCAGCGGTCCGCAGCACGACAACCCCACCGGCAATGCGGCCGCGCCGGCCGAGGTGACCAAGCTGCTCCCCGCAGGCACCAAGGTGCCCACCTACGACAGCGACGCGAAGTGCAACAGC
The DNA here is from genome assembly GCF_020616555.1 of Streptomyces longhuiensis. Classification (NCBI taxonomy): domain Bacteria; kingdom Bacillati; phylum Actinomycetota; class Actinomycetes; order Kitasatosporales; family Streptomycetaceae; genus Streptomyces; species Streptomyces longhuiensis. The sequence continues at coordinate 1,932,964 of NZ_CP085173.1, read as the reverse complement.
CGCGGTCTGACCCGCCTCGGTGAGTACGCGGTCAAGGGGCTGATGAAGCGCAACATGATGGTCGAGGTCGACCACATGAGCGTCAAGGCGGCCGGCCGCACCCTGGACCTGCTGGAGTCGGCGGACTACCCTGGCGTGCTCTCCAGCCACAGCTGGATGGACGACGGCTGGCTGGAGCGCGTCTACCGCCTCGGCGGCTTCAAGGCCTCGTACATGTCCAGCGCCGACAGCTTCGCCAAGGAGTCCGCGGGAACCCGGGCGCTGCGCCAGAAGTACGGCGTCGGACTGGGCTACGGCACCGACATGAACGGCGTCGGCGGCTGGCCCGGACCGGTCGGACCCGACGCCCCCAACGCGGTCAAGTACCCCTTCCGCAGCGCCGACGGCGGCTCTGTCATCGACCGACAGCAGACCGGCGAACGCACCTGGGACTTCAACACCGACGGTGCGGCCCATGTCGGCATGGTGCCGGACTGGATCGAGCAGATGCGGCTCAGCGGCGGCAAGGAGACGGTGCAGGACCTGCTCGGCGGCGCGGAGTCCTACCTCCGCACCTGGAAGGCGACCGAACTCCACAAGCCCGCGCCCGACCTCGCCGCCGGCGCCCCCGCGAGCGCCAGCTCGACGGAGTGGAACCCGTTCACCAGCTACGCCGCAGGGCGGGCCGTCGACGGCGACACCGGCACGAGGTGGGCGAGCGGCTGGTCGGACGACCAGTGGCTGAAGCTCGATCTGGGCGGCTCCCGTACGGTCGGAAAGGTCTCCCTCGACTGGGAGAAGGCCTACGCGCGGGGCTACCGGATCGAGGTCTCGGACGACGGGACCACGTGGCGGACCGTGTGGTCCACGGACAGCGGGGACGGGGGCCTGGACAACGCGGTGTTCAGCCCCGTGCAGGCACGGTACGTCCGTATCCACGGCGTGACACGCGCCACCAAGTACGGCTACTCGATCAACGAGGCAGCGGTGTACGGCCGCTGAGCTACTCCCGCACCAACGTCAGGATCTGGTCCGCGACGACGTCCAGCACGTCGGCCGCCTTCTCCTCGTCGCCGAGGACGAGGAAGTTGAGGGTGAGCCCGTCGGTCAGCGCGGCCAGATACCTGGCGGCCGCGGGCTCGGGCACGGTCAGCTCCACGCCCAAGATCGTGGGGAGTTGACGGAGCACCTTGGTGTGGGCCGCGAGATAGCGCTCGTACTGGCGGCGGGCGAGATGCTCATAGCCGGGTTCCCGCAGGGCGTACTGGGTGAGTTCGTACGTCAGCATGTGCTCGCCGGGATTGGCCAGCACGTGGTCCCAGTACGCCTGGAGCCCGGCGCGGATGGTCTCGCGCAGGGTGGGCCTGGGGGTGAGCGTGGTGAGGACGTCCGACTCGGAGTGCTCGGAGATGGTGTCCATCACCGCTTCGAGCAACTCCTGCTTGGAGTCGAAGCAGTAGTGGAAGACGCTCAGCGAGACACCCGCCTCCGCCACGACGGACCGCGTGGTGGTCTTCGCGACGCCGTCACGGGCCATGACCCGGATAGCAGCCTCGACCAGTTGCCTGCGCCGCTGAGCCGATGGCATCCGCCCCATGGTGCCTCCTCCCCTGACCTGCGCAAGCATACGCCGCGGAGGGGGCGGCGCAGCGGGCCGATGTGACGGCCCCGCGATCTGCGCCGAGGGAGTCTCGCTGTCACGAAGTCGAAGGGCGGGCGTGGCCGAACGAGTCCCGCGCGAACCCTCGATCGTCGCAATCAGCTGTCCAGGCGGGTGGCCCGAGCCTTCAGATCTTCCGCGAACCGATCCCAGTCGGGTCCGAAAGAGAGGAGATCGGCCGCTGCCTCTCGCAGCAGTTCGGGATCGTCCGGGCGCTGCAGGCAGGCCAGTCGGAAGGCGAGATTGCGGGCCCAGACCGGCATGGCCATCCAATCCTCGGCCAGTGCGCCACGCAACGTCGGGAGGATTTCTTCGGGAGTGGCGAACGTGATCTTCTCGATGAAGTTCCGGACCGGGGCCGGGATGCGCGGCGCGTCCTCCGCGTACGTCGAACTGATCAATTCTTCTGTCGGCTGCGTCAGTTCAGACATGATCCATTTTCGTTCACGGGTTGAGCCAGTACGTGGCCACACGGTACGCAGAGTCGGGTGTCTGGGATACGCGGTAGCCGACGCCGTGCCCTCGTAGCCGCGCTCGCCGGTGGCCTCGTGGCCGGGGTAGGAGGCGGGCCAGGTGGCCGTGGTCTGGTTGCCTGCCGCGTCGTAGGCGTAGGTCTCCGTCCAGTCTGTGGCGCGCACGGCGGTGACGCGGCCCGCCGGGTCGAGGTCGAAAGTGCGGCGCCCGTCGAGCTGGTCGTCCAGGGCCGTGAGGTTTCCGTCCTCGCGGTAGGTGTAGGCGCGGCGCTGCAGGCTGCGGCCGTCCGCGCCCCTCGCGGACTGTGCGGACAGCCGGCCCATCGGGTCGAAGGTGTTCTCGAGGGTGAGGAAGCCGCCCACGCCACGCGTGAGTTCCCGTCCCGCCGCGTCGTACGTGACGTCGATGGAGTGGCCCGACGCGACGAGGTCCACCTGGCGGCCCGCCGCGTCGTGCGACCAGGTCGTGCGGGCGCCGGTGGGGGTGGTGCGGCCCGTGCGGCGGCCCAACTCGTCGTATGCGTAGGTCATGTGGCGGCCGTCGACGGTCTCGGAGCGGACGCGGCCGTACTTGTCGCGCAGGATCGTCAGGCGTGTCCCGTCGGGGCCGGTGGCATCGGCGACCTGGTCGGTGAGGTCGTAGGCGTAGGTGGTGACCTGGCCGTCGGCGTCCTTGCGGGTGGTGCGGCCGAGGGCGTCGCGCTCGTGGAAGGTCGTCTGGTCCAGGGTGTTCGTCCTGGAGGTGAGGCGGCCTGCCGCGTCGTGGGTGTAGGTGAGGGTGCGGCCGTCGAAGTCCGTCTCGGTCCTCAGGCGCCCGGCGGGATCGTAGGCCTACGTCCAGGTCAGGCCGTGGGGGTTGGTGACCTGGGTGAGGCGCAGTTCGCTGTCGTGGGAGAACTCGTGGCGGACGCCGTCGGGGGTGGTGCGGGCGGTGAGAAGGTCGAAGTGTGTGTATTCGAAGCGGGTGATGCCGCCGAGCGGGTCGGTGTGGCCGGTGCAGTTTCCCTCACCGTCGTACGTCCACGACTCGCTGGTGCCGTCGGGTGAGACGCGGCGGGCCAGGTGTCCCTCGACCGTCCATTCCAGGCGGGTGACGAGTCCGGTGGGGTCGATCAGCCTCACCGGGCGGCCGAAGGCGTCGCGCTCGTAGCGGGTGACGCCGCCCAGCGGGTCCGTGATCTCCACCGGCAGGCCCGCCCGGTCGCAGCGGACCGTCGTGATGTGGCCGAGCGGATCGGTGACCGTCGTCAGACGTCCCGCCTCGTCGTGGGCGAAGACGGTGGTGCTTCCCGAGGGGCCGGTCGTGGAGGTGCGGTTGCCGCGGGCGTCGTAGGTGTGGTGCGTGGTGGTGCCGTCCGCTCCCCGGATCCGGGAGGGGAGGCCGAACTCGGCGTACTCCGCCGTGAGTTCACGACCATCGGGTCGCGTGACCCGGAGGACGTTGCCCGCGTCGTCGTACCGGTACGACGTGACATGGCCGAGCGGGTCCGCCCGGGTCAGGACCTGACCCAGGCGGTCACGGGTGAAGTGTGTGGTGCCGCCCAGCGCGTCGGTCTCCGCGACCACCTGGTCACGGTGATCGATGAGGTAGCGGATGCGGTGGCCTTCCGCACCGGTCGTCGTGGTGACACGGCACCCGGTGGCCTCGTCCACCCCGTCGTACGCCAGGCGCAGCGTCATGTGTCCGGCGGCGCCGCCCTCGGCGACGCAGCGGTCCCGGTCGTCGTACTCGTAGGTGTACGAGCGGTCGTTGCTGTCGGTCCAGGAGGTGACGCTGCCGCGGTCGTCGTAGGTGAACTGCAGCGGCAGACCGGAGGAGTTGAAGACCTGGGTCAGGTCGCCGGTCTCGGAGTAGCCGTAGCGTTTGATCTCCTGGTCCGACCCGTCGGAGCCCGCGCCGGCCAGGTGCAGGGAGGTGACCCGGCCGCCGTCCATTCGACCGGGCAGGGATGGGTCTACGGCGGGCTCACCCAGGCCGAGTCGATGCTCGAGGAGCGCTTCGGCCTGTCCCGCCCGACGTGGCTCCCGCCGAGCGTCCGTCTCGGCGCGTAGGCCATCTTTCAGGAAGACGTCGACGGCGTGGAGAGGAGCTTCTCCACGCCGAGCGCGCCACCGGCCGCCGCGAACTCGTCGGCCACCGCGGCACGCAACTCCGCGTCCGCGGCGAAGTCCGCAGCCGTGCGGGCGAGGGTCGCGGCCGCGTCGAGAACGGTGCGGTCGGCCGCCTCGCCGGCGACGAGAGCGGCGAAGTCGACGGTGTGCAGGGCCACACCGGCAGGGGCGATGGCGAGCATCGGATGGATCGCGGGAACGCGGACACTGACGTTGCCGAGATCGGTGGAGCCCTGCGCGGCGTCGGGCGCCGCACTGCCCGGGAGCGCGGTCCGGCCACGACGCTGGAGGTGCTGTGCGAAGCGGGCCGCGAGCGCGTCGTTGGAGCGAACGGGCAGACAGGGCGGGCAGTCGTCCCAACGGACCGCGACGCGCGTGCCCGTCATCGCGGCCGCGCCCTCGAAGATGCGCTGGACGCGCTGCGACAGCTCACCGAGCGCCTCGACCGTCGCGGCGCGCAGGTAGAAGTGCGCGGCGGCGTGCTCGGGCACCACATTGGGCCGGGTACCGCCCTCGGTGATCACCCCGTGCACCCGGTCGGTGGGCGGGATGTGCTGTCGCAGTGCGGAGACCCCCTGATACGCGGCGACCACCGCGTCCAGCGCGTTGACGCCCATGAACGGGGACGCGGAAGCGTGAGCCGCGAGCCCGGTGTACTCGACCACGACCTCGCGCAGCCCGAGGAACGGAGCGTCGGTGAGGTCGGCGCCGGCCAGCGGGTGCACCATCACCGCCGCGTCGACCCCGTCGAACGCCCCGGCGCGTGCCATGAGTTCCTTGCCGGTGCCGTTCTCCTCGGCGGGGGTACCGAGGAGCAGTACGGTCACGCCGATGTCTTCGGCCACGCGGGACAGCGCCAGGAACGCGCCGACGCCGGCCGCGCAGATGATGTTGTGACCGCAACCGTGCCCTATCCCTGGCAGGGCGTCGTACTCGGCCAGGACCGCGACGGTCGGGCCCGTGCCGTCGCCGACCTGCGCCCGCAGCGCGGTGGGCAGCCCGTGGACACCGACCTCCGCCTCGATGCCGCGCGCGCCGAGCAGAGCCACGATCCGGGAGACTGCCCGGTGCTCCTCGAAGCCGGGTTCGGGGTCCTCGTGGAGGGCGTGGCTGAGGGCGAGGAGTTCAGGACCGTCCTCCTTCACGGCTGCGTCGATCCGTGCGCCGAGTTGCTCCGAGGCCCCCTTGTACGGTGACACCGGCGCGGGAGCGGTGGCTGCTGCTCGGGCCGCCGAGTGGGCGCTGCGCTCCAGGTGGGCCAGGCCCGCTCGGCCGGCCGTCAGGATCTGGTCGTGGGTGCGGTGCATCATGCCTCCACCATCGAGGGAGTGGACAAGAGGGAGTCGGTGCCGCCGTCGCGCCGCGTCGATCTGCGTCGGCTGAGCACGCAGCCGAGGCTGAGCGCTGCCATGGCGAGCAGGAGTACGGCGACGGGCGTCCAGTCGATGCCCGCGGGGCCGGCGAGCCACTGGGCGAGCACCGGGGTGGCGCCGCCGCGGCCGACGACTCCCGCCAGTTGGCGGCTGACCGAGAGGTCGGTGTACCGGAGGGGGATGGCGAACCAGTACGTGGCCATGGTGCCGATGGCGGCGGACGCGAGCGTGGTGGCGAGCACGCCCGGGCCCGTCCCCGACCACGGGCCCGGGACGGTGCCGATCCGTCGTGGCGTCGGGGGAGTGCTCGCGGATGCGCTCATGACCGGTTCCTTTGCGAGCGCGGACGGGCCGCGCGGTGGTGGCGGAGATGGTCGGGCGGTGTTGTGCAGGGAAACCGTGGAAGAGCAGATGGCCGACGGCGGACCGCCGCATGGTGGATCCAGCCCTCGCCCATGGATCCCTCCGGACCCATGGATCGCGACGGTATTGGCACGTCAGCGGACATGTCAATAGGGTTCATTCGGATCCATTTACTTCCCGCGCGGTGCAGCGGGCGATGTGGCGCGTGGTGTGTGAACTCGCCGACGAGGAGCTGGTCGTCGCGGCCCTGGGTTGTTCGGGCGGCACCCGGGTGCGCGTGGCCGCCCTCTCGGTGCAGGGGTGCGACGCGGTCGCGGCGGATTCCGGGCGGGACGAGCATCAGGGGATCGCCCTGGCGGTACTGGCCGAGGACGCCGAGGTGTCGAGGGCGGCGCGGGCCGAGCCGTGGACCGGCACGGGCGGACTTCCGGGAATTATTTGGATTCTCCCGGGTCCAAATAATTCCCGCCGCTCACCCTTGCCGGAGTGCCCTGCCCCGGTCAGGAGCAGCCCGCGCAGCCCCCGGCCGTCCGGCGGTGGACCGCGCCACGGCGGACAACCGCCGTGGCTGCTCGCCTCACCAGTCGTGCACGGATCCGTCCCGCAGCCTGTTCACCGGCAGGTACTTGCGCTCGTACGGGAAGCGCTCGGCGGCCTTCTCGTCGAACTCGACGCCGATGCCGGGGCGGTCGCCGGGGTGCATCAGGCCGTCCTCGAACGTCCAGGACGTCTCGAACACCTCCTCGTAGCCCGGGAGATGGGCCATGTACTCCTGCATGCCGAAGTTCGGGATCGACAGGTCGACATGGAGCGCGGCCGCGAGCGACGCGGGGGAGAGGTCGCCCGCGCCGTGCGAGCCGGAGCGGACCCCGTACAACTCGGCGAGGGAGAAGATCTTGCGCAGGTGCGTGATGCCGCCCGCGTGCGAGACGGACGTGCGGATGTAGTCGATGAGGCGGTTCGTGATCAGGTGCTGGCAGTCCCAGATCGAGTTGAAGATCTCGCCGACGGCGAGCGGTGTCGTGGTGTGCTGCCGGATGAGGCGGAAGGCCTCCTGGTCCTCGGCCGGCGTGGGGTCCTCGATCCAGAACAGGCGGTAGGGCTCGAGGGACCTGCCCAGGCGGCCCGCCTCGATGGGGGTGAGCCGGTGGTGCACGTCGTGCAGCAGGTGGAAGTCGTAGCCGAACCGCTCGCGGACGGCGGACATGTAGGTCGGCACGAAGTCCAAGTAGGCGCCGGTGTCCCAGACCTCCTCGGTGGGCAGCGCCCCGTCGGCCGGCTCGTAGGTGTCGCCGTCGCCCTTGCGCATGCCGTACACCCGCTCCAGACCGGGCACCGCCGCCTGTGCGCGCACCGCGCGGAAGCCCTTGTCGAGGAAACGCTGTACGTCGTCGAGGAGTTCGGGGACCGTGTTGCCGCTGGCGTGGCCGTAGACGGTGACGCCGTCGCGGGCCGCGCCGCCGAGCAGCTGGTACACGGGCAGGCCCGCGACCTTGCCCTTGATGTCCCACAGGGCGACGTCGACGGCGGCGATGGCCGTCATGGTGACCGGGCCGCGCCGCCAGTACGCCCCTTTGTACAGGTACTGCCACACCTGCTCGATGCGGGCCGGGTCCTTGCCGATCAGGGTGGGGCAGACGTGGTCGCGCAGGTAGGAGGCGACGGACAGCTCGCGGCCGTTGAGAGTGGCGTCTCCGATGCCGGTGACACCGTCCGAGGTGGTGATCTTCAGGGTGACGTAGTTGCGGCCGGGGCAGGTGACGAAGACCTCGGCCGAGGTGATGGTGGCCATGGGTGCCGTTCTTCTCGATGGGGGCGCGGGACAGGGGGAGGGGCCGGACGGCGCGCGGGTGGGGCGGCCGGCACCTGGATCAGGTGAGCGCGGAACGTAGCGCGGCCTCTATGCCGTGTACGGCGAGCGTGTGCGCGAACTCGCCGACCGCACAGCCGAGTTCGGGGTGCTGAGCGACGTCCGGCGGCAGGAGGTCGCCCTCGGAGAGCAGGAGGCGGGCCGCGTCGGCGGGGCCGCTCGCCCGGGCCGCGAGCTCGCCCAGGCGTGACCGGGCACCGTCGTGGACGGTGCCGAGCGCGCGCTCGTCGTACGCGTCGTCGGCCGTGATGACACGTACGTACGCGGCGAGGCCGAGGGCGAGGACGCGTGGGACGCGCCCCGCCGCCAGCGCTTCGGCGAGCACCCCCGCCCAGCGGACCGGGATCTTCAGGGAACCGTCGGAGCCGACCTGCGCGGTGCGGTGGCCGAGCGCCGGATTGGCGAACCGGTCGAGGAGTTCGGTGACGTAGGCCTCGCCCGGCATTCCCGCGGGCTCCGGGACCGTCGGCAGGATCTCCTCCCGCATCGCGCACTCCACCGCACCGCCCAGGAGTTCGTCCGTCACCGCCTGGTCGATGCAGCGGTGTCCGCGCAGCAGGCCGAGGTAGGCGAGGAGCGAGTGGGCGCCGTTGAGGAGCCGCAGCTTCATCAGTTCGTACGGGGCGACGTCGTCCGTGAACAGCGCGCCCGCGTGCTCCCACGCCGGGCGTCCGGCGCGGAAGTCGTCCTGCATGACCCACAGCCGGTACGGCTCGGCGGGCACCGGCACCGAGTCGCGGACGCCGAAGGCGCGGGCGACCAGATCACGGTGCTCGTCGGTGGTCGCGGGTGCGATCCGGTCGACCATGGTGTTCGGTGCGGTCAGCGAGGTCGCGACGTAGGCCTGCAGCTCGGGGCGTTCCGCGGCGGGCAGCGCGGCGACGAACTCGTCGATGAGGGCGCGCAGTCGGCGCCCGTTGTCCATGAGGTTGTCGCAGCTGAGGACGGTGACCGGCGACCCGTCGGCGCGGGCCCGGTGCTGGAGCCCGCGCACGATCAGGCCGAGGGTGGTGCGGGGCGTGCCTCCCGCGAGGTCGGCGCGGACCAGCGGGTCGTCGAGGTCGAGGCGGCCGTCGGCGCCGAAGGTGTACCCCTTCTCGGTCACCGTGACGGAGACGATGCGCGTGGTGGGGCTGCCGATCGCGGCGACGACCTCGGTGCCCTGCCCGTCGGCGACGAGGCCCGGATGGTGCACCCCGGGCACGGTCGCGGCGACGCCCGCGTCGCGGCGCAGGGTGAGGACGGTGTACAGCCGGCCCTGCTCCGCCATCCCGGTCAGCACCGGGCGCGGACCTCGCCCCGCGCTCGTCGAGACACCCGTGATGCCCCAGGGGCCGGGGCTGTGGCGCAGGGCGTCGGCCGTGTACACGGCCTGGTGCGCGCGGTGGAAGTTGCCCAGGCCCAGATGGACGATGCCGGGTTCGGGGAGGGGCGGGGGCAGCTTCAGACCGGCCACGGGCAGGGCGGTACGGGACAGACGGGGCAGGGCGGTGCGCGACAGGCGTGGCTGGGTGCGCGAGGTCATGGTCAGGCCTCCCGCGCCGGCTCGACCATTACCTTCATCTGCGACGGGTCGGTCAGCGCTACCTCGAGCGCCTCGGCCGCCCGCCCCAACGGGAAGGCGGAGGTGACCAGTTCGGCCAGCTGGACACGGGCCGCCAACGCGGCCGCCGCCGCGAAGTCCCCCGCCCCGTACCGGAACGACGTCACAAGGGACAGCTCCTGACGCTGCATCCACGCCAACGGCAGCTCGGTCAGCGGCCGGCTCGGATTGCCGACGACCACAGCGGTGCCGCCGGGGCGCAGCGCTCGGATCCCCGACACCAGTGCGGACCCCACGCCGGAACAGTCGAACACGGCGTCGTAGCCGTCCGGCGGGGCGAGCGCGTGGGCCCGCTCCGGATCGGGGGCGAGGCCGGCCGCGTCCACGGTGTGCAGGCCGAGCCGGGCCGCGAACTCCCGCCGCTCGGCCGCCACGTCGGACACCGTCACCGACCCGGCGCCGACGGCCTCAGCGACCTGCGCGACCAGCACACCGATCGGCCCCGCCCCCGTGACCAGCACACGCTGACCGGGGGCGAGCGCGGCGCGGCGCACCGCGTGCACGGCGACGGCGAGCGGCTCGATCAGCGCGCCGAGCCGGACGTCCGTCGACACGGGCAGCGGATGCACGAAGTCCCGCGGCACGCAGACGTACTCGGTGAGCGCGCCGTCGGTCGGCGGCGAACCGAAACAGGTGCCCTTCGGGCAGAGGTTGTAGCGCCCGGCCCGGCACAGCGCGCACGTGCCGCACGGGTGCGCCGGTTCGATCGCCACGGCCGTGCCGTGGGGCAGGTCGTCGGCACCGGCGCCGTGGCCGACGACCACGCCGGCCGGCTCGTGGCCGAGGACGGTCGGCTGCCGCAGGACGTTCGGGCCGTTCTCGCCGTGGGCGTAGTAGTGCAGGTCGGACCCGCACAGTCCGACGGCACGGACGGCGACCAGGACCTGGCCCGGCCCGGGCTCGGGCACCGGGCGGTCCTCGACACGCACGTCCTTGGGGCCGTGCAGCACGGCGGCGCGATGCGTGGACTCGACGGGCTCGACCGACGGGGCCGACTCGACCGACTGGGCCACGGGGTGTCCCTCTCTTTCGTACGGGGATGGGGCGGACCGGGGGCGGGCTAGCGCACCGGCAGCGGTTCGACGCGCTTGATGACGAACGCGTAGGTGAGGGCGCCCACGACGGACAGGGCGCCGGACACCAGGAGCGGCACCAGGTACGAGCCCCCGGAGGACGCCAGCAGGAAGCCGGTGACGATCGGGCCGAGGATCCCCGCCACGTTCGAGGCGAAGTTCTGGATGCCGGCGAGCGAGGCGACGTGCCCGGCGGTCGGCGCCACGTCGGCGGGCAGCGACGCCACGGACGCGGTCGAGAAGGTCAGCGAGGCGTAGCTGAGAGAGAGCAGGGCGAGAGCGCCGGACGCGGTCGGTACGACGACGGTGAGCGCGATCACGGACGAGCACAGCGTGCCGGAGACCAGGCAGGTCTTGCGGACCTTGGTGGTGGACCAGCCCTTGCGGAGCAGCCGGTCGGCGGTGAAGCCGCCGAGCAGCGACCCGAAGATGGCGACCAGACCCGGGACCGTGCCGAAGAAGCCGAGCTTGAGGAGGTCGAAGCCGCGCTCGTCGACGAGGTAGCTGGGGAACCAGGTGATGAAGAAGTAGATGACGTAGTTGAGGCAGAAGAAGCCGAGCATCATGCCCCAGACCGTCCGGTAGCGGAACAGATCCCGCCAGCGCACCTTGGGCGCGTCCGCCTCCTGTGCGGCCGTCTCGTCGGTGTGAGCGCCGCCCGCCTCGATGTAGGCGCGCTCCTCGGCGGTCAGCTTCGGGTGGTCGGCGGGCTCGTGGTAGAGCCGCCACCAGCCGATGATCCACAGGAAGCCGAGCAGGCCGCAGGCGATGAACGCGACCCGCCAGTGGAACGCGGAGACCAGCATCGTCACCAGCGGCAGGGCGATGGCGGTGCCGACGCGCGCGCCGTTGTCCCAGACGCTGTTGGCGAGAGTTCGTTCGTGACGGGGGAACCAGCGGGACACGGCCTTCGCGGGTGCGGGATATCCGGCGGCCTCACCGGCGCCGAGCAGCATCCGGGCGCCGACGAGCGAGCCGACGCCGCGGACCAGGCCCATCCCGACGGTGGCCACCGACCACCAGATGGCACCGATCGCGAAGACCCGTTTCACGCCGTACTTGTCCAGGAGTGCCCCGGCGGGGAGTTGGCACAGCGCGTACGTGAAGAAGAAGGCACTGAGGATGAAGCCCTGCGTCTCGGGACCGATGTGCAGGTCGTCCGACATGGACGGCAGCGCGACGCTGAGCGTGGAGCGGTCCAGGTAGTTGACCGCGAGCCCGCCGAAGCACAGGACGGCTATGCCCCAGCGGACGTTCTTCCCCCGGCCGCGCGGGCGGGCGGGGAGCGAGGTGCCGGGCGGGGCAGCCGGCACCTGGCTCTCGGTGACGGAGCGGGTGGTCATCGTTGACCTCCGGTCGAGGGGACGTGCGGACGTGACGGAAGCGGTTCGCGAGACCGGGGCACAGCAGTGTCCACAGTGGGGACAGGGACACGGGAGTGGCCAGGGGGTCCGTTGACCCCCGCGTCATTTTCTACCCCCGTCCGCACTTACATACAAGCCTTGTATGTAAGTAACCTCGCAGATGAGGTGAGAAAGTGAGCGTCATGGCAGCTCAGCGGCGGGAACCGAGAAAGACGCGACGGGGCGAAGCGGAGGCATCGCGTCCGCGCGAGTCCGTCCGGGCTCGGGTGCACACCCTGCTGCGGGCGCGCATCACCTCCCTCGAGCTCCTGCCGGGCGCGCCCCTGTCGGAGAACGAGCTGGCCGCGGAGCTGGACGTCAGCCGCACCCCGGTGCGCGAGGCGCTGATCCTGCTGGGCGAGGAGTCGCTGGTCGACGTCTTCCCCAAGCTCGGTACGTTCGTCTCACGGATCAGCGTCGACGCCGTCCTGGAAGCCCAGTTCATGCGGGAGGCGCTCGAACTGGCGGCGCTGCGCGAGGCGGTGACGAAGTCCGGCGCGCAGGACATCACGGCGCTGCGCGCCATCCTCGACGCACAGCGGGCCGCGCTGAAGGCGGGGGACGCGGACGTGTTCTTCGAGCAGGACGAGGCCTTCCACCGCCGCCTTATGGAGGCGAGCGGTCACCGCACGCTGTGGCGCACGGTGGCGACCGCCAAGGCGCACCTCGACCGGGCCCGCCGGCTGAGCCTGCCGCTGCCGCACCGGATCGAGACGCTGGTCGACGAGCACACCGCGGTGGTCGACGCGCTGGAACGGCGGGACGCGGCACGCGCGGAGGACGCGCTGCGCGGACACCTCCAGGGCGTCTTCGACGACATCGGAACGATCAGGGCAAGCCATCCGGAACTGTTCGCGGATCCGCTCGAGCGGCCGGGCAGCGCCCCGGCCCGCCCACGGTTCCATCCCGGGCTGCGCGCCTGACGTCACTCACTCAAGGGGCGGCTCGTCGGCCGGTCGAGATCGACCAGATATCCCCGTAGCCGCGCCGGGTAAAGACAATGCTCAGCGCCGGGTCCGGGTGGGCTTTCCTCGGGTGACCTGGGGCTGAGCACTGTCCTGCGGTGGGGGTGGCTCGCACGTGGACGGTCGGGCGGCTCGCGGCCTCGTGGGTGGCGGCGTGTGTGGCACACCTTGCGGCCGGCGTTGCTCGGGTGGCCTTGGGCTGAGCATTGTCCTGCGGTGGGGGTGGCTCGCACGTGGACGGTCGGGCGGCTCGCGGCCTCGTGGGTGGCGGCGTGTGTGGCACACCTTGCGGCCGGCGTTGCTCGGGTGGCCTTGGGCTGAGCATTGTCCTGCGGTGGGGGTGGCTCGCACGTGGACGGTCGGGCGGCTCGCGGCCTCGTGGGTGGCGGCGTGTGTCACACACCTTCCGGCCGACATTGCTCGGATGCCGCCGCGAGAGTCTCGGGGTGGATCCTCGGTGGTACCGGCCCGGCAAGGTCGGGTGGTGCAGCGGGCCGACCTCGCCTCAGGCGACGAGCCGGCTGCCGCCGTCGAGCCGGCGGCGGCCCGCGGTCCCGCAGAGAAGCCCGGTGACTGGCGGGCCCGTCCCGCCGCCGAGGAGGCTCGACGTCCAGCCCGGCTTGACGGAAGGAATCCGTCGAGTCGTCGCCGGTCGCCGGCTGTTCCCCGGATGCGGGTCTCGACGGGCGGGCCCCTTCGGCATCTGTGTCGGCTAGCTCAGGGTCTTGAGCGCCGCTGCCGCGTCGTACGGCTTCAGCTCGTCGAAACGGCCCTCCAGGACCTTCGCCGCCCACTCCGGGTCCTGGAGCAGAGCGCGGCCGATGGCGACCATGTCGAACTCGTCGCGCTCCAGGCGGTCGAGGAGGTCGTCGATGCCCTTGACCGCTGAGCCCTCGCCCATGAACGCGCGGATGAAGTCGCCGTCCAGGCCGACGGAGCCGACCGTGATGGTGGGCTTGCCGGTGAGCTTCTTGGTCCAGCCCGCGAGGTTCAGGTCCGAGCCGTCGAATTCAGGGCTCCAGTAGCGGCGGGTGGAGGCGTGGAAGGCGTCGACGCCGGCCGAGGTGAGCGGGTTGAGGATCGCCTCGAGCTCGTCCGGGGTCTCGGCGAGCCGCGCGTCGTAGGCCTCCTGCTTCCACTGCGAGTAGCGGAAGATGACCGGGAATTCGGGGGAGACGTTCTCGCGGATCGCGGCGACGATCTCGGCGGCGAACTGCGTACGGGCCACGGCGTCGCCACCGTAGGCGTCGGTACGGCGGTTGGTCCCGGCCCAGAGGAACTGGTCGAGCAGGTAGCCGTGGGCGCCGTGCACCTCGACGCCGTCGAAGCCGATGCGCTCGGCGTCCTTGGCGGCCTGCGCGAACGCGCCGATGACGTCGTCCAGGTCGCCCTGGGTCATCGCCTTGCCCGTGCCCTCGGTGCCGTCGATGCGAAGGCCCGACGGGCCGACGGCCGGGGCCTCGGCGAAGGGCGGCCTGCCCTGCTGGCGCACCATGCCGATGTGCCACAGCTGCGGCACGATCGTGCCGCCCGCCGCGTGCACGTCCTCGGCGACCTTCGCCCAGCCGGCCAGCTGCTCCTCGCCGTGGAAGCGCGGCACCCGGTCGCTCTCCCCGGCCGACTCGTGGCCGACGTAGGTCCCCTCGGTGACGATCAGGCCCACGCCCGCGGCGGCGCGGCGGGAGTAGTAGGACCGAACGTCCTCGCCCGGGACGCCGTTCGGCGAGAACATGCGCGTCATCGGCGCCATCGCGATGCGGTTCGGGACTTTCAGACCGTTCAGGGCGACAGGGCGGGACAGGATCTCGGCAGCGCGGGAAACAGGCGACACGGCGTCAGTCACAGAGTGCTCCTCTTAGGTGCCAGTCGGTATGTGCACAAGCATGCAATCCGCGTGTGCCAACCGTTCCGGCCCCCATGGCATTCCGCAGGCCACCCTCGTCCTCGTGTGATCCAGGCCACGGCTCCGGGGTCCGTGGTGGCCGGACGGCGCCGGAGGTCTGCCACAGCGCGCCGGCCGGCGGCGCGGGACTCCCTCCGAGTGAGCATGGCCGGGGATCCCGGCCATCGAGACGCTGGGACATGTAGCCGAGACGGAAGGCTATTCAGCGGCTCATTCGGGCTCCCTATGGTGGGGGACATCGAGCGGGGCGCCGGACCGGATCCCGGGCCGGCGCCCTCAACCCCACCTGGAACAGGGAGAGTTACCGTGCGCGCAGTGATCCAGCAGTCCTTCGGCGGCCCCGAGGTTCTCGAGGTCGTGGAGACCGAGCGGCCGAAGCCGCTCTCCGGTGAGGTTCTCGTCAAGGTGCACGCCAGCGCGGTCAACCCGGTGGACGTGGCCGTCAGGTCCGGCGCCTTCCCGCTGCTCGGCGAGCCCCCGTTCGGCGTCGGCTGGGACATCTCGGGGGTCGTCGAGGAGGCCGCCCCCGGCAGCCGGTTCGCCGTGGGCGACGAGGTCTACGGGATGCCGTTCTTCCCCCGTGCCGCCACCGGATACGCCGAGTACGTCGCGGCCCCGTCCCGCCAGCTGGCCCGTAAGCCCGCGTCGGTCGACCACGTGCACGCCGCCGCCATCCCCCTGGCAGCGCTCACCGCCTGGCAGGGCCTCGTGCAGGCCGCCGGCGTGAAGGAGGGGGACCGGGTTCTCATCCAGCGGGCGGCGGGCGGTGTCGGCCACTTCGCCGTGCAGATCGCCAAGGCGCGGGGCGCCCAGGTGACCGCCATCGGCAGTGCGGCCCGGGAGGACTTCCTCCGCGGCCTCGGCGCCGACGAGGTCATCGACTACCGGACCACCGATTTCACCGACGTGGTCGAGGACGCCGACATCGTCCTCGACTCGCTCGCCCAGGGGGACCGCTCGCTCGGGGCGCTGCGTCCCGGCGGCGTGCTCATCAGCATCCTGGAACACGGCGACCCGGAGCTCGCCGCGCGCGTGGAGGCGGCCGGGCGGCGCTTCGCCGGCATCTCCGTCGAGCCGGACTACGCCGCGCTCGAGGCGATCGCCGAACTCGTCGACGCGGGCGCGATCCGACCGCACGTCGAGGAGACGTTCCCCCTGGCGGAGGCGGGCAAGGCGCACGAGCTCGTCGCCTCGGGACATGTACAGGGCAAGATTGTCCTGACGGTCTGACCGGGACGGGCCGCACCAGGGAGGGCGAGGCCGGATGGACATCCTCACCGAGGCGCTGGCCTCGATGCGCACGGGACGCCCGGCGTCCGTCCGCACCAACGGCCGCGCTCCTTGGGGCCTGCGCCTGCCTCCGGTCGCCGGCGCCGGATTTCATGTGGTGCTGTACGGGACCTGCTGGCTGGTCCCACTGGAGGACTCGGGCCCGCATCTGGAGCCGATCCCGCTGAGCCCGGGTGATGTTGTCTTCCTGCGCGACGGTCGGGGTCACATCCTCGCCGACCACCCGTCCAGCGCGGCCGAGGAGCCCAGGGCCGAGCACTTCCGGCAGGGGTCGCCGATCGGCTCGGTGGCGCTCGGCGGGGACGGCCCCGAGACCAGCCTGCTGTGCGGCAACTACCACCTGGACCAGGGCCGCCCGCACCCGCTGGTGCGCCAGCTGCCCGAGGTGGTCCACCTGTCGACGCGGCACGGCCGTCACCCGGAGCTGAGCGCCGCGGTCCAGCTCCTCGGCTCCGAGCTGGAGAATCCGCGGATCGGCTCGGACGGCATCGTCCCCACACTGATCGACTCGCTGCTCCTCTACATCCTGCGCGCCTGGCTGGACGACCAGCCCGCCTCCGCCGCGCAGGGCTGGGCCGCGGCGCTCGGCGACTCGGCCGTCGCGCCCGCGCTCGCGGCCATGCACGGCGACCCGTCGACCCAGTGGACCGTCGAGTCGCTGGCCGAGCGGGCCGGGCTGTCCCGCGCCGCGTTCGCCAGGCGGTTCACCGCGCTGGTGGGGGAGCCGCCCATGGCGTATCTGACCCGTTGGCGCATGACGACGGCGGCCCGGCTGCTACGGGAGTCGGACGCGCCCCTGACGACGGTCGCCGCCCGCACCGGCTACGGCTCGGAGTTCGCTTTCGCCAAGGCGTTCAAGCGGGAGTACGGGCTCGCCCCGGGCGGCTACCGGCGGCAGGCCGGAGCGGCGTAGGCGGAGCCGCGTCGGCGGGGCGGCACAGGAGGGGTGGCGCAACAGTGGGGGCGCAGGCGGGGCGGCATTCGAATGAAAGTTCGAGTGGGGGTGCGTTTTCCGGTTCCCGGGACCATTCTTGAGGTATGGCCGAAGGTGCGCCCGTGACCGTGCACCCGCCCCTGCCTGACGGCGGTCGACGGGTGACGATTCGCGGCAAGGATGTGGGGACGGCGTACAACCTGCTCGACGTCCTCGAATTCCTGCGCGCCGCGGGCCTTCCCGAAGCGGACACGGCCGTCGACGACCCGGAACTGATCGACTGGCATGATGCGGGCCCCGACTCCTGGGGCCCGGACGGGCCGGATACGGCTTCGTGACCGGTCGGCCGTGGGGCGCTTGCGCGCGCTGGTCAGGACGTGTGCGTGGACCGGTCAGTCGACTGCACTGAGTCGGTGATCGGCTCGACTTGAGGGTGGCGGGTGTCGAGGATCGCGGCGCGTTGGTACATGAGACCTCCAGGATGCACAGAGAGGTGATGGACGGGCGGGTTCGCCTGCCGAAGAGCGGTGCGGTTGTCGCCGGGGAGAGGGAGTCGCTGCCGTGGGTGGTGATTGATGGGGCGGGGCGGCGGATTCCGTCGGTCAACAGCTACTTGCTGGATCCGATGCTGGGTGAGGTCAGCCCGCTGACCTGCCGGAGTTACGGGAACGACCTGTTGCGCTGGGTCCGCGTGTTGTGGGCGGTCGATGTCCTGACATCGCTTGCGCACTGACCGTTTTCGGGATGGAGCTCAAGGACCTGACGGCGGAAGGTCTGCTGCACTGCGCGGTCGAGGCCCGCGAGCACGGTCTCGCCGGTGAGGACATCAAGGACCGGACCTTCGCCGCGGCCTTGGCCTGGCCGGTCCTGCACGACATGGGGCACTTCCCCGAGTCCGTCCCACGCACCTTGCGCGGCGCGGTCACCCGCGGCCGGCTCACGGTCGGGGAGGCCGTCGACCGCCACCAACTGCGCAATCGAGCAGTCCGGGACCTGCTTCAGGGTCAAGCACCTTCGCCGCCGCTGCGCGAGCATGGACTGCTCGACCCGGCGCAACGCCATCCACCAGCTGGTGAAGTTGTGGTGGAAACAGATCGGGGAGATCAACCCTCACGTCCTGGCCCAGGTCATCCGGCGCCACCGGGACGAGCACGGCACCGTCCCGGTCTGTCAGCGCTACGACCGGCAGCGCCGACCAGGCGCACCGATCAGCTTGTGAGCCGCCGCCTTGGTCAGCCGCTTCGCGGCCGTGACGGTCTGCTCCCCCCCGCGGCCCCGAGGCCACCACGGCGTGGTTGTAGCCGTTGGCGGGAGGCATGCCCCGGGGCGCACGAGGTGACGCATCGTCACGTCCTACTCATCCGGGTCCCAGGCGCTGAGCTGCTCGAAGAGACGTCGGTCGCCGTCGAGCTTCAGGGAGTCGATCGGGATTCGGTCGTGCAGGATGAGGACCAGCTCATTGGCCGTGCCCCGAACGGAGAAGGAGGCGGCGTCCGGGTCCTGGCCGGCAGCGGTGGCCGGCATGGTGCCGGGCCCGGGGAGGCGGGCGCTCCGTGCGCCGTCGGCGGAGAGCGAGAGGCGCCAGGAGCGGCCCTCGGAGGCGTGGAAGTCGATGACAGCGGGCTTGTGCGGCCAGGCACTTGCCGTTGTGACGCAGGTGGACAGGAACTCGTCGACACCGTCGAGCGCCACCTCGTCCGGCAGTGGCTGCGGGGCACCTACGGTGATCTGGGCGTCGTACGTGTGCACCGTCATCTGCTGGAGTTGGTGCCGGGCTACGGCACCGGAGGTGTGCGGCGACTGCAACGTCTCCCACCACGCCCAGCAACCGCGATCCGGGCCGGCCTTCCGCAATGCGTCCAGCAGTTGCTCCGTGGACTCCGCCAACCAGGTCAGCAGGGCCTCGCGCTCCCGAGGCGCAGCCGGGGCGCCCTCCGCTGCGGACTTGGCCGGAGCAGGTCCTGCGGCGACGGTGGCGGCCCAGTCGCGGCGCCCCTCGCCGATGTGCTCCGCCAGATCGAACAGCGTCCATTCGGGGCAGGTCGGCACCTGTACGTCGAGGCTGGGCGCGGAGGCGACCGCGGCGCGGAAGGCAGTCGACCGTTCGTCGATCAGTCGCAGCAGAACGGGGAACTCGAGTGTCATGGTCACCGTGAATCTCTATCACTGCGTTCCGACAATCGGACAGCGATTTTCGCAGCCGCCGTCGTAGGCGGACCCAACATGCTGACCTTCGCCGTCGCGCTGAAGGACAAGGGCGTCCCCGTCCCCGACATCGCGAAGAAGCTCACCGTCAAGGCGGGGAAAAACGCGGGCAAGTCCCCCTCGGTCGCCTCGCTCCACCGGGCACTCGCGGAAGCCGGGGCCGAGTTGGTGCAGAGAAGGTCCGGCTGGGACGTCCCGTACGCGAGCCGGTCCGGCTAGGACGTTCGCGCGAGCCGGTCGAGCAGCTCGTGCCAGCCCGCCTCCACGCGGTCCAGCGGCATGCCCCGCTCGACGGTCAGATGGTGGACGAGCGCGGTGTCCGCGGCAGCCAGCAGGGTGTGCGCGAGGAGATCGGTGTCGCCCCGCACGCCCGCCTGGCGCAGCAGCAGCGTGACGTGCGTGTGGCGCAGGCGGTTCGCCGGGACCGCGTAGTTGCGCAGCGGGTCCGTGCGGGCGGCGAGGATCAGTTCGTGGTGGTCCCGCTCGTGACGGATGAGGGCAGGCCCGAAGGCGTGCAGGCGCTCCAAGGCGGGCGCGTCCGGCCCCAGAGGTGGCGGGCCCGAGAGGAACGCCGCCTGAAGCTGCCGCTCCCGGTGGTCCAGGAGGGCGATGAGCAGCCCGGTCCGGTCGCCGAAGCGCCGGAAGACCGTCCCCTTGCCGACTCCGGCAGCCGTCGCCACCGCCTCCATGGTCAGGTTCGCCGCCCCGCAGTCGGACATCAGGCGTGACGCGGCCTCCAGCAGGCGCGTGCGGTTACGCGCCGCGTCCGCCCGCAGGGCAGGCTGCTCGCCCGCCGGTGTCAGGGCGAGGTCGGTCGGTCCGCCCTGGGTGCCGGACGTCGTGACGAGGGGTGGGATAGGGCCGGTCATGGCTTCAGAGTAGCGCCGGGAGCCGACAAGTGGACCGCGGTCCGGATAGGTGGTACAACTTTAAACGGACTTCGGTCCGGTTGGACTGTGCACGAGATCCGTACGCCCTTGTCTGGAGTTATGCCATGTCTGTTCGCATCCTCGCCCTCGTCGGCAGCCTCCGCGCCGGTTCCCACAACCGTCAGCTCGCCGAGGCCGCCGCCAAGCACGCGCCCGCCGGCGCCGACATCCAGCTCTTCGAGGGCCTCGCCGACGTGCCCTTCTACAACGAGGACATCGACGTCGAGGGCAGCGTCCCCGCCGCTGCCGCGCGGCTGCGCGAGGCCGCCGGTCAGGCCGACGCCTTCCTCCTCTTCTCGCCCGAGTACAACGGCACCATGCCGGCCGTCCTGAAGAACGCCATCGACTGGCTGTCCCGCCCGTACGGCGCCGGCGCGATCTCCGGCAAGCCGGTCGCCGTCGTCGGCACCGCGTTCGGCCAGTACGGCGGCGTGTGGGCGCAGGACGACGCGCGCAAGGCCGCGGGTATCGCCGGTGCCGCGGTGCTCGAGGACGTGAAGCTGTCCATCCCCGGCTCCGTGACCCGCTTCGCCGAGACCCACCCCGCCGACGACTCCGAGGTCGCGACCGCGCTGACCGAGGTCGTCGGCCGCCTGAGCGAGCAGGCCACCCCCGCCGCTGCCTGAGGCTCCTGACACGAGTACGGCCGGAGGTCCGGGACGACGACTGTCCCGGGCCTCCGGCCGTTCCCGTTCCGGGGGAGCCCCTACTGGTTTCCGGGCGAACCCCGGCCGCGGCCACGAACGGCTGACCCGCGGCGGCCCCGGAGCGCGCACGCCGGTCCTCTCTGCCTACGATGCAGCGGTGACCACCCGTCTCGGACCGCCCGCGCGACCGCAGTTGACGCTGCGGTTCCTCGGGCTGCTCGTAGGCACCGTGCTCCTGGGCCTGCTCGGCATGCACGGCCTGGGACCCGTGCCGGCGGGCGCGCACGGCGAGATGCGTCCCGCGGCCGCGTCCGCCATGGGTGCGGGTGCCGCAGCGGACGCCGGTGACCATGCGGGGCCCGGACAGCAGGGTGTCAAGGCTTCGGCTTCCGACCTGTGCGACCACGGTGACGGCGGCTGCGGCGGGCACATGGCGCACGCCGACTCGGTCTGCGCCTCCGCCTCCGTCGCCGGATCCCCGACAGTCGCGCCCGCGATGCTCCCCGACGTGGTGGCCTGCTCCGCCCGCCCGGAGGCCCACGCCTCGTCGGCCGGCAGGGGCCCCGACGGCGGCCGCGCCCCGCCGTCACTCTCGGAACTCCAACTCCTGCGGATCTAGAACGGCCCGCGCGGCACCGCACGCCCCAAGGGGCGGCGCCGCGCACGCGCGAGCCCTTCACCCAAGATCAGCATCAGGAGTTCCGCATGACCGCACACCGCATGACCGCACACCGCACGTTCGTCCGCCGCGCCGCCTTCGCCGCCACCGTAGGGGCGGCCGCCCTGGTGCTCGCCGCCTGTGGCAGCGACAAGTCGGCCGGGGGGCGCGACATGGGGGCGAAGGAATCCGGCTCGGCCGCGTCCGCCTCGCCCCAGGTCGACGACCACGCCAAGGCAGAGGGCCGCAACGACGCCGAAGGTCACAACAGCGCCGACGTCTCCTTCGCCAAGGAGATGATCCAGCACCACCGCCAGGCCGTCGAGATGGCCGAACTGGCCGAGGGCCGCGCCGCGTCGAAGGACGTCAAGAGCCTCGCCTCCAGGATCGAGGGAGCCCAGGACCCCGAGATCGAGGACATGTCCGGCTGGCTCACCGCGTGGGGTGAGGAAGTCCCCGCCGACATGTCCGGCATGGGTCACGACATGTCCTCGTCCATGCCCGGCATGATGAGCGCCGGTGACATGGACGAGCTCAAGAAGGCCTCCGGCGTCGACTTCGACAAGAAGTTCCTCGCGATGATGGTCAAGCACCACGAGGGCGCCGTCGCGATGGGCGGGACCGAGAAGTCCGGCGGCAAGTACGGCCCCGCGACGCGGCTCGCCGCCGACGTGGTGACCGCGCAGACCGCCGAGATCGAGCAGATGAACAAGATGCTCGGCAAGAGCTGACGGTTCCGAACGATGTGAGATCTGACGGATCCGCCAGGGCCGAAAGACCTGACGGATCCGTACGGTCAGGCGAAATGCCCTGGGTGGGCGCGCCGTACGCCCCAGAGGTGTGGCCGACAGGCACCCTGTCGGCCACACCCCGGCGGGGTGCGCGCACAGGCTGCTCGCCGCCGGACCGGTGACGACACGCGCAATCGGGGGCATGGTGGGAGACCCTCACCGCAACGGCCGCCCGGCACCCGTGCCGACCGTGAACCGGGGCCCGCCACGGCCTGATCGTGCCGCCCCGGGGCACTCGTCCGGTTCGGGAACCGGCGCCGGTGTGTGCGAGGCTCGACGCCAAGGGCCTTCGTACGTCGGCCGGATGGAGGTGTGATGTCCACGCAGAGCCACCGTTTGATGATCACCGAGCTGGCGAGCTGCGAAGGCTGCGCGGTGCTGCGGGTCAGCGGCGAACTCGACCAGAGCGGTGAGGGCCTCTTCCTGGGCACGCTCGGTGCCTGCGTCGACGCGGGCCACCCGTACCTCGTCCTCGACGTCACCGCGCTCTCCTTCTGCGACTCACGCGGTCTCTACTGTCTGCTGGCCATGCGGTGGCTGCTGGACCGCCGGGGCGGCAAGCTCCTCCTGGCCGGGGCGGGGCGTCGGCTGACCGAACTCCTCACCCAGACAGGCAGTGTCGATCTGCTTCCCGCCCAACGGTCCGTCGGCCAGGCCCTGTTGTCGCTGCCTCCCTCGCACCGGCCGGTCTGGCCACCCGTGACGAGCCCCGACGCACTGGACGACGGGCCGCCCAGACCCCCGCGTCCCCGGCCCCCTACGCCCTGACGGGCCCGGCCTGGGGCAAGAGGGAGGCACCCGCCTCAGGCGGCCCCCGGCGCACCGGCGCGCAGGCCGTCCATCACCAGGTCGAACAGCCACCCGGCGCGAGACTGCCAGTCGCCGTGCGGGTCGATCTGCCAGAGCCCGGCGATGGCGAGCGCGAAGTCCTCCGGTGTCACCCCGGGGCGGATCGTGCCCGCCTCCTCGTTCGCCTTGAGCAGGAGCGACATGGCCGAGGTCACCGGGCCGTGGCCGAGGGCGGCCAGGCTGCCGCGCGCGGTGGCCTGACGCAGCGCGTCCGCCAGGCCTGCCTTCGCCATGGCGTACTGGGCGAGGCGGTCCATCCACGCGCGCAGGGCCTCGTCGGGAGCGCGGGCCGCGAGCAGCTGGGACGCGGTGTCGGCGACCTGCTGCATCTCGTAGCGGTAGACCTCGAGGACGAGGGACTCGCGGTTGGGGAAGTTGCGGTAGAACGTGCCCTGGCCGACGCCCGCCTTCTTCGCGATCGCGCTCAGCGGGGCGTCCGCCGACCGTGTCAGCTCGACCAGCGCCACTTCCAGGATGCGGTCGCGATTGCGTTGCGCGTCCGAGCGCAGCGGCGCGTCCTTCTTCGGCTGCACCCGTCCCCCTTCCGGGAATCACGAATCCGTACGCCGGTGCCAAGAACCGGTACGCCCTTGCTAAGCGGACAGCTGTCCGTTAGGTTCGACGTAGCGGACACTTGTCCGCTTAGGTCCACCATAGCGGCAGATCCGGCTCCGGTTAACGTCGCCGGCCACCGCAATCGGCCTTTCGGCCGACGCGCGCGCGGCAGGCGCGCAATCCTGAAATTCTTCCTCTACGTACAGCCCTCGCATACGTACAGCCCTCGCACCCCATGAGCGAAAGAAGGCTGATCATGGCCCCATCGACGTCCAGCGTCATCACGCTGAACATCAATGGTGAGAAGTACACGCTGCCCGTCGACCACCGCACCACCCTGCTCGACGCCCTGCGCGAGCGACTCGATCTGCCGGGCACCAAGAAGGGCTGCGACCAGGGCCAGTGCGGCGCCTGCACCGTGCTCCTCGACGGCCGTCGCGCCGTCTCCTGCCTGCAGCTCGCGGTCGCCGCCGAGGGGCGTGAGATCACCACCATCGAGGGCGTGGCCGACGCCGACGGGCTGCACCCGGTGCAGCAGGCGTTCCTCGACCTCGACGGGTACCAGTGCGGTTACTGCACCCCCGGCCAGATCTGTTCGGCCCTGGCCGTCATCGAGGAGCACGCGGCGGGCTGGCCCAGCGCCGTCACCGCCGACGTGCGGCCGGAGGCGGGTGTCCCGCCGTTGACCGCCGACGAGATCCGGGAGCGGATGAGCGGCAACCTGTGCCGCTGCGGCGCCTACGTGTCGATCGTCAAGGCCGTCGCACGCGCCGCAGGAACGGAGGCAGTCGCATGAAGGAGTTCGGTTACGAGCGCGTCTTCGACGTGCCCGCCGCGGTCGCCCTGCTCGACGCCGACCCCGACGCGCGCTGTCTGGGCGGCGGCACCAACCTCGTCGACCTGATGAAGACGGGCGTCGAGAGGCCGGCCCGGCTCGTCGACGTACGAGAACTGCCCCTCGGCGAGATCGAGTCGACGCCGGACGGCGGCCTGCGCATCGGTGCGACGGTCACCAACAGCGACCTCGCCGCCCATCCCGACGTGCGCCGCCGCTACCCGATGCTCGCGCAGGCCGTCCTCGCGGGCGCATCGGGCCAGCTGCGCAACATGGCCACCGTCGGCGGCAATCTGCTCCAGCGCACCCGCTGCGGCTACTTCACCGACCTGGCCAAACCCTGCAACAAGCGCACGCCCGGCAGCGGTTGCCCCGCCGTCGAGGGGGAGCACCACAACGCCGCGATCCTCGGCGCATCCGCGCACTGCGTGGCCGTCCACCCCTCGGACATGGGAGTGGCACTCGCCGCACTCGACGCCGTCGTCGCGTACGAAACGGTGGACGGCCCGGGCGAGTTGGCGCTGGCGGAGTTCTACGCGCCCGTGGGGGAGACCCCTCACGTGGAGACGGCGCTGCCGCCCGGCGCGCTCATCACCGCCGTCGTCCTGCCCCCGGCGCCGGTCGCCGCCCTCTCCCGCTACCGCAAGGTCCGCGAGCGCGCGTCCTACGCGTTCGCGATCGGCTCCGTCGCCGCCGCGCTCGACGTCCGGGACGCAGCCGTCCACGAAGTGCGCCTCGCCTTCGGGGCGGTGGCGTCACGGCCCTGGCGCGCACGCGTGGCCGAACGCGTCCTGACCGGCGGCCCCGCGACCGCCGAGGCCTTCGCCGCCGCCGCGGACGCCGAACTCGCGGCCGCCGAGACGCTGCCCCACAATGGATACAAGGTGACGCTGATGCGCAATCTCGTCGTGGCCGTGCTGACCGAGCTCGCCGAGGAGGCCGCCCGATGACCACGACGACCACGACGGTCCCGGTGACGAGCGCCGTCGGAACCTCGTACACGCGCGTGGAGGGCCGGGACAAGGTCACCGGGGCGGCCCGGTACGCGGGGGACGTCCCCTTCGCCGAACTCGCCCACGGCTGGCTGGTGCTGTCCACCGTCGCCCGCGGCCGGATCCGCTCCGTCGAGTCCGACGCAGTGCGTGAGATGCCGGGAGTCCTCACCGTCCTGCACCACGGCAACGCGCCGCGCGTCGACGGGAACTATCTCGGCATGCTGGGGCGCCCCGACCCGATCGTCGAGGTCTTCCAGCACGACCGGGTGCCGTTCGTGGGCTGGCCGGTGGCGCTGGTCGTCGCGGAGACCTCCGAGCAGGCCAGGGAGGCCGCCGAGGCGCTCGTGGTGCGCTACGAAGAAGAGCCTCACGACGTTGCGTTCTCCTCCGCACACCCCGACACCTACACGCCGGACGGCGACGGCACACTGGTGGAGAAGGGCGACCTCGCGGCCGAACTCGCCGCGTCCGTCCACGTCGTGGACGAGGAGTACACCACCCCTGAAGAGCACCACAGCTCGATGGAACCGCACGCGGCGACGGCGCGCTGGGACAACGGGCGCCTCGAGATCGTCGACTCCAACCAGGGCAGCACCTGGGTCGCGCAGGAACTGGCGAAGCTGTTCTCCCTCGACCCGGCCTCGGTGCGGGTGCGGTCCGAGCACATCGGCGGCGCGTTCGGGTCCAAGGGCGTGCGCGTACACCAGATCCTCGCGGTGATGGCGGCGACCGCACTCGACCGCCCGGTCAGGGTCGTTATGACCCGACGTCAGATGTTCTCGCTCGTCGGCTATCGAAGCCCCACGGCCCAGCGCGTCCGGCTCGGCGCCGACACCGACGGGCGGCTGCGTGCCCTCGACCATCAGGCGCACTGCCTCACGTCGACGGTCCACGAGTTCGTCGAGGGGAGCGCCGGGTTCGCGCGGCCGATGTACGCCTCCGACGCCCACCGCAGCGTCAACCGCGTGGTGCGCCTGGACGTGCCGACCCCGACCTTCATGCGGGCGCCCGGTGAGGCTCCGGGTTCCTTCGCCGTCGAGTCCGCGCTCGACGAACTCGCCGAGCGGTGCGGCATGGACCCGATCGCGCTGCGCGCCCGCAACGAACCGGACGTGGGTCCTGTCTCCGGGCTGCCGTTCGGCTCCCGCAACCTCCTGGCCTGTTTCGAGGAGGGGGCCCGCAGGTTCGGCTGGGCGGACCGGGACCCGTCTCCCGGCCGGCGGCGTGACGGGCGCTGGCTGCTCGGCACCGGCACGGCCGCCGCCACCTTCCCGGTGATCGCCGCGCCGTCCACGGCGGCCGTGACCGCGGAGGCCGACGGGACCTTCACCGTGCGGATCACCGCGTCCGACGTCGGGACGGGGGCGAGGACCGCGCTGACCCTGCTCGCGGCGGAGGCCCTCGATGTGGCCCGGGAACGGGTCCATGTGCGCATCGGCGACAGTGACTTCGGCCCGGCGGCGATCTCGGGCGGCTCCATGGGCACCCGCTCATGGGGCTGGGCCGTCACGGCCGCAGCGCGGGACCTGCGCGAGCAGTTGGCTCTCGGTGGCGACATCCCGCCGCAGGGAGTCACCGTACGGTCCGACACCAGCGCCGCCGTCGGCGCACTCGCGCAGAAGGAACGGCACTCCTTCGGCGCCCAGTTCGCCGAGGTCGCCGTCGACGTCACCACCGGCGAGGTGCGCGTACGGCGCATGCTCGGCGTCTTCGCCGCAGGCAGGATCGTCAACCCGCTGACCGCGCGCAGCCAGTTCATCGGCGGGATGATCTGGGGACTGTCCATGGCGCTGCACGAAGAGGCGATCCGGGACCAGGTGACGGGCGGCCACGTCGGAGCCGACCTCGCGGGCTACCACTTCGCCGCGAACGCCGACGTACCACTGATCGAGGCGGACTGGGTCGACGACCCTGATGCCGACGACCCCGTCGGGATCAAGGGCATCGGCGAGATCGGCATCGTGGGCGCGGCCGCGGCCGTCGCCAACGCGGTCTGGCACGCGACCGGCGTCCGCCACCGTCACCTGCCGATCCGGCCCGACCGCGTCCTGTCGGCCGGGGCCCCCGCCGAGGGCGACGGCGATGCTTGACATCGCCGACGAGCTGAACCGGTGGGCCGGACAGGGCCGGGACTTCGCCGTCGCCACCGTCGTGTCGGTGGGCGGCAGCGCACCCCGCCCGCCCGGCGCCGCCCTCGCCGTCGACAGCGAGGGCACGGTCATCGGTTCGGTCTCCGGCGGCTGCGTCGAGGCAGCGGTCTACGAACTGTGCGTGCAGGTGCTCCAGGACGGCGGGTCCGTCCTGGAGCGGTTCGGCTACAGCGACGAGGACGCCTTCGCCGTGGGGCTCACCTGCGGTGGCGTCATCGAGGTCCTGGTCACGCCGGTGCGCGCCGACGCGCCGGACAGGCCCGTGTTCGCGGCGGCGCTCGCGGCCACCGCCCGCGGCGAGACGGCCGCGCTCGCCCGGGTGGCCCGTGGACCGGACGAACTGCGGGGCGGGGCGCTGCTGGTGAGGGCCGACGGATCGTACGAGGGACGGCTTGCCGGAGGCTCCGGTCTCGAGCGCACCGTGGCGGGCGAGGCACGGGCCCTCGTCGCCGCGGGCCGCACCGGCACGTTCGACCTCTCGGCCGACGGCTCCCACTGCGGCGCCGACCTGACGCTCTTCGTCGAGTCGAGCACGCCACCGCCCCGAATGATCGTCTTCGGAGCCATCGACTTCGCCGCGGCTCTGGTCCGTACGGGCAAGTTCCTCGGCTACCACGTGACGTTGTGCGACGCGCGCCCCGTCTTCACCACGCGGGCCCGCTTCCCCGACGCCGACGACATCGTCGTCGACTGGCCGGACCGCTACCTGCGGCGCACCACGACCGACGAACGCACGGTCCTGTGTGTGCTCACCCATGACGCGAAGTTCGACATCCCGCTTCTGGAGATCGCGCTGCGGCTGCCCGTCGCATTCGTGGGAGCGATGGGCTCACGCCGGACCCACGAGGATCGTGATCGCCGCCTCCGTGAAGTCGGTCTGACCAGCGAGGAGTTGGCCCGCCTGCACTCACCGATCGGGCTGGACCTCGGTGCCCGCACACCCGAGGAGACGGCCCTGTCCATCGCGGCGGAAATCATCGCGTCGAGACAGGGCGGCACGGGGGTACCCCTCACGGTTTCGCGAACTCCGATCCATCACGACGCAGAGGCGGGGGAGCGGCGCCGTATCGTGTCGGGGCGGATCTGAGGGGCGCCCGTGGCTGGAGTGGGCGGACCGTACTCGCTGTGACTCAACGACCCGAGTGGGGCGACCTGCTGAAGCCCCCAGGGCCCTGACCTGACGCGGCAGCCCGGAAGGGGAGTCGCGCCGTACGGGCCGCCTTCTCCGATGACAGGTTCGCACCGTGCCGGTACGCCTCCGTAAAGGCCGGGTCGCCCAGCGCAGCCGTCGCCCTCGCCGTGACGCGGTCCACGTCGCCGCGTTCCGCGGACGGGAGCGGTGCGCCCGCGCCGCGGCGGGCCGCGCCCGCGGCACCGAGGAGTACGGCCGCCCGGCCCGCGTCCCCGGCCAGTGCTGCCGCGCCTGCCAGGCCCTCCAGGGAGAGGGCCACGGCGCGCGGCTCGCCGATGGCGCAGGCGACGTCCAGACCGAGCAGGTGGTGGGCGGCCGCCCCGGCCGCGTCCCCGCGCAGCTCGGCGACGAAGCCCAGTTCCGCCTGGAGCAGATGGTCACCCGCCTGAGACGACACGTCACCGAACCCGTCGCGGATCCGCAGCAGATGCGCCTGTGCCGCATCGAGGTCGCCGGAGCGGCGTGCGCCGAGGGCGAGGCCCATCTCCGCGTGGAGCTCGCCGTACTTGTAGCCCTGTTCGGACGCCGATCGCCGAGCCTGCTCGTGCAGTTCGGCGGCCCGGTCCCAGTCGCGGTCGAGCAGCGCGAGCCGGCCCAGGCCGGACAACCGGGCGGAGACCTCCGCGTCCAGGCCGAGTTCCCGCGCCATACGCAGTCCCACTTCGTGGCGCCGGGCGGACTCCGCGTACTCACCCTTGATCTCGGCGAGCGCCGCCAGTGGCTCCACCGTCTGCAACTCGCCCCACCGGTCGCCGAGTTCACGGAAGAGCGCAACGCTGCGCAGCCCGTCGCGCCCGAGGGCGTCCAGGTCACCACGGATCAGCGCGTGCATCGACCGCAGCCCGAGAGCCGCGGCCGTACCCCACCGGTCGTCCGTGGCGGCGAAGAGAGCGAGCGCCCGCGAGACGGCCTCCTCACTGGCGGCCAGGTCACCCGACCTGAACAGGCCGTACGCGGAGAACCACACGGCGCGCCCCCTCCGCAAAGGATCGGCGATCGTCACGTCAGGGCGCGGCGCCGCCGAGGGCCGCTCACCCGTCATCAGTCCGAACGCGTCGCTCAGTGACTGGAGTTCGCCCGCGGACGGCACCACGGCGAGCACGGCCGACAGGGCTCGACGGGCCTCGTTCAGACGGCCGCGCAGCAGCCACCACCAGGACAGGGCGGTGGCCAGGCGCACGGCGTCGTCGGTGGCGCCACCCGTCGACGCGCGCCGCGTCGCCTCGTCGAGCGCCGCCCGCAGATTGGCGGTCTCGGCGTCGAGCCGGCCGAGCCACTCGCGCTGCCCGCCGCCACGGAGGCGGGGCTCGGCGCGCTCGGCCAGTTCCGTGTAGTGCCGCAGATGGCGTTGGCGTACGGCGGCGAGTTCGTCCGTCTCGTGCAGACGCTCCGTCGCGTACGCGGCGACGGACTCGAGGAGCCGGTAGCGTGGGCCTCCGCCGCCGGTCACCACGACGACCAGCGACCGGTCGACCAGCCGCGTCACGAGGTCGAGAACCTCGTCGCGGCGCACCCCGTCGCCCGCGCACACCTCCTCCGCCGCGTCCAAAGTGCAGCCGTCACGATGCACGGCCAGGCGGCGCAGCACGATCCGCTCAGGAACGCTGAGCAGCTCCCAGCTCCAGTCGATCACCGCCCGCAGGGTCTGCTGACGCGGCGGCGCACCCCGCCGCCCCGACGTCAGCACCCGGAAACGGTCCTCGAGCCGGGCCGCCAACTCCACTACGCCCAGGGCTCGTACGCGCGTCGCCGCCAGTTCGAGCGCGAGCGGAATGCCGTCGAGGCGCCGGCAGATCTCCAGAACCGCCGCGCGCGTCTCAGGAGTGGCTTCGTCGAGCGAGAAGCCGGGGGCGGCCGCCGCGGCGCGCGCCGCGAACAGGCGTACCGCGTCCCCGGGTTGCAGCGGCTCGACCAGATGGACCGTCTCCCCGCCGACGCACAGCGGCTCCTGGGTGGTGGCCAGGATCCGCAGATGCGGTGCGCGGCCCAGCAGCGTCCCGGCGAGCCGCGCCACCGCATCGACGACCTGCTCGCAGTTGTCCAGGACGAGCACCGCCCTGCGGTCCCGCAGGGCCGTGGCGAGCCGTTGCTCGGGCGCGGCCGCCGCGCCCTGCCCGGGCGGTCCCGAGAGCGCGTCGTCACGCAGGCCCAGCGCAGCGGAGACGACCTGCGCGAGATCGGCCACGCTCCCGCCCTCACCGGCGAGTTCGACCAGCCACACCCCGTCGGGCGCGTCCTGGATCCGCCGGGCCGCCTCGATCGCGAGCCGCGTCTTCCCGACCCCGCCGGGGCCGGTGAGCGTGACCAGGCGCTCCGTGGCGAGGAGTTGACCGATCTCGGCCAGGGAGTCGTCACGGCCCACGAGCGCGGTGAGCGGGGCCGGAAGGTTCGACCTAGGGAGTTCGGACCGCGGCGGCGCGGCGTCCGCGGGAGAGGCCGGAGGAGGGGCGAGCGCCGGGTCCTGGCGCAGGATGGCCTCGTGGAGCGCGGCCAGTTCGGGGCTCGGGTCGAGGCCGAGCTCGTCCGCGAGCCGGCCCCGCAGCTCCGTGTACGAGGCGAGCGCCTCGCTCTGCCGTCCCGTCAGATACAGCGCCCGCAGCTGGACGGCGCGCAGCCGCTCCCGCAGCGGATGGCGTGCGACGAGGTCCGCCAGCTCCCCGGTGAGGAGCGTGAGGTCGCCCGACTCCAGAAGCGCCTCGGCCCGTTCCTCCCGGACGGCCAGCCGCTGCTCCGTCAGGCGCTGCGCGGCAGTGCGGACGAACTCCTCGTCCGCGAAATCGGCGTAGGCCGGTCCACGCCACAACTCCAGTGCCTCGGTGAGGAGTTCGGCCCGTTCGCGCGGACCCGCCGTGGATCCCGCCCGGTCCACCAGCGACAGGAAGCGGTCGGCGTCCACCTCGTCGCCGACCGCGTCGAGACGGAGCCGGTAGCCGGGCGCCTGGCGCACCACGCGATCGCGGCCGAGCGCCTTGCGCAGTTGAGAGACCTTCGCCTGGAGGGCGTTGGCGGGATTCCCGGGAAGATCGTCGCCCCACAGGCCGTCGATGAGGCGGTCGGCGGAGACAGGCCGCCCCTCGTGGACCAGGAGTGCGGCGAGGAGGGCCCTGACCTTCACCTCGGGAACCGCGACCGGCTCCCCGTCGCCGTCGCGCACCGTCAGTGGACCAAGCACCCCGAACCGCATACGAGCACCGTACACACGCCGCGGCCACCGACCGTCAGCGGACCGTCAGCGTTCCCGAAGCCCCGACCTGCACTGTCGTCGCATGACCGGGACAGACGTCACCAGAACAGAGCCGACCCGCACACCACCCGCCGACGCGCCAGCCACCGCCTTCGCCACCGAGAACCGCAAGCTGCCCCTCCCCGCCCTGCTCGCCCTCGCCACCGCCGTCTTCGTCACGAGCCTGACGGAGACCCTGCCCGCGGGCCTGCTGCCCGCGATGAGCCGTGACCTGGGCGTCGGCGAATCGGCCACCGGGCAGACCGTGACGGTCTACGCGATCGGCACCGCCCTCACGGCGATCCCCCTCACCGCGGCCACCGCCGGATGGCGCCGCAAGCGGCTCCTGATGACGGCGATGGCGGGGTTCGGCGTCGCCAACACCGTCACCGCCCTCTCGACGAACTTCCCCCTCACGATGGTGGCCCGGTTCGTGGCCGGAGTCGCGGCCGGCCTGGCCTGGGCGCTGCTCGCCGGTTACGCCCGGCGCCTCGCGCCCGCCCACCTCCAGGGCAGGGCCATCGCGATCGCGATGGCGGGCATCCCGGTCGCACTGTCCCTGGGCGTTCCCGCGGGCACGTTCCTCGGCAAGGCCGTGAACTGGCAGATCGCGTTCCTGAGCATGACCGTCCTGACCGTCGCCCTCCTCGGCTGGATCGCCGCGACCGTCCCCGACCAGCCAGGACTGCGCCAGGGGGCCCGGCCGCCGATGCTGCGGGCGCTCCGCGTCCCGGGTGTGTCCCCGGTCCTCTTCGTCACCCTCGTCTTCGTCCTCGCCCACACCGTCCTCTATACGTTCGTCGCGACGTTCCTCGACGGAGTCGGCATGGGGAACTCCACCGACCTCGTGCTGCTCGTCTTCGGCGCCGCGTCCCTGGCGAGCATCTGGATCGTGGGCGCACTGATCAACCGCCACCTGCGCGCCCTGACCCTCGCGGCCGCCCTGCTGGTCGCCGCGGCGGCAGCCGTCCTGGCCCTGCTGTCCGACAGCCCCGCCCTGGTGTACGCGGCCGTGACGCTGTGGGGCCTCGGCTGGGGCGGCGCCCCCACGCTCCTGCAGACCGCCGCGGGTGACGCGGGCGGCGAGTCGGCGGACGCCGCGCAGGCCATGCTCGTCACCCTCTGGAACGTGGCCATGGCCGGCGGCGGAATCGTCGGCGGGATCCTCCTCGACCTGGTCGGATCCCGCTCCTTCCCCTGGACGGTCCTCCTGCTCCTGGTTCCCGTACTCGCCGTGGTCGTCGCCGCCCGCACCCACGGATTCCCCGCCCGCCGCACGGCGCGTACCTCATGAACACCCGCACCGCACCCCGTCACACCACCCACCCCGATCCGAGGAGCACCGCCATGACGACGTCCCGCCTGTTCGAAACCGCCCGCCTCGGCGCACTGACCCTGCCCAACCGCCTCGTCATGGCGCCCATGACCCGTAACCGCGCCTCCGCGGACGGCGTCCCGCAGCCC
This sequence comes from Streptomyces longhuiensis, assembly GCF_020616555.1. NCBI lineage: Bacteria > Bacillati > Actinomycetota > Actinomycetes > Kitasatosporales > Streptomycetaceae > Streptomyces > Streptomyces longhuiensis. The sequence continues at coordinate 1,899,470 of NZ_CP085173.1, read as the reverse complement.
GTCATGGCCACCTACTACGCCCAGCGCGCCACCGCGGGCCTGATCATCGCCGAGGCGTCCACGCCCAGCGCCGTCGGGCAGACCTACGCCAACATCACGGCGATCCACGACGCGGCCCACGTCGAGGGCTGGCGACACGTGACCGACGAGGTCCGCGCCGCCGGCGGCCGGATGTTCCTCCAGCTCCAGCACGGCGGCCGGATCGGCCACCCCGACAACAGCGGCGGCCTGACGCCGATCGCCCCCTCACCGGTGCCGCTCCCCGACACGATCCACACGCCGACCGGCCACCAGCCCGCCGTCGTACCGAGGGAGATGACGCCCGACGACATCCGCACCACTGTGGCCGACTTCGCCGAGGCCGCCCGCAAGGCCGTGGCGGCGGGCTTCGAAGGCGTCGAGGTGCACGGCGCCAACGGCTACCTCCTCCACCAGTTCCTCGGCCGGGGCACCAACCACCGCACGGACGCCTACGGAGGAACGGTCGAGGGCCGCGTCCGGTTCGTCGTCGAGGTCGTACGTGCCGTCGCGGACGCGATCGGCCCCGAACGGGTGGGCCTGCGGATCTCTCCGGGACTCACCGTCAACGGCATGGACGAGGGAGACACCGACGACATCTACCCCGCACTCGTCGACGCCCTCTCGGACCTGGGCCTCGCCTATCTGCACATCGTCTACGCCGACCCGGACAACCCGCTCTTCCAGGACCTGCGCAAGCGCTGGACCGGCACACTGATCGCCAACCCCGTGCTGCCGCGGGAGCGGATTCCCGCCGACGGCGGCAGAAGCCAGGGCGAGCGCCTCCTGGCCGCCGGCGCCGACCTGGTGGCGCTCGGCCGCCCGTTCCTGGCCAACCCTGACCTGGTCGAGCGGCTACGCGTGGGCGCGCCCCTCAACCAGGTCCGGGACAGGTACCTGATGTACGTCGGAGGGGAGACGGGCTACACGGACTATCCGTTCCTGTCCGACAGCCGCCGATGAAGTGAATATCAGGTGCCCGGAGCCCCCGGATTTGCTCAATCCGGGGTGAAGGTTCACGGCGACGCGCCAAATATTCTGGCTCACCGTGCTCCGAAGCCCGGTCCGTGCTAGTCTTGATCTCAGTTGCAGTTGTGGTTCCCATAGATACTTCAAGTGCCTTAGGTGACTTCACGTTGCCGGGCGCTTTTCTATTTCCGGATGCATTTTTCCGGGCGGGGCAATCATTGCGGCGACGCCGAGGTCCACACAGTGTGGGCCACGGGCACTGCCCCGAAGGAGAATTTGCATATGGCTACTGGCACCGTGAAGTGGTTCAACTCGGAAAAGGGCTTCGGCTTCATCGAGCAGGAGGGTGGCGGCCCCGACGTCTTCGCCCACTACTCGAACATCGCCACCCAGGGCTTCCGTGAGCTTCAGGAAGGCCAGAAGGTGAACTTCGATGTCACGCAGGGCCAGAAGGGCCCGCAGGCGGAGAACATCGTTCCTGCCTGACGCTGAAGCGTTGAGCACAGCTGGTGCCCGTACCCTGGTGGTACGGGCACCAGCTCGTTGCTGTTTGCGGGGTATCCCGCCCGGGTAGGCACGACCACCGGGTGACACACCACCCCGGCGGGGCGCCAAGGCCCCCGCACCCCATTGATCCGGCCCGTCCGAGAGCCGCCTGCCGCAGCGGAATCCCAGCATTCCGACGTCAGGCGTCGCCATTCTCCGTACCGGCGCGCCGGCTGATTTTCAGTCTGTTATTCGGCTCGTTCTTGCAATTCGTCCGGCACTCATGCGCCGGGAATTCCTCGATACGTGCCATATCGAGGAAGGTTCTCCATGAACCGTTCAGCTCGCACGAACGACCGTTACTCCAACCCTCGCCGGGGCTCCGCCGGCGGCGACCGGGGCGCCCGTTTTCGGCCCCAGGGCCAAGGCCAGGGACGCCCCGGCGGCAAGAGCTCCGGCGGCTACGGGCGCAGGCCCGCCGCGCCGCAGGGAGAGTTCGCGCTGCCTGTCACCGTCACGCCCGCCCTCCCCGCCGTGGAGACCTTCGGTGAGCTCGACCTGCCGGCCGAGATCCTGAAGACGCTCACCGGCCTCGGTGTGACCGTGCCGTTCCCGATCCAGGCGGCCACCCTGCCGAACTCGCTCGCGGGCCGGGACGTCCTCGGCCGCGGCCGCACCGGCTCCGGCAAGACCCTCGCCTTCGGCCTCGCGCTCCTCGCGCGCCTCGCAGGTCAGCGTGCCGACGCCAAGCAGCCCTTCGGCCTGATCCTCGTCCCCACGCGCGAGCTCGCCCAGCAGGTCACCGAGGCGCTCACCCCGTACGCCCGGTCGCTGAAGCTGCGCCTGGCCACCGTCGTCGGCGGTATGTCCATCGGTCGTCAGGCCAGTGCCCTGCGCGGTGGCGCCGAGGTCGTCGTCGCGACGCCCGGACGCCTCAAGGACCTCATCGAGCGCAAGGACTGCCGTCTGGACCGGGTGAAGATCACCGTCCTGGACGAGGCCGACCAGATGGCCGACATGGGCTTCATGCCGCAGGTCACCGAGCTGCTCGACCTGGTGCACCCCGAGGGGCAGCGCATGCTGTTCTCCGCGACGCTGGACCGTAACGTCGACCTGCTGGTGCGCCGCTACCTGCACGATCCGGTCGTCCACTCCGTCGACCCGTCGGCGGGCGCCGTCACCACGATGGAACACCACGAACTGCATGTGCACGGCGCCGACAAGTTCGCCGCCGCCACCGAGATCGCGGCCCGCGACGGGCGGGTCATCATGTTCCTCGACACCAAGCACGCCGTCGACCAGTTCACCAAGCACCTGCTCGGCAGCGGTGTGCGGGCCGCCGCCCTGCACGGTGGCAAGTCCCAGCCGCAGCGCACCCGCACCTTGGCCCAGTTCAAGGCCGGCTCGGTCACGGCGCTCGTCGCGACCAACGTCGCGGCGCGCGGCATCCACGTCGACAACCTCGACCTCGTGGTCAACGTCGACCCGCCGAGCGACCACAAGGACTACCTGCACCGCGGCGGCCGTACGGCCCGTGCCGGGGAGTCCGGCAGCGTCGTCACCCTGGTCCTGCCGAACCAGCGCCGCGACATGAGCCGACTGATGCGCGACGCCGGCATCCGGCCGCAGATCACCCAAGTCCGTTCGGGCGAGGCCGAGTTGAGCCGTATCACCGGGGCTCAGGCGCCCTCCGGTGTCCCGATCACCGGCACCGCGCCGGCCGCGGAGCGCCCCAAGCGCGGCGGTGCCCCGTTCCGCGGCATGGGCTCGCGCCCGGGCCGCGCCGGTGGTGACTCGCGCCGCAGCGCCGAGGCCCGCCAGCTCGCCGACGCCCGCAAGGCCGCGCGGGTCCGCCGCGCCGGTTGAGGCATACGCACGAAGGCCGGAGGCCCTGGACCGATATCGGTCCAGGGCCTCCGGCCGTTCTGCTGCTGTCAGCCCTTGCGGGTGTTGACTTCCTCGGTGAGCTGGGGGACGACGTCGAAGAGGTCGCCGACGACGCCGTAGTCGACGAGGTCGAAGATCGGGGCCTCGGCGTCCTTGTTGACCGCGACGATGGTCTTCGAGGTCTGCATGCCGGCCCGGTGCTGGATCGCGCCGGAGATACCGTTTGCGATGTACAGCTGCGGGGACACACTCTTGCCGGTCTGGCCGACCTGGTTGGAGTGCGGGTACCAGCCCGCGTCGACCGCGGCGCGGGAGGCGCCGACCGCCGCGCCGAGGGAGTCGGCGAGGGCCTCGATGATTCCGAAGTTCTCGGCGCCGTTGACGCCGCGGCCGCCGGAGACCACGATCGCGGCCTCGGTCAGGTCCGGACGCCCCGTCGAGGCACGCGGCGTGCGCGCGGTGACCTTGGTGCCCGTGGCCTGCTCGGAGAACGACACGGCCAGGGCCTCGACCGTGCCGGCCGCGGGGGCGGACTCGACCGGGGCACTGTTGGGCTTGACGGTGATGACCGGGGTGCCCTTGGCCACCCGGCTGGTGGTGGTGAACGAGGCGGCGAACGCCGACTGGGTCGCGACCGGGCCCTGCTCACCGGCCTGGAGGTCGGTGGCGTCGGTGATGACACCCGACCCGACCCGCACGGCCAGACGCGCCGCGATCTCCTTGCCCTCCGCCGAGGACGGCACCAGCACCGCCGCCGGGGACACCGCCTCGTAGGCGGCCTGCAGCGCATCCACCTTCGGCACGACCAGATAGTCGGCGTACTCGGCGGCATCATGGGTCAGGACACGGGTCGCGCCGTGCTCGGCGAGCGCGGCGGCCGTGTCGGCGGCACCCGCACCCAGCGCCAGGGCGACGGGCTCACCCAGACGACGCGCCAGCGTCAGCAGCTCAAGGGTGGGCTTGCGGACGGCACCGTCCACGTGATCGACGTAGACCAGAACTTCAGCCATGGGACTTCTCCTGCATGCGAAAGAGTGAGACGGAAGGGGACAGCGGGGCTAGATGAACTTCTGGCCCGCGAGGAACTCGGCGAGCTGCTTGCCGCCCTCGCCCTCGTCCTTGACGATCGTGCCCGCGCTGCGCGCCGGACGCTCGGCCGCCGCGTCCACGACCGTCCACGCACCCGCCAGACCCACCTCGTCGGCCTCCAGGCCCAGATCCGACAGGTCCCACGACTCGACCGGCTTCTTCTTCGCCGCCATGATCCCCTTGAACGAGGGGTAACGCGCCTCGCCCGACTGGTCGGTCACCGACACCACCGCCGGGAGCGAGGCCTCCACCTGCTCCGAGGCCGTGTCACCGTCACGACGGCCCTTGACCACACCGTCCTCGACCGACACCTCCGACAACAGCGTCACCTGCGGCACACCCAGCCGCTCCGCCAGCAGCGCCGGCACCACACCCGCCGTACCGTCCGTGGAGGCCATACCGCAGACCACCAGATCGAACCCGGCCTTCTCGATCGCCTTCGCCAGCACCAGCGACGTGCCCACGATGTCCGTGCCGTGCAGATCGTCGTCCTCGACATGGACCGCCTTGTCCGCGCCCATCGACAACGCCTTGCGCAACGCGTCCTTCGCGTCCTCCGGACCCACCGTCAACACGGTGATCTCCGCATCGTCCGCCTCGTCCGCGATCTGCAACGCCTGCTCGACCGCGTACTCGTCCAGCTCCGACAGCAGCCCGTCCACATCATCACGGTCCACCGTCAGGTCCTCAGCGAAATGCCGGTCCCCCGTCGCGTCCGGCACATACTTCACGGTGACAACGATCCTCAAGCTCACGCCGGCTCTCCTACCCTGGTGTGGTTCCTGAAAGCGACACTATGGCACTCAGTACCCTCTGGCAAGGTACGTGGTGCCAGAGGGGCCGCTTCGGTGTTACGTTCCCGGCATGACTGAGGCGACCAGACCGGCCAAGAAGGCGCCGATGCGCGAGGTGCTCGCCGAGGCGGCGTTCCAGCTCTTCCTCGACCGGGGTTTCGAGCAGACCACGGTCGACGACATCGTCGCCCGTGCGGGTGTCGGGCGCAGGTCGTTCTTCCGGTACTTCCCGTCCAAGGAGGACGCGGTCTTCCCGGATCACGAGCGCTGCCTCGCCGACATGACGGCGTTCCTCGAAGAGGCCGACGGCAGCGACCCGGTGGGCACCGTCTCCGACGCGGCGCGCCTCGTGCTGCGCATGTACGCGGCCAACCCCGAGTTCTCCGTGCAGCGTTACCGCCTCACGCGCGAGGTGCCGGGGCTGCGGACGTACGAGCTGTCGGTGGTGCGGCGCTACGAGCGCACCCTTGCGGGCTATCTGCGGGAGCGTTTCGAGGGGGAGCGGGACGGCGCGCTGCGGGCCGAGGTGATCGCCGCGTCCGTCGTCGCCGCCCACAACAACGGGCTCCGCTCCTGGCTCCGTTCGGGTGGTGAGGGAGACCCGTACGCTGCCGTGGACCACGCTCTCGGGATGGTGCGCGGTGTGTGGAGCGGCGCGGATCAGGGTGCGGCCGTGACCGCCGCCGAGGACGAAGTCGTCGTGATGGTGGCCCCGAAGGGTGCCCCGATGTGGCAGGTCGTGCAGCGGATCGAATCGGCTTTGGGCCAGGGCTGAGGGCCCGCTCCGGGAGCGGATCCGACTGAATTTGGCACTCAGTACCTTTACAGTGCGGAACTCAGTGCCATACGGTGCGAAGGCGCCGACGCGATGGTGCGGCGCATCAGAGCCGAGCGCAGGGGGCCGAGCCGTGTCCGAGACAGCAACCCACACCGCGCCGATCGGGCACGACGTGTCCCACGCCGCGCCGACCGGGCCCGACGGGACCGGCCTGACGATCCAGCGCTGCCGATGGTGCGGCACCGCCTCGTTCCGGCGGCTTCTGTGTCCGGTGTGCGCGTCGAGCGATCTGCAGGCCGAGCACAGCGACGGTCTGGGCGTCGTCGTGCAGTCCAGCGTCGTGAACCGGTACACGGGCACGGCGCGCAACGAGTCCCTCGTCCGCTTCCCCGAAGGCTTCGTGTTCCGGTGCCGTGTCGTCGGTGCGGCCCCGAACCTGGTGTGGATCGGCGCCCGGGTGCGACCCGTGGCCGGCAGCGACCCCGACGCCGGGGAAGTGGTCTTCGAGCTGTGCGACGCGGGTGGACGCACCGACTGGCAGTGACTCTGCCGTATGGCGACAACTGGTGGCCCGGCAACCAAGGGCAGCCGTAAGAGAGGACGATCTTCGATGCGTGAGTTCGGCAGAGTGGGCGTGGTGGGCTGCGGCCTGATGGGATCGGGCATCGCGGAGGTCTGCGCCCGCGCCGGTCTCGACGTCCTGGTCGCCGAGCGCGGCGAAGAGGCGCTTGCGGCGGGCCGGTCCCGTATCACCGCGTCCCTCGACCGCGGCCTGCGCAGCGGCAAGTTGAGCGCGGACGAGCGCGAAGCCGCCCTCGACAGGCTGGAGTTCACCACCGACCTCGACGAGTTCGCCGACCGTGACCTGGTCGTCGAGGCCGTCGCCGAGCAACCTGACGTGAAGACCGCCGTGTTCAAGGAGCTCGACCGGGTGCTCGGGGACGGGGACGCGATCATCGCCTCCAACACCTCCTCCATCCCGATCATCGACCTCGCCGCGGTCACCTCGCGCCCCCAGCAGGTCGTCGGCGTCCACTTCTTCAACCCCGTACCCGTACAGCGGCTCGTCGAGGTCATCCCGACGCAGCTCACCGCGCAGAGCGTCACCGACGCGGTGACGGACTTCGCCGAGCGGCGGCTCGGCAAGACCGTGGTCCACGCCCAGGACCGGGCGGGCTTCGTCGTCAACGCCCTGCTGATCCCGTACCTCGTCTCCGCCGTCAGGATGCTGGAGTCCGGGGCCGCGTCCGCCGAGGACATCGACAACGGCATGGTGCTCGGCTGCGCCCACCCCATGGGCCCGCTGCGCCTCCTCGACCTCATCGGCCTCGACACGGCCCAGTCCATCGCGGAGTCGATGTACGACGAGTTCAAGGAGCCGCTGTACGCGCCCCCGCCGCTGCTGCGCCGCATGGTCGCCGCGGGCGCGCTCGGCCGGAAGTCCGGACGCGGCTTCTACGCGTACGACAGCTGAGCCGGGCGCTCGGCGCCGGTCAGAAGTCGACCGGGTCCCGGATCAGGGGGCATGTCATGCAGTGCCCGCCGCCTCGGCCACGGCCGAGTTCCGCGCCGACGATGGTGATGACCTCGACGCCCGCCTTGCGCAGCAGCGTGTTCGTCTGGGTGTTGCGGTCGTACGTGATGACGACGCCCGGCTCGACCGCGACGGCGTTGTTGCCGCTGTCCCACTGCTGGCGTTCGGAGGCGTAGACGTCGCCGCCGGTCTCGATCACGCGCAGTGCGCCGAGGCCGAGCGCCTTCGCCACGACGTCGACGAACGGGCGTGAGCCCTCGTCGGTGATGTGGAGGCCGGACGGATCGTCGCCGGGGCGCAGCGTGAAGGTGTGCACGGCGTCCATGATGGCCGGGTAGAGGGTGACGATGTCGCGGTCGGCGAAGGTGAAGACGGTGTCCAGGTGCATGGCGGAGCGCAGCTTGGGCATGCCGGCGACGATGACCTGGTCCGCCGCGCCGTTCTCGAACAGCGCGGCCGCCACCTGCGTGATCGCCTGGCGTGAGGTGCGTTCGCTCATGCCCATCAGGACGACGCCGTTGCCCACGGGCATGATGTCGCCGCCCTCGAACGTGGCCTGCCCCCAGTCCCGTTCGGGGTCTCCCCACCACACCCTGGAGCCGGTGAAGTCGGGGTGGAACGTGTAGATCGCCTTCATCAGCAGGGTCTCGTCGTGGCGTGCGGGCCAGTACAGCGGGTTGAGGGTGACGCCTTCGTACAGCCAGCAGGTCGTGTCGCGGGTGTAGAGGGTGTTGGGCAGGGGCGGCATGAGGTACTCGCGTACGCCCGTCGACTCGCGGACCAGGGCCACGTAGTCGGAGCGGAACTCGTCCGGCAGGTCGGTGGTGGCCAGGCCGCCGATCAGATACTCGGTGAGACGGTGCGGGCTGAGTTCGTCGAGGAAGGCCCGGGTGTCGTCCATGAGGCCGAGGCCGACCTCGTTCGCGACGATCTTGTGGTCCAGGAGCCAGGCCTTCGCCTCGGGGATCGTCATGGTCTCGGTGAGGAGTTCGTGCAGTTCGACGACGTCGACGCCGCGTCCGCGCAGCCTGTTGACGAAGTCGGCGTGGTCGCGCTGGGCGTTCTCCACCCACATCACGTCGTCGAAGAGGAGGTCGTCGGCGTTGGTCGGGGTGAGCCTGCGGTGGGCGAGGCCGGGCGCGCAGACCAGGACCTTGCGCAGTGTGCCGACCTCGGAATGGACGCCGAGCGCCGGCTCGGCCGTGGTGTCGTTGCTGGTCACGATGTGCCTTTCCAGAGAGTCGGTGCGACGGGCGGGCCGGTCAGAGGCTGATCCAGCCCACCACCAGGGCGATGACACCGAGGACCGCTCCGGCCACGGACACCGCGAGGATGACGAGTTCGGCGGGGGAGAACAGGCGCCGGCCCTGTTCGCGGCGGGCCATCACGAACAGGACCGTGGCGGGCGCGTAGACGATGAAGGACACCAGGACGAACTTCATCCCGGCCGCGTAGAGAAGGAACGCCGTGTAGACGGTCGCGATGCACGCCACGACGAGTTCGCCGCGCGAGTCGTGGGCTCCGACCGTGAGCGCGTCCGGCCGCACCGCGATCTTCACGGCGAACGCGGCGGCCAGCAGGAACGGGATCAGCGACAGGGCGCTGGTCAGATCGAGCGCGAAGTTGAACGCGTCGTCGGAGAACGAGGTGATGACCAGGACGACCTGGGACAGGGCCGTGGTCATCACGAGTGCGGGCACAGGAACGTCGGCGCGGCTGGTGCGGGCCAGGAACCGTGGCATGTCACTGTCCCGGGCGGCGACGAGAAGGACCTCGGCCGCCATCAGCGTCCACGCGAGATAGGCGCCGAGCACGGAGATGATCAGGCCGACGCTGACGAACACCTTGCCCCAGGTGCCGACCGCCTCCTCGAGGACGCCCGCCATGGACGGCTGGCGCAGCTCGGCGATCTCGCTCATCGGCAGGATGCCGTACGACACGATCGTGACGGAGGCGAAGACGGCGAAGACGCTCAGGAAACCCAGCACCGTCGCGCGTCCGACGTCCTCGCGGCGTTTGGCGTGGCGGGAGTAGACGCTCGCGCCCTCGACGCCGAGGAACACGAAGACCGTGGCCAGCATCGTGCCTCTGACCTGGTGGAACAGTGAGCCCGCGTAGTCGGCGCCGCCGAAGTTCTCCGCGAAGACATGGGGTTTGAGGCAGAACAGGGCCAGCAGGACGAAGACGAGGATCGGCACGACCTTCGCGACGGTGACGATGCGGTTGATCGTGGCGGCTTCCTTGACGCCCCGCCGGATCAGGAAGAAGAACGCCCACAGCCCCACGGAGGAAAGGATGATCGCGAGGGCGGTGTCGCCCTCGCCCAGGGCGGGGGCGATCGCGCCGATGGTCGACATGATCAGTACCCAGTACGTCACATTGCCGACGCAGGCGCTGGCCCAGTAGCCGAACGCCGAGAAGAAGCCCAGATATTCGCCGAACCCGGCCTTGGCGTACGCGTACACACCGGCGTCCAGGTCGGGCCTGCGGACGGCGAGCTTCTGGAAGACGAAGGCGAGCATCAGCATGCCGGTGCCGGCGATGGCCCACGCGATCAGGGCGCCGGCCACGCCGGTCTCCTGCGCGAAGCGGCTCGGCAGGGAGAAGACGCCGGCACCGACCATGGATCCGACGACCATCGTCGTCAGCGTGAGCAACGTCAGCTTGGCCGCGGGCGACTGCTCGGGCTGGTCGGCGGCGAGGGAGCCTTCTGCCTGCGTCATGTCTTCCTCTGGCCGTGGGGCGTTGGAACCGACAGAGGACGACCATATTCATAAAATGTCCGGCATGTCCCATCGGGGGCGTGCGAGTGGCAAGGGGAGTAGCGCCGCGCGCCGAACCGGAATTTCGGGCATATCGTGCATCGAGGAAGCCTTGTGAAGCCTCACGCGTCCGGAAAGGCGCTCCCATGCAGCCCGAACTGACACCCGCCGTGCTCGCGTCGCTGCGCCGGCCCCGGCACTATCCGGCAGTGTCGGTCCTCGTGCCCACACACCGGCGCAAGCCGGACAACGCGCAGGACCCCATTCGGCTGCGCAATCTGCTGGCCGGGGCGGCCAAGGAGCTGGAGGCCGATCCCGCGGTGACCCCCGAGCGCCGCCAGGACGTCGTCGAGCAGCTGGATCTGGCGCTCGCGGAGATCGACCTCGACCACGCCGAGGACGGTCTGGTGATCTTCGCTTCGCCGGGCGAGCACCACGTGTGGTCGCTGCCGCGCACCGTCCCCGAACGGGTCGTCCTCGCCGACACGTATCTGACCCGCAATCTCGTCGCCGCGTACACCGCCGAACAGCCCTACTGGGTCCTCGCGGTCTCGGCGGACCGCGCCGCGCTGTGGAGGGGCGACGCGCGGGGCCTCGTGGAGCAGCACACCGCGGGATTCCCCCTGACCCGGAGCCTCGACGACCCCGACGCCGAACGCAAGGAGCGCATCGGGGACCTGCCGAGCACCTACCGCGACGAGCGGACCCGCCAGTTCCTCCGGCAGGTCGACACGGCGCTCGGCGACGCCCTGGCTCCCACGGCGCGGCTGTACGTCGCCGGTGAACAGGCCGCCGTCACCCTGCTCAACGAGGTCGGCACCGCCACCGAGCACGCCGTCCCCGTGGCCCACGGCGGGCTCGCGAACGCCGGGGCGGAAGACGTGCGTGAGGCGGTGCGGCCCGCCGTCACCGCACAGGAGCAGCAGAGGGTGGCCGCCACCCTGGCGGACATCGAGCGCGCCCGGGGCTGGAAGGAGTTCGCCGCGGGCGTGGACGAGGTGTGGGAGCACGTCGCCGCCGGGCGGGTCCGCGCACTCGTCGTCGAGGAGCACTACCGCACCACCGTCCGGCAGGACGGCGACCACCTGGTCGCGGCCGAGCCCGGCGACCTGGACGCCCACGACGACATCGTCGACGAGATCGTCGAACGGGCCCTGGAGACGGGCGCCGAGGTGCGTTTCGTCCCCGACGAGACCCTCCCGGAGGGGACGGGAATCGTCGGAATCATGCGCTATTGACCTCACCGGCGCCCCTGTCAGAGGTGCCGGAAAGAGCCAGAGCTTCCGAAGAGTCAGAGCTTTCGGAGAGATTCAAGGAGACGTCTGAATGAGTGCCGGTTCCCCCGGGAAGAAGCCAGCGCCGCGCCGGCGGCGGTCCATGACGGCCGTCCTCGCGGTGCTCGCCGCCGCGACCAGCGCCGCGGCTCTCGTGTCGTGCAGCACGGACAGCGGCAACAACAGTTCGTCGAGCGTCAGCCCGCGCGCGACACCCCCCAATACGGCTTCCTTCTCCGGCACCCCGCCCTCCGCGATGGCGTCGGCCGCCAAGTCGGCCGTCGCCTCGGCGAAGGCGGAGGCCTCGGCGGCGGCGAGCTCCGCGTCGGCCAGGGCCTCCGAGTTCGAGGCGTCCGTGTCGGCCGAGGTGGAACGGGCCAACGCCGCGGCCGCCAGTGAACTCATGAAGGTCAAGGGCCAGGGCAACGCCATGGCCGACGTCGCCCTCACCGGCAAGCCGCGGTCCCAGACGGGCGGCGTGTTCGCCGTCGTCGTCAACATCACCAACCGCACCGACAAGAAGGCGTCCTACGCCGTGCAGGTCGATTTCAAGAACGCCGACGGCAAGGTCGTCGAGACCCGGTACGTCGGCGCGGAGAACCTCGACCCCGGCGAGCGGGCCCAGCCTCTCGCCATCAGCCGCAAGCCCCCGGAGATGAAGCTGACCGCGAAGGTCGCCAAGGCGCAGCGCTACTGAGCGAGTGGCGCCACCGGGAGCGCGGCGCTGCACACAAGCGCCTCAGGGCCGGAGCAACTGCGTGAAGCGTTCGACGTCGACGTTGCCGCCGCTGACGATCACACCGACGCGGCGGCCACGCAGTTGCCCGGCCAGGGCGCGCGCGGCGGCGAAGCCGAGGCAGCCCGTCGGCTCGACGACGGTCTTCATCCGGGTGTGGAAGATCCGCATGCACTCGACGAGTTGGTCGTCCGTCGCGGTGAGGATGTCGTCGACGCCGTCCTTGATGACGGCGAAGGTGTGCTTGCCCAGGTGCCGTGTCTGCGCGCCGTCCGCGATCGTCTGCGGGGTGTCGATGTCGACGATGTGGCCCTCGCGCAGCGACTGCCTGCCGTCGTCGCCCGCCTCGGGCTCGACGCCGTAGACCGCGCAGCCCGGGGACAGGGCGCGGGCGGCGAGGATCGACCCGGAGAGCAGCCCGCCGCCGCCCAGCGGAACGAACAGCGCGTCGAGTTCGCCGACCTCCTCGAACAGCTCCTTGGCCGCGGTGCCCTGACCTGCCATCACATCCGGGTGGTCGTACGGCGGGATCAGCGTCAGGCCCCGCTCGGCGGCGACCCGGTGCCCGATCTCCTCGACGTTCTCCGAGTAGCGGTCGTACATCACGACCTCCGCGCCGTACCCCTTGGTGGCGGCCAGCTTGGCCGCGGGCGCGTCGTGCGGCATGACGATGGTCGCGGGCATGTCCAGGATGGCGGCGGACAGGGCCACGGCCTGCGCGTGGTTGCCGGACGAGTAGGCGACGACGCCGGCCCGGCGCTGCTCCGGGGAGAACCTGGACAGCGCGTTGAACGCGCCGCGGAACTTGAAGGCGCCCATGCGCTGGAAGTTCTCGCACTTGAAGTGGAGCGAGGCGCCGAGTTCGGCGTCGGTGAGGCGCGAGGTGAGCACGGGGGTGCGGTGGGCGTGCGGGGCGACGCGCTCGTGCGCACGCACGACATCCTCGTAGGTCGGCAGGTCGGTCGGGGTCAGGTCGGCCATGGGGGACTTCCTCTCGATTGGCGGCTGCTCATGTGGCGTCCGGGCGTGCGGCGGGTGACATCCGCTCATTTGGCGTCCGCGTACACCGTCGCCCTCGACACACCCAGGTGGTCGGCGACGATGCCCGCCGACCGGCGTACTTCCATGAAGCCCTGGGCCTTCAACTCCCGTACGAGTTCCCGGCGTTGCGTTGTCCGCAGAGCCCGAGGCGTGGTCGCTCGGTCGGCGGCGAACGCGTCGATGCGGGCGCGGATGGCATCGCCGTTGGCCGGGTCGAGCGACTCGGCGGGGGCCGCGGAGCCGTCGGAGCGGCCGAAGTGGTCGAGCACGGTGCCGATGCCGTCGAAGACGGTCATGTCGATGTTCAGACAGAGCGCGCCGGCGTAGTGGCCCCGCTCGTCCTTGATGCCGATCGACGTGCTCTTGACCCGGCGGCCGTCCGCGAACCGGTTCGGATAGTTCGCCACGACCTGCGGGTACGCGTCGTCGGCCAGCCGTGCGAGCCCGAGTTCAGTGGCGGGGTCGCCCACGGAGCGGCCCGACAGGTTGTTCTCGATGGCGACGATCGCGTGCTCCGGGTCGTCGAGATCGTGCACGACGACCTCGCAGAACGGCGCGAACGTGGCCGCGAGCCCCTTGGCTACCTGCTGGAGCTGCTCCATGAGATGGGTGTGACCGGGTTCGGACATGCTGACAGTTTATAAAGAGCTGGACTGTTCGTCCAGAGAGATCAATTGCTGTCCGGAGAGTCGCAGATCGATCGTTGAGCGGAGAGATCACGTGGTCACGTGGTCAGGTGCTCGGACTCGCCGTCCTCGCCAGCCAGTCGTACGCGGCCTCGGACGTGAACTCCCGCTGCCCGCCCCGGAACAGCAGCCCCGCCGTGGCGAACGCGGGATCGTCCGCCTGCGCGGCCACGTACGGGATCGCGATGCAGCGCATCCCCGCCGCATAGGCGGCCGCGGCTCCCGGGATCGCGTCCTCGATCACCGTGCAGTGGGCGGGCATCGCGCCGAGCCTGCGCGCCGCCTCCAGGAACACGTCGGGCGCGGGCTTGCCGTGGGCGACCTCGTCCGCCGAGACGTAGGTCCTGAGCTGTGCGGCCAGGCCCGTACCCGACAGGATCGCGTCGATGGCCTCGGGTGACGAGCCGGACGCGACGGCCATCGGGACCCCCTCCTCGTGCAGCCGCTCCACGAACTTCCGCATCTGCGGATAGACCGGCGTGCCGGCGCGCGCGAGCGCCAGATAGCGGGTGTTCATCTCCGTGAGCAGCGCCTCGACCGGGGCCTGGATGGCGTACTTCTGGCGCAGGATCTCGACGGTCTCGTGGGTGCTGATGCCGACGTACGACTCGTGTTCCTGCCAGGTGAAGTCCGGGACGCCGTGCTCGGCGAGGGTGCGCCGGGACGCCTCGAAGTAGTTCGGCTCGCTGTCCACGAGGGTTCCGTCGAGGTCGAGGACGACCGCGGTGCTGCCCAGGGTGCTCATGCGCTCCAGGATGCCAAGGCCGCGGTCACCGGCGCTCGGCGACGGCCCGGCCGATCGCCTCGACGAGCGGCAGGACCCGGTGCGGCACCCGCTCGCGCAGTGCGACCTCGGTGCGGGTGCGGACCACGCCGGGCAGCCGGTTGAGCTGCTGGATGATGTCCTCCAGATGGCCGTTGTCGCGGGCCGCCACGCGGGCCAGGAGGTCTCCGCCGCCGGTGATCGAGAAGGCCTCGATGATCTCCGGCACTTCGGCGAGCGCGTCGCCCACGTCTTCGAGATGGCCCTGCGTGACCTCGATGTGGACGAACGCGAGGACCGGGTGCCCGAGCGCCGTGGGGGAGAGGGCAGGACCCGTGCCGGTGATCACGCCGTCGCGCTCCAGCCGGTCGAGCCGCGCCTGGAGCGTGCCGCGGGCCACGCCGAGGATGCGGGCGTACTCGCGCACACTCGTACGCGGCTGCTCCAGGAGAAGACGCAGGATGCGGGTGTCCAACTCGTCCACGGCCATCGGCGGCGGCCTCCTTCGCGGGGCGGTGATCGCCGGACGACTGTACCAATGGTCCAGTGGATCCGGGATTGTGCGGGCCGGTGGGGCATGCCGGGGGAGCGGCCCGGGATCTGGTGCGAGATCCGGTGCGGGGTCCTGTCGAGAGGGGGTCGGTCACGAGATATCTTGATGTCGAGCAATGTTGCAGACGTGGAGCGGAGCACCCGGTGACTGACTCGACCATCATCTATACGCACACCGACGAGGCCCCGGCCCTCGCGACGTATTCGTTCCTGCCCGTGGTCGAGGCCTACGCCTCGACCGCCGGCGTCAGTGTGGAGAGCCGCGACATCTCGCTGGCCGGGCGGATCATCGCCAGCTTCCCGGAGCGCCTCGAGGAGGGCCAGCGCATCGAGGACGCGCTCGCCGAACTCGGCGAGCTGGCCAAGACGCCCGGCGCGAACATCATCAAGCTGCCGAACATCTCGGCCTCGATCCCGCAGCTGAAGGCGGCCATCGCCGAGCTGCAGGGCCAGGGCTACGCGCTGCCGGACTACCCGGACGACCCGCGGACGGACGAGGACAAGGACGTCCGCGCCCGTTACGACAAGGTCAAGGGCAGCGCCGTCAACCCGGTCCTGCGCGAGGGCAACTCCGACCGCCGCGCCCCCGCGTCGGTCAAGAACTACGCCAAGGCGCACCCCCACCGCATGGGCAAGTGGACGCCGGAGTCGAAGACCAACGTCGCCACCATGGGCGTCAACGACTTCCGTTCCACCGAGAAGTCCGCGGTCATCGCCGAGCCCGGCACCCTGCGCATCGAGCTGGCGGCCGCCGACGGCACCACCACCGTCCTGCGCGAGTCCGTACCGGTCCTCGCCGGCGAGGTCGTCGACGCCTCCGTCCTGCGCGTCGCCGCGCTGCGCGAGTTCCTCACGGCGCAGATCGCCAAGGCCAAGGCCGAGGGCGTCCTGTTCTCCGTGCACCTCAAGGCCACGATGATGAAGGTCTCCGACCCGATCATCTTCGGCCACGTCGTGCGCGCCTTCTTCCCGAAGACGTTCGCGAAGTACGGCGAGGCGCTCGTCGCCGCCGGCCTGTCCCCGAACGACGGCCTCGGCACCATCCTCAAGGGCCTGGACTCCGTGCCCCACCTGGGCGCCGAGATCAAGGCGTCCTTCGAGGCCGAGATCGCCGAGGGCCCCGCCCTCGCCATGGTCGACTCCGACAAGGGCATCACCAACCTGCACGTGCCGTCCGACGTCATCGTCGACGCGTCCATGCCGGCCATGATCCGCACCTCCGGCCACATGTGGGGCCCGGACGGCGAGGAGGCCGACACCCTCGCGGTGCTGCCCGACAGCAGCTACTCCGGCGTCTACCAGGTCGTCCTCGACGACTGCCGCGCCAACGGCGCCTTCGACCCGTCCACGATGGGCTCGGTGCCGAACGTCGGCCTCATGGCGCAGAAGGCCGAGGAGTACGGCAGCCACGACAAGACCTTCGAGATCCAGACCGCGGGCACCGTCCGCCTCGTGGACGCCGCGGGCAACGTGGTCCTGGAGCAGGAGGTCGCCGAGGGCGACATCTTCCGCGCCTGCCAGACCAAGGACCTGCCCATCCAGGACTGGGTCAAGCTCGCCGTCACCCGCGCCCGCGCGACCGGCAACCCGGCCGTGTTCTGGCTCGACGAGGGCCGCGCGCACGACGCGACGCTCATCGAGAAGGTCAAGACGTACCTGGCCGACCACGACACGGACGGTCTCCAGATCGAGATCATGTCGCCGGTCGAGGCCACCGCGTTCTCCCTGGAGCGCATCCGCCGCGGCGAGGACACCATCTCCGTCACCGGCAACGTCCTGCGCGACTACCTGACCGACCTCTTCCCGATCCTCGAGCTGGGCACGAGCGCGAAGATGCTCTCCGTCGTCCCGCTGATGAACGGCGGCGGTCTGTTCGAGACGGGCGCCGGCGGCTCCGCCCCGAAGCACGTCCAGCAGCTCGTCAAGGAGGACTACCTGCGCTGGGACAGCCTCGGTGAGTTCCTCGCCCTCGCGGTCTCCTTCGAGCACCTCGCGACCACCACGGGCAACGCCCGCGCCAAGGTCCTGGGCGAAACCCTCGACCGCGCGACCGGCACCTTCCTCAACGAGGACAAGTCGCCGAGCCGCAAGCTGGGCGGCATCGACAACCGCGGCAGCCACTTCTACCTCGCCCTGTACTGGGCGCAGGAGCTGGCCAAGCAGACCGACGACGCCCAGCTCGCCGAGGCGTTCGCGCCGCTCGCCAAGACCCTCGGTGAGCAGGAGCAGACGATCGTCGACGAGCTGATCGCGGTCCAGGGCAACCCGGCCGACATCGGCGGCTACTACCAGCCCGACGCCGCCAAGGCCGCGGCGATCATGCGCCCGTCGGCCACGTTCAACCAGGCCATCGCGTCGCTCGCCTGAGCACTTCAGGCAGCACTCCCGGCGTGACGCGTTCCGCCCCGGTCGGCACCAGCCGGCCGGGGCGGTCCCGTGTCCGGGTTACGGGTGACCACGTGCCCGCCTGCGAGGCGTGCCGGTAGCGCGGCAGCTCGACCCCGTTCCCGAACGTCCGGCTCTCCACCGGCCGGAGCGGGACCCCGCGGCTTTCACCCCCTGGGCTCAGAGCTCCAGTGCCGCCGCCAGCCGCCGCCACTGCTCCCGGGGCAGGCCGGCCCGGTCCTCGCCCGGGGCCAGCACCTGGATGGCGACGTGGTCCGCGCCCGCGTCCAGGAAGGCGTCGATCCGCTCGCGCACCCGCTGCTCGTCACCCCAGCCGAAGAGGGCGTCGACGAGCCGGTCGCTGCCGCCGTTCGCGAAGTCGTCCTCGGTGAAGCCGAGACGCAGCCAGCTGTTGGTGTAGTTGGGCAGCTGCAGATAGAGCGCGAGCGTCTCGCGGGCGGTCGCCCGGGCGCGGTCCGGGTCGGCTTCCAGGACCACGGTGAACTCCGGCGCGAGCAGCGGCCCCTGGCCGAGCGCCGCACGGGCCCGAGCGGTGTGCTCCGGGGTGACCAGATACGGGTGGGCGCCGGCGGCACGGTCCCGGGAGAGCTCCAGCATGCGCGGGCCGAGCGCGGCCAGCACGCGGCGGTCGGCCGGGACCCCCGCGGCGTCCAGCGCGTCGAGGTAGTCGACCATGGCGCCGTACGGACGCTTGTACTGCGCGGCGAGCTTCGCGTGGCTGACGCCGAGGCCGAGCAGGAACCGGCCGGGGCGGGCGGCCTCCAGGGCGGCCCAGCGGTCGGCGGTCTCCCGCGCCTCGTGCTGCCAGATGCTGAGGATGCCGGTCGCGACGGTGATCTTCGAGGTGGCTTCGATCAGCGGGGCGGCGTGTTCGATGCCACTGCTGCCGCCGAGCCAGAGCGCGCCGTAGCCGAGCTGCTCCAACTCTGCGGCAGTTTCGGCGAGTTCGGCCGCCCGGGCAGGGTCCGGGTCGCGCAGCCCGGTGTTCCACAGTCCGTACCTGCCGATCGCGGACGCCTGCGTGCTGCTGCTGCTGTCGCTGAAGCTCATGAGCTGTCTCCCGCTGCCAGGTGGATCGATGTCCGACGTCTGCCGCAACCCTCGTAGGCGATCTTGTATTCCATCACTGCGACGCCGTGCGCGACGGCCGCGCGGGCGGGCCGCACCGTCAACGCCCTCCCCGGATCAACCAGCCTTGATCATGTCGGCGCACTTCTCGCCGATCATCATCGTCGTGATGCACGGATTGACGGCGGGCAGGAACGGCATGACCGACGCGTCGGCCACCCGCAGCCCGCTGACCCCCTTGACCCGCAGCTGCGGGTCGAGCGGAGAGTCCGCGTCGGACGCCGAGCCCATCCGGACCGTTCCCGCCGGGTGATACACCGTGTTGTGGGTCTCCTTGATGTACGAGAACAGCTCGTCGTCGGACTGCGCGGCCGGGCCCGGGGCGAGTTCGGCACCTGCCCACGCGGCCATCGGCGCCTGCGCCGCGATCTCCCGTGCGAGCCGAAGCCCGTGGATCATCACCCGGACGTCGTGCTCGTCCGTGAAGTACCGCGGGTCGACCCTGGGCTTGTCACGGAAGTCGCGGGTGCGCAGCTGCACCGTGCCCATGGACCGGGCCCGGGTGACGTTCGGCGTGAGACAGAACGCGTTGTCCGTCGTCGGGTAGCCGCGCCGGTACGTGTTCATGTCGAAGGGCACCGAGCCGTAGTGGAACATCAAGTCGGGCCGGTCCAGGCCTGGTTCGGTTCCGGTGAAGATGCCGATCTCCCACCACTGGGTGGACCTCGTGACCATGGGTTGCTTCGCCTCCCACATGATCACACCCTCCGGGTGGTCCTGGAGGTGCGAGCCGACCCCGGGGGAGTCCACCCGCACGTCGACGCCGCAATCGCGCAGATCCCCGGCCGGGCCGATGCCCGACAGCATCAGCAGCTTCGGCGAGTCGATGGCCCCGCAGCTCACGACGACCTCACGCCGCGCCGCGACCGAGCCGCTGTGAATGGTGTCGGGCTCCAAGTATTCGACACCGGTGCAGCGATCACTGTCGTCGAACAGCAGCAGCTTGGCCTGGAGCCCGGTACGGATCTCCAGATTCGGCCGGCTGTCGAGAATCGGATGGAGATACGACACGGACGCGGACGAACGGGTGCCGTCCTCGCGGGCGTTGATCTGGAACCAGTGCGCGCCGCGCACCACCGTGGAGCCGGTGTTGAACGGAGTCGTGGGAATGCCCGCGTCGGCGCAGGCGGCCAACAGGGCCCTGCCGCACGGGTCGTCGGGCGGGATCGTGCGGATGGTGACGGGGCCGGAGCGGCCATGGTGGTCCCCGGGCGCGTCGTTGGTCTCCAGACGCTGGTAGAGCGGGTAGCAGTCCGCGGCGCTCCACCCCGTACAGCCCAGCGTCCCCCACTCGTCGAGATCCTCGGCCGGCGCCCAGAACGCGATGCAGGAGTTGTGTGACGAGCAGCCGCCGAGGACCTTGGCGCGGGCGTGCCGCATGAAGCTGTTGCCGTTCTCCTGCGGCTCCACCGGGTAGTCCCAGTCGTAACCGGACTCCAGCAGGGCCATCCACCGATCGAGCCGCAGGATGCTGTCGTCGCCGACGTCGGAGGGCCCGGCTTCCAGCAGGCAGACAGTGACGGCCGGGTCCTCGCTCAGCCTCGCGGCCACGACCGCCCCGGCCGTACCGCCGCCGACCACCACGTAATCGAACTCGTCCACCTCTGCCGCTCCTTCCCGGTTCAGGCTCCGCCGTGGGCCGGCGCGGGCTCCGGCGGTTCTCCGACGGCGTGTTCGGCGATCACGCCGGTCTTCTTGCGCTGCACGAACCAGTAGTAGGTGAAGCCCGCGGCCGCGACGAAGCCGACGAACAGGACGCCGCCCCAGCGCAGATACCAGTGCTGGGGTCCGGTGGCGTTGTAGACCGCGGCGCGTGGCCACAGCAGGTTGACCGACATCGCGGCGCCCCAGAGCACCGCCAGGATGTTGACCGGCAGGCCGAAGCGGCCCAGGGAGAAGTAGCCGGGCGCGGGCGTCCACTCGCCGCGCAGCCGCTGTACCAGCATGGGCCCCGTGACCAGCAGATACGCGATGTAGATCATGATGATGGCGATGCTGGTGACCACCGAGAAGATCTGCGGTTGTTTGATGTTGACGACGAGGATGGCGATCGCCACGATCCCGATCAGGCACGTGGCGACCACCGGTGTCCTGAACCGCGGGCTGATCCTGGCGAGTCTGGAGCCGGCCGGCAGGTTGTTGTCACGGGCCATCGCGAACGCCATGCGCAGGCCGGCGGTCTGTACGGACAAGGCGCACACGGTGATGGCGATGACGACGCACCACAGCACGGCCAGGCCGACCGTCTCGCCGAGCGTGGCCTTCACCACGTACTGCAGACCGTCCACCGACAGTTCTTCGGCCCGCAGATCAGGGGTGGCGAGCAGCGCGAAGAGCAGGATCAGGCCGCCCAGGACGAAGGAGGCGATGAGTGCGCGCAGGATGGCGCGCGGAGCGTTGCGGGCCGGGTCGATGGACTCCTCGCCGAGCGAGGAGGCGGTGTCGAAGCCGTACATCACGTACGCCGAGGCGAGCGACGCGGTCAGGAACGCGCCGAGGTAGCCGAGCGGCTGGCCCTGTCCGTAGCCGTCGGTGTCGAGGATCGCGCTCGGACCGCGGGTGATGTGCGCGGCCAGCAGGCCGATCAGCACGACCGCGGCGATCAGCTCGATGAAGACCCCGGCGGAGTTGATGGTGGCCATCAGTTTGACGCCGAAGGCGTTGACCAGGGTGGTGAAGAGGATGAGGATCGTGCCCAGGAGCACGGCGTTGGCGGCCGCGTCGTACTGTCCCGTCCCGTCGCCGATCACCTGGAAGACACTGGAGATCTGAGGCAGCGTCAGCTGGTACGCGAGGGCCACGGCGGCCAGCGACACCATGGTCGCGATCGTCATCATCCAGCCCGCCAGCCAGCCGATGTGCGGCCCGCCCGTGTGCTTGGCCCAGTTGTAGACCGACCCCGCGACGGGGAAGCGCCCCGCGAGCTCACAGAAGCTCAGCGCCACCATCAGCTGCCCGATGAAGACCATCGGCCACGACCACCAGTAGGCCGGCCCGCCGAAGCTGACGCCGAAGTAGAAGAGCTGGAAGGTGCCGGTCAGGATGGAGATGTAACTGATTCCGGCGGCGAAGGTGTGGAAATTGCCGAGCGTGCGTTTGAGCTCGGGCTTGTAGCCCAGCTCCGTGAGCGCGGCGTCCTGGTCGTGACCACTCGCGGCGTGACCAGGTCCATCAGGCGGAATGTCCGGCATCGCCGTTCTCCTCTCCCGTGCGGGTGGTGGCGTGCCCAGGGCTCACTCGAACCACCGCTGTGGCCGTGGCGCGGTGTTGCGCCAGATGTGCTTGGCCTCCTGGTACTCCGCGAGGCCGGTCGGACCCAGCTCCCGGCCGACGCCGGACTGCTTCATGCCGCCCCACTCGGCCTGCGGTACGTACGGGTGGAAGTCGTTGATCCAGACGGTCCCGGCGTTCAGCAGGGACGCGACCCGCTCGGCTCGCTCGGCGTTCCGCGTCCAGACCGCTCCGGTCAGGCCGTAGACGGTGTCGTTCGCGAGGGTGACCGCCTCGGCCTCGTCGCGGAAGCGCTCGACGGTCAGGACCGGGCCGAAGGACTCGTCGCGCACCACCGACATGCCCGGGGCGCACTCGGTCAGGACGGTCGGCGGGTAGTAGTAACCGTCCCGCAGCGCCGGGTCCTCGGGCCGGACGCCACCGCAGCGCAGCACCGCACCCTCCGCGACACCCGCGGCCACGTATGCCTCGACCTTGTCGCGGTGGGCGGCGGAGATCAGCGGGCCCGTGCGGGCGTCCTCGTCGAACGGGCCGCCCATCGGGATCGCCCGGGCCCGCGCCACCAGGTCCTCGACGAACCTGTCGTGCAGCTCGTCCTGGACCAGCAGCCGCGCCCCGGCCGAACAGACCTGACCGGAGTGCAGGAACACGGCCATCAGGGCGTAGTCGACCGCCGTCTCGTAGTCGGCGTCGTCGAACACGATGTTGGGGTTCTTGCCGCCGAGCTCCAGAGCCACCTTCTTCACGGTGGCCGCGGCCGCGGCCATGATGCGCCGTCCCGTGACCAGACCACCGGTGAACGACACCATGTCGACCCGAGGGTCCTCGGTGAGCGGTGCTCCCGCGTCCGGACCGGTGCCCAGAACGAGATTGGCGACCCCGTCGGGCAGTCCGGCCTCGGCCAGCAGCCGCATCAGGATGATCGCGGTGTGGGGGGTGAGTTCGCTGGGCTTGAGGACGAAGGTGTTGCCCGCGCCGAGCGCGGGGGCGACCTTCCAGGCGGTCTGCAGCAGCGGATAGTTCCAGGGAGTGATCAGCGCGCACACGCCGACCGGCACGTGCACCACTCGGCTGTCCACGCCGGGGTTGCCGGTGTCGACGACCCGGTCGGTGCCGCCGGAGGCCACCAGGTTGCCGAAGTAGCGGAAGCAGTTGGCGATGTCGTCCATGTCGTACGCGCTCTCCACGAGCCGTTTCCCGGTGTCCAGGGATTCGGCGCGGGCGAGTGCGTCCTTGTCACGTTCGATGAGGGCGGCCACGCGCAGCAGCAGCGCGCCGCGCTCGGCGGCCGGTGTGGCGGGCCACGGTCCGCGGTCGAAGGCTTCACGGGCCGCGGTGACCGCCGCCGCCGCGTCCCGCGGGCCCGCCTCGTCGACCGTGGCGACCAGCGTGCCGTCGGCCGGGCAGCGGATCTCGCGCACCCGCCCGTCGACGGCAGCGATCCACCTGCCACCGATGAACAGCTCAGGCATGCAGACTCCTCCGGGTCGGACGTGCGATCCAGCTCGCGAGCACGATCGGTTCCCCGACCCTGCTCCCGGGCACGCGGTGTGGTGCTCCGTCAACCGACAGTAAGTACGCGGCGTCGTCCGCGCAGCACCGCGGGGGCCAGCGGTGAGGTGAGGGACTCCCGTCGCCGACGGCCGGGCGCGGCCACCCGACCGTGCGTGTGCCGCGTCAGTGAAGTCGGCGGTTCCGGTGGGGCCGGCTCGCGGACGGACGGGGCGTCGGCCGTGTACGCCTGCCGGTTCGAAGGCCGGTGGCGCGCCACCTCCCTCGGCGTGGTCCGTTGGTCCCCTTCCGGCCGACGCGCGGGGCATGTGACTGGGCCATTGGCCCAAGGGTTTCGCCCGCTGTTGATCCATAGGCCCTTGAGATGCTCTGATGTTTCCGTCGATGGCGCTGCGGGATCTCCGCGGCGCCTTTTTCATGCGGAGTTCCGCGGTGACGCGGAAAGGGTGGGTGGCTGTGCTGAAGAGGGTGTTCGTGGCTCCGGATCCGGGGCGGCTGCGGTTGCGCTTCGCGGCCCGTGGCGTCCTCGGTATCAGCCTTGCGGTGGCCCTGTGCGGGCTCGCCGGACACTCGCTCGTCGCGGCCATCACCGGTGGCCTGGCCGCGCTGCTCGCCCTCTTCACGGTGGCCGACGCGACGGTGCGCGGACAGGCCGTGACGACCGCGCTGCTCCCGGCCGTCGGACTTCCGGTGCTCGGGCTCGCGGCCGTGCTGCACGACGTGCCCGTCGCCCGTGACCTGGCGTTCCTCGCGGTCGTGGGCGCCGGGGTGTACGCGCGGCGGTGGGGGCCGCGCGGACACTCCCTCGGCGTGTTCGCGTTCATGACCTTCTTTGCCGCGCAGTTCTTGCACACCGTGCCGGACCAGCTCCCCGAGCTGTACGCCGCCGTACTCCTCTCGCTCGCCGCCGCGTCCGTCGTGCGGTTCGGGCTGTGGTGCTACGAGCGCCGGCTGCCGGCGCCCGCGGCGGTGCCGGCGCCCACCGGCGGGAGCCGGCTCGCGCGCATCACGACGCGCCAGGCCGTGCAGGCGACCGTGGGTGCCGGCTTCGCGCTCGCCGCCGGGCAGGTGCTGTCCGACCAGCGGTGGTACTGGGCCGTGGGCGCCACGTGGTGGGTGTTCGTGAACACGACGTCCCGCGGGGAGACCGTCGTACGCGGATTCCGGCGGTTCCTCGGCACGGTGCTCGGCATCGTGCTCGGCTTCGCCGTGGCCGTGCCGCTGCACGACGAGCCGGTCGCGGCCGCCGTGATCGTCGCGCTCAGCGTGTTCGGGATCTTCTACACCGCCGCCGTCTCGTACACGTGGATGATGCTCGCCGTCACCGTCATGGCGAGCATGCTGTACGGGCTGCTCGGCGTGCTCGACCCGGCGCTGCTCGCCCTGCGGGTCGGCGAGACCGCCGTAGGAGCGCTCGGCGCCGTGCTCGCGGTGCTGCTCGTGCTGCCGGTGACCACACACGCCGTCACCGACGCGTGGGTCGAGCGGGCCCTGCGCTGCGTCCACGCCTGCACCGCCGAGGCGGCCGCCCGGCTCGCGGGCTCACCGACGGCCGACCCGGCCCGGCGCGTGGCCGAACTGGAGACGATCCTCGGCAGGGTGCGGCTCTCGCTGGCGCCGCTGGTGCATCCGTTCAGCCCGATGCGGGCGCGGATGGGCCGGGCCCGGCACGTGCTCGCGCTGCTCGACGACTGTGCGCGCGAGGTGCGCGGGCTCGCCTCCGTCGTCGCCGACCCGGAGGCCTCGCACGACGCCCGGCTCGCCGCAGCCTGCTGGCGCGTCGAGACCGCCGTCGAGGCGCTCACCGACGCCCCGGCGGGCGGGCACCGCAGCCGGACCGCATCGGCCGCGGTGCCGCAGCTCGTCGAGGGCGAACCCGTGCTGGCCCATCTCCACGCCCTGGAGCAGGCACTGCTCGAACTCGCCGTCCCCCTGCGCGGATCCGACCGGGTCGCGGTCGGCGCCTGAGCCCTCGCGCCTTCAGCCCACGGGGAGGGCGCGCGCTGGATATTTCGCGCCCCCGCAGTGCCCTTCGCGCTCCTCGCTGGCCGGACTCTGATCTCGCGTACGGTCGCGGCCCTACGTCGCGCCTCCCACCTGCGGCGACGTCCCGTGAGGCGGACGGCCCGGCGTGGCCGGGGGCGGATTCGCCTGTCACGTAGACGACGGATCGGCCCCCGGATGGGTGACGCAGCGGCATCATGTGGACGCACGGAGTGCGCGGCCCCGCGGGAGGGCCCGCGGCCGGGGACCCCCTGGGAGTGCGCCATGCCCGATACACCACAGCGAACCGACGGTCCCGCCGGCTGGCTGGACCGAGCCGAGGCAAGAGACGGAGCCGCGGGCCGGGGCCGGGCCGAGGCAAGGGACTCCGGCGCGGCATGGGACGGAGTCGCTGCGTGGGACGAAGTCGCGCGCGGAGACGGAGCCGACGCCTGGGGCGGAGGCTTCCAGGAGCGGCACGCTCGCTGTCCGGAGGGCGCCGCCCGCCGGCACGCCTCCGCAGGCATCGGCCACCCCCGCAGCCCCGACCCCCGTGACCCGGCTCCCCACACCCCGGAACTCTGGCCCGCGGCCTCCGACTTCATCCGCGCCCACCACGCCGAGGAGCGGCTCGGCGACCCGGCCCCACGCCTGGCGGAGGCATACGCCGAGATCGCGGAGACGGGAACGTATCGCCACACCGAGCGCGAGCTCACCTTCGGGGCCCGCGTCGCCTGGCGGAACGCCAACCGCTGCATCGGCCGCCTCTACTGGAACTCCCTGCACGTCCGTGACCGCCGCGACCTCACCGCCGCCGAGGACATCGCGGCCGCCTGCGCCGACCACCTGCGCGGGGCCTCCCAGGGCGGCCGCATCCGCCCCCTGATCACCGTCTTCGCACCCGACGCGCCGGATCGCCCCGGACCGCGCATCTGGAACGAACAGCTCATCCGGTACGCGGGGTACGTCCAGCGCGACGGCCGTGTCGTCGGCGACCCGCGCAACGAGGGCCTCACCGCGCTCGCCCGGCGCCTCGGCTGGCGCGGCGGCGACGGCACCCCCTTCGACGTACTGCCCCTGATCGTCCAGGGCACCGACGACAAGCCGCGCTGCTTCGACCTGCCGCCCGACGCGGTCCTCGAAGTCCCCATCGAGCACGAGGATCATGACTGGTGGGCCGGGCTGCGCCTGCGCTGGCACGCGGTGCCCGCCCTGTCCACGATGTGCCTGGAGATCGGCGGGATCTGCTACCAGGCCGCCCCCTTCAACGGCTGGTACATGGGCACCGAGATAGGCGCCCGCAACCTCGCCGACACCGACCGCTACGACCTTCTGCCGCGTATCGCGGATCGTCTCGGCCTCGACACCACCAGCGACCGCTCCCTGTGGAAGGACCGCGCCCTCGTCGAGCTGAACCGCGCCGTCCTGTACTCCTTCGACCGCGCCGGCGTCACCGTCACGGACCACCACACCGAGTCCCGGCGCTTCCTCACCCACCTCGACCGCGAGGAGCGCAGGGGCCGGACGGTCGGCGCCGACTGGTCCTGGATCGTGCCGCCGATCTCCGGCTCGGCCACCCCCGTCTTCCACCGCACGTACGACACCACGGAGCGCACGCCGGCGTACGTACAGCATCCCGAGGCACTCGCCAGGGCGTCCGGCGACTTCCTGGTCTAGACCCGCTGCTACCGTCGGCCGCACGAACGGCGAGCATCCGGGCTCACCGTGCATGCGGTGCAAGGGGATTCGTGTGGGCGACAGGCAGGGCGGACGGGCGTACATCGGATCCTTCACCGCCGCGGGAGGCTCCGGGATCCTCACCGCGTCCGTTCACATGGACAGCGGCTCACTCACCGTGCTCAGCGTCGTCGACTCGCTTCCCGACCCCTCGTACCTTGCGCTCTCGCCCGCGCGCGACATCCTCTACGCGGTGAGCGAGACCTCCGAGGGGGCCGTCGCCGCGTTCCGTACCGGGGACGGCAAGCCGGAACCCGCCGGGCGCGGTGTGCTCGTGCGCGGCTCGGGCCCCACCCATCTCGCCCTGTACGAGGGCCATGTCCTCACCGCCAACTACGGCTCCGGCAGCGTCACTTCGGTACGGCTGCGCGCCGACGGCACCCTCGACGGCGAGTCCACCGACGTGCTGCGCCACGAGGGTTCGGGCACGCATCCCAAGCGCCAGCAGGGCCCGCACACCCACCAGGTGATGCCGGACCCCAGCGGCCGCTGGGCCGTCAGCGTGGACCTCGGCACCGACTCCGTGCGGGTCTGCTCGATGCAGGACGGGCGCCTCGAGGTGCACCGCGAGGTCGCGCTGCGGCCCGGCTCGGGACCGCGCCACCTCGCCTTCCACCCGCGCGGCGACCGCGCGTACATCCTGAACGAGCTCACGCCGACCGTCACCGTCTGCCACTGGGACGCCGAGGGCGGCGCCCTGCAGCCGCTCGGCGAGATCTCCGTGCTGCCGGAGGCGCCGCACGGCGACGCGTTCCCGTCCGAGGTCGTCGTATCGCCCGACGGGCGCTTCCTGTGGACCGCCACCCGCGGCGCGAACGTCATCTCCGTCCTCGCCCTCGACCCCACCGGAGACCGGCCGACGCTGCGCGCCACCGTTTCTTGCGGCGGCGACTGGCCGCGCGACCTGGCCCTGCACCCCTCGGGCCGCTTCCTGTACGTGGCGAACGAGCGGTCCGGCGACGTGACGTGGTTCTCCGTGGACCGTGAGACCGGTCTCCCGCGCCGCAGCGGCTCCATCGAGGCGCCCGCCGCGTCCTGCGTGATCTTCGGCTGAGACCGTTCCCGAGCGGGTACGGCGACGGGCCCGACCCCACCGGGGTTCGGGCCCGTCGCCGGTGCCTCTGTACGGTCCGGGTCCTCTAGAGGACCGGCGCGCCCTGGGGCTGCTGCGGGGCGATGCCCAGCGCCGTCGTGTACTTCGACAGGGCCAGCTTGCCGATCGCCGGGTAGGCGCCCAGCGACTCGGCGGACGCGCAGCCGGCCTCGTTCGCCGCCGCCTCGAGGAGGCTGGCGTCTATCTCCGGGCCGATCAGGTACGGGGCGAGCGCCAGCTGCTGCGAGCCGGAGCCGCGCAGCTGCTCGGCGGTCGCCGCGATGGCGCCCTCCTCGTCGAGCGCGGCCGCCATGACCGGCACCGCGAGGCGCGCGGCCAGGAGCATGCCGGTGATCCCGGCCGCCTGGACGGCCTCGTCGCCGCCGACCGAGGCGAGGATGATGCCGTCGGCGGCGGTCGCCACCGTGAACAGCCGGGCGCGGTCGGCACGGGCCAGGCCCGCCTCCGACAGACGCACGTGCAGGCCCTCCGCGAGCAGCGGGTGCGGGCCGAGGACATCCGTCAGTTCGGCGGCCGTACGGCTGTCGATCACGGCCTGCCGGATGCGGCGCGTGAGCGCGCTGTCCGGGCCCGCGAGCAGGGGCACGACCACGGCGACCGGTCCGTCGGGCTCCGCGACGTCGGCGCCCGCGGCACGGGCCTGCTCGAAACGGGCGGTGCGCTCCTTCGCGGCGCGCGAGAGCACGGCCCGCAGGGAGGGGAACTCGGCGAACGCCGAGGCCTCGGCGGCCTCCGAGTCGTCACCGTCGAGGTATCCGATGCGGGCGTCGAGGCCCGGCAGCTCGGAGCGGGCGATGCTGACAACCTCTTCGGCGAGGCTGCGCGAGGCGTTGCTGGGCGTGCCGGGCACCGCGAGGACGAGTGCGGGTGCGCCCTCGGGAGCGGCCACGGGTTCCGGGCGGCGGTGCCGACCGGGCTGACGGGGTCGCGGCATTCGTACAGGCAGGCCGGATGCAGGCCCAGTGGGGGAGCTCATGCCGCCGCATGCTACTGGCTCACGGGTCTCCCTTGTTCGGGGAGGGGGCAGCTGAGCGGTATCCGTCCGTATTTATCCTTTCAGTTACGAATGGCTCAACTGTCCAGGTCAGAAGGGGTGCAAGGACCGCCGTCAGCGGTCGGCCGCCTCCTGGGGGACGTGGAGGAGGCGGCCGTCGCACGGCAGGCGCAGCCCGTCGACGGCGAGCGCGGCGGCGATCACCAGCGCACCGTGCAGGGGGTCGCCGGTCGCCGACACCGCGTCGGCGTACGGGAGTTGCTCCGCGAGCTCGGCGCGGAGCGGGGCGAGCAGCGGCTCGCCCATCTTGAACAGGCCGCCGGTGAGCGCCACTTCACTGCCGTCGCCCGCCGGGCACACCGCGGCCGCCGCCTCGGCGATATGTCCGGCCGCCTCGCGCAGGATGCCGGCGGCGACGGAGTCGTCGAGTGCGGCGCGGGCCACGTCGGGCGCGAAGGCGGCGAGGACGGCGGGACGGTCCGTGCGCGGGTAGATCCGGGCCGGCAGCCCGGCCGCCGGGCCGAACCGCTCCTCGGCGAGGGCGAGCAGCGCGGCGGAGCCTCCGCGGCGCCCGTCGTGGGCACGCATCGCCGCGTCCAGGCCCGCACGCCCGATCCACGCGCCGCCACCGCAGTCGCCGAGGAGATGCCCCCAGCCGTCGGCCCGCTGCCAGGAGGTGAGGTCCGTGCCGAGCGCGATCATGCCCGTGCCCGCGGCGACGACCGCGCCGGGCCGCTGGCCGAGGGCGCCCGCGTAGGCGGTGACCCCGTCCGCGGCCAACGCGAGCCGCCGTACGCCCAGTTCGGCCGCGAGGGCGGCCGGGAGTTCGGCCCGCAGTCCGTCGCCGAGCGTGGCCATGCCGGCCGCGCCGACGGCGACGGCGCTCAGGCGCGGCACGCCGGGGCCGCGGCCGCCGACGCGGGCGAGCAGGTCCCGGGCCATCGGAAGCAACTGTTCGAGCAGGTGCCCGGCGTCGATGCCCGCCGCGCCGGTGCGCACGGGCTCGCGGGACACCGTCGTCTCGGGACGTGCGAGGTCCCCGGCCGACGCGAGTGCCACGCGCAGACCGGAGCCGCCGGAGTCGACGCCGAGAACCCACCGGGGGCCCGCGGGATCGTCCCCGCCGTGGCCCGGTCCGGGCTCGGCAGCGGCGGGCTCGCGCGTCACGGCAGCCGCCAGTCCACCGGCTGCCCGCCCTGCCGCGCCAGGAGGTCGTTGGCCCGGCTGAACGGGCGCGAGCCGAAGAACCCGCGGTCGGCCGACATGGGGGAGGGGTGCGCGGACTCCACGGACGGCAGGTCGCCGAGGAGGGGCCGCAGATTGCGGGCGTCGCGGCCCCACAGGACGGACACGAGCGGGCGGCCGCGCGCGGCCAGCGCCCTGATCGCCTGCTCCGTGACCTCTTCCCAGCCCTTGCCGCGGTGTGCGGCGGGGCGGCGCGGGGCGGTGGTGAGTGCCCTGTTCAGCAGGAGTACGCCCTGCCGCGTCCAGGGCGTCAGGTCACCGTTCGACGGCTGAGGCAGGCCCAGGTCCGTGTTCAGCTCGCGATAGATGTTGATGAGACTGCCGGGCAGCGGCCGCACCTCGGGCGCGACCGAGAACGAGAGCCCGACGGCATGTCCCGGCGTGGGATAGGGGTCCTGGCCGACGATCAGGACCCGCACCTCGTCGAACGGCTGCTGGAACGCGCGCAGCACGTTCGCCCCGGCCGGGAGGTAGGTGCGTCCCGCGGCGATCTCCGCGCGCAGGAACTCACCCATGGCGGTGATCTGTCCGGCGACGGGTTCGAGGGCCTTGGCCCAGCCGGCTTCTACGATTTCGTGCAAGGGTCGTGGTGCCACGGGCGTCACCCTACTGCCGTGACGGACGGGCCGATCAACCGACCACGGCCGCCCGCACACACAGCACGTCCGGCAGATGGGAGGCCAACTGCCGCCAGCTGTCCCCGTCGTCGGCCGACGCGTACACCTCGCCGTTGCGATTGCCGAAGTAGACGCCCGCCGGGTCGGAGTCATCCGTGCACATCGCGTCGCGCAGCACCGTCCCGTAATGATCGCCCTGCGGGAGCCCCGCCGTCAGCGGCTCCCAGGTCCTGCCCGCGTCCTCCGTGCGGAAGACGCGGCAGTGCCGCTCCGCGGGCACGCGGTCCGAGTCGGCGTTGATCGGGAAGACGTACGCCGTGTCCCCGCGGTGCGGATGCGCGGCGGCGGCGAAGCCGAACGTCGAGGGGAGGCCCGTCCCGATGTCGTTCCACCGGGTACCGCCGTCGTCGCTGCGGTACACGCCCCAGTGGTTCTGGAGGTAGAGGCGGTCCGGGTCGGCCGCGTCCTGCGTGACCTTGTGGACGCACTGGCCGAACTCGGGGTTCGGGTCCGGCAGGAAGACCGCCGAGACCCCGGAGTTGGCGGGCTCCCAGCTTTGTCCGCCGTCCCGGGTGCGGAACACCCCGGCCGTGGACACCGCGACCGTCACCGCGCGGGCGTCACGCGGATCGGTGACCACCGTGTGCAGGCCCTCGCCACCGCCGCCGGGGACCCACTTCGACCGCGTCGGGTGCTCCCACAGCGGACGCACCAGGTCGAACGTCTCGCCCCGGTCCTCCGAGCGGTAGAGCGCCGCGGGCTCGGTGCCCGCGTACACCACGTCCCGCTCGGCGGCGGCCGGGTGCAGCTGCCACACGCGCTCCAGCGAGGCCCCCGTGTCCTTGGGGAACTTGACGGCGGGGCGTGACGGCTCCGTCCACGTACGGCCCAGGTCGTCGGAGTGGAAGACCGACGGGCCGAAGTGCGCACTGTCACCGCCCGCGAGGAGTCGCGGGACGTCGCCCCGCGTGTCGATCGCCACCGAGTACACGGCCTGGGAGTTGAAGTACGGGCCTTCGTCGAACTCCCACGCGCCGCCGCCCCGCCTGCGGCCGATGAAAAGCCCCTTGCGCGTGCCAACCGTCAGCAGCACTTCAGTCATGCCCGACACCTCCGAGGACGCCTTTGTCTCAGGTACGGCCCAGTCTGCACCCGACCACTGACAGTCACCCCCGAAGGCGGCGTCGCCGCAGGTCACACCGGCTGGGCGGCCACTTGCTCCGGCACCGGCAGCGGAAAGTGACAGGCCACCTGGTGGCCGGCCCCGCGCGGCGCCGCGACCGGCGGCTCGACCTCGGCGCAGACGTCCTGCGCGAGCGGGCAGCGGGTGCGGAACCTGCACCCCGACGGCGGCTTCGCCGCGGACGGCGTCTCGCCCGTCAGCGGGGACCCGGAACCGGCCGCGGCCGACGGATCGGGCACGTTGACCGTGTCGAGCAGACCCCGCGTGTACGGATGCAGCGGCCGCGCGTACACCTCCTCCGCGGGACCGGTCTCGACGAGTTTGCCGAGGTACATGACGCCCACGGTGTCGGCGAGGTAGCGCACCACCGCGAGGTCGTGCGAGATGAACAGGTACGTCAGGCCGCGCTCACGCTGGAGCTCCCGCATCAGGTTGAGGATCTGCGCCTGCACGGACACGTCGAGCGCCGAGACCGGCTCGTCCGCGACCACAAGATCGGGCGACAGCGTCAACGCCCGCGCCAGGCCGAGGCGTTGGCGCTGGCCGCCGGAGAACTCGTGCGGATAGCGGTGCACGGCCCCGCGCGGCAGCCCCACGGCGTCGAGGAGCCCGTCGATCTGCGCCTCCTGCTCGGCGCGGCTGCCGACTCCCTGGATGACGAGGGGTTCGCGCAGGATCTCGCCGACCCGCATCCGCGGGTCCATGGCCGCGGTCGAGTCCTGGAACATGAGCTGGATGCGGCGGCGGTGCGCCCGGCGCCCCGCCCGCGTGAGGCCCGCGAGGTCCTCGCCGCCGAAGCGCACCGATCCGGCCGTCGGGTCCTCCAGACCGGCGACGATCCGGCCGAGCGTCGTCTTGCCGCACCCGGACTCGCCGACCATGCCGAACGTCTCGCCCTTGCGGATGGTCAGCGACACCCCGCCCACGGCGCTGACCGTGCCGCGACCGCGCGAGAACGGACCGCCCTTGAGCGGGAACTCCTTGACGAGGCCGTCGAGTTCGAGAAGCGGCGCGCCCGGTGCCGACTGCGCGGGGACGGCGGCGGGCGCGATGACGTCGGCCGCCTTGCCCCGCGCGGACACGTCAGGCACCGGATGGAAGCAGGCGAACCGGTGCTCCGTACCCCGCAGTTCGTCGTCGGCGAGCGGCGGCTCCTGGGAGCGGCACTCGTCCGTGGCGAACACGCAGCGCGGCGCGAACCGGCAGCCCTCCGGCCGCACCGTCAGGTTCGGCGGCAGCCCGGGAATCGTGTGCAGTTCGGTCCCTCCGTCGCCCGCCCGCTCCGGAAGCGCCGCGAACAAGGCCTCCGTGTAGCGGTGGCGCGGCCGGGCGAACAGGTCTCGTACGTCGGCCTGTTCGGCGACTCTGCCCGCGTACATGACGGCGACGCGGTCCACACGGTTCGCGATGACGCCGAGGTCGTGCGTGACGAGGATCATCGCCATGCCGAGCCGCTCGCGCAGGTCGTCGATCAGCTCCAGGATCTGGTGCTGGGTCGTGACGTCGAGCGCGGTCGTCGGCTCGTCGGCGATGAGCAGCTTCGGCTCGCAGACCAGCGCCATGGCGATGGCGACCCGCTGGCGCATGCCGCCCGACAGCTGGTGCGGATAGGCCTTCATGCGCTCGGCGGGCTGGGGCATGCCGACGAGCCGGAGGGTCTCCTCGGCGCGTGCCCAGGCCTCCTTGCGGGAGACGCCGCGGTGCAGGAGGAGCGGCTCGGTGACCTGCCGGCCGATCGTCATGGTCGGGTTGAGCGAGGTCAGCGGGTCCTGGAAGACCATGCCGATGGTGTTGCCGCGTACGTCCTGGAGGACGGGGGCGGGCGCGGCGGCCAGGTCCACTCCGTCGAACAGGACGCGTCCACCGGTGACCCGTCCGCCGGGCGGCAGCAGCCCGAGGACGCTGAGCGCGGTCATCGTCTTGCCGCAGCCGGACTCGCCGACGACGCCTAGCGCCTCACCGGCGGCGAGGTCGAGGGAGATCCCGTCGAGGGCGTGGACGGTGCGGTCGCGCGTGGCGATGTCGACGCGCAGGTCGTCGATCCTGAGCAGGGGCTCGGTCATGTCTGTCTTCCTCAATGCCTCGGTCCCTTACTTCCGCAGCCGTACTTCGAACGCGTCACGCAGCCCGTCGCCGATGAAGTTGAACGCGGCGACGACCAGGACGATCGCGATGCCCGGCGGGAAGATCAGCCACCAGTAGCCGTTCTGCGTGTAGGTGATGCCGGCGGACAGCATCGAGCCCCAGTCGGCGGACGGCGGCGGGATGCTGAGTCCGAGGAACGCGAGATAGCTGACGTAGAGGATGGCGTCGGCGATCTGGAACGTGCAGTTCACGATGACCGTGCCGATCGCGTTCGGCACGATGTGCTTGAACACGGCCCGCGTGCCGCCGCCGCCCATCATCCGCATGGCCTGGACGTACTCACGGTTGCGCAGCGACAGCGCCTCGCCCCGCACCAGACGGGCGGGGGAGAGCCAGGCGACCCCGGCGATGATCAGAATGAGGATGCCCTTGCTGGGCGTGATGATCGCGGCGACCACGACGAGCAGGAACATCGCGGGGATGGCCAGCGCCGCGTCGGTGACCCGCATCATCGCGGCGTCGACCCAGCCCCCGAAGTACCCGGCGACAGCCCCGTACACGGTGCCGAACAGCGTCGCCAGCAGGCCCGCCGCCAGGCCGATCTCGAGAGAGGTCCGCCCGGCGACCATGAGCCGGCCGAGCAGGTCGTACCCGAGGTCGGTGGTGCCGAGGAGGTGCCCGGCGGTGCCGGGGGAGAGGTTCGCCTGCGCGAGATCCGTGTGGATCTGCTCGTTCGGGTGGACGAGTGGGCCCAGGTAGCAGAAGGCGAGCAGCAGGACCAGGACCACGACGCCCGTCAGGGCCAGCTTGTTGCCGGTGAAGACGCGCAGCGTGCGACGGGCGAGGGAGGGGGTGGCCTGCGCGGCTTCCTCCTGGCCCGGCTGGACGGGAAGGACGGCGGACGTACTCATGCCACGCTCCGGATCCGGGGGTCGAGGACGGCGTACAGGATGTCGGTGAGCAGCGAGCCGAGGACCGTGGCGATGCCGACCACGAGGGTCACGCCGAGGAGCACGGGGAAGTCGGAGCCCTGGGCCGCGTTCCAGAACAGCAGCCCCATGCCCGGGTAGTTGAACATCGACTCGACGACGAGGGCGCCGCTGAACAGGGTCGGGAGGTAGAGCCCGAGCAGGGTCGCGAGAGGGATCAGGGCGTTGCGCAGGACGTGCCTGACCATGATCCGCCGGCTGGACTGGCCCTTCGCCATGGCCGTGCGGACGTACTCCTCGGTGAGGTTGTCGAGCACGGCGGAGCGCATGTAGCGGCTGAACATCGCCACGATGCCGAAGGCCATCGTCACGACCGGCAGGACCAACCCGGTGAAGTCGCCGAGGAGTTGACCGATCGTCTCGCCCTGCGGTGCCTCGGCCGGGAAGATCGGCATGACCTGCGCGAACAGGATGATCATGATGAGGCCGAGGAAGAAGACGGGCGTCGCGTACAGCAGGAAGGCGAGCCCCGTGAGCGCGTAGTCCGAGGCCTTGCCGCGCCGCACGGCCTGGAGCAGGCCCAGCGGTACGGCGATCACGACGGCGAGGACGGTGGACAGGACCGTCAGGAGCAGCGTCTTCGGCAGGCGCTGCTCGAGCAGGTCGAAGACCGGCGAGTTGAGCTTGTACGAGTCGCCGAGGTCGCCGGTGACCAGCCGCTTCAGATACATCACGTACTGCGTCGGCAGTGAACGGTCATAGCCCTGCTGGTGGTTGAAGTGCTCGATCTGCTGCGGGGTGCCCTTCGGGCCGAGGATGGCTCGGGCCGGGCCGCCCGGCAGCAGATGCAGGAGGGTGAAGACGATCACCGAGACCAGGAACAGGACGACGAGGGCCTGCAGGAAGCGCTTGACCAGAAAGCCGGTCACTTCGCGGCTCCCTTCTTGGCTTGCTTGTTGTTCGTGTCGTTCGTGTGGTGCTTGTCGTTCTTGACGAAGTACCAGTGCTGCGGCGCGAACGTGACGGTCGGGTTCTGCTCGATGCCCCGCAGATCGTTGCGGATCACCGACACTTGGTACGCGGGGTTCGGCATCCACATCACGGGCAGCTGCCCCGCGAGGTACTCGCCGTACTGGTGGACGGCCTTCATGTCCGGTGAGTACTGCACGGCCCGGATGATCCGGTCGGCCTTCTTGTCGCTGTAGTTGCCGAAGTTGGCGGAGGCGCCCGTGGAGAAGAGCTGCTCGCCGCTCGGGTTGAGCGGGTAGTACCAGCTGCCGGCCGTACCGAAGAACGACATGTCCCAGTCGCAGCCCGGGTCCTTGGCCGTGCACGGCACGGAGTTGCCGAGCACCGAGTTCAGGGGCTGCTGGCGCACGGCCAGGTCGATGCCCGCCCGGCTGAGCGACGACTTCAGCTCCTGCATCATGTTCGTCGTCTCGGTGGAACCCGACTGCGAGAGCAGGGTCATCTCCAGGGGAGCGTTCTCCTCGATGCCGGCGCCGCACTCGTCGTCGCCGGTACCCGGGCGTGCGCACCGCGCGACGCCGTCGCGGGTCTTCCAGCCGTGCGCGGCGAGCAGCTCGCGCGCCGCGCGTACGGAGAACGGGTACTGGTTCTTCGCCATGGCCGGCGACAGGTACTGGCTCTTCGGCGTCACCGGCACCGGGCCGAGCGTCGGGGTGGCGCTGCCCTGCCAGATGACGTCGCTCATCGCCTTCTGGTCGACGAGGTGCTGCATCGCCTGACGGATGTACAGCTGGCTCATCAGGGGCCCGGCGTGCGTGGAGTTGAAGTTGTAGACGATGTACGTCGCCGCCCAGCCCTCCCACGGATCGACGCGGTACCCCTTGTCCTCGAACTTCGCCTTCTGCGCCATGACGGACGGCGGTATGTAGCCGTAGTCGACCCCGCCGGAGCGCAGCACGTTGTACTCGGAGTCGGCGGTGGTGAACGGCTTGAAGACGACCTTGTCCAGGTGCGGCCGCTCGGAGTCGGGGCCGGTGAACTTCTCGTTGGGGACGATGGTCACCTGGCCGCTGTCGCGCCAACCGGCGAGTTTCCAGGGTCCGTTGACCGTCTTCCACAGAGGGTCGCTGCCGTACGAACCGAGGCTCTTGGCGTGCCGCGTGAGACGGGCGAAGACGGCCTTGGCGCCCTTGGTGGTGCGGTCGTGGTCGCCGACCCCGCCGCCGTCGGCCGTGGCGTCCCAGGCGTGCTGGGGCAGGGCGCGCATCAGCGTGAGCTGGTTGGCCGTGAACCAGTCGGGGTTGTACGCCCGGTCGAGGTGCAGCCGCACCGTGTGGTCGTCGACGACCTCGAACCGCTTCACGTCGTCCGGCATCGTGCCGACCGAGTAGCTGCCCCAGTCGGCCTTGTTCGCCTTGACGAGGTTGAACCAGAACTCGAGGTCGCGGGAGGTGACCGGCTTCCCGTCGGACCACTTCACGCCCTCGCGCAGCGGCACGGTCACCGTCGTGTTGCCGTCGCTGTACTCCGGTTCGAGGCCGAGCGTGCTCGGGCCGTGCGTGGTCAGCTCGCCCTTGAGCTGCACGGCGTCGTAGACCGGCATGAACAGCAGGGTCTGGATGCCGTAGTTGTACGAGGCTCCGTAGCCGGGCGCGCCGATCGGGAAGATCCAGTTCGGCGTGGCGGCGGGAGGCAGCGCCATCGTGGCCGTGCCGCCCTCCACGGGGGTGCCGCCGGTCGGCCCCATGGCGATGCCGCCGCCCTCGTGCGTGCAGCCGGTGAGCGCCGCCGCGAGGACGAGGACGGCGGCGGCCGTTGACCTGAATGAGCGCATGCCGGAGGGCCTCCAAGGGGACGGGGGACGGCCCCGTACCGGAGTGCGACGGGGCGGCGCCCGAACGCTAGGCCGGTCGACGAAAACAAGTCAATAGCTTCATTCGGCAAATACTTCTTCGGCTCGAAGGTATGGCCATCTTGGTTCGGATCGGTCTAGGGTTCGATCATTCATCGAAGAAAGACATCGAACCAACGCGCCGAACGAGCTCAACGAACCCCACGCGCTGAACCAAGCAACCAAGCAACCGAGCAATCAAGAGGGCGGTATGTCCGACACATCGCAGGGCGAACCGGGGTCGGCGCAGCACATCCTGCACCTGGTCTCCTCGGGCGCCGCCACCTCCCGGGCCGACCTCGTACGGGAGCTGGGCCTCGCCCCCTCCACCGTCTCGCTGCGCGTGCAGGAACTCGTGGCGGCCGGCGTGCTCACCGAGTCCGGCGAGGGCGCCTCGCGCGGCGGGCGGCGCCCCCGTCTGCTGCGCGTGCGGGCCCAGGGCGGTGTCGCGCTCGCCGCCGACCTCGGCAGCCATCACGCGCGGCTCGGAGTGGTCGGCCTCGACGGGACCGTCCTCGACGCCGTCGACCTGCCGCACGACATCACCGTGGGGCCGGAGTCGGCCGTCGACTGGCTCTGCGGCCAGGTCACCGAACTCGCCGCGCGGCAGCGTGAGGCGGGCCGCACCGTGCGCGCGCTCGGCGTCGGCTTCCCCGGCCCGGTCAAGCCTGGTGAGGGGCGCGTCCTGAGCCCGTCCCGCATGCCCGGCTGGCACCGCTACCCGCTGCGCGACGTCCTCGCCGAACGCCTCGGCCTGCCCGTCACCGTGGAGAACGACGCCACGATGATGGCCGTCGGCGAGCACCGCGCCGCCCGCCCCGACCTCGACCACTTGGTGGTCGTGAAGGCGGGCCGAGGCATCGGCAGCGGCATCATCTCCGCGGGCCGCCCGCACGACGGAGCCAACGGCTGTGCCGGCGACATCAGCCACGTACGCGTGGAGGCCGCGCAGGACCGGCCGTGCAGTTGCGGCAACATCGGCTGCCTGGAGACGGTCGCCAGCGGCGCCGCGCTGATGCGCGAACTCGCCGGGCGGGGCGTCGAGGTGGCCTCCACCACCGAGCTCCTCCAGCTCGTCGCCGACGGCGACCCGCAGGCCACCACCCTGGTCCGCACCGCGGGCCGGCACATCGGCACGGTCCTGTCCGTCGTCGTGAACTTCTTCAACCCGCAGGTCGTGGCCCTCGGCGGCGCGCTCGCCGCCGCCGAACCGCTGGTCGCCGCCGTCCGCGGAGTCCTGTACGAGCGCTGCCTGCCGCTCGCGACCGCGGACCTGGAGATCACCACGACGGTCACGGGCCCCGACGCGGGACTGCTCGGCGCCGGCCTCACCGCCCTGCGCCACAACCTCCCCACCGCACCCCTCCCTCAGGAAGAGAGCGCCTCAGCATGACGAGCACGGCCCCCGCACGCCGCCTGCGCATCGGCATCGGCGGCATCGGCATCGAGTCCTCCACGTTCTGCCCGCACCGCTCCACCACGGACGACTTCCGGCAGACCCGCGGCCAGGACCTCCTCGACCGCTACACCTGGACCCGCCCCGACTCCGACCTCGCCGACGTGGTCGAGTGGGTGCCGCTGCTGCACGCGACCTCGCTGCCCGGCGGCCCCGTCGAGGCGGACTCGTACCTGGTCCTCAAGGACGAACTCGTCACCCGCATACGCGAGGCGGGCCCTCTCGACGGCATGGTCTACGACATCCACGGCGCCATGAGCGTCATCGGCCTCACCGACGCCGAGGGCGACCTGACGGACGCCGTCCGCGCCGCCCTCGACGCGCACGGCACCCGCCCGCTGCTGTCCGCCGCGATGGACCTGCACGGCAATGTCTCGCGCCGCTTCGCCGACCCGTGCGACCTGCTCACGGCCCATCGCCTCGCCCCGCACGAGGACGCCTGGGACACCCGCGAGCGCGCCGCCCGCAACCTCGTGCGCTGCCTGCGCGACGGCACGCGTCCGCACCGCGCCTGGGTCCAGGTCCCCGTCCTGCTGCCCGGCGAGAAGACCAGCACCCGCCTCGAACCCGCCAAGTCCCTCTACGCCTCGCTCACCGACATCGAGCGCAAGGAGGGCATCCTCGACGCGGCGATGTGGGTCGGTTACGCCTGGGCGGACGAGCCGCGCTGCAAGGCCGCCATCGTCGTCACCGGCGACGACGCCCCACTCGCCGCCGCGGAGGCCGAGAAGCTCGCCCGGCGCTACTGGGACGCCCGCAGGGACTTCGTCTTCGTCGGCCCGACCGGCAGCGCCGAGGAGTGCATCGAGAAGGCGGTCGCCTCCGACAGGCGCCCGTTCCTCATCAGTGACTCCGGTGACAACCCGACCGCGGGCGGCGCCGGTGACCTCGCGTACATGCTGGGCAAGCTCCTCGCCAACGACGCCATCCGCACGGGCGAGGTCACGGCCGTGCACCCCGGCATCACCGACCCGGTCGCCGTGGCCCGCTGCTTCGAGGCGGGCGTGGGCACCGAGGTCACCCTCAGTGTCGGCGGCAAGGTCGACGCCGGTCACGGCGGACCGTACGAACTCACCGGCACCGTCACGGCGTTGCAGCGTGCCACCGAGCAGAAGGACCGCGCCGAGGGCGGCGCGTACGACCGCGGCGTCGACATGGCGGCCGTGCGCGTCGGCGGACTCACCGTCGTCCTCGTGGAGCGCCGCAAGCCGTTCCACACGCTCGCCGACTTCATGGGCCCCGCGGACGGTGGCCTCGGCGTCGACCCGCGCACGTACGACCTGGTCGTCGTCAAGATCGGATACCTGGAGCCCGAACTCCACGACATGGCCGCCGACTGGCTGCTCGCCCTCACCCCGGGCGGCGTCGACCAGGACCTCCTGCGCCTGGGACACCACCGGGTCGAGCGGCCGCTGTACCCGTTCGACGACGACGCGTACGTGGACGGGCCGGGCCCCGACCTCACGGCCACGCTCCTGTAGGCGCGCTCCTTCAGGCGGGCGTGCTTCCGTAGGGGGGCGCGCTTCAGTGAACCGGCAGCGGACGGAGTCGCGGCGCGGCCGCTTCCGGGTGAGGCTTGAGAGGCCCGTACCGGCCGTCGACGAGCCGGTGCGCTGAACCGCGCGCTGAAGGAGACACGATGCAGCAGGACAAACAGCCCGCCTACGGCCCCGTGGTGTTCCGTGACCGGTCGGCGGGCTATGCCTTTCTGACCCGCTCGACGGCCGCCAGCGAAGAGACGATCGAGTGGGACGACGGCGAGACGTACCCCGTCGTCGACGTGGAGATCTCCTCCGAGTCGCACCCCTTCTACACGGGCAAGGCGCGGGTGGTCGACTCCGAGGGGCAGGTCGCCAAGTTCGAGAAGCGGTACGGCGAGCAGGACAAGGGCTGAGCGCCCGGACGCCTGACCGACCGCCGTACCGCCGGGGCTCAGACCGAGCGGTGGTACTGGTCCGGCACGTGCACGTTCCCGCCGAGCTCGCGCGCCGCCGAGCGCGCCCACGACGGGCTGCGCAGCAGTTCGCGGCCGAGCAGGACGGCGTCTGCCTCGCCGTTGGCGAGGATCTTCTCGGCCTGCTCCACGTCGGTGATGAGGCCGACGGCGGCCACGGCCAGCTCCGTCTCGGCCTTCACGCGCGCGGCGAAGGGGACCTGGTAGCCGGGGCCGACCGGGATACGGACGCCGGACGCGTTGCCGCCGGTCGAGACGTCGAGCAGATCGACGCCGTGCTCCTTGAGGAGGGTGGCGAGGCGCACGGTCTCGTCGGGCGTCCAGCCGTTCTCCTCCAGCCAGTCGGTGGCGGAGATGCGGAAGAAGAGCGGCTTGTCGTCGGGCCACACCTCGCGCACGGCGTCGACGACCTCCAGGGCGAAGCGCACCCGGTTGTCGAAGGAGCCGCCGTACTCGTCCGTGCGGACGTTGGAGTGCGGCGAGAGGAACTGGCCGATCAGGTAGCCGTGCGCGCCGTGGATCTCGGCGACCTCGAAGCCCGCGTCCAGGGCGCGGCGGGCGCCGTCGGCGAACTGGGCGACTATCTCGCGGATCCGCGCCACGGTGAGCTCGGCCGGGGCCGCGTGCTTGTCGTCGAAGGCGAGCGGGCTCGGCGCGACCGAGTCCCAGCCGTACGCGTCGGCGCCGACGGGGCCGCCGCCCTTCCAGGGGCGGTCGGTCGACGCCTTGCGGCCCGCGTGCCCGAGCTGGATGCCGGGGACGGTGCCGTGCGCCTTGAGGAAGGCGGTGATCCGGCGGAACGCCTCGACCTGGGTGTCGTTCCAGATCCCGAGGTCGTACGGGCTGATGCGGCCCTCGGGGCTGACACCGGTGGCCTCGACGATGATGAGGCCGGTGCCGCCGGCGGCGCGGGCCGCGTAGTGAGCGAAGTGCCAGTCGTTCGGGGCGCCGGTGTCCGGGCCCTCGGGAGCGGCGCTGTACTGGCACATCGGCGGCATCCAGACCCGGTTGGGGATGGTCAGCGACCGAAGGGTGTAGGGCTCGAACAGCGCGCTCACGGCAGACTCCTATACGTTCACGACGGGCGTGGCGGGTCCTCGTACGATAGGCATCGTAGTACGGCACCTGTCAAACTACGATGGGTCTCGTACAATGAACCCCGACGCAACAGGAACGCATCCGCACCCGCCATCCCCATCCGCACACCGGGCCGAACGAAGTGGAGCCGCCGTGACGACCGCCGCACCGAGCAGCAGGGCGCTTGCTCACCCCACGCGTGACGAGATCCGCCTGGAGTCGGTGCTGCACGCGCTCGCCGACCCGATGCGCCTGCGGGTGGTGCGGGAACTGGCGGAGGAGGGCGAGAACAGCGAGCTCTCCTGTTCGCACTTCGTCCTCCCGGTCACGAAGTCGACCACCACGCACCACTTCCGCGTCCTGCGCGAGAGCGGCGTGATCCGGCAGATCTACCGGGGCACCGCCAAGATGAGCGTGCTGCGCCGCGCGGAACTGGACGAGCTCTTCCCCGGCCTTCTCGACAGCGTCCTCGCGGCGGCCGCCCGGCAGGACGACCGGCTAGGTGACGGGGGCTCCGGCGGTGCCGGCGGCCTCGGAGGCTGAACTCCCGCTTCCCGGAAGGTGGTTGAACAGCAGGTTGAGCACGATCGCCGTGATGCAGCCCGCGCTGATCCCACTGTCCATGACCGTCTGGAACCAGTCGGGGAACTCGGCGTAGATCCCGGGCACGCCCACCGGCAGCACGCCGATCGCCACCGACACGGCGACGACCGTCAGGTTGTGGTTGCCGGCGAAGTCGACCCGGGCCAGTGTGCGCACGCCGCTCGCCGCGACCGTGCCGAACATGACCAGGCCCGCGCCGCCGAGCACCGGCGCCGGGATCGCGGCGACGACCGCGCCCAGCTTGGGCAGCAGGCCGAGCAGCACCAGGATCCCGCCCGCCGTGGCGACCACCCAGCGACTGCGCACCCGCGTCATGCCCACGAGCCCGACGTTCTGGGCGAACGCGGTGTACGGGAACGTGTTGAACACGCCGCCGAGGACCGTGGAGAAGCCGTCCGCGCGCAGGCCGTCCGCCAGTGAGTGCGGCTGGACGGGCCGCCCCGTCATCTCGCCCACCGCGATGAAGTCGCCCGTGGTCTCGGTCATCGTCACCAGGGCCACGATCAGCATCGACACGATCGCCGCGCCGTGGAACGTCGGCGTACCGAAGTGGAACGGCGTGCTGATGCCCACCCAGTGCGCGTCACCGACACCGCCGAAGTCCGTGAAACCGGTGGGCACGGCGACGGCCGTGCCGACGACGATGCCGATGAGCACGGCGACGCGGCTCAGGAACGGCGGCGCGAACCGCTGCACCGCGAGGACCACCACGAGGACGAACGCCGCCAGCGCGACGT
The DNA here is from genome assembly GCF_020616555.1 of Streptomyces longhuiensis. Lineage (NCBI taxonomy): Bacteria > Bacillati > Actinomycetota > Actinomycetes > Kitasatosporales > Streptomycetaceae > Streptomyces > Streptomyces longhuiensis. Next base: position 1,855,250 of record NZ_CP085173.1, on the reverse strand, counting down.
TCTTCGGGGCGCCGAAGTCCTTCGAACCCGCGCCGCCCGCAACCCAGTTGCCCGCCACCGGCAGCAGCGAGACGCCGATGATCAGGATGACCGTGCCGGTGACCAGTGGCGGGAAGAAGCGCAGCAGCCTGCCGAAGACCGGCGCGAGCACCATCATCGCGAGCCCGGCGACGATCACCGCCCCGTAGATCGCGGGAAGCCCGCCGCCGGTCGTACCGATGATCACCATCGGCGAGACCGCGGCGAACGTACAGCCCTGCACGATCGGCAGCCGGACGCCGAACCGCCACACCCCGACGCACTGGATCAGCGTCGCGATGCCGCACACCAGCAGATCCGCGGTGATGAGATACGCGAGGTCGGCGGGCGACAGCTTCAGCGCGCCGCCCACGATCAGCGGCACGGCGACCGCGCCCGCGTACATGGCGAGCACGTGCTGAAGGCCGAACGCGGCCAGCTGCCGCACGGGCGGCACCTCGTCGACGGGGTGGACGGACGGTGGGGCGGCCGGGGCTGCCATGGGCACTCCAAGGGGATGTCGGAACGCGAACGTGGGTGCGGGGGGCGGGGTGGACAGCACGAGACCGTAAGGGGCTTAAACGATTTGTTGATTTCGCGTCTGTTGCCGGGACGTGTCGCGCCTCCCGGGTGCCCCGCGTCGGCGCGTATCGCTGCTCAGGCGCTACGTCGTCCCGTCGCGGGCCGCCGCCAGCAGGCCCGCCCAGTCAGGGATCTTCACCGGGCCACGTCCCAGGGACCGGCCCAGCTCCGCCTCCGCGCGCTCGATCGCGAGCCACCCGGGCCACTCGACGGCCGCGCAGCCCGCCGCGCGAAGCCCGCCGAGCGCGTCCTCGGGAACGTCCCGGGAGGCGAGCGCGGCCGCGTCGTCGAGCAGGGACTGCGCGGTCTCCTTGGCGCACGGGCGGTTGGTGCCGATCACGCCCGTCGGGCCGCGCTTGATCCAGCCCGCGACGTACTCGCCGGGTGAGACCTCGCCCGCCCGCAGGACGCGCCCCTCGCGATGCGGCACGGTTGCGGTGGCCTCGTCGAACGGCAGCCCGTCCAGGGGCACTCCGCGGTATCCCACCGACCGCAGGACGAGCTGCGCGTCGATGTCGTCGAACCGGCCGGTTCCGCTCACGCCGCCCGAGCCGTCCGGCGCGGTGTGCTCGAACCGGACGCCCGAGACCCGGCCCGCAGCCCCCTCCAGGAGTGCCACCGGCCGCTGGAAGAAGCGCAGATGGATGCGGCGGGGGAGACCCGGCGAACGGCGCTCGGCCCAGCCGCGCAGCACCTCGACGTTCCGCCGGTGCGCCGCCGGCAGCCCCGAGGGGTCGAGGTAGGCGGGATCCAGCGCCAACTCGGCCGGATCCACGACCACTTCGACCCCGGGAAGTGTGCCGAGCTCTCGCAGCTCCTTGGTCGTGAAGCGTGCCTGCGAAGGGCCGCGCCGCCCCACCATGTGCACGTCCCGTACCCGGCTGTCGGCCAGTGCGCCGAGCGCCGTCTGCGGCATGTCGGTGGGCGCCAGCTCGGCCGCGCCACGGGCCAGGATCCGGGTGACGTCCACGGCGACGTTGCCCACGCCGATCACGACGGCCGACTCCACGTCCTGTACGAACGCCTCGGCCACCGCGTCCGGATGCGCGCTGTACCAGGAGACGAAATCGGTCGCCGACCAGCTGCCCGGCAGCTCCTCGCCCGGTACGCCCAGATGGCGGTCGGTGGCGGCGCCCACGCAGTACACGACCGCGTGGTACATCTCCAGGAGCCGGTCGGGCGGCAGGCCGGGGCCGATCTCGACGCCGCCGACGAAGCGGACGCGCTCGTGCTCCAGGACCGTGCGCAGATTGTTCTGCAGCGACTTGATCTTCTCGTGGTCCGGTGCCACGCCGTAGCGCACCAGGCCGTACGGGCAGGGGAGCCGGTCGAGGACGTCCACGTGGACGTCCGGCACCCGCTCCTGCTGGACCAGGCTCTGCGCGGTGTACACCCCGCTCGGCCCCGAACCCACAACGGCGACGCGCAGCACGGCGGACTCCTTCCGCAGGCCGACGGACTTCCAGCATGACACCGCGGGGGCCGGGCCGGGAGGGTGTGACGCGCACGGAGCTCACCCGCCCGGCGTCACGACATCTTCCGCATGCGTCCGATCTCGGCCGTCTGCTGCGCGATCACGTCGTTCGCCATCTCCTCGACCTGGACGTTGTTCCCCTCGGACAGCACGTCCGTCGCCATGGTCACCGCCCCGGTGTGATGCGTGATCATCAGCTTCAGGAAGAGCTCGTCGAAGGCGGCGCCGTGCGCCGCGCGCAACGTCTTCAGCTGTGCCTCGGTCGCCATCCCCGGCATCGCCTCGTGCCCGTGGTGCCCGCCGCTCTCGCGCTCCCTGCCGTGGGAGTTGAGCCAGCCCTCCATGGCCCCGACCTCCGGGCCCTGCGCCGCGGCGATGCGCTCCGCGAGGCGCTTGACCTGGCCCGACTCGGCCCGCTTCGGGGCGAGTTCGGTCATCTGGAGGGCCTGCGTGTGATGCGTGATCATCATCTGCGCGTAGCTGAAGTCGGCCGAGTTGGGACTGTCGTCCGGCTTGCGCTTCCGCGCGTCCTCGGCCGACAGCGTCTCGGCGCCCTCGCCCGGCTTGCCCGGCGCGATCACCGAAGGCCCGGGCTGCGCACGGGAGTTGGCGTCGGCGCCCCCGCCGTCCGGCGCCGTGTCACAGCCGCCGAGCACGAGCGCGGCGACCGCGACCGTCAACGGCAGAACAACTTTCATGACGAGTACGTTGCCATCTGTTGATCTGTGCATGATGAAGACGATACTCGTGGGGGTCCGTGCTCCGCTCCCGCATCAACGAGGGACGCGGGGAAGTTTTCGACGAGGGAGACAGCAGTGACCCTGTTGAACGAGTCCCGAACGCGCCGCAGACGCCTGGGAGTTGCCGCGACCGCGGCCGGGCTGCTGGCCGCCCTGCTCATGGCCGGTCCGGCGGCGGCGACCCCCGACCCGGGCGACGCGCCGGCCAAGGCCGAGCGGCTCTCGAAGAGCGTGGCGGCCGACACCCGGGCGGCGATCGCGAACGGCGACATACCCGCCCAGGACGAGGTCGTCCACTCCGACAACATCGAACATCTCACCAACATCCCCAAGGACGTGCTGCCCGGCATCAACTCGGACCTCGCGTTCCAGGGCAAGTACGCCTTCGCGGGCAACTACGACGGCTTCCGCATCTTCGACATCAGCAACCCGAAGGCCCCGAAGACCGTCGCGCAGGTCCTGTGCCCGGGATCGCAGAACGACATCTCCGTCTCCGGGAACCTGCTCTTCCTGTCGACCGACTCGTCGCGCAGCGACAACTCCTGTGCCAGCACCACCCAGCCCGCCACGGAGAAGTCCTCCTGGGAGGGCATGAAGGTCTTCGACATCAGCGACAAGAAGAACCCGAAGTACGTCGCAGCCGTCGAGACCGCCTGTGGCTCGCACACGCACACGCTGGTACCGGAGAAGAAGAACGTCTACGTGTACGTCTCGTCGTACTCGCCGAGCGCGACGTTCCCGGACTGCCAGCCGCCGCACGACGGGATCTCCGTCATCAAGGTGCCGCGCAAGGCGCCCGAGAAGGCCGCGATGGTCAACTTCCCCGTCCTGTTCCCCGGTGAGGGACCCGACGGTGGCGGCAACCCGGGTGGGCCCACCAACCCGGGCGTCTCCAAGACCACCGGCTGCCACGACATCACGGTCCTGCCCTCGAAGGACCTGGCCGCCGGCGCCTGCATGGGCGACGGCATCCTGTTCTCCATCAAGGACCCCGAGAACCCGAAGGTCATCGACCAGGTCGAGGACAACACCAACTTCGCGTTCTGGCACTCGGCGACGTTCAACCAGAAGGCCGACAAGGTCGTCTTCACGGACGAGCTGGGCGGCGGCGGGGCGGCCACCTGCAACGAGGCCGTCGGGCCGAACCGCGGCGCCGACGGCATCTACGCCATCGTCGGCAAGGGTGACCACCGCAAGCTGGTCTTCAAGAACTACTTCAAGATCCCCCGCCACCAGGCGGACACCGAGAACTGCGTGGCGCACAACGGCTCGCTGATCCCCGTCAAGGGCAAGGACATCATGGTCCAGGCCTGGTACCAGGGCGGCGTCTCGGTCTGGGACTTCACCGATTCCTCGAAGCCCAAGGAGATCGCCTACTTCGAGCGCGGTCCGCTCACCACGGACACCCTCCAGGTGGGCGGTGCCTGGTCCGCGTACTACTACAACGGCTACATCTACTCGAACGACATCGCCAAGGGCTTCGACGTCCTGAAGCTCAGCGACCGGCGCACCGACCCGGCCGAGCGGGTCCGCACGGGCGAGCTGAACGTCCAGACGCAGCCGGACTACTTCGACTGAGAACCGTTCGACCGGGACCCGGGACCTCCGGGCTCGAAGTACTGGGAGAAGTCCGGGGCACTCCCCGGGCTTCTCCCGCCGGGCGCCGCGTCGTCCGGCGGGGTTCCGAGCTCCCACGCGAGCCCGTACCGGGCGAACAGCTCCGCCCGAAGCGTCGTCAGAGGCATCGGCGCCCCCGGGACCAGCGCCGCGAACACCGCCCCCATCAGCTGGGAGCGCAGCAGCGGATAGTCGCGCTCGACGCTGAGCGAGCCGTTCCGCATGACGGTGTCGCGCAGCAGCTCGGCGAGCCGCTGCTGCTCGGGGCACTGCACGAAGCCTTCGGCCTGGAGGATCCCCGCCATGTGTGTCCGCATGAGGACGGGGTGGTCGACGGCCAGACCGAGGATCGCGTCGACGGCCCGCGCCAGCCGCTCCGGCCCGTCCTCGGTGTGCGGCTCGCGCTCCAGGGCCGCCTCCAGCGTCCGGTGCATCAGCCGGTGCACCGCGGACTGGAGCAGGTGCCGCTTGCCGGGGAAGTAGTACGACACCAGGCCCCGCGCCGAACCCGCGCGGTCCGCGATGTCGCCGAGTGTCGTCGCGTCGTACCCGCGCTCCCCGACGAGCTCGACCGTCGCCTGCAGGAGCCGCTCGCGGGATCGCCGTCGCAATTCCTCGTTGACCGATGCGCTGCGCGGGGACATCCTGTAACTCCTGCGTTGACTGGCTCCTAGCCAGTATACTCAGCGCGTCCCTGTCAGAGGGCCTTTTGCGGAACCTCTGGCCAGGGCTCCTGGGCGTATCCGGCGACGCGGGGGATCGTCGGATACGCCCGGCTCTACCGGGCGGGTGTCCGGACGGCGTCGGCGCCGTCCGGACACCCGCCCGGTAGCGATTCCGGTCCGGCCGCCGGCGCCGGAAATCCCCGCCGCGGCGGCCTCCTCCAGGGGCACACTGGCCCGATGCCGCAGCTGATCGCTCCCGACGTCCGCGTCCACGCCTCCTTCCTCGCCGCCATGGACGAGGCCCGCGCCGAGGGCCACGGCGGACCCGACGACGACTCCACCGCGGGGCTCAGCCTGCGCGCGTACGGAGACACCTGGCAGGACCCGGCGGTCTTCGCGCAGTACGTCGCCCGCATGCGACTCACCCACGGACCGCGCAGCATCCTGCAGTACGACGTCGAGTGCACGACCCTCTGGTACGTCGACGGGGACACCTACCTCGGCCGCCTCGCGATCCGCCACCGCCTCACCGAGGCCTGGCTGCGCGACGGGCACATCGGCTACGACGTACGGCCCGGCGCCCGCGGCCGCGGACACGCCACCGCGATGCTCCGCGCCGCTCTCCCGCTCGCCGCGCGTCTGGGCGTCGACCCGGCGCTGATCACCTGCGACACCGACAACGCCGCCTCCCGCCGCGTCATCGAGGCCTGCGGCGGAGTACGGGACGACGCGGGCGAGGACGACGGAGTGCTGCGCTACTGGGCGCCCACCGGAGCCGGATCGCACACCGCGCGAACCCTCCCTACAGTGGGCAAGGGGTGACGGCAGGCCACCTGGGAGGCGTACCGACATGGATCAAGAGCAGATCCTCGCCCGGATCACGGCGATGGTCGACGACGAGAAGCGGCTCCGCGCGTCGCTCGCCTCCGGTGAGATCGACGGGGCGACCGAGCACGAGCGCCTTGCCGCCGTGGAACGCGAACTCGACCAGTGCTGGGACCTGCTGCGCCAGCGCCGGGCCAAGACGGAGTTCGGCGAGAACCCCGACGAGGCGAGGGCCAGGCCCGAGTCCCAGGTCGAGGGATATCAGTCGTGACGGCTCAGTAGTGACGGCTCAGTAGTGACGGCCCGGTGGCGACGCCCAGTCGTGAGGGCACACCCTGACGGTCTCGCCCTGATGGTCCTGCCGTGACGGGTCACCTGCTCGCGGTGAGCCGCTCGTAGGCCGTCACGGACACGGTCACCGTCAGCGCCCCGAGCAGCCAGCCGCCGAGTACGTCCGAGGGCCAGTGCACGCCGAGCCACAGCCGCGTGAGGCCCACGCCGACGACCGACACCACCGCGAGCGTGCACGCCGTGCGCCACAGGACACGGCCCGCGCCGTAGCGGCGCAGCAGCCAGAGGATCAGCCCCCACACCACCGTCGCCGTCATCGCGTGCCCGGACGGGAAGGCCGCGTAGTGGGCGGAGTCCACGGGGTCCGTCCACACCGGGCGGTCACGCCCGACGGCCGCCTTGAGTCCCTGCTGGACCAGTGTGCCCACCGCACATGTGGCGGCCACCCACAGTGCGAGCCACCAGGCGTCGTGTCTCCACACAAGCCAGACGACGACCACGACGCACAGGGCGCGCATCGTCCACGGATCCCAGAACCAGTCCGAGAGGACCCGGTTCACCTGCGTCAGTCCGGGGTCGGCCACGGCCCAGCGGTGGGCGGTGCGCGCCAGCTCGCCGTCCAGTGTCATCAGCGGTTCCCAGCGTGTCGCCACCGCGATCAGCAGCAGCGCGCTGAGGGCGGCGAGCACCGCCGTCGCGCGTGCGAGCCGCGGATGCCGGGGGCGGGGCGGGGAGTCGACCGGTGCCGGGTGCATGGGGAAGATCCTCACCCATGGACGGTGCCGGTGGCCATCAGGCGGAGCGGACGCGTCCGGCTCCGGCCTTCGGTCAGCCCAGCGCGCGCAGGCCCGGCACGAAGGTCACCAGGAGTGGCACCACCGGTACGAGGGCGGCCGCCGCGGTCAGACGCAGACGCCGGGCCGGGGTGAGCCGCCGCGGCGGGGTCAGCAACCGGTGCACGCGCTGCGGCACATGGGCCTGCGGCGTGGGGCAGGGGCCGAACACTCCCCGGTCCTCGTTGAGTTCGACCAGGGCGAGGGCGATGGTCAGGCGCCCGAAGCGGCGCGACGCCACGTCGTCGGCGGCGAGTTCGACGAGCCGGTGCATCTCGTCCCGGAACGCGGCGAAGACCGGAACCTGCGGGAAGCCCGTGGCCAGCGCCCCCGAGCAGTGCAGCAGCCAGTCGTGCCGCCACTGCGCGTGGCCCATCTCGTGCGCGAGGACCGCGTCCAGCTGGCGGCCCTTGAGGCGGCGCAGTGCGGCCGTCGTGATGACCAGTTGGGGCGCGGCGCCCGGCAGCCACCAGGCGTCGGGACGTTCGCCCTCGAGGACGACGAGCCGGTCGCTGCCCGGCTCCTCGCCCGGCAACAGCGGGGAGCGCACCAGGAGTTCGGCGCGCCGCCGCCTGCGCCTGGCCCGCGAACGGAAGATCTCCCGGGCGAGCATCGCCGCGGTCCACAGCCCGCCGAGCGCGAGGGTCACGGCCAGCGTCGCCGCCCATCCGCCGGCCGCCCGCAGCGCGTACGCGTCGACGACGGCGTGCGGGGCGGAAGCGAACACATGGCCGCGGACGGCCTGCCAGGCGGCGGCCGCGCTCAGCGTCATCGACAGCGCGCAGCACAGGAGGACACCAGCCACCACGCACTGCCACACCCAAAGGGCGACCACCGGCTCGCGCTCCGGCCAGTCGGCCCGCGCGAGAAGGCGCGGGGCGACGACAGCGGCGAGGGTGCCGAGCAGCAGCAGTGCTACGGGGACCGTCATGGCCTCAGCCTATGAGCCGGGGCTACCAGAGGGTACGGGCTGTCGCGTCAAGTGACGTACGCCACGGTTTTGAGCGGGCGGTTGTCCGCAATGGAGCAGTTTCCCCGGCCCTCTGTCCGTGCGGGCTCACGACGGCACCTCCACGGCCCCGCCCGCGCGTCTACATGGTCAGCAGCATCGCGACCATCCCGATGCCCATCGAGAGGCGGCAGGCCCGCGCCAGTTCCGGGCGGTCCCCCCATCCGGACGCCGGCGGGCCGCCCCCGGCCGTCGCCGCCGGCACCGGTACGAGCCGTGCCCCCGACCACAGCACGTACCCCGCGAAATAGAGCAGGAGGGGCCCGGTCACCAGAGGTGCGCCCGTCCCGCCATGGCCGGCGTGCCCGCTCGGCGCCGCGGCCATCCCCACCGCCATGTACGCCATGGCGAACGTGCCCACCAGGTGGTGCAGGTGGTGCGCGCTCGAACGGGACGCCCACAGCGCGCGCAGCGCCGCCGCGCCGAACACGACCGCGTACAACGTCCAGGCGGCACGCGATGGCGTGATCACCGCGTCGGGTATCGCCATGAGCGCCATGCCGAACCCCATGAGGGCCTCGCTGCCCGCGGTGCGGCGCTGCTCCTCGACTCCGCTGCGCATCCGCAGCAGGCAGTACGCCCCCGTCGCCGCGCACAGCGCGACGAGCAGCCAGGCGGCCGAGCCCGGTCCGTGCACGCGAACCTCCCCAGTCGGACGCCGTACCGCGTCGGGGACGAGATGCCCGTGCGGGGCGGGGCGCAATCGAGCGCAGGGGAGCACTGGGCGCGTTCGGCGGTGCGACCGTGCGCGGGTGGTGCGCAGCCCACGGCCCACGGCTCGCGGGCCGGTGGACGGGTGCAGTGATCAGATGCACGTCCGCAGGAAAAGTTTTCAGGTAAAACACTTGCTAAACTTCTCTGTATGAGCAGCGCGGAGAGCCCAACCTCGACCCCCGCCCCGTCCCCGTCCAGGACCCGGCCGGTGCGGCGGCTCCCGCTCGCGGGGGTGCTGCGCCTCAACAAGCCGTCCGACATCTGGTTCAAGCCCGCGACGAGCGTCGTCGTGTCCGCGGCGGTGCCGAACCTGACGCTGCTCGCCCTCGGCCGCCTCGACCTCGCGATGTACACGATGGCCGGGTCGCTGTGTGCCCTCTACGCCCACAACCTGCCGTACGCGGCGCGCGCCCGTGCCCTCGCCTGGGTCGTCCTCGGCATGCTCGCGAGCCTCGCCGTGGCCCTGCTCACCGCCTCGCTCACCTCGTCGGCTGTCGTGCTCGTGGCGGTCGGCGCGCTCCTCGCCGCGGCCCAGAAGACCCTGTGCGACGCGACCCGCATCGGGCCGCCCGGCCACCTGATCCTCACCTTCATCAGCTCCGCCAGCCTCTTCGCCCCGCAGACCCTGGGGCAGATACCCGGCCACCTCGCCCTGACCGCCGGTGCGGGCGCCGTGGCCTGGCTCGTCGGCATGGCCCCCGCCCTCGTGCGCCCGCACGGCCCGGAGCGGCGCGCCACCGCCCGCGCGCTGAACGCCGCCGCCGCGTACGTGAGCGCCGAGGGCGGCGCGCGTGAGCGGGCCAGGGCCGGCGCTGCCGCCGCCGTCCACGCCGCCTGGCAGTCCCTCCTCGCCACCGGCGGCCGCGGCGCCGCCCGACGCGCCCTGGAGCGCCTCGTCGTGCGCGCCGAGGTCGCCCTCGCCGCGCCCGCCGACGCCGACCCGGCGCTGCTGCGCGACTGGGCCGCCGGCCTGAGCGGCACGGGCCCCGTCCCGCGCGTCAACGACGCCCACGCAAGTGAAGTCGACGACGAGGTCCTCGGCATCGAGGCCGAACTCGCCTTCGGCAAGCCGTCGTTGTGGCGCAGGCTCGCCCCCGGCTCGCCTCTCCTGCCGGTCGCCCTGCGCACCGCCGTCGGCTGTGCCCTCGCCGGATACGGGTCCCTCGCCCTCGGCGTCGGCCGCCCGTACTGGGCCCTGGTCACCGCCGCCTCGCTCTATCAAGCCAACGTCACCCTCACCTGGAACCGCACCGTGCAGCGCGTGGCCGGCAACCTCGCCGGAGTGCTCGTCTTCGCCGCCGTGGTGCCCCTCGCCCACGCCGGCCAGGTCTTCGTCGTCCTGTTCTGCCTGCTGTTCAGCTTCGGCGCGGAGGCGTTCATCTCCCGCAACTACTGGCTCGGCAGCGTCTGCGTGACCCCCATGGCACTGCTGATCACCGAGTTCGCCCGGACGCAGGAGGCCGGCGAGCTCATCACGGACCGGGTCGTGGACACCCTCGTGGGGGCGCTGCTCGGCATCGTCGCCGCCGTGATCGTCACCAACCGGCGCGCCGCCGACCACATCGAGCTCGCCCTCGAAGCGACCGATCACGCCCGCGAGGCCGCGGAGCGCACCCTCGCCGCCCCGCGTCCCGGGCCCGGCGACCTGGAGACCACGCGCCGCAGGCTCGCCGCCGCCCTCGTCGAACTGCGCGCCGCCGACGACACCGCGGCCGGCGAATGGTGGCAGCGCGCCCTGCCCGAGGAGCGTGTGGTCGCCGCCGAGCAGGCCGGACACCGTACGCTCGCGGCGACGGTCCGACGCCCGACGCGGCGGACCGTCCAGGAGACCGACGAGCACAGGGGCGGCACGGACGCCCGGGAGAACACGCGAGCATGACGACACGGAACGGCAGGGCCGCGGCGGACGACACCGTCGCCGCGGTGGTGCGGCAGTGGCAGACGGTCCGCCCCGACATCGACACCGGGCCCATGGAGGTCATCGGGCGGATCAACCGCTGCGCCGCCCTCCTCCAGCAGGCCGAGGACGCGCCGCTGCGCCGCGCCGGGCTGACCCGCGCCGAGTTCGATCTGCTCGGCGCGCTGCGCCGTACCGGCCATGAACTCACCCCGGGCGACCTCGCGCGGGAGACGTTCTCCTCGGGCGCCGCCGTCACCAAGCGGCTCAAGCTGCTCCAGGAGCGCGGTCTGGTCGGCCGGCGCGGCGACACCCGCGACCGGCGCGTATCCCACCTCAGCCTGACCGACGCCGGTCGCGAGCTGGTCGACGCGCTGCTGCCCGACCAGCTCGCGTACGAGAAAACGGTGCTGTCCGGCCTGGGCGGCCCGGGACAGGGGCAACTCAGTGTCCTGCTGGGCGAGTTGCTCGGTCAGCTCGAAGGCCGCCCGGGTGGTCCGCGCGCCTGATCCCGGGGCTCGAAGAGGTCGCCGACCGGGTTGGCCCAGCTGTTCGCCCGGCTTGGTGGAGTACCTGTGGAAGACCCGGTCGGTGGCCCGCGGCAGCCGCTGCTCCGGGGGATCCTCCACGTCCGCCGCGAGCAACCGCCGTGTCCGCGGCGCCACATGGTCGGCACCGCCGTCGGGTGCCATGTGCTGCTCGGCGTGGGACGGTCGCGCCGGAATGAATCCATGATCCGACCATTGACCCGGGCGTGAAAGGACGGGCAGAGTACGGGAAATCAACTGGTCCGACCAGTCGACTGGGCTCATGGCCGGCCGACTTGGAGGTTCCGTGCGTTCCCGCTCAACAGCCCTGTCCGTCCCCGAGACCGACGCCGAGGCGGCGGTCGCCCCCGCCGAAGAACGCGTCCGGCTGCGCACCGTCCACGCCGCGGGAGCCACGGAGGGCGGTGGCGGGGACGGCCCCACGCTGATGTTCGAGGGACACATCGACGTCGTCACCGAGTGAACGACTCGCCCGCCGCCCTTCCCCCCTCCCCAAGGAACTTCATGTCCCCCACAGGCGAAGCCGCCGGCCGCTCCCCGGAGCCGGACCCGCGCGAGGCCGACCCCCTCGAAGGACTCCCCACCCTCGGCGGCCGGGCCCGCCGCTCCCTCTGGATGCTGCTCGTGCCCGTCGTCCTCTACGGCGCCGCGCCCTTCGTCGCCAACCGCATCGAACCCCGCGTCCTGGGCGTCCCGTTCCTGCTGGCCTGGATCATCGGGGCCACGGTCGTCAGCCCCGTCGCCATCTGGCTCGTCGCCCGCTTCGACCCCGCGTACCGCACCGGAGCCGTCGAACCCGTCCCCGCCGACGAGGGAGGCGCTTGATGAGCGGCTCCGCAGCCGTCGCCACGACCGTGTTCGGCCTGGCCATGGTCGCCACCGTCCTGATCGGCGTGCTCAGCGCGCGCGGCCGGTCCAAGGGCCTCGCCGAGTGGTCCGTGTCCAGCCGCGGCCTGGGCGTCATGTTCATCTGGCTTCTGATGGCCGGCGAGACGTACACCAGCTTCTCGTTCCTGGGGACCGCCGGCTGGTCGTACTCCTTCGGCGCGCCGATCCTCTACCTCGTCGCCTACCTCACGGTCGGCTTCGCCGTCGCGTACATCGTCGGCCCCGCCCTGTGGACCTACGCCTCGCGGCACAGCCTCATCTCGATCGCCGACATCGCCGAATTCCGGTTCCGTTCAAGGCCGTTGGGGATCCTCGTCGCCGTCGTCGGGACCGTGTTCCTCGTGCCGTACATCCAGGTGCAGATCCAGGGCATGGGCGTCGTCGTCAACGCGATGACGTACGGGAGCGTCGACCTGCACGTCGCCGCCGTGATCTCGTTCGTCGTCGCCGAGGTGTTCATCCTCGTGTCGGGGCTGCGCGGCTCCGCCTGGGTGAGCGCGCTCAAGGACGTCCTGGTGATCCTCGCGGTCGTCTTTCTCGCCGTCTACATCCCCCTGCACTACCTCGGCGGATTCTCCGACTTCATGCAGCGCATGGTCACCGAGAAGCCCGAGTGGCTCACGTTCCCCGGGCACGCGTCCGGCGGGCGCAACGCCGCCTGGTTCCTGAGCACCGTCGTCCTGAACGCCGTCACCATCACCATCTTCCCGACCACCGTGGCCGGTTACCTCAGCGCGAAGAACCCCAACGCGCTGCGGCGCAATGCCCTGCTGCTGCCCTGGTACCAGCTGCTCCTGTTCGTGCCGATGATGGTCGGCGCCACGGCGCTGTTCGTGCTGCCCACCCTCGGCAACCCCGACCTCGCCCTGTTCAGCCTGGTCACCGACTCGCTGCCGTCGCCCGTCGTGGCGGTCGTCGGCGTCGCGGGCGCCCTGTCGGCGATCGTGCCGATGAGCGTCTTCATGCTGTCCATCGGCACCCTGTGGGGCAAGACCGTTCTCGGCGGCGGCAACGGCTCCGACCCGCGCCACCCCCGGCCGGATGTCACCCACGACCACGACCTGCGCACCAAGCGCCTCTCGCAGGCGGTCTGCGTCCTCGCCGGTCTGGTCGCGCTCGGCGGCAGCCTCTTCTACCCCAACACGCTCGTCCAGCTGTCCGTCCTGTCGTACGAGGGCCTGGCCCAGCTCGTACCCGTCGTGCTGCTGTCCTTGTTCTGGCGGCGGATGACGGCACGCGCCGGGATCTCCGGCATGCTCGCCGGGCTCGCCGTGATGACGGCGTTGTGGGCCACCGACAACGACCCGTGGCACGGAGTCAACGGCGGCGTCATCGCGCTGGCCGCGAACCTCGTGGTGACGTTCGCGGTCACCCGCGCCACACCGGCTCCGAGCGCCCCCGCCCCGCGACGGCCCACCGCCCCGGCCACCTCGGCCGCCCAGGCGAAGGAGTCCCGATGATCGAAGAGACCGCACCCGTCCTCCACCGCGCCACCCACATCGTCAGCCAGAGCGGCGCGGGCCCCGAGCCCGAGATGATCGCCGTCGCCGGCGGCCGGATCCGCGCCACCGGCACCGTCGCCGCGCTGCGCGACCGCTTCCCCGGCGCGCCCGAGACCGACCACGGCGACGCCACCCTCGTCCCCGGTCTGAACGACGCCCACATCCACCTGGTGATGACGGCCGAGGACCTCCTCCACCTCGACCTGTCCGCGGCGGCCGTACGTGACGTCGACGACCTCCTCGCGACCGTCACCGCCGAAGCCGCGCGCACATCACCCGGCGCCTGGGTGCGCGGCAGCCGCTACGACGACGTCAAGACGGGCCGCCTCACCCGCACGGAACTCGACAGGGCCGCCCCCGGCCACCCGGCCCTCGTCGTGCACGTCGCCGGGCACTGGGGCGTCGTCAACTCCGCGGCCCTGCGCGCCCTCGGCATCGACGAGGACACACCCGACCCGGACGGCGGCGCATACGGCCGCGGACCCGACGGCCGCCTCGACGGACGGCTCGTCGAACGCGCCCTGATGAACGTCGTCTACCCGGCCACCGCCCGCGGCGCCACCACCCTGGACGCGAGCGCGCAGGACGACAAGCTGCGCGGACTCGTGCGCGCCCAGGAGCTGTGGCACGCCGCCGGGCTCACCTCTGTCTGCGACGCTCTCGTCGCCCCCGAGGACATCGCCCTCCTCCAACGCGCCCGGTCCGAGGGAAAGTTGAGCCTGCGGGTCGGGATGCTCCTGTCCATCGACCACTACGAGAAGGCGCGCGCACTCGGCGTCGGCAGCGGCTTCGGCGACGACCTGCTGCGCCTCGTCGGCGTCAAGGCCTTCCTCGACGGCGCCGTGGGCGGCCGCACCTGTCTGCTCAGCGAGCCGTTCGCGGACCACGGCGGACACGGTCTGCAGACCACGTCCACCGAGGACCTCTTCGCCCACGTCCGCACGGTCCACGGCGACGGCAACCGCGTCGGCGTGCACGCCAACGGCGACGCCGCGATCCGTCTCGTCCTCGACGCGTTCGAACGGGCGGCCCGCGACCTGCCGCGCCCCGGCCTGCGCCACCGCATCGAGCACTGCAGCCTCGTCGACGACGGGATCCTCGCCCGGATGAAGGCACTCGACGCCATCGCCGTCCCCTTCGCCGGATACGCCGCCTACCACGGCGGCGCACTCAACGACTGGTACGGCGCCGAACGCGTCGGCCGCATGTTCGCGCACCGCTCCTTCCTCGACGCGGGCGTCACGGTCGCCGGCTCCTCCGACTACCCCTGCGGCCCCTACCAGCCGCTCATCGGCCTCCAGTCGATGGTCACCCGCGAGGGAACGGACGACGGCGCCGCGGCCGGTCCCGGGCAGCGCGTCTCGGCGGAGGAGGCGCTGCGGATCTTCACGCTCGGCTCGGCGGAGGCGGAGGGCACGCAGGCGTACAAGGGCCGCCTGGCTCCCGGCCAGTTGGCGGACTTCGTGGCCCTCGGCGAGAATCCCCTGACCGCCGACCCGCGCGGCATCGCGGCGATCCCGGTCAGAGCGACCTATGTGGGCGGCGACCAGGTGTACGCGGCGACGGGGGAGACGCACCGGTGAACGCGCGAGCAGCGAACGACTTCGAGATCCCCGGCCTCGCCGGCCCGGTCGAGATCCTCGTCGACCGGTGGGGCGTCCCCCACCTCTACGCGGACTCCCAGGACGACCTGTTCCTGGCACAGGGCTTCAACGCGGCCCGCGACCGTCTCTTCCAGCTCGACCTGTGGCGTCGCCGCGGACTCGGCCTGCTGTCCGAGGTGTTCGGTGGGCAGTACGTCGAACACGACCGCGCCGCCCGCCTGTTCCTCTACCGCGGCGACATGGCCGAGGAGTGGAGCGCGTACGGCGAGGACACCGAAAAGATCACCACGGCGTTCGTGAACGGCATCAACGCCTATGTGTCCCTGTGCCGCGGCGATCCCTCCCACCTCCCGCCGGAATTCGCCATGTTGGGCTACGAACCGGCGGACTGGGACCCCTCGGACGTCGCCCGCGTCCGCAGCCACGGCCTCCAGTACAACCTCCACGACGAGGTCGCCCGCGCCCTCACCCTGCGCGATCACGGCACCGGTGTCGAGGATCTGCGCCGGCGCCGCGAACCCGCCCCGCACCACCTCACCGTCCCCGAGGGCCTCGACCTGAGCGTCATCCCGGACGACGTCCTGCGCGTGTACGACCTCGCGACGGTCCCGCCCTGGCCGGACGCCGCCGCCCTCCAGGGCATCGACGGCTCCAACAACTGGGTGCTCGCACCGTCCAGGACCGCCACGGGCCGCCCCATCCTCGCCAACGACCCGCACCGCGCGCTCACCCTGCCCGCACTGCGCTACCTCGCGCACCTGACCGCACCCGGCATCGACGTCATCGGAGCGGGCGAGCCCGCCCTGCCCGGCCTCTCCATCGGCCACAACGGGAACATCGCGTTCGGCTTCACGATCTTCCCGATCGACCAGGAGGACCTGTACGTCTACGAGACCGACCCCGGCAACCCGCGCGCCTACCGCTACGAAGACCGCTGGGAAGCGATGACCCGCGTGACCGAGAGCATCCCGGTCAAGGACGAGGAGCCGGTCGAGGCCGAGCTGTGGTTCACCCGGCACGGCCCCGTCATCCATGAACACCCCACACGGGACACCGCGTTCGCCGTGCGCGCCGCCTGGCTCGGCCCCGGCATGGCGCCCTACCTCGGCAGCACCGGCTACATGCGCGCCGAAGGCCCCGACGCGTTCCTCGCCGCGCTGCGCCGCTGGGGCGCACCCGGCGAGAACCAGGTGTACGCGGCGCCCGACGGCACCGTCGGCTGGCGCCCCGCGGGCCGCGTCCCGGTCCGTCCGAACTGGGACGGCACCCTGCCCGTGCCCGGCGACGGCCGCTACGAATGGGACGGCTTCCTCGACGCCGACGCGCTGCCCGCCGAACGCGACCCGGACCAGGGCTGGTTCGCCACCGCCAACCAGATGAACCTGCCGCCCGGCCACCCGAACGACCGCGACACGGTCACGTACGACTGGTACGCGCCCACCCGCCACCACCGCATCGCCGAGGAGCTCGACGCGCGCGCGGACTGGACCGTCGAGGACTGCGTACGGCTCCAGACCGACACCGTCAGCCTGCCCGCACGCCGCATCCTGCCGCTGCTCGCCGGACTGACCGGCGACGACCCGCTGACGGCGCGGGCCGTCGGCCTGCTGCGGGAGTGGGACGCCGACGTCACGGCGGACTCGGCGGCCGCCGCGCTCTTCGAGATCTGGTACCGCCGCCATCTGCGCCCCGCCGTCCACGGCAAGGCGCTGCGGGAACTCGTCCCCGAGGCCGACCGCGCGGCGGCCCTCGCCCGGATCCTGCCGCCCGACGACCCGGCCTCCGACCCCCGCGTCGACCTGGACCTGCTCACCGGCGCGGAGACGGGCCTCGACCCCGGCACCCTGCTCGCCACCCTGTCGGCCGCGGCCGGTGAACTCTCCGCGCTCCTCGGCGCCGACCCGGCCGCATGGACCTGGGGTGCGCTCCACCACGCCCGCGTGTACCACCCGGTGACCGCGCTCCACGACGGACCGCAGCCGCCGTGGGCGTCCGTCGGTCCCGCCCCGCGCGGCGGCAGCGGGGACACGGTGGGCGTCGCGCCGTACGGACCCGACTTCCGCCAGACGACGGGCGCCACCTTCCGCCTGGTCGTCGACGTCGGTTCCTGGGACGACTCCGTGGCCATGAACTCGCCCGGCCAGTCGGGGAATCCGGACAGTGAGCACTACAGCGACCTGTTCGCCGCCTGGGCCGCCGACGGCTCCTTCCCACTCCTCTACAGCCGTGAGCGGGTGGAGAAGAACACGGCGCGGACGATCACCTTGCGACCGTCCGCGCCGGCCACCGCTCAGGACCCGAACGGCAGATAGTCCACGTCGTACCCGAAGTACCGCGGCCCGGCCAGCGCCAGGCCGCCCGGCGAGGTCCACCGGGGGTCGCAGCGCGCGGCCAGCACGCTGACGCGCAGCCCGTAGCGCAGCCCCTCGGTGGTCACCGGATCGCCCGACTCGCTGTCCAGGACGCAGATCAGGTCGGGCGTCGTGGCGACGGTCACGCCGTCACGCGTGGCCAGCAGGTGCTCGTTCTGGAAGTGGAGTTCGAGCACCTGCCCCGCCTCGCCGGCGATGCCCTCGACGCGGGCCCGGCCCCGCGCGAAACCGCCCTCGGTCCGCCGGCTCACGTCGACGACCTTGCCGGTCAGCAGATGGACACCGGCGAGCATCGCGCGGGCCGCGGCCACCGGGTCGCTGTGCGCGGCCCGCGCCTCGCGCACCGCTGCGCCGAGCCGCTCGGCCAGGGTCAGCGTCGAGGGCACGAGGCCGTCGGCGAGCTGGTCCCCACGCATGACCGTGTCCGCGCACGAGATCTGGCAGCCGAGCTCCACGCACACGGCGCGAGCGATCCGCTCGGCCGCGTGGTTGTCGACGGCCTCCACGATGATCGTGTTGCCCTTGTCGTCCGCGAGCGCCATCGGCGAGTTGGTCACGCCGATCAGGCCCGGCAGCACCATCTGCGCCTCGGGGAAGGCCCGCCCCATCGCGTCACCGTCCACGATCGGGAGGCCCGCCTCCGCGGCGCACGCGATGGGCAGCATGGAGTTGACGCCGCCGACCTCGATGGGCGCGATGTGCGTCGCGGGGCGCCCGATGTGCTTCTCCAGCGCCCGCAGGGCGGCCAGTTCCTCGCCGCCGTTCGGGACCCGCTCCAGGAGGACGGTCGGCGCACCCATACCCGACACCGGCACGACGGTCGCGTCCGGCGCCACCTCGTCGATGTCCACCACCCGCACCGGACCGTGCTTGCGGATGGCCTCACGCGCAAGGAGCTTGCCGATGTACGGGTCGCCGCCCCCGCCGGTGCCGAGGATGCCGGCGCCGCAGGCGATGTCGTCGAGGTTGTCCAGGTTGATCTCACGCATGTGCCGTCGCTCCGTGCTGCTGGGTTCCGATGCGGTGCAGGTCGAGGGCGCCCACCGCCTTGACGCGGATCCGGGTCGCGCCGCCCGGCAGATACGCGAGCGGCACCTCCTCTATGTCCACGACGTGTACGGTGCCGCGCCGCGCGCCCGCGTCCTCGGCCCGCCCCACGGCTTCGTCGCGCGCCTCGGCGAGCACCGCGTCCCGGCGCCCCTCGGGGATGTGGAAGACCCGGTCGACCTCGCCGCCGACCTGCGCGATGGCCGCGCCGACCGCGTTCGCGACGCCGAAGTTGCCGGGCCGTCGTACGTTGTCGAAGCCGGGCAACGACTCGGGCACCAGGATCGAACCGCCTCCGACGGCCACCACGGGCAGCGGGGCGGCCGAGGTCCGCATCCGGTCGACGCTCTCCGCGAGCCGGTCGGCGATCCGGTCCAGGGCGCGCGCCACGAAGCCCGCGTCGAGGTGCGCGACCCGCGCGGCGTCACCGACGTCCGCGCGGCCGGCCGCCACGGCCAGGTCCGTCGCCGTCAGCGTCGTACCGCCGAAGACGAGCGCCTCCTCCGTCAGCCGGTACCCGACCGACCGTGGCCCGGTCTCCCCGTCCGGTGACACCAGCGAACCGCCGCCGATCCCGAGGGAAAGCACGTCAGGGATACGGAAGTTGGTGCGGATGCCCGCCGCCTCGCTCTCGCCCGCGGCCTCACGCGGGAAGCCGCCCGCGAGGATCCCCACGTCGGCGGTCGTGCCGCCCACGTCGACCACCGCACAGTCCCCGAGCCCGGAAAGGAAGGCCGCGCCGCGCATCGAGTTGGTGGGGCCGGACGCGAACGTCGCCACCGGATACGTACGGGCGAAGTCCACGTCCATCAGCGTCCCGTCGTTCTGCGACAGGAAGAACGGCGCCGTGATCGACACCTCCGCGAGGGCTTTGCCGAACGACTCCACGATGACCGTCGCCAGGTCCCGCAGCGCCGCGTTGATGATCGTGGCGTTCTCGCGGGCGAGCAGACCGATCCGGCCGAGCTCGTGCGAGAGCGAGAAGTGCACGCCGTCGCCCAGCTCGCCGCGCAGAATCTCCGCGGCGCGCCGCTCGTCGTCCTCGGCGACCGGGGAGAACACCGAGGAGACGGCCACGGAGCCGATCCCGCGCGCGGCGATGTCCGCGGCGGTCCGCTTCAGCTCGTCCGGGTCGAGGGGGGAAAGCACCCGGCCGTCGAACTCGCGGCCGCCGTGACACAGATAGCCGTGCCCGCCGACCGCGGCCCGCTGCCGGTCGGGCCAGTCCGTCATCGGCGGCAGGGCCGCCGTGGCCGGCAGGCCGAGGCGCACGGCGGCGACGGGCGCCAGCCGGGCGCCCTCGATGAGGGCGTTGAGGAAGTGGGTCGTGCCGATCATGACCGCGGTGATGGACTCGACGGGCGGGTCGAGGGCCCGGACCGCCGCCGTGACCCCGGACGTGATGTCCGGCGTCGTCGGCGACTTGGCCGCCGCGAGGACCCGGTCGTCGTCCCCGAGCAGGGCGGCGTCGGTATTGGTTCCTCCGACGTCGATGCCGATGCGCATGTGGTGGCTTCCTTCGTGCGTACGTGGACGGTGCGTCCGTGGATGGTGTGTCCGTGGGTCGGGACGGGGTTCAGTGGGCGGGGGCGGGCAGGGGGTCCGCCGCGCCGGACTCGGCCTCGATCTGGGCCGCAGGGCGGGCGGGCTGGGTGAAGGGCAGCTCACGGACGCCGCGCACGAGACCGAGCCTGCCGACGATCACGTAGCCGAGGCCCGCGAGGATCAGCGAGTTGAGCGCCGGGATGCCCCACGAGGCGTAGTGGTCGCTGAACCAGCCGACCAGTGAGGCGGCGGTCCACAGGGCGACTGTGGCCGGCACCCAGCTCGGCTCGCTCTCCGGAAGCCGGCCCAAGGCACGGGAGGCGTCGAGCTGGGGCCGCCACTTCTTCACGACGAAGTACTCGGCGACCATGATCCCGGCGACGGGCGGGGTGAGGACGCCGAGGATCGTGAGGAAGTCCGTGAAGTGGTCCAGGATCCCGGCCGCCGCGGCGAGGCTGCCGAGGACACCGATGACGACGGTCGTCCCCACCCGGCCGAGGCGCACCTTGAACACCGACTCCACGGCGGTGATCAGGCCGAGCGCGGACGAGTACAGGTTCCAGTTGTTGATCTTCACGGTGGCCGACACGAGGACGATCACCCCGACCACGCCGGAGCTGGACGTGATGATCGCGATCAGGTCGGAGGACTTCACGGCGTAGGCCAGGAGCACCCCGGCGAGGCCGAGGACGTACTCGCCGAGGGAGATGCCGACCAGGGTCTGCTTGACGACGTCGCCGGTGGTGCGGTTGAAGCGCGTCATGTCGGGCGTCGTGACGGCGCCGACGATGTACGAGCCCGCGACGATCGTCGCCCCCGTCGCGATGGAGATGTGCGCGCCGAACGGCGGCGACGCGACCAGGTCGGTGAAGCTGTGCCGGGAGATCTGCACGGTCATCGCCCACCCGGCCAGGCCCAGGAACGCCGGGACGGTCACGAACGCCGTCCAGCCCATGGCCCGGAAACCGCGCAGCACCAGCGCGGTCACGGCGAGCCCGCAGATCAGGCACCAGGCCCACAGCGGTATGGACGGCACGATCGACTGGAGACCGGCCGCGAACACCGCGGTCTGCACCCCGAACCAGCCGAAGAGACTGACCGCGATGACGAGCCCGATGAGCGTCGAGCCGTACCGCCCGAAGCCGGTCCAGCGCACCAGCATCGAGGTCGCGAGGCCCTCGCGCATCCCGGCGATGCCGACGAAGATGCAGACGACCTCCAGGATCACCGAGCCGAGGGTGAACGCCCAGAAGGCGCCCCAGAAGGAGAGCCCGGCGCCGAGCGTCGCGCCGAGGAGGAACTGCGTGAGGTCGGAGAGCTGGCCGAACCGCTGCACGGCGACGTTGAACCAGGAGTAGCGGGCCGCGCGCGGCACCCGCTCCAGGGGGTAGTCCTCATCGGCCGGGTCGTTCTGACCGGGCGTCGGCACGTCGGATGGCTTGGGCATGGGGACGGTCCTCGCATCGAAGAGGGATGGGCGGGATCACGGCAGGGCGAAGCTGAACTGCCGTGCGGGGAAAGGGTGTTGGTCAGGTCAGAGCGGTAGCGGCGGCCCGAAGGCCCTGGCCCTCAGGAGCAGCGCGCCCGGCAGGTAGGGCACGGTGAGATCCGGTTCGAGAAGCGTGCGCACACGACGGGGATCCGCCCCGGCGCGCACGGCCCCGGCCCGGGCGAGGTCGCGCACCTCGTCCCGCACGGCGTCCAGACGCCGGCCGGGACCGGCCCGCACGATGCGCTCGTGGTGGCCGCCCACCGGGCTCGCGGCCGCGCCGAACGCGCCCGCGACGCCACCGTGTTCGGGTCGCACGACGTCGCATCCGGGAAGCGCACGGCCGGGCACCGCAGCCGCGCCACCGCCGACCAGGACGACGGGGAGCCGGCCGGCGGCCGGTTGCATGCGGTCCACCGCCTCCGCCAGGTCGCGGTGTGCCGCGGCGCCGACGGTGAGCAGTTCGGGGACGCGCAGGCTGACGGGTACGCCGCCGATGCGCCCTCCGGGTCCGGCCTCCTGGGGATAGCCGGCGGTCAACGCGCCGACGCGGGCCCGGCGTTCGCCGATGTCCGCGACGACGGCGTCCCGTACGCCGCCGAGCAGCCCCGCGCCGCGAATCGTGCACGCAGGGCCCGAGCCGAGGCTCAGGCCGGGCTGGCGGCGCAGGTAGTCCAGGCTCATCAGGGTGCCGTCGTGCCGGGTCACGAGCACGGCGGCGCCCGGCGCGAGCCCGAGCCGGGGGAGCGCGGCCGTCAGTTCGTCGGCGACGCGCGCCACCAGGAGGCACAGCGCGGCGTCGAGGGCCGTCGCGTTCTCGCGCCGCAGCAGCCCGAGCGAGCCGATCTCGCCCGACAGGACCACCGGCACGTCGGCACCCGCCTCGGCCCGCAGGATCTCGGCGGCCTCCCGCTCCTGCGTCCCGTCGGCGGGCGCGAACACGGCGCTGACCGCGAACGCCTCGGCCCGGCCCGCGAGTTCGGCCCCGAAACGGGCCACGGCGTCCCGGTCGAGCGGCGCCCCGTCGTGCGGACCGAGCCCGCCGCCACCGGCCACGTTCGCGGTCCCGGCACACACGGCGTCACGCAGCTCGGCGGGCCACCCGAACAGCGGCCGCACGGTGTCGGCGGCCTCGCCCCCGATGCGCAGCACCCCCACATGGGCGAGGCCCGCGCGCTCCGCCAGGGCCCGGTCGGCGACCCGCAGCCCCACGGCGAGCTGCGTGGCGCGCGCCCGCGGCTCGCCGGGCAGCGCCTCGACAGCGGCGACGAGCGAACCGACGGCGTCGCCGGGCAGGGACGGCACCTTCACGGCCCGGACCGCCCGACCGCCACCCGTACCGTCCCCGTCCAGCAGGACGGCATCCGTGCTGGTGGGGCCCACATCCACACCGATGATCATGGCGTGGCCCCCCGGGTGCGGCCGTCGAGCCCGAACGCGCGCCTCGTCGGCGCGGCTTGGTCGACCTGCTCGTCGATGCTGATGATCATGGCGCGACCTCCCCCGGGAGTCCGTGCTCCCCGAACGCGGCGGGCGCGGCGAGCGGCAGACGGGCCTCCGTGTGCCGGATCTGCGTGGAGTGCGGCGCGGCAAGCTGCGTCGGCGGCCGGTGTCTGAGCTGTTTCGTCGGGGCGGTCCGGCGGGGCTGCTCGTCGATGCCGGTGATCACGGCGTGACCTCCCTGGTCAGCCCGTGCACCCCGAACGCGGCGGGTCCGGCCAGGCGCAGTCCGGCCTCCGAGTACCAGATCGGCGCCGACGGAAGGGTGACGAGGCGCACCCGCAGCCCGTACCTGACCTCTTCCACGGGCACCGCCCAGCCGGTCCGCACGTCGACGAGAGCGATCACGTCGGGCACCAGCGCCAGCGCCCTGCCGTCCTCGACCGCCGCGACGAACTCGCTGCGGGCCTCGATCCGTACGAGGCGACCGGCGTCGGCGCCGGTGCCCTCCAGGAGTACGCGCGTCGCGTCCTCGTCGGCCCGCCGCACGGACGAGACCTTGCCGGTCAGTACGGGCGGGGGCCCCTCGCCGCGTCCGACGGCGACGGCCCGCGTCACCGAGCCCGCGACCGCGTGCCGGGCGGCCTGCCCGGCCGTCAGCGGGTACTCGGACGACGCCGCGTGCCCGCCGAACGTCGCGACCACGGCCCGCGCCAGCTCCTCCAGCCAGGGGCCGTCGACATGGTCGAGGACGACGGTGCGGCCGTACTCGTCCGCGAGCACGGTCGGGCCCGGCCGGAGCCCGGCCAGTTCGAGGACGTTCTGGTCCATGCGCGGGAACGCCCGGCCCATGGCGTCGGCGTCGAGCAACGGCAGCCCCAGCCGCGCCGCCCAGGCGACGGCCGTACAGCCGTTGAGCCCGCCGATCTCCGAGGTGAGGACGGCGGCGACGGGCACGCCGTGCAGCGCCTCGACCCGCTCCCGCATCCGCGCGGGCTCGGCCCGGCTGCCGATGCGTTCCTCGGCGACGGCGGGCGAGCCGATCAGGCCGACCGGCATGACGAACGCGTCCTCGGGCAGCTCGCCGGCCGCCACGACCCGCACGGGCCCGCATTCCTCGATGGCCTGCTCGGCCACGGGGCACGTCACGGCGGCGGGGCCACCGCCGCCTCCCGACCCCAGGACGGCACAGCCCCGCGCGAAGTCGGCGAGCACTCCGGCGTCCATCTGCATACGGCTCAGAGTACGAGCCCGCGCGCGCCCACCAATGGGCTGCAAGCCCACACCTTGGCAGCGTGATGTGCCTCCAGCACAATGGCCGTATGCCCCGCCTCGTCGACCTGCTCAGCGCTCCCGGCCTCGACACGCTCCGACCGCTCGCGGGCCCCCTCGACGCCACCGAGGTCACCGGCATCCGCCTCGAACCCCGCGCCGACGGGCTCGCGACCGTCCCCGCGGGCACGGTCGCGGTGCTCCTCGCACCCGTGCCGGACCACCTCCTTGACGTGGCCGTACGGGACGCCGCGGCAGCCGGCGCCGCGGCGCTGGTGCTTCCGGGCGCCGAGCAGGTGGCGGGGGACATCGCCGTACGCACCCTCGCGGAGCGCGGCCGGATCGCCGTCCTGGCCACGGACGGAGACCTCGCGGCCCTCGTCGTGGCCGTCGACCGCGCCGTCGCGGGGGACTCCGCCGACGCCCTCGCCCGGATCGGGGCCGCCGCCCGCGAACTGCCCTCCGCCGCGGGCGACCCGGAACGGGCCGCCGCGATCGCCGCCCGCCTGCTCGGCACACCCGTCGAGCGCCGGGCCGCAGGCCCCGGGGAGGAGGGCGCGACGGCCGCCGGACCCGACGGCGAGGTGCGCCTCGCCGCGGCCGCACATCCTGGTCACCCGGGTACCGCGATCCGCTCCGTCCTGGCGCTGGCCGCGCTCACGGCGGTCGGCGGCGGACACGGCGACGTCCCCGTGCGCTCCCGCGGCCACCTCCTCGCCGAACTCCTCGTCGCCCCGCAGGACCAGACCGCCCGCCTGGCCGCCCGCGGCCGGACCATCGGCCTCCCCGTCGACGGCCGCCACATCGCCCTGCGGATCGAGGCCGCGGCGCTGCCCGCCGCGGACCGCTACCGGCTCCTCGACACCGTCCTGCCCAGGACACTGACCGACGTACGGCAGCACGCCGACGGCCACGTCCCCGACGGCGTGCACTGGAACGCCGCGCTCGTCGACGACGCGCTCGTCCTGCTCGGCACCTGGCCCACCGACCCCGGCGCCCCGGGCCGCCGCGCCGCGCTCGCCCTGGCCCGCCGCGCCGTCGACCGGCTGCGCCGACTGCACCCCGAGGCGGACCTGCGCGGCGGCGTCGGCGCCCCGCACCGCGGCCCCCTGGGCATCCGCACCTCGGCCCGCGAGGCCAGGGCCGCCCTCCTCAAGCCCGCCGGCGCCGACATCGCCCCCGTGACCGCGCACGACGCCGCGGGCCTCGACCGCATGCTCCTGGAGTGGTACGCCTCGGACACCGCCCGCGAAGCCGTGGACGAACTCCTCGCACCCGTCATGGAGTTGGGCCCGGACCGCGCCGACCCGCTGCTGCGCACCCTCCAGGCCTACCTCGACCACAACAACTCCCCGGCCCGCGCCGCCGAGGAGCTCCATCTGCACCGCAACGCCGTCGGCGCCCGCATCCGCCGCATCACGGACCTCACGGGCGCCGACCTCACCGATCCCGAAACCCGGCTGGCCCTCCAACTGGCGTGCCGCGCACGGCTGTCGGCCCCGTCGGGACCCGCGTAGCCGCCACCGCTACGGGATCTCGGGATCCACCGGAGCCGTCGTCGAACGGCCCTCGACATGCGCGGTCACCATCGCCCGCACTTCCTCCGGCGTCAGATACGCGTCCGTCTTCTCGAAGTCCTTCAACGTCGCGGGCCGCTCCGACTGGAACCCCGTACGCACGAAGTCGTCGCCGGCGACCGCGTTGAGCCCCCAGTTCGCCGCCGTACGGAACCGGGCCGTCCCGGTGCGCAGCGCACCCAGGTGGTAGGCCCGGGCGACGAACTGGGCGGGCAGCCCGGTCAGCTGCACGCCCATCGGCTTGGACACGGCCTGAATGCCGCCCAGGTCCACCACGAGCCCCAGGTCCTTGTGCCGGTACGGCCTCAGCGGCAGGCCGTGCAGGGCTGCGGCCACGTTCTTCGCGGCGGCCCAGCCCTGCCGCATGGCGTGCTGGGCGGTCGGCGGGCAGATCGCGTCGGCGCCCTTCTCGAGGTCCGGCACGGCGGCCGCGTCACCGAGCGCGAACACGCCGTCGAGCCCCGGCACCGTCAGATCGGGCTCGACCACGAGCCGGCCGCGGTTCGTCTTCGCGCCGAGCGTCGCGATGAGCGGACTCGGCGCGACACCCGCCGTCCAGATCAGCGTGCGGCACGGCAGCACCCGGCCGTCCGTGAGCGTCACCGTGTCCTCGGTCACCTTCGCCACGGACACCCCGAGCGACACGTGCAGCCCGCGCCGCTCCACGATCGACAGGGCCTTCTCGCCGAGCCGGTCGCCGAGTTCGGGCATCAACTTGGGCGCGATGTCGACGAGATGCCACTTGATCTGATCCGGGTCGAGCCCTCGAAGACGCTTGGCGGCGGCGGTGGTCAGGCGCTGCAGATAGGCGGCCGTCTCCGTACCGGCGTACCCGCCGCCCACCACCACGAACTGCAGCCGCGACTCCCGCTCGGCGGGGTCGGTGCTGGCCGCGGCCAGGTCGAGCTGCGAGATGACGTGGTCGCGGATCCAGGCCGCCTCCGCCAGCGTCTTCACGCCGACCGCGTACTGGTCCACTCCGGGGATGTCGAACTGCCGCGTGACGCTGCCCGGCGTCAGGACCAGGTAGTCGTAGCGCTCCACCACCGTCTCGCCGTTGATCTTCCGTACGACGACGGCCTTGGCATCGGGGTCCACGCCCACCGCGCCGCCCGGCACGATGCCGGTGTGCCGCAGCATGCGCCGCAGCGGCACCGCGACCGACTGCGGTGTGAGCACGCCCGAGGCGACTTGGGGGAGCAGTGGCAGGTACAGCTGGTGGTCGAACGGACTGACCAGCCTCAGCTGCGCCTCGCCCGGCTTGAGGATCTTCTCCAGCTTGTGCGCGCACTCCATGCCGGCGAATCCGCCGCCGACGATCAGGATCCGCGGAGCTGCCATGTGATGTCTCTCCAGGGTCGGGCTCATCCGGACGCGGAAGGGCCGGTCTCCGGCCGTCCCGCCCATACTCTTCCGCGCGCTGGTGCCGCGCACGCTGAACGGGTCGTTCCAACTCGCGTACCCGGAACCCGCTGCCTCAAGGCCGGTAGCGCAACGGATGGTCCTCGGGTACTTCGGTGATCACGATGCGCACGCCGTCCGGGTCCGAGATCCACATCTCGATCAGCCCCCACGGCTCCTTGACCGGCGGCCGGAGCACCTCGACGCCGCGCGCCGCCAGCTCCTCGTGCGCGGCCGCCGCGTCCGCGACCTGGAGCCACAGCTGGAGTCCGGGCGACGGCGGTGCCTCCGCGTGGCCGGACACCTCCAGGAAGCCGCCCCCGAGGAAGTAGACGGTCCCGCGCTCGGGCCCCGTCCCGAACTCCCGGTACACGGCAAGGCCGAGCGCCTCACCGTAGAAGGCCCGCGACCGCTCCGGATCGGTGGGGCGAAGAAGCGTCCTGCTGCTCAGTACGTGAACCATGCCAACGCAGCGTAGAGGCTCGGCGTTAGGCTCGACGGCGCCCGCGCCGACAGCCGCGCACGAGATCGGAGACCGTCCCATGTCCATCGCTCCCCGCCCCACGACCGGCGACCTCACCTTCCGGGACGCCACCGACGCCGATGTCGACGTGCTCGTCGCGCTGATCGAGTCGGCGTACCGCGGGGACTCCAGCCGCACCGGCTGGACCACGGAGGCGGACATCCTGGAGGGGCAGCGCACCGACCCGCAGGGCGTCGTCGACGTCATCAAGTCGCCGGACAGCCGGCTGCTCACCGTCGAGCGCGACGGCGCGGTCGTCGCCTGTTGCCAGCTGGAGCACCGCGGGGAGCACGCCTACTTCGGCATGTTCGCCGTGAGCCCGGCCCTCCAGGGCGCGGGCCTCGGCAAGGTGATCATCGCGCAGGCGGAGCGCACCGCCCGTCAGGCGTGGGGCGTGCGCGAGATGCACATGACGGTGATCTCGGTGCGCGAGGACCTCATCGCCTGGTACGAGCGCCGGGGCTACCGCCGTACGGGAGAGATGACCCCCTTCCCGTACGGCGACGAGCGCTTCGGCATCCCGCAGCGGGACGACCTCCAGTTCGAGCTGTTGGTCAAGCCCCTCGGCTGACGCAGCCCCATCGGGCCCCCGGGTGACGCGGTTGCCGCTCGGCCGTTGCAGACCCTTCGGCGCCCTCGGCCGACGCGGGCCGCTCGGCCGGCCCGGGTCCCGGGCATGGCTCGGGCCCCTCGCCCGGCTCAGGCCGTGAAGCGGCCGGTCCGTTTGATCTCCGGATAGTCGGTCGTCGCGCCGTCCAGGCCGAGCGCCCGCACCAGGCGCAGATCGTCCTGGGTGTTGACGACCCAGCCGATGATCCGCAGGTCCGCCTTGCGGGCCCGCTCGACGATCTCCTGCGTCAGGCGCCGGATGTTGAGGACCAGGGACGTGGCGCCGACGGCGGTGGCGCGCTCCACCACGTCGGTGCCGTAGCGGCTGGCCACCAGCGCCGTACGGACGCCCGGCACCAGCCGGGCGATCTCGGCGATGGCATCGTCGTGGAACGAGATCACCTCGACGCGGCTCACCAGGTCCCGGCGCAGCATGACGTCGGCGAGGGCGCGCGCCGCGGCGACGTCCTTGATCTCGGCCTGGAGCGGCTTGGACACGGCGTCGAGCACCTCCTCGAAGACCGGTACCCGCTCACCGCGCCCCGCGTCCAGGGCGCGCAGCTCGGCGAGGGTCTTGTCGGCGATGGGGCCCCGGCCGTCCGTCGTGCGGTCGACGTCGGCGTCGTGCATGACGACGAGGGCGCCGTCCTTGCTCAGGTGAAGATCGAGTTCGATGAGGTCGAGGCCCGCGTTCTGCGCGGCGACGAAGGACCGGAGGGTGTTCTCGGGTTCGACACCCATGACTCCGCGATGCCCGATGGTGAGGAAGTTCAAGATCGTCTCGCTTCCGTCGACGGCGGCTCGGCATCCGCGCGAGGTCGTGGACGGGGTCGCCCGCGCGGCACGGCCGAAGCCTAACGGCCCGTCTCCACGATGGGACCGGTCCGACGCGAGGGAGTGGAGTGGTCCGCTCTGGTTGCGGTGATTCCTAGGACCAGTCCAGTGATGACGGCGGCGACCAGGACGGCACGAATGCTCACGGTCGGGGGCTCCAGACGGGCTGAGGGACAGGGAGAGCACGGGGACCGGTCCGTCCTACCGTCCTCGGCAGCCTGCCGCGGGAAGCATCACCCGTGGGTGGGCGAGTCCCCCGGAGGTTGACCGGGCGCCGCGTCCAGGTCGTCCAGCATGGCCTCGGCCAGTTCGACTTCGGCCGCGAGCCGCCGTTCGCTCCAGCGCAGCGCGATCTGCGGATGGGCCCACGCCTCGACCCCGTCGGCCCGTCCGAGCGCGTCCCTGACCTCCTTCAGCTCGCCCTTCGTGCGGGCCACGTGTTCCGTCACGAGGCCCCGCAGGTGCTCCGGCGCGGCGAGATGCCCGAGCCAGACGCGCAGGAGTACGGGGTGCTTGAGCACGGGCGCGCCGAGACCCCGCCCGCCCCCGGCCCACACCGCGAGCGCCCCGCGCCCCTCCTCGGTGATCGCGTACGTCCGCTTGGCCCGTGGCTCCTCGGCGCCGGAGTGCAGCGACGTGACGTAGCCCAGTGATTCGAGGCGGCGCAGTTCGGCGTAGATCTGGCTGATGGCGGGCGACCAGTAGAAGAACCTCAGGGAGGCGTCGGCCCACTTCTTCAGCTCGTATCCGGTCCGTTGCCCGGGGAAGGACAGCAGTCCGAGGACGGCCCAGGCGGTCGGTGGCAGGTCGTCAGCCATGCGCCGCATTGAAGTGACCGGGAGCCGGTCACCGCAAGACCCCGGCACGTGCCGTGTCGCCGAATCTCGTCGCCGGTCTTGCCGCGAGTGCACCTGACGGTTAGTCATATACCTAACCGGAATAGTGCGTGTGGCCCAACTCCCTGGAGGCAACGTGAAGTTCTCCGTCATCTTCGAGGCGCAGCTCGCCGATCCCACCGTCGAACACGAACATCAGGTCATCCATGACTGCGTGGAACAGGCGGTCCTCGCCGAGGAGATGGGCTTCGACCGGATCTGGGCCGTCGAGCACCACTCCCTCAAGTGGTACGCGCACATGTCGGCCCCCGAGATCTTCCTGACCTGGGTCGCCGCCCGTACCAGCACCATCCGGATCGGGCACGGCGTCGTGTGCATGCCCTTCAACTTCAACCATCCGGTGCGGGTCGCCGAGCGGGCCGCCATGCTCGACCTGCTCTCCGGGGGCCGCCTCGACCTCGGGGCCGGCCGGGGCGGCACCGAGCAGGAGACCTCCCTGTGCGGTGTCGACAAGGACCGCACGACGCAGGAGGTCGAGGAGGCGCTGAGGATCATCGGGAAGGCCTGGGAGAAGGACGAGCTCGAACACCACGGGGAGCTCCTCGACATCGACCCGCACCCCGTCCTGCCCCGCCCGAAACAGACGCCCCACCCGCCCCTCTTCCTCGCGTGCAGCCGCACCGAGACGCTCACCCAGGCCGCCGAACTCGGCATCGGCGCCCTGGTGATGGGCTTCGCGGGCCCCGAGTCGATCGCCGGCATGCGGCGCGCCTACGACGACGCGATCGCCGCCCGTACCCCTGACCGCTTCGTGTCCGGCGTCGTGAACGACCACTTCTCCGTCCTGTGCCCGACCATCGTCCTGGACGACCAGGAGGCGGCCCGGAACATCGGCATCCGCGGACAGCGGTTCTTCGCGCAGTCCATCGGGCACTGGTACGGCGGCGCGGGCGTCCCCGACGAGGCGGTGGTGGAGGGCGCCGACGAGGCGGCCGACATGCGCAGGGCCGCCGAACAGGTCGTGGCCCGCCTCCACGAACACCGGATCCCGGTACGCCCCACCGCCACGGCCACTTTCAACGCCGACCACGCCTATGGCACCGCCGACGACGCCATCGCCTATGTCGAGCGTCTGCGTGACGCGGGCGCCGACGAGATCATGTGCCTCGTCCAGATGGGGACCGTCCCCCAGGAGGCCTGTCTGGAGACGCTGCGGCAGTGGGGCGAGAAGGTCATCCCGCACTTCCGCGCCCAGGAGCGGCAGGCGGTGTCCGCATGAGCCCCGCGCCCGAGGACCGCCTCGCACCCGACGTCCGTGCACTGGTCGACGCGATGACCGCGTTCTTCCCCGACCTCGGCGGCGCCGTCACCGACGCCGCCGAGGCCCGCCGCATACTGGCCGCGGCTCCCGCGTCGCCGCTCCCGCCGCCGGTCGTCGGCTCGGTCGAGGACCGCGACATCCCCGGCCCGGCCGGAGCGCCCCGGATCCCCGTACGCATCTACCGCCCGGACCCCGACGACGCACCGGGCCCGCGCCCGACCGTCGTCTTCCTCCATGGCGGAGGGTGGGCGATCTGCGGCCTGGACAGCCATGACTCGACCGCCCGCGGGCTGTGCCGCGAGGCGGGGGCCGTGGTCGTCTCCGTCGACTACCGCCTGGCCCCCGAGTCGCCGTTCCCGGCCGCCGTCGACGACGCGTACGCGGCGCTGCGCTGGGCGGCGGACCATCACGCGGCGCTGGGTGGCGACGCGGACGCCCTCGTCGTGGCGGGCGACAGTGCGGGCGGCAACCTCGCGGCCGTCGTCTGCCTCCTGGCCCGGGACCGTGGCGGCCCGCGCATCGCGCTCCAGGCCCTCGTCTATCCGGCCACCGACGCCCATCGGTCGACGGAGTCGTTCGCGCGGAACGCCGACCGCTATTTCCTGACGGCCGCGCACTGCCGCTGGTTCGCCGAGCAGTACCTCGGCCCGGAGGGCGACCGGTCCCACCCGCACGTCTCGCCACTCCTCGCCGATCTCGCCTCGCTGCCGCCCGCCCACATCGTGACCGCGGGCTGCGACCCGCTCTGCGACGAGGGGCTCGCGTACGCGACGGCCCTGCGCGAGGTGGGCGTGGAGGTCACCGAGAGCCACTTCCCGGGGATGTTCCACGGCTTCTTCGGCTTCCCGGAGCTGCTCGACGACGCCCGTACTGCCCTGGCGGATGTGGCGAAGGCCATCGTTTCAACCGTGTCGGGCAGGAAAAACGACGGTGAACCAGGGGGTCACGCAGGATAACTTCCTCCCGGCCCCCCTTGTGGTGGAGAACCTCGCCCGTTTACGGTGTCTGTACGCGAGGTTCTCCCGTGGAGGATGGGTAATGACGGAAATTCTTGTGCAGTCGGGCGTGGAGGGGAAGGTTCCTCCGGAGATGGTTGGGGGAAGCCCCGAAACCAGGGTGGTGGAACACCCGGCGTGGCCCCTGCTCAAGGCCGCCGTGGAGGAGGTCCGGCCCTGGCAGCAGAAGGACGGCTCCATCGACTTCGCCGCCGAGGGCGCCCCGTCCAAGGCCGTCGCCGAGCTGACGCTCGACCGCGTGATATCCGCCGTCGAGCAGCTCTCCCCGCTGCTCCCGCACGACGCCGCGTACCACTCGGCGCTCGTCGCCGACCTGCGCCGCTGGGCGGAGGAGGGCTTCCAGGTCCCCGACTTCCTCGACTCGCTGCTGGCCTTCCAGCCCGCCGCGCACCGCGAGGACGGACTGCAGCACCTGGTCCTCTTCCCGATGTACACGCAGAACGGCAACCCGGACCGCAATCTGGAGGCCGTCGTCCTGCGCATGGTGTGGCCCGAGTGGCTCGCCGAGCTGGAGGCGACGCGCTACGACAACCCGCTGTTCTGCGGGATCACGTTCGAGGACTTCACCGCCGGCTACGACACCAACTCGGCCGTGCTCTTCCCGGAGACCATCGCCGTGCGCGAGGCGCCCGAGCGCTTCTCCTGGGGCGGCATCTTCTGCGACCGTGAGGCGGCCCGCTTCCGCGCCGTCACCGAGGCGTCCGTCGGCATCCTCGGGCTCGAACTGCCCGACGACATCCGCGAGATGGTCTCCGACCAGGACCGCTGCCAGCAGGCCTTCGTGCTGTGGGACATGGTGCACGACCGCACCCACAGCCACGGCGACCTGCCGTTCGACCCGTTCATGATCAAGCAGCGCCAGCCGTTCTGGATGTACGGCCTCGAAGAGCTGCGCTGCGACCTCACCGCCTTCAAGGAGGCCGTGAAGCTGGAGGCCGACGGCTTCCCGCAGGGCCGCGACGTGCAGTACGCCGTCCTCTTCGACCGGATGTTCCGCTTCCCGGTCACCGGCGAGCGCGTGCGCAACTACGACGGACTCGGCGGCCAGCTCCTCTTCGCGTACCTGCACAAGCACGACGTGGTGCGCTGGACCGACAACAAGCTCCAGATCGACTGGGAGCGTGCCCCGCAGGTCACCAACCAGCTGTGCGCCGAGATCGAGAAGCTGTACCGCGACGGCATCGACCGCCCGAAGCTGGTGCACTGGTTCGCCGCGTACGACCTGGTGTCCCAGTACCTCGCCCCGCACCCCGGCTCCCGCTGGGCCAAGGGCCCCGACGCCCTCGACCTGAGCCTGCCGCCGCGCAAACTCGTCGACGACGTGCTTCCGGACGAGTTTCCGCTGAGCATGTTCTATGAGGCACTGTCCAAGAAGCTGAAGAACGTGATCGCCTCCACCAAGGGGATCACCGCTGCGGGCGCCGAGCAGGCCGCCGCGTGAGCGCTCGCGACGAGGAGGCGACGGCCATGGCCGAAGGCAACGGAAACGGCACGCTGGACGGAGCGGTCATCGCGGTCGCGGGCGCGGGGGGACCCGCGGGCCGCGCGACGCTGCTGCGCCTCGCCGAGGCGGGCGCGACGGTCGTCGGAGCGGACGCGGACGCCACACGCCTGGCGGAGGCCGTGGACGCGGCGCGCTACGCGCACGGCGGCGCCACCGTCATCGGTGACACCGTCGACCTGCTCGACCTGCAGGCGACCCGCGACTGGGCGGACCACGTGGAGAAGGACTTCGGGCGCGTCGACGGTGTGGTCCACCTCGTCGGCGGCTGGCGCGGCAGTGCCTCCTTCGCCGAGACCGACCTCGCCGACTGGGAGCTGCTCGAAAAGCTCCTGATCCGTACGGTCCAGCACACCTCCCTCGCGTTCCACGACGCCCTGCTGCGCAGCGACCGCGGACGCTTCCTGCTGATCAGCGCCGCGGGCGCCAGCAAGCCGACCGCGGGCAACGCGGCGTACGCGGCCTCCAAGGCCGCAGCCGAGGCCTGGACGCTGGCCCTCGGCGACGCCTTCCGCAAGGCGGGGGGCGACGAGGGGCCGCAGCAGGCGGCTGCGATCCTGGTGGTGAAGGCGCTGGTGCACGACGCGATGCGCGCCGAGCGACCCAACGCGAAGTTCGCGGGCTTCACGGACGTCACGGACCTGGCCGATGCCATCGCCGGCGTCTGGGACCGGCCCGCCAAGGAATTGAACGGGACCCGTCTGTGGCTGACCGAGAAGCCGTGAATCCTCCGAAGACCGACGCCCGCAGGCATCACGACCCGGACGTGCGCGGCTTCGCGAGCGACAACTACGCGGGCGCGCACCCGGAGATCCTCGCGGCCCTCGCCCTCGCCAACGGCGGTCACCAGATCGCGTACGGCGAGGACGACTACACGGCGAACCTCCAGCAGATCATCCGCGCCCACTTCGGCCCCACGGCCGAGGCGTTCCCGGTCTTCAACGGCACCGGTGCCAACGTCGTCGCGCTCCAGGCGGTCACCGACCGCTGGGGCGCGGTGATCTGCGCCGAGTCCGCGCACATCAACGTGGACGAGGGCGGGGCCCCGGAGCGCATGGGCGGCCTCAAGCTGCTCACCGTGCCGACCCCGGACGGCAAGCTCACGCCCGAGCTCATCGACCGGCAGGCCTTCGGCTGGGACGACGAGCACCGCGCGATGCCGCAGGTCGTCTCGATCACGCAGAACACCGAACTGGGCACGCTCTACACGCCCGACGAGATCCGCGCGATCTGCGACCACGCCCACGAGCGCGGCATGAAGGTGCACCTCGACGGCTCCCGCATAGCCAATGCGGCCGCCTCGCTCGACGTGCCGATGCGCACGTTCACGAACGCGGTCGGCGTCGACATCCTGTCGCTGGGCGGCACGAAGAACGGCGCCCTGTTCGGCGAGGCCGTCGTCGTCCTCAACCAGGACGCCGTCAGCCACATGAAGCACCTGCGCAAGCTGTCGATGCAGCTCGCCTCCAAGATGCGCTTCGTGTCGGTGCAGTTGGAGGCCCTGCTCGCCAAGGACCTGTGGCTGCGCAACGCGCGGCACGCCAACGAGATGGCCCAGCGCCTCGCCGAGGGGGTCCGCGCCGTCCACGGCGTCGAGATCCTCTATCCGGTGCAGGCCAACGCCGTCTTCGCGCGGCTGCCGCACGACGTCAGCGAGCGCCTCCAGAAGCGCTTCCGGTTCTACTTCTGGGACGAGGCGGCCGGCGACGTCCGCTGGATGTGCGCCTTCGACACCCGCGAGGAGGACGTCGACGGTTTCGTCGCCGCCCTCAAGGAGGAAATGGCCCGCTAGGCGGCCCCTCCGGACTCACCTGAGTCTCCCGCATCCCTGCATGGATATGCGATCGACCGTAAAGTCATTGACGCGCGGTCGGTCGCATTTCTATGCTCCCCGTCCATGCAGCTGATCCAGAAAAACCCTGACCTGTCGGCCTACTTGGCGGCCGACGAGGTCATCGACCATCGCCATCCACTGGTACGGAAGACCGCCGAGCGCCTCGCCGCCCAGGCCTCCGACTCATATTCATACGCGCAGGCCGCCTATGAGTTCGTGCGTGACACCATTCCGCACTCCGCCGACAGCGGGGATCTCCGCGTCACCTGGCGCGCCTCGGACGTCCTGGAGCAGGGCACGGGCATCTGTCACGCCAAGTCCCACGCGCTGGCCGCGCTCCTGCGCGCCGAGGACATCCCCGCCGCGCTCTGCTATCAGCGGCTGACACACGACGCCGGGACCGGGCACGTGCTGCACGGCATGGTCGCCGTGCGCTTCCGCGGGGCCTGGCACCGGCAGGACTGCCGCGGGAACAAGCCCGGGGTCGACGCCCAGTTCTCCCTCGACGGCGAGCGGCTGGCCTTCGCCGTGGACGCGAAGTCCAATGAGGTGGACTATCCGGTACTCTTTGATGTACCGGCCCCGGCCGTGCTGCGCGCTCTGCGAGACGCCCCCGACCGGCCGTACCTGTGGGAACACCTCCCCGACGCACTCTGAAACAGCAAGCGCACCCCGAACAGCAAGGCGGACGATGACCCTCCACCTCACCGTGTCCGACGAGGTACGGACCCTCGCACCCGACTTCCGGCACGTCGCCATCGAGGCGCACGGGCTGGTCAACAGCCCCAGCGGGGAAGGGACTTCGGCCCTTCTCGACGACGCCGCACGCCGCCTCGCCGCACGCCTCGACGGACGCGCCCCGCACGAGGACCCGCACATGGTGGCCTGGCGCGCCGCCTACACGGCCTTCGGCGCCAAGCCCTCCCGCACCCGCAACTCCGCGGAGGCGCTGGCCAAGAGGGCTCTCGCGGACGGCGGACTGCCGCGGATCAACACCCTGGTCGACGTCTACAACGCGATCAGCGTGGCCCATCTGATCCCGGTCGGCGGCGAGGATCTGGACCACATCAAGGGAGGGATGCGCCTCGTCAGGGCCACCGGCGAAGAGGGCTTCGCCACCGTGGCCGGGGGCGCGGACGTCGTGGAGCAGCCCGACGCGGGCGAGGTCGTCTGGTGCGACGACGACGGCGTGACCTGCCGCCGCTGGAACTGGCGCCAGGGCACGCGCACGCGCCTCACCGAGGAATCGGTCAACGCGCTCTTCCTGCTGGAGGCGATGGGGCCGCACTGCGACGTGGCGGCGGCCGGCACCGAACTCGCCGAACTCCTGGAGAAGTTCAGCCCCGGCGCGCGGATCGCCGTCCACGCGCCGGAGTAGACGCACCGCGGTGGGCCCGCGGCACGTCTGCAGTACCGATTCAGCTCGCCTCGGCGGCCTTCACCTCTGCCGCGGTGGGCGCGGTGCCGCCGAGGTGCGCGGGCATCCACCAGGTGTCGTCCGGACCCTTGGGGCGTACGGGGTACGCGCGCTGCGCCGCCTCGAGGAGTTCCTGCACACGCTCGCGCAGGCGCCGCGTGATCGCACCGGCGAACTGGTCGCGCGGGGCTTCCATCGGCTCGCCGACCCGGATCGTGATCGGGATGTGCTCACGCCTGAAGTTCTTCGGGTGGCCCTTCGTCCACAGGCGCTGCGTACCCCACAGCGCCATGGGGATCAGCGGCACACCGGCCTCCTGGGCCAGGCGCGCGGCACCCGACTTGAAGCTCTTCAGCGTGAACGACTGCGAGATCGTCGCCTCGGGGAACACGCCGATGACCTCACCGGAGCGCAGCGAGTCGAGGGCGTGCGCGTACGCGTCCTCGCCCTGCTTCCGGTCCACGGGGATGTGCTTCATGCTGCGCATCAGCGGACCGGAGATCTTGTGCCGGAAGACCGATTCCTTCGCCATGAAGCGCACCAGGCGCTTCTGCGGCAGCGCGGCGAGACCGTCGAAGATGAAGTCCAGGTAGCTGATGTGGTTGCTGACCAGGACCGCGCCGCCGGAGCGCGGAATGTTCTCCGCGCCCTTGACGTCGATCTTCAGATCGAGCGCCTTGAACATCGTGCGGGCCGCGCCGATGACCGGACGGTAGACGAGCTCTGCCATGGAGGGGGAGGACCCTTCATCTCTGCCTGGGGAGGGGGCTCCCGGCGGGAAGTTACGCAGCCGTAGGTTTTGTGGCTAGCGCAGATCGTGCCCCATCAACGGCTGAGTAGCCAGTCCTGGTTCCGGCAGGGCGCGAGATCCTCGTCACTCCGGCGCGATCCCCGCAACCCGTTGATCAGCCAAATCGTGCCGCGCCACGCCGCAGGAGCAGGTACATCTCGCACCCCAGGCAGTAGCCGAACACCGAGTTGAGGAACGCCGCCGCCAGTGCGAGGGCCGTCGCCCCGAGCCCCAGCCAGCCCGGCCCCCACATCAGGCCCACCAGGCCCGCGAGCGCGAAGACGAGCCCGACGAACTGCGCGAACCGCGGCGGCTGCGGAGCCTCGAACTCCGTGGGCGGCCCGAGCCGCGGTCGCACCGCCGTACGGAACAGCCACGCGTAGGGAGAACGCCCCACCCCGCCCGCCGCGCCGAGCGCGAAACACAGCGTCTGCCACGCCAGGAGCCAGGCGCTGCCCGTGACGAGCACCAGGGCCAGTACGACCGTCGTGACCGCGGCGCCGAACCGCGGTCCTCTCACATCGATGTCCATGAACCCAGCATTCCGCAATGGTGCGCCGCGCGGACCCGGGGAATCTTTGCGGTCTCGTGAATGCTGCACTGGAACGATGACCGGACTTGTGGTGTGTGTGGCCGTGCTCGCCGCGGCGAGCGTCTTCGGGCTGATGCAACGGCGGCGGAGCGGGAGGATGAAGGTGCGGCAGGGCGAAGCGGCTCTCGGAGCGGCGAAGTTGGGCGAGGAGCTGGGGGAGCGGGCCACGCTCGTGCAGTTCTCCAGCGCCTTCTGCGCCCCGTGCCGGGCCACCCGGCGCGTGCTCGGCGAAGTGGCCGAAATGGTTCCCGGCGTGGCCCATGTGGAGATCGACGCCGAGGACCGGCTCGACCTCGTGAGGGAACTCGGCGTCCTCAAGACGCCCACCGTGTTCGTCCTCGACGCGTCCGGACACATCGTGCGCCGCGCCTCCGGTCAGCCGCGCAAGGCGGACGTCATCGCCGCGCTCGGGGAGGCGGTCTGACGGGGGGTGACTTCGTGGTGACGCTTCTCCCAGATGGCGGGACGCCCTTGACTGCACGCACCACCTATCGTCAGCCTGACTGTATGCCCACGGAACTCCTTCTCTTCGAGCGTGTCCATGTGGACCTCGCCCGCTGCGCGAGTGCGCGCTGTCCCGGCTCCTGAGCAGCCACGGATCCCGCTCGCACCCCTCCGGCAGAAGGACAACTCCATGACGGCCACGCCCGATCTCCGCACCGCCACCACCGCATCGCCCGACCTGCTGCGCTCGGTCTTCCGGCAGCACGCGGCGGGAGTCGCGGTGATCACCGCCCGGGGCGCCGCCCCGGTGGGCTTCACCGCCACCTCCCTGACGTCGGTGTCGGCCGAGCCTCCCGTCATCTCGTTCGGCATCGGCCTGGGCGCCTCCAGTTGGCCCGTCGTCTCCGAGGCCGAACACATCGGCGTCCACATACTCGGCGAGCACCAGCAGGATCTGGCCGCCACGTTCGCGAAGAGCGGCGCCGACCGCTTCGGGGAGCCCACGCGCTGGCACGAGGGCCCGGAGGGCGTGCCCGTACTCGACGGCGTGCTGGCCTGGTTGGTGTGCCGGGTGATCGCGCGCGTGCCCGCCGGAGACCACCGCATCGTGCTTGCCGAGGCCGTCGTCGGGGACCCCGCGGGAGCCGGTCGGCCGCTCGTCTACCACCAGGGCCGCTTCAACGGTCTGCGCGACTAGGATCACAGTTCAAAGCGCTTGCTTAGCGGGCAAATGCTGGGTGTACTGACGAGTAATATTTCGTTCGGGGCGCGGGCCGCCCCGACCGGGAGAGTCCGCTTCGGACGCCTATGCTGCCTGCAGGGAGCAAGGCCGCCCAGTAAAGACGATTGCAGTAGGAGAGCCGGCGTGAGCTTGAGGATCGTTGTCACCGTGAAGTATGTGCCGGACGCGACGGGGGACCGGCATTTCGCTGAGGACCTGACGGTGGACCGTGATGATGTGGACGGGCTGCTGTCGGAGCTGGACGAGTACGCGGTCGAGCAGGCGTTGCAGATCGCGGACGAGGCGGACGATGCGGAGATCACCGTGTTGACGGTGGGTCCGGAGGACGCGAAGGACGCGTTGCGCAAGGCGTTGTCGATGGGCGCGGACAAGGCGGTCCATGTCGAGGACGACGATCTGCACGGCACGGACATCGTGGGCACGTCGCTGGTGCTGGCGAAGGCGATCGAGAAGGCCGGGTTCGATCTGGTGGTCTGCGGTATGGCCTCCACGGACGGTACGGCGGGTGTGGTGCCGGCGCTGCTGGCGGAGCGGCTGGGTGTGCCGCAGGTGACGCTGTTGTCGGAGGTGTCGGTCGAGGACGGTGTGGTCAAGGGCCGTCGTGACGGTGACACGGCCTCGGAGCAGGTGGAGGCCTCGCTCCCGGCGGTGGTGTCGGTGACCGACCAGTCGGGCGAGGCGCGTTACCCCTCGTTCAAGGGGATCATGGCGGCGAAGAAGAAGCCGGTCGAGTCGTGGGACCTGTCGGATCTGGGCCTGGAGGCCGACGAGGTGGGTCTGGCGGGTGCGTGGACGGTCGTGGACGCGGCGGCCGAGCGTCCGGCGCGCAGCGCGGGCACGATCGTCAAGGACGAGGGCGAGGGCGGCAAGCAGCTCGCCGAGTTCCTCGCGGGCCAGAAGTTCATCTAGCCCCGCTGTCCCCTTCCGTCTCACTCTTTCGCATGCAGGAGAAGTCCCATGGCTGAAGTTCTGGTCTACGTCGATCACGTGGACGGTGCCGTCCGCAAGCCCACCCTTGAGCTGCTGACGCTGGCGCGTCGTCTGGGTGAGCCCGTCGCCCTGGCGCTGGGTGCGGGTGCCGCCGACACGGCCGCCGCGCTCGCCGAGCACGGCGCGACCCGTGTCCTGACCCATGATGCCGCCGAGTACGCCGACTATCTGGTCGTGCCGAAGGTGGATGCGCTGCAGGCCGCCTACGAGGCGGTGTCCCCGGCGGCGGTGCTGGTGCCGTCCTCGGCGGAGGGCAAGGAGATCGCGGCGCGTCTGGCCGTGCGGGTCGGGTCGGGTGTCATCACCGACGCCACCGACCTCCAGGCCGGTGAGCAGGGCCCGGTCGCGACCCAGTCGGCGTTCGCCGCCTCGTTCACCACCACCACCCGTGTCTCCAAGGGCACCCCGGTCATCACCGTCAAGCCCAACAGTGCCCCGGTCGAGTCCGCCCCCGCGGCCGGCACCGTCGAGGCCCTGGCCGTGTCGTTCTCCGAGCAGGCCACGGGCACCAAGGTCACCGCGCGCACGCCGCGTGCCTCGACGGGGCGTCCGGACCTGACCGAGGCCGCGATCGTGGTCTCCGGCGGCCGCGGCGTCAACGGCGCCGAGAACTTCGGAATCATCGAGGCCCTCGCCGACTCCCTCGGCGCGGCGGTCGGCGCCTCCCGCGCCGCGGTCGACGCGGGCTGGTACCCGCACTCCAACCAGGTCGGCCAGACCGGCAAGAGTGTGTCCCCGCAGCTGTACATCGCGAACGGTATCTCCGGCGCGATCCAGCACCGGGCCGGCATGCAGACCTCCAAGACCATCGTCGCGGTCAACAAGGACGCCGAAGCCCCGATCTTCGACCTCGTCGACTACGGCGTCGTCGGCGACCTCTTCGACGTCGTCCCCCAGCTCACCGAGGAAGTCAACACCCGCAAGGGCTGAGCTTCTCCGGGCCGATCACGGCAACGGGGCCGCGTGGTGATCTTCACCGCGCGGCCCCGTTCGCGTACGGGGGACCATTGACGCAGATGGCGCACGCAGATAACTTCGCTATACGGATTATTGATTCCGTGAAGCGGAAACTCTGGAACGTCGAGAGTGTGGAGGGTGCAGGAATGGGTCAGCAAGAGAAGGTGGCAACGAGCCTCGCCGGAGCGGTCAGCGAGGGCATCAGCGCTTCCCTCGCCCCGGTGGACGCGGAGCTGGAGCGCCGCTACCCCGGAGACCCCGGCACCCGGCAGCCCGTCCACACCGTGTACATCCCGGGCGAGCAGTTCGACGCCGACAGCATCCGTACGTGGGGCGACAAGGCCCTGGCGATGCTCGACGAACACGCCCCGGACGCCGCCTCCTTCGCCGCCGTCCTCGGCCTGGGCGACGACCTCGCCGAGGCCGTCCACTCGCGCGTACGCGCCAAGCTGGAGCGCGAGCCGGTCGAGGACCTGCGCATCGACTTCGAGGACGGCTACAAGGGCGCCGACGAGGACCAGGACGCCGCCCGCGCCGCCCGTCTCGTCGCCGAGGCGTACAAGAACGGCACCGCCGCCCCGTACATGGGAATCCGCATGAAGTGCATGGAGGAGCCGGTACGCGACCGGGGCAT
This sequence comes from Streptomyces longhuiensis, assembly GCF_020616555.1. NCBI lineage: Bacteria > Bacillati > Actinomycetota > Actinomycetes > Kitasatosporales > Streptomycetaceae > Streptomyces > Streptomyces longhuiensis. The sequence goes on along the minus strand of NZ_CP085173.1, from coordinate 1,812,860 downwards.
CCGCACCCTCGACATCTTCCTGACCGGCCTCATGGAGGCGGGCGGCCTCCCCGACGGGCTCGTGCTCACGCTCCCCAAGGTGACGTACCCGGAGCAGGTCACCGCCATGGTCCGGCTCCTGGAGGCGTTCGAGAAGGCCCACGGACTCGAGGCGGGGCGCCTCGGCTTCGAGATCCAGATCGAGACCAGCCAGTCCATCCTCGCCGCCGACGGCACCGCCGCCGTCGCCCGCATGATCGACGCCGCCGAAGGCCGCGCGACCGGACTGCACTACGGCACCTTCGACTACAGCGCCTGCCTCGGCGTCAGCGCCGCCTACCAGGCCAGCGATCACCCGGCCGCCGACTACGCGAAGGCCGTCATGCAGGTGGCCGCCGCCGGCACCGGCGTCCGCGTCTCGGACGGTTCCACCAACGTCCTGCCCGTCGGCACGACCGCGAAGGTCCACGACGCCTGGCGCCTGCACTACGGCCTCACCCGCCGCGCCCTGGCCCGCGCCTACTACCAGGGCTGGGACATGCACCCGGGCCACATCCCGACGCGCTACGCCGCGGTCTTCGCCTTCTACCGCGAGGGCTTCGAGTCGGCCGCCGCGCGCCTGGCCGCCTACGCCGGTCACCACGAGGGCGGCGACGTGGCGGACGAGCCCGCCACCGCCAAGGCGCTCGCCGGCTATCTGCTGCGCGGCCTGGACTGCGGCGCCCTCGACACGGGCGAGGTCACCCGGATCACCGGCCTCACCCTGGCCCGCCTGCAGGGCTTCGCGGGTCCGCGCCGCGGCGACCTGACCGCGCAGGAGCGCTGACCGTCCCGGTCCTGTCGCGCACATCCGGTCCTGTCACCGCTGCCCCGTAGGCTGTACGCCACTCAAACTGGCGTCACAAGGACGGGGCAGCGGTGTCTTCGGGGGATCAGGAAGAGACGGGCGGAGGCGGCCGCTTCCTCGCCGGGCGGTACCGGGTGTGGGAACAGCTCGGCCGCGGCGGCATGGGAGCCGTGTGGCGCGCGGTCGAAACGAGGTGCTCGGCCGCGAGGTCGCCCTCAAGGAACTGCGCACCCCGTCTGCTGGCTGTCCGCGCCTGGCCGTCCGACAGGACAACTGTCAGTCGGCCGGGGGCAGTTCGCCCGAGCCGCGGGTGATCAGCCGGGTCGGCAGCTCGATCCGCTCCGGCACCAGCGACACCCCGTCGAGCTGCCGGAACAGCCGCTCGGCGGCCGTCCGGCCCAGCTGCGCGGCGTCCTGCGCGACGACCGTCACGCCGGGGCGCAGTAGATCGCCCAGCTCGATGTCGTCGAAGCCGACCAGCGCCACGGGGCGGTCCACCTCGGACAGGACCCGTACGACGGTCACCGTCACACGGTTGTTGCCCGCGAAGATCGCCGTGACCGGATCGGGGCCCGCGAGCATCTCCTCCGCGGCGCGCCGCACCCGCTCCGGATCCGTCACGCCGAGCGACATCCACGCGTCCTCGACGGTTATCCCGGCGTCCTCCATCGCGGTCCGGTAGCCGCGCAGACGCTCGGCGGCGGTGTGGATGCGCGGCTGGTCACCGATGAAGCCGATACGGCGGTGGCCGTGCGCGATCAGATGCGCGACGCCGTCACGCGCGCCCCCGAAGCTGTCGGAAAGGACCACGTCCGCGTCGATCTTCCCGGCGGGACGGTCGACGAACACGGTCGCGACACCGGCGGCGATCTCGGGCTCCAGGTAGCGGTGGTCGTCACCGGCCGGGATCACCACGAGCCCGTCCACCCGGCGGGCGCAGAGCGCGAGGACGAGCTCCTGCTCGCGCTCCGGGTCCTCGGCGCTCGATCCGTTGATGAGCAGCGCGCCATGGGCGCGGGCGACCTCCTCGACGGCGCGGCTCAGCGGTCCGTAGAAGGGGTCGGCCAGATCCTCGAGCACCAGGCCGATGCTCGCGGTCCTGCCCTTGCGCAGGACGCGCGCGCTGTCGTTGCGGCGGAAGCCCAGGGCCTCGATGGCCTCCTGGACGCGGCGTTCGGTGTCGGGGGTGACTCCCGGTTCGCCGTTGACGACGCGGGACACCGTCTTGAGGCCCACTCCGGCGCGCGCCGCGACGTCCTTCATGGTCGGGCGGTTGCCGTAACGGCTGTCTGGGCGGCGGGCGGTGCGGTCCACGGTGGGCTGTCCTGTCCTGTCGTCGCTGCGGTTCCAGGGGGTTCATGATGCTGTATGGGGATGTGGCGTCGAGCATAGGCCCTGGACAACGTTGTCAGATGCGAGAGAGACTATCCATCGCATATCCGACCTGCCATTTCACCAGGGGACCTCACACTGATGCAGACCGACCTCGTCGCCGCGCTCGACATCGGCGGCACCAAGATCGCCGGGGCCCTGGTGGACGACCACGGCCGCATCCTGCTGCGCGCGCAGCGGCCGACTCCGGCCAAGGAGGACGGGGACACGGTGATGCGGGCCGTCGAGGACGTGCTGCGCGAGCTGACCGCCGCCCCGCTGTGGGTGCGGGCGGGGGCCGTCGGCATCGGGAGCGCGGGTCCGGTGGACGCCTCCACGGGCACGGTGAGTCCGGTCAACGTGCCGGGCTGGCGCGACTTCCCGCTCGTGGACCGGGTCAGCGCGGTCACCGGGGGTCTGCCGGTCGAACTGGTCGGGGACGGCGTGGCGATGACGGCGGCCGAGCACTGGCAGGGCGCTGCGCAAGGCCATGACAACGCGCTGTGCATGGTCGTCTCCACCGGCGTCGGCGGCGGCCTGATCCTCGGTGGCAAGCTGCACCCGGGGCCCACGGGCAACGCGGGCCACATCGGCCACATCAGCGTGGATCTGGACGGGGACCCGTGCCCGTGCGGGGCGCGCGGCTGCGTCGAGCGGATCGCGAGCGGGCCGAACATCGCGCGCCGCGCGCTGGACAGCGGCTGGCGCCCCGGCGCGGACGGCGACCTGTCGGCCGCTGCGGTGGCCTCGGCCGCGCGCGGGGGAGACAGGGTCGCCATCGCCTCCTTCGAGCGTGCCGCCCAGGCGCTCGCCGCGGGCATCGCCGCGACGGCCACGCTCGTGGAGATCGACATCGCGGTGATCGGCGGGGGAGTGGCGAAGGCGGGAGAGGTCCTCTTCGCGCCATTGCGCCGCTCGCTGCGTGACTACGCGACGCTGTCGTTCGTGCAGCGCCTCACGGTGGCTCCCGCCCGCATGGGCACGGACGCGGGCCTTGTGGGCGCGGCGGCGGCGGCGCTCACGCGCGACCGGGACGTGTCGGCGCTCTGAGGCGCGGGTCATTTACCTGGACGTCTGGACGTCTGGACGTCTGGACGTCTTCACGTCGTTCCAGGGTGGCCGGAGCCGGGGCGGACATGTGGCCCACCCCGGCTCCGGCTGACGCTCTAGCAGGAGAGCGTCGCGTCCCCCCAGTCCGCGTGGTCGGAGTCCACGCCGTCGCCGGCGTCGGTCACCACGAGGCGTACCGCCTGTGCCCCGCTCACGTCGGCCGACAGCGGCTCGGCCGCGTCCGCGTTGGTGAGGGTGCCGGTCGATGCCACCTTCTTGCCGTCGGCCCAGATCTCGAACGTCACGGTCCCCTTCGTGCCCTTCTCGTCGTCGACGCCCACACTCGCGCTGACGCGTTCGCACGAGCCGCCCGTGTAGTACTCGACGGCACTGTCCGCGTGCACGCCGAGCCCCTTCTGGTACACGACGCCGCCGATGGTGATCGGATGCCCGTCCCCCGCGTCGCTCTCGCCGTTGCTGGTGTTGCGCTCGACGGGCCCGTACCCGTTCGTCGTGGACAGCCACGGCAGATCGCCGAGTGACGACGCTCCGGCCGGTGGCGCGACCACCACGTGCGTGGTCAGCGGCAGCACGCTCTGGACGCGCACACCGCCCGGCGAGCGGTACGTGGCCTTGAGGGACAGGTCGTACGCTCCCGTCGCGGTCCCCGCCGGCGCGGTCACGGTCCATGACGTGGTGAGGGCCTTGCCCGTCGGTACGGATCCGGCGCCGGTCGGCGAGACCGGCCTGACGCTCCATCCGGAGGGCCCGCTCAGCGCGACGGACACCTTGCGTGCGGGCGTGCGGCCGAGATCGGTGACGGACGTCGTGAGCCGGGCCGCCTTGCCGGCCTCGACGAACGGCGCGCCGCCCAGGCCGAGTTCGACGGCGGGCGGGTTCGCGGCCCACTTGCCGTCGGCGGCCACCCGTACCAGTACGGTCCCGTGGGCGGGCACGGTCGCCGAGATGGCCCCGGCCGTGTTGTAGCTCTTGTGCTGCCACAGATCGCGCAGTGTGTAGGCGCTCGCGTGCGGCAGTCCGACCGCGTCGGCCGACGTGGCGATCCGCTGTGCGTTGCCCGACTCGTTGAAGAGGGCGACGGCGCGGCTGCCGTCCTTCATCTCCTTGGCGACGACCCAGCGCCCGCCCTCGGAGGAGAGCACCGTTCCTTGCTTGCCCAGCGGGTCCTGGTCGACGGCGATGACTTCGCGGTTGCTGAGGATGTCGAGGGTCTCGGCGGAGGCCTTGCGCAGATCGGTGCCGATGAGCAGCGGTGAGGCCATGATCGACCACATCGAGAAGTGCGTGCGGTACTCGGTCGCGGTCATGCCGCCGTTGCCGACCTCGAGCATGTCAGGGTCGTTCCAGTGCCCGGGCCCCGCGTACTGCGCGAGCGGCAGGTTCTGCTTCATCAGGGAGAGCATCGAGCCCCAGCTGTCACTGATGTCACCGGTGGTGCGCCACAGATGGCCGACGTCGGCCGCCCACTCCCACGGCTTGTTGGAACCCCACTCGCAGAGGCTGTAGACGATGGGCCGTCCCGTGGCCTTCAGGGCGTCACGCATCGTGCGGTAGCGCTGCTTGGCGTCGACGCCCTGGTTGTTGCAGTTGTCGTACTTGAGGTAGTCGACGCCCCAGTCGGCGAACTGCTGGGCGTCGCTGTACTCGTGACCGAGGCCGCCCGGGAAGCCGATGTCGCTGCACGTCTTCGTGCCCGCGCTCGTGTAGATGCCGAGTTTGAGGCCTTTGGAGTGGACGTAGTCGGCGACGGCCTTGATGCCGTTCGGGAAGCGCGCGGGGTCCGGCACGAGTTTGCCGTTCGCGTCGCGCTGCGGCAGGGCCCAGCAGTCGTCGAGGTTGACGTACTGATAGCCCGCGGCCTTGAGGCCCTTCTCCACGAAGATGTCGGCGATGCCCTCGACCATCGCCTCGTTGAACTCGGCGCGGCAGTGCGTGGAGTTCCAGTTGTTGAAGCCCATGGGAGGGGTCAGCGCGAGCCCGTCGTCGAGCGTGGGCGAAGCCTCCTGAGCGCTTGCGCCCTGCGAGCCGGACGCGCCGGATGTCGGCGGGCCGGCGACCGCGGCCGGTGCCGTGACGCCCGCGGCACACAGCAGCCCGGTGGCCAACGCTCCGACGACTCTTCGGCGGATGGTGCGGGAGGTGCGGGTGGGAAGGTGACGCATTGTTACGTTCCTCCGTACTCGCGGAAGGTGGGATGACGTCATGTTCGCGTCAGTGGCGCGCGTTTACGGTAGGCCGTGTTGGACTCTGTTGGAAGAGATGCGGTAACGGTTGCCCGATGTCCCGTCAGAACCCTTGACGCTGTCCAGAGTTGGGAGTGAGATCCAACCCTCGCGTTCGGTTGTGTTGGGTTGCGGCCCCAGGAGGGGGACATGGCACAGTCATCGTTCTACGGTTCTGGCGCGCCCGGGAGCGCGACAGGACATCGGATGTCCCGTCGGGGTCTCCTGCGGGGCGCGGCGGTGGGCGCCGGTGCGCTCACGCTTCCGGCACTGCTCACGGCGTGTGGGGACGGCCCGGGCGGCGACAAGAAGACCGTCACCGTGGGGTCCAACTCCTCGGACGCGGTGCCGAAGAAGGCGTTCGCTGCGGCCTTCACGGCGTACGAGAAGAAGTCCGGCAAGAAGGTCGACGTCAACACCACGGATCACAACGAGTTCCAGACGAACATCACGCGCTATCTCCAGGGCACCCCGGACGACGTCTTCATGTGGTTCGCCGGCTATCGCATGCAGTACTTCGCCGAGAAGGGCCTCCTGACGGACGTCGACGACGTCTGGAAGGGCTTCAAGGGCTTCTCGCCGGCGCTCAAGGACCAGTCCACGCACGACGGCAAGCAGTACTTCGTGCCGTACTACTACTACCCGTGGGCCGTGTTCCACCGGAAGAGCCTCTTCGAGAAGCAGGGCTACGAACAGCCCAAGAACTGGGACGACTTCATCGCCCTGGCGAAGCAGATGCACAAGGACGGCACCCCGGTCGCGTTCTGCGACAAGGACGGCTGGCCCGCGATGGGCACCTTCGACTACATCAACATGCGCCTGAACGGATACGACTTCCACAAGGGCCTCATGGCGGGCACGGAAGCCTGGACCGACACCAAGGTCAAGAAGGTGTTCGACCTCTGGCGCGAACTCATGCCGTACTACCAGAAGGGTGCCCTCGGCCGGACCTGGGAGGAGGCCGCCCAGGGCCTGCAGAAGCGCCAGACGGGCATGGCCGTCTTCGGAATGCCGCACCCGGGCCAGCAGTTCCCGGAGAACGAACGCGCGGACATCGACTTCTTCGCTTTCCCGGAGATCGACCCCCAGTACGGGCAGGACGCGGTGGAGGCTCCCATCGACGGCTTCCTGATCGCGAAGAAGGCCAAGAACGTCGAAGCGGGCAAGGCACTCCTCAAATACCTCGGCACTCCCGGGGCCGAGGACATCTACCTCGCCGGCGACCCGAACAACGTCGCCGTGAACGACGGCGCCGACACGTCCAAGTACACCCCGCTGCAGAAGAAGTCGGCCGAACTCGTCTCCGGTGCCAAGCAGATATCGCAGTTCATGGACCGCGACACCCGGCCCGACTTCGCGCAGACCGTGATGATCAAGGCGCTTCAGGACTTCATCGGAAATCCGAACGACGTCGACGGCCTCGTCAACCGGATCGAGCGGCAGAAGAAGGAAATCTTCTCGTCCGCCGTCAGCTGAGTGGTGGGGGAATGCGTTCCGTGGCGCTGAAGACCGCGCGGCGCGCAGGGCGGCGGAGGTCACGGCGATTCACACGCCGTGACCTCGCCGTTCTCGTCGTGCTCCTGGGAATACCCGTACTGCTCGACATCGTCATCATCTGGGGTCCCACACTCGCCTCCATCGGCCTGTCCTTCACGTCGTGGGACGGCATCGGAGACATCCACTGGGTCGGTGGAGAGAACTACCGGAACCTCGTCGACAACTATCCGCCGTTCTGGCCGGCCGTGCGCCACAACCTCCTGTGGCTCGCCTTTCTCGGCCTGATCGCCACACCCTTCGGCCTCTTGCTCGCGGTGCTCATCGACCGGGGCGTGCGCTTCAGCCGCTTCTACCAGTCGACGCTCTACATGCCGGTCGTGCTCTCACTGGCCGTCGTCGGATTCATGGCGCAGCTGATCCTCGGCACCGATCAGGGCGTCGTCAACACTCTTCTCGACAACCACGAGAACCCGATCGACTGGCTGGGCGACTCCGACCTCAACATCTGGATGATGATGCTGGCCGCGAGCTGGCGGCACACCGGATACGTGATGATCCTCTATCTCGCGGGCCTCAAATCCGTCGACCCGACACTGAAGGAAGCCGCGGCGATCGACGGGGCGAACGCCCGCCAGACCTTCTTCCGCGTCGTCTTCCCGACGCTTCGCCCCGTCAACGTCATCGTCGGCGTCATCACCGTCATCGAGTCGCTGCGCGCCTTCGACATCGTCTATGCCGTGAACAAGGGCCGCAACGGCCTGGAGCTGCTGTCCGTCCTCATCACGGACAACGTCATCGGCGAGGCCAGCCGCATCGGCTTCGGCTCGGCCATCGCGGTCGTCCTCCTCACGGTCTCCCTGGGATTCATCGTGACGTTCCTGGTCCAAGAGCTGCGAGGTGCGCGCGACCGATGACCGCCGACATCCGTACGACGTCCCCCGCCGCCCGGGGCCGCTCCCTGGCCGGCGGCGACCGGCGTGGTGAACACCCGCGCCGGCGCGGCCGGTTCGGGGTGCACATCTTCCTCATGGCCGTATCGCTGGCGTTCCTCGCGCCGCTCCTGCTCGCGGTCTACGCCTCCCTGCGGCCCTACGAGGAGACGGCGCAGCACGGCTACTTCTCGCTGCCCGATCACCTGTCGTTCGACTACTACCGCGAGGCCCTCAGCGACTCGGGGATGGGCGAGTACTTCAAGAACACCCTGATCATCGCGGTCCCGGCCGTCCTGATCACGCTCTTCCTCGCCTCGTTCGTCGCCTTCGCGGTGTCGCGCATCAAGGTGCGCGGCGGAATCGTGCTCCTGATGTTCTTCACGGCGGGAAACCTGCTGCCACCCCAGGTTCTCGTCACCCCGCTGTACGTCCTCTTCCTGAAGATTCCGCTTCCCTGGTGGATGTCGGACTCACTGACGATGTACGACTCGTACTGGGCCGTGATCATCGTCAACATCGGATTCCAGCTGGGATTCTGCGTCTTCGTCCTGGCGAACTTCATGCGGACTCTTCCCCAGGAGATCCTGGAGGCGGCGATCGTCGACGGCGCGGGGCTGTGGACGCAGTTCTGGCGCATCACGCTGCCACTGTGCCGCCCGGCACTCGCCGCGCTCGGCACGCTCGAATTCACCTGGATCTACAACGACTTCCTCTGGGCCCTGATCTTCATCTCGAACCCCGACAAGCTCCCGATCACCTCGTCCCTCAACAACCTCCGGGGCCAATTCTTCACCGACTACAACTTGCTGGCCGCCGGTTCGGTCCTCGTGGCGCTCCCCACGATCCTGGTGTTCCTGCTCCTGCAGAGGCACTTCATCGCGGGACTCACGCTGGGGTCGAGCAAGGGGTAGCCGGGCCGGCCGCTCTAGCTCTGCCGTACCGCCGCCTCGACGGTCGGGGCCGGGGCGAAGAGCGGCAGCAGGCCCGTCACCTCCAGCAGGCGCAGTGTCAGGGGCTGGTCGCAGACCAGCCTGAGGCGGCCGCCGCGGGACTCGACGCGGCGGCGGGTGCGCAGGAGGAGGGTCAGGCCCGAGCAGTCGAGGAATGTGGTGCGGGTCAGATCGATCACCACGGTGGCGGCCGGGCCCGCCGCCACCGTCTCGAGCAGGGCGACGGAGCCCTGGAGCGTCACGATGTCGACCTCGCCGCGCAGTTCGACGACGACGCAGTCACCCGTCTCGTAGACCACCGGAGGCACCGGGGGCGCGTCCGTGCCGCCGCGGCGGTGTTCACCCTGTCGCATGGATCCCCTCGGCCGCGCGGGCACACCTCATGGAGGGAGCGCTCCCGTACACCGTCCGGCGTCAGCTCTGCGAGTGCGGCCGGCGGGCGGCCTGGCGCAGGGTCTTCTCCACGTCGTGCCGGTTCAGGCCCTGTTCCTGCGCGTACGCGGTGACCGCGGCCTCGACCTTGGCCGCCGCGTCGAACCAGGCCTCCCGCTGCGCCTGGCGCTCCCCGTCATCTAGGTGCTCCAGGGTGCGGCCCTTGTCGTCGGCGTCGTGCTGCATGCGAATCAACTCTTCGGGAAGGTCCACGGAGCGGATCCTAAGCGGCCCCCGTGGCAGGTTCGCGGACCTCGGTGACGTGCGCGAGGCGTACGCGAGGCGCGCCCCCATCAGGTGCTGGTTTCCGCCGCACGCTGTTGCGGGCAAGCCTCAGGGGGCCGACGGAGGAGGGGGAACCGTGATCGTCTGGATCAACGGTGCTTTCGGTGCGGGGAAGTCCACCACCGCACGGGAACTGATCGAGCTGATCCCGAACAGCACGCTCTTCGACCCCGACGTGATCGGCGGGGAACTGGCGCAGCTGCTGCCCGCCAAGCAGCTGGCCGAGGTGACCGACATCCAGGACCTGCGCATCTGGCGGCGGCTCGTCGTCGACACGGCGGCCGCGCTGCTCGCCGAGGTGGGCGGCGTTCTCGTCGTCCCGGCAACCCTGCTCAGGCAGGAGTACCGCGACGAGATCTTCGGCGGTCTCGCCGCCCGCAGGATCCCCGTACGCCACGTGCTCCTGGCCCCGGCCGAAACGATCCTGCGCGAGCGAACGGCCCGCCACGAGACACCGCCCGAGGCGCCCGACGGCGAGATACGCGTCCGGCAGTGGTCCTACGACCGCATCGAGGCCTACCGCACCGCGCTGGCCGACTGGCTCACCACCGACGCCCACCCCGTCGACACCAGCGCGCTGAGTGCGTACGAAGCGGCCGTCCGCATCGCCGAGGCCGTGCGCACCGGCGCCGTCGAGCCCTGCGACATCGTGCAGACGCCCGAGCCCACCGGGGAGACCGTCGCCGCGGGCGTGCTGCTCTTCGACGAGGACGGCCGCGTCCTGCTCGTCGACCCCACGTACAAGGCCGGCTGGGAGTTCCCCGGCGGTGTCGTGGAACCCGGAGAGGCCCCCGCCAGGGCCGGAGTACGGGAGGTCGCCGAGGAGACCGGGATCCAGCTCCCCGAGCTGCCCGGCCTGCTCGTCATCGACTGGGAGGCGCCCGCACCACCCGCGTACGGCGGCCTGCGACTGCTCTTCGACGGCGGGCGCCTCGACGGCGCCGAGGCCCGCCGCATGATCCTCCCGGGCCCGGAACTGCGCGGCTGGCGGTTCGTCACCGAGCAGGAGGCCGCCGGACTCCTGCCTCCCGTGCGGTACGAGCGCCTGCGCTGGGCGCTGCGGGCCCGCGAGCGCGGCGCCGCCCTCTACCTGGAGGCCGGAGTGCCGGTGGGCTGACGCCGTACGGGGTGACTACGCGGCGTCCAGGCGCGCGGCCACCTCGCGCAGGACCGCCGCCGACCCGTTCCTCACGGGGTCGCCGTGCCCGAAGCACGCCACGTCGGAGTCGAGCGAGGCCAGGGTGCGGAAGGACTCGACGGACCGGCGGCGGTCGAGGTTCAACACGCCCAGCATGACCTGCCCGTCCAACGGGGACGCCGCCACGGCGTCACCCGTGAACAGCACACCGTGACGGGGCAGATGGAGCGCGATGCTGCCGTCCGTGTGCCCGGGCACCGCGACGACGTGGGCGCCCCCGCCGAAGTCGAGCACCTCACCGCCCGCCAACTCCCTCACCTCACGCGGCAGTACAGGGTCCTCCGGCAGGGGCGGGAGCAGCTTCAGCGCCTCGGCGTGCAGCGGGCGCTCCCAGTCCTCGAACTCCGGGGCGGGACCCGGCCGTTCACCGCGTACGAACGGCGCGTCGAGCCGGTGCGCCCACACCACCGCCCCACTGAGCGCCGCGAACTCACCCGCGCCGCCGGCGTGGTCCTCGTGGAAGTGCGTCAGGACGATCCGGCGCACCTCGCGCGGATGCCTGCCCAGCGCGCGTACGGCGTCGGCGATCGCCTCCCCGGCGCCGGCGGCTCCCGCGTCCACCAGCGTCAACTCGTCCCCGTCGTCCCACAGATAGGCCTGCCCCACCGGGAAGCGCAACAGGTGCAGCCGGGGGACGATCTCGATCACATCGGTGATGGCGTAGACACTCATACGCCGACCGTAGGGACGGGCGGCCGTCCGGGGGACATGGCTACGCCCCGGGCAGAAGAGTTCCGCCCGGGGCGTAGGTGTCGGCCGCGCGTGGCTCAGATCGCGGCGTAGTTCTGGAGGAACAGCGCCTCGGCGACCGAGAGGCGCTCCAGCTCCTGCGGCGACACACTCTCGTTCACCGCGTGGATCTGCGCCTCGGGCTCGCTCAGGCCGATCAGCAGGATCTCCGCCTCCGGGTACAGCGACGCGAGCGTGTTGCACAGCGGGATCGAGCCGCCCTGGCCCGCGTACTGCATCTCCTGACCGTCGTACGCGACGCTCATCGCCTCCGTCATCGCCGCGTAGGCCGGGCTGTCGGTGTTCGCTCGGAACGCCTGGCCCTGCCCGATCTGCTCGATCTGGACGCGGGCGCCCCACGGGGTGTGCGACTCGATGTGCGCGACGAGGAGCTTCGTCGCGTCCACGGCGTCCGTGCCCGGCGGCACCCGCAGGCTGATCAGGGCGCGCGCCCCGGCCTGCACGGACGGCGTCGCGCCGACGACCGGCGGGCAGTCGATGCCGAGGACGGTGACGGCGGGGCGGGCCCAGATGCGGTCGGCGACCGTGCCCGAACCGATCAGCTCGACACCGTCGATGACCTTGGCGTCCTCGCGGAACTGGCCCTCGTCGTACTGGAGACCGTCCCACACGGCGTCGGTCGCGAGACCGTCGACCGTCGTCGAGCCGTCCTCCGCGCGCAGCGAGTCGAGGATCCGCACCAGCGCCGCGAGCGCGTCCGGGGCCGCGCCGCCGAACTGACCCGAGTGCAGGTTGCCCCCGAGCGTGTCGACCCGGACCCGGACGAGCGTCATGCCGCGCAGCGTCGACGTGGCCGTCGGCAGGCCGACCCGGAAGTTGCCCGCGTCACCGATCACGATGGTGTCCGCCTTCAGCAGCTCAGGGTGCTGCTCGGCGTACCGCTCGAGACCGCCCGTTCCCTGCTCCTCGGAACCCTCGGCGATCACCTTGACGTTCACCGGGACACCGCCGTTGGCCTTGAGCGCCCGCACCGCGAGCAGGTGCATCAGGACCCCGCCCTTGCAGTCCGCGGCGCCGCGCCCGTACCAGCGGCCGTCCTCGCGCTCCGTCAGCTCGAACGGCGGTGTGACCCACGCCGACTCGTCCAGCGGCGGCTGCACGTCGTAGTGCGCGTACAGGAGGACGGTCGGCGCGCCCTCGGGGCCCGGCAGGAAGCCGTAGACCGACTGTGTCCCGTCCGGGGTGTCGAGCAGCGCGACGTCCTGGAAGCCCTCGGCGCGCAGCGCGTCCGCCACCCAGTTCGCGGCGCCCTCGCTCTCGCTCTTCGGGAACTGGTCGAAGTCCGCCACCGACTTGAACGCCACCAGTTCGGCGAGCTCGGTCCGGGCCCCGGGCATGAGCGAGGCGACGGTCTCGGCGATCGGATTCGGTGACATGGGAACGCTCCTCGTAGGTGCGACGTTGCACGTGTGTATACGTATGCGGCTTTCGCACGCGTCCGTGCGGGTCCGCCGTCGGCTGGTGTGCGTGAGCGTTTCGTGCACAGGGCATGCAGCGCCGATCCTCCCACAGGGGGTTGGCGGGACACCGCCGTAGGATGCCTGGGAAAGGTGCGGCAGGCGGCTGGATCGGGAGCAGTAGACCATCGTGAGCAGCGAGAACTCGGCGGGCGGCAACGGTACGGGCGAGCACGCGGCGGACGCCGGTGGCGGCGGGCAGGTGTGGGACGTCGTCATTGTGGGCGCCGGCCCCGCGGGCGCCTCCGCCGCCTATGCGGCAGCGGTCGCCGGACGCAGCGTCCTCCTTCTGGAGAAGGCGGAACTGCCCCGGTACAAGACATGCGGCGGCGGCATCATCGGCCCCTCCAGGGACGCGCTCCCTCCGGGGTTCGAGCTGCCGTTCCGGGACCGGATCGACGCGGTGACGTTCTCCCTCGACGGGAAGTTCACCCGCACCCGGCGCTCCCGCCACATGCTCTTCGGCCTGGTGAACCGCGCCGACTTCGACCACCAGCTCGTCGAGCACGCCCAGAAGGCGGGCGCCGAACTGCGCACGGGGGCGACGGTCTCGCGGGTCGAGCAGCACGGCTCGGCCGTGCCCGACCGTCGCACGGTCGCCGTGATCCTCCAGGGTGGCGAAACGATCCTGGCCCGCGCCGTCGTGGGGGCGGACGGCAGCGCCAGCCGCATAGGGGCTCATGTCGGGGTGAAGCTCGACCAGGTCGACCTCGGCCTCGAGGCGGAGATCCCCGTGCCCGAGACGGTCGCCGAGGACTGGAAGGGCCGCGTCCTCATCGACTGGGGCCCGATGCCCGGGAGTTACGGCTGGGTCTTCCCCAAGGGGGACACCCTGACCGTCGGAGTGATCTCGGCGCGGGGCGAGGGCGCCGCCACGAAGCGGTACTTGGAGGACTTCATCGCCCGGCTCGGCCTCGCCGGCTTCGAACCGTCGGTCTCCTCCGGCCATCTGACGCGCTGCCGCGCCGACGACTCGCCGCTCTCGCGCGGCCGTGTACTCGTCTGTGGTGACGCGGCGGGGCTTCTCGAACCGTGGACCCGCGAGGGCATCTCGTTCGCGTTGCGCTCCGGTCGCCTCGCGGGGGAGTGGGCGGTCCGCGTCTCCGAGGCGCACGACGCGGTGGACGCGCGCCGGCAGGCTCTGAACTACGCGTTCGCGGTCAAGGCGGGCCTCGGTGTCGAGATGAGCGTCGGCAAGCGGATGCTGACGGTCTTCGAGCGCAGGCCCGGGGTGCTGCACGCGGCGATCACCGGGTTCCGGCCCGCGTGGAAGGCGTTCGCCCGCATCACCCGCGGTTCGACGACGCTGGGCGAGATCGTCAGGACGTATCCGATGGCGGGTCGCGTCCTGAGCCGTCTGGACCGGCCGGCAGCGGCGGCCGCGTCCTCGGCCGCGCCGTCGGTCGACGACGATCCGGAGGCTACTTCTCGACCGTGATGAGGAAGACCGGGTGGTCCGGCGCGGCCGCGGTCAGCTCTTCGTCGGTCGACTTGGCGGTGATGCCCTGGAAGTACTGGTTGACCTCCCAGCCCCACTTCTCCAGGTAGCTGCGCAGGACGGGCAGCTTCTCGCTGTCGGGCACCTCGGTCGCGGTGAACGTACGGACCTTGCGCCCGACGCGCAGCTCGCCGGCCCCGGCGACGCGCATGTTGCGCACCCACTGGGAGTGCCCACGGGCCGAGACGATGTACTGCGCGTCCCCGTACGTGTGCGGGTTGACCGGGATGCGCTGCATCTGGCCGCTCTTGCGGCCGCGCACGGAGAGCTCGGCGGACCCCATCAGGCTGACGCCGTGCCGTGCGAGCCAGCCGATCACGCCGTTCAGGCGGACGTTGAGGCGGCTGCCCTTCAGGTAGTAGGGGCTGGGGGAGGAGGGCGAGCCGGACTGGGCGTTCGCGGTCATGGGGATCTCCTGGGTGTGGGTGGCGCGACGCGGGCGCCGCTGGAGTCGGTCTCGATCTCGGTTGCGAGAGCACTGCTCTCTCTTGAGATCAGTGTGCACGTGATCGGTGATCCAAAGCAAGAGCAGTGCTCTCTTTTCTGTCGGCCGCAGCTGAGTGCGCCGCTCGCCAGTGAGTGCACTGCTCCCAAATGAGTGCACCGATCCATAACGCGTGCATCGATCCGGAACGTGTGCACTGCTCCGAAGGCATGGGACACTGCCCGTATGAGCACCGCACGAGGAGCCAGGGCCAGGGCACGGGAAGAAGTCACCGCCGCCATCAAGGACGAGGCCCGCAGACAACTCGCGGCCGAGGGCGCCGCGAAGCTGTCCCTGCGCGCCGTCGCCCGTGAGCTGGGCATGGTCTCCTCGGCGCTCTACCGCTACTTCCCCAGCCGCGACGACCTCCTGACGGCGCTCATCATCGACGCGTACGACTCCGTCGGCGAGGCGGCCGAGCAGGCGGACGCCGCCCTGCTCAAGAAGGCGGCGAAGGGCACCGACGGCAAGGCGGGAGCGATCACGCCGGTGCGCCGCTGGGTCACCGTCGGCGAAGCCGTCCGCGCCTGGGCGCTGGCCCACCCTCACGAGTACGCGCTCATCTTCGGCTCGCCCGTACCCGGATACACCGCGCCGATGACGACCGTCCCGGCCGCGTCGCGCGTCGGGCTGCTGTTCTTCGACATCGTCCGCGACGCCCATCAGGGTCGCGGGATCGCGGAGCCGCCGCTCCCCGAGGAGCTGCGGCCCGAGGCCGAGCGGCTGGGCGCCGACCTGGCACCGGACCTGCCGCCCGCCGTGGTGGCCGCCCTCGTCGCCGCCTGGGCGCAGCTGTTCGGCCTGATCGGCTTCGAGCTGTTCGGCCAGTTCAACCGGGTCGTGGAGGACCGTGCCACCTTCTTCACGCACGCCGCGACCCAGCTCGCCCACGGCGTGGGCCTGGTGCTGCCCCGGGAATGACATCCCCTCGGCCCGGGAGCGGAAGTCGCCGCCCCGGGCGTGACGCGCGCCGCCTGACCGCTGTCGCCTACTCCCCGGGGAGTAGCTGTGGTCACCACGCCCGGCTGACGCCCGCGACGCCGTGCGGCGTCTAGCGTTGCGGTCATGGATGAGCAGCACGTACGCGGGGCCGACGGCCCGCCCCCGACCTGGGCGGGGCCGCCGCACCTCAGGCGCTACGGGCCGCCCCGGTGGGGCGCATCGGGCCAGGGGCCGCGCCTGCCCTGGCGATCCACCGTCCTGATCACCGCGTTCGTCCTCGTCGGCTCGACCTTCGCGGCGCAAGCCCAGACCGACCGGGCCGACCTCGACGTGTTCGCCCGCGTACTGCTGCTCGCGGCCGGCGTCCTCCTGCTGTGGCGTCAGCGGTACCCGGTCCTCGTGGCCTTCGGCACGGCGGCCTGCGCGACGCTCTACCTCGGCGCGGGCTATGCGTACGGGCCGGTCTTCATCACCGTGGCCGTGGGCTGTTACGCCGCGATCGTCGCGGGGCACCGCAGAGCCGCGTGGGCGGCGATCGGCATGTTCTGGGTGGGGCATGCGCTCGTGGCGCACTGGCTGTACGCGTATCTGCCGCCGTCGGGGGACGACGCCGCGTCCTGGGGGCAGGAGGTTTTCATCGCCGCGTGGGTCCTGGCGATCGTGGCGTTCTCCGAGCTGGTCAAGACGCGCCGCGAGCAGTGGGCGAAGGAACGCGCCGAGCGCGAGAAGGCGGCCGGGCGGCGCGCGGACGAGGAGCGCCTGCGGATCGCCCGGGAGCTGCACGACGTGCTCGCGCACTCCATCTCGGTCATCAACGTCCAGGCGGGCGTCGGTCTGGCGCTGCTCGACTCCGACCCCGAGCAGGCGCGTACCGCCCTCACCACCATCAAGTCCGCGAGCAAGGAGGCGCTGGGCGAGGTCCGCCAGGTCCTCGACACCCTGCGGACCCCGGGCGACGCGCCGCGCGCCCCCGCCCCGGGTCTCGACCGCCTCCCGGAACTCGTGGAGCAGGCCGCGAGCGCGGGCCTCACCGTCGACATCGCCACGGAAGGATCCGGCGCCGCGCTGCCGCCCGGAGCCGACCTCGCCGCGTTCCGCATCGTGCAGGAGGCGCTCACCAACGTCGTACGGCATTCGGAGTCGCGCAACGCGCGCGTAGAGGTGCGGTACACGGGGACCGGGCTGTTCCTGCGCATCGACGACGACGGGCCGGCGAGCCATGAGGCGGCCGGCGGCAGCGGGAACGGCCTTGCGGGAATGCGTGAGCGGGCCGCCGCGCTGGGTGGCACGATCGAGGCGGGACCGCGGCCCGACGGCGGCTTCCGGGTGCTCGCCGAACTGCCGTTCACGCCGACGGAGGAGAACCGTTGATCCGCGTACTGCTCGCCGACGACCAGTCGCTCGTGCGCGCCGGATTCCGGGCGCTGCTCGACGCGCAGAGCGACATCGAGGTCACGGGGGAGGCCTCCGACGGCGACGAGGCGGTGCGGCTCGTGCGCGACCTGCGGCCCGACGTCGTCCTGATGGACATCCGGATGCCGGTCCTCGACGGGCTCGCCGCGACCCGCCGCATCAGCGACGACGCCGCGCTGGAAACCGTGAAGGTGGTCATGCTGACCACCTTCGAACTGGACGAGTACGTCTTCGAGGCGATCCGCGCCGGAGCCTCCGGGTTCCTCGTCAAGGACACCGAGCCCGAGGAACTGCTGCGCGCCGTAAGGGCGGTGGTGCACGGGGACGCGCTGCTCTCGCCGGGGGTGACCCGCCGCCTGATCGCCGAGTTCGCGGCGCGCTCCAAGGAGCCCGCGGCCGCCGGGTCGCTCGGGCAGCTCACCGAGCGCGAGCGTGAGGTGATGGCGCTGGTCGGCATCGGCCTGTCGAACGAGGAGATCGCCCGCCGCCTCGTCGTCAGCCCGCTCACCGCGAAGACGCACGTGAGCCGCACGATGGTGAAGCTCGGCGCGCGCGACCGGGCCCAACTGGTCGTCCTCGCCTACGAGTCGGGCCTCGTGCGGCCCGGCTGGCTCGGCTGAGCGGACCCACGCCGCCGACACACGGGTGCGCCCGGCAGGCAGGGGACTGCCGGCCGGGCGCACCCGTGCGTGGTCGGGGCGAGCGGGTGGGGTCGGGGCGAGGCCCGTGGGTCGGTGGAGGATCCGTGGGTCAGTCGTGGACCGCGACGCGCTCCGTGCGCGCGGCGTCCGACTCCTCCTGGGCCGGCTCCTCCCGCACCGACTCCTCCTCCCGCACCGACGTCGCGATCAGGACCGTGCTCTGCGGACGCCGCGTCCGCAGCCCGGTGAGGGTGATCAGCAGGCCGACCAGCGCGATCGCGGTGACGACGACGAGACCGGGCCGGAAGCTGTCGAGGACGGCCTGCGGGGACGAGCCCTCGCCGGAGTTCGCGGTGACGACGGCCGTCACGACGGCGAGGAAGATGGCGCCGCCGACCTGCACGGAGGTGTTGAGCAGGCCCGAGACCATGCCCTGTTCGTCGTCGTGGACGCCGTTCGTGGCCTGGATGTTGAGCGAGGGGAACACCAGGGCGCAGGCCGCGCCGATCAGGAGCATCGTCGGCAGGATGACGGACGCGTAGACCGGGGCGAGGTTGATGCGCAGGAACAGCGCGTAGCCGATCACCATGAAGGTGAAGCCGACCGCGATGAGGCGCGGGGTGCCGAACCGGTCGACGATCGCGCCGACCTTCGTCGAGGAGAGCGCCACGAGGGCGCCCGCCGGCAGGAACGCCAGCGCGGTGTGCAACGCGGACCAGCCGAGCAGGGACTGCATGTACAGCGTGACCAGGAACTGGAAGCCGACGTACGAGCCGAAGAACGCCATCGCGCCGAGCTGCGCCCTGATCTGTGAGCCGGAGCGCAGCACCCCGAGGCGGATCAGTGGGCCCGGGGAGCGGCGCTCGATGGAGACGAAGACGGCGAGCAGCACGGCGACGGCCAGGAAGGACAGCAGGGTGCGGGCCGAGGCCCAGCCCGCCTCCGGCGCCTGGACGACGGTGAACACGAGGAGCAGCATCGATGCGGTGCCGGTGATGGCGCCGGGGATGTCGTAGCCGCGGTGGTTCTTCTCGCGTTCGCTGTGCGGGATGAGCTTGATGCCGATGAGCAGCGCGATCACGGCGATCGGGGCGGGCAGCAGCATGGTCAGGCGCCAGCTGGCCTCGGTGAGCAGGCCGGACAGGACGAGGCCCATGGAGAAGCCGGTGGCGGCGCAGGTCGTGTAGATGGAGAGCGCGCGGTTGCGCAGCGGGCCCTCGGCGAACGTCGTGGTGATGATGGACAGGCCGGCCGGCGCGGTGAACGCGGCGCTGAGGCCCTTGATGAAGCGGCTGGCGATCAGGAGCGGCCCGGAGTCGACGAGTCCGCCGAGCAGGGACGCCAGGGCGAAGACGCCGAGGGCGATCAGGAACACCCGGCGCCGGCCGAGCAGGTCGGCCGCGCGACCACCGAGCAGCAGCAGGCCGCCGTAGCCGAGGATGTAGCCGCTGACGATCCATTGCAGCGTCGACGTCGACAGGTCGAGCTCCGAGCCGATGGACGGCAGGGCGACTCCGACCATCGACACATCGAGTGCGTCGAGGAACATCGCGGCGCAGAGGACGAGCAGTGTGCCCCACAGACGGGGGGACCAACGCTCCTGGGACGCAGGGGTGTTGGCGAGCGGAGAGGTCATGCGGAGCAGACTACATGCATATGCATTGACTGCAAGTGCATTTAATTCCGATGCAACAATGCCCGTCTTTTCTGCTACGGTGCGGTCATGGCGGCGAAAAAGGCCGAGCCCGGCCTCGTGGATCAGTGGCGGGACATCCTTGCGGTGCATGCGCGCACCATGTGCGAGCTCGATCGTGAGCTGCATCAGCACGGCCTGGGTGCCAGCGACTTCGAGGTGCTCGACGTCCTGGCCGACGGCGCGGCGGAGGACGGCAGTTCCTCCTTCCGCGTGCAGGAGATCGCCGCTCAGGTCCATCTCAGCCAGAGCGCCCTGTCGCGCCTGATCGGCCGTCTGGAGAAGGACGGCCTCCTGGAGCGCGGCATGTGCCCCGAGGACCGCCGTGGCGTCCGGGTCTGCCTCACGCGGAAGGGCCGCGACCTGCACACGGAGGTCCGGCCCTTGCAGCGCGCGGTACTGGGGCGCATGCTCGCCGATCGCACGCAGGGCTGATTTCCCCAGGTGGCCCGGCCCGTCGTCAGCTTCAGGTGACCCCCGACCGCTCCCGCCACAGTGCGGCCAGTGAGGCGTCGCCGGTGATGCTCGGGAACGGCAGCCGGTTCCACAGCGACAGATAGAGCCGCGCCGCGGGTCCCGACAGCTCGCAGTCGGCCTCGCCCGCCCCGTCCCGTTCGGTGACCGGCGGCTCCTGCGAGATCCGTACGGTCCATGACCGATCGGCGTCGGTGGCCCGCACGCGCAACAGGCGTGGGGTGTCCGACCGCACCTTGCTCCGGCCGCGGGCGTGGAAGCCGAGCAGCAGTTCCTCGATGCCGTCGACCGCGAACTCCGCGGGGATGACGCCGGGCGTCCCGGCCAGCGCGGACTCCGCGTCCACCCGGTGGACGGTCGTCTCGTGCGCCTGTCGCCGCGCCCAGAACGCCAGCGGCGACGCCGCGGGCAGGAACGTCCAGCACTCCACGTCGGGCCGGGCGTCGGCCAGCGTCCCGACGAGCCTGCCGTGGCCCTCGCGGAACCAGGCGACGAGCTCCGCGCCGTCCAGGTCCGGCAGGCCGTCGTCGGGGTGGTACGACGTGTGCCCCTCGGCGACGAACGCCGTGGCCCAGCGATGCACCATGCCCACGTGCCGCAGCAGGTCCCGTACGGCCCAGCCCGGGCAGGTCGGCACCTTGGCGTCGGTGCCCGCCGTCTCGGCGGCGACGGCGAGGAGGCGGCCCTCCTCGTCGAGCGTCTCGATGTGTTCCGCAGTCTTCATGGCGGGAGTCTGCCCGATGGGACCTGGCTTGAATGCGTCCTTGCCGAATGCTCGTCGCGTGCGGGTCAGGAGACGGCCGCGCGCCGGGTCGCGAAGCCGATCAGGGCGGCGACGCCCGCCAGCGCGGCCACGCTGGTCAGCGCGGCGGGGAGTGAGAACCAGTCCGCCATGAACCCGATCATCGGCGGTCCGAGGAGCATGCCGCCGTAGCCGAGCGTGGACGCGGCGGCGACGCCGGTCGGTCCTGCCAGGGAGCCCGCGCGTTCGACCGCCACGGGGAAGATGTTGGCGAGGCCGAGGCCTGTGACGGCGAAGCCGAGGAGCGCCAGCCACACGGTGGGGGCGAGCGAGCCGAGCAGCATGCCGGCCGCGCCGGTGGCGCCGCCGAACACCAACGTGCGTGTCCTGCCCAGGCGTTCGAGCAGCGTCGTCCCGCTGATCCGTCCGATGGTCATGGCCAGGGCGAAGCAGGAATAGCCTGCCGCGGCCACTCCGGGATGGGCGTGCAGGTCCTCCTCCAGGTGCAGGGCGCCCCAGTCCGCGAGCGCGCCCTCCCCGTACGCGGTGCACAGGGCGATGAGGCCGAAGACGAGGACGAGTCCGCGCACGCGCCCGGCGGGCCGCTCGGACGCCGACGCGGGCTCGTTCCGTGGACGACCGTGGTCGTCCGCGGGCGTGGGGGCGTCGTGGCGCAGGAGTGTGGGGCCGACGGCGGCCGTGACGAGCAGGCCGATCACGGTGAGGGCGAGAAGGTGCCGGGTGGGGGAGAGGTGGCCCGCGACCAGGCCGCCGAGCCCGGCGCCGAGCATGCCGCCGAGGCTGAACGCCGCGTGGAAGCTCGGCATGACGGGGCGGCGCAGGGCGGCGACGAGGTCGACCGCGGCGCTGTTCATTGCCACGTTGATCCCGCCGTAGGCGGCGCCGAACACGAGCAGGACCAGGCCGAGGGTGAGCGCCGAGTGGGTGAGCGGGGGCAGTGCGACGCTCAGCGCCAGGAGCACACCGCTCACGACGGTCACCGGGTGACTGCCGAAGCGCCTGCACAGGCGCCCCGTGAGCATCATCGTGATCACGGCCCCCGCGGAGACGCCGAGGAGCGCGAGCCCGAGCGTGCTCGCCGAAGCGCCGGTCTGCTCCTTCACGGCGGGGATGCGCACGACCCATCCCGCGAAGATGAAGCCGTCGAGCGCGAAGAAGATCGTGAGCGCGATGCGCAGGCGGGTGAGGGACGCGGTCCGCGGGCTGTCGTCGTTGACGGCCCGGAGTTTGTTTAGTGTCGGCACAAAGTCAGGGTAGGGCGCCACCCCGGCCGGGGACAAGACGGTTCGCGGCGTGACGGGTACGACATCCGGCGGACCGGCACGGGAGATGGCGGACGGCGCAGGGGAATGCCGGGACGGCGCAGGGAAATGGCTGCGGCCCCACCCGTCCGGGAGGGGCCGCAGCCATGAGAGCCGTAGGTGTGGCTCGGGCGTCACACCGCGAGGACCTTGACCCCCGCCTCCTCGAAGCGCTCCACCGTCGCTGCGTCCACGGCGCTGTCGGTGACCAGGGTGCCGATCCGCTCCGTCGAGCAGATCCGGGCGAACGCGCGCTGGCCCAGCTTGCTGGAGTCCGCCGCGACGACGACGCGCTCCGCGCGCTCGCACAGCAGCCGGTTGATGGCCGCCTCCGCCTCGTCGTGCGCCGCCGCGCCGTGCGCGACGTCGATGCCGACGACGCCCAGCACGGCCGTGTCGATCGTGATCTGGCTCAGCACGCCGTCCGCGAGCGGGCCGATGAGCTCGTACGACTGCGGCCGGGCGACCCCGCCCGTCACCACGATCTTGAACTGGGGCCGCACGGCGAGCTCGTTGGCGATGTTCAGCGCGTTCGTGACGATCGTGAGGGCCGGGGAGCCGGAGGCGAGGTCGGGGCGGACCGCGAGCGCGCGCGCCACCTCGGTCGTCGTCGTGCCGCCGGTCAGCCCGACCGCCTCGCCCGGCGCGATCAGCTCGGCGACGGCCTTGGCGATCCGTTCCTTCTCGGAGGCGTTGCGCGCGGTCTTGTAGCGCAGGGGCAGCTCGTAGGAGACACCGTGGACGACGGCGCCGCCCCGGGTGCGTACGAGCATCTGCTGTTCGGCGAGCTGGTCGAAGTCGCGCCGGATCGTGGCCGCGGACACCCCCAGATCGGCCGCCGCCTCCTCGACATCCAGGCGCCCCCGCTCCACGAGCAGTTCCAGCAGGGACTTCCAGCGGGCGTCGCGGGACATCCGCGGCCTCCAATCGTCGTTCTCCGGTGACCCTAGCGCACTACCTGATGCTTGGTTATGCTCGAAAGGTATCGAATTCTTGCAGGAACGAGCATACGCTCGGCGGGGCCGTTCGAGCGCGACGCATGCGACGTGCTCGAACGGCCCACTGACACGACACATCAGGGAGTGGGCAGGGCATGAGCCATGTCGAGAACGAGCTGAACAGCCAGCCGGAGTGCTGGACTCGCGCGGCGGGCCTGGCCGCCGGCGAGGCCGCCAAGCTGCCCGCGCCGGGGGAGCGCGTCGCGATCGTGGGCTGCGGCACCTCGTGGTTCATGGCGCAGGCCTTCGCCGCGCTGCGCGAGCAGTCCGGGCAGGGCGAGACCGACGCGTTCGCGGCCTCGGAGTTCCCGGCCGGGCGCCCGTACGACCGCCTCATCGCGCTGTCCCGGTCCGGCACGACGACCGAGGTCGTCGAGCTGCTGGCCGCGGTCAAGGGCCGCATCCGGACGACCGCCGTCATCGGCGACCCGAACACGCCGATCGTCTCCGCCGCCGACGACGTGATCGTCCTGGACTTCGCCGACGAGCAGTCCGTCGTCCAGACCCGCTTCGCGACGACGGCGCTCACGCTCCTGCGCGCCCACCTCGGCCTGCACACCGAGCAGGCGGTCGCCGACGCGCGCACCGCGCTGGAGACGCCGCTGCCCGAAGGCCTCGTGGAGTGCGGCCAGTTCAGCTTCCTGGGGCGCGGCTGGACCGTCGGCCTCGCGAACGAGGCCGCCCTGAAGATGCGCGAGGCGTCCCTGTCGTGGACCGAGGCGTACCCCGCGATGGAGTACCGCCACGGCCCCATCAGCGTCACCACCGCGGGCACCGCCACCTGGATGATCGGCACGGCGCCCGAGGGACTCGCCGAGCAGGTGGCCGGCACCGGCGCGCTCTGGGTCGAGGGCGGCCTCGACCCGCTCGCCGAACTCGTGCGCGCGCAGCGCCTCGCCGTGGCCGTCGCGGCCGCCCGCGGACTCGACCCCGACCAGCCGCGCCACCTCACCCGCTCGGTGATCCTCACCGCCGGCTGACCGTCGACCGAGCTTCCGAGCCTTCCGAAAGGAGGGGCTGTGCCCCTCGCAGCAACCGGCGCGCTCGTCGCCGAGGCCACCGCGGCGCGTACCGCGGTGGCCGCGTTCAACGTCATCACCCTGGAGCACATCGAGGCCGTCGTGGCGGGCGCCGAGGCGGCGAACGCGCCGGTGATCCTCCAGATCAGCGAGAACGCCGTGCGGTACCGCTACGGGCGCCTGCTGCCCCTCGCGAGGGCCGCGGCCGCCACCGCCGAGGCGTCCTCGGTGCCCGTGGCGCTCCACCTCGACCACGTCCAGAGCGACGAGCTGCTCCGCCAGGCCGCGGACGCCGGGTTCAGCTCGGTGATGTACGACGCGGCCCGGCTCCCCTACGACGAGAACCTCGCGGCCACCCGCGCGGCCGCCGACTGGGGCCACGCCAACGGGCTCTGGGTCGAGGCGGAGCTGGGCGAGGTCGGGGGCAAGGACGGTTCGGCGCCGCTCGACGCCCACGCGCCGGGTGCCCGCACCGACCCCGGGGAGGCCCGCGCCTACGTGACGGACTCGGGCGTCGACGCCCTCGCCGTCGCGATCGGCTCCTCGCACGCCATGACCACCCGCACCGCGACGCTCGACCACGACCTCCTCAAGCAGCTCTCGGAAGGCCTCGACGTACCGCTGGTCCTGCACGGTTCCTCCGGTGTCGGTGACGACGAACTCTCGCAGGCCGTCCGGGGCGGCATCGCCAAGGTGAACGTCGGTACCGCCCTGAACATAGCGATGACGTCGGCCATCCGGGAGTTCCTTGCCGCACATCCCGACGCCGTCGACTCCCGCAAGTACCTGAGCGTGGGCCGCGAGGCGATGGCCCGCACGGTGACGGAGCTGGTCGAGGTGATGCGCCGCTGACCCGTCCCCCGCTCCCGCCCCGGTACGCGGAAGACGCCTCGTGCCGGGGACAATGGGGCCATGGCCGACCGGCACGAACCGCACGCGCCCCCGCTCTTCCCGGTGCACCGGGAGCGCCGGGAGATCACCCCCGGCGCCGTGCACGTGCCCGGCTGGCTCGACGCCGAGGCCCAGCGCGCACTGGTCGAAGCCTGCCGCGGCTGGGCCGCCGGGCCCGTGCCGATGCGCCACACACGACTGCCGGGCGGCGGCGTGATGTCCGTCCGGACCGTGTGTGTCGGATGGCACTGGCAGCCGTACCGCTACACGCGTACGGCATCCGATGTGAACGGCGCCCGAGTGGCCCATTTCCCCGACTGGCTGAAGGAGTTGGGCAGACGCGCGCTCGTCGACGCGTACGAGGACGAAGCGGCCGGTGACGGCTACGACCCCGACACGGCACTGATCAACTTCTACGACGGCGCCGCCACCATGGGCATGCACCAGGACAAGGACGAGCGCGCCCGGGAACCCGTCGTCTCGCTCAGCGTCGGTGACACCTGCGTCTTCCGGCTGGGCAACACCGAGAACCGCGGCAGACCGTACGAGGACGTGGAGCTGGTCTCCGGGGACCTGCTGGTCTTCGGGGGGCCGTCACGGCTCGCCTTCCACGGGGTGCCGAAGGTGTACCCCGGCACCGGCGACCCGGCCACCGGGCTCTCCCGGGGCCGCCTGAATCTCACGATGCGCGTCACCGGACTCACCGGACCGGCCTCCGCACCCTCCCCACGGGGGTGAGTTCACCCGCAGGGGCTGCGGCGTTCACCGGATACGATGCGACACGGTGATCAGGGCGAGGAGTTGCTGATGCGTGGCAAGGCGGCCTCCGGGGCCGGGGGGCAGACGGCGGGCGAGGCGGAGGGTTCCGCGCGTGCGCCCCGTCTCGAGCGGGGCCGTGGTGCTCTCGGCCCGGCGCTCGAACTCGTGCACACCGGCCGCGCGCCGACCCGCGCCGTCCTCACCGCCGAACTGGGGGTGACCCGGGCCACGGCGGGCGCGGTCGCCGCCGAGCTGGAAGCGCTCGGGCTCATCAGGATCGACGCGAAGCCGAGCGCCGCCGCGGGCTCGCAGGGGCGTCCCTCGCACCGGCTGTCCGTCGCCGAGGACGGCCCCGTGGCGCTCGCCGCGCAGGTGCACGCGGACGGTTACCGCGCGGCCCTCGTAGGCCTCGGCGGCCGGATCGTCGCGACCACGCCCGGCTGCGAGATCATCGACCCGGACCCGGCGCAGGTACTCGGCTCGGTCGTGGAGGCCGGCGCCCAACTGCTGCGCGAGACCGGCCGTCACTGCGTCGGCGCGGGCCTCGCCGTGCCGTCCGCCGTGGCCGAGCCCGACGGCACGGCCCTCAATCCGCTCCACCTCGCCTGGCCCGCGGGCTCGCCCGTCCGCGAGATCTTCGCCGAGCGCGTACGGGAGGCGGGCATCGGGCGGCCCGCGTTCGCCGCGAACGACGTCAACCTCGCCGCCCTCGCCGAGCACCGCCATGGCGCGGGCCGCGGCGCGCGCGACCTGCTGTGCGTCGCCACCGGCCACCGCGGCGTCGGCGGCGCGCTCGTCCTCGACGGGCGTCTGCACACCGGCAGTTCGGGCCTCGCCCTGGAGGTCGGGCACCTCACCGTGAACCCCGAGGGCCGGCCCTGCTACTGCGGCAGCCGTGGCTGCCTCGACGTGGAGACCGACCCACTGGCCCTGCTCGACGCGGCGGGCCGCGAGCCCGGCCCCGACGGGTCCCTGCTCCAGCAGGCCCGCGACCTGATCGCCGGCAGCCTCGACGACCCCAAGGTGCGGATGGCCACCGAGGCCCTGATCGACCGTCTCGGACTCGGCCTCGCGGGCCTGGTGAACATCCTCAACCCCGACCGCATCATCCTGGGGGGCCTGCACCGGGCGCTCCTCGACGCGGATCCGGACCGTCTGCGGGCCGTCGTCGCCGACCGCAGCCTGTGGGGCCGCAGCGGGGGCGTCCCCATCCTGGCGTGCACGCTCGACCACAACAGCCTTGTCGGAGCGGCCGAGTTGGCGTGGCAGCCGGTCCTCGACGATCCGCTCTCGGCGCTGGGCCTCACCTGACGCGAGGGAAACCGTCGCACCCCGGCTGGTCCTGAAGGGCCTTGACCGTGCACAATCACCGCCATGATCGGTGAATCGGCCCGGAATTACCTGGCCTCGGTGGAGAGCCGCCTCCAGGCGGACGGGTGCGCGACGCGCTGGGAGGACTGGTTCGGTGTGCCCGTCCTCGTGGGGCGGCGGGCCGACTTCCGGATGCGCTGGATGGGCACCAACCTGCACCTGTTCACCGTCGCTGCCGCCGTGCCCGAGATCACTCCGCAGAGTGTCGACACGTTCACCTCGCAGGTCCTGACGTACGCGAAGAAGAACAAGGGCGGCCTCCCGGTCGGCCTGCAGACCGGTGTCGCGGCCTTCCCCGTCCTCGTCAGCGAGCGCGTCGACCCGGCCGCCATGGCCTGGGCCGAACAGCAGCAGCGCAACCGCTTCGCCTGCTTCGCGCGCCCCGTCGTCGTGGACAGCGCACAGCGCTACGTCGGCTTCTACCGCGGCAAGCCGGCCATCGGCCGCGTCTACGCCTCCCACCTCATCGACAAGGGCAACCGCTACTTCAACGGGTAGCCGTCACGGTCACCGGGCGTCGCGCCCGCTCCGCCGAGGCCCACCGCGAGCACCCCGCGCGCCAGATCGCCTCCCGAGTGGTGCCCGACGGCGAGCAGTTCGCGTAGAGCGGGTTCCAGGGCACCGTCCCCGCTCAGTGCCCGCAGGAACGCGTGGGCCTGCGGCACGCATTCACCGCGCACCGCGTGCCGCAGGAGTGCCGCCGAGAGCAGCGGGGTGCGCAGGGACGCGTCCGCGACCGCCTCCGCGAGCGGCGCGAGAGGGCCTCCCCAGGCCCGGCTCGCCAGCAGCGCGCCGCACAGGATGTCGTCACCGGACGGGGTGAGCCCGGGGCCGAGACCGACCAGCGCACGGGCGGCCCGCCGGACTTCGCTCGCTTCATCGGCGTGCAGGGCATGGCGCAGGTCGCTCAGGTGGGGAGCCAGCGGGGGCGGCAGGGGTTGCGCCAGCGCGTCGAGCAGCACCGCGACCTGCCTGATGCGCGCGGGGGTCGGTGGGGAGGAGGCGTCCTGGACACGGGGCGGTGCCCAGGACGCCTCCGGCTCGAAGCGAACGGGCCCGATCACTACGCGGCCTGCCCCGAAGCCGGCCCGTGGTGTGGTCAGGTCCAGCGGCCGGTCCGCCGACGAGAAGGGCA
Source organism: Streptomyces longhuiensis (assembly GCF_020616555.1). NCBI lineage: Bacteria > Bacillati > Actinomycetota > Actinomycetes > Kitasatosporales > Streptomycetaceae > Streptomyces > Streptomyces longhuiensis. The sequence continues at coordinate 1,784,487 of NZ_CP085173.1, read as the reverse complement.
GCACGAGCGCGTTCGGCAGGCGGATCGCGTCCCGGGTCACCACGGCGAGTGCGGGCAACTCCCGGTCGCCGGTGGCGAGATGGACCGCGTAGCGGGTGGCGGCGACGACGCGGGCCGGCCGGGACGGACCGTGCAGCAGTGGGGCGACGGCCGTGCTGATGGTGCCGAGGTGTACGTGACTGGGGGTGCCGGGTGGTACGTGACTGGGGGTGCCGGCGAGTGCGTGACTGAGGGTGCCGAGATGTACGTGCTCAGGGCGGGGCACCCTGGCCCGTACCGGACCCCCGTCGGCCGCCGTGCCCGTCACTCCCCGGGCTCCGGGGGCACGTCGACGGCGCTCAGCGCGTCGGTGAAGCAGCGCATCGGGGCGTGGGTGAGGCCGGCGCCGATCTGGCCGATGCCCGGTTCGCGGTGGGCGATGCCCGTGGTGATGACCGGTTCGAGGCCCGTGTCGACGACCTTGCGGATGTCGAGGCCGACGGGGCTGCCGACGAAGTCGAGGCCGGGGAGGCGGTAGTCGCGGTGCCGGCCGACGGTGAGCGTCGCCATCTCCTGGCTGACGCGGCGGGCCCCTTTGGGGGTGCCGCCCACGAAGCCGACGATCGCCGGGGCGGCGGCCAGCGCGAATCCGCCCAGGCCGTGCATCTCGGTGATGGCGCTGTCACCGATGTCGGGGTTGGCGTCGGCGGGCCCGTATCCGGCGAAGTAGAGGCCGTCCACGGGGGCGGCCGGCGCCGTGAACCAGGCGTCGCCGAGGCCGCTGACGCGGATGCCGACGTCGACACCGTTGCGCGCGAAGGCGGTGACGACCGTGGAGTGCTGCACGCCGTGCCCGGCCAGCAGCGCCAACTTGCTGGCGGCCATCGAGAAGTTGAGGAACCAGTAGTTGTTGTCGCGCAGGAAGTCCAGCGCCTCGATCCCGCCGAGGTCCGTGTGCCGGGCGAGCGCGGCGGAGAGTTCTCGGGTGAGCAGGGCGCTCGCGGCGGTGTTGCGGCTGTGGCACTCGTCGCCCATCTGAAGGGCCTGCGCGGTGACCGACCGGAGGTTCACCGGCTCGGCGAGCGAGCCGATCGCCGCGCGCAGCGCGGGGCCGAGGCGCTCTCCCATCCAGCGCAGCCGCTCCATCACGTCGTCGCCGAGGGCGCCGTAGCGCAGGCAGCGGCCCTGCCCCTCGTTGAGGTTGGAGTAGGCGCGCAGGCCCGTGGCCTCGTCCTCCACGACGAGCAGGGGCATGGACGCGGAGATGACGCCCGCCATCGGGCCGACCGCGTCGTGGTGATGGCAGGGGGCGAAGCGGATGGCTCCCGCGTCGGCGAGTGCTTGGGCTTCCGGTGCAGTCGCCGCCCAGCCCTCCAGGAGCACGGCGCCGACGACGGCGGCCCGCATCGGGCCGCACATGCGCTGCCACTCGATCGGCGGACCGGCGTGCAACAGGAGTCTCTCCTGCGCCAGTTCGGGGATGAGCTCCCCGGCCGGGCGGACATCGGTCCACAGCGGCACGACGCCGAGTATCCGCTCGAGTGCTGCGGCGTTGGCCGCCTCGACGGCCGGGTGCGCGACCAGGCGGGCGAGCCCGGCGCCGAGTTCCGGATCACCGGAGGCCGGGGGGCGCCAGTCGACCGCCGTCACCGTCGCGCCCGCGGCCCGCGGCGGCCCGGCGAACGCGTCGACACCGACGTTCACGACGTGCGGTACGCCGGTCAGGAGGCCCTGCGCGGGCGCGGCCTGTGCGGTCATGCGGTCTCTCCGATCCGGGAGGCAGAGGCTGAGGCGGAAGCGGCAGAGGCGGAGCCGGGGGCCGCGGGGGTGAGCATCAAGTCACCACCGGAGGAGAGGAGTTCGGCGCACATCCGCGCGGCGGTCGTGCTGCTGTCGACGACGTACGCACCCGCGTCGCGCAGAATCCGCTGCTGTGCGGTGAGCCCCTGCGGGTCGTCGTCGGTGCCCACGACGAACGCGATCACCGGCGGGGCGTCGAGCGGAGCCTCGGCCAGGGCACCCGCGAGAGCCGCTGCCGGATCCGGCGCCGCGCCGTGTCCGATGACCACGTCGAGGACGACCGCGGCGCTCCGCGGGTCCGCGAGGGCCGCCCGCAGGTACTCGGTACGGACCGTGGGGTCGATCATCGGGTGGGGGCGCCCGGCGGTGAACTCGTCGTCGCCCAGGTCGAGTACGAGATGCCGGTCCGGCAGGTGCGGGGCGGCGCCCGGTACCGGCGGGGGAGCGGTGCGGGTGATGTCGCCGAGCGCCGGGCCGAGGAGCAGTGCCGCCTCGTGGGCGAACGTCCCACCCGCGTACAGGGCCCGCAGCAGGCGGCGCGGCGGCGCGGGGGCGGGCAGTTCGGTCAGCTCCTCACCGGGCGGCAGTGCTCCGCCGACGGCTAGGGAGGCCGCGGACCGGGCTGCTTCCAGAAGGGTGGGCGCGAGCGTCACGCCGGATGGGTCGGGGGCCGTCCCGTCCGTACCGAGGAAACAGGCCACCACCGGTTTCCCCAACAGACCTGCGTGCTGCAGCAGTTGATCGGCCACGTGTGGTGCGGGCGGCTTTGACACGAGGACGATGACCTTCGTGGCGGGGTCCGCGGCCAGGGCGTCGAGCCCGGCCCGCATCGTCGGCCCGCCCACCTCCGCGCTCACGTCGCGGCTGCCCGTGCCGATCACGTGGCTGACGCCCGCGCCCATGGAGTGCAGCAGACTCGACACCTGTTGCAGTCCCGTGCCGGAGGCCCCGACCAGGCCGACGCAGCCCGCCCGCACCTCGTTGGCGAAGCCGAGGGGGATGCCGCCGATGACGGCGGTTCCGCAGTCCGGGCCCATGACGAGCAGCCCGCGGCGGGCGGCCTCGCGCTTCAGGAGCATCTCCTGCTCGATCGGCACGTGATCGCTGAAGACGAAGGCGTGCATGCCCAGGCGCAGCGCCTTGAGTGCCTCGGAGGCCGCGTACGGGCCGGGGGTGGAGATCAGCGCGAGGCTCGCTCCGGCGGGGGCGCCGGCGAGCGAGCGGACCGGGGGTCCGGTGTCCGCACCGGCCTCCGGTCCCGCGCCCGGTCCCTCGCCGGGACCGGACAGGGCATCGACCACCAGGGCGAGTGCGGTGTCCACCGCGTCGGGTTCGCCGCGGACGGCGACGAGCAGGTCGTTGGGTCCGGCGTCGTGGCCCGGGGTGGTCAGCAGCCCTGATCGCGCGAGGACGTCGCGGTTGGCGGGTGTGCCCATCACGAGGCTGATGGTTTCGACGCCCGGAGGTTCGGCCAGGCGGGCGGCGACCCTCATGAGGGCGACGGAGTCGGCGTACAGGTCCTTGTGCACGGCGTTTCGCAGCACCATGGTTCCGACTCTAGGCAGCGGCCCGCCCCTTGCAGCATGGCTCGAAGTGCCAGAACCGGCCGGGGATTTACCGGCAACGGGTGACAGTGACCCGCCTTTCGAGGATCGGTGCCGGCCGCGAGGTGGGCTTGCTCAGCGCCGGTCGCGCGCGCGGAGCAACCGGTGGGCGTGGACGGCCAGTTCGGTCTGGAGCCGGGCGGTGGGCCGGCGTTCGAGACCGCCGGTGAGGCGGTCGATCTGGCGCAGTCGATAGCGCAGGGTGTTGTAGTGGACGTGCAGCCGCGCCGCGGTGGCCACGCCGTTGCGGTCCTGGAGGAGATAGATGCTGAGGGTCTCGACGAGGCTGCCCTCGTGCTCGGCGTCATGGGCGAGCAGCGGTCCGAGCGCGTCGTCGACGAGGGCCGTGAGCTCCGCCGCGGGCAGCTGACCGAGCAGCCGGTACACCCCCAGGTCCGCGTAGCCGCGGACGAAGTCGGGGCCGTGCAGTTCGCGGCCGAGCGTCAGGGTCTGCGCCGCTTCCTCGTAGCTGTGGTGGTAGTCGGTGAAGTCGTCCCGGACGGTTCCGGCGGCGACCGCCACGTCCCAGTCGGGGTGTGCGGCGGTGACAGCCGCGTGCAGGGCCTGACATCGGCCGTTGAGGGACGGCCCCGGTTCCGTCAGCAGGACGAGTCCGCTCCGGCTTCCCCAGATGATCGCGCCGGGCCCGGCCGCCGACCGTACGAGAGGCAACAGTCGCTCCTCCAGGGCGAGTTCGGTGTCGGTGGGGCCGCCGCTGCCGGTGGAGGCGACCTCGACGAGGACGACCGCGCGGGGCAGTCGCAGGTTCCAGCCCATGGCCGCGGCGCGGCGCGCGGTCTCGGCGCGGTCACGCGGAGGCCGTGAGACCAACTCCATCAGGAGCAGCGTGCGGTAGCGCTGCTGGCGGCTGGCCAGCGCGCGTTCCTGGGCGGCGATGGTGGCCGCGACGGTCGTGGCGTGCTCCAGCGCCATCCGCTGATGGGTGTCGAGCTCATGAGTGGGAGGCATGGCCGCCCCGGCCCCGTGGTCCGCGGCCTCCGCGTCGTCCCGCCACAGGGCCACGGCGCCGCTCGCGCCCGTGCCCGTCTCGATGGCGCGCTCGGCGGCGGGCGGACAGTCGGGAGGCGGGGACCCCGCGGAGGCCAGGATCCACCCGTGCTCGTCGAGCACGGCGGCCGCACAGCCGGACAGTTCGAGCAATACGTTCATGAGCTCCTGGTAGGAGCCCCCGTCGAGGGCCACCGCCGTGAGCCGTTCATGGATGGCGCGCGAACGCTCCAACTCCAATGCCTGGCGGTTCAGTACGGTGCCCAGCACCTCGGACAGGATGTCGTTGAACATCACGGCGCCCGGCAACTCGACGACAGGGAAACCGAGTTCGTCCGCCGCCGCCAGCATCACCGGCGGCAGCGCGGGCAGGTAGGGGCCCACCTTCACGGCCAGGGCGGCGAGGCCGCGCTCGGCGAGCACGGGGATCAGGTCGCTCAGCGCCTCCGCGTCGTCACGGACGGCGTAGGCGGTGGTCAGCAGCAGTTCCCCGCCGCGCATCCAGCGCACGATGTCGGGGACTTCCATGATGTTGACGACGCGGATACGGCGGCCGTGGCCGCTCGCCCCGGCGACGAGTCGTGCGCCGCTGAGGCAGGGCAGGGCCAGCGCCTCGCTCACGGTCAGCCCGGGAGAGAGGCCGTAGGGGACGGTCGGGGCGGTACCGATACCGATGCCTGTCATGCACAGTCACTATGCGACAGCCGCGAGTAACCTGTAATACCCCGCGCGTAACTTCCATGTTTCCCACCGCGGTTGGAGACGCCCCTTGTCAGCGGGTGTCAACGGCGGACCGCTCATCCTGGCGTCCGGTGCCCATGACCGGCTCGGCCCGCCTCTCCTACGGTGACCCGCATGACTCCCCGAGCCGTGCCGAGGACAGCGGTGGTCGCCATCGGCGGCAACGCGCTGCTGCGCGGTGGCACCCACGCCACCGTCGCCGAACAGGTCGAGGCCGCGCGCCGGCTCGCGTCCCCCGTGGTGGCGCTGGCCGACGCGGGATGGCGGGTCGTGGTCACCCACGGCAACGGCCCTCAGGTCGGATTCATCAAGCGCCGCGCGGACCTCGCGGCAGCCCTGGCCCCTGAACTGCCCGCCCTCGGCCTCGACCTGTGCGTGGCCGACTCGCAGGGCGGCCTCGGACACATCCTGGCGACCGCGATCGCGGGCCGCCTCAGGTCGCTCGGGCGCGCCGACGACCGGGTCGCCGCCCTGATCACCCACGCCGTGGTGGACGCGCACGACGAGGCGTTCAGCCACCCGACCAAACCCATCGGAGCCTTCTATCCGGCAGCCAGGGCACGGGAGTTGGCGGACCTCCACGACTGGACCGTGGCGGAGGAGGGAGAGCGGGGCTGGCGGCGCGTGGTCCCGTCGCCCCGGCCGCGCCGGGTCCTAGAGACGGAGTCCGTACGGGCGCTGTCCACGGCGGGGTTCACGGTGATCGCGGCCGGTGGCGGCGGCATCCCCGTCGTGGAAGGCGAGGCCGGCTACCAGGGCGTCGAAGCCGTCATCGACAAGGATCTGACGTCGGCGCATCTCGCGGCCGAACTCGGCGCGGACCTGCTGGTCGTCACCACCGCTGTCGAACGCGTAGCCGTCGACTTCGGCCGGCCCACGCAGCGCTTCCTGGACCGGCTGACCTGCGGCGAGGCCGAACGGCTCCTGGCCCAGGGCCAGTTCCCGCCGGGCAGCATGGGTCCCAAGATCGGCGCCGCCCTCGAATTCCTGCGCGGCGCCCCCGGCCGCCAGGTGCTCATCACCTCACCGCAGCAGCTGGCTGCCGCCCTCGACGGACACGGCGGCACCTGGCTCGAGAGCGACCTGGCGCGGACCACCGAAGAACCCCTCAACGGCACCGTCACGGCAGGGAGGCCGCAGTGATACTCGAAGCGGGACAGGGCCCGATCGACGGCACGCACTATCTGCGCGCCACACCGGAGACCGTCGGCTGGGGGCGGCTGCCCTGCCGCACCACGGCGCCGGCGCTCACGATCGAATCCGGCGAGAGCGTCACGTTCGACACCGTCTCCCACGAGGGCATCCTGGAGGACCAGGGGCGCGATCCGGCGGCCTTCTTCGGGCGGTACGGCATCGCCGCGACCGAAGTGCTCTCCGACGCCCGCGTGCTGGCGAAGTCCCCGCCGCCACGGGACCCGGACGGGGACGGCCCCCATGTGGTCAGCGCGCCCGTCCACATCAGGGGCGCCGAGCCGGGCGACCTCCTCAAGGCCGAGGTGCTGACGCTGCACCGGCGCGCCGACTACGGCGTCATCTCCAGCAGGCACGGCCGTGGCGCCCTGCCGGACGAATTCGCCCGCACAGCACCGGAGTTCACCTTCTGCGAGGTGGAGCGTGCGGACGGCCGGGACGTCGGCGTGATCCGCTACGCCGAGGGCCGGGCGGCCCGGTTCCCGCTGCGGCCCTTCATGGGCATCATGGGCGTGGCCACCGACACGGACGGGACGCAGCACTCGGTGCCGCCGGGACGGCACGGTGGCAACCTCGACATCAAGGAACTGGAGACACGCTCCGCGCTGTATCTGCCCGTACAGACGGCCGGAGCGGGCTTCTACACCGGAGATCCGCACTACGCACAGGGCAACGGCGAAGTCGCCCTCACCGCCCTGGAGGCGCCGCTGCGCGCCACGTTCCGGCTCACCCTCCTCAAGGGCGCACGGGCCCGGGCGGCGGCCGCGACCCTCACGCACCCCTTCGGCGAGACCGACCGGCACTGGATCCCCGTGGGGCTGCACGAGGACCTCGACGAGGCGATGCGGGAAGCGGTCCGCGCAGCCGTCCGCTTCCTCACGGACCGCTTCGGCATGGACGGGCCGGCCGCGTACGCCTACCTGAGCGCGGCGGCCGACTTCGAGATCTCGCAGGTCGTCGACCAGGTCCAGGGAGTGCACTGCCTCATCCGCAAGGCGGACTTCCCCGACTGATCCAGTTCGATCCCCTCTGATCCCGTCCGATCCCGTCCGATCCCGTCCGATCGCGGCTGCCCCGCCTGCCGCGTACGCCAGTCCCCCGCATCCGCCCCCGCCCATCCATCCACCGGGAGCCCGTATGCCTCAACTGATACTGCGTCAAGCACGCGTCGAGGACGCCCGGTCGCCCTGCGACGTGGTGATCGACGGCGGCCGGGTGCGAGCCGTCGGGGACGCCGCGGGCCAGGACGCCGACGAGGTGATCGACTGCGCCGGCCGGGTCGTCCTGCCCGGCTTCGTCGAACCGCATCTGCATCTCGACAAGGCCCTCCTGGACGGCGTACGAGGCAACCCCGACGGAACCCTCGCCGGAGCGATCGCGGTGACCGGCGAGCTGAAGAGCGCGTTCACGCACGAGGACGTACTGGCCCGTGCGCGGCGCGTCCTCGAGGCGGCGGTCCTCAACGGTACGACGGTGATCCGCGCCCATCCGGACGTCGACCCGATCGCGGGGCTGCTCGGCGTCGAGGTACTGCTCCAACTCCGCGCGGAGTACGCGGATGTGGTGGACCTCCAGATCGTGGCGTTCCCGCAGGAGGGCGTCCTGCGGTCACCCGGCACCGAGAAGCTGCTGATCGCGGCGCTGGCGGCGGGCGCCGACGTGGTGGGCGGCTGCACCTACAACGAGGCCACCCTGGAGGACTGCCACCGCCACGTCGAGCTCGTGCTCGACCTCGCCGCACAGCACGGAGTGCCGGCCGATCTGCACGCCGACTTCGCCGACGACGCGTCCGACCCCCGGTACGCGCTCGCCGAGTTCATCGCCGGCCAGACCGCGCGCCGGGGTCTGGGGGGTCGGGTGGCGCTCGGTCATATGACCTCACTCGGCGGCCGGGAGCCCGCGGACCGGGCGCGGGCGATGGCCGCACTCGCCGACGCGGGCGTCGCCGTCGTGCCGCTCCCGGCGACCGACCTGCACCTCGGCGGTCGACGGGACACCCGGGCGGTCCGGCGGGGGGTCGCCCCGGTCCGTGAGCTGTGGGACCACGGCGTGCTCGCCGCCTGCTCCTCCAACAACATCCGCAACGCCTTCACCCCGTTCGGGCGCGCGGACCCCCTGGACACGGCGCTCCTGCTGGCGCAGACCGGTCATCTGTCCGGGCCCACCGACCTCCACCGGGTGCTGCGCATGGTCACGCACGACGCGGCCCGGGTGGTGGGCGTCGCCGACGACTACGGCGTACGGCCGGGCGACCGCGCCGACCTGGTGGTGCTCGACACGCAGGTCTATGACGACATCGTCCTGGACCGGCCCGAACGCGCCCATGTCATCAAGGCGGGGAGGGTGGTGGCCCGCACGGTCAGGACCAGCGAACTCCTCGTCCCCTGAGCCTCCCTCCCCTCGCACCCGCACCCGCCCCCCACGCCCCCGCACGGCACCGCGCTCTGCCATCCGACTCCAGCGGAGGAATCCCCATGCGCGAACGCCTCTCTCACGAAATCGTTGCCTCCGTACTCGCCGGTCTGACGGCGTTCATCGGAGGGACCGCGCTCCATCTCCCGCCCTGGGCGATCTTCATCTCGTGGGCGGCCGTCTTCGCGCTCGGAGGGCCGAGCTGGGCGAACGCACGCAGGCTGTGGTGCACGATGCCCGCCGGCTCCGCCTTCGCCCTGATCATCGTGCTGATCGACCAGCACGTGGGCACGGCGTTCGGCGACGGCCAGTTCGCCCGGAACGCGGTGCTGGCCCTGGTGATCATGGTCGTCAACACCGTCCTCATGTACACGGGCCGCATCAAGGTGTTCTCGCTGATTCCCGGCATGTTCCTCGGCTTCGCCAGCTACTTCGCCACGTTCTTCGGCGGCTTCGGCTACAAGCCGGGCAACATCTGGGCGGCGTGGGTCTGCGTGGTCGCGATGAACGCGCTCGGGCCGGTCTTCGCCTATCTGTCCAACCGGCTCATGTACCCGATCTTCTCGCCGGTGCCGACGTCGGTCGTGGCGTCCGCGGGCCCTGTGCACCACGACGGCCGCACCCCGCCGGCCGGAACCGCACCGGCCGAGTGAGGCCGTCCGTCACCGCCCGGGCAGCCGCTCCACCGCGAACGCGCTGCCCGGGTTGTCGACGAGGATCCGGTCCACCAGCGCCTTGCCCAGGGCCAGTTCGAGCCGTGGGCGGACGCGGCGCAGCAGATACGGCATCCCGGGCCCGCCGCTCACCGAGCGCGCTCCGGCGGTCGTCGTGTCGCCGCCGAGCAGGAGCCGGTCGCCGTACCCCGCGTCGGCGAGCGCCGCCATCGCGTCCGGCATCCGCCAGTCCGTCGCGTGGTTGGCGCGCGACGGCCCGTCGAAGGCGAGGTACGCGCCTGACTCGGCGGCCTGCCGGTGCACGGCGAAGTCGGGGGAGCGGTTGAGGTGCCCGAGCACGACCCGCTCCGGCGCCACCCCCAACTCCCCGCACAGCAGGTCGAGTACGTCGAGTACGCCCGTCCCCAGCTCGTGGTGGACGGCGATCGGTGCGCCCGTCGCGTGATGGGCGTCGGCGGCGGCCCGCATCGTCCACACCGCGTGGTCGTCGAGGGCGTGGAAGCCGCCCGCGACCTTGATGAGCCCGGCCCGCACACCGCTGTCGCCGATCCCCTCCGTGAGTTCCCGCACGAACACGTCGGCGAGGACGGGACGCAGCCGGGCGAGCAAATCCGGTGCGTAGTGGGCGGCTTGGTGGAGTCCCGTCGCGGCCACGATGCGTACGCCCGTCGCCCTCGACAGTTCGGGCAGCAGCTCGGCCCGGCGTCCGAGTCCGTGCGGTGTCCACTGGACGACCGCGCCGCCGCCCGCATCGCGGTAGGCGCGCAGTTCCGCCTCGGCGGCGGCCGCGTCGTCGAGTTCCTGGCCGGGGAGCAGGGGGCTGCGGAAGAAGAGGTGGTCGTGCGCGTCGCACACGCCGAGCTCCTCCGGCGCCACGTCCCCGAGCACGGTCCGAACGGTCGCGGTCACCACTGCCTCCCCCGGGGGAGCCGGTCGCGCTCGGGGGCGCTCAGGTGCAGCACCTCGTAGAGGTCGCCCGGTGTGTCCGGTGACGCGTGGTCCCAGAGGGAGAAGGTGAGCAGCTCCCAGTGGCGCGGGTCGACGGCGACGGCCGCGCACACCGCCCCGTCCTGCCCGGCGATGCGAGCCGCGTCGCGCACGGCGGCTTCCGTCGGTTCGGCCGGCGGAGCCTGCCCGGTGAGGGGTGTCCGGCGGCGTACCGCGCTCCTCGGGGTGGCCTGCGAGGCCGAGCCCTCCTCGTACGCGAGTCCGGTCCAGTGCTGCACCTCGGGCCGCCCGAAGTCGTCCACGATCCCCTGGAATCCGGGCCCCCACAGGAACGAGTTCATGCCCTGAGGTGTGTTCCACAGGTAGCACGGCGCGTACTGGTTCACGGGTGACCCGGCGACACCGCGCTCCCGCATCAGATACGCCTTGAGGCCGAGTCCGGGGAAGTCGTCGAGGAGATGCCCCCTGGTCTCCACCCGCTTGCGGATGATGCCCATGTCGTAGTCGGCGGGCAGCGTGATCTCGTACTGCGTCGCGTGCACGGTCGTGTCTCTCCTCGGCTCAGGCGGCGGGTGCGAGCAGCGAGAGCAGTCCGCGCACCCCCGCGTCGAAGGCGGCGGGCGAGCCCGACGCGCGGGCCAGGACATAACCGCCCTGGACAGTCGCGACGATCGCCGCCGCGATCTCCTCGGCGTCCAGCGAGGCCGCGAACTCGCCCTGTTCCTTGCCCTCTTCGACGATTCCGGCGAGCTGCTCCCGCAGCCAGTCGAGCGTGTCGTCGACCGGTGCGCGCAGCGCGTCGCTCGCGATCACGTCCGGGTCCATCGTGAGCCGGCCGATCGGGCAGCCGCGCAGCACATCGCGCTCGCGCCGCAGATACGCCTCGATGCGGGCGTACGCGGAACCGCCGCCGCCGAACGACTTCGCGGCGGTGGCCCGCATCTCCTGCGCCGTGCGCTCGATCGCGGCGAGCGCGAGGTCCTGCTTCCCGCCGAAGTGGTGGTACATGCTGCCCTGCCCCACGTCGGCGCGCTGCTGGATCGCCTTGGGGCTCGTGCCCACGTAACCCCGCTCCCACAGGAGCTCACGCGTGGACTCGATCAACCGGTCCGAGGTGCTCATGAAGCCACTGTACATACTAGTAGGTACAGAAGTCGAGGAGGGAGAGAGCAGACGGAAGCGGGCTCCGTACTCCCGTGGGGGTACGCGCGCTGCCGCTGGCTGTACGACGACTTCGACCCCCCTTCGGAGCGAGCCTCGAGGCATCGAGAAAACGTGGACACACACTCCGAGGAGATGACTCGCATGCAGACCCTGGCGAACTGGGACGGCGGGCCCGGCCCGTGGATCCTGTTCCTCCCGCTGATCTGGGCGGCCGTCGTCATCGGCGTCGTCACGCTGCTGCGCCGCACCGTGTGGCGCGGACGCCGCCGTGGCGGCCCCTGGCGGCCCGCCGCCGACGAGAACTCGCCCCTCACCGTGCTCGGCCGGCGCTTCGCCGCGGGCGAGATCGACGAGGACGAGTACTGGCGCCGGAGCTCCGTCCTGAACGAGGAGTTCGGCCGTTCCAAGGGCGGTGCGGCATGACCACCACCACGCTCACCCGGACCGCGGCGCGCGTCGTCGACGCCGTGAAGGTCTACGGCAGTGGCGACACCGCGGTCCGGGCCCTGGACGGCGTGAGCGTCGGCTTCGAGGCCGGGAGGTTCACCGCGATCATGGGTCCCTCCGGCTCCGGCAAGTCCACGCTGATGCACTGCGCGGCGGGCCTCGACACCCTCGGCGCCGGCTCCGCCTTCATCGGCGACACCGACCTGAGCGACCTCGACGACCGCCGCCTGACCCTCCTGCGCCGCGACCGGATCGGCTTCGTGTTCCAGGCCTTCAACCTGGTGCCGACGCTGACGGTCGCGGAGAACATCACCCTGCCGATGGACCTCGCGGGCGCCAAGGAAGACGCCGCTTCCAGGGAGTGGATCGACGCACTGGTCGACGTCGTCGGCCTGCGCGACCGGCTGCACCACCGGCCGTCCGAACTCTCCGGCGGACAGCAGCAGCGCGTCGCCGTGGCCCGCGCCTTCGCCGGCCGCCCCGACGTCGTCTTCGCCGACGAACCCACCGGCAACCTCGACTCGCGCTCCGGCGAGGAGGTGCTCGGGCTCCTCGGCCGCGCCGTGCGGCAGATGGACCGCACGGTCGTCATGGTCACCCACGACCCGGTGGCCGCCGCCCACGCCGACGAGGTCGTCTTCCTCGCCGACGGCCGTCTCGTCGACCGGATGCAGGCACCCACCCCGGACAAGGTCCTCGACCGCATGAAGGCCTTCGACGCGGCCGGTGGCGCACGACATGCGGGGGAGAAGCCGTCATGAGCTCCCTGGGCACCTCCGCGCGCCTGAGCCTGTCGTCGCTGCGCGCCCACAAGCGGCGCTTCGCCGGCACCTTCCTGGCCGTCCTGCTCGGCGTCGCGTTCCTCACCGGCACACTCGTCATGGGTGACACCCTGCGCGCCGGCTTCGACACCATGTTCGGCAACGCGACGAGCGGCACGGACGCCGTCGTCCGCAGCACGAACGTGATCACGACCCCCGGCGAGAGCCAGGGCGCCCGGCAGCCCGTCGCCGCGTCGCTCGCGAAGAAGCTGGCGGACACCCCGGGTGTCGCCGCCGCCGTGCCCGGCATCCAGGGCGCGGGCCAGCTCGTCGGCAGCGACGGCAAGGCGATCGGCGGCCAGGGGCCGCCCACCCTCGCGGGCAACTGGATCAACGACCCCGAACTCAACCCCTACCGCCTGGCCGAAGGACACACCCCTTCGAAGACCGGCGAGGTCGTCGTCAACCACGGAGCCGCCGAGAAGGGCCACCTCAAGATCGGCGACACCACGACCCTGCGCACCCCCGACCCCGTCAAGGTGACGATCGTCGGCCTCGCGACCTTCGGCGGTGAGGACGGCATGGCGCAGGTGACGTACACCGGCATGACGCGGGCCGACGCCGAGAAGTACCTCACGCCGAGGCCCGGCGAGGCCGCGTCCATCCAGGTGCGGGCCGGCCCCGGCACCAGCCAGCGGGAACTCGTCGACGAGCTGACTCCCGTACTGCCCAAGGGAGTCGAGGCCATCACCGGCGAGGCGTCGGCGCAGGAGAACACGGACATGATCTCCGGCCAGTTCCTGAGCCTCTTCACCACCTTCCTCCTCGTGTTCTCCGGCATCGCCCTGCTCGTGGCGACCTTCTCGATCCACAACACGTTCGCGATCGTCGTCGCCCAGCGCACCCGTGAGAACGCGCTCCTGCGCGCCCTCGGCGCCTCCCGCCGCCAGGTCACCGCCACGACGCTCGTCGAGGCGAGCGCCGTGGCAGTCCTCGCCTCGGTCGCCGGTCTCGCCGGCGGCATCGGCATCGCGGCCGGGCTCCAGGCGCTGTTCCCCGCCATCGGCTTCCCGTTCCCCGACGGCGCCCTCGTGATCAGCGGCCTGTCCATGCTGCTCCCGCTCGCCGTCGGCATCCTCGTCTGTCTCGGCTCCGCGCTCCTGCCCGCCGTACGAGCCGGACGCACGGCACCCCTCGCGGCCCTGCGCGAGACGGCCGTCGACCAGTCCGGTGCCTCGCGCAGCCGCGCCGTCATCGGCACGGCACTCGGCGTCGCGGCGGTCGCCGTCACCTTGGTCGGAGTCCTCGCCTCGCCGTCCATCTGGCTCGCGGGCCTCGGCAGCGTGCTGATCCTCATCGCGTTCGTGGTGCTCGGTCCGGTCGCCTCGTCGCGCGCCGTACGTGTCCTCGGCAGCCCCCTCGACAAGCTGCGCGGCGTCACCGGCGGCCTCGCCCTGCGCAACGCCCTGCGCAGCCCCAAGCGCACCGCGGCCACCGCGAGCGCCCTGATGATCGGTGTCGCCGTCGTCTGTCTGTTCACCGTCTTCGGCGCCTCGCTGAAGGCGACCATGGACCAGACGGTGTCCCGTTCCTTCGCCGGCGACATCGCCGTGTCCGCCCCGTCGTTCGGCGCGGGCGGCAGCGGCCTCAGCCCGAGGCTCGCCCCGGCCATCGCCGAACAGCCGCAGGTCGCGACCGCCGTCGGCCTGGGCAAGGGCGTCGCTGACGTCGACGGCGAGGGCCGCGCCCTGACCGTCACCGACCCGGCCGCGCTCGCCAGGTCGTTCGACCTGGGAACCGTCCGCGGCTCGCTCGACGACCTCGGCACGGACGGCATCGCCATCACCCGCGAGGAAGCCGACAAGCAGCACCTCCGTCCGGGCAGCACCGCCCGCCTGGCCTTCACCGACGGCAAGCGGCAGACCTTCAGCGTCCGCGCGGTGTACGGCCGGTCGGAACTCGCCGGGGACTACGTCATCACACGCCAGGCCTGGGCCCCGCACCGCGCCCAGGACTCCGACACCCTGATCGCCGTCACCTTCAAGGACGGCGTGAGCACGGCCGACGGCAAGGCCGCCGTCTCCAAGGTCGCTGCGGCGTACGGGAATCCGGAGGTGCAGACCCGCGACGAGTACGCGCAGTCGTCCGCGGGCGGCATCGACATGATGCTGACCCTGGTCTACGCGCTGCTGGCCCTCGCCGTGCTGATCGCCCTGCTCGGCATCGCCAACACCCTCACCCTGGCCGTCCACGAACGCACCCGCGAACTGGGGCTGTTGAGGGCCGTCGGCCAGACCCGCGCCCAGCTGCGGGCCATGGTCCGGTGGGAGTCCGTCCTGGTCGCCGCGTTCGGTACCGCGGGTGGCCTGGTGCTCGGCGCATTCCTCGGCTGGGTCCTCGTCGAGGCGTCGGACGGCGCGAGCGACAGCGCGTTCGCGTTCGCCCTGCCGCCGCTCCAGCTCGTCGTCGTCGCCCTGGTGGGCCTCGCCGCCGGAGCGCTCGCGGGCCTGCGCCCGGCCCGCCGCGCCGCACGCCTCGACGTGCTGCGGGCCATCGCCACCGAGTGACGTGGCCCGTGCCGTGGCAGGAGGTGGTCACCGCCCGGTCAGCCGACAACGGCCGACCGGGCGGGAGCATGTCGGGCCGCGCGGCGGTCCGCCGGCGAGTCCAGCTCGGGGAAGGCGTCCGCCACCCGGTACTCGGGAAGCGGCGGCAGCGGCATCGCCGCCGACGGCGCGGGGAGCGTGAACCACACGACCTTGCCGTGCTCGCCCTGCGGACGCGCGCCCCAGCTCTCGCTGACCGCGGCGACCAGGGCGAGGCCCCGGCCGCAGGTCGCGAGCGGGTCGGCCTCGCACGGTTGCGGCAGGTGCGGGTCGTGGTCGTGCACCGACACCGTGAGGTGGTCGTGCAGCAACTCGATCTCGACGGTGCACATCTTGTCGGGACCCGCGTGCCGGTGGACGTTGGTCAACAACTCGGTCACGCCGAGCATCGCCTCGTCTATCAGCGGATCCAGATGCCAGTAGCGCAACTGCGCCGATACGATTCTGCGGACCTGGCGGATCCGCGACGGCAGGGCCTGGAGCTCCACCGTGCAGTGCTTGTTTGGGTGGGTGATCACGGCTGCGACTCCCCGAATTGAAGGTCCGGAAGAAGGCGGAGTACCGAGCCAGCAGGGGGTCGCGTTGACAGCTGAGGCCCGCCTGCTGCGTGTC
The DNA here is from genome assembly GCF_020616555.1 of Streptomyces longhuiensis. NCBI lineage: Bacteria > Bacillati > Actinomycetota > Actinomycetes > Kitasatosporales > Streptomycetaceae > Streptomyces > Streptomyces longhuiensis. The sequence continues at coordinate 1,768,540 of NZ_CP085173.1, read as the reverse complement.
CGGCGGGCTGGTTCGCAGCGTTATCGCCGGTAAACCCTGAGTAGTGATGTGTGACCAGAGTGACTCAGGGGGTGCGAGCCTGCAACTCGCGGTCGCTGCCCCCCAAGTACGCGGCCGGCTACGTCAGCCGGCCGCGCGCCCTGCGCACCGCCTCGAGGAACCGACGCGTCGTGGGCGGCCCGCTCTCGCCGACGAGACGCGGCACCGCGTCGCCGGGTTCATGATCGGCGCCGAGTTTCAGCAGGTAGCGCCTGCCGCCGACATCGGCGAGAGCCCGGTCGCCGGGCGCGAACCAGGCCTTGCCGGCGCGGACTTCCTGGAGCGGTGCACTGTCGATCTCGCTGCCATAACTGGTGAGCAGTTCGAGGCGGCCGCCCTTGATGCGGACCTCGCCTGCCCGGGTGAGTGAGCGAAGGAGACGCCCTATGCGCACACCCGTCGCCGTGAACTCCGGCTCAGCCATGTCGTCCGCCCCCTTGGTGTGAACTCTCACCGGCCCCGCGGTGCAGTCTGCCCGCACGAAGGCGTCCGCACCAGTGCGTGAGGCACTGCGCCCGGCAGGGGAAGGGGCGACTCACGCCTTTGTTCCTCCGCACGCCTGTTCCTGCCTTGGGGCAGGTGTTCCTTTGAGTTGCTCAAAGGGGTGTTTATGCAGGTGAGAAGCGTGCGGAAGGTGTTTATGATCGGGGCGTCCGACCGGTCGCAAAGACGACGGCCGGGTGTGGACGGCGTCGGACCGGCGCTCGGAACGACGCCAAGGAGCCATGCGGTGAGCACCCCTCAGCAGGACCAGTCAGCCGGTACCCCCCAAGGGCAAAACCCGGTGGCCACGCTCGACGTGGACCACACGGACGCCGCGTACCGAAGCTGGCTCAAAGAAGCCGTACGAAAGGTGCAGGCCGACGCCAACCGGTCGGCCGACACCCACCTCCTGCGTTTCCCGCTCCCCGAGGAGTGGGGCATCGACCTCTATCTGAAGGACGAGTCGACGCACATCACGGGCAGCCTCAAGCACCGGCTCGCCCGGTCGCTGTTCCTCTACGGCCTGTGCAACGGATGGATCCGGCCCGGCCGCCCCGTCATCGAGGCGTCCAGCGGCTCGACCGCCGTCTCCGAGGCCTACTTCGCGAAGCTCATCGGGGTGCCCTTCATCGCCGTGATGCCGCGCACCACCAGCCCCGAGAAGATCCGCCTGATCGAATTCCACGGCGGCCGGTGCCACTTCGTCGACGACTCGCGCACGATGTACGAGCAGTCGGCGGCGCTCGCGGTCGACACGGGCGGCCACTACATGGACCAGTTCACGTACGCGGAGCGGGCCACGGACTGGCGCGGCAACAACAACATCGCGGAGTCGATCTACCGGCAGCTGGAGCTGGAGCGCTACCCGGAGCCCACCTGGATCGTCGCCACCGCCGGCACCGGAGGCACCTCCGCAACCCTTGCCCGGTACGTCCACTACATGCAGCACGACACCCTCATCTGCGTCGCGGACCCGGAGAACTCCTGTTTCTTCGAGGGCTGGACCACCGGGGACCCGGACGTCACCTGCGACTGCGGCTCCCGCATCGAGGGCATCGGCAGGCCCCGCATGGAGCCGAGCTTCGTGCCCGGAGCGATCGACCGCATGATGAAGGTGCCGGACGCGGCGAGCGTCGCCGCCGTGCGCGCCCTGGAGGGGGCCATCGGCCGCAAGGCGGGCGGCTCGACCGGTACGGGCCTGTGGAGCGCGCTGAAGATCGTCGCCGAGATGGTGGCCGAGGGCAGGACCGGCAGCGTCGTCACGCTGCTGTGCGACCCGGGGGACCGTTATCTCGACAAGTACTACTCCGACCAGTGGCTGGCCGCCCAGGGCCTGGACATCGCGCCGTACACGCGGGCCATCGAGACGCTGCTCGCGACGGGAGTCTGGCCGAGCGCCGACTGAGGGCCCGGACCGCGTCTAACTCGCCTTGGAATCGCGGGAGTTCGCCGCGATCCTGCGGTCGAGCGCGGCCACCGCGTCACGGAACGCGCGACCGAGTCCGGCCCGGCCGAGGCGCAGGCCCACCCGGAACGCGGCGACCCCGTCCGCGGCGAACGTCCACTGCACCCGCGTCCCACCGATGCCCGACGGCGTGAGCCGCCACTCCTCGACCAGGGCGCGTATCCCCGGCGCGTTGGTCTCGTCCACCCGGTACGCGTACACCTCGTCGGGGTCGGCCGCGAGGATGGTCTCCCGCATGCGCGCACCACCCCTGAGCCGTACCTCGCGCCCGGCGCCGTCTTCCGTCGGGCGGGCGAGCGTCACGGCGGAGAACCACTGGGGCCAGCCCGCCACGTCCTCGGCGAGCGCCCGGAACACCGCCTGCGGAGGCGCGGACACCTCGCGGGCGAAGACCAGGCGCAGCGGCGCGGACTCGGTGAACTCGAGCCCCACGGGCTTCAGTCGGCGTGCCATGGACCTTCAGCCCCCAAGCGGAATCGGGCGGTTGACCGGGCAGGGGTCACCATAGCTGGCGAACCGTCAGATGTCTGTACCTGTTCCGGGCTCGCCCGCGATGACGAGCCGCAGCTCCTCGGAGATCTCCGCGCGCGCGTCCGCGGGCAGCCCCGCGTCCGTGACGAGCGTGTCCACCTGGTCGAGCGAGGCGAACGAACTGAGGCCCACCGTCCCCCACTTGGTGTGGTCGGCGACCACCACGACCCGGCGCGCGGACTGCACGAGCCGCCGGTTCGTCTCCGCCTCCGCCAGGTTCGGTGTCGACAGACCGGCCTCCAGCGATATGCCGTGCACACCGAGGAACAGCACGTCGAAGTGGAGCGCCGCGATGGCCTGGTCCGCGACGGGCCCCACCAGCGAGTCCGAAGGCGTCCGCACGCCGCCCGTGAGGACGACGGTCGCCGCGCCCTGCCGCTGTCCCGACGAGCGCTGCGCGCCGTGGAACACGTCCGCCACCCGTACCGAGTTGGTCACCACGGTCAGGTCCGGCACCTCGAGGAGGTGATGGGCCAGCGCGTACGTCGTGGTGCCGCCGGACAGCGCGATGGCCGTGCCCGGCACCGCCAGGGCCGCGGCGGTCCGCGCGATGTCCTCCTTGGCGCTGAGCTCCAGACCCGACTTCGCCTCGAAGCCCGGCTCGTGGGTGCTCGCCTCGACCACGGGGACCGCGCCGCCGTGCACCTTCTCCAGGACACCCTGCCGGGCGAGCGCGTCGAGATCACGGCGGACCGTCATGTCGGAGACGCCCAGCTTGCGCGTGAGCTCGTTGACCCTGACGCCGCCACGGCGCCTGACCTCGTCGAGGATCAGGGCCCGGCGCTGCTCCGCGAGGAGGTTCTGATTCTCGCTCACGTCCTGTCGGATCCCTTCGCCTCGTCACAGCCGTCCATGGTCGCCACATCCTCGCACGCGCCACCGACAGCCGTGCCACTGCCCGCTCGCGCCCGCCGTATGGCGCGCGGTCGCACGGATGGAGGAGATTCGGTGAGGAGGGATGCGTAGCGCGGTCGTGAGCGGGGATTCTGATTCCGGCACCACACGCGCACGTCAATCGGGGGATGCTGAACGGTGGAGCGTGACACGGCGGACGAGACCGCCCTCGAACTTCTGGTCCACGGCGTAGGGGGCACCACCCCCGCGGCGATGCTCGGCGACCCGCGCACGGTCCGGGTCTCCGGCGACGACACGGCCGCGGTGTACCGCCGCGCCGACGACGCCGACGCGGAGGAACGCCCCGAGGACTACCGGGGCAAGCCCGTCCCGGAGGCGTACGTCTGGTGCAACCTCACGTCCGGCAACGGCTCGCGCGCCTTATGGCTGTTGCTCCTGCCGTTCATGGTCGTCAACCTCGCCCACTGGATGCGCCCCAACGCCCACCGCCGCACGCGGACCGTGCGCGCGTACGGCCTTCTGGTGCGCCTCGTGGGGCTCAGCCTCACCGTCCTCCTGGTCGCCGCCGCCTGCGAGGTGGCGCTCGATCTGGTGGCCTGGCAGTGCGCCGGCACGCACGCGTGCGCCGAAGGACGCTCCTGGCTGGGCTTCCTGTCGGTGGACTCGCACGGACACGGCGGCTGGTGGAGCCAGCCCGGCCGCCGCCTCGCCCTCGCGGCGACCGTCCCGGCCGCCCTCATCGGCCTCCTCTGGTACCTCTCCCACCGCACCTGGGGCGCGTACGAGTCCCAGCAGCCACTGCCCCACCAGCCCGACCCCGAGGAGGAGGCCCCGACCAACGCGCTCGGCAGGCCGGGGTTCTGGTACGGACGCCGACTCGTCGCGCGTCTGCGCGCCGCGCACACCGCCGCCGGTCTGCTCACCGTGGCGGCCGCCGTCGGCACCTCGGCCGCCCGCTTCGACCGCGGGAGCGGCGGTCCCGTGCTCCTCGACGTGCTCGGCCGGATCCTCGACGGCGCGCTCGTCGTGGGCACCGGCATCGTCGTCTGGGTGGTGTGCCGCAGGGGCCGCAGCGAGAGCACCGTCGACCGCACCCTCGACCGGACCCTCGTCCGCCTCCTGCCCGCGGCCGCCCTGGCCCTCCTGCTGCTCACGTTCCTGTACGCGGGCTGGTCACGCCCCGAGTGGCGGTCGCACGGGCGCCTGCCCGGAGACGCGACGTTCGGCGGGATCGTCCTCGTCCAGGGCGCGGTGGTCGTGGCGCTCGCCGTGGTCGCCCACGCCATCCACCGCCGCGCACGCGACTCCCGTGCGGCCCTGCGCGGCCTCGGCGGACCCGCGACCGCGATGCTCGCCTGCGCCCTGGGCGGTGTGATGTCCGGGGGAGTGTCCCAGCGCGTCGCCGACTGGCTCGACGGCTCCGGTACACCGGGAGCCGGCGGCACCATCGAAGGACCGCCCGTCCTGCTGTCCTGGCAGGCCTCCGTGATCCCGCCCCTGCTGATCGTCGTCGCCGCGGTGTGCGCCGTGCTCGCCCAGCGCACCATCCGGCTCAAACGCCGCGAGACGGCCACCGTCGCGACCGACTACCCGGGGGAGCCCGAGGACCCCGCCCGCACCAGCCGCATCGCGGGCACACGCGCGCGTGCCGCCCTCACCGACCAGGCACCCATGATCATCGGCGCGGTCTCGACGGTGACGCTCCTCCTCGGGGCGGGCGCGCTCATCGGCGCGTGGGCGACCCACCAGGTCCCGGGCCAGGCCGCACAGGGCACGTACGACATCGTGGAAGGCGCCGCGCAGACCGCGCAGGCGCTGGGCTCCTGGCTCATCGGACTCGGCTTCATACTCTTCGTCACCTGGGGACGGCGCGCCTACCGCGACGCGTCGGCCCGCCGCACGATCGGCATCCTGTGGGACGTCGGCACGTTCTGGCCGCGCGCCGCACACCCCTTCGCGCCGCCCTGCTACGCGGAGCGCGCCGTGCCCGACCTGACCTGGCGCATGGCCACCTGGATCCGCGCCACGGGCGGCCGCCTCGTCCTGTCGGGGCACTCCCAGGGCAGCGTCCTCGCCGCCGCGGCCGCCTGGCAGCTGCATCCCACCGTCCGCCGACGCGTCGCCCTGCTCACCTACGGCTCACCTCTGGAGCGGCTCTACGGGCGCTGGTTCCCGGCCCATTTCGGCCCCGCCGCTCTCGGCGCCCTGCACCGCCAGGTCGACTGCTGGCGCAACCTGCACCGCACCACCGACCCGATCGGCGGACCCGTCCGGCTGCCCGGCGAGGACGGCCCTCAGGTCGACCACCCGGCACTGAAGGACCCGCTCGCCTACGGCCGCACCGAGCAACACCCGCTGCCCGCACCGATCCTGGGCCACTCCGACTACCAGGCCGACCCCGTCTTCGCCGAGGAACGGGCCCGCCTCCTCGCCAGGCTGCGCCCCGAGGTCCCGGGGCCACGCCCGGACGGCGAGCCCGCCGCGCCTCAGGGCAGCTCGGGCAAGTCGTCCTCGTAGAGCAGGGTCAGGTCGTCCGTGCTCGGCTCGGCGAGCTGGGCGACCCGGCCCGCGTGGCGCTCCACCATCGACTCGAAGGTCTGCCGCGCCGTGCGGCCGTTGCCGAAGGCGGGACCCTTCGGGATCGCCGTGAAGTGCTTCAGAAGGGCTTCGGACGCGCCCTCGCCGAGCCGGTACTCGTGCTCGTCGGCCTGCTGCTCGACGATCCGCAGCAGCTCTTCGGGCAGGTAGTCGGAGAACGTGATGGTCCGTGAGAATCGGGACGCCACACCGGGGTTGACGGAGAGGAAGCGCTCCATCTCGGAGGTGTAGCCCGCGACGATCACCACGACGGAGTCGCGCTGGTCCTCCATCAGCTTCACCAGCGTGTCGATCGCCTCACGCCCGAAGTCGCGGCCGGAGTCCTCGGGGGACAGGGCGTACGCCTCGTCGATGAACAGCACGCCCCCGGTGGCGCGTTGAAAGGCCTCCTGCGTGCGAATGGCGGTCGAGCCGATGTGCTCGCCGACCAGGTCGACCCGGGACACCTCGACGAGATGGCCCTTCTCCAGGACGCCCAGTGAGGCGAGGATCTCCCCGTACAGGCGTGCCACGGTCGTCTTGCCGGTGCCGGGGGAGCCCGTGAACACCAAGTGCCGCCTGACGGAGGCCGCCTTGAGGCCCGCCTGCTGCCGGCGCCGGCCGACCTCGATCATGTCCGTGAGCGCACGCACCTCGCGCTTGACGCTCTCCAGGCCCACCAGGGTGTCGAGTTCACCGAGGACATCCGTCGACGTGCGGGTCGTGGCCGGGGCCTCCGTGTCGGGTGCCACGGCACGCTGGTCGGGCAACGCGCTGAGCAGCCCCACGGTCTGCGTGGCCTTCTGGACGCCCGGCGCCGGGGCGGCGGCCTGCCCGGCGGAGCGCACCCCACCGCTCTCGTCGCTGCTGCAGTCCTCGACCACGGGGCCGTCCTCGGCGAATTCGTAACCCCCGCGCGAACACCGTTCCGTACGGCACTTCTTGAGGGTCGTACGGCAGCCGTCGATGATGTGGAAGCCGTAGCCCTCGCTGCCCGTGACGCGACAGCCGTGGAAGCTGCCCCGGCCCCCGGCCGACACATAGAAGCCGGCCTCGGCAGGGGAGGTGACCGTGCAGCGCTCGATCGTGGGGTCGGCGCCCTTGGTGACGATCACGCCGGTCTGGACGGCGTCGACCGTGCAGTTGGCGAGGGTGCCGCCGCTCCCATGGTCACGGAACCAGGCACCCGTCGCGGCCTCCCGGATCCGGCAGTCGTCGAGCTGGGCCGTGGCGCCGTCGCTCACCGACACGGCCGTGTTGCGGACCTGGGAGAGATCGCTGTCGACGACGTCCACCCGGGAGCCCCGGTCCAGGACGAACAGCGCGTCCGGTACGTCGTGCACCCGGCACGCGTCGAGCACGGCGGTCGCGCCGTCGCTCACCCACACCGCCGGGTAGTCGCCCGTACTGTCGTGGATCTCGCACTGGTTGGCGTCCACGCGCGTGCCCGGGTCCCACACGGACAGGCCGTTGCGCCCGAACCGGCGCACGCTCGAGCGCGTCAGTGTCAGGACCGACCGGGAGCGCAGATCGATCGCGTTCTCCGGGATGTCGTGGATACGGCAGTCGGCGAGGGTGAGCACCGCGTCCGTGTCGAGCGTGACGCCGTCCGCCGTGGTGCGGTGCACGTCGCAGTCCGTGAGGTGCGCCGTGGCGCGCCCCGTGATCTGCACGCCGGTGCCCTTGACCTCGTACACCTCGCAGCCGACGGCCTCCAGGCCGCTGTGCTCGCCGGTGACGGACAGTCCGGAACCCGACGCGTGATGCACCCGGCAGCGCTCCAGCCGAGGGTGCGCGCCGCCGCGCACGGCCACTCCGGCCTGGCCCGCCGAGACGACCTCGCACTCCTCGAAGACACCGCCCCCGCCGTCGAGCACGGCGATGCCGATCCCTCCGGGGTTGTCGACGGTGCAGCGGCGCACGGTGGGCCGCGCGCCGCCCCGCACCTCTATGCCGGCCGCGGAGCGCGTGACGATGCGCAGATCGCAGAGCTCGGGAGCGCCTTCCTCCACCAGGAGCGCGGGGGCCGCCGAGTCCTGCCCCTCGACATGCAGATCGAGGACGGTCGCGGACGCGCGCACCGTGAGCGGCACCCCGTCGATCGGCGCGATCCGCACGGACCCGGGTGAGCCCTCGGGACCACGCAGCGTCACGGCGCGCTCCACGACGAGATTCTCTCTGTACGTGCCCGACGCCACGGTCAGCACGTCGCCGTCACCCGCGGCCTCCAGGGCCGCGGCGAGCGATGCGTACTCCCCAGTGCGGCGCCGCCACCGCGACGTGCCGGTGTGCGTCACCTGGACCGTGCCCTGTGCCATGGCTTTGTCGTGCCCCCACCTCGTCGTACGCGGGTCCTCGCTGCGATCCCCGCGGCGAAGGTGGGTCAACCGTAGCGTGCGCGCAGCCGATGAGTTGACCGGAGCGGAAGGCCGGTCAGCTGCCGGTCCCTGTCCTGCCCCAGTCCGGGCCCGCCTTGTCCCAGGCGCGGTCCCAACGGTCGTACCGGCGGCGGACCATGCGCCACACGATCAGGCGCCGGGCGCCCTCGACGAGCCCCGCCGCGGCCGCCGCCGTCCCGAATCCGGCCAGCGCGGCGTGAGTTGTCGCCGTCGCGTTGTCCAGCGGGCGGCCCACGACCTGACCCGTGCCGTCGACCCACAGCGGGAACCGGTCGCCCGGATGCGGGGTCTTGAGGCTCGACAGGACGCGGCCCGTGCGGTGGGCGCCGTCGGGTGCCTTCCAGTGGGCGACGACCCTGCTGTGCGCGTCTCTCGCCGTGGATGTCTCGGGGTCGGAGTCCAGCGGCGGCTGGGCCAGCTTCCGCACGACCGTGGCGGCAACCTCCCGGCGGTTCTTGTGCTGCTCCTGGACCGACTGCATCAAGGCGCCCTGTGCCAGGGATCCCGTCGTGACGCCGATGATCGGTGCGACAACGACGATGAGCAGCACCGCCACCAGCGCGACCCAGGCCTCCGCGAGGTCGGTCGCGCGGCGCAGCGGATTGTGCCGCCACCGCCAGAGTCCGGCGATTGCCCGCACAGCCAAGCACCCCCTTCCGCGTCCGTCTTAACCGTGAACGGCACGGCTCACGCGCAGGTGGGGCGAAGAGAGAGCGAAATCACCCCACTCGACGAAGCTCTCCGCCTGTCCCCGCCTTTCCATTGTGCTCCAACGACCGTGATCCGGCGCGGGGTTCCCCGCGCGGCCAGGAGTCAGGCCAGGATCGTGATCGCGTCACCGATCCGGACGGTCCCGGTCGTCTCCGGGACCAGGTTCGTCCCGAAACACAGCTGGTCACCGAAGCGGCGGTGGCGGGCGAGCGTCCGCAGCGGCTCCTTGCCACGCTCCGAAGTCGACTGGTTCGTGGTGGTCACCACGCAGCGGCCGGACTTCTTGGTGATACGGAACGTGACTGCGCCGATGGCGATGCGTGACCAGTCGTCCTCCGCCCAGGGCGCGGTGCCGTCCACCACGACGTTCGGCCGGAAGCGGTTCATGGGCAGCGGGCCCTCGTCCGCGTGATCACCCTGCGCGATGAGCGAGTTGAGGGCGTCCAGGGAGGACAGGGTGGTGAGCAGCAGCGGATACCCGTCGGCGAAGCTGACCGTCTCGCCGGGCTTCGCGTACTCGGGGTCGATGGGGCGTCGCGTCGCCGGGTCGTCGAGGTGGAGGAGTCGCACGTCGGCTTCCAGTTGCGCGCTCCACCAGGCGTGCGCCGCGTCGTCGGCGAGTACGGCCTCGACCTTGTCCCCGAAGATGTTCACCGTGGTCGTCCCGGCGGGCCGGGGCACCGGCACGGTCAGGGGCGCGCGGCCGGGGGCCGACATGCGCAGACCGTCACCGTCCGGGATCTCGGCCGACGTGAGCGCGAGGCGCGGGTGCTGGCGCTGGGTGACGATTTTGCCCGAGGTGTCGATGAGCACCCACCGGCGGTCTCCTGCAAGACCCCACGGTTCCACGGCCGCCTCGCGCGGCGCGTGCCCCCGAACCGACTTCAGTGGGTGTATGTGGATCGAACGAAGCGAGGCATTCGGCATGGGGCCATCCTGCCAGCAGGCACGGACAGCCCCATGTCCGGGAGATCAATAACCGCGGTACTGCTGACGGTTGTACGGATCCTCGTAGGGCGCGGCAGGGCGGGGCGCCGCGGGGCGCATGGCCTCGTAGCCGGTGCCGGGCGCCGGGCGCTGCTGCTGTTGTTGCGGCTGCTGCATGCCCGCGTAGCCGCGGGGCCCGGAGGCCTGCTGCGGGATGTACGGCGCCGGCGCGTGCTGGAGAGGCGCCTGCTGCGGGGTCGCGTAACCGTACTGGGGCATGGGTGCGGAGGGCGCGGCCGGCAGCGCGGGAAGCGCGGACGGGAGCGCGGGCAGATGACTGCCGGTGTCGTACATGGCAGGAACCCGGATCGGGGCGATCTGGGGTGTGCCCCGCTCTGCGACGAGGGAGTCGTAGATCGGAGTGTCCGGGAAGGACGGCGCGGAGTAGTAACCGCCGCCATAGGTGGAGCGGGGGGAGGTCATGGCACATAAGTTAAGCCCACGATGTGCTGGTTGGGGAGACCGATAAGAGGGTTGTTTTGCGTGTCGGCAGTGACGCGAGATCCCCAATGCGAGCGAACTTGGCAAAATCGGTCGTCGTTCAGCGTTCGGATCGTGTAAAGGCGAGTTCTCGGTGGGTTACCGGCGGTTGGCCAGTGATCATCAACCGCGTGCCCCTGTGCCGCTTTCGGTCGCGGGGAATAGGTTGACCAGGAAGCCGGAGATCTCTGTTGGGGGCGGACATGCCAATGTCTAAAGGTTCGAATGTCGTCGTGCCGGCGTCGGCCGTGCGGATCGAATTGGGGTGGCGTTCAGGCGCGGGGGTGCCCGACGCGGACGCGTCCGCGCTGTTGCTCGTCGCCGGAAAGGTCCGGTCGGACGCGGACTTCGTCTTTTACAACCAGCCGGCGCACGCCTCGGGGGCCGTACGTCACGAGGGCAAGCGGAGCGCGGACGGCCAGGTGACCGACACGATCTCGGTCGACCTCGCGCGCGTGGAGCCCGCGATCGAGAACGTGGTGCTCGCCGCGTCGGCGGACGGCGGCTCCTTCGGGCAGGTCCCCGGGCTGTACATCAGGGTCCTCGACGCGGCGGACGGCGCCGAGATCGCGCGCTACGACAGCGCCGACGCGAGCGTGGAGACCGCCTTCGTCCTCGGCGAGCTCTACCGGCGCCAGGGCGCCTGGAAGTTCCGCGCCGTCGGCCAGGGGTACGGCACCGGTCTGGCGGGCCTCGCCGGTGACTACGGAATCACGGTCGACGAACCCCAGACACCCGCGCCGACACCCGCACCCACGCCCGCGGTCACGCCCGCCCCTGCACCGCCGGTCGCGGCCCCCGTCACCGCGCCGCCGCCCCCCGCCGCACCCCCGCAGCAGCCCGTCCGCCTGACCAAGGTGACGCTCACCAAGGCCGCTCCTTCCGTCTCCCTGGCCAAGCAGGGCGGCACGTCGGGCTCGATGCGCGTGAACCTCAACTGGGAGGTGCGCAAGCAGTTCAAGGGGTGGGGCAGCAAGCTGGGCCGCGCCGTCGCGCAGCACGCGGACCTCGACCTGGACCTGTGTGCCCTCTACGAACTCACCGACGGACGCAAGGGTGTCGTCCAGGCACTGGGCAACGCCTTCGGCGCCCTGAACCGCCCGCCGTACATCCACCTCGACGGCGACGACCGCACCGGTGCCGTCTCCAGCGGCGAGAACCTGACGATCAACCTCGACCACAAGAACGAGCTGCGGCGCGTCCTCATCTTCGTCACCATCTACGAAGGCGCCCGCAGCTTCGCCGACCTGCACGCGACCGTCACGCTCCAGCCCCAGTTCGGCGCGGCCGTCGACTTCTCCCTGGACGAGTGCACGGTCCCGTCCACGGTGTGCGCGCTCGCGCTGATCACCAACACGGGCAGCGACCTGACCGTGCAGCGCGAGGCCCGCTACCTCGTGCCCGAGCGCGGCGTGAGTCCGCAGCGCACCGTCGATCACGCCTACGGGTGGGGCATGAACTGGACGCCCGGCAGAAAGTAGCCGCCCCAGTCCGCTACTGCCGCTCCGGCGCGGGGTCCGGCCTGGAGTACGTACGCCCCTTCCAGGCCGCACCTCGCCCCCTGTAGTGCTGCACGGCGGAGTCGACCGTCATGAGGAGATACAGGAACGCGGTACCCGGCAACAGCGGCGCCAGCCACAGCGGTTGCACGTAATAACGCAGCATCGGGATGTACGTCGCCGTCATCAGCAGCCAGGCGAGCCCGCCGAGCAGTGCGATGAGCCCATGGCCTGTGGCCAGTCCGGCGACGAGCGCGACCGGCGGCGCCAGATAGACGAGCGCAAGCCCGGCCACGGTCCCGGCGAGGAGCAGCGGGTTGTGCCGCAGCTGGGCGTAGGCGCTGCGCGACACCATGCGCCACAGGTCGCCGAGCCGCGGGTAGGGACGCACGCTGTCGACGCGGTCGGCGAGGCCCAGCCAGATGTGACCTCCGGAGCCCTTCACCGCCCGGGCGAGCGCGACGTCGTCGATGACGGCGTGCCGGATCGAGTCGGGGACCGCGGCGCGGTCGGCGGCTTCGGCGCTCAGCAGCACGCAGCCGCCGGCCGCGGCCGCCGTGCGCGATCCCTTCCGTGCGATCCGGCGGAACGGGTACAGCTGGGCGAAGAAGTACACGAAGGCCGGGACGACGAGCCGCTCCCACACACTCTCCACGCGCAGCCGCGCCATCAGCGAGACGAGGTCGAACCCACCCGCACGGGCCGCGGCCACCAGCTCCCTCAGGCTGTCGGGCTCATGCGCGATGTCGGCGTCGGTGAGGAGCAGGAACTCGGGGTCACGCGCGCGTGCCAGGCCGATACCGTGCCGCACCGCCCACAGCTTGCCGGTCCAGCCGGTCGGCGGCTCGCCCGGCGAGTCGACCGTGAGCGGCAGCCCGCCGTGGCGCAGGGCCAGCTCCCCGGCCAGGGTTCCGGTGCTGTCCGTGCTGCCGTCGTCGATCAGGAAGATCTCGGCGCGCCCCGGGTAGTCCTGCGCGAGGAGCGAGGGCAGGCTCTCCGGAAGCACGGCCGCCTCGTCCCGCGCAGGGACGACGACACACACCGAGGGCCACTCGGAAGGGTCCGTGCGCGGGGGCAGACGCAGATCCGTACGCCAGAAGAAGCCCTGTCCGATCAGCAACCACACCCACGCGGCAAGCGATGCTGCGGTCATCCACACAACGGCGTCCATCCGCCGCAGTCTGCCCCACCGCACCCTTGGTGCGAGGGGCATCGTCTATGGTTTCCGGGTGAAGATCGCGCTGATGGACTCGGGAATCGGACTCATCGCGGCCGCCGCCGCGGTACGGCGCCTGCGGCCCGACGCCGATCTCGTCCTGTCCTCCGACCCCGGCGGGATGCCCTGGGGGCCGCGCAGCGTGCAGGACGTCACCGAACGGGCCCTGGCCGTCGCCGAGGCCGCCGCGGAGCACCGTCCCGAGGCGCTGATCGTGGCCTGCAACACCGCCTCGGTCCATGCCCTGCCGGCCTTGCGGGCCCGCCTCGAACCCGGCATCCCGGTCATCGGCACGGTCCCCGCGATCAAGCCGGCCGCGGCCGGCGCCGGACCCGTCGCCATCTGGGCCACTCCCGCCACCACCGGAAGCCCTTACCAGCGGGGACTGATCCGGGACTTCGCGGACGGGGTCGAGGTCACCGAGGTGCCCTGCCCGGGTCTCGCCGACGCCGTGCAGTACGCGGACGAGGACGCCATCGACAGGACGATCGCGGCCGCCGCTGCGCTCACCCCGACCGATGTAAGTGCCGTGGTCCTGGGCTGCACCCATTACGAACTCGTGGCGGAACGCATCCGCGCCGCCGTCCAGCAGCCCGGCATGCCGCCGCTCGTCCTGCACGGCAGCGCCGGGGCCGTCGCCGCGCAGGCACTGCGCAGGATCGGCGCCGGGCTCGACGCCGAGAGCGGTGCGCAGGGCGCCCTCACCGTCATCCTCAGCGGCCGCACCTCCGCGCTGCCGCCCGCCGCACTCGCGTACGCGGAAGGCCGGCTGCTCCAGGCCGCCGTCAGCCACGCACAGTGACGGCGGCGCCCGGATTTCGGGCACGGCCCAGGAGTTTTGGGGCTCTGGGCAATCACTCTCCGCGGCACAGTGCCTTCACCGAGGAACATGCGTAGTCTCAGTTCCATGAGGGACCACTCCGGTAGTGAGCGGCGCGCGTCCGTCGCCCCCGAGATCTGGACAGGCCGTGCACACAATCGCGTGCAGTGGCTGGCAGCGCTGGGCGGAGCCGCGTGTGTGGCGCTCGGCATCGAGCTCGCCGTGGCTTCCCAGTGGACTTCCGGTATCGCCGCGCTGGTGATGTCGGTGGTCGGCTGCATCGCCGCAGGTCTTCTGATCCTCTTCGGGACCCTTGCCTTCGTCCACGTGGCCGTGAAGGTCGACAAGGACTACCTGGAAGTGCGGTGCGGCCACATAGGAGTGCCACGCCGCCGCATCCTGCTCGCCCATGTGGTGGGAGCCGAGTTCGAACCCCGTGTCACGCCCCGCCAATGGGGCGGCTGGGGATACCGCTGGCGCCCCGAGCAGGGCACGGCCGTCATCGTCCGGCGCGGTGAGGGCGTCGTGCTGATCATGGTCGACGGCAGGAAGTTCACGGTGACCGTGGACAACGCCGAGTCCGCGGTCCGCGCCATCCACGACCGGCTCAAGCCGACCTCGATGGGCCCCGTGGCCTGACGGCGCTCGCACACTTACACACGGCCGCCCCGGACACGTACCGGGGCGGCCGTAGTGCTGTCCGAGGGCTCGTCGCCCCAGGGTCTCGCCGTCGCCACCCCCGCGAGCAGGCCCGCGCCCGCGGTGACGGTGGTGAAGCTCAGGGCGTTGCCGAGCGTCGCCAGACCGGCGAGAGCGGTCAGCGCCGCGCCCGCCGTCAGGACCACCGGCGTGGAGCGCGCCGACCGCCACAGGACGTACAGGAGCCAGCAGAACACCGCGGCCAGCAGGCAGACGCCTACGAGTCCCTGCTCGGCGGCCTGCTGGAGCGGGGCGGAGTGCGGCTTGCCGTCGGGCAGAAGCGTCTCGCCGACCGTGGGGCTGAGCTCCCCGAAGCGGCCGGGGCCCACGCCGAGGCCCGGATCGGACTCGGCCTGGCGCAGCGCGTCCTGCCACAGAAGGATCCGGTGCTGCGAGAGCTGCCCCTCCAGGGAAGCGGTGAGCCCCGAGGGCAGTGCGCCCTTCAGCAGTGCCAGGGAAAGACCGGTCACCAGCCCCGTCACGACGCCGAGACCGGCGAGGCCGAGCCCCCTGTGGCGCCGCATCCTGACCGAGGCGAGGGAGCACAGCAGCACTCCCGCGCACGCGGTGACACCAGCGACCGACCCGACGGCGGCGGCAGCCGCGACCGTGCCGCCCGCCAGCAGGAACAGGGCCGCGCGCACCGGTGGACGCTGCGCCGCCCAGGCCGCGCAGCACGCCGCCCCGGTGGACAGCGCCAGGAGCGCGGCCGTCGCGCCGGTGCGGCCGAGCGGAGAGCCCGTGTCGGGCGCGGGCACGGCGTGCGGGGACGCGAGCGCGAGCCCAAGTCCCGCCAAGGCCGCCGCGCAGGGCGCCGCCATGGGTGACAGCGCGCCGGAGATCCGGCCGCACGCATAACCCGCCGCCACCGCGAGCACCGCCAGGAGCACGCCCTCAGGCCTGCCCGCGCGGGCGGTCGCGGTGATCAGCGACCAGGCGGCGCACGCTCCGAGCGCGAAGACGCCCGCCGCGTCGGCGACATTGCGCCGCTCGTACTCCGCCGACGGACCGGCCGTCGACGACATCCCCGTGGTCCCCACCACCCCGTCGCCCCCCGACTGTGACGGGCCCCGAGCGTCATGGCCGGATACGACCGTTCCTCGGGGACTCGGGGCACACCGTAACGGCTGATGCACCGGTTTGTGCACGGGTTGCGCAGGAACGATGCTGCGCGGGGTGCTCCGGCGGGGCCGGCGCGACCCCCGCGGACCGCCGTGTCGCCCGGCAGGTGACCCGCCGTACACTCCCCGAGTGACCGCCACCGCAACCTCCGTAGACGAGCCGGAACAGCTCGATCCGCAGTCGGCGCCCGCCTCGCGCCGGGCCCGCCTGCCACGACGGATCGCTCCGGCCGCCGCAGCGGTGCTCTCCGGAGTGCTGCTGTACGTCGGCTTCCCGCCCCGTGAGCTGTGGTGGCTCGCGCCCCTGGCCCTCGCGCTCTTCGGAGCGTCCGTCCACGGGCGGCGGATGCGCGCCGGATTCGGCCTCGGCTTCCTCATGAGCCTCGGCTTCCTCGTGCCGCTCCTGTCCTGGACCGGCGTCGACGTCGGGCCGCTGCCGTGGCTGGCTCTCGCCCTCGCCGAATCGCTCGTCATGGCCCTGGCCGGACTCGGCATCGCCTATGTCTCACGGCTGCCGCTGTGGCCGCTGTGGGCCGCGGGCGTGTGGATCGCGGACGAGGCGCTGCGGGCCCGCTTCCCCTTCGGCGGCTTCCCCTGGGGCAAGGTCGCGTTCGGTCAGCCCAGTGGCGTGTTCCTGCCGCTCGCGTCGCTGGGCGGCACCCCGCTCCTGGGCTTCGCGGTCGTCCTGTGCGGCTTCGGCCTCGCCGCTCTCGCGCTGCGCCTCAAGGACGTACGCGGTGTACGTGACCGGGGCGTGGCCGTCGCCGCCGCGTTCACCGTCGCGCCCGTCATCGCGGGAGCCGTCGCGGCGCCCCTCGTCTCCACCGCGGCGGAAGCGGGCACCGCGCGCGTGGCCGTCATCCAGGGCAACGTGCCGCGTATGGGCCTCGACTTCAACTCCCAGCGCCGGGCCGTGCTCGACTACCACGTACGGGAGACGATGAAGCTGGCCACGAAGATCGAGGCGGGCCAGGTCAAGAAGCCCGACCTCGTGCTGTGGCCCGAGAACTCCTCGGACATCGACCCCTACGTCAACCCCGACGCGTACGCCGAGATCGACAAGGCGGCCAAGGCCGTCGGCGCGCCCATCTCCGTCGGCGCCGTCGTCACCGCCAAGGACGGCACGCCCCGCAACCGGCAGATCCTCTGGGATCCGAAGACGGGCCCCGGCACCGTCTACGACAAGCGGCAGCTCCAGCCGTTCGGCGAGTACATGCCCTACCGGAGCTTCTTCCGCATCTTCAGCAAGGACGTCGACCGCGCGGGCAACTTCGTGGCAGGCAAGAAGCCGGTCGTCTTCGACATGGCGGGCACCAGGATCGGGCCGGTGACCTGCTACGAGGCCGCGTTCGACTCCGTCGTGCGCGACCAGGTGCAGGCGGGCGCGCAGATCCTCTCCGTGCCCAGCAACAACGCCACCTTCGACCGCAGCCAGATGACCTACCAGCAGCTCGCCATGGACCGGGTGCGCGCCGTGGAGCACGGCCGCGCCGTGATGGTGCCGGTGACGAGCGGCGTCAGCGCGATCATCAGGCCCGACGGATCCGTCGCCCAGCACACCGGCATGTTCGTCGCCGACACCCTGGTCGCCGACGTGCCCAAGCGGACCTCGCTGACCCTCGCCACCCGCCTGGGCGGATGGCCGGAACTGCTGCTCGTGGCCATCGGCGTGGGCGGTCTCGGCTGGGCCGCGCTGCGCTCCCGCCGGAGCGGGTCCGCCGCCGGATAAGGTCGCAGGCATGGCTACCCCAGAGTTCATCCGCAAGATCCGGGCCAGCGTCGGCCACCAGCTCCTCGTGCTGCCCGGCGTCAGCGCCGTCGTCTTCGACGACGCCGGCAGGGTGCTCCTCGGGCGCCGCGCCGACACCGGAAAGTGGGCGGTCCTAGCCGGAATCCCGGAGCCGGGGGAGCAGCCCGCCGAAGCCGCCGTACGCGAGGTGTACGAGGAGACGGGCGTCGAGTGCGTGGCCGAGCGCGTCGTCCTGGTGAAGACCCTCAAGCCGGTGACGTACCCGAACGGCGACCGGTGCCAGTTCACGGACACGTCCTTCCGGTGCCGGGCGACCGGCGGCGAGGCCCGGGTCAACGACGACGAGTCCCTCGAGGTGGCCTGGTTCGAGCTGGACTCGCTGCCGCCGCTGGGCGACTTCTGTCTGCTCCGGATCAAGCAGGCGGCCTCCGACGGGCCGACATGGTTCGAGACCACGTCCGAGCGCTGAAGTATGGGTGCTGACCACATCGGGCGGGGCGCGAGCGCTGCCTAGGGTGCGGAGCATGACCGCGCCCAACGCACCCCTCACCGCGCCGCTCGATCTCGGCGGCCGCATCGCACTCGTCACCGGCGCCGCAGGCGGCATCGGCCGCGCCTGCGCGCTGCGGCTCGCCGCGGCCGGGGCCAAGGTGAGAGCGGTCGACCGGGACCGGGAGGGCCTCGACGCGCTCGCCGAGCAGGCCGGCGCCACCCCGGGCGGCATCGAGCCGCGCGTCCTCGACCTCACCGACCTGGACGCGGCCGAGGAGTGCGCCGCGGGCGCCGACATCCTGATCAACAACGCGGGCATCCAACTGGTCCGCCCCATCGAGGAGTTCCCGCCCGACGTCTTCCACACCGTCCTGACGGTGATGCTGGAGGCACCCTTCCGCCTGATCCGCGGCGCCCTGCCGCACATGTACCAGCAGGGCTGGGGGCGCATCGTGAACCTCTCCTCGGTCCACGGCCTGCGCGCGTCCGCGTTCAAGTCCGCGTACGTCGCCGCCAAGCACGGCCTCGAAGGGCTCTCCAAGACCGCCGCGCTCGAAGGCGCTCCGCACGGCGTGACCTCGAACTGTGTGAACCCCGCCTACGTCCGCACGCCGCTGGTCGAGAAGCAGATCGCCGACCAGGCCGCCGCCCACGGCATCCCCGAGGAGCGGGTCCTCGCCGAGGTCATGCTCCAGGACAGCGCGCTCAAGCGGCTCATCGAACCCGACGAGGTCGCCGAGGCGGTCGCGTATCTCTGCAGCCCGCGGGCCTCCTTCATCACCGGGACGTCGCTCGTCCTGGACGGCGGCTGGACCGCGCACTGATCACCCTCGCGGGTGGCGCCGATTGTCTGATCCACTGAGTTGTCCACAGGGCTGGCGGGGCCGGCCGTACGACGGGTAATCCTGTTGAGCATGTCGCACGATCCAGCACAGTCCCCGTCGGGCCCCGCAGGCTCTGAACGCCCCGCATCGAGTGCCGAGGCACCGTTCCTCGAGCTCCTCGCCCGGGGCGCGTCCGCCGACGCCTACGAACAGCCCGTGCTGGTCGCCCGCGCCGAGGGCGAGCCACCGGGGCGGATCGACGCCCTCGAACACGCCAAGGGGCTCGCCCTGCGCGTCCGTGCCGACCTCGAAGACAGGCGCCGCCGCGAGGCGGAGCTGTCCGCGCTCTTCGAGACCGCGCACGATCTCGCGGGCCTGCGCGACCTGAGCGCCGTCCTCCAGGCCATCGTGCAGCGCGCCCGCTCCCTCCTCGGCACGGACGTCGCCTATCTGACGCTGAACGACCCGGCCAGGGGCGACACCTACATGCGCGTCACCGAGGGCTCCGTCGCCGCGCGCTTCCAGCAGCTCAGGCTCGGCATGGGCGAGGGCCTCGGCGGACTCGTCGCCCAGACCGCCCGGCCCTACGTCACCGCGGACTACGCCCAGGACGTCCGCTTCAAGCACACGCGCACCATCGACACGGGTGTCCACGACGAGGGGCTCGTCGCCATCCTGGGCGTGCCTCTGATGCTCGGCCCCCATGTCATCGGCGTGCTGTTCGCCGCGGACCGGCGCGCTCGGGTCTTCGAGCGGGAGCAGATCGCGCTGCTCGGCTCGTTCGCGGCGCTCGCCGCGGCCGCCATCGACACCGCGAACCTGCTCTCCGAGACCAGGGAGGCGCTCGGCGAGCTGGAGCGCGCCAACGAGATCATCCGGGACCGCGGCGACGTCATCGAGCGCGCGTCCGACGTCCACGACCGCCTCGCCGAACTCGTCCTGCGGGGCGGCGGCGTCCACGACGTGGCGGCCGCCGTGTCCCAAGTCCTCGACGGGACGGTGGAGTTCGCCGACGTGGTCACCGCCCCCGACAAACCCCTCGACGCCTCGCGCGCCGACGGGCACGCCGTGCGGGACGGGGACGACTGGGTCGCCGCCGTCGCGGCGGGCGGCGAACTCCTCGGCGCGCTCGTGCTGCGCGGCCACCCGGGTCTCGACCCCGTCGACCAGCGCACCCTGGAGCGCGCCGCGATGGTCACCTCGCTCCTGCTGCTCGCCCGACGCTCCGCGTCCGAGGCCGAACAGCGCGTACGGGGTGAGCTGCTGGACGATCTGCTCGACGCGCGGGACCGGGACCCGCGACTGCTGCGGGAGCGCGCCGCGCGGCTGCACGCCGACCTGGACGCCACCCATGTGGTGCTGGCCGCGCGCCTGGAGACCCCGGGCGCCGACGCCGAACATGAGGCCGCCGCACGGCGCCGCCTGTGGTCCGCCGCGTCCCACCTCGCCGCCACTCGGCACGGGCTCGCCGCCGCGCGCGACGGGGGAACGGTCCTGCTGCTTCCCCTGAGCGCCGCGGACCGGGCCTCCGACCTCGCCCGCCGCACCGCCAAGCACCTCTCCTCCGCGGTCCACGAGCAGGTGACGGTCGGCGCGTCGGCCCCCGTGGAGGACCTGGCCGACCGCACCGACACCGTCGCCGCGGCCTACGCGGAGGGGCAGCGCTGCCTGGACGCCCTGCGCCTGCTCGGCAGAGCGGGGGAGGGCGCGGCCGCGGAGGACTTCGGCTTCCTGGGCCTGCTCCTCGCGGAAAGCCGGGACATCTCCGGGTTTGTCGAACGCACCATGGGTGAGGTCGTGACGTACGACCGGCGCAGGGGGACCGACCTCGTGCGCACGCTCGACGCGTACTTCGCCTCGGGCATGAGCCCGGCCCGCACCAAGGACACGCTGCATGTGCACGTGAACACGGTGGCGCAGCGCCTGGAGCGAATAGGGCGCCTGCTCGGCCCGGACTGGCAGTCGCCGGCGCGTGCTCTGGAGATCCAACTCGCGCTGCGGCTGCACCGGTTGGCCGGGGCGACAGCGGGTTGACGGGCGGGTCGCGGGTAGCTGGTCGCGGTTGCGGGTCGCGCTGCTCTGTGCTCAGTGCTCAGTGCTCAGTGTGTCGTGTGTTGTGTGACGGCAAGGCCCCCGTACGCGGGGTGCGTACGGGGGCCGGGGGAGCGGTGGCCGGGTCAGGCGGTGCGGGCGTCCGCCGTTCGGGCCGTGGCCGACGTCTCGTCGGCGGTGCCGTCCTCCTCGATCTGGGCCAGGTCGCGGTGCCTGGTCTCCTTCGCGACGCCCACGGCGATCAGCGTCAGGACGGCGGCGGCGATCACGTACAGGGCGATCGGGGTGGAGCTGCCGTAGTCCGCGAGGAGCGCGGTGGCGATGAGCGGCGCGGGCGCTCCGGCGGCGACCGAGGCGAACTGCGCGCCGATGGAGGCGCCCGAGTAGCGCATCCGCGTCGCGAACATCTCGGAGAAGAAGGCCGCCTGCGGTGCGTACATCGCCCCGTGCAGGACGAGGCCCACGGTCACGGCGAGGATCAGGTTCCCGAAGCCCCCGGTGTCGATGAGCGAGAAGAAGGGGAACATCCACAGGCCCACGCCCGCGGCCCCGAGCAGATAGACGGGCCTGCGCCCGACCCGGTCGGAGAGCGCGCCCCAGGCCGGGATGACCGCGAAGTGTACGGCGGACGCGATGAGTACGGCGTTCAGCGCGGTCTGCTTGGAGACGCCGGCCGAGGTGGTGGCGTACACGAGGATGAAGGCGGTGATGACGTAGTAGCTGATGTTCTCGGCCATGCGGGCGCCGATGGCGACGAGGACGTCGCGCCAGTGGTGGCGCAGCACGGCGACGAGCGGCGTCTTCTCGCTCGCGTCGCCCCGCGCGGCCCTGCGTGCCTCGGCCCGGGCCAGCGCCTCCTTGAAGACAGGTGACTCATCGACAGAGAGACGTATCCACAGTCCGACCATGACGAGGACGCCGGACAGCAGGAACGGGATGCGCCAGCCCCACGAGGTGAAGGCGGAGTCGGAGATGAGCGCGGTCAGCAGGGAGAGCACGCCGGTGGCGAGCAGCTGTCCCGCGGGCGCTCCGGTCTGCGGCCAGGAGGCCCAGAAACCGCGCCGCTTGGCGTCCCCGTGCTCGGAGACGAGGAGCACGGCACCGCCCCACTCGCCGCCGAGCGCGAAGCCCTGGATCAGGCGCAGGACGGTGAGCAGTACGGGAGCGGCCACGCCGACCGTGCCGTAGGTCGGCAGGAGGCCGATCGCGAACGTCGCCGCGCCCATCATGAGCAGGCTCAGGACCAGCAGCTTCTTGCGGCCGAGCCGGTCGCCGTAGTGCCCGAAGACCAGCGCGCCGAGGGGCCGCGCCGCGAAGCCGACAGCGTACGTCAGGAACGAGAGGAGCGTGCCGACGAGCGGGTCGGTGTTGGGGAAGAACAGCTTGTTGAAGACCAGTGCGGCGGCGGAGCCGTAGAGGAAGAAGTCGTACCACTCGATCGTGGTGCCGATGAGGCTCGCGGCGACGATCCGCCGGAGGCTCGCGGGCGGTGGGGGAGCGGTTGCTGCGGAGGCCATGTGGACCACTTCCAGGCGTTGGGCGGGGACGGGTACGTGTCGGCACAAGGTAGAAAGACGCAGGTCAACGGCACATGTGGTGGGGCACCATAGTTTTGGTCGGTGCTATGCGGGGAGCCACCATGAGGAGACGGTGAGCAGCGTCAAGTCCATTGCGCGTCGGCGTGTCGCGACAGCGCGACGCCCATGGCCCTCCCCGGTCGCTGGGCCAGACGGATCAGACTGATCGTCAGCGGCGAGGGCGCGGGGGTCGGATGCGTCGTCAGGGATGACGGCCGGCACCGGACCCGTCGTCAGGCATCTGGGCGGGCGCGGGTCGGACGCCTCATCGCCGATGAGGTGTTGGCCGGATCGGACTGGGTGTCAGCGATAAGGGCGGAAGGACCGGACCCGTCGTCAGCGATCGGGGTGCGCCGGGCCGCTGGTCCGGATGAGGAAGATGCGCGCAATCGTGTCGGGGCCGATCGGGTTGTGCCCGAAGCGATCCACGAGCCGGAAGCAAAGGGAACCATATGACGAAATGCCTGGTCAGGATCTGTGACCTGCACCCGGGTTGAGCCGTTGGAGGCCGATCGGGTGGCGACGCGGCCAAAAACCCTGCGGCGGTTCGAGTGGTGTGTGGGCTGCATGTGGCTGACGGTGATGAGGTCGGGGCCGAGTAATTCGAGCTGACAAAGCGTCAGTGGCTCGGCCGTGGCGGAAGGACTACGACGATGCGTACTGCCCGCATGCTCCTCGCTACCGCGACGGCTACGGCCGCACTCGCCATCGCTGCTCCTGGTGCGTTCGCCGCCGCCGCAGGCGACTGGGACAACGATGACTCTTCCTACAGCGCGGAGCACGACAAGAGCAGCAACCACAAGGACGAGCACGGCTCCGGCAAGGAAGGCCGCGGCTCCGGCAAGGAAGACCACGGTTACGGCAAGGAGCGTGGTGACGGCGGCTACGGCTCGGGCCACGGCAAGCCGCGTGGTGGCGTGCACGCCGGTGGTGGCGCCCTCACCCTGCTGAACGACGACGACTGGAACAAGGACGAGAACGAGAAGGGCGACTCGGACGAGCACGGCGGCCGGGGCGGCAAGGACGAGCACGGTTCCGGCTACGGCAAGGACGAGCACGGTGACCGGGGTGGCAAGGAGCGTGGCGACGGCGGCTACGGCTCGGGCCACGGCAAGCCGCGTGGTGGCATGCACACCGGTGGTGGCGCCCTCTCCATGGTGAAGGGTGACGACTGGAGCAAGGACGAGAACAAGAAGGGCGACTCGGACGAGCACGGCGGCCGGGGCGGCAAGGACGAGCACGGTTCCGGCTACGGCAAGGACGAGCACGGTGACCGGGGTGGCAAGGAGCGTGGCGACGGCGGCTACGGCAAGGAGCGCGACGACCACGGCAAGCCGCGTGGTGGCGTGCACGCCGGTGGTGGCGCCCTCACCCTGCTGAACGACGACGACTGGACCAAGGACAAGGAGAAGTACGACCCGGAGAGCTACAAGAAGGACGACGAGGGCTACGGCAAGGACTCGTGGGGCTCCGGCTCCGGCTCCGGCTCCGGCTACGGCTCCGGCCACGGCAAGCCCAGCGGCGGCATGCACACCGGTGGCGGCGGGCTCGCCACGTCCGGTGCGGGTGTCACGGCAGGCGGCGTGGCGGTCCTCGCGGTCGCCGCGGCCGGCGCGTTCGCGATGCGCCGTAAGCGCGCATCCGAAGCGTCCTGACCGGTGCCCGTCATAGCGGCCGGGGCCGCCGCGTCAACACGTCGCGGCGGCCCGGCTGCCTTCTCTTTTGTGTAGATCCCTCTTGAAGCTCCCGACCTGGCTGCGCGGTCCCGTCGGACCGCGCTTGTGCTGTTGGCGGACCCTTTTGCCGATCCCGAACTTCTCGTGCCGATCCCGATCTTCTTCGTGCCGTTCCCGACTTCTTGTGCTGTTCCCGATCTGCTCGTCGTTCCAGTGAGGTGGTGCCAGATGGCAGCCCGGTTGCCTTCCCCCGATCAGACCGAGTCCGTGCCGCCCGGGCGCCGATCCCGCATCGGCGCCTGGATCGTGTGGTCCGTCGGAATCGTCGTCCTGGCGGTGAGTCTGTTCGGCGGTAATGAGACGTCGTCGGACACCTCTGATTCCTCCGGTGCGGCGCGGCCGCCCGCGGTGGCGTACGAGCCGTCCTCGGACGCCGTGCCGCCCGCGCCGTCCGAGCCCCCCATGATGCCCGCGCCGTCCGAGCCGCCCGCAGCGCCCGCGGCACCCGTGGAGCCCGTCGGAAAGCATCTGCCGCGGGCCAAGCCCACGCGGCTGCTCATCCCGAAGATCGGCGTGGACGCCCCCTTCACCGAGCTCGCCATCGGCCCCACGGGCCAGCTGCAGCCGCCGCCCGCCGCCGACACGAACCTGGTCGGCTGGATGGCCGACGGCGTGTCCCCGGGCGAGACCGGTACCTCGATCATCGCCGGGCATGTCGACACGAAGACGTCGGCCGCGGTGTTCGCCAACCTCAGGGCTCTGAAGCCCGGGGACACCTTCACCGTCAAGAGGGACGACTCGCGCTCGGCCACCTTCGTGGTCGACAGCGCCGAGACGTTCGCGAAGAACGCCTTCCCCAACGAGCGCGTGTACGGGGACACGCCTGAGGCGCAGGTCCGGCTGATCACCTGCACCGGGGTGTACGACCACGTCAAGAAGGACTACACCGACAACCTGGTGGTCTTCGCCCATCTCGTCTGAGGACGGGGGGAGTTGTCTGTCTCTCGTCCGATGCCGCCGAGACGGGAGTTGTCCGTCTCTCGTCCCGGCGGGCGGAGGTTGTCAGTCCCGGTCCAGGACTTCCGCGAGGGCGTTCCGCAGTTCCTTGCCGGGATCCGCCGACGGACCTTCGGACCGCCACGCGACGAACCCGTCGGGGCGGACGAGGACCGCACCCTCCGGGGCGACACCGTGGGTCTCCGCCCAGTCCACGTCGCCCACGGGGGACAGCTCCGCGTCGGGCCCACTGCCGATGCGGTACGAGTCGAGCGGCACGGCCATCCGTTGCGCGACGTCCGTGGCCGCGTCGTGCCACGCGCCGTCGCCGTCCCCCGAACTGAGGAGCACCAGCGACCGCTCGTACAGGTCGAGCGTGGAGACCCGGGTGGCGGCGCGGTTCAGCCACATGTGGGGCGCGCGGCTCCCGGGCTCGCCGGTCAGCCGCATTCCCTCGGGTACGACCGGCATCGCCGGGTCGGCGCCGAGGACCGCGCCGCGCGGATAGCGGTAGCCCAGCGCCACATTGAGGATTCCGCCCTTCTTGCCGCCGGGGCCGCCTGCTCCGGGTCCGCCGGGTCCGCCGGGGCCACCCGCTCCCGGACCGCCGGGTCCGCCGGCTTCCGGGTTGGGGGTGTATCCCGGGTGGCTGTGCTCGACCGAGCGCGTCGAGGCGCGGGCGCTCGTCGCCTCCGCGACCGGCCGGCGCTCCAGGTCGTAGGACTCCAGCAGACCGGGGCCGGCCCAGCCGCCGAGGACGGCGGCCAGCTTCCAGGCGAGGTTGTGCGCGTCCTGGATACCGGTGTTGGAACCGAACGCCCCGGTGGGGGACATCTCGTGGGCCGAGTCGCCGGCGAGGAACACCCGGCCGTCCGAGTACCGTTCGGCGACCCGCTCGGCGGCGTGCCAGGCGGCCCTGCCGGTGATCTGCACATCGAGGTCAGGGACTCCGGTGGCCCGCCTGATGTGTTCCGTGCAGCGCTCGTCCGTGAACTCCTCGAGCGTCTCGCCGTTCTCGGGGTGCCAGGGAGCGTGGAACACCCAGTGCTCACGGTTGTCGACCGGCAGCAGAGCGCCGTCGGCCTCCGGGTTCGTGAGGTAGCAGACGATGAAGCGCCGGTCGCCGACGGCGTCCGCGAGGCCCCGCGAGGTGAACGTGATGCTCACGTTGTGGAACAGGTCGCCCGGGCCGCTCTGCCCGATGGCGAGCCGCTCGCGGATGGGGCTGCGCGGGCCGTCCGCCGCGACGAGGTAGTCCGCCCGGACGGTGGTGTGCTCGCCCGTGTCGCGGCTCTTGAGCTGCGCGGTCACACCCTGGGCGTCCTGCTCGAACGACATCAGTTCGGTGTGGAACCGCAGGTCCCCGCCCAGCTCCCGCGCGCTCTCCAGGAGGACGGGTTCGAGGTCGTTCTGGCTGCACAGGCACCATCCGCCGGGGCTGAAGCGGGCGAGCCCGCCACCGGGGTCGATCTCCTTGAACAGCCACTCGCCGGCGTCGCCCACCAGGGTCGGCGTCTGGAGGATGCCGTGGTTGTCGGCCAGGACCGATGCGGCGTCCTCGATGCGCTGCTGGATTCCGGCCACCCGGAACAACTCCATCGTGCGCACGTTGTTGCCGCGCCCGCGGGGGTGGATCGACGTGCCCGAGTGGCGCTCCACGAGCATGTGCGGGACGCCGAGACGCCCCAGGAACAGCGAGGTCGACAAGCCCACCAGGGAGCCGCCGACTATGAGCACCGGCACGTGCTGAGCGCCCTCGAGGGGCTCTTCCGATCGGTTCATTGATTGCCTCCAGCCGCAGCCACGGGTGAGTCGGGGGTTGGACCACAGTCCATGCCTCCCCGCGTCGCTTCGCCCCCTGGAGAGCCCGGATGGGTGCCTCGCTCACCCGTACGGCGCCCGCGGATCGCGCCCTCCGGTGGCCCGATCGACGATCGGCTCATGGCGACCCCGGCATTTCGGACGCGGTGGTCGTTCCTGATCTTCTGTGAAGAAGAGGAGAGGTGTGCCGTATGACCCCCATCTCAGGACGCATATCGCAGTCGGCCTTCGACGGCTCCAGGTTGCGGGTGATCCTCCTGCTCGATCTGTACGAGGGAGCCCAGCAGCAGTTCCTGGACGCGTACGAGCACATGCGCAATCAGGTCGCGTCCGTGCCCGGTCATCTCAGTGACCAGCTGTGCCAGTCGATCGAGAACCCTTCGCAGTGGCTCATCACCAGCGAGTGGGAGAGCGCCCCGCCCTTCCTCGCCTGGGTGAACAGCGAGGAGCACGTCGAGACCGTCAGGCCGATGCACAACTGCGTCAAGGACACCCGGTCGATGCGCTACAGCATCCTCCGGGAGACCAACCCCGCCGAGCCGGTCACGCCGGCACCGGCGGCGGCGAACGCGGTGGCGGCCCGTGTGGGTGACGGCGCGGCGCGCCACGCCCTCACCTTCACCGTCAAGCCGGGCTCCGAGTCGAAGGTCGCGGAGATCCTGGCCGGCTATCAGTCGCCCCAGGCCCAGGTCGACGACACCACGCGCCTGCGCCGCACCTCGCTCTTCATGCACGGCAACCGCGTCGTGCGTGCAGTGGAGGTGGAGGGCGATCTCCTCGCCGCGTTGCGTCACGTCGCCCGCCAGCCCGAGGTGCGGGCGGTCGAGGAAGCGATCAACCCCTACCTCGAGCAGGACCGGGACCTGACCGACGCCGATTCGGCGCGCGTCTTCTTCACCCGGGCCGCGCTCCCGGCCGTCCATCACGTGGTGTCGGACGTTCCGGTACCGCGCGACCTGCGGCGACACGCCCTGTACTACCCGGCCAAGAAGGGCCGCGGGATGGACCTGGCCCGGCTGCTGGCCGAGCAGGACGCGGCGGCGGCGGACGAGCCGGGCAATCCGGTGTACGGCAGCACCGTCTTCCAGCGCGACGACATCGTGGTGCGCCTCATCGACATCACCGGTGAGCTCGACAGCGACCCCGTCGCCTCCCTCGGCCTCAAGGGCGCGAAGAAGAGCGAGGAGCTCGAGCGGCTCCTCGACGGCGCAGCGATCGGCGTCGAGGGCTCCCTGCAGACGGAGCGCAACATCAACCGGCTCCTGTCGCACGCCGACATGATGCCCATCACCGACCGCAGCTCGGCGGGTTCCTGACGGACAACCGCGGGGTGTCCGTGGGCGCGCTGCCCCGGACGCCACCGCCGCACCCGGAGGTATCAAGCATGACCAAGAATCCACGCATCGTGGACTTGAGCGAGACCGAACCCAACCGCCGGCGAGGAGGTGACCTGCGGGCGATGCTCACGCCCGCGACGGTCGGCTCCACCAGCGGTTTCATGGGCCTGGCCCTCGTCCAGCCCGGCGAGCGCATCGGCGAGCACTACCACCCGTACTCGGAGGAGTTCGTCTACGTCGTCAACGGCGCCCTCGAGGTGGACCTGGACGGCGAGACGCATGAACTCCGCCCGGACCAGGGCCTGTTGATCCCGATCAACGTGCGGCATCGCTTCCGCAACGTCGGCGACGTGGAGGCCCGTATGGTCTTCCACCTCGGACCGCTCGCCCCGCGCCCCAGCCTCGGCCACGTCGACACGGAGGAGACCGAGGGCGCCGAGGCCGGACCCGGGTTCATCACCGGTGGCCCGGACCTGACCGCGCCAGGACACGGACGGTCGTCCGAGCGTAGTGGGGCCATAACGTGACCCGGCGGGTGGCGGTCACCGGAGTCGGTGTAGTCGCCCCGGGCGGTATCGGGGCGGGAGCGTTCTGGGACCTTCTCGCCAACGGCCGTACCGCGACCCGCGGCATCACGCTCTTCGACCCGGTGGGCCTGCGCTCACGCATCGCCGCCGAGTGCGACCTGGACCCGGTCGCGCACGGCCTCGACCCGGAGCTGGTCGAACACGCCGACAGATACATCCAGTTCGCGGTCATCGCCGCCGACGAAGCCGTCAAGGACTCCGGCCTCGACACCGGGGTCGAGGACCCCTGGCGCATCGGGGTGTCCCTCGGCAGTGCCATCGGCGGCACCACCCGCCTGGAGCGCGACTACGTGCTGGTCAGCGAGGGTGGGAAGCGGTGGGACGTGGACCACCGCGCGGCCGAACCGAAACTGCACATGGCGTTCTCGCCGAGCACACTCGCCTCGGTCGTCGCCGAGCAGTTCGGCGCCCACGGCCCGGTGCAGACGGTCTCCACCGGCTGCACCTCCGGGCTCGACGCGGTCGGCTACGCCTTCCACACCATCGCGGAAGGCCGCGCCGACATCTGCATCGCCGGGGCGTCGGACTCGCCGATCTCCCCGATCACGATGGCGTGCTTCGACGCCATCAAGGCGACGTCGCCCAACAACGACGACCCCGAGCACGCCTCCCGCCCCTTCGACGCCGAACGCAACGGCTTCGTGATGGGCGAGGGCGCCGCGGTGCTCGTCCTGGAGGACTACGAGCACGCCCGTGCGCGCGGCGCGCACATCTACTGCGAGCTCAGCGGCTACGCCACCTACGGCAACGCCTACCACATGACCGGTCTGACCAGCGAAGGCCTGGAGATGGCCCGGGCGATCGACAACGCGCTCGGCCAGGCCCGCCTCGACCCCACGCTGATCGACTACGTCAACGCCCATGGTTCGGGCACCAGACAGAACGACCGTCACGAGACGGCCGCGGTCAAGGTGTCCCTGGGAGCTCACGCCTACGACACACCCATGAGCTCCATCAAATCCATGGTGGGTCACTCGCTGGGCGCGATCGGCGCGATCGAGGTGGTCGCGTGCGTCCTTGCCATGAAGCACCAGGTGGTGCCGCCCACGGCGAACTACGAGACCCCCGACCCCGAGTGCGACCTGGACTACGTACCGCGCACCGCACGCCCGCGAAAGCTGCGGAACGTGCTCTCCGTCGGCAGTGGATTCGGCGGATTCCAGTCCGCGGTGCTCCTGACCGAACCAGGTGGGAGGACACGATGAGCAGTGAACGTGCCCGGGGCGCGGCCATCACCGGGATCGGTGTGATCGCGCCCAATGGACTGCACGCCGACGCGTACTGGAAGTCCGTCCGGGAGGGCCTCGGCGCCCTGGACCGGATCACCCGCGAAGGGTGCGAGGACATGCCGCTCCGCGTCGGCGGTGAGGTCCGCGGCTTCGATCCCGCGGATCTCATCGAGGAGCCGTTCCTCGTCCAGACGGACCGGTTCACCCACTTCGGTATGGCCGCTGCGGCGCTCGCCCTCGACGATGCCGGGCTCGGCCGCGGAAACCCCGCGGAGCCGTACTCCATCGGCGTGGTCACCGCGGCCGGCTCCGGCGGCGGTGAGTTCGGACAGCGAGAGCTCCAGAAGCTGTGGGGTCAGGGCTCCAAATTCGTGGGCCCCTACCAGTCCATCGCCTGGTTCTATGCCGCGAGCACCGGACAGATCTCCATCTGGAGCGGCTTCAAGGGGCCGTGCGGAGTGGTCGCGAGCGACGAGGCGGGTGGTCTTGACGCCATCGCGCACGCGGCCCGCACCGTACGGCGCGGAACCGGCGCCATGGTCGTCGGATCCGCCGAGGCGCCTCTCGCCCCGTACTCGATGGTGTGCCAGCTCGGCTACCCCGAGCTCAGCACCGCCGAGGAGCCCGACCGGGCCTACCTGCCCTTCACCAAGGGGGCCCGCGGATTCGCGCCCGCCGAGGGCGGCGCGATGCTCGTCGTCGAGGACGAGACCCGCGCCCGCGAACGGGGGACGGACATCCGGGCCGTGGTGGCCGGCCACTCGGCCACCTTCACCGGTGCCTCCCGCTGGGAGGAGTCCCGGGAGGGACTCGCCCGAGCGATCAAGGGCGCCCTCGACGAGGCGGGCTGCGCCCCGGAGGAGATCGACGTCGTCTTCGCCGACGCCATGGGCGTACCGGAGGCGGACCGCGCCGAGGCGCTGGCCATCGCCGACGCCCTGGGTGCGCACGGCAGCCGCGTCCCCGTCACGGCACCCAAGACCGGTACCGGGCGGGCCTACTGCGCGGCGCCCGTGCTGGATGTCGTCTCCGCAGTGTTCGCGATGGAGAACGGCCTCGTACCCCCCACCCCCAACGTGTTCGACATCTGCCATGACCTCGACCTGGTGATGTCTCGCGCTCGCCCCGCCGAACTGCACACGGCCCTGGTCCTCAGCAGGGGACTCATGGGCTCCAACGCGGCGCTGGTAGTGCGCCGCGGTGGCGACTCCGCCCGGTAGGACCGGGCGGGAAGGAGAACACTCGCATGATCACCGCAGAACTGACCTTCGACGATCTGGCCGGCCTCATGAAGAAGGCGGCCGGAGTCACCGTGGACCCCCAGCAACTCAAGCAGTCGCCGGACTACCCGTTCGACGCCGTCGGCCTCGACTCCCTCGGCCTGCTCGGCATCGTGGGCGAGCTCGAGAACCGGTACGGCGCGTCGCTTCCCCAGGACTCGGAGCGCTGCAAGACGCCCCGCGAGTTCCTCGACCTCGTCAACAGCACCCTCAAGGCTGGAGCCTGACATGTCAGGGCACACAGAGAACAGCATCACCATCGACGCTCCCATCGACCTCGTCTGGGACATCACCAACGACATCGAGAACTGGCCGCAGCTCTTCAGCGAGTACGCGTCCCTCGAAGTGCTCTCCCGCGAGGGCGACACGACGACCTTCCGCCTGACCATGCACCCGGACGACAACGGGAAGGTCTGGAGCTGGGTCTCGGAGCGGACCATGGACCGCGCCAAGCGGACCGTGCGTGCCCGCCGCGTCGAGACCGGGCCCTTCGCGCACATGGACATCCGGTGGGACTACACGGAGACCCCGGAAGGCACCCGTATGGACTGGGTGCAGGACTTCGCCATGAAGCCCGAGGCCCCGGTCGACGACGCCTGGATGACGGACAACATCAACCGCAACTCCGTCACGCAGATGGGCCTCATCCGCGACCAGATCGAGCGCGTCGCCCGTGACCGCCAGAAGGCCGCAGTGCCCCGCTGATCGCCGACCGCCCGTCCAGGAAGGAAACCCGATGCACCACGCCCTGATCGTCGCCCGCATGGCGCCCGGTTCGGCGCCGGCGATCTCCGACGTGTTCGCCGCCTCCGACCGAGGTGAGCTCCCGCGTCTGATCGGCGTCAACAGCCGTAGCCTGTTCCAGTTCGGCGACGTGTACCTGCACCTCATCGAGTCCGACGAGGACCCGGCGCCCGCCATCGCACAGGTGGCAGGGCACCCCGAGTTCCGCAGTGTCAGCGATCAGCTGTCGGCGTACGTCAGCGCGTACGACCCGCAGACATGGCGCAGCCCCAAGGACGCCATGGCGCACCGCTTCTACCACTGGGACCGCAACAACCCCTCCTGAGCGAGGGCACGACACAACCCGAGGCCGCCGGTCCCGCGTCAGACGCGGAGCCGGCGGCCTCGGGTTGTGGTCCGCAGACCGTAGGTGTTGCGGATCAGGCGGGCACGGTGCACTCGAAGGCGTGCAGGTACGCGTTGACGGGACGGACCTCGCCGAGGACGAGACCCGCGTCCGTCAGCCGCTCGACCATGCTCAGCCGGGTGTGCTTGGCGCCGCCGACGTTGAGGAGCAGCAGCAGGTCCATGGACGTCGTGAACTTCATCGAGGGGGTGTCGTCGACGAGGTTCTCGATGACGATGACGCGGGCACCGGGCCGCGCGGCCTTGCGGACGTTGGCCAGCGCCCGGCGGGTGCTGTCGTCGTCCCACTCCAGGATGTTCTTGATGATGTAGACGTCCGCCTGGACCGGGATGTCCTCGCGGCAGTCGCCGGCGATGATGCGCACCCGCGAGGACAGCGAACCGCCTTCGCGCAGGCGCTGGTCGGCGTTCTCGACCACCCCCGGCAGGTCGAGCAGCGTGCCGTGCATGTCGGGGTGCTTCTCCAACAGGCTGGCCACGACCTGCCCGTGACCGCCGCCGATGTCCGCGACCGAGGCCACGCCCTCCAGATCGAGGAGGTCGGCGACGTCGCGCGCGGACTGCTCGCTGGACGTCGTCATGGCGCGGTTGAACACGTGCGCCGACTCGGGAGCCTCCTCGTTGAGATAGGTGAAGAACTCGCTCTCGTACACGTCCTCGAAGACGTTGCGGCCGTGGCGCACCGCCTCGTCGAGCTTCGGCCAGACGTTCCAGGTCCACGGCTCGGTGCACCACAGCGCGATGTAGCGCAGGCTGTGCGGGTCGTCCTCGCGCAGGAGCCGGGACATCTCCGTGTGCGCGAACGTGCCGTCCGGGCGCTCCGTGAAGACGCCCTGGCTGGACAGTGCGCGCAGCAGTCGGCGCAGGGTCAGCGGCTGGGTCTTCACCTCGGCCGCCAGGTCCTCCACGCTCATGGGTGTGTCGCCCAGGGCGTCGGCCACGCCCAGGCGGGCCGCCGCGCGTACGGCGGCGGCGCACGCTGCCCCGAAAACCAGCTCCCGCAGGCGCATGGGGGACTGGGGAGCCTGATCAACGGTCGTCATCTGTTGCCTCGCTTCTGGTGGCGTGATGGGTGCGGACATGGCATGGAGCCTCAGCACATTCCGGCGGGCACGGAGACCGCACAGCTGTTGTCGCGGAACCTGTTGCCCTTGCCCTTGTCCTGGTTGGCCAGGTCGGCCGTGCCGTTGCCCGTCACGACGTTGTCGCGGATGTCGTTGCGCTGGTTGAGGGCACCCTTGAAGTTCTTGGCGAGCACGATGCCGCCCGACATCGGGGCCTTGCCCACGTTGTTCACGACGCTGTTCTCCGCCACCAGCGAGTCCTCGACGCCGGTGAGGATGATGCCCGACCCCTGGAGGAAGGGCAGGCGCGCGGTCGCGGCGCAGTACTTGTTGTTGGAGTGGACGTAGTTGTTGCGCACCTTCAGCGCGCCGGGGCGCGGCTTGTTCTCGTCACCGACGAGGAACATCGCGGTGCAGTTGCCGGTCGCCTCGTTGTTGGCGACCGTCAGGTTCCGCATGCGCCGCACGGTGACGCCGATCCGGTTGCCGAGCAGGCGGTTGTGGCTGATCCTCGCCCCCTTGGAGTCCAGTGCCCCCTCCTCGGCGTCGACCGTGTTGCCCAGGAAGAGGCCGGCGTCGCCGTTGGCCTCGACGACGTCGTGGCGGAACACCCCGCGCACGGACCGCTCCTGGCCGATGCCCCACTGGCCGTTCTTCTCGGAGGTCACTCCCTCGACGCGGAGGCGGTCGGTGCCCGTCGCCCACAGACCGTTCTTGGTGAAACCGCGAAGGGTCAGGGAGCGCACGGTGACGTGTTCGACGGGCTTGGTCTTGGTCCCGGTCACGCAGATGCCGTTGCCGGCCTTGGCACATGCGTTGGTGGCGGACGCCGTGGCAGGGACGATGACGGTGGACCGGGCGCTCGAGCCCCGCAGCGTCAGTCCGGACACGGTGATGCTGACGCTCTCGTGGTAGGTGCCGGGGGCGAGGACGATGACGTCACCCGGCTTTGCCGTGTTCACGGCTTTCTGGATCGACTCGCCCGGGTTCACCCGGTGCACCGTCCGGCAGTCGGCCGACGGGGCCGCGGCCCCCACGCTCGACGCGACGACGGCCGCGGTGCATGCGAGGTACGCAATCTGTCGCTTGGTCATATGGCGAAGCTACGAGCGGGTGTTCCAGCCCGCCACCGCTGATCGCCCAGGTGGGCAGCCGCCTACGCTGTGGGTGAGCCGAACGAGCGGAGAGGGGGCGGCGCATGGCCACTTGGGGGCTGATCGTCGAGATGACCGTGGGGACGGGGGAGCGCAAGCACATCGAGGCGTCCGTGCTCGCGCATGTGGAGGGCACACGTGAAGAGGCCCTGGCGGAGCTGGGGGAGTGGATCGGGCGCTACACGCCGGAGCATCCCCGCAGTCCGAAGCGCAGTCGGATCTTCCGTACCGCCGACGGGTACCTGCTCGTCGTCGACGGCGCCTGGCAGTCCTTCAGTTCCCGGTTCACGGTCGCGGAGCTGGTGAAGGACAGCGCCGCGCCGCCGCCCGAGCCGCAGCCGACGCCCGTGACGGAGCCGACACCCGTGCCGACACCCGAGGACGCCGCGCCCCCGCCCGCCGCGCCGCCCGAGGGCGCCGCTGTGGCGCCCTCGGGTCCGACCGTGGACCGGTACGCGGACGGGGTGCCGGTGAAGCCGGCCTGGCTGGGCCGCACCGACCTGCCGTGACGGCACGGGTCGAGAGCCGCTAGGCGCCGGCGGACACCGGTGAGTCGGTCCGCGCTGCCACCGAGTTGTCGGTCACGGACTTGGGGATGGGCCGGTCGTCGCGCAGGGCCTGCCAGACCTGGTGGGACGCCTTGGTCAGCGGCAGGACGCGGCCGGCGTCCCGCGCGTCGTAACTGACGGGCAGCGTGATCATGTTCATGTGGTCGGGGCTGATGCCCTTCAGGTCCTTCGCCAGGCCGAGCAGCTTGTCCGCGGACGCGAGACCGGAGTCGGCGCTCACGGTCTTGGTCGCGGTGTCGGCGAGTTCGTAGGCCTTGGCGGGGTTGCTCACCACGCCGATCGACTCGGCGCGGTGGATCAGTGCCTTGATGAACGTCTGCTGGAGCTGGATCCGGCCCAGGTCGCTGCCGTCGCCGACGCCGTGCCTGGTCCGCACGAGAGCCAGGGCCTGTTCACCCTTGAGGGTGTGCTTGCCGGCGCTCAGGGACAGGTGGCTGGAAGAGTCCTTGATGGACCGGTGGGTGG
The DNA here is from genome assembly GCF_020616555.1 of Streptomyces longhuiensis. NCBI lineage: Bacteria > Bacillati > Actinomycetota > Actinomycetes > Kitasatosporales > Streptomycetaceae > Streptomyces > Streptomyces longhuiensis. The sequence goes on along the minus strand of NZ_CP085173.1, from coordinate 1,732,636 downwards.
TGATGTCGACACCGCCGAGTTCGTCGACGAACTTCTGGAAGCCCTTGAAGTCGACCTCGAGATAGTGGTCCATGCGGACGCCCGACATCTTCTCCACCGTCTTCACGGTGCAGGCGGGACCGCCCACCTGGTACGCCGCGTTGAACATCGACTGATGCTCGCCCGGCGCCGTTCCGCCCGACGGCTTCGCGCACTGCGGCCGGTCGACCATCGTGTCGCGGGGGATGCTGACGACGGAGGCCATTTTGTGGCTCTTGTCGACGTGCAGCACCATCGCCGTGTCCGAGCGGGCGCCGGTGACGCCCTTGCCGTACTTGCCGTGTGTGCCGGCGCGCGAGTCGGAGCCGAGGAGGAGGATGTTCATCGCTCCGTCGTGACCCGCGTGCGGGCGGTTCTCGCCCAGTACGGCATTGATGTCCGTGCCCTTGAGATTCCCGTTCAGGTGCGACCACGCGTAGGCCACACCACCGCCGCCGACGAGGACGGCACCGAGTGCGGTGTACGTGATGACGCGCAGCCGCTTCCTGCGTGACCTGCCGCGTGAGCGGTGCAGGTTCGCGGACCCGTAGTCGGGGTGTTCGAGGGCGTCGGCTGAGGGCGCGTGCCCTTCGTCTCCGCTGGTGTGCGGCATGGGCGCTGCCCTCCGTTCGAGGGTTGAGATGTGCCGTGGATCAGTTACCGCGTGCGGTCACGACGGCTCAGTACGCGGAGTTGACGTTGTCGATGGAGCCGTAGCGGTCGGCGGCGTAGTTGGCGGCCGCGGTGATGTTGGCGACCGGGTCCGTCAGGCTCTGGGAGGTGCCGGCGACGTGGTAGGCGTCGAAGGTCGGCTGGATGACCTGGAGCAGGCCCTTGGACGGGGTGCCCTTGACCGCGTTGACGTCGTAGCCGTTCACGGCGTTCGGGTTGCCGGAGGACTCGCGCATGATGTTGCGGTGCAGACCCTCGTAGGTGCCCGGGATGCCCTTGGCCTTCATGATCGCGAGGGCCTCGTTGATCCAGCCGTCGACGTTGTTCCCGTCGGTGGCCTTCTTCGTCGAGACCGAGTGAGCGACCTTCGGCGCCGCGGTGGGCTCGGCGGCCTGCGCGGGAGACGGAGCGAAGGTCAGCGCTGCACCCGCGAGACCGGCGGCGGCCAGGACCGTGACGGTGGCGCGCTTGAAGCGGGTGGGGCGGGCGGCAGCGGTGATCGGGGCGGAGAAGGTCATACGGGGATTACCTCTTCATGTTCGGGGACATCGTGCGGCGCCGGCCTGTGTGGCGCCCGGGGCGGAGTCGAGATCCGCGCCCTGACCCGGGGGTCCGGAGCGAGCGACTTCGCTCGTGCTCCGACCCGCTCTCCGGGACGACAGCCATAGTTAGCGATGCCCGAGAGGGGGCGCAAGGATGTGACGTACTACCCCACTACGGAGGAATGTCCGAAATGACCGAATAGGACCCCTCTGGTGGGCCTCTGGGCGACCCCGTCGGCTACTACCGCCTCTAGTATGTGATCTGGCTCCTATGGGGTGCTTCACAGGCTCGACCCCCCTCCGCGTTACCCAGGTCACGCGGTCGGCCCGGTTCGGAGGCCGGGACGATGCCCTAGGAGGGTCACTCTCTTGAGGAGGCGCAGTGGGTGGAACCGCGCGGCAGGTCGACTTCGTGACCGAGGGGCCCATGCCGCACGCGCTGGGCGTGCGCTGGATCCATGGATCGGAGTCGGCGAAGCACAACACCGACCCGGACATCCAGGTGCACCCCTATGACGAGCACACGGTCGTCCTTCGCCAGAACATGGCCGTGCATTACGAGGCCCCCTTCCTGTTTCTGCTGTTCGGCAACGCACGCGCCGTACTCATCGACACGGGGGCCACCGCGTCCGCCGAGTACTTCCCCCTGCGCAAGGTCGTCGACGGGCTCATCGAGGACTGGCTGGCGGAGCACCCCCGGGACACCTACGAACTCCTCGTCCTGCACACACACGCCCACGGGGACCATGTGGCGGCGGATGCCCAGTTCGCCGACCGGCCCCACACGCGCGTGGTCGGGGCGGATCGTGACAGCGCCTGGGAGTTCTTCGGGTTCGCGCACGACCGGCGCCGGGTGGCCCGGGTCGACCTGGGCGGCCGCGTGCTGGAGTGTCTGGCCACACCCGGTCACCATGCGGCCGCCGTCACGTACTACGACCCGCACACCGGGTTCCTGCTCACCGGAGACACCGTGTATCCCGGGCGGCTGTACGTCGAGGACTGGGCGGCGTTCACCGAGTCCATCGACCGCATGCTCGAGTTCGCGGGCGCCCGTACGGTCACCCATGTGCTGGGCTGCCACATCGAGATGACCGGCGAGCCGGGCGTCGACCACCCGGTCCTGACGATGTGTCAGCCGGACGAGCCACCGCTGGAGATGACCGTGGAGCAGCTGCGGGACGTCCGCCGCGCGATCGACGAGATCGGCGACCGGCCCGGCCGCCACGTCTTCCCCGACTTCATCATCTGCCGCTCCGACGGCTGAGGCCCGGGCCTACCACGCCGCCCGCCGCACCAAAACCGTGAGGGGGGCTGTCTGCGCCGACGGATGATCAATAACCTGGTGGGCGTTGCCTGTTACTGACCGAGGGAGCTTCATGTCCACCGCACAGGTCCCCGACATACTGTCGCCGGAGTTCGCCGAGAATCCGTACCCGGCCTACGCGGCCATGCGTGAGCACTCTCCGCTCATCTGGCACGAGGCCACGCAGAGTTACGTCATCTCGCGGTACGCCGATGTCGAGCGCGTCTTCAAGGACAAGGAGTCGCAGTTCACGACGGACAACTACAACTGGCAGATCGAGCCGGTGCACGGCAAGACGATCCTCCAGCTCAGCGGGCGTGAGCACGCGGTCCGGCGCGCCCTCGTCGCACCGGCGTTCCGCGGGAGCGACCTCCAGGAGAAGTTCCTGCCGGTCATCGAGCGCAACTCACGCGAGCTGATCGACACCTTCCGCGCCACCGGCTCCGTCGACCTCGTGGACGGCTACGCCACCCGCTTCCCCGTCAACGTGATCGCCGACATGCTGGGCCTGGACAAGGCGGACCACGCGCGCTTCCACGGCTGGTACACCACCGTCATCGCGTTCCTCGGCAACCTGTCCGGGGACAAGGACGTCGCGGCGGCCGGTGAGCGCACCCGCGTCGAGTTCGCCGAGTACATGATCCCGATCATCCGGCAGCGCCGGGACAACCTCGGCGACGACCTGCTCTCCTCGCTCTGCGCCGCCGAGGTCGACGGCGTCCGTATGAGCGACGAGGACATCAAGGCGTTCTGCAGCCTGCTCCTCGCGGCCGGCGGCGAGACCACCGACAAGGCCATCGCCAGCATCTTCGCCAACCTGCTCACCCACCCCGAGCAGCTCGACGCCGTCCGCAAGGACCGCACGCTGATCGCCCGCGCCTTCGCCGAGACGCTGCGCTACACCCCGCCCGTCCACATGATCATGCGCCAGTCGGCGACCGACGTGGAAGTGAGTGGCGGCACGATCCCCGCGGGAGCGACTGTCACCTGTCTGATCGGCGCCGCCAACCGCGACGCGGACCGCTACGCGGAGCCCGACCGCTTCGACATCTTCCGCGAGGACCTCACCGCCACGAACGCGTTCTCGGCGGCGGCCGACCACCTGGCCTTCGCGCTCGGCCGGCACTTCTGCGTCGGCGCGCTGCTGGCCAAGGCCGAGGTCGAGATCGGCGTCGGCCAGCTCCTCGACGCGATGCCGGACGTGCGGCTCGCCGACGGGTTCGACCCGGTGGAACAAGGGGTGTTCACCCGCGGCCCGCAGTCCCTGCCGGTGCAGTTCACCCCCACCACGGCGTGAACCACGCGGCCGGGACCGGCAGTTGCCCGGTCCCGGCCGCGGTGTGCCCACAGGTATCAGTGCGACACGGGAGTGAACTGCACCGGCAGCGCGGTCAGTCCGCGCATCCAGATCGACGGGCGCCAGGTCAGCTCCTGCGGCTCCACGGCGAGCACCAGGTCGGGGAGCCGCTCGAGCAGCGTCTCCACCGCCGTACGGGCGATGACGTCCGCGAGGAGCGGGGCCGGGTACGGGCAGCGGTGCTCGCCGTTGCTGAACGACAGATGGGCCGAGTTCTCCGCGCCCACCTGCGACTCGGGCCAGATCTGCGGATCGGTGTTGGCCGCCGCGAGGCCGAGCACCAGGCAGTCGCCCGCCCGGATCTGCCGCCCGCCCAGCTGTGTGTCGCGCACCGCCCACCGGCCGATGAAGTTCTGCGTGGGCGTGTCCAGCCACAGCACCTCGTTCAGCGCCTGACCGACGCTGAGCCGCCCGCCGGAGACGTTCAGCGCGAACCGCTCGTCGGTCAGCAGCAGACGCAGCGTGTTGCAGATCCAGTTGGCCGTCGGCTGCTGCGCCGCCGCGATGACGGAGATCAGGTCCTGGACGACCTCCTCGTCGGTGAGGCCCGCCGGGTGCGCCAGCATCCGTGACGTGACGTCAGGGCCCGGTGACTCCCGCTTCTCCTTGACCAGTTGCTGGATGCGCGCCCCCACGCGCCCGTACGCGGCCACCGGGTCGTCGCCCTCCGCCGCGTCCAGGGAGATCCGCAGGTCGTCCACCAGCTGCTCGGTGTCGGTGCTGCCCGCGGGCATCCCGCAGAACTGCACCGCCGCCCGCATCGGCAGGGCGTGCGCGAAGGCGGCCATCAGCTCGGCCCGGCCGCTGCCGGCGAACGCGTCGATGAGCTGGTCGGCGATGCGCTCGCAGTCACGGGCGAGTTCGAACTGGTCGACCTCTTCGAGGGCCTGGGTGATGACGCCCGCACGCCGCTGGTGCTCGGCGCCCTCCGTGAACAGGACCGACGGCTGGTAGCCGACGAACGGCATCAGCGGCCAGTCGGCAGGGATGTGCTCCCACTGGTTCCAGCGCCGCGAGTCCCGGGCGAACAGCTCGTCGTGGCTCGTGACATACGTGACCTCGGGATAGCCGAGGACCAGCCACGCCGGGATGTCCCCGTCGAGCAGGACGGGCGCGATCGCGCCGTGCTCCCTGCGCAGGGACCGGTACAGCTCCGAGGGGGTCTGCTGGTACTCCAGGCCGCTGAGGGCCACCGCGCCGGAGTGGGCGGGGCAGCCGGGCGGCGGGGTCGCGTCGGTCATGGTGTCTTCTCCCGGGCCATGGCCAGTTCGTAGAGGTGGTCGACGAGGGTGATCAGGACGTGCTTGCCCGACGACCTGACGCGCGCGTCGCAGTCGATCAGCGGCACGTGCTCGGGCAGCGTGAGTGCCTGACGGATCTCGTCGAGGGAGAACCGGGTCCCGTCGCCGTCGAACCGGTTCACAGCGACCACGAACGGCGTCCTGTGGTGCTCCAGGCGGTCGATGGCGTACCAGGAGTCGCTCATCCGCCGCGTGTCGACGAGCACGACCGCGCCGAGCGTCCCCGAGAACAGCCGGTCCCACAGGAACCAGAAGCGCTCCTGCCCGGGGGCGCCGAACAGATAGAGCACCATCCGCTCGGTGAGGCTGATGCGCCCGAAGTCGAACGCCACCGTCGTCGTGGTCTTCGAGGCGACCGCGGCAGGCTCGTCGACGCCGACGCCCGCCTGGGTCATGACCTCTTCGGTGTTCAGCGGCCGGATCTCGCTGACGGACCGGACCAGGGTCGTCTTGCCGACGCCGAACCCGCCCACGATGACGATCTTGAGCCCGGTCTCGGCGACGTCGGCAAGCGGCGTACGGGAGGGCAGCTCAGAGGTTGCGGAGTCCATGCAGCACCTCCTTGAGAAGGGCGGAGTCGGGGAGCGAGGCGACGGACCGCGCCGCGCGTGGGTGCCGGGCGGTGATGCGGCCCGTCGCGAGGAGGTCGCCGAGCAGGATGCGCACCACCGTGATCGGCAGGCCCATCTCCGCGGCGATCTCGACCACGGCCGCCGGATGCCGGCACAGGTCGAGGATGCGGACGTGCTCCGACTGCATCCCCGGCGTGGGCTCGCACTCGGCGACGACCAGGGTGACCAGGTCGAAGGTGTCGTCGTCGGCCCGGCTGCGGCCACCCGTGACCGTGTACAGCCGGTCCGGGTCACCGGTGTCGACGGGCCTGCGGGTCATGAGGACGCGCTCTCGCCGTCGGCTGTCCGTGGCTCGGCCCGCAGGTGCTCGCCGATCTGCTCGACGAGCTCGCTCATCCGGTGGCCGACCACGCCCGGGTCGGCGCCGTCCTCGGCGATCACCGCGAGATGCGCGCCCTCGCCCGCCTCGACGATGAACAGCAGACCGCCGTGGAACTCGGTCATCGAGTGCCGTACACCGCCCGTCCCGTCACCGAACTCCACCGAGGCGCCCTGGGCGAGCGCCTGGATGCCGGAGCATATGGCCGCGAGCTGGTCGGCCTGGTCGAGGGTCAGATGCTCGCTCCAGCACAGCTTCAGACCGTCCCGGGAGAGCACCAGGGCGTGGCGCGTGCCGGGCGTGCGGTCCAGCAGGCTCTCCAGGAGCCAGGTCAGGCTGTTGTCAGTGGTCCGCATGGCGTGTGGGGCGGGTTGTGCCCGGCGAACCGGTCACCAGCCCGTGCCTCCAATCAAACGTTCTCGTACGGGGGATGGGGGCGCCGGTGCCCGGGCGCGTGCGGGGAGCGAAAGGCGGGTTACTCGGCCGGCGACTCGTCGGCCTGGTGGGGCACCTCGGGCGACGTGCCGGGCGCTTCGTCGCGGGCGCGCCGCGAGCGGTGGAAGGCGCCGAACTGCGCACCGGCGTCGCGCGGCGCACGCACGGACTCCTCCGCGGGTGCGCCGCCCTCGGCGGGGGCGCGGTCCTTGCGGTCGCGTTCGGCCGAGGCCATGGTGCGCCCCGGCGCCCGTACCGGCAGACCGCCCGGCGTCGCGGACGGCGGGTCCGCCTGGGCGGGAATCCCGGGCGTGGTGTCGTCGGACGTCTGCGGCACGGGGGCCGGCGCCGTCACAGGTGCGGCGGGGGTGGTGGCACCGCGGACAGGGGGCTGTTGCGGAGCGGGGTCGCGCTGCTGGGCGAGCAGCTGCGGCGGAAGGAGGACCACGACACCGGTGCCGCCGCGGGAGGACGGCCGGAAGTTCACGCTCATCCGGTACTTGGCGGCGAGGCGGCCCACCACGGCGAGGCCGAGCCGGGTGCCCTGGAGCGAGGCCAGGTCCGTCTCCCGGCCCGACACCGCGGCCTCGGCCCGGCGCATGGCCGCGTCGGCCATCTTCAGGCCGCTGTCCTCGATCGTCACGACGATCCCGGCGCTGCGTTCCTCGACGTAGACGTGGACCTCGTCGATGGGCGGCGAGAAGTTCGCGGCGTTGTCCATGAGTTCGGCCAGGAGGTGCATGACGCCCTCGGCGGCGAAGCCGGCGATCGCGGCGTTCGTGGCGCAGTGGAGCCTGACCCGCTGGTAGGCGGCGATCCGGCCGACCGCGCCGCGCAGGATGCTCTCCATGACGATCGGCTTGTTCCACGCGCGGCTGGCGCGGCCGCCCATGAGGAGGGCCAGCCGGTCGGTGAGCAGGCCGAGTTGGGACGTGTTGTGGTCGAGTCGGAGCAGATCGCCGAAGACCTCCTCGCCGTGCCGGTCCTGCATCTCGCGCAGATCGGCGAGCATGCTGACCGACTTGGCCTGCACCCGGCTGAGGGCCTTGGCGCTGGCGGCCTGGGCGGCCGCGGCCCGCCGCTCGCTGGTGGCGAGTTCCCGTACGAAGGACTCCGTCAGGGTGCGCAGGTGCGCGTCGTCGGGGTGGTCGAGGCCCGAGAGGACCGCGTCGGCGGTGGAGCCCTCGCGCAGCGCCGCGACGGCGGCCGGCAGGGTCGCGGTGGCCAGCTCGTCCAGATCGTGGTCGATGCGGGCGATGCGGCGGGCCGTGTCCTGAGCGGTGGCCACCGCGGACGCCTCGCGGCGTACGGCGTCGTCCAGTTCGGCGGTGAACGCCTCGAGTGCCTGGCGCAGTTGGTGGTCCGCGGGTGGCGCGGTGGCGGCGAGTGCCTCCTCGGCGCCCGCGCCGTCCCGCAGCCGCTTCGACACGGAGGGGAGGGTGACGTTCACGAGATGGGCGGCCTCGGCCCCGCGCTGCGTCAACTGCTGCTGGAGCGCGAGCGATTCGCCCTGCGCGGCGTCCACGGCACCACGGGCGCGCTGCTGGAGCAGGGCCGCCGTGATGAGGGAGGCGGCCACGCAGAGCCAGCTGACGAGGAGCGCGACGAGCACCCAGGTGCGGGCGGCCTGCGGAGCCGCGGCGGTCACCGCGCCGACGGCCGCTCCGGCCACCACGAGGACGGCGAGGGGGACGGCGAGCGTGGGGCGCCGCGACGTGGGTGTTCGGCGCGGCCTCGGGCGGGCAGGCACTGGCATTCCGCGGTCCCATCGGTGCTTGCGTGCGGGAAGGTCGTGGCCGATCGGCTCGAATCGGCCGCACGGCCGGTCCCACCAACGGGATGGTGATCTTCCGGCACGTATGTGGCGCTCATGCTAGCCACCGCGCGCGGTGAGAGAACCGGGACAATGAACGCAGAGCGCCCGGCGGCGAAGTTCGTCGTGAAGTCGTCAGCCTGTCCGGGGACCGTGGTAGCGAACTTCGCCGTCAGGGGTGTGGCAAATGGGGACAGGTGTACGGGTGTTGGGTGCGGCCGGGCGTGAGTGGGCTCGGGACGGGGCGCGTTCACCGGTGCGGTGGCCGGTGAACGGCGGCCCTGAGCGGCTCTCGCGTTACTGTCGAGGGGCTGTTTTCAGCCAACCCCGGCCGGATGGCCGATGCCGCGTCATGGATGTGGAGCCTCGGAGGGTCCGGTTCGGCCGGCCACAATGGCGGCGATTGTCGGCAAAGCGCGGTTGGTCAGGGGCGGAACGGATGTACGGCGCACTTGCCTCGTGTGTGACCGTCGGCGGACGGACAGGTCAGTCCTCCTGCGGGGCGCGCGTCCTGCGCCACAGCACGTAGGCGGCCCCGCCCGCGAGCGCCGCGCCGAAGCCGATCCGGCCCAGGTCCACGCCGCCGTCCGCGGTGCTGCCGACTCCGGCGCGCGCGCCGCGATAGCCGCCGTCGCGTGTCACGTTCATCGGGGTGCTCCACTGCCTGCCGTCGGGACACACTCCCTGCACGGACACCTGCGAGCTGGTCCCGACCTCTCCGGCGAGGCGTGCCGTCCCCCGGTACTGGGTGCGCCCGTCCCGCCCGCTCCCGCCGCCGTACACGGGGAGTGAGACGGAGCCGGCGGCGAAGGCCTGGGACCGGGCGGTGATGGAGCCGCCCCGCCCGCCGCCGGCGCAGGAGACCGTGATGTCGACGGAGGACGAGGCCGCCACCGTCGAGGGGGAGAGGAAGGCCTCCGCGAAGGACTCGCCGTCAGACGAGCCCCGGTCGCGGCCCCCGTCCGACGAGCCCCGGTCGCGGCCCCCGTCCGACGAGCCCCGGTCGCGGGGCCCGTCGTCCGAGTCGTTGCGGCTCAAGGGGGCGGTCCGGCCCACCGAGTCGGTCCGGCTCACCGCGTCGGGTGCGGTCACCGCGGCGGGCGCGGCGACGGGGTGCTGTGCTGCTGCGGTCCCGGGCGCGAGCGCGGTGAGGCAGGCGGTCGTCGTGATGACGGTGGCTATCGGGCAGAACATGAGGCGTCTCCGGTCCCTGTGCCGCAGCGGCAGGGGGAGCTGCGGTCCTGGTCAGGACGCTAGTGAGCCCGGGCGGGCTGCGCCCGCAGGGTTAGGCCGATCGGACGTCGCCCGCGTCGGCGGCCGGCTCGCGATATCCGGCCGCGGTGGCCGCCACGAGCAGGGTGCCGACGAGGAGCGGCCAGCCGAGGCCGTGGTGCAGCACGAGCAGCGCGCCGAGCGTGGCGCCCGCGACCATCGCCACCACGGAGACCATCCGCCGCCCCGTCCGCACACCGGTGCCGCCCGCGAGCGAGGACTCCGAGGCGAGCCCGGTCAGCGTCATCGTGAGGACCGTCGTGGTCATGTCCGGGACCGCGAGCTTGCGGACCGTCGCGTTGCGCAGCCCCATCGCCCCCGCGAGGACGGCGATGAGGGCGTACGTCGCCTCGCCCGGCCACGCGAACGCGACGGCCGTCGCCACGGCGAGCAGGACCGCCTCGGTGACGAACACCGACCGCACCCAGATCTCCCGCGCCCGCTCGGCGAACACTCCGGTCAGCCGTCCGGCGCACACGGCCCCCGCGAGGAACGCGCCGAGACAGGTGAGCGATCCGAGGGCGGAGAACCCGGGAGCGCCCGCCGCGGCGAAGCCCATGACGACGACGTTGCCGGTCATGTTCGCAGCGAAGACGCGGCCGAGGCCCAGATAGCTGACGGCGTCGACGATTCCGCTCACGACCGTGAGGACCGTGAGGGCCGCGGGGAGGGTCGACCGGCGCGGCACGGACGCGGGCGCCGCTGGTGGATCGCTGGCTTCACTCACCCGCACGACCTTACGGAGTCCCGGTCCCGGCGGCCCGCCGGATCAGGTCCGCACGGCCCACCGTTCCTCGACCTTCGCAAGCCGCCAGTACCCGATGGCCGCCGCCCAGACGACGACGAACAGGCCCACGATGATGAACCCGACGTTGTCCAGGTCGAGCCCCGCTATCCAGCCGGTCACCGAGTCCCGCAGGTCGAGCTTGTCGTGCAGGACGCCCACGAGCTCGATGGTGCCGATCAGGAACGCGACGGCGATCGAGAGGCCGGTGATGGCCAGGTTGTAGAACACCTTGCGCACGGGGTTCGAGAACGCCCACTGGTACGCGAAGTTCATGAACGTCCCGTCCAGGGTGTCGAACAGGCTCATTCCCGCGGCGAACAGGAGCGGCAGACACAGGATCGCGTACCAGGGCAGTCCGGCCGCCGCGCCGCTGCCCGCCATCACCATCAGCGTGACCTCGGTCGCCGTGTCGAAGCCGAGGCCGAAGAGGAAACCGAGCGGGTACATCTGGCCCGGCCGGGTGATGGACTTGGTGAACCGGCCGAGGATCCGGTTCATGAATCCCCGTGAATCCAGGTGCTGTTCGAGCTCCGCCTCGTCGTACGAGCCCGCGCGCATCGCCCGGAACACCCGCAGGATCCCCACCAGGGCCACGAGGTTGAGCGCCGCGATGAGATAGAGGAAGGACCCGGAGATGGTGGTGCCCATGACGCCGAGCGTCTGATGGGTGGCGGAACCCTCGTTCATGATCCGCCCGGCGAGCTGGGTGCCCCCGGCGATCAGCGCGGCGAGCACGACCACCACGCTGGAGTGGCCGAGCGCGAACCAGAAGCCCACCGACACCGGGCGCTTGCCGTCGGCCATCAGCTTGCGGGTCGTGTTGTCGATCGCGGCGATGTGGTCCGCGTCGAACGCGTGCCGCATCCCGAGGGTGTACGCGGTGACGCCGAGGCCGATGCCGAAGGCCTTCGACCCCACCTCGTAGTGCTCCGGTACGACGAGCAGGAACAGCACGCCGAACGCGACGACATGGAGCGCGGCTATCACCGCCAGGAGCCCGGCGGTGCGGACGGTGTCCTCGCGCCGCCAGTGGAAGGCGTCGCGTCCGGTCTCCGGGGGCTTTACGGGCAGGGCCATGCGGTCACGCTCCAACACCTCGTGGAATCACTTCGTGAGATGCCGTGGCCGGTCTCCTGGCTGACGGGTGTCCGCGTCCGCCCCTGCCTTCCCAGCTGCGCGCGGCAGCCAGTGGCGTGGTGGGGCGAGGCGTCCCGAGTCGTCTCGTCGCCGAGGGACCCGGGGCCCGATCACAGTGGCGAGGGCCGCTTCGGTCTGGGTCCTTTGAGGGACCGTCACCGAATTCCCGAGCGCCACGGCCCGCCCACACTAGAGGCCGGTCGGCGGCGCCTGCAAGGCTGCACACCTGCGTAGGTGTGCGCGGGTATTCAAGATCACATCGGCGGCTGCGAGGATGGGGTCATGCATCTCGTCCCTGCCGAGCGCGCCGACCGCCGCACGATCGACGGCCACCGGGTCTGCGAGGCCATCGCCGCGATCGGTGAGCCAGGACATGTCCGCGCCTGGGCCGACCGCTTCTCCCTGCTCGCCGATCCCCGGCGCCTCGCGCTGCTGCTCGCGCTGTACCGGGCGGGGCCGCTCGCCGTGTCGGATCTCGCCGTGGCCACGGGCATGAACGACCCGGCGGTCTCGCAGGCGCTGCGGCTGCTGCGCGCGGCCGGCGTGGTCGTGGGGGAGAAGGAGGGCAGGATCGTGCGCTATCGCGTCGTCGACGCGGCGACCGCGGATCTGCTCGAGCACTGCGCGACGGACGGCGCGCACTGACACGTGCGCGCCGTCCTGGTCGGTTTCAGTCCCGTAGGGCGGCGGCCCGCCGGCGCGCGGCGGCGATCTCCGCGTACGTGAGGTCGCGGCCCTCCCAGTGCGAGCCCTCGACCGACTTGCCGGGCTCCAGGTCCTTGTAGACCTCGAAGAAGTGCGTGATCTCCAGACGGTCGAACTCGGGGATGTCCTCGATGTCCCGCAAGGACGCATGGCGCGGATCGTGCGCGGGCACGCACAGGACCTTCTCGTCCATGCCCTTCTCGTCCCGCATCACGAACATGCCGATCGCCCGGCATTCGACGGTGCAGCCGGGAAACGTCGGATCGCCCACGAGGACGAGCGCGTCGAGCGGATCGCCGTCGCGTCCGAGGGTGTCGACGATGTATCCGTAGTCCGCCGGGTACTGGGTGGAGGTGAACAGCATCCGGTCGAGCCTTATGCGGCCGACGGAATGGTCCATCTCGTACTTGTTGCGGGAGCCTTGGGGGATCTCCACGGTGACGTCGAACGCGTGGACCGCGTCGGTGCCGTGGGCTGCGTCGGTGTGTCGGACCTCGTTGTCCAAGCCGGCCTCCTCGTCCACCTCGAGTGTGCTCCCGGGAGTGCGGGCGCGTCAGCCGATCGGGAACTCCAATTCGGGCCTGTCCCACATCACGGCGGGCGGCGCGGCGGCCGCGGTGCCGGTGCGGACGGCTCCCGTGCTGCGGTAGAAGCCCTCGGCGGGCGGGTGCGAGACCACGCGGACCGAGGCGAGTCCGGCGGCGCGCGCCTCGTCCTTCATATGGGTGACGAGCAGCCGCCCGATGCCGAGCCCCTGCGCCGCGTCGGCGACGAACATCAGGTCGAGCTCCGGCGGCACGAGTGTGAGCGCGTAGAACCCGAGCACCAGGTCGTCGGCGTCGACCGCGACGAAGACACGATGAGCCTCGATGTAGTCGGGGCCCACCCGGTAGCCGGCCACCATCGACGCGTACGGGGCCTCGTAGGCGCGGGACGTACGGACGAGCCGGGTCAGCCGCTTGGCGTCGCGGGCGGTCGCCCTGCGCACCCGGACCGCCCCGCCGTCCCCCGCGCCTCTCGGGACTGTAATGCTCGAAGTCATAGTGAGAGTATTACGCATCCTGTCGCGCCGATCGACCGGGGACCTGGTACCGCGGCCGTCTCACGCGGTGGGCACGGTGGACTGCACCTGCCGCAGGAACGTCGCGTTGTCCGGCGTCTGCCGGATCCGCTCGACGAGCGTCTCGAGCCCGGTGTGCCCGTCCCGCGACTGAAGAGCGCGCCGCAGCCCGCGTACGACCGCCAACTCGGCCTCCGGCAGCAGGAGTTCCTCGCGGCGCGTGCCGGACTGGGCGAGGTCGACCGCGGGGTGGATCCGGCGCTCGGCAAGGGTGCGGTCGAGGCGGATCTCCATGTTGCCCGTGCTCTTGAGCTCCTCGAAGAAGTAGTCGTCGGCGCGGGAGCCGGTGTCGACGAGCGCGGTGGCGAGGATGGTGAGCGAGCCGCCCTCCTCGGCGAGCCTCGCCGCTCCGAAGAACCGCTTGGGCCCGATCAGCGCGGAGGCGTCGACACCGCCGCTGAGCGTACGTCCGCCGGACGAGGCCGTGTTGTTGTGGGCGCGGCACAGGCGCGTCAGGGAGTCGAGGAGGATGACGACGTCCCGGCCGTCCTCGACGAGCCGCTTGGCACGCTCGACGGCCAGTTCGGCCAGCGCGATGTGCGCCTTCGCGGGCTGGTCGAAGGTCGAGGCGAGGACCTCGCCGCGCACCGAGCGCCGCATGTCGGTGACCTCCTCCGGCCGTTCGTCGAGGAGCACCACCATCAGATGGGCCTCGGGGTGGTTCGTGGCGACGGACGCGGCGAGCTGCTGGAGCAGCACCGTCTTGCCGGTCTTCGGCGGCGCCACGATCAGCCCGCGCTGCCCTTTGCCGATGGGGGTGAACAGGTCGACGACGCGGGGTGTCACGCCGCCCTTCGCGGTTTCGAGACGCAGCCGCTGCCGCGGGTGCAGGGGAGTGAGGTCGCCGAACCGGGGCCGCCCGCGCAGTTCCTGGACGGGGCGCCCGTTGACGCGCTCGACCTCGGCGAGGACGCGCGGCCTGCCGCAGGTCCCCTGGATCAAGTCGCCCTTGCGCAGGCCGAGTCGGCGGATCAGGGCGGCCGGGACCTGGACGTCGTGCGACGTCGGCAGGAGGTCGGCGAGGCGCAGGAACCCGGGCCCGCTGCCCGGGATGTCGAGGACGCCCGAGGCCTGGACCGCGATCTCCTCCTTCGGCTGCGTCGTGAACGCCTTTGTGGTGGTGGGGGGTTCGAGTGTGGTGGTCATCGGAATCGGTCCTTTCGCGGACGTTCGTACGAGAGCATGAGTGAGGGGGATCCGGCGGGAGCGGGGCGGTGACTGCACGCCCCGCGAGGCGGGCGGGCGAAGAGGCCCGTGAAAGCCCTGAGAAGCCTGTGGCCGGGGAGAAGCGATGCGGGGTACGGCGCGTCGGCGCCGCCTGGCGCATCGCTGACATCGATTCGACGAATCCCGCTGTCGCGGCGATTCGGAGAGGGGGACGGGCACCGGCGCCGAAGAGGCGGCTAGCACATGTGCCATTCGCACTGTAACACCATGGGGGCGCCGTCCCGCAAGGGCTCACGTCACGGGCCGCCGTTCTCGGCCGCCCCGTGACCCTTGCTCGACCCCTTGAGCACAGCCCCCGTGACACTGGGCGTGGCGGCCTATGCTGAGCCCCGATGTTCGCACCCGAAGGCCCCACAGTCCGGGAGCTCGCCGTCCAGGCGCTGTCCTCCGTCGAGCACGGCTACGACCTGCTCGCCCCCAAGTTCGACCGCACGCCGTTCCGCACGCCCCGGTCGGTCCTCGGACCCGTGACCCGTGCCCTGCGCGTCATGGGTCCCTTCGAGCGGGGACTGGACCTGTGCTGCGGGACCGGCGCGGGGTTCGGCGTCCTGGCGCAGGTGTGCCGCGAGCGGCCCGTCGGCGTCGACATCAGCGCGGGCATGCTCACCGCGGGCCGCGCGGCCCACGGGAGCGGCGCTGACCTGGTGCGCGGCGACGCCCTCGCCCTGCCCTTCGGCCCCGCCTTCGACCTCGTCGTCAGCTTCGGGGCGTTCGGCCACTTCCTGCCGAGGCAGCGGCCCGCCCTGTTCGCCCAGGTCCACTCCGTGCTGCGGCCGGGCGGACGCTTCGCGTTCCCGGTGCCGGCTCCCGCGCGGCCCGGCTCCCGCGGCTACTGGTCGATGCTGGCCTTCGACGGCGCGATGCGGGTCCGCAACGCGCTGTGGCGGCCGCCCTTCGTCATGTACTACCGCGGCTTCCGCCTCGGCGACGTACGGAACGAGCTGGTCAGGGCCGGTTTCGACGTGGAGCTCCGGGCGCTGCCCGAACTCGGCGAGCGCTCCGACGGCAGCCCCAGGTGCCGCCTCCTGGTGGCCACGAAGGCCGGCCCGCCGCGCTAGACGTCGGTCTCGGGCGCCCCGCCCGCCTGCCGTACGTCCTCGTGGAGATGCACGATCAGCCAGCGGCCGACCGCGGGGTCCTTGCGCAGGACCGCCGTGTTCCGCAGCAGCTCGGGACGGAGCGGGGTGCCGTCCGGGCCGGGCGTGTACGCGACGCGCAGCCAGTAACGCAGGACCGCCGTGTCACCGAAGACGTCGACCACCGGGTCGTACGGGCGAAGCCCGCTCCCCACGGGCCCGTCCCCGGACTCGGGCCGCTCGTCCCGCACCCGGTCCAGGTCCGGCTTGCCGAGCAGCAGCGGCTCGGCGGCCGGGTCCCAGATCGTCGCCTCCGGGTCGAGCCGGGCGTCGATCTGGGCGCGGTCCCCAGTGGCGTACGCCTCGTACATGCCGGTCACGACGGACCAGACGGCGGCCACGTCGCCGGGCGCCGCGCCCGGCCTGGCCAGTGCGGGGCGGGCGGACACGGCGGACTCGGGCATGAGGGCTGCTCCTGGTCGGACGGGGGAGGCGCGCCGGGGCGGCGCCGATGCCAGGCCACCGTAACGGGTCGTCGGTGACGGGTGATCCGTCGGGCCGGAGCGAGGCCCGGGCAGGCGGGACAGCGACGCGGCGCGGCTACGGGTGTGGCCGGTTCGCGGCCTGTGCCGTGGGCCGGCGGTGCGATGAGGGCGTGGTGTCCTGCGGGAACGTGAGCTGGCCGCTCATCCACCGCATGGCCGGAGCGATCTCCCGCTGCCATGTCGTGAAGTGGTGGCTGCCGCGCGGCAGGATGATCTGGGCCGACGTCATGGGCGGCTTCACCGCGTGCAGGAACCTCATCGTGTCGCCGTAGTCCTTCTCGCCCGACCTGCTGCTGGCGGCCAGGACGGACACGCGCGGTACCGGCAGGTGCTCCAGGCGCCAGACGAGGTCGTGCTCGCGCCGCCGCCGCGCGGCGCCGGGACCCGAGCCGAAGAGGCTGCCGGTGGTCAGGTCGTCGCTGATCCTGTAGTCCGCCGACAGCGCCGCCGCCGACGTGTACACGCCGGGGTGGCGCAGGGTGAGCTGGAGCGCGCACGTGCCGCCCGACGAATAGCCGAGAGCGCCCCACGCGCTGGGATCGTGACCCACGCGGTACGACCGCTTGAGCGCCTGAGGCAGATCCTTCGTGAAGAACGTCTCGGCCTTCGGACCGCCGGGTACGTCCACGCACTCCGTGTCACGGGGCGGCGCGATCGTCGGGCGCACCATCACGATCACCGTCGGCTGGATCTTGCCCGCCCTCAGCAGCCGGGCGGCGGTCTGCGGGACCTGGAGGTACTGGGCGAGGTTCATGATGCCGCCCGGGTAGCCGCTGATCGCGACCATCACGGGGAAGCGCTGGCGGTGGAACTGCTTCTGGAAGTACTGCGGCGGCAGATACACGAACGCCGGGTTCACGGCCCTGCTGCGCCGTCCGACGATCTTGACCGAGTCGACCCGGCCGACCTGTGCGGCGGGCCCGTGCGGAAGGCCCTTCACCCGATCGAGGCCCTGTGGCCCGGCGGGCTGCACCAGACCGCCGCGCACCGCGCCGACCGTGGAGTGGACGCCGGACCGGCCGAGCGCCGTGACCTCGGCGGGAGCCTTGTCGACGTGGCCGAGCAACTCGTCCCACGAGCCGTAGAAGTCGAAGTTCGTGTTCACGGCGACGGCGAACGCGGTGAGGATCGTGAGCTGGGTCGCGCCGATCACGCCGAGGCGGCCGAGCACGGCCGCGGGCCCGCGTCGGGCGAGCCGCGGCCACACCCAGACCGCGAGCCCCACACACACCAGGGCGGCCAGCACTGTCGCGTACTCGAGTGCCCGGCTCGTCAGGCCCATGTCTTCCTCAACTTTCAGCAGTCATGTGCGCTGTTCGGCGGTTGTCACCGGGAAAGAGGCGCGATGACCGTGGCAGGTTTTGCCGGCCACCGCGTTCTTACCGTGCTCCTGTGTCGCTCTTACTCCAGCGAGGTGGAGCACTCCTACGCTCGGTCACTGTGAAACAACGCCCCGCCGCCGTGGCAGGTCACACGTGCCTGATCATCGGAATTCTGGACATCGCGTCGGCGATCTCCCCGCACATGCAGGAGACCCGCATAGAGCGCATCGCGCCCTATGTGCCGGGCCTCGCCGAGGAGGTGGCCCGCGCCGCCGCGCTCGCCGCGGGACTGCTGCTCGTGATGCTCGCCAGAGGCCTGCGCCGCCGTAAACGGCGCGCCTGGGAGGCGGCCGTGGGGCTGCTCGCGGTCAGTGCGCTCGTCCAGGGCGTGCGCCATCACGCCCTGATCCCCGCGACCGTCTCGGTCGTCCTGTGCGTCGCGCTCGTCGCCCACCGCGAGGAGTTCTACGCACTCGGCGACCCGCGCGGCAGAACGCGCGCCCTGTGGAACCTCGTCGTCCTCGGCGGCAGCAGCTTCGGGCTCGGCCTGCTCGTCGTCGGGGTGCGCGCGCACCAGGAGACGGGCCACGCCATCACGTTCGCCGACCGGGTCCAGGAGGTCGGCTACGGCCTGCTCGGCGCGTCGGGCCCCATCGCGTACCGGAGCGACCGGGCCGGCGACATCGTGTACTTCTCGCTGCTGGCGCTCGGCGTGGTCACCGCCGCCACCAGCGTCTATCTCGCCCTGCGGCCCGTGACCCTGCGCCCCGCCGACAGCGACGAACGGCTGCGCGCCCTGCTGGCCGACGAGGGGCGGCGTGACTCGCTCGGCTACTTCGCGCTGCGCGGCGACAAGAGCGTCCTCTTCTCGCCCTCGGGCAAGGCCGCCGTCGCCTACCGCGTGGTGTCCGGCGTCGCCCTGGCCGGCGGCGACCCCATCGGCGACCACGAGGCCTGGCCCGGCGCCATCAAGGAGTTCCTGCGGGAGTGCGCCCTGCATGCCTGGACCCCCGCCGTCATGGGGTGCAGCGAACTCGGCGGACAGGTCTGGGTCCGCGAAGGCGGTCTCAAGGCGTTGGAGCTGGGCGACGAGGCCATCGTCGACTGCCAGGCCTTCAGCCTCTCGGGGCGCACCATGCGCAACGTCCGGCAGATGGTCAACCGCATCGAACGCGTCGGCTACACCTGCCGCATGCGGCACGTGCGCGATCTGCCCGACGAGGAGAAGAAGCGGCTGCGCGAGGCCGCCGCCGCGTGGCGGGGCAGCGCCACCGAACGCGGGTTCTCCATGGCGCTCGGCCGGTTCGGCGACCCCGACGACGGGGACTGCGTCGTCGTCACCGCCCACCAGGACGACGAGGCGGGCAACGACCGCGTGCGCGCCCTGCTCCACTTCGTGCCCTGGGGCGAGGACGGGCTCTCCCTCGACCTGATGCGCCGCGACCGCACGGCCGAGCCCGGCCTGAACGAACTCCTCATCGTGGCCGCCCTGCGCGGCGCCCCCGGGCTCGGAGTGCGCCGTGTGTCGCTCAACTTCGCGGTGTTCCGGGCCGCTCTCGCGCGCGGCGAGCGCCTCGGCGCGGGCCCGGTGCTGCGGGTGTGGCGGGGGCTGCTCGTGTTCCTGTCGCGCTGGTTCCAGATCGAGTCCCTGTACCGCTTCAACGCGAAGTTCCGGCCCGCGTGGGAGCCGCGCTTCGTCGTCTACCCCACGGTGCGCGACCTGCCGAGGATCAGCTGGGCCTGTCTCCAGGCCGAGGCGTTCGTCGTCCTGCCGCACCCGGCGGAGCGGCTGCGGCAGCTCCTGCGGAACCGGCCCGCCGCCCGCGAGGAGAAGCCGCAGCCGGTGGAGATCACCACCCCGTGACCAGCAGGTGGTTGACCAGCAGGGCGAGCACCGCCTGCGCGGTCAGCCACCCGCGGCGCCACCGCGCGGGCAGCAGAGCGGTGGCCGCGACGAGCCAGACGCCGAACGGGAGCCAGATGCGTTCCGTCTCCGCCTTGCTCATGCCCGACAGATCGGCGGCCAGGAGGGCGAGCGCCGCGCCGAGGACGACCAGCGCGAGCCGTCCCTCCGGCTCCGCGCGCGCGTGCAGGACACGTCCCGGAACCCGGCGCAGCCCCGCCGCCGTGGCGAGCCCGACGATCAGCACGGTGCACGCGAGGTTGGCCCACACCCAGTAGCCGTACGGCCGGATCCCGCCCGCGCCCTGGTAGTAGCGCTCCGTCAGCAGGTGGTAGGCCTCCCACCAGTTGAACCCGACGAGGGTGAACGCGACGGACACCACGGCCGCCCCCACGACGAACAGGGGCAGCGGCCGCGGTGTCCGCGCCGCGAGCAGCACGGCCGCCGCGACGAGGACCATCAGGGTCAGCCCGTACGACAGATAGCAGGTGAGCCCGAACAGCAGTCCGCCGCCGAGGGCCGCCCAGCGGCTGCCGCGGGTGGCCGCCACCGCGAGCAGCGCCACGGACCAGGCGGCGACCGCCGCGAAGTAGCCGTCCGCCGACGTGCCCACCCAGACCGCGGCCGGCGCGAGTGCCAGGAAGGGTGCCGCGCGGCGCGCCGTCCGCTCGTCGGCGAGTGCGCGCACCGTGACGAGGACGGCGACCGCCGCCGTGCACCCCACCGTGATGCACCACACCCCGGCCCACGCACCTCCGCCGAGCCCGATCCGGTCCAGGCCGACGAAGGTCAGGGTCGCCGCGGGCGGATGCCCGGCGACATGGGGAGGCCAGTGGGCGGGCGAGTTCAGCAGGATGTGCCGCGTGAAGTCCCTCAGCGTCGCGCCGACGTCGTCGAACCGGTCGATGACCCGCAGATACTCGTACGACGTGGTGAGGCGCCCGGCGATGCCCCGCTGCCAGCCGTCGACGAGCGCGAGCGAGAAGGTCCACGCCGCCGACGCGGCCCACACGGCGGGCAGCAGCAGCCGCCACCGCAGGCGGGCCGCCACCACGGGCCCGTAGGAGATGACCAGTACGGCGACGGCGATCGCCGCCGGGGTGCCCGGGCCCACGTGGGGATCCCAATGGGCGTACACGGGCGCCCAGTCGACGTGCAGGGTGCCGTAGTGGTCCTGGATGTATCTGCCCACGAGCGCGGCCGCCGCGACCAGGGCGGCGGCGGCAGCGGCGGCGAGCAGGTCACGGCGTGTCCCGGTGGAGGGCGGTGCGGCGCGGGGGGCTTCGGGAGGAGCTTCGAGCTTCACATCCGGAACGCTAGGCGCCCGCAGCGCCGAAACGGTGGCACCGGGAGGCGCGTCACCGAACCGTCAGATCTTCCTGGGCCGATCCGCGGGCTGTGCGCAATACGGTCGGAACAGGTCGGCGGGCCCCGCCGCGCACAGCCTGAAGGAACCACATGGGCGTCCTCCCCCGCACTCTCCCCGATCCGTGGCGCAGCCCCCTGCGCGGCCCCCGCTTCACCGCGGTTCTCGGCCTCGTCCTGCTCGTCGGCATGACCCTGCTCTTCGTGACCGGCCTCTTGTCGTACGCCGCCTACAACCCGAACCTCGCGGCGGTCAACGACAAGACGCCCGGCAAGGGCCTGCTCGGCTTCTATCTGTTCTCCTGGCCGACGGACCCGCACTGGCTGTACCGCCTCACCCAGGGACTGCACGTCACCGTGGGCGTCGTGCTCGTGCCCGTACTCCTCGCCAAGCTGTGGTCGGTCGTGCCCAAACTGTTCGCGCTGCCACCCGCGCGCTCCATCGGCCACGCCCTGGAACGGCTGTCGCTGCTCCTGCTCGTGGGCGGAGCGCTCTTCGAGTTCGTGACCGGCATCCTCAACGTGCAGCTCGACTACCTGTTCCCCGGCTCCTTCTACCCGCTGCACTTCTACGGCGCCTGGGTGTTCATCAGCGCGTTCGTCGTCCACGCCGTGCTGCGCGTACCGCAGGCACTGCGCGTGCTGCGTGAGAGGAAGGCGGGCCTGCCCGAGACGGGTGATCTGGTGCCGGCGAAACCCGCCGAGCCGACGGTCTCACGGCGCGGGGCGCTCGCCATGGTCGGCGCGGGCTCCCTCCTGCTGCTCGTCACGACGGCCGGCCAGAGCATCGGCGGGGTATGGCGCCGCACCGCCCTGCTCGCCCCGCACGGCGGCGCCGACCCGGGCACCGGCCCCGGCCGCTTCCAGATCAACAAGACCGCCGCCGTGGCCGGCATCCGTACGGCCGACACGGGCGAGCCGTGGCGGCTCGTCGTCACCGGACCGAAAGGCACCGTCCACCGGCTCACCCGCGACGACCTGCTCCGACTCCCGCAACACACCAGCGCGTTGCCCATCGCCTGCGTCGAAGGCTGGTCCACGGACGACCAGCACTGGAGCGGCGTACGGCTGCGCGACCTGGCCGCCCTCGCCGGGACCGACGGCGACACCGACGTGTTCGTCGAATCGCTGCAACAGCACGGCGCGTTCCGGAAGGCGGCCCTGCGGCACAACCAGGTCCACGACCCGCGCTCCCTGCTCGCCCTGCGCGTCGACGGAGCCGACCTCACCCTCGACCACGGCTACCCGGCCCGTGTCATCGTCCCCGCCGCGCCGGGCGTCCTGAACACCAAGTGGGTCGCCCGCATGACGTTCGGAGCGCTGTGATGAACCGCCTGAGTCGTGGGTATGGCGAGAGCCCGCTCCAACTCCTGCTGCCGACAGCCTCGTTCGCCCTCGCCGGATACGCGGGCGTGCGGCTGCTCGAGAACGACCCATGGGCCGTGGCGGTCTGGTTCGTCGGCGCGGCCCTCGTCCACGACCTGCTGCTCGTGCCGGTGTACTCGCTCGCGGACGTCGCGGCGCGGAAGGCGCTCGGCGGCCGCAGCCGCACCACGATGACGTATGTACGCGTCCCCGCGTTCCTGTCCGGCCTGCTGCTCCTGGTGTGGTTCCCGCTGATCACGCGGGCGCGAGCGGACCACTACGTCCTTGTGACGGGACATTCGGGGGACGCGTTCCTGCCGCGGTGGCTGCTGCTGACGGCCGCGCTTTTCGCCGCGTCGGCCCTGTGGTTCGTGGCCGTCACGTTCCTCGCTCCCGCGTCGCCCTGGAGGCAGGCGCGCAGGGCGCGCCGGGAGGAGCGGGCGCGGGAGCGTGAACGGGCGCGTCAGCGGCGCAAGGAGACGAAGGAGCGCCCGCCCTCGGACCACTGAGCGACCGGCAGCCAGCCGAGCGGGCGCGCGTACCGCAACAGCGCGCGCGTGCCCACCCGGGCCCACGGGAAGAGCGCGCCCGCGGCGCCCCGCCCGTCGTCGACCCGCACCTCCACCCGCTCGTCCATGTCCAGCGGAGCCGTCTCGGCGATCAACAGCCCGCCGGAAGCGGTGAGTTCGCCGACACGGGACAGCAGGGCCCCGGGGTCGCCGCCGATCCCGATGTTGCCGTCGAGGAGAATTGCCGTCCCCCAACGGCCCTCACCGGGCAGGGAGTCGAAGACGGAGCGCTGCAACGCGGCGCCGCCGAGACGCACCGTCCGCGCGACCGCGACCTCGCTCACGTCGATGCCGAGCGCGCGGTGACCGGCCGCGGCGAGTGCGGCGACCAGCCGGCCCGGGCCGCAGCCGATGTCGAGGACAGCGCCCTCGCAGCGGCGCAGCGCCGACAGGTCGGCGGCGTCGGCGACCGCGCACCAGCGCTCCACGTCGAGCGGCAGCAGCCATCCGTCGGCGCGCCGCAGGAAGAGGGGTCCGCGCTCGTTGCGCACGGCGTCCGCGTAGGGGTCCGTACACCAGGCCGGTGCCGCCTCGCGCATCGTGGTCATGAGCGGACCACCCGCGTCAGCCGCGCGTGCTCGGCGGCGAACCGGCCGTCCGGCGCGGCGGCCGCCACCAGGGCGGCGTCGTGGGCCGTGTCGACGTCCCGCAGGACCGGCAGGTCCCGCACGCGCAGCCCCGCATCCGTGAGCCGGGTCCGCTGGGCCGCACCCGTGTGCGCCGTCGACATCGGCACACCCCGCAGCAGCTCCGGGTCGGGCTCGGCGAGCCCGAGCGCCCAGAACCCGCCGTCGTCGGCGGGCCCGAACCACGCGTCGCAGTCCCGCCAGGCGTCGGGTCCGAGCGCGGGAGCGAGCAGCGCGGGCGTCACCTGAGGCGTGTCCATCCCGATCAGGACGGCGGGCCCGTCGCACCCGGCGAACGCCGCCGCGAGCCGCTCGTCCAGGCCGCCGCCGCACTGCGCGACCACGTCGAACCCGGCCGGCAGCCACGCTCCGGGCGCCCCGTCCAGCACCAGCACCCGGCGCCGCGCGGACGTGGCGAGCGCGGCGTGCAGGGTGTCGACGAGCGAGGCCTCGGCCAGGCGCGCGGCCTCCTCGGGCGTGAACGGCGGCGTGAGCCGCGTCTTGACCCGCCCGGGCACCGGGGACTTGGCGATGACGAGGAGCGTGGTGCCGTGCCGCCGAGCCGCGGGTGACCCGTCGGCGCTCACCGGGATGCCGCCTCTCCGTGCGACGAGAGCGCGGGCCGGGGTTTCTCCGCGAGGACCGCGCGCATGTCCCGTACCGCCTGCCAGGTGCCACGCCAGGTGCCGGTGACCTTCGACTTCCCCGTACGGGGCCGGTAGGGCACCGGGCGCTCCTCGATGCGCCAGCCCGCGTCGGCGGCCCGGACGACCATCTGGAGGGGGTAGCCGCTGCGGCGGTCCGCGAGGTCCAGGGCCAGGAGGGAGGTGCGGTGCGCGGCGCGCAGCGGGCCCAGGTCGTGCAACCGCAGCCCGGTGCGCCGGCGCAGCATCCCCGCCAGCGCGAGATTCCCGGCGCGCGCGTGCACGGGGAAGGCGCCGCGGCCCTGCGGCCTGCGCCGCCCGAGCACGAGATCGGCCCGGCCCGCGACGACGTCCTGGACGAACGGCGCCAGCAGACCCGGGTCGAGCGACGCGTCGCAGTCGCAGAAGCAGACGACGTCCGCGTCGGACGCCAGCAGGCCCGCGTGGCAGGCGGCCCCGAAGCCGCGCCGGGGCTCCGTCACCACCGTCGCGCCCAGGGAACGGGCGACGTCGGGGGAGCCGTCGGTGGAACCGTTGTCCACGACGAGCGCCCGCCAGCCGTCCGGGATGCGGGCCAGCACCCACGGCAGCGCGGCGGCCTCGTCGAGGCAGGGCAGCACGACATCGACCGACGAGGCCGGGGCGGGGAGGGAGGGACAGTCAGGGGGGATCACGGTGTCACCCTACGAATCCGAACCGGACATTTCAGGCCTCAGCTCCTTACGAAACGCGGACGTCGCACCCGGGTGACCCCTCCGGCGGCTCGGATCGGCACCCCCGGGTGCGACGCTGGTGGAATGCAGACACCACCGCTCGGCCGCGTCCTCGTCGTCGACGACGACCCGACCGTCGCCGAGGTCGTCGCGGGCTACCTGGACCGCGCCGGCTACGACGTCGACCGCGCCGCCGACGGTCCGGCCGCCCTCGACCGCGCCGACGCGCACGGGCCCGACCTGGTCGTCCTCGACCTCATGCTGCCCGGCATGGACGGCCTCGAGGTGTGCCGCAGACTCCGGGCCCGCGGCCCCGTCCCCGTGATCATGCTGACCGCGCGCGGCGACGAGGACGAGCGCATCCTCGGCCTCGAAGTCGGGGCGGACGACTACGTGACCAAGCCGTTCAGCCCGCGCGAGCT
This sequence comes from Streptomyces longhuiensis, assembly GCF_020616555.1. Classification (NCBI taxonomy): domain Bacteria; kingdom Bacillati; phylum Actinomycetota; class Actinomycetes; order Kitasatosporales; family Streptomycetaceae; genus Streptomyces; species Streptomyces longhuiensis. Next base: position 1,707,446 of record NZ_CP085173.1, on the reverse strand, counting down.
GGTCCTGCGCGTCGAGTCGGTGCTGCGCCGGGCCCGCGCGGCCACGGCACCCAAGCCGACGGGACCGCTGCGCGCGGCCGCCCTCACCGTCGACCCCGCGGCACGTCGGGCCGTCAAGGCGGGGGTCGAACTCGCCCTGACGACAAGGGAGTTCGACCTCCTCGTCTTCTTCCTGCGCAACCCGGGCCACGCGTTCTCCCGTGAGGAGCTCATGCGGCAGGTGTGGGGCTGGGACTTCGGTGACCTGTCGACCGTCACGGTCCACGTCCGCCGACTGCGCGGCAAGATCGAGGACGACCCGGCGGCCCCGCGCCTCATCCAGACGGTCTGGGGCGTCGGCTACCGCCTGGACCCGGACCCGGACCTGGACCTGGGTTCGGGCCCGCACGGTGACGCCAGTCGGTCCGACCGCGCGCCAGACGTTCCCCAGCCCGACCGTGCGCCCGACGTTTCTCGGCCCGACCGTGCGCCGGACGTTTCTCGGCCCGACCGCGCGCCGGACGTTTCTCAGCCCGACCGTGCGCCGGACGTTGCTCGGCCCGACGGCGCGCCGGACGTTTCTCAGCCCGACCGTGCGCCGGAAGTCCCTGGGCCCGACCGCGCGCCCGAAGCCCCTCGGCCCGACCGCGCACCGGCAGACTGGACCCGACCCCGTGCATGACATGCTCCTCATCGCCCTTTTCGCGTTCCTTGGTGCCCTCGGCGCGGGCCTGCTGGGCGCGCTCGCCCTGTTCGTGCTGCGCCGCCGCTCCCTGACGGTGTCGCTCACGGTCGTCGCCGCCGTCGCCGTGACGGCGATGCTGGCCGGAACGCTCGTCGTGGCCTGGGCGATGTTCCTGTCCCCGCACGACCTGACCGTCGTGACGACCGTCGCCGCGATGGCCGCCACCGTGTCACTGGCCACCGCGCTGCTCCTCGGTCGCTGGGTCGTGGCCCGCAGCAACGCGCTCACTCTCGCCGCCCGCTCCTTCGGCGACGGCGGCAGCTTCGCGGCGCCCCTCGTCCCCGCCACGGCGGAACTCGCCGCGCTCACAAGGGAGTTGGAGGCAACCAGCGCCAAGCTGGCCGCCTCCAGGGACCGCGAGCGCGCCCTGGAGACCTCGCGCCGCGAGCTCGTCGCCTGGATCTCGCACGATCTGCGCACCCCGCTCGCCGGGCTCCGCGCGATGTCCGAGGCGCTGGAGGACGGCATGGCGGCCGACCCGGACCGCTATCTGCGCCAGATCCGCACCGAGGTCGAGCGCATGAACGAGATGGTGGGCGACCTCTTCGAACTGTCGCGCATCCACGCGGGGACCCTCGTCCTGACCCCGTCCAGGATCTCCCTCCACGACCTCGTGGGCGACGCGCTCGCGGGCGCCGACCCGCTCGCCCGCGAACACGGCGTACGCCTCGTCGGCGACCGCGTCGACAAGATTCCCGTCGAGGTCGACGGCAAGGAGATGAGCCGCGTCCTCGGCAACCTCCTCGTGAACGCGATCCGTCGCACGCCGGCCGACGGCACGGTCGCCGTGGCGGCGGCCGGCTCCACGGACGGTGTGGTCCTGACGGTCACGGACGGCTGCGGCGGCATCCCCGAGCAGGATCTGCCGCGCGTCTTCGACACGGGATGGCGCGGCAGCCACGCCCGTACACCCCCGTCGGGCGCGGGCCTCGGGCTCGCCATCGTCAGGGGAATCGTCGAGGCCCACCGGGGCAGCGCCGCCGTGCGCAACGTGGCCGGAGGCTGCTGCTTCGAGGTGACGCTCCCCGCCGCCGGGGCGTAGCGGGCACGCGCCCCGGCGGCCGGCGCGGTCACCTCACGCAAGCTCCGCCTTGGCGAACTCCGTCATCCCCTCCTCGAACCCCACCTCGGCGCGCCACCCGAGCTCGGCCCTGAGCCGCGCCGGGTCCGCCGTGATGTGCCGTACGTCGCCGAGCCGGTACTCGCCCGTCACGACGGGCATCGGCCCGCCGTACGCGGCGGCGAGTGCGTGGGCCATCTCGCCCACCGTGTGGGGATCCCCGCTGCCCGTGTTGTACGCGACGCACGAGTCGGAGGGCCGGTCGCCCATGGCCTCGAGGGCGAGCGCGTTCGCCGCGGCCACGTCGTGCACGTGCACGAAGTCCCGCCGCTGGCGGCCGTCCTCGAAGACGCGCGGGGCCTCGCCCCGGGCCAGCGCCGACCGGAAGAACGACGCGACGCCCGCGTACGGGGTGTCGCGCGGCATCCCCGGCCCGTACACGTTGTGGTAGCGCAGCGACACCGCCCGGCCCCCGGTGGCCCGCGCCCAGGCGGACGCCAGATGTTCCTGGGCGAGCTTCGTCGTCGCGTACACGTTGCGCGGGTCCGTGGGGGCGTCCTCGCCGACGAGGCCGGGGCTCAGCGCGTCGCCGCACCGCGGGCACGCGGGCTCGAAGCGGCCCGCCCGCAGGTCGCCCTCGGCACGCGGTCCCGGGCGCACCACTCCGTGACGCCCGCACTCGTAACGCCCCTCCCCGTACACGACCATCGACCCGGCGAGCACCAGATCCCGTACCCCCGCCGAGGCCATCGCGGCGAGCAGCACGGCCGTGCCGAGGTCGTTGCGGGAGACGTAGTCGGGCGCGTCGGCGAAGTCCTTGCCGAGGCCGACCTTCGCCGCCTGATGGCACACCGCGTCGACGCCGGCGAGGGCCGACTCCACGGCGACGGGGTCGCGTACGTCGGCGACGACCCAGGGCCGCTGTTCGTCCGGGTCGGGCGGCCGGACGTCGAGCACGACGGCCTCATGTCCTCGTGCGGAGAGAGTGTCCACGACCGCGGACCCGATGAACCCGGCACCGCCGGTGACCAGTACACGCATGCCGCCCACGCTATGCGGGGCGGGGCGCCGCGAGAGCTCTCCGCGCCGATACGTCATGGCTCCGTAAGGGTGGTGCGAACAGAGTTCGGTATCGCGCGGCGGCCTGTACGCGGCTAGCGTGAACCGGTGAAACCGGGATGAATCGCACCGCCGCAACCCGGACCGCCCCCCAACCACCACCACTCGGAAGAAGGGTTCGCGCCATGGCCGCACGACCGGAGGGCGCGCCCATCTGGGCCGACGCCATGTTCCCCGACCTGGAAGCCGCCAAGCGCTTCTACGGCGAGCTTCTCGGCTGGACGTTCGAGGAGGGCCAGGAGGAGTTCGGCAACTACACGCAGGCGAAGTCGGACGGCAAGCGGGTCGGCGCGCTCTCGCCGCAGATGCCGGGCATGGAGGGCACTCCGCCGTCCTGGAACCTGTACCTGGCCACGCCCGACGTCAAGGCCACGGCGGCCCGCGTCAAGGAGGCCGGCGGCACCGTGCTGATGGAGCCCATGGAGGTCGGCGAGTTCGGCTCGATGGTCAGTGTCCAGGACCCGGCCGGCGTCTTCTTCAGCCTCTGGCAGCCGGGTACGCACGACGGGTTCGAGAAGGTGGGTGAGCCCGGTTCGTACGCCTGGGCCGAGGTGACCACGCGTGACACCGGGAAGACGGACGGGTTCTTCGAGGCCGCGTTCCCGTACGAGGTCCAGAAGATGGCCGACGAGAACGTCGACTTCAACATCTGGCAGCTCGACGGGCAGCCCCAGCTCGGCCGCTTCAAAATGACCGAGGACTTCCCGCCGCAGGTCCCGTCGTACGTCAACATCTACTTCGCGGTCGACGACTGCGACGCGGCGGTCGCCACGGTGACCAGGCTCGGCGGCAAGCTCCACTACGGCCCGATGGACACCCCGTTCGGCCGTTTCGCGGCGGTGACGGACCCGCAGGGTGCCGCGTTCTCGGTGATCGACCTGAGCACGACCGAGGGCGAGATGCCCGACCTCACCTGACGGGAGGGGGCACGGGTCCTTGCGGACACGGACCCTCAGGGAGACGGTCCCCGGGGGGCCCGGGGGGCCCGGGTGCTCAAGGGCGCGGGCTCTCAGGCCTCACGGGCCCTCATGGCACACGGGCCCTGAGCGCACGCGGGCCCTCAGGGAAGCGAGAAGCCGAGCGCGCCCGCGGCCAGCTCCGCGGTGGGCTGTGTCCAGCGCTCGGCCATCGCGTTCCGGGTGGACAGCGAGCGCAGTTCCGCCCGGTCGAGATAAAGCGTTCCGTGCAGGTGATCCGTCTCGTGCTGCACGATCCGGGCGGGCCACCCCGTGAACTCCTCGTCCACGGTGTGGCCCCGCTCGTCGAGCCCACGCAGCCGCACCCGCTGATGCCGGGAGACCACGGCCTGCAAGCCCGGCACGCTCAGGCAGCCCTCGAAGAACGCGGCGCGGTGCGCTCCCACGGGCACGTACGACGGGTTGATCAGGACACGGAACGGCTGCGGCACCCGGCCGCGCGCCACCCGCACCTCCTCCGGGACCTCCGCCGCGTCCTCGACGACGGCGATCCGCAGCGGGACCCCGATCTGCGGTGCGGCGAGACCGACGCCGGGAGCGGCGTGCATCGACGCGCGCATCGCGGCGATCAGCCGCTCCAGGAGCGCGGGTTCGAGCTGACCGTCGTAGGTCTGCGCGGGGGACCGGAGCACGGGGGCGCCCGCCTCCACGACCGGCAACGGGTGCTCGCCCGCGAGCAGTTCCTCGACGCGGTCACTCAGGGGTACGGAGGGCATCGCGCCAGCATGCCAAGAAGGATCACGCGTCGGCAACGTCCACCGCGCCACGCGCATCGTTGCGGGCTCGTGAACATTCCCCCGGTGAGGGAATGGGACCGCGGTGACATGGGCTTTCATCATGGGGCGGCCATGGTCGGCACGGCCGCTCCATCGCCCGCACGCCCACCGCCGCCTCCTGGGAGCCCGCCGTATGTCCGTCCCGGCCGCCGCCACCGCCCACCCGCTCGACAACCCCGCGTACGCCTCCCTCACCGGCCCGCACGCTCACTTCGCCGAACGGCGGGGCCGGGTCGTGCGGTACCCCCTCGACGTGTCGCCGTGGCTCGCGCTGCCGGACGAGCCGGGTCCCGGGGACTGGGCGGATCTCGCGGCGCTGGCCGGGCCGGGCGAGACCGTCCCGCTGCCCGGGATGCGCACGGCGCCGCCCGAGGGCTGGGAACTCACGATGAGCATGGACGGGGTGCAGCTCGTCGGCGACGGCGTGGCCGCGGCGCCGGACGCGGAGGCGGTGCTGCTCGGCGCGGCCGACGTGCCCGAGATGCTGGACCTGGTCGCGCGCACCCAGCCGGGGCCGTTCCTGCCCCGTACCGTCGAACTCGGCACCTATCTCGGGATCCGCAGGCAGGGCGCGCTCGTGGCGATGGCGGGGGAGCGGCTGCACCCGCCGGGCTGGACGGAGATCAGCGCCGTGTGCACCGACCTGGACCATCGTGGCCAGGGGCTCGCGGCCCGCCTCGTCCTGGCCGTGGCGGCGGGGATCAAGGACCGCGGCGAGACCCCGTTCCTGCACACGGCGGCGCGCAACACGAACGCCATCAGGCTCTACGAGTCCCTGGGCTTCCGGCTGCGGCGCACCACGAAGTTCATGGCGGCCCGGGCCCCGGAGTTCGACCACGCCGCCGCCCGCTGACGCGCCGGATGTCCTGGGCGGCTCAGGCGTCTTCCTGGACCTGCGCGTTGTAACGCAGCAGATAGTCCGCGAAGCGGACGAGATCCTCCTCGGGCCAGTCCGCCACCCGCTCCCGGAACGCCTGACGGCGGCTGACGGTGACCTGGGCGAGGATGTCGGCGCCCGCCTCGGTCGGATGGAGGACCTGGACGCGGTGGTCGTCCGGGTCCACCCGGCGCATCACGAGCCCGGCCCGCTCCAGCGCGGACACCTGCCGGCTCACCGTCGACTTGTCGAGGGCGTAGTGCGTGGCGAGGTCCGTCGCCCGGCAGCCGCCCTTCTCGTCCAGGTGGCTGAGCAGGGTGTACGACACGAGCGACAGCTCGGGGTGCATCCGTCCGGCCATCGCTCTGGCACGCCGCGCGAACGACGTCATCTCGCGCTGAATGGTCTCGACGGCCGTCTCTCGGTCTGTCACGTGCTGTCCTCTCCCCGCTGCTCGTTGCATTCTACAACCGAGGGGCGTGGCGCGCCGCGGGCAGGCGCGTTCCCGTGCCCGGGGCTAGCCTCCTGAGCATGAGCGACCGCAGTGATGTGCCCGCCCGATACACGGTCATGGTCAAGCCCCAACTCGCCGACAAGGACGGTCACCCCGTGCACGGCAACCCCCTGCGCGTGGTGTCCGTCGAGGCCACGGGGTCGTCCGGGGAGTCCGGCTATCCGCGCTTCGAGGGCGAGGGGGTGCAGGTGGAGATCGACCCGCTCACCCGCTCCGTCGAGGCCGTGACGGTCGACGGCGAGGAGCTGCCGTACGGGTGGGTGGCCGAGGTCGCCGCGGACTGACCGGCCGCCCGGCCGCGCCGTGACCTGTCCCGGCGGCGGGGCGGGGTGGCGCTGGGCGGCGTGGCGCAGCTCTCTTATGCAACTTGTTGCAAAAGCGAGGTGTCGTCGTCTACAACTGTGACGACGTTCGCCGCGCACGGAGGGCCACCATGAGCCGATACCCGCACCTGCTCACCCCGCTCGACCTCGGATTCACCACGCTGCCCAACCGGGTCCTGATGGGCTCCATGCACGTGGGACTCGAGGAGGCGGAGAACGGCTTCGCGCGCATGGCGGAGTTCTACGCAACCCGCGCCCGCGGCGGCGTCGGCCTCATGGTCACCGGCGGCATCGCCCCCAACGAGGCCGGACGCCCCTGGGCCGGCGGCGCGAAGCTGACCACCGAGGCGGAGGCCGACGAGCACCGCCAGGTCACCGACGCGGTGCACGCGGCGGGCGGGAAGATCGCGATGCAGATCCTCCACTTCGGCCGCTACGCCTACCATGAGGACCTCGTCGCCCCGAGCCCGCTCCAGGCGCCGATCAGCCCCTTCCCGCCGCACGAACTCACCGACGCCGAGATCGAGCAGACCGTCGAGGACTTCGCGCGCGCCGCCGAACTCGCACAGCGGGCGGGCTACGACGGCGTGGAGATCATGGGCTCCGAGGGCTACCTCATCAACGAGTTCATCGTCGCCGCCACGAACCGGCGCACGGACCGCTGGGGCGGCTCGTACGAGAACCGCATCCGCTTCCCCGTCGAGATCGTCCGCCGCGTCCGCGAGCGCGTCGGCACCGACTTCATCCTCATCTACCGGCTCTCGATGATCGACCTCGTGCCCGGCGGTTCCACCCTCGAAGAGGTCGTGCGGCTCGCCAAGGAGATCGAGGCCGCCGGCGCCACCATCATCAACACCGGCATCGGCTGGCACGAGGCCCGCATCCCGACCATCGCGACGTCGGTGCCGCGCGGCGCGTACACCTTCGTCACCAAGAAGGTCATGGGCGAGGTCTCCATACCGCTCGTCACCACGAACCGCATCAACACCCCTGAGATCGCGGAGGAGTTGCTCGCCGACGGCTGCGCCGACATGGTGTCCCTCGCCCGGCCCCTGCTCGCCGACCCGGACTTCGTGGCCAAGGCCCGGGCAGAGCGCTCGGAGACCATCAACACCTGCATCGGCTGCAACCAGGCATGCCTGGACCACACCTTCAGCGGCAAGATCACCTCCTGCCTCGTCAACCCGCGCGCCTGCCACGAGACCGAACTCGTCCTCGCGCCCACCCGCCTGCGCAAGCGCGTCGCCGTCGTCGGAGCGGGCCCCGCGGGTCTCGCCTGCGCGGTCTCCGCCGCCGAGCGCGGCCACGCCGTCACCCTCTTCGACGCCGCGTCCGAGGTCGGCGGCCAGCTCAACGTCGCCCGCAAGGTCCCCGGCAAGGAGGAGTTCGACGAGACGCTGCGCTACTACCGCGCACAGCTCGAACTGCACGGCGTGGACGTCCGGTTGAACACCCCCGTCACCGCCGCCGACCTCACCCCGGACGCGTACGACGAGGTGGTCGTCGCCACCGGCGTCACCCCCCGCACCCCCGAGATCCCCGGGCTCGACCACCCCAGCGTCGTCGGCTACCTCGACGTCCTGCGCGACGGTGCGCCCGTCGGGGAGCGCGTCGCGATCGTCGGCGCGGGCGGCATCGGCTTCGACGTCGCCGAGTACCTCACCGACAGTGGCGACAAGGCCAGCCAGGACCCCGCCACGTACTTCCGGCAGTGGGGCGTCGACATGGACTACCGCGACCGCGGAGGCCTCGCGAAGCCCGACCGGCCCACCCCGCCGCGCGCCGTCCACCTCCTCCAGCGCAAGACCTCGAAGGTCGGCGCCGGACTCGGCAAGACCACCGGCTGGATCCACCGCACCGAGCTGCGCCACCGTGGCGTCACCATGGTCGCGGGCGCCACCTACGACCGCATCGACGACGCGGGCCTGCACGTCACCGTCGACGGCAACTCCACCGTCATCCCCGTCGACACCGTCGTGCTGTGCACCGGCCAGGACCCGGCCCGAGGCCTGTACGACGACCTGCTCGCCGCGGGCCGCGCGGCGCACCTGATCGGCGGCGCCGACGTGGCCGCCGAGCTGGACGCCAAGCGCGCCATCCGCCAGGGCACCGAGCTGGCCGCGGCGCTGTGAGACCGGCGGTCACGTGGTCGGGCCCGCCGGCCGCGTGACCGCCTCCGCATAAGGTGCAGCCATGTCACTCCCGCACGCGATCCTCACGGCCCTCCTGGAGAAGCCGTCGTCGGGCCTCGAACTGACGCGCCGCTTCGACAAGTCGATCGGCTACTTCTGGTCGGCCACGCACCAGCAGATCTACCGCGAGCTGGGCCGCCTGGAACGCGAGGGGTACATCAGGGCCCTGCCCGCGCCGACACCCGCGCGCGGCCAGAAGAAGGAGTACGAGGTCCTGCCCGAGGGCCGCGCCGAACTGGCCCGCTGGACCGCCGCGAGCCAGGACCCCAAGCCGCTGCGCGACCCGCTGCTCCTGCGCCTGCGCGCCGCCGCCGTCGTCGGCACCGACGGCATCGAGGCCGACCTGCGCCGCCATCTCGACCTGCACCGGCGGCAGTTGGCGCAGTACGAGGAGATCGAGAAGCGGGACTTCCCGCCCGGCCTCGACTCCGTGGAGGCCCGCCTGCAACATGTCGTGCTGCGCGCGGGCATCGACCTGGAGACGTTCTGGGCGCGCTGGCTCGAACAGACCCTGGACGAACTCGGCCTCGACCCGTCCTAGGGCCTCTCGGCCGGATCTTGCAGGGCTCGCGGGGACTGGTGCCGCACCTCGCGGCGTTGTCGCCAGCCGCCGCCTCCCCCTCGAGCTCTCGGCTGCGTTCGAGCAGGGGGACCCCCATCGCGTGGGCCCCTTCCTCCGCCTTGCGATGCACGGCACCGGGCCCCGCTCCCTGATCCCGCCTGATCGGGCCTGACCGGGCCTGATCCGGCCTGATCTGGACGGAAAGGCCCTAGCCGAGGGTCGCCGCCCCCGGGTCCCAGTCCGCCGGCACGGGCGGTGGTGGCGTCGGGCAGGTGGCGATCCGGGTGAACTCGGCGTGCTCGGCCGAGTGCGTGATCGCCGTCATCGTCTGCAGGACGTGCAGGGCCAGTGCTCCCGACGCACGTGGCGCACCGCCCCGGCGGATCGCCCGCGCCAGGTCGAGTACGCCGAGCCCGCGCCCGTCGGTGCGCCCCGAGACCGGCAGGTCGCGCCAGTCGTCCGCCTCGTTGGCCCGCACCTTCAGCGGCCCGCGGAAGGTGTTGGGGTCCGGCACCGCGAGGACGCCCTCCGTGCCGGTGACCTCGAACTGGATACGCGGCAGCGCCGAGTCGAAGCTGAACACCGACGTCGCCCGCACCCCCGACGCGAGCTCGACGAGCGCCGACACATGCGTCGGCACCGCCACCGGGATCACCTGCCCCGCTTTGGGACCCGACCCGACGACCCGCTCCTCGCGCGCGCGTGTCGCAGAGGCGGCCACGCGCGACACCCCGCCGAACAGCGCCACCAGCGCCGTCAGGTAGTACGGCCCGAGGTCGAACAGCGGTCCCGCGCCGGGCTGGTAGAAGAACGCCGGATCGGGGTGCCAGCGCTCCGGCCCGAGGCCCTGCACCGTCGTCGTCGCCGCCACCGGCTCGCCGATGTGCCCCGCCCCGACGGCCCGCAGCGCCGACTGGAGCCCCGCGCCGAGGAACGTGTCCGGCGCGTTTCCCACAAGGAGGCCCTGTTCCGCCGCCTGGGCGAGCACCTTCTCGGCCTCGCCGGGGGCCAGGGCGATCGGCTTCTCGCCGTACACGTGCTTCCCGGCCAGCAGCGCCTGCGTCGCGACCTGCGCGTGGGCGGCCGGCACCGTGAGGTTCACGACGAGCTCGACCTCGGGAACGGCGAGCACCGTCGCCACGTCGCCGGCGACCGGCACGCCGTGTTCGCGCGCGACGGCCGTGGCGCGGTCCGCGTCGAGGTCGGCGACACCCACCACCCGCAGATCGGGAAAGGCGGACAGCGTCCGCAGATACTCCTTGCTGATGACGCCCGCTCCGACGACGGCGACACCGACCGGCCCCGAACTCACGCTGCCCCCAAGGCGGATGCGTAGGGTGTTGCGGCCGCTCCCGCGCGGCTCCGGAGACGGTAGGACGCCCGGAGGGGAGCGGACAAGGGCGCGTCCCGGGCCGGCACATGCCGAAGCGAGCCGGCAGGCTCCAACGTCCGGCTCACCGGCTCACCGGTCCACCGGTCCACCGGCCCAGGGCCACCGGTCCACCGGTCCACCGGCCCACCGGCCCACCGGGCCACCGGGCCACCGGGCCACCGGGCCGGATCGTCACCGGTCCACCGGCTCACCGGCCCGCTGACCCGCCGACCCACCGAGCCGGACGGTCACCGGCCCACCGGCCCACCGGCCCACCGGCCCACCGGGCCCCGGTGGCCGTCCGGCCCGGAGGGCCCCGCTCAGGACCCGGTGGTGACGCTCCGTTCGGCGGAGTAGGCGCCCCACGTCCCGTCGGGCAGCTGGGCCCGGATCCGCACCCGGTGCCGGACTCCGGCCTCCTTGCCCACGTAGAAACTGTTCCGCGCCGTGCCCTTGGGCGGGGCGTCGCCCCAGACGAGCGTGGTGGCCTGACGGCCGTCGAGGTAGATGCGGTACGCGGGCACGGTGCCGCCCGTGCGCGGCGGTGTCCACGACAGGTCGATGTAGTACGCGCCGCCTGCCTGGCGGGACGTGGCGCGGAAGTCGGTGGGGGCGGTGCCGGGGCCCTCGGCGGAGCCCTTCGCGGTGGTGAGCCTGAGGGCCGGGCCCGCAGGGGAGGTGTTGTCGGCGGCGTCGCGCGCCTTCACGGTGAACGAATAGGCGGTGCTCGGCCGCAGCCCGGTGATCAGCGCATGGGTCTCGCCCCCGCCGACGCTGTGAATCTTGGACGCGCCCTGGTAGATGTCGTAGGAGGCGACGCCCTTGTCGTCCTTCGACGCGCCCCACGTCAGCGAAGCCGCCCGGCCGCCGTCCGCCCGGCCGCGCAGCGCTCCCGGTCGGGTCGGGGCGGACCGGTCCTCGGCCACGGCGGCCGGGGTGGTGACGGCCACCTTCGCACTGAGCGGTCCGAGTGTGCCGTCGGTGTCCTCGGCCCGGACGGAGAAGGTGTACGCGGAGCGCGGGTGCAGCCCGACGACGTCGACCATGTGCTGTTCGCCCGGCACCTCCTTCACCTTGGTGGCGCCCCGGTACACCGTGTAGCCCTTGACCTCGGCTGCTCCCTCGGGGCGGCTCCACATGACGTGGACGGAGGTGGCGCTGCCCGCCTGCGCCGTGACTCCGGCGGGGGCCGTGAGGGCGGGGCCCTGCCGGGTGTCGTCGTCGAGCAGGCCGCACGAGGTGGCGAACAGGAGCGCGGCGGCGCAGGTCGTGTACGCCAGCGGGGTGCGTCCGGGGATGCGTCGCACGGCAGGCCTTCCGCTCGGAAGCATTGGTACAGACCTGTATGTCATGAGTGACGGGGTCACATCAAGAGGCAGTGTCACGCCCGGCGTTCCCGTCCGGACCGCGAGCGGTCGACTGCACACTCAGGCGAGCCCGGATCTGGGTTGTGCGACCGAGAGCCACCGGGCCGCGGTGGCGCTGGGCGAGGCGCAGGCGAAGAAGTTCCTGACCGTCAACTTGGCCCGGAATGCGCCGGGTCGGAGCAGGAACGCACACGCGATGCGGGGCGACGAATGAGCCGCCGCCCCGGATCGCTCACACCTTCCGGTACGTGTACGCCTCGACGGCAGCCGCCTCGACCGCGTCAAGATCCGCCCCCGCCGATGCCGTGACGACGGCGGCCACGGCCCCCTCGACGAAGGGGGCGTCCACCAGGCGCGCCCCGTCCGGGAGCTCGTCGCCCTCCGCGAGCAGCGCCTTCACCGTGAGCACGGCGCTGCCCAGATCGGCGAGTACGGCGACGCCCGCACCCCGGTCCACCGACCGCGCGGCACCGCAGATCAACTCGGCGCTGGTGCCGAGCCCGCCGTCCTCGGTGCCGCCCGCCGGTGCCAGGGGGACGACCGCGCCGCCGCCCGCGAGCCCCGTCGCCAGCTCCGCCACCGACTCGGCGACGGCGCGGCTGTGCGAAACGAGGACGATCCCGACGACCTTCTCCTGCCCCCTGCCCACGCTGTCGGGATCACTCATCGCGGGCCGCCTCGGCCAGCGCCCCGATCAGCAGCGCCGACGACGTGGCGCCCGGGTCCTGATGCCCGATGCTGCGCTCGCCCAGATAGCTCGCCCGCCCCTTGCGCGCCTGCATCGGCGTCGTGGCGAGCGCGCCCTGCTCGGCGGCGGTGGCGGCCGCGTCGAACGAGGTGCCGAGCGCGTCGACCGCGGGCACCAGCGCGTCGATCATGGTCTTGTCGCCCGGCGCGGCACCGCCCAGCGTCATGACCGCGTCCACCCCGGTCCGCAGCGCCGCGGCGAGTTCCGCCTCGCTGACCTCGGGGGCGTCCCCGAGCGCCTTGCCCGTACGGCGCAGGAGCGTCCCGTACAGCGGGCCCGACGCGCCGCCCACGGTCGAGATCAGCTGGCGCCCGGCGAGGGTGAGGACACCGCCGGGGGTGGCCGGTGCCTCCTTCTCCAGGACAGCGCTCACGGCGACGAAGCCGCGCTGCAGATTGCTGCCGTGGTCGGCGTCACCGATCGGCGAGTCGAGTTCGGTGAGCCGGGCCGCCTCCCGGTCGACGGCCGCGGTGGCGGCGGTCAGCCAGCGTCGGAAGAAATCGGCGTCGAGCACGTCATCTCCTTGCGTGGTGGTGATGGTTCGGGCGACGGGCTGCCTCACATGCCCCAGCGCAGGCCCGCCGTGCTGACGGGCGCGTCCCACAGGCGCAGTAGCTCCTCGTCGACCTGGCACAGGGTGACGGAGGCGCCGGCCATGTCGAGCGAGGTGACGTAGTTCCCGACGAGGGTGCGTGCCGCCGCCACGCCGCGCTCGGTGAGCACGCGCTGGACCTCGGCGTTGAACCCGTAGAGCTCCAGCAGCGGGGTCGCGCCCATGCCGTTGACGAGGACGAGTACCGGGCCGGTCGGCTGAAGGTCTTCGAGGACGGCGTCCACGGAGAAGTCGGCGATCTCGCCGGAGGTCATCATGGCGCGCCGCTCGCGCCCCGGCTCACCGTGGATACCGACGCCCAACTCCAGTTCGCCGGGCGGCAGATCGAAGGTCGGGCTGCCCTTGGCGGGCGTGGCGCACGCGCTCAGGGCCACACCGAAGCTCCGCGTGTTCGCGTTGACCTGACGGGCGATCGCCTCCACGCGCTCCAGCGGCTGCCCCTCCTCGGCCGCCGCGCCCGCGATCTTCTCGACGAACAAGGTCGCGCCCGTGCCGCGCCGGCCCGCGGTGTACAGGCTGTCGGTGACGGCCACGTCGTCGTTGACGAGGACCTTGGCGACCTGGATCCCCTCGTCCTCGGCGAGTTCCGCGGCCATGTCGAAGTTGAGCACGTCTCCCGTGTAGTTCTTCACCACGAAGAGCACCCCGGCGCCGCTGTCCACGGCGGCCGCGGCCCGCACCATCTGGTCGGGCACGGGCGAGGTGAACACCTCGCCCGGACAGGCCGCCGACAGCATCCCGTGCCCCACGAAGCCCCCGTGCAGCGGCTCGTGCCCCGACCCGCCGCCGGAGACGAGCGCGACCTTCCCCTCGACGGGGGCGTCCCGGCGCGCGATCACCCGGTTCTCGACATCGACGACCAGTTCCGGATGGGCCGCGGCCATTCCCCGCAACGCGTCGGTGACCACGGTCTCGGCCACGTTGATGAGCATCTTCATGGATACCTCCGGATGACGTTAGCAGGCGATGCCTGACCTGTGTACTACCTGGTCAGGGTGGGTGTAGACCCTTTTCGATCTTGATGTTTCCTGGCGGCTGACGGCGGGGTTGGGCGGGGCGGACGCCGAGACGGTGCTGGCTTTGGTGACGGGGCGTCAAGTTGTCGGCGTGTAGTAGGACGGTGCGCAACATCCAGTATGGGCGGACGGCCCTCGTCCAACACCGGACGTGCCGGTAGGAGTCGATGGAGCGTCGTGCGGGCGGCAGGGACTGGCCGCTCCGCCGGCATTCGCCGTGGAATCGGTTCAATCGCAGCAGTCGGACTCGAGCTCGACGATCTCCAGCATCTGTGGGACGCGCCGCGCAATCCTCTTCCCGTCCCACCTCTTCGTCCTGAGGCCGCACGCGATGTTCTTGGATGCCGCCATGTCCGGCCGCAGGGTGTTCTCGATGCAGGCGAGTGCGAAGGCGAGCACCGCTGCGACGGTTGGCGCGAGCGAGTCGACGAGGAGCGTGTTGCGCCGGGCCGTCTGGATCTGGGGAGGGGACAGTTCGCCCGTCGTGGATCGGGGGCGCCCGCAGCACTGGTGCGCATGCTAGGGCAGGCGCGCTTTGGCGCGAGGACGAGCTGGGGGAGAGAAGGGAGCACGTTCCGCGCAAGTATTTTCACGGAAGTCGTGTTGGCTCTCACCCCAGTCAGGTGGGGCCGGCGTGTGCCCTGGGCTGTGGCAAGCTCCTGGTGGGGCACGGTGGATCTTGGTTGTGACACCGTCTACCAGGAGCTTCTTCACGCTGCAGGGCGGACCAACTGACGCACCTCACCGCGGGGTTGGAAGACGCTCACTGTGCTGGTGAGGACCCGGCTCAAACGGATGCAGTACCGTCCTGGCCTCATCGACTGCCTCATCGCCAAGACCGGTCTCGACTTCCAACCGCCGTAACCTCAGCCGTTGAAGATCTCTAGTTCGCGCACTCAACCCAAATCGGGAGTTCGACGAGCCCGTTCATGACTCCAGTATCGTGGAAACGCAGCTCTGACGGCTCCACGGTCAGGCCGAAACTCGTTGTTCCCGAGAGAAACGCGCGCAGGGCCTGCGCCGCAATCAGACGTGTGACTGGAATACCCAGGCATGAATGCCGCCCGCGACCAAACGTCAGATGTTCGAAATCCCGACCGCGAGTGGGGTCGAACCTGTGAGCATCGGGAAATGCTGACGTGTCCCTGTTGCAAACGTCCACGCCGATGACGAGCAAAGTGCCTGCGGGAACCGCGTACCCGCCTATCACGGATGGCGCCTTCGTCATCCGGTAGATCCCCCGCGCAATCGGGCTCGCGTACCGCTGCACCTCGTGGATGAGGCCAGGCAGCAGCGTCTCGTCATCGCGTACGAGACGCTGAGTCCTCGGATCTTGCGCCAGGCAGAGGATTCCGTTCGTAATCAGTGCCGCCAACACCTCGACACCCGACAGTGCGAGCAGTCGGGTGTTCGCCGCGACCTGTCGATCCTCGAGAGAAGGTAGTTCCGCCATCAGGTCCGACACGAGGTCATCGGCGGGGTGAGCACGCCTGTCGCGCACCCAGTCGACGAGCGTGGCGTCAAGTTCGCGTACCGGGTATCCCTGGTAGACCGCGGTCCTCAGGGCCGAGACGAGGTTTGCGTCAAGTCCAAGCAATCGCGACATGACACTGTCGGCGATGGGCACGCCGATCGCCGCGACCGCGTCGAGCCTCCCCAGGGTGAGTGCGCTCTCGATCGAGTGTTGGACATCCTGAATCAGCTCGTCCGAGACATCGCGCACGCGAGTATCGATGACCTTCCGAAGTGCGCGCCGTACGCGACGATGCTCTTCTCCATCGGTTTGGTTGACCGCGAAGACCATCTCGGACATCGAATCCGGATGCGACTCGGCCGGCTCGTCGAACACGCTCGCCATGAGTTCGCCCGCACTGCCGTAGGTTTCGACGTCGGACAAGATGCGAGCGGCTTCGCGGTGATCGTTGACGAGCAGTCCCACTCCTGCCGATCCCATACGCATCCGAACGACGGCGGCGGCTGGATCCGCCGACCCTCGCGAAATGGTCCGCTCATCGAGTGTCTTGCGGAAGAGAATGCTGCCTTCAGACACACCAGACTCCTTGCCTCACGGCAATACCCACGCAGTAGTCGCCGGAACGAAAGACGAGGTCGTGCAATTCAAGAGCGCGCAGACTGGCCGCTTCTACGGGGGTGATCGTGTGCCCCCAACGACATGCGTCAAGAACGGCTGCCGCCGGTTCCGAGCGGTCGATGTCGATGCGGCGACGCTCCCCGTAGCGTGTGTCCTCAACGGCCAGGAACGTCGGACCGCGCCGAACGACCAGGGATTCTCCTTGCTGCGCCGACCACGCAAAGGTGCCGTCCGACTGCCGTGGCGGGTCGAGGTGGCGAAGGCACCCGACCTCGAGGGCGCCACAGTCGCCGCTCCACGAAACCCGTAGACCAACGCCGCGCGCGTCGCGGAGCAGCGCGATCAAGGAGACGAGTTCGCGATCGCCCATCTCCGGCAAGGCGAAATGGCCCACCAGCCGAACCCCGGCGTATCCCGACCGGGTCAGGGCGACGAGACTCTCCCTGCTCTGCATCGAGTGGAAATTCACTGGCGCGAAGAGCCTTCGCCGGTTCGACCGCCGCTCTGCTGTCTGCTTCGTCACCAACGCAATCCTGTCGCCAGCGCCAAATAGGTGGCATCCTCATGGAAAATGATTCCGAGCTCCATCCAATTCTTGAGGAGCTCTTCGAGCTGACCTTCCGGAACTGCAATCCCGAGCGAGGACATCGTGGAAGCGAGTGCAGGCAGCGTTTTTCCCTTGGCCAGTGCACGGTAGGCCTCTGCCTCAAGACCCGGGTGAAGCACCGTCTCACGGGAGGGCCAGGTGGACCGGTCATCGACGACGACGAGCGAGTGGTCCGGCGCCGGCAGAGCGACCAGCCGAGAAGTCGATGCGTTGGCCTTCCAGTTCGCGACCGCTTCGCGCAACAGCTCATACGTCTCAGGTGATATGCCGGCGGGCTCGGAATCGAAGACGTAGACGAAGTCATCGAGGGCATCCACCACCCCCTCGTAAGCACTCACCAGGTTGCGCGAGGGACCGAGCACCTGGAGACCGAGTTCTGGATCATCGAAGTACGGGCTGAAGCGTTCCAGTTTGATCGGGAACACCCCGGCGGGCGGCAGCAGGTGATGGAGGGAGGGGAGCGCGTCGATCAACGCCGTGTAGTCGCTGTCATGCTCCCCGGGGAAACCCACGAGGATGTTCCACGATGGATAGATCCTGCAGGTGGCACAGTCGCGCAGGAAACGCACGTTCTGCCACCCGGTCACCCCCTTGCGCATGATGCGCAGGATGGGTGTACAGAGGCTCTCGACACCCGGTTGTAGTTGTGTGAAACCGGCGCGCGCGAGGGACTCGAGTTGACTGAAGTTGAGGTTCGACTTCACCTCGGCGAACAACCGGACGTCCCATTCAGCGGGCAGCGCCATGTCCGTGGTCAGTCGAACGACATGGTCGGGCGCCAAAATGTTGTCAGCGAACACCAGGTCGAGCACGTTGTGCCGACGCACAGCCCGGCTGGCCTCCGCTTGCACGCGTTCGGCAGGCTTTGCGCGATGGGCCATGGCCGACCCGTTCAAGCCGCAGAATGTGCAATGGTGCTTCGCACCCCACCAGCATCCGCGGCTGGCCTCCAGAGGAATCTTGACATCGATGAGTCGAGCCGCCGGAGACTTCCCCAAGTCGCGGAAGTAGTGATCGTAGACGGGCTCCGGCACCGCGTTCATGGAGACAGGTGTCGGTCCGATGGGGTTGCTCACCGAGGCTCCATCGACGTCGGATCGCCAGCACAGGCCAGGCACGGCACGCACCGATTCGTCATGCCCGCTCTCGTCGCCGTTACGACGTCCTGCGATGTGGGCGATGAGTGGTGCGATCGAGCGCTCCGCCTCGCCCCGGATCACGTAGTCGAACTCCGCGCGAGCGCGGTGGACTGCCGTACCTTGAACGCCATCGCAGTTCGCCCCGCCGAGCATCGTGACGATGCTCGGGGACAACTCCTTGACGCGGTGGGCGAGCGCGAACGAGGCAATGTTCTGATCGAACGTCGTCGTCAACCCCAGGACGTCGACACCTGACGTGACGAGATCTCGGGCCAACTCGTCGATGAAGGCGGGTGCCGCGCGGAACATCGCACCATAGGCGTCAACGTGCTCACTGTCGCTCACGAGGTCATAGAAGCTCGTGTGGCGTGGGTCGATACCGGGGCGGAAACAGCTGGAGAAGACCCATTCGCCGACCCCGAACACCTCGGCATCGACGATCAGTTCATAGTGATCACGCTCGAGGCCCACTTCCCGGACCAGGAAGTCGAGCCACCGAATATTGGCGTAGACGACGTCGAGCCTCTCGACTTCTCCGCGCTGCTCGAACAACGGAGCGATCGTGCTCAGCGCCAGTGAGGGCATGTCCACCACGGCCCAGGGCATGCAGACCAACGCAACGGAAAGGGCATCCTCATGCACGACCGGCGGGTTCAGATCCAGCATCGGTCGTTTGTGCCCGATCTGCATCAATTCCACTTCGGCTCCTCATCGTTAGCCTGTTTCAGGATGCCTGTTGGTCGGCGGGCTTCTCGATCTCGGTGGTCACCCGCGCGCCTCGGAAGAGCACCGGGAGCCACAGGAGACATGCCAGCAGGGGAACCGCGGCGTAGATGGCCATGCCGACACTGGAGCCGAACCCGTCCATGAGCGTGCCGACGACGAGATAGCCGGTGCCGATGAGCACCGACTCCACGAATGCGATCATCGACAGCAGGCTCGCCCGGTGGCGCGACGGCACTGCCTCGTTGAGCACGTTGTCCACGAGTACCGCGGTGATCTCGGGAATTCCGACCAGGACCAGGAACGCGCCGATGGTGACCCAGACAAGGCCGAAGCCGCTCAGGCCGAGTGCCGCGGCGAGCATCACGAGTGACACCGGGAGGACGATCCGATACCCGAAGCGCCGGTTCGCACGGTCCGACAGCAGGGGAACGAGTCCGCCGACGAAGAATCCCGCGGAGATGACCACGCTGACCAATGCGGTGCCCGCTCCCTGATCGGAGAGGGTCTTCTGCGTGAAGATGATGTACGGCGTCAAGGTCGCGTGCATCAGTCCGGACACCACGGCAAGTGTCACGAGCGCGGGCGTGGCGATCCGAAGCAGTGCCCGCCATGCTGTGGCGTCACTGTGCCCCTTCTCCGCTCCCTCCCGCTGCTCGTCCACCGCGTCCGCGCCGCGGATCTCGGGCACCCGTGACATCAGCACCACCACGGCCAGGATGAGACACGACGCCGAACCGAGGTAGACGATTCCCCAGGAGAACCGCTGCAGTTGGCCGCCGAGGACGATGGCGACTCCCGAGGTGACCGTTCCGAGCATGGTGAACCGGGACTTGATCTTGACGTATCCGGTCGTTGCACCACGACGCACGAGCAGGTCGTACAGCAGCGCGGTGTCCGAACCGGACACACAGGCCATGCCCACGCCCTGAAGCATGAACAGCGTCAGGAACACCCAGTAGTTGGAGGACGACACCTGACCGAGCAGGCATCCAGCTATCAGCACCTGGCCGATCACGATGCTGGCACGCCTGCCGATCCGGTCGGCGATGATTCCCGTCGGCAGCTCCGCAAGTCCGCTGACCAGGTAGATCAGAGTCTGAAGGAGGGCCACTTGCCCGGCTGAGAAGCCTCGCTGCTGAAGGAAGAGGACGAATACGCCACGCTGGAACAGCGAGTTGGCGAGCACGGCGTATACGTAGAACGGCCGCGCGACGCTTCGTGCTGCATCGTCGACTGCAGCCGACCCGTCAAGGGCCTCCGTGGTGGTCATACTGCGGGATCCCCCTGGTGACTCCGGTGATCGTTGATGTTGGGCCTCCGCCGTCGACCAGAACTTACAGTCCCAACTTCGTGCAGGACATGGGACCGACCTTCCGGGAACCGTTGCCGGCGCCGCGGCCGTCCACGGTGGAGGTGCCAAGAGCTGGAACCGGTAGCGCGCATCTCCTGGAAACCCTCCATCGCCGGGTGGAAACCCTCCATCGCCGGGAGACTCGGCCCCGGCTCCGACCGGCCGTGCCCGATCTGCAACGACTCCACTCCGGCTCCTGTCACCGGCACGACCTCATTCACTCACCAGCTCACGGGCATCTTCCTGACGCCGTACCCGAGCCCGTCGTCCATGAACGGGAGGTCGCCGAGGTCGGCGGCCAGGGCCAGTGTCGGAATGCGCCGGAACAAGGCGGCGAACACGACCTGGAGCTCCAGGCGGGCCAGCGGTTGGCCGGTGCACTTGTGCACACCGAACCCGAAGGCGAGCTGCTGGCTGGCATCGCGGCGCAGGTCCAGTTCCCCGGCACCGGGGAACACGCTTTCGTCGCGGTTGCCGATCTCCTCCGGGAGGATCAGACCCTCGCCGGCGCGGATCACCTGCCCGCCGATCTCGATGTCCTCCACGGCCACGCGGCGACGGCCTGGCTGAACAGTGGTCAGGTACCGCAGCAGTTCGTCGACGGCCGCGGCGACCTCGGGGCCGTCGGAGTCCTTCAGCACCGTGATTTGGTCGGGATGCTGCAGCAGGGCCAGCGTGCCCAGCGCAATCATGCTGGCCGTGGTCTCGTGCCCTGAGACCAGCAGGAACAGGACCAGCATCACCAGCTGGTGCCGGTTCAGCTGGCCGGTGGCCAGCCGTTCGGTGGCCAGCTGGGACAGAAGGTCGTCTTCGGGGGCAGCGAGCTTGCGGCCGATCAGTTTGGCCAGGTAGTGATACAGCTCGCCTTGGGACTTGTTGACGGCGTCGTCCGGGACGTCGCTGCCGGTCATTGTCCTGATGGCGTGCTGGAAGAAGTCGTGGTCCTCGTAAGGGACGCCGAGCACGTGGCAGATGGTGATGGACGGAATCGGCAGAGCGAAATCCGCCACGAAATCCGCCGGGTTCGGGCCGGCCAGCAGAGCATCGATGTGGTCGTCGACGACTTGCCGGACCGTGGGCCGCAGTTGCTCGACCTTGCGGGGGGTGAACGGGCGGGCGATCATCCGGCGCAGCCGGAGATGCTCGGGGCCCTCCATGGCAGTCAGGAACTGGCCTTCTTCATGGTGGTCCCGCAGAAACTGACTGTGGAACGGGTAGCCGGGCTGCATCCAGTCCGCGCTGACCCGGCGGTCCGACAGGAGCGTGCACTGCTCCGCGTGCCTCGTCACCAGCCACGGAGTGCTGTCGTCCCAGAGCCGAACTCGGACCAGCGGCGCCCGTTCCTGCAGCTCGGCGAGCTCAGGTGCCGGATCCAGCGGACAACCAGGCGCCCTGGGAATCGGAAAGAACGGGACTGCCGTGGATTCCAGATCAGGAACGTTGGCCTGCGAAGACGTCACAATCCTAGCTCCGTCCCGAATGTGACATAACGGAAGACACATTAAGAGTGGGGGCCGATGGAGCCCACACCCTCCAGGCTGATGCAGGAACCGTAGGCCGAGTGTTCGTCGAGAGACGATCCCTCAGTTCAAGGAACCTCATGACTGCCGGCAGGCAGAACCTGTCGAATTCCCCGAATGACTGGGCTCGTTGAATGGAGTGATCGCCGTATCGGCTTCCGCGACCTGCGGATTCCGGTGCCTTGATCTTGTGCGCCACATGGCGGGAAACCATCCATGTTCAGCCCTTGTCCGCGGAAGGCGAGCAGCATCAAACGGCGACCTCTCCGATTGGCACTGCTCCGAACCGGCAGCAGCGTACCCAGACTTGATCAAGCCCTACAAGAGGCGGGAAGGCCTGGCATCCGTCGGTCATCGGACATCGGGGCACGTACGCGATGCGGCAGTTTGTGTATGCGAGCCTCTGCCGGAACCGCACGGGCCGTCAGCAGTTCCTGTCCCACGAAATGCCCCGCCCGGAGCGGGTAAGTACTACGTCCCCCTGGGGCGACGGGCGCCCCGACCAGGACATTCACGACCTGCAGCGCTGACAACTGCGGGAAAAGCGGGATCGATTGGCCATCGGTGGTCTTCTCGCTCCCTCCGGATCAAGCAGACCCGGTGTCATCGTGTCCGCCACTCAGGCAGAGGTCTCCACCGGCAGGGCGGGCCGGCCCCCGTAGGCGATCAGATTCGGATCATGGAACCGCGCCGAGATCCGCCCGCGGCGTGGGGAGATTGCATCTCGGAAGTGCCCTCGTGATCTTGCGTGCCGAAGGACTGAAGAACTCCCCATCGTCGCAGGCCACAGGGCACTTCCTCATTCCCGGCAACATCACTGCCGTACATCGGCCGATGGATCCGGGATCAGGTGTGGCACCGGTAAACGTATGCACTCCCCATTGACGGGACGCCAACAACTGTATGAGATAAGGATGTTGGAGCCGGTCAAGGTAAAGAGAGGTCAAAAATGGCGCAGGCAGTGACTGAGCGTTCGGTGACCGCGATGGATGAGGCGGAACCGGACATGGTTCTCTTCACCGACGAGGAAGGTCTTGACCTTGACGATGACGTCGAGTTGATCGCCCTGTCATCGGCTACTTTGGGTGCCATCGTTGCGCGGCGCTGCTGATCGCATCTGATGCCGACCCAGAAGCGACTGGCCCTCTCGTTCGCTGGGGAGGGCCAGGTGCCGGTTCGGTCGTCCACGCGGCATGCTCGTGTGACGCTCGGCCGGCCCTTGATCAATTCCGATGTCAATTCTCCGTTCTTCGTTCCTCTCGGACTGCTCTGCATTGCCTCACCATTGATGGCGCATGGTCATCCCACCGTCGTCGTCGACCTGGAGTACGAGCACCGGATCGGTGCCTTCGAGCCCGGTGATGCTGACTGGCTCGACCGGACCTGCGCTCGCTTCCTCGCCGCCGATCCCGACATCCTCGGCCTCACCTGTCTCGCGGACACCCTCCCGGCATGCCTTCTCATCGGGCGTGAGGTCAAGCGGCTGCGGCCCGATGTCACGGTGGTTCTCGGCGGACCCGGGACGTTCGGTGTCTTCCCCGATGCCCTCCCGCGCTTCGCCGACTGCGTCGACTTCGTGTGCCGCGGCGAGGGAGAGCTCGCGATCACCGCCCTCGCGGATGCCATTGCCGACGGGGCCGATCCCACCGAGGTACGCGGCTTCTGGTCGTGCAAGAACGGCCAGGCCGTGTCCAGCGGGCCTCAACCGACCACGAACCTGAACCTCGTGCCGATGCCCGCGTACGACGCCGTCCCGATGGGCGACTACATCCGGCTGTCGACCCCGCACATCTTCGACGTGCACATCGGCTCCGGGTGTACCTACTCGTGCAAGTTCTGCATGACGTCGACGTTCTGGGACCGCGACTTCCGGATCAAGGATCCCGCGGTCATCCTCGAAGAGCTTCGCTTCCTGCACCGCACGTACGGGGTGACCCAGTTCAACTTCCTGCACGACAACTTCGCCAACAAGCGCACGTATCTGGACGAGTTCGTGTCCTACTTCTCCGAGCACAACGACATGTTCGAGTGGGGCTGCGCGGTCCGACCGGACAATGTCAACCCGTCCCTTCTGCGGCGCATGGCCGACGCGGGATGCTTCAACATCTTCTGCGGCACGGACGCAGGGTCGGAGAAGATCCTCAAAGCCATGCTGAAGATGCCCTCCACGAAGCGGACCTACGAGTTCTTCCGGTCCGCCAAGGAAGTCGGCATCCAGTTCGAGACGAACACGATCGTGGGATATCCGGACGAAAGCGCCGAAGACCTCGAGAAGGCGCTGGAGGTCGTCTTCGACGCGATCGCCTACGGCGCCGTCAACAGCGACCTCAGTGTGCTTCAGCCGCTTCCCGGCGCTGAGATCACGGATGAGTACCGGGCCGAACTCGAACCACTCGACAGCGGACTCGACGTCATGGGCACCTTCCTCCCATCGGACGTCCGCGCGCTCATCAAGGACGATCTGGCGACCTTCACCGGATTCACCTTCATTCGCAGCGGGAATCGGGACTACGAGTACTACCAGGACGTGTTGCGCCTTTCACGGTATTTCACGCGCCGCTATTACCACCTGCTGCGATTCCTCAAGCAGGGTGCGGGACACACGTACGTTGAATTCATCGACGCACTGCTCGAACGGGCCGCAATGCCCATCGAGGAAGCGCTCGCTGAGATTCTGGCCCACATGGAGGGCGTGCATGCGCAAGCCGCCAGGGCGCTGTTCGCATACGACTCGATGCTTGCGGAGTTCCGGGGAGACGAGGTCGAGGAAGAGCTCGTCAACGTATACCGGCGGCCCGCCACCGTGGAGGAAAAGCCACATTTCCTGATCTCGGACTTCGATGTCGACGTCGTCACGATGATCTCCGACCCGCGCGAAATCACCTGGAAGCCGGAGCTGAGCCGTCCGACGGTCGTGGTCGTATATCGCGCAAGTGAGGCAGAGGTGTCGACTCTGCGTCTGACGCCGGCGCAGGCCAAGATGTTCAAGGCCCTCATGCCGCGCGGGCGAGAAGAACGCGAAGCTCTCCTCGCGAACATCGCCCCTGGCCGGCTGCGCGAGGTCGCGACGGCGGTGGCAGGGTTGTGTGCCCAGATCGACGCCTCGCCGGACGCCCCCGGACAGACTCCTCCGGTGGCCGACAGCCCCCTCGTGACCACGTGAACGTGACGCGCCCCGTCCTTGTCGAGGTGGACGACGACCCGATTCGATGGCACGGACCGACGGGAGGCGACTACCTCAGCCGTTGGTTCGCCGCGGCGAGCCAACGTAGCCGGCTCGATCTCATGTGGATCGCGGACGACGGGCTGAGCCAGCACTACCGCGTCCAGCAGGGCGCGTCCTTCTCCGACGGGAGCCCGGTGCGTGCGCGCGATCACGCCCGGGCCATCCGGACCGCGCTCACGGTCCCGTCGCTCCAGCGGTTCCTGCGCGACATCCGCGCCGTCCGCACATCGAAGGACGCGCTCGTCATCGAGCTCCGCCGCCAGGCGCCGCACCTTCCCAGCCTGCTCCGGAGCGTCGATCTCGCTCCGATCTCGTCGTGCGGGCAACTGTCCTCCGGTACGTACGAGCGTGCCGTGCGCACCGCCGATGACGAGTACTGGCTCGAACCCGTCAAGGCCGGCACGCCACCTGTGCGGGTGCTCGTCCGCCGCGATCCGCGCGACGCCCCGGAGAGGTTCCGGCGGGGCGAGGTCGATGTGACGTGCGCGACGGCGTTTCCGCTCGACCGCGTCCCGGACTTCGCGGACAGCCAGGTGTTCCACACGGCACCGACCGCGATCGAGATGCGTCTGGAGATCAACCCCGACAGCCCGTCGGCGGTGGGCGACGCGGAGTTCCGTCGCCGGCTCCTCGGCGCGCTTCGCTACGACCGCCTTGTCGCACGGTGCTGGAACGGTGCGGAGTCGGCAGCGCCCGACCACCACGTCGAGGCACCACCCAGCACCGTCGGCTCCGGCGTACGGCTGCGCCTGGGGTACTGGGACTACTACCCCAACCTGGACGTGGCCGAAGAGGTCGCGGCCCAGCTGACCGAGAACCTCGGTGTCGAGGTCGAGCCGGCACCCGCCGACTTCGTCTCGGGCTCGGCGCAGTCCTGCGACCTGCTCCTCGCGTTGCGGGGCCCGCTCTTCGAGGATCCGTTCTGTGCTCTGGACCTGCTCGACCCGGCGCGCCGTGACCCCGTCCTCGCGCCGCTGCTGCACCGGCTGTCCGAAGTCCCGGACGACGATGCGGCGTACGACGCGCTGCGTCGGGCGGTCCGTGAGCAGTGTCCGGTCCTGCCGCTTCTGCGTCTCCGAGGCCACTGGCTGCAGCGCGAGGCACTGGCGGGTCGGCCCTGGCCACCGATGGGCGCCGTGCGCTTCCCCCGGTTCAGCTGGAACGCCGATTCTTCATGATCTTCGCCAAACGGTGATCTCGCTACGAAGGAAGGCCAGGGATGGCTGACGGAATCGACCGCTTCGTTCTCTCGCCCGCGGCGACCTGGTCCCGTGACGGCGACGAGCTGCGCGTTTTTTCCGACGAGGTACTGCTGGTCCGACGCTGCCCTGAATCGATTTTCGAATGGCTCAAAGCGGTCTCCGACGAGCCGGCCGGCCTCCCGGCGCCGAGCGGAAGCCAAGTGGACGCCATCGTGCGTACGCTTCTTCGGCGTCGCCTCGTAGTCGCACCGTTCGACCGTTCGTGGCACGCGTCCGCTTGGAGGAACCAGGTCGAGTACTTCGCGGCCTTGGGTCTGGATGCCGGCGCGGCACAGGATCGACTGCGCGCGGCGCACGTGACCGTTCTCGGCGTCGGTGGCATCGGCGGCGCGGTGCTGGCTGAGATCGTGGGTGCGGGCGTGGGCGGGCTCACGCTCGTGGACGGCGATCGGGTCGCGCTGGAGAACTTGAACCGCCAATACCTCTACCGGCGTTGTGACGTCGGACGGGCAAAGGCCGATGTGGCCCGCGAGTGGGTGCGTGAGCGCCTCCCTGAAGCGGAGCCGACCGCTGTCGTGGAAACCATCACGACCAGCGAGGCGTTGGTGCCGTACCTGCACGAAGATGGGTTCCTCGTTGTCGCGGCCGACCGTCCTGCATCGCTGCCGGAACTGTGCGCTCAAGCCTGTCTTGAGCGCGGAGCGTCGATGATCACGGGAGGCTGCGGCCTCCGAGTCGGGTCGAGTGGCCCGCTGATCCGGCCCGCCGATGTCCCGGCCTTCATCGCGTCACGCCAAGCGGCAAAGGCCATGGCCGGAGCCGCGGTCACACCGATGGCGGCCTCGTTCGGCCCGGTCAATACGCTGGTGGGCGCGACGATGGGCCGTGATCTCATCTTCGGCATACTCGGTGTGAGCGCCCGAACGACTTCGCATCGCGTCGAGCTGCTGGGGACGGCTTTGACCTGAGAGTGCGGAAGGTCAGCTCTGACCTCGATCTCTCGTGAGGGTCCG
The DNA here is from genome assembly GCF_020616555.1 of Streptomyces longhuiensis. Classification (NCBI taxonomy): domain Bacteria; kingdom Bacillati; phylum Actinomycetota; class Actinomycetes; order Kitasatosporales; family Streptomycetaceae; genus Streptomyces; species Streptomyces longhuiensis. The sequence goes on along the minus strand of NZ_CP085173.1, from coordinate 1,680,330 downwards.
TCAGCTTTGCGGCGGACCTTTCGGTTTGCTCGGGTGGGGTTCCTGGTGTGTGAGGGTTGAGGGGCCCGGCTGCCGCGTCGGGTGGGTGGCCTCGACCTGCTCCGGGACGGCACCCCTGACGAGGCGCACGCCTTGCGTGACGCTCTGGCCCTGTGCGGCTGCGCCGAACTACGGCGCCCCAGGGCAGGGCGCAAGTCAAAGCTTGGGTATTGCGCAGAAATCCCTAGGATTGACTGGGGTTTTGGGGTCCACAATGATAAGTGCGGGACCCAAGCGACAACCCGTCCGGTGCTTCCGAGGGTCCGGACCACAGGCAAAGGCGCGGGCGGGTGCTGACCTCGTGAGCCAGAAGGACACTGCCCGTGCCTGCTTCTCCTGCCCCTGCCGATCAGGCCATTGTGCTGCTGCGCAAGCTCGGTGCTGCGGACATCGCTCATCCGGGCGGCACTCTCGTCGCGCACCTCCAGCGTGTCCAGGGCCAACTCGCTCTATGGGGCGCCCGTCCCGCCCTCCAGGTCGCGGGTCTGTGTCACGCCTTCTACGGCACCGACGGTTTCCCCACCGCCTTGCTGCCTCTGGACAGGCGCGCCGAACTTGCAGAGTCGATCGGTGTCGAGGCCGAAGCCATCGTGTATCTCTACGCATCGTGTGACCGCAGAGCCACGTATCCGACGCTGATGGATGCCGAGGACGCCTTCCGGGATCGGTTCACCGGCCTTCATCATGCTCCGGAGCCGCACCTTCGACGGGACTTCGCTGAGCTGTCCGCCGCCAACGAACTCGACCTTGCCCGGACTGACCCCGCCTTCCGCGAGAAGTGGGGAGCCGAACTCCTTTCTCTTTTCGCACGATTCCAGCCGCTGCTGAGCCACTCTGCTTGGTCGGACTGCCGCACGGTGCTTGCGGCGGCTCCGCAGGACTGAGCCGCCTCCTTACGTCGGTTGGGGACACCTACCCGAGCAGGATGGCGAACGGCAGAGAGCTTGAACCCCGTGTCCAGCACACGGAGCTGACCTCCCCGGAGCGGCAGGCCAGGGGACAGCGAGACCGTCACGAGATACGCGGCCATCACCTCGCTTCAGCGCACTCGTCGACGAAGGCGCAAAGCCGGCGAACAAGGCTCAGGCAGGCGGGGGTGGGGTCCGTGGTGCTCTGTATGTGGGGCGCATCCCGGAGCCACTGTTGCCAGAGGCTGCAGGGACGCATGAATCGGGCAGCTTGGTCGCCTCTGGGATTCACGAAGACAGCGATCAAGTCAGGGCCACGCAATTGGCCAGTCCAGCACAGCAGACGCTCGCCGGCATGAGCTCCCCGAGGCGCTCACGGAACCCGGTCCGGCGGGAGACCGCCACGAGCCATGCCGCAGTCTTTCTCTCGCGCCACCCGCCCTCAAGAAGGGTTTCGATCTCATGAGGGGTGATGAGCTCGGCGTCCTGGCAGAGGTTTTGCATGAATTGGTCGTACTGAGGGCTCCGCATGCGCAGCAAGCTGCCGCCGAGCTTCATGTAGCGCTGTTCAGGCGTGACATGCGGCGAACCAGGGGCAGCAGTTAAGGATCTTCATGGGCAATGGTGGCCTGTTGGCGGTTGTCGCCGTCTGCTGCTTCGGGTCAGCGGGGACGTCGTTCATCGCCTGGCGTGAACGACTGGCTGCGGGCGATCAGCAGGGCGACGTCGTCGTGGTCGTCGGGCAGCCGGAGATCGTGCAGGAGCCGGTCGCAGGTTTCTTCCAGCGGGCAGTCGAGTGCTTCCAGTACGCGCAGAAGCGTGTCGAGGCGCTCGTCGATGGGGTGGTGGCGCGTTTCGACCAGTCCGTCGGTGTAGAGGATCAGCTGGTCACCCGGGTCGAGGCAGAGAGTGGTGGTCTCGAAGGGGACGCCGCCCACGCCGAGTGGGGTACCGGTGGGCAGGTCGAGCAGCTGGGGATGCTTGCCTTCGCGGATGAGGACGGGGGGCAGGTGGCCGGCGTTGGCGATGCGGCACTCCCCACGGTGAGGGTCGTAGGCGGCGTAGAGGCAGGTGGCGATGTATGGCTCCAGTCCGGAGGTGATCGTGTCGAGCTGCTGGAGGACACGGGTGGGGTCGAGGTCCAGGCCGGCGAAGGCCGCGGTCGCGGTGCGCAGACGGCCCATGGTCGCGGCGGCGTCGATACCGCTGCCCATGACGTCGCCCACGACGAGGGCCGTCCGGTCGCCGCCCAGGGGGAGGACGTCGTACCAGTCGCCGCCGATTTCGTAGGCCGCCTGTGCGGGCTGGTACCGGGAGGCGACCTGCAGGCCGGGCAGGTGGGGTGGATGGTGGGGGAGCAGGCTGCGCTGCAGGGTCTCGGCGGCGTTGCGCACGCTCTGGTGGGCGCGGGCGTTGTCGATGCACACTGCGGTGCGGGAGGCCAGTTCGGTGGCGATGGCGAGGTCGTCCTCGTCGAAGGGCCGTGGGTCGCGGGCGCGGGTCAGCCCCAGGAAGCCGAGGACGGTGGCGCGAGCAATGAGCGGGACGGCCATGTAGGAGTGCACTCCGGCGCGGGCCAGCAGCGTTGCGGCGTGCTCGTCCCGGGCGATGGCTGTCAGGTCGCTTCCGTCGGCGTGCGGGATCAAGATGGGCCGACCGGTGCGCACACAGCGGGTGGCCACGCGGTTGTCTTCGTACGCGGCGATGTGGCCGGGCGGATCGGCGGCCAGGAGGGCCTCGGTGGGGTGGGAGGCCTTGAGCGCGAGGGCACGGAAGAACGCGGGACCGGCGGTGGTGCGAGGCCGGTGCTCGTCGATGACGGAGTCGAGCACGTCGACGGAGACCACGTCGGCGAGTTCCGGAACAGTGACGTCGGCCAGCTCCCGGGCGGTCTGTGCGATGTCCAGGGTGGTGCCGATGCGGGCGGAGCCGTCGGCGATCACGGCCAGGCGCCGCCGTGTCGCGGTCGCCTCCTTGGCCGATCGGTAACGCTCGGTGACGTCCGTGACGAGTTCGGCCACCCCGAGTACGCGGCCTTGGGTGTCTTCAAGCCGGTAGGCCGAGATCGCCCAGGCGTGCAGGCGCGGTGCCTCGTCGGCCGGGCTGTGGCCGACGATGGTGGACTGGTCGATCAGGGGCACCCCGGTGTCGAGGACCTGCCGCATCGCGGCCTCGGGTGTTTCGAACTTCGCAGCCGTCATGATCTCGCGGTAGTGGCGACCGAGGTGGTCTTTCGCGGGGACGCCGTGCATCCGCTCCAGCGCGGGGTTGACCGCCAGGTACCGCAGGTCGGAGTCGAGGATGGCGATTCCGATGGGGGACTGGGAGATCAGCCGGGTGGAGAGGGCTACGTCCCGTTCCACCTCGCGCAGTGTGGGCGCGTCGGTGCCCAGCCCAAGGGCGTAGAAGTCGCCGCGGTCGTCCAGGAGCCGCATGTTGCGCAGCTCCACCAGCCGTGTGCCGCCGTCCTTCCGACGGGCGGGGAACGTGCCACCCCAGCTCCGGCCCGACTCCATGACCTCGGCGAACTTCTTGAGCACCCAATCACAGTCCTCCTCGGGGACGAGTAGCTGGGCGGCGTGCTGCCCGAGCGCTTCCTCGGCGGTGTAGCCGTACAGCTCCTCGGCCTGCGGACTCCACAGGACGACCCGTCCCTCGGCGTCCAGCAGCACGGCCGCCACTCCCAGAAGGTCCATCAACCCACTCGGCTGTGATGGTTCGTCGCTCGCTCGGCCGCTGAACACCTGGCCGATGTCCGGGGGAGGCCACTCGGCTTCGCTCATCGCAGGCACTCCTTCTGCCCGCCGACGCCACATGAGCCACCCCTCGGACCGGGGCGCGGCCTGTCTGCGCCTGCTGGCGGCTTCGACTTCCATGGTCACCCAGACCACCGGAGAACACACCCCATTCGCGTGGCGCGGGCCTGTACGGGAAGGGCGGTGTCCGGCAGGCCACCGTTGGCACAGGCGGCACGCTCAGGCGCCGATATCTCCACGGGACCGCAGGGCCGATCGGAGGCTGCTGCGGGCATTGCTGTCTGCAGGCCTGAGGAGCCGCCGGAAGCGCCGCAGCCAGCGGACACTCGGCACCTGGTCCCGAAGCGGGATCCCGGCAACAGAGTCTTGAGAGCCGAGACGGCTCAATCTGCCAGTCGCCTCACGGCCTCGGCGACGTGTGGGCCGCTCTCGCCGGAGGCCGGAATGCTCTGGTCGGCCCAGATGATCTTGCCGGTCGTGGTGTGGTGGGTGCCCCACCCTCGGGCGAACTGTGCCACGAGGAGCAGCCCCCGGCCCCCTTCGCCGGTTGTACGTGCGTGCCACAGGCGTGGGGAGGTGCTGCTGCCGTCGAAGACCCCTGCCGTCGATCACGATGTGCTGCGGCTTGTTCTCCATGCGTGATGCCCTCCTGGTCCCCGTATGACGCGCCGGGCCGGGGCACCGTGGTGCCCCGGCCCAGCTGGGCGTGCCCAGGATCAGGACGCGGATGCCCCGAGTTCCTCGCGGATGGTGCGGGCCGCCGCCACGAGGTTCTCCAGGGAGGCGCGGGTCTCGGGCCGGCCGCGGGTCTTCAGGCCTCAGTCCGGATCGACCCACAGCCGCTCGTCGGCGACGGCCTCAAGTCCCTTGTGCAGCAAGGTGGTTGCCTCTTCGGTGCTGCTATGTTCTGTCCCCGGCTGCCCTCAACTGACCACGGGCGGGTGCTGCCCCAAGCGCGCGAGGGAGGCCGAGCAGCAGCGCGGTACAACCACGGCCAAGGGCTACGGAGCCCTATGGGAGCGCATCCGTAAGCGGTACCTGTACGCGTATCCCTGGTGCGTTCCCTGCTTGCGCACCGCGACGGTGGCTGACCACTTCCCGGAGTGTCGTCGTTCGCCGGCGGCTCGGGGTGTCAGTGATCCAGACGCGTTCTGTCCATCTCGGGGCGGATTCCGCCGAGGGCACGGCGGACGTCGGCCGCGCAGCGGCGGAGGCACTGCGGGACGGTGTGCGGCCCCGCCCTTATGTGCACACCGGTGGGGGTGTGGGCGTACGGCGACGCCGACGGGGTCGTCGACGAGAACGCCCCGCTGAATCCGCCGAGCCACTGCCTGGCTGATGGAGAACGAGAAGCGGGTGCTGTCCCCGGATCCCCGAGGGTCCGCCGATCTCTCACGGGAGTATGCCGACCGTCGATCGCCATGCACCAACTCGCCTTCCTAGGAGCCGAGTTGTGGTGCCGCCTGCGTAGGAGTCGTGAAGGGTTCGCGCACGATTCCCGGGATTCGGTCACAGGAGCGGAAAACTCGGAGCGCTCACTCGGCGCTTCCGAACAAGTCGGGCGCCGACCATGCGATGGGAGACCGATCAACGATGTTGACTCTGGCACGGAGCAGAGTGCGCACGGCCGCGCTCGCGCTCGCGGCCGTCGCGGCCCTCGCCTTCGGCGCGACCGCCACGACCGGCGCGGCGGCTGCCCCCGCCCCTTCCCCCGCGAAGGCGGGGCCCACCTCGGTGGCGTACATCGAGGTGAACAACAACAGCATGCTCAACGCCGGCAAGTACACGCTCGCCAACGGCGGCGGCAACGTCTTCGACGTCGCCGTGATCTTCGCGGCGAACATCAACTACGACACGGGCACGAAGGCGGCGTATCTGTCCTTCAACGAGAACGTGCAGCGCGTCCTCGACAATGCCGCCACGCAGATACGCCCGCTGCAGCAGAAGGGCATCAAGGTCGTCCTCTCGGTGCTCGGCAACCACCAGGGCGCGGGCTTCGCCAACTTCCCGTCCCAGCAGGCGGCTTCGGCGTTCGCGAAGCAACTGTCGGACACCGTGGCCCAGTACGGCCTCGACGGCATCGACTTCGACGACGAGTACGCCGAGTACGGCAACAACGGCACCGGCCAGCCCAACGACAGCTCATTCGTGAACCTGGTGACGGCACTGCGCGCGAACATGCCGGACAAGATCATCAGCCTCTACAACATCGGCCCGGCCGCGTCGCGCCTGTCCTACGGCGGCGTCGACGTCTCGTCCAAGTTCGACTACGCCTGGAACCCGTACTACGGCACCTGGCAGGTCCCCGGCATCGCACTGCCCAAGTCGAAGCTTTCGCCGGCGGCCGTCGAGATCGGCCGGACCTCGCAGAGCACGGTCGCGGACCTCGCCCGCCGCACCGTCAGTGAGGGGTACGGCGTCTATCTGACGTACAACCTCGACGGCGCCGATCGCAGCGCCGACGTCTCCGCGTTCACCAGGGAGCTGTACGGCAGTGACGCCGTCTACACGCCATAAGGCGTCCGCACGCCCCGGCACGCGGTGCCCCCTCGGGGCCTGCCGCATCCCATAGGGCGGCGACCCGTGCAGGCCGCGTTTTCGACAACGATGTCGGAAGCGCGGTCGCACAGCGTGGCCACGTCGGTGTCGCCCGCTCCCTTCGATCCTTGCGGGTCAGGTCCGATGACCGGATCGCGAGCGCTTGGGGCTCGGTCTCAGGGCAGCCAACCGCCAGGAAGACATCGGTCGCGTGGATGGCGTTTCTGCATGTGGGCGGTACTTATCCCGCCGCTGCCAAGGGTGTGATCTCGTGCGGCATCACGATGACCTCGTCGGCCGCCTCGGCCGGCCGGTCGAACAGTGCGGCATGGTCGGGCTTGACCTCGCTGTTCGCGGAGTCGGCATGTTCGGCGGTCCCGGCGTCGGATCGAGTGGCCACCCCGCCTGACCACCACGCTGCAGAGGTGGGGCTCCGAGGCCCGCATGGTGCGGTTCTCGGCGACGGCCGAGCGCATCCAGGTGGGGCGCCTGTGCCGCGGTCCCCGAGTGGTGGTGCATGTGCAGGGTGGTGGCGTGCGAGGAACTACAGCATGGACGCGTAGATATGACTATTTGAGCTGAATGAGAAATGGATCTGCATTTCCTAAGAGGCAGTGTTCTGCGGTGATTTGGCGGTTTCGGAAGGTGAGGATCAGTGCGTGCCCGGCCGAACGGTCCGGGCAGTGCCGGGGCGTCAGCCCCGGTTCGTAGGGAAAGGTCTGAACATGATCAACGGGTTGAAGAGGGCCGCGGCCCTGGGGGCGGCGACGGTGGCGCTGGCCGCGGGCGCGGTCGTCGGCACGGTCGGCACCGCGTCGGCCGCTCCGCAGGACCACCGCCCGCCGGTGGCGTCGCACCACTGCGTGAAGGTGGCGGGCCACTGGGCACGGCAGTGGCACCCGGCGTTCCGGGACCGGCACCACCGCTGGCACCCCGGCCAGTGGACCCGCGTCTGGCGTCCCGCCCATCAGGAGTGCCACCGCGGCCCCCGTGGCTGACGCCGGCACCCGCCCGTAGGGGGCGGCGATCCGAACAGGAACCGGTCCCGGCGCGTCCCTTCGAGAGTGTGCCGGGGCCGGTTCGTCGTGTCGCACCCGCTCTTCAGGCCGTGCGTGCCGGAGCCGCGCCTGGCCTGCGAGGCGGCGTGCCGGTCCGCAGGCGTATGTTCGTGCGCCCCGGTGAGGGTTGCATCGCCCCGTCTGCCTTGGCCTGCCCGACCAAGAAGACCTCGCTTCGTGTCGGAACTCCTCGCTCGATGCCGCCTCGGGGTGGTCATCCACGGCTGCGAGTCACAGGCGGCCTGAACGCATCCCGGCGAACCGATGCGCTCGCAGCACTGGACGAACCCGAGCTTCTGGGCCGAGCAGGTCACGAGGAGGTCTTTCCTCTGCTTGCGATACACGGCCTCACTCGCTGCTGATCTATAGAAACGCGCGAGACCTCCTGATGCGAAGCCGAGTCGGTCAGTACCTGGACCGGTTCTTGGGACCTGGCGCCGTCGGGTGGGGCTCACAGGCGACGGCAACGCCGGCTTCCCCGTCGCCCTCCAGGCCAAGGACCTGCGTCTAGGCCTTGAGACGGCACAGACGAACAACGTGCCGTTGCCTGCCGCGTCCGGCGTGCTCGGCCTGTGCGCCAAGGCTGTGGCGCATGGCGAAGAGGCGAACGGCAACCACACGCTCAGTCGTGTGCGCGGTCGTCTGGCCAACGTGCGAATCGCCGAGCCCGCGGAGCAGGGGCAAAGCCGTCGACGCCCACGCCGCCGGCTTCCTGCCGCCGGGCACCCTCCCTCCGCCGTCACGGACTGCGGAAGCGGCAGGGTCCGGGCGTCGGCGATGAGTTCTCGGGTCGTACCGGGTCCATGGAACAGTGACCGCCGACGAGAGGACCGCTCATGCCCACCGCCGAGACCCCGCGGAACCCCGATGCCGCCCCGCCGATCACGGATACGGAACGGCAGACCGGATCGGGCAAGGTGCTCTGGCACTTCACGATGTCCCTGGACGGCTTCGTGGCGGGGCCGGGGCATTCCATGGACTGGATGACGGGCGTCACGTCGCGGCCCGGCCTGATCGAGGAGTACGCGCAGACGACCGGCGCCGTGCTGGGCGGCCGGGACGGCTGGGACGCCTACCCCGACGCGAGCGCGACCTACGGCGGCCGGTGGCAGGGGCTCGTGTTCGTCCTCACCCACCGTCCCGAGGAGCTGAAGCCCGCAGACGGCGTGACGTTCCTCGACTGCGACGTGGCCGAGGCGGTCCGGATCGCTCTGGATGCCGCCGGGGGCAAGAACCTTGAGGTCCTGTCACCCACGATCGGCCGTCAGCTCCTGGAGCGCGGGCTCATCGACGAGATCGACCTGCACATCGCGCCGGTCCTGCTCGGCGACGGGATCCGCCTGTTCGACAACCCCGGCGGCGCGCCGGTCCGACTCGGCCTCGTCAACGGCAGCGACCCGTCGCTCGTGGTGAACGTGCGCTACCGCCCGGCCACCGCCGTTTGAACCGTCGGCATCGATACCGTCGCCGTGTCGCCCGGCAAGGGTTCTTCGGGACGCGCCGCCTCTATTGTGTTGCCGCTCGTGTCCCATCTCGGTCACACCTCGGGGGAAACACATGAACGCCTGGAATCCGGGCGGGCAGCCGCCCTACGACCCACGTGCGGGGCACCAGCCCCAGCCCGGCCCGTACCCGCCACCGCCCCAGGGCCCGTACCCGCCACAGCCGCCCGACGGTGGTCACCCGCCGCGGATCCCGCACCCCTACGTGCCCCAGCCCTACCCGCCGCACCCCGGCCCGCCGGTACCGCCCGGCCCCTTCCGCCGGCTGTGGGTGAGGATCGGCCCCATCCACACCGCCCGCAGGGTGTTCAAGCCGTCCCGCCCCGGCATGGTGGACGACGCCCTCGTCGCCCGCGTCCAGAAGATCCGCACGCTGGTCGGTCTGGGCGCGCTGGTGTGGATGTCGTTGGCGTACAAGGTGGCCCAGTCGGTGAGTGACATCGCCGACGACCGGCTGAGCCAGTCCTGGAACAGCGTCCTGATGCTGTCGGTGACCTTCCCCGTCGCCGTGGGTGTCCTGCTCGCTCTCGCCGCGCCCTCCGCCCGCCGTGAACTGCTGCGCCGGGCCGGCAGGTGTTTCGGCGCGATCGTGGCGATCGTGGCGGCGGTCGCCGTGTTCCCGGCCGCCGTGCTCTCCGGTTTCGTCGACGGCCGGTTCGCCACCGGTCCGGCGATGGCGGTCGTCACCTACGGCGTGACGATCCTGACGTTCCTGTGGGTGGTGCCCTTCATCTTCTGGGGCATCGGCCTGGCGCTCGTGCACGTCTTCCGCACCGCGGACATCCACGAGACCGTGCCGCCGCTGCTGGCCATGACGCTGGTGTGGGAGATGACGCTCGTCGACCTGTTCACCGACGCCTACGCGGGTGTGCCGGGCCCCCTCCGGGTGCTGCTCATGCTCGGCGCCCCCGTCTCGGTGACCGCCGTCGGCCTGTGGGAACTGCACCGGCTGCGCGTCCACCACGGCATCGCGGTCCGGGACATGCTGATGCGGCAGCCGGGTTAGCCGGGTTAGTCGGGTTAGTCGAGTTGGCCGGGTTGGCCGGGTTGGCCGGGTTGGCCGGGCCGAGCGCACTGCGCCCGGTGACTCGTCGATCGCGAGCGTACGTTCGTACATTCTGGAGGGTACGATCGTACGCATGACGACGACGGACCACTTTGCCGACGACCCGCGGACGAACCTGGAGCGCATGCTCGCGGGTGACCTCTACATCGCCGACGATCCGGAGATCGCCCGGCGTCAGCAGCGGGCGATGCGGCTGGCCGCCCGCTACCAGGACGCCTTCATCGAGGACGCCGACAAGGCCCGGCCGATCCTGGCCGACCTGCTCGAGTCCGTGGGAGAGGGCGTCGAGGTGCGGCCGCCGCTGTACGTCGACTACGGCGGCAACATCACCATCGGCGCCCGCACCTTCGTCAACTACCACCTCACCGCGCTCGACGTCGCCCGGATCACCATCGGCGAGGACTGCCAGATCGGACCCAACGTCCAACTCCTCACCCCCACCCATCCGGTGGAACCGCAGCCCCGCCGCGACAAGCTGGAAGCCGCGCTGCCCATCACCATCGGCGACAACGTCTGGCTCGGCGGCGGGGTCATCGTGTGCCCCGGAGTGACCATCGGGGACAACTCCGTCATCGGCGCCGGAGCCGTGGTCACCAAGGACGTCCCGGCGAACGTCGTGGCCGTCGGCAACCCCGCCCGCCCCGTCCGCACCCTCTGACCGGCGCCCCATGGCTACCGGACGCACGGACCCACAGCGCCGCGAGCGCATCCTCACAGCCACCCTCGACCACATCGCCGAACAGGGCGTCGCCGGGGTCTCCCACCGCAAGATCGCCGTACGCGCCGACGTGCCGCTCGGCTCGATGACCTACCACTTCGCCGGCATCGACGACCTGTTGCGCGAGGCCTTCACCCGGTTCGCCGACGAGATCGTGGCCGTGTTCGAGCGGCACCTGGCCGACGTCGGCACCCCCGAGCGGGCCCGCGAAGCCGTCACCGACCTCATCCACGCGCTGTCCGCGGGCTCGCGTCGCGATCTCGTCCTCACCCACGAGCTCTACGCCCTCGCCGCCCGCCGCGACGAGTACCGCGAACTCACCCACGCCTGGATGGCGCGCAGCCGCGACCTCCTGGAGCGGCACTTCGACGCGGACACCGCCCGCCAACTGGACGCGCTGATCGAGGGGTTGGTCCTGCACCGCTCCCTCGACACCGCCCCGCAGAGCCGCGAGCTCACCCGGGCGGCCGTGCTGCGCATGACCTCCGGCTGATCTCCGGCCGGCCCTCGGCGCGCAGCCGGCATCGAGCCGCCCGTGGGGTGCGGACCTGACCCTGCACCCCACGGGCTCCCATCCGCAGGCCTGCGCACTAGTGTCTGAACGCCACCGCCAGGACACGGTGGCGTTCGACGAGGAGGGTGGCCGCGATGACGCAGCAGTTCGGTGACTACCAGCACGAGATCTACTTCAACGCGCTCGGGGGTGTCGTCCCCGAGCTGCCCATGGGCTTCGCGGAGTTGGAGCAGCGGGCGAGCGAGGCGCTCGCGCCGTCCGTGTGGTCGTACGTCGCGGGTGGCGCGGGCGACGAGTTCACCCAGCGCGCGAACGTCACCGCGTTCGAACAGTGGGGGCTTGTTCCGCGCATGTTCGTCGGGGCGAGCAAGCGGGACCTGACCGTCGACCTCTTCGGACTGAAGCTCGACAGCCCGCTGTTCATGTGTCCCGTCGGTGTGATCGGGCTCTGCGGGCAGGACGGGCACGGGGACCTGGCGACGGCACGGGCCGCCGCGCGCACGGGGGTTCCGATGGTGGCCTCCACCCTGTCCGCCGACCCCATGGAGGACGTGGCCAAGGAGTTCGGCGACACCCCCGGCTTCTTCCAGCTCTACACGCCGACCGACCGCGACCTCGCCGAGAGCCTCGTCAGCCGTGCCGAGGCGGCCGGCTTCAAGGGGATCGTCGTCACCATGGACACCTGGGTCACCGGCTGGCGGCCCCGCGACCTGTCCACCGGCAACTTCCCCCAGCTGCGCGGCCACTGCCTCAGCAACTACACCTCCGACCCGGTCTTCCGCTCCCGGCTCCCGCAGGGCCGCGCCGATGACACGCAGGCCGTCGTCATGCAGTTCGCGAGCGTCTTCGGCAACCCCCTGACGTGGGACGACCTCCCCTGGCTGCGCTCGCTCACCAACCTTCCGCTGATCGTCAAGGGTCTGTGCCACCCCGAGGACGTACGACGCGCCAAGGACGGCGGCGTCGACGGCATCTACTGCTCGAACCACGGCGGACGGCAGGCCAACGGAGGGCTCGCCGCCATCGACGCCCTGCCCGACGTGGTGGAGGCCGCCGACGGTCTGCCCGTCCTGTTCGACTCGGGCGTGCGCTCCGGGGCCGACGTGGTCAAGGCGCTCGCCCTCGGCGCGACGGCGGTCGGCATCGGCCGCCCCTATGCCTACGGGCTCGCCCTCGGCGGCGTCGACGGCATCGTCCACGTGCTGCGGTCCCTGCTCGCGGAGACCGACCTGATCATGGCCGTCGACGGCTACCCGACGCTCGCCGACCTCACTCCGCAGGCGCTGCGTCGCCGGCGCTGACCTCCGGCGGGTGGGGCGCGGCCCGGTCCAGTTCGACGCCGAACTGGGCCCCGGCCAGCAACGCCAGGTTCGACACCCACAGCCAGACGAGGAAGACGATGCCCCCCGCCAGGGAGCCGTAGAGCTTGCTGTAGGTGCCGAGCTGCGAGGCGTAGAACGTGAAGCCGGCCGACGCGACGAGCCAGATCAGCGCGGCCAGCAGACCGCCCGGCAGGCCGTGCCGCCATCCTCGGGCGGCGGGCGGCCCCGAGCGGAACAGGACCAGGACGAGCAGCGCCACCAGGCACAGCAGGGCGGGCCACTTGAGGAAGTCCCAGGCCGCGGCGACCGTGTCGCCGAGCCCGAGCCAGTGCCCGAGGGACTGGGCGAGGGATCCGCTGAGCACGAGGACGAGCGCGCTGGTCACGAGGAGCGCGAGCAGGGTGCAGGCGGTCAGCAGGATGCGGTGGGCCTTGCGCCACACGGGCCTCGTGTCGCGGACGCCGTGCAGCGTGTGCAGGGCCCGGCGGAACACGGCCGAGTAACTCGACGCCGACCACAGGGCACTGACGGCGCCCGCGATCGTCACGGTGAGCGCGGCGGACCGCTCGTGTGCCATGTGGCGGAGCGACTCGTGCAGGGCGGCGCCCGACTCGGCGGGCGCCCAGGCCGTCACCTGCGCGATCAGGGCGTCCGTCGTCGCCGGGCTGACCAGGCCGATGAGCGAGACGGTCACGAGCATGGCGGGCAGCAGGGCGAGGATCGCGTAGTACGTCAGCGCCGCGGCCCAGTCCGACACGTCGTCGCTCCACATCGACACCGGCGTGCGACGCAGCGCCGCCCACAGCCGGGGCCAGGACATCGACGTGTCGCCCGGCACGGGGCCGTGGTCGTCGTCGCCTTCGTCGGCGGAGGCGGACGTGGCGGAGGAGGGGACGGTTCGGGTGACCTGGGCCGTCGGCCGGGTTCCCAAGGCGTGCTCGTCTCGGTCGGAGGGCGCCCGACGGGCTCGGCGGGAGTGCCGGCGCGCGCGGGACATGGCCCGAGATCATCTCATCGCCGGACCCGCGGCCTGCCGGGGGAGTCGTGGATCAGGGGCGTACGGGGACGTTTCGCGTGGTCCAGTCGGCGAGGACGCGCGCGCAGTCGGCGACCGTCTCGCGCCACGTCCTGGCCGCGCCGTCGCCCGCCTCGTCGCTGACGTGCTTGACGATGCGCAGCGGAACACCGGCCTGCTGGGCGGCGGACGCGAGAGCGTAGCCCTCCATGTCGACGAGCGGGGCGTGCGCGGCCAGGCGGGCGCGGGCCGCCTCGTCGGAGATGAAGGAGTCGCCGGTCGCGAGGACGGGCCCGCCGTGGTCGGGCAGGTCGATCGGCGCACCGTAGACCTCGCCCGTCAGGGAGGCGAGCACGGCGTTGTCCAGGTCGTGCTGGATCACGGAGCCGATGACGTGGGTGCCCGTCCAGCCCGGTCGCAGCGCACCCGCCGTGCCCAGATTCACGATGCCCGAGGGGCGCGGGCCGCGGGCCAGGACGGTGGCCAGCGCGGTCGCCGCGTTGACCTTGCCCATGCCGGTGAGCAGGACGGGGAGATCCGTGTCGAGGAACTGCGCCTCTTCCTTCACGGCCAGCACGAGCAGGGGGCGGCCGGCGGTGATCTCACCTATGAGTTCCATGCGGCAACGGTAACTGCGGGGCGGTCGCCCACCCGCAGCCGGGGCACGGAACGTCCGGTCAGGGGCTGCGGACCGCGCCGCGCGCCACGGGGGTCAGCAGCATTCCGATGGTGAGCCCGACCGCGAGATAGACGCCGGCCGTGCCCACCTTCGTCACGAGGGCCACCGACGTGGTGAAGGGCAGCAGCACCATGACGAGTGTCGCCAGCGCGACGAGCCAGGAGAAGAACCGCCCGGGCTGCGGTGTGCCCAGGCACAGGAGGTGCAGAAGCAGCGTCGCGACGAGGGCCGCGACGGCGGCGCCGCCCGCGAGCAGTCCGGTGGACGCGTCGCCCATCGCGCCGTCGCGCTCCGGCGCGAACACGGCGACGCCGAGGACACCGCGGACGAGGAGCACACCGGCCACCGCGGTCAGCGCGGCGACGAGCGCGGTCATCAGGCCGCCGGACCAGATCTTGCGGGCGTCGACGCGTGGCTGCGGGGGCGCAGGCGGTGGGCTGTCGACGTACGGTCCGTACGCGGGGTAGGGGTGTGCCGGGTCAGGCCCGTAGAGCTGGTGCGGATCCTGCCCGTAGCCGGGGTCCTGGCCATCCCTCGGGGCTGCTCTGACGGGTCATGTGTGCATGGATGTTCTGTCTGTGGACGGGTTGTCAGTGGCCTCGGCTATGTTGCTCACAAGAGCCGAAGGGGGTGGGCCGGGTGATTCGTGCGTACAGGTTCGTCATGCGGCCCACGGTGCGGCAGGCTCAGGCGCTCGGTGAGATGCTGCGTGATCACTGCTCGCTCTACAACGGCGCGTTGCAGGAGCGCCGTGACGCCTACCGGCACGCCTCGAGGACCAGCATCAAGTACGGGCAGCAGTCCGTCCAGCTCAAGGACATCCGCGCGTTTGACCCGGAGTGTCAGGGACGTTGGTCGTTCAGCTCACAACAGGCCACGCTCCGGCGGTTGGACAAGGCGTTCGCGGCGTTCTTTCGCCGGGTCAAGTCCGGTGAGAAGCCGGGCTATCCGCGTTTTCGTGGGGTGAACTGGTTCGACACGGTGGAGTTCCCGAAGGACGGGGACGGCTGCCGGTGGGACAGCACGCCGCACGATCCGGTGACTCGCGTCCGTCTTCAAGGTGTCGGGCACGTCAAAGTGCATCAGCACCGGCCCGTGGCAGGCAAGGTCAAGACGGTCAGCGTGAAGCGTGAGGGCCGACGCTGGTTCGTCGTGCTGACCGCCGAACAGGTCCAGCCCGAACCGCTTCCCGCGACGGGCAGCGTGATCGGCATCGACCTGGGCATAGCCAACTTCGTCGCCACCTCTGACGGCGGATTTATCCCCAACCCGCGTCACGGGGCGAGGAGCGCCGCGAGGCTCGAAGCCGCACAGCAGGCCTTGTCGAGGTTTCCGCGTGTGCGCCGTGACAGGCGGACGGCCAACCATCGGCGAGCGGTCGAGAAGGTCGCGAAGCTGCACCGCAAGGTGCGCCGCCAGCGCCTCGACCACGCACACAAGACCGCGCTTGATCTCGTGCGTGAACATGATTTCATCGCGCACGAGGACCTCAAGATCCGCAACATGGTCCGGCGTGCCGCGCCGAAGCCCGACCCTGACACGTCGGGCGCCTTCCTGCCCAACGGGGCCGGCGCGAAGGCCGGACTCAACCGCTCGATCTGCGATGCCGGATGGGGGGTGTTCCTGACGATCCTCGCCGCCAAGGCTGAAAGCGCCGGACGGGAAGTGATCGCCGTGGACCCCCGCAACACCTCCCGCCAGTGCCCCGAATGCGGGCTCACCAGCGCGGAGAACCGGCCCACACAGGAAAAGTTCCACTGCATCTCGTGCGGCCACCAGGAGCACGCGGACACCGTGGGCGCCACCAACGTTCTACGGGCCGGGCTGGTCCGTCGCGAAGCCGCACCGGCGTAGCGAGAAGCCCCCTCATTATGAGGGGGAGGAGTCACGAGGAACTTCCCCCTCCGTCCGAACACGTGGCTCCGGCCAACACAGGGGCGAATGCGTGGCGCGAGCGGGCACGGGTCGAATGGACGGTCCGGAGGAACCCGTGGGGTCAGGTCTTGGCTCCTGCGCGGGGTGTGAGGCCGAGCAGCCGCAGATACATCGCCGTCAGATCGGCGACCGCCTGGTCCCGGCAGGCCGGGTCGGTGGCCACGGCCCGGGCGAAGCCCGCGACCATACCGGCCGCGGCAGTGGCCACGGACTCCGGCGAACCGGCCGGCTCGGCCAGGCCCTGGCGCACCAGACGGGCGATGTAGCGCGCGGTGCGCCCTCGGGGGCGGTCGCTGATCTCGTCGCGGAGCACGCGCATCGCCGGATCCGTGAGCGACTGGTGTTCGAGCACGGTCATGAACGCGAGGTTGTCCACATAGGCGTCCAGGAACGCCGCGTTGGTCCGCTCGGCGAGCTGGTACGGGTCCTCGGCTTCGGGGTCCGCCGCTTCCTGCGCCGCGAGGAACCGGTCGCGCAGATCGGCGGCGAGCACGGCGAAGACGTCCTGCTTGGAGGCGAAGTAGACGTAGAACGTGGCGCGGCCGACGTCGGCCTGTGCCGTGATGTCGGCGATCGTCGTGCGGGCGTAGCCCCGCTGCTCGAAGACCGTGCGGGCCGCCGTGAGCAGCCGGGCGCGGGTGGCGCTGTCCTGGCGGTCGAGCTTGTCGCGCACGGTCCAGGAGTTTCTCGCGATCGGCATGGCCCCAGCTTATTGACGTTGACGACGGCGTCAACGCAGACTGGGCCCGCCAGTGCCGTTGACACCAGCGTCAATGTCACTGGCGCGTCGGCAGGTCCGGCACGCCCGGAACCGTCAGGTACGGCCCGATGCCGTCACGTACAGAAGGCCCGCGTCAGGGGCCCGTGGAGGAGACGTCCGATGACAGGTGTGCTGATCGCCAACCGGGGCGAGATCGCGGTCCGGATCCACCGCGCGGCGACGGCGCTCGGCCTGCGGACCGTGGCCGTGCACTCCGCGGACGACCGCTCGGCGGCCCATGTGCGGCTGGCCGACGAGGCCCACCTGCTCAAGGGCGACGGCGTGGCCGCCTATCTCGACGCGCGCCAGATCGTCGGGATCGCCGGGCGCGCGGGCTGCGACCTGGTCCATCCCGGCTACGGGTTCCTCAGCGAGAACGCCGACTTCGCGAAGGCGTGTGCCGAGGCGGGGCTGACCTTCGTGGGGCCCACCCCGGAACTCCTCGCCCTCTTCGGCGACAAGGCGAGCTCACGGGCGCTCGCGGTTCGGCACGGTGTGCCCGTCCTCGCGGCGACCGGCGCCCCGACCTCGCTCGCGCAGGCCTCGGAGTTCCTCGCCGGCGTGCGTGACGGTGTCATGGTGAAGGCGGTCGCCGGGGGAGGCGGCCGCGGCATGCGCGCCGTGCACGACGCGGCGGACCTCGCCTGGGCCCACGAGCGCTGCCGCTCCGAGGCCGAGCGCGCCTTCGGCAACGGCGACGTCTACGTCGAGCAACTGCTGCCCCGCGCCAAGCACATCGAGATCCAGGTCGTCGGGGACGGCACCGGCCAGGTGACCCACCTGTGGGACCGGGAGTGCTCGGTCCAGCGCCGCAACCAGAAGCTGATCGAGGTCGCGCCCAGCCCGTGGCTCCCCGCGCGCACGCGTGACCTGCTGATCGAGGCCGCGGTCACGATGGCTTCGGCGACCCGGTATCTCGGCCTCGGGACCTTCGAGTTCCTCGTCGACGCGGACGACCCGGACGCCTTCCACTTCATCGAGACCAACCCGCGTCTCCAGGTCGAGCACACCATCACCGAGGAACTCACCGGCGTAGACCTGGTGGCCACTCAACTGCGCCTCGCCCAGGGCAGGACCCTCGCCGAACTAGGCCTCCTCCAGGAGGACGTACCGCAGCCGCGCGGCTTCGCGATCCAGACCCGCGTCAACCTCGAAGAGCTGTCCGCGGACGGCACGGCCCGCGCCTCGCAGGGCACGCTGACCGCCTTCGAGGCACCCGGCGGCCCCGGGGTGCGCGTGGACACTCACGGCCGCGCGGGCCTGGAGATCAAGGGCTCGTACGACTCCCTGGTCGCCAAGGTGATCACTCGTACGGTCCGGGGCGACTTCGCCGACGCGGCCGGGAAGGCGGCCGGAGCGCTCGGCGAGTTCACGCTCTGCGGAGTCCCGTCGAACCTGCCGCTCCTGCGCGCCGTCCTGCGCCACGAGGCCTTCCGGGACGGCACGGTGACGACCGCCTTCGTCAACGAACACCTCGACAAGCTCGTACCGGGAGCCGCACCGTCCCGGGAGAGTCATGGCTCGGTCCTCACCGCGCTCTCCGCGGGCAGCGTCGTCGACGTCTGCGTGGAGCCGGGCGCCGAGGTGGCGGCCGGCGCGCCACTGGTCGTACTCGAGGCGATGAAGATGGAGCACGTCCTGACGGCGCCGCGCGGGGGAGTGGTCCGCGAGGTCCGTGCGAGCGTCGGGGACGTCGTCCCGGCCGGCGCCGAACTCGTCGTCTTCGCACCGTCGCAGGGCGAGGAGAGCGTCGACGAGGCGGCGGCCGAGGTCGATCTCGACGTCATCAGGCCCGACCTCGCCGAGGTCGTCGAGCGCCATCGCGTCACCCTCGACGAGGCGAGGCCGCAGGCCGTCGAACGCCGCAGGCGCACCGGCCACCGCACCGCACGCGAGAACCTCGCCGACCTCTGCGACCCCGGCACCTTCACCGAGTACGGCGCCCTGGCGATCGCCGCGCAGCGCCGCCGCAGGACCCTCGACGACCTGATCGCCGCGACACCGGCCGACGGCATCGTCACCGGCGTCGCCCAGATCAACGGCGCCCGGTTCGGCGACCGGCGCGGCCAGTGCGCCGTCCTCGCGTACGACTACACGGTCCTCGCCGGCACGCAGGGGATGCTCAACCACAAGAAGACCGACCGCATGCTCGAACTCGCCGAGCGGCAGCAGATACCGGTCGTGCTCTTCGCCGAGGGCGGCGGCGGACGCCCCGGTGACACCGACATGCTGGCGGTCGCCGGGCTCGACGTCCCCACGTTCGCCACCCTCGCCCGCCTCAGCGGGCAGGTGCCGACGGTCGGCATCGTCGCCGGGCGCTGCTTCGCGGGCAACGCCGCGCTCCTCGGCTGCTGTGACGTCGTCATCGCGACCGCCGACGCCACCGTCGGCATGAGCGGCCCCGCGATGATCGAGGCGGGTGGCCTCGGGCAGTTCCTGCCCGAGGAGGTCGGACCGATGCCGGTCCAGGTCCCGAACGGCGTCGTCGACATCCTGGTCGACGACGAGGCCGAGGCCGTGGCGGTCGCCAAGAAGTACCTCTCGTACTTCCAGGGTGACTTGAGCGACTGGGACTGCGCGGACCAGCGCCTCCTGCGCCACGTCGTCCCCGAGAACCGGCTGCGCGCGTACGACGTCCGGGAGGCGGTCGCCCTCCTCGCCGACACCGGCTCGGTCCTGGAGCTGCGCCGCGAGTTCGGTGTCGGCGTCATCACCGCACTCGTACGCGTCGAGGGGCGGCCGATGGGCCTGGTCGCCAACAACCCGCAGCATCTCGGCGGCGCCATCGACAGCGATGCCGCCGACAAGATGGCCCGGTTCCTGCAACTCTGCGACGCCCACGGCCTGCCCGTGATCACCCTGTGCGACACCCCCGGGTTCATGGTCGGCCCGGACGCCGAGAAGACCGCGACCGTACGGCACTTCAGCCGGCTCTTCGTCGCGGGAGCCCACCTCGGCGTGCCGGTCTTCTCCGCCGTCCTGCGCAAGGGCTACGGCCTCGGCGCGATGGCGATGACCGGCGGCGGCTTCCGCGCCCCCGCGGCGATGGTCTCCTGGCCCACCGGCGAGATCGGCCCGATGGGCCTCGAAGGCGCCGTCCGGCTCGGCTACCGCCGCGAACTCGAGGCCATCGCCGACCCGCAGGAGCGCCGGGCCGCGTACGAGGCGCTGCTCGCGGAACAGTACGAGCAGGGCAAGGCGCTCAACGCGGGGACGACCTTCGAGGTCGACGACGTGATCGACCCGGCCGACACCCGCCGCTGGATCAGTACGACGTTCGCCCAGCACCCCACGCATCCGCACCCGCGCTCGTCCGAGGGGCGAACCCCCCGTCGCTTCGTCGACACGTGGTGACGCCCGTGCGGTGAAGGTCCAGGTAGGTCAGGTCGGGACAACAACCGAGGAGCCGCATGAAGATCGAGGAGTACCTGGAGGATCTGCGCACCCGTCAGGCCCGGGTCCGCCCGCACGGCACACCGAACGACGTCGTGTACCCGCTCGGCGAGATCTCCGTGCCGGACCATGTCGCGCACTGGGCGCGGCTGCGCCCCGACCGGGCCGCGGTCGTCTTCGAGGGCCGCACCGTCACCTACCGCGAACTGGACGAGCTGAGCCGCCGCCTGGCGGGACACCTCGCCTTGGAGGGGGTCGGCGCGGGCGACCGGGTCGCCGTCCATCTGCCCAACTGCCCACAGTTCCTGATCGCCTTCCTGGCCGTGCTGCGCCTCGGCGCGGTGCACGTGCCGGTCAACCCGATGTTCCAGGGCGCCGAACTCGCCCACGAACTCGAGGACTGCGGCGCCGAGACCGTCGTCACCCTCGACACCTCGCTCCCGCTGCTCGCCTCCGTACGCCAACAGACCGCGGTGCGGCGGGTGTTCATCACCTCGCTCACCGAGATGGCCCTGGGCGCGACCGCACCGGATGCCGTGGCGATCGAAGGGCTCGTGGTCCACACCTGGGCGCAGGCCGTGGCGCACGAGCCGGTCGACGGTGCCCCGGCCGACCTCGATGCCCTGGCCGCCCTGAACTACACGGGCGGCACGTCCGGCCTCCCCAAGGGCTGCATGCACACCCAGCGGCACATGATCTACACCATCGCCACCAGCGCCGCGGCCACACGCCAGACGGCCGACGGCGAGGTGGTGGTCCTGTGCTACATCCCGGTCTTCTGGATCGCGGGCGAGGACCTGGGCATCCTCAACCCCCTGATGCTGGGCGGCACTTCGGTCCTCATGCCCCGCTGGGACCCGGCCCGCGTCCTGCGGGCGATCGACGCGCACAAGGTCACCACGATGGTCGGCACCGTGGAGAACTACCTCGAACTCCTCGACCGGCCCGACTTCGCCTCGTACGACCTGAGTTCTCTCGTCGACCCCCTCTGCACCTCGTTCATCCGCAAGCTCGACGTCGGCGTCCGGCGGCGCTGGCAGGCCGCCGCGGGCGCCCACTCCGTCCTGCGCGAGGCCGCGTACGGCATGACCGAGACGCACACGATCGACGTGACGCCCTACGGGTTCCAGGACGGGGACCAGGATCTGCACGCCGAACCCGTCTTCTGCGGACTGCCCATGCCCGGCACGGACATCGCCGTGGTGTCGCCCGTCACCGGCGAGCCGCTGCCGCTCGGCGAGGCGGGCGAGATCGTCGTCCGCAGCCCCTCGGTGACGACGGGCTACTGGAACAAGCCCGACGCCACGGCGCGGCAACTGCGAGACGGCTGGCTGCACACGGGGGACAACGGGCGGATCAACGACGACGGCTGCCTGCACTACCTGGGCCGCGACAAGGACCTCATCAAGGTGAAGGGGATGAGTGTCTTCCCCGCGGAGGTCGAGATGCTGCTGTGCCGTCACCCCGACGTGCACACGGCCGCAGTCGTCCCGGCCGCCGACCTCTCGAAGGGCCAGATCCCGGTGGCTTTCGTGACCCTTCGTCAAAAGGGCGCGGTGGAGGCCTCGGTGCTTCGTGACTGGGCGCGCGAGAGCATGGCGACCTACAAGGTTCCCCTCGTCGAGATAGTCGACGAGATGCCCATGACGACGACCATGAAGATCCGGAAGGTGGATCTGACGGCCCGCGCGCAGCAGCTCGCCGACGACCGCTGAAGGGCCGTGTTCGCGCGCGCCTCAGGTCTTCGGCATGAGTGTGTGCAGCAGATCGATGCACTGCCGCAGGTCCGGCTCCGGCGAGGCGTGGTCGCCGGCGGTGCCCAGTGACCACTGCTCCAGCGCGGTGCGGGTCACGGCGAGCGCGATGCCGGTGAGCAGGCGGGGCCGGGGGTCGGCCGGAGGGGCGGCCATCCGCTCGGCCACCGCCTCCCTCGCCTGTTCCTCGAAGGCGTCGAACCGCGCGTGGAGCGCGGCCCGCAGTTCGGGATGCCGGTCGGCGATCCGGAAGGTGGCCTGGACGAGTTCGCGGTCGGGCACGACATCGTCGGTGATGTGCGCGGACAGGACGTCGAGCAGTTCGGTGAGCGTGGCCCGGGGCGCCGGGTCGCCGTGCGCGAGGCGCCGGTGGAGCGCGTCAGGCAGCGGGGGCGGCCCGATGGTGAGCGCCGACTCCTTGCTCGGGAAGTAGTTGAAGAACGTGCGCGGCGAGATCCCGGCGGCGGCACTGATCATGTCGACCGTCACCCCGGCCAGGCCGTGGCCCTCGACGAGCCGTACCGCGGCGGCGTGGATCGCGTGCTCGGTCTCGCGGCGGCGCCTCGCGCGAAGGCCCTCGCCTGCAGCGGACGTGCGGACCGGACTGGGCATGGCGACAGTCTCGCAGGTCGCACGACGCGCCCGTACAGGGCCCCGCGGGCGGCCCCGCAGGCCATCGGACGACCCGGGTCAGAAGTAGCCCTTCTCGCCGTCGAGGAGCTCACGGATCGCGTCGAGGTGACCCGCGTGCCGGGCGGTCTCCTCGATCATGTGGAGGAGGATCCACCGCAGATTCGCGGACCCGGCGCGGAAGTCGGGGTGCCGGCCCGCCTGGTCGAGGGAGTGCGCGGCGGTGATCTCGTTCGACCGGGCGTACTGGCGGGTGTACTCGCCGAGCAGCTGGTCGAGGGGAACGTCGTCGACGAGCATGTCGGCGTCCTCCGGCCCGTCGTCGAACTGGGGTCCCTCGGCCGCGCCCCCCATCAGCATGACCTCGAACCAGCAGTGCTCGACCCACCGCAGATGCGACACGACCCCCGCCACGGTCATGGCGGGGGACGCGGGGAGTACGGAGCGATGGGCGTCCTTCTCGGAAACGCCCTCGCACTTCCACTCGACGACGGCGCGCTGCATGTCCAGCCACGCGACCAACTGCGTTCGCTCGTCGGCGTCGTAGGGAGGACGTATGCGAGGAGGAGGAGTCATGGGTGGGGACGCTACTGGCCGGGTCGCCCCTTCCGCACGGCAATTTCCTGTGGGTGGCTTCGGGGCGCCTTACGCCGCGGGGCGTGGCGAGCGTTCCTTGGCGGCCGGGACCGAGGTGGGGCGGGCCTCGGGGCGGGGCTCGGGGCGGGGCTCGGGGCGGGCCTCAGAGCGGGGCTCAGGACGGAACTGCGGCCGTGGTGGGGCGGGCGGCGCGAGGGCCGGTCGAACGGTCGTGGGCGCGGCGGTGGCCGGGCTGGACACGGATATGGGAAGGCGTACCCGCCTCGGGGCGGATATGACGTGGCAGTGCGGGGCGCCGAGGCGTTCGCCCAGCCGGCGCACGTCCCTCGGCAGGTCGCGTCGCCAGGCCATGGCGACCACGGGCGCGAGCAGGGTCAGCGCGCCTGTCAGGCGGCACCGCACCGTGAGGCGCAGGAGGGTGCCGCGGGGGCGCGAGGAGAGCGTGAACGAGTACAGCGGCGTCTGGGCGCCGAGGGCGTTCCACATCCGGTCGCCGCGGAAGACGAGGTGCTCGCCCGGTACGTACGCCACGCACTGGAGCAGCTGGTCCCGGTGGCGCCCCGGAAAGCGGTACACATGGGCCACGCCCGGACCTGCGGGCTCCGAGCTCTCGGCGACGGAGTCGACACCCGAGAACCAGAGTGCGAGATTCCGTGCGTCGGAAAGGAAGTCGTACACCTCAGTGACGGATCGGCCGATGTGGACGTCCACGGAAATCTCTGGCATCACGCACCTCCCCGGCGCCCGTCCGGTCGTCGGCGCGGTGCCGACGGGTACGCACCCCACGGGCTCTACATTCCAAACGTGCGTGCGGATCGGCTCCACGACATCTCGGGTTAGCCCGAACGGGTGATGGGGCAGGCACGTACGGTGGTCGCCTGCCCGGAACACCGCCTGCCATGCGGCCCGGGGCGGCCGGGGGCGTGAGGGAGGTGCGGGGGAGGTGTGAGAGAGGTGGGGCCGGGCCCTCACCGATCGAGGGACCCGGCACCGGACGTGTTGAACGTTCGTTAAAGCTATGCCTTGTGTGTCCGCCGCAGCTCCGCCTTCAGGACCTTTCCCGCGGCCGAGGTGGGCAGCGCCTCCAGGAACCGCACCTCGCGCACCCGCTGGTACGGCGCGACGCGGGCGGACACGTGCGCCATCAGCTCCTCCGCGAGAGCCGGGCCGGGGGCCGGCGAGGCATCCGGACGCGCCACGACGTACGCCGCCGGTATCTCGCCCGCGTCGGCCGCGGGAACCCCGATCACCGAGACCTGCGCGACCGCTGGATGGCCGCTGAGGATCTCCTCCAGCTGGCCCGGATACACGTTGTAACCCTTGTAGATGAGCATGTCCTTGGCCCGGCCCACGATGTAGACGTGGCCGCGCTCGTCGCACCGCGCCAGGTCGCCGGTGCGCAGCCAGCCATCGACGAACTGCTCGGCCGTCAGCTCCGGGTGGCCGTGGTAGCCCGCCGTGATCTGCGGGCCGCGGGCCCACAGCTCGCCCGTCTCGCCGTCGGGCACGCAACTCCCGCTCTGCACGAGGTCGCGGATCTCGACCTCGGTGTCGAAGACGGGCAGGCCGACCGACCCGATCGGGACCGGGTCGTCGGGGTCGACGATCCCCGAGGTGACGCCCATGGTGGCCTCGGTCAGTCCGTAGCCCTCCACGACGCACGCGCGGGGGAACAGCGTCCCCAGGGCCCGCAGTGTCGTCGTGTCGATGGGCGCGGCGCCCGAGTTGACCACGCGGACCGCGGGGAGGGCGCGGCCCTGTGCGGCGGGGGCGGCGAGCAGGGCGTGGAAGAGCGCGGGGGACCCGGCGATCTGGGTGGCCTCGAACTTCTCGGCGAGCTCCAGGAACCGCTGGGGGTCGAAACGGCCGGCGAGGACGCTCGTCAGTCCGGCGAGCACGCCGATCGACTGGCCGACCAGGCCCATCGCGTGGAAGAACGGCGCGACGGCGATCGAGACGCCCTGTCCGGGCTGGTTCGTGTACTCGGTGGCCGCCTCGGCCACCGGGTCGAGATGGACGCCACCGTCGGGGTCCACCGCGGGCACGGCGGCCGCGCGCCAGCAGGTGAACTGGAGGCAGTTCGCCACGACATGACGGTGCAGCACCTCGACCGCCTTCGAGCGCCCCGTCGTGCCGCCCGTGAAGGACAGATGGGCGACCGCGTCGGGCGGGACGCGCGGGCCGGGCTCCGGGGCGCCCGCGAGCAGCTCGGCGAGCGGCACCGTGCCGTCCGCGCGCGCCGGATCGCCGGGCGCGACGGCCGACGGCGGTACGACGGTGATCAGTTCGAGTCCGTCGGTGCCGGCGGCGAGGAGCGCCGGGGCCGTGGCCGGGTGCGTCACGGCCGCCCGGGCCCCCGCCTCGTCGAGCTGTGCGCGCAGGGCCGCCGGGGGAAGGGTGGGGTTGAGGGGCGCCACGACGGCCCCGGCCAGCAGGATCCCGTAGTAAGTGACCGGGAACCAGAGGGAGTTGGGCTGGTGCAGTGCCACCGTGTCGCCCTCGGTGATGCCGCGCTCGCGCAGCCCCCGCGCGAAGCGGAGCGCCTGCTCGTGGAGCTCCGCGTAGGTCAGTGTGTCGTCGCCGTCGCGCAGGGCGACCCGGTCGGGGTATCTCCTGGCCGAGCCGGCGAGGATGTCCCCGACGGACGCCTCCGGGTAGGAGAGGTGGGCCGGCATGCCCTTCGGATGGCGACGGATCACGCGGCAACTCCCTGGTCGACGGTGCGACGGGTGTGCAGTCAGAACATTCGTTAAGCTACGGTCCCCGTCGGCGCGTGTCCAGACGTCTGCAGCAGGGCCCGGTTGGGCGTCATCGAAGCGGTGCCCTCCGCGCACAGCCTGCCCGCCGCGTCCTCGACGGCAGCCCGCACCAGCGTGCGGAGGCGGCCCGGCTTGAGCACCGTCCCGACCACTTTGTACGTGGCGCCCGCCCGGAGCGGGCGCAGGTATTCGATGTTCAGGCTCATCGTCAGGAACGGCGTCAGCGGTTCGCTCCCGGACATCACGGTGGCGCCGCACGCCTCGTCGAGCGTGGTCGCGACGAAGCCGCCGTGCACGACACCGCCCCGGTTGAGGAGGGACTCCCCGGGGTTCCAGGTCATCTCCACCCGGCCCTTGTCGACCTGAGTGATGCTCAGGCCGAACTGTGTGTAGGGGACGTGCGGCGAGTGTTCCAGCTCCTCGGCGAGCGTGCGGATGCGGTCCAGGCCGGTGCCGGCGCCCCAGGCGAAGTCGAGCATGTGGAGTGGATTCCTTCCGGTTGTGCTGTGGGGGCAGGTGGAGTCAGGTGGCCGCGGGCCGGTGGCGGATCAGTGCCTCCTGCAGCACGGAGGCGACCAACTGGCCGTCCTGCGACCAGAGTTCACCGCGGGACATCGCGCGGCCGTCGGACAGGTTCGTGGTGTGCTGGGCGTACAGCAACCAGGCGTCGGCGCGCGCGGGGCGGTGGAACCACATGGCGTGGTCCAGCGACGCCAGCATCACCCTCGACCGGCGGGCGCTCCGCGCACCGTGCGGCTCCCAGGGCAGCGCGGCCGTGGGGGAGATCGTCAGGTCCGAGAGGTACGCGAGTGCGGCGGTGTGCAGAAGGGGCTCGTCGGGCAGCGGCCGCGCCGCCCGCAGCCAGCAGCGCCGCCGGGACATGCCGTCGGCCCGCGCCGCCAGCTCATCGGCGTCCGCCTCCACGAGCCGCAGGTCGACAGCGCGGGGGATGACGGATTCCGCGTAGCGCTGCGGGTGCTCCCGCGCCATCACCTCGTACGGGGCCTCGCAGTCGTCCGGCACCGGTGCGCCGGGCATCTCCGGCTGGTGGTCGAGCGCGCTCTCGGGCTTCTTGAACGAAGCGGAGAGGCTGAGCACCGTCATGCCGTCCTGGCGCGCGGCCACCTGCCGGGCCGCGTAGGAGGCCCCGTCCCGCAGCCGCTCCACCTCGTACGAGACGGAGGCCTCCGGGGCGACCGAGCGCAGGAAGTAGGCGTGCAAGGAGTGCGGTTGCCGCCCGCCGTCGACCGTGCGCCCCGCCGCGAGCAGAGCCTGCGCGAGCGTCACCCCGCCGAAGGCCCGCGGCGGCCGGCCCATGTGGGGCATGCCGCTGAAGGCGCTGCCCCCCGACGCCTCGAGACCCAGTAGCTCGCCGAGGGGAAGCGGGTCCGCGTGGTCGGGCGTGGCATCCGGCTGCGCCACCGCGAGTTGGTTGTATTGAGCACCCATGGTCGGCATGCTGCCAGCCCCGGGGGCCTCCGTGGCTGTGACGGTCATCACGCGCCCTGTCGTCGTGCCGCCCCGGATCGGACGGCCGAGGCGTCTGTACTGGTCATTTACCTCGTGACCGGCCGATTCGCGGCATGCGCCAGTACACTCGGCGATGTCCCGCCACGACTGTTCGACCGTTCGTTCAGTGCGCACGGCGCCGGGGTGGAAACAGGAGATCGGAGAGCTGTGTCCACGCGACCCGCAGGCCACAAGGCCATCGTCGAGGCTGCCCGGCATGAGTTCTCCGAGCGGGGCTACGGCGCGACCTCGATCCGCGACATCGCGCAGCGCGCCGGGGTGAGCCTGTCCGCCCTGTACTACTACTACAAGGGCAAGCAGGACCTGCTGGTCGCCATCCTCGACGACGGTCTCGACGCCTACTTCGGCGCGTGCGACCAGGCGTTGGAGGCGGCGGGTGACGACCCCGCCGAGCAGCTGGAGGCGCTCGTCGCGGCGACCGTCCGGTTCCGTACCGACCACCCCGTGAAGAGCAGCATCGTGCTGACCGAAGGGCGCAGCCTCGAGCCCGAGCACCTGGCGCGCTACCGGAAGAACGAGGCGCGCGGCACCCAGCAGTTCCGCGAGGTGGTCGAGCGGGGCGTGGCACAGGGCATCTTCCTCACGCCCTATCCGGACGACGCACGGCGCGCGGTCATCGCGATGTGCAACGCCATCGCGGAGTGGTACCAGGCGGAGGGCCCGGTGTCCGTGGACGAGCTGGTCGAGCGGTACGTGGCCCTGGCGCTGACCGTGGTCGAGTACCGCCCCCGCGCGGTGCGGCGCCCCGCGCGCGCCTGACACCGAACAGCAACGGCGTCACCCGGCGGGGGTGGCCGTCAAGTGCGGCGATCCGTCGTCGTCCAGGAACTCGACCACCGCGAGAGCGATGAGCGCGCACAGGGCGATCCACACGATGACGACGCCCGTCGGACGGTCCCACACCAGCATGATCACGGCCGCCACGACGACGACCGTCCAGTTCAGCCATGTCTTCGCCCGGTGCACCCATGCGCCCACCGGGCCGCCCGTGAGGCCCGCCGCGTCGCGCACCGCGCCGATACCGCCGCGCCACATGGCCGTGACCCGGGTCGCCGCCCGGCCCTCGCCGGTCAGCCACGCGGCGAGCGCCACCACGACGCCGACGGTGATCACCATGCGTACCGTCGTCCGCAAGAACCGCACGAGCGCGTCGTAGACGGCGCCGGCGGCCGGCTGCGACACCCCGGAGGGCAGCCCGTCGAGATAGATCGCGCGGAAGACCCACAGGCCGATGCCGAGGAGTGCGGCGCCCACGGCGATGGCGATCCCCGCCGCCACCAGGGCGCGCCGCTTGCGGACGGCCAGGAGGACGGCGACGGCCGCGAGGACCAGGGTGAGGATCGGCAGCCAGACCCCCAGGAGCTGGAGCAGCCGGAAGCCCTTCTTGATCTTTCCGATGGAGTCGGACTTCAGGACCGTGAAGTCGGTGTGCACCTCGGGGATCTTCGAGGCGACGCCGAGGCCGCGGTCGACGAGCCGATGCTTCGCCTCCTCGATGACGGGAGCCAGGTCGATCGTCACCGTGTCGTTCGTGAGCTTGACGGCGCCGCCGCCGCTTCCGGTCAGCGCCTTGTCGACCGCCGTGTGCACACGCCGGTTGAGGCCGGTCCACAGTTTCTCGAACTCTTTACTCGACACGAACTTCTGGACGGTGTTGTGCACAAAGCCGCTGAGTCCGCTGGTGAGCGGGCCGCTCAGCCTCCCCAGCGCCTTTTCCAGCCTCGGCCGGTCGGCGGGTGCCACGTCGCTGAGGAGCGTCTTGAGATCGATGTTCTCCATGACGACGTTCGTGACGCGGTTCGTGACGGCCGCCTGGACATCGGGATCGGAAGCGAGCGGTTTCATCGTCGCCACATAGCGATCGGTGTCGCCGACGATGTCGCTGGCCCAGGTCGCGACCGCGCTGAGCGGCGTCAGGATCGCCACGAGGACGATCAGGAGGCCCGCGAAGAACGAGCGCAGATGGTGCCGGGGCCGGGGCCGCGCCGGCCCCGCGGACTCCAACTGGGCGACCCGGGAGCGCAGCTCGGCGATCTCGTCGCTCGCGCCCGACGGGGGACGGTCCTCACGGTCCGGTGTCATGTACTCATGGGATGCCATGCCGTGGCCGGGGGCCCGCTGGATTAGTGCGTATGGGCGGCTGTCGCACCCGGTCACCGCCGTCACGGGGTGACGATCGCGAAGTCCGGATCGTTCTCGTCGAGGAGCGAGAGCAGGGTGTCGAGGGCGCCCAGGTCGCCCGAGTGATAGACGCCGTGGAGTCCCTTCCCGGCCAGCAGCGTGAGGAGTTGGGGCTTCGTCAGCGTGAGGGACAGGTCCGCGCTGTCGGCGGGCCGGGTCGTACGGGTGTGGACCAGGACACCGTTGTGCAGCGTCATGCGGTACATCTCGCCCAGGTCCGACAGATGCCAGTGCAGGGTGAGCGAGTGCTGCCACGCCCGGGGCCCGTCGACCCGGACCGCGAGTGAGTCGAAGAGCTGCTCGACGTTCAGCGCGGCGCTCATGTCACCGCCGCCGATGCTGGTCCTCTTGATGGCGCCGCGCAGCTCCTGGGCGCCGGTGAGGTAGCAGTTGCGCCAGGTCGCGTTCTCCGCGCCGTGCGCCAACCGCTCGAAGGTCTGCGCGAGCAGTTCCTTGGCGTCGGCGTTGTCCGGCGCGGCGAACACGGCGTGCCTCAGGAGCTGGGCGGCGAACCGCAGATCGCCCTCCTCCAGGTACGTACGCGCCTTGCCGAGCACCGCTTCGAGCCCGCCCATGCAGTCGACGTAGCGCTCGGCCGTCTCGGTGGGCGGGTGCTCCCAGAGGGAGGCGGGGTTGCCGTCGTACCAGCCCATGTAACGCTGGTAGATGGCCTTCACGTTGTGGCTCACGGAGCCGTAGTAGCCGCGCGCGTGCCAGGCCGCGGAGAGCGGGGGCGGCAGCTCGATCAGCTCGGCGATCTCCGACCCCGTGTACCCCTGGTTGAGCAGCCGCAGCGTCTGGTCGTGCAGATACGCGTACAGGTCGCGCTGTTCCGCGAGGAACGACCTGATCCGGTCCGAGCTCCAGGTCGGCCAGTGGTGCGAGGCGAACAGGACGTCCGCGTCGTGGCCGAAGAGTTCGATGGCCTCGTTGAGGTAGCGGGCCCAGATCCGGGCGTCGCGGACCACGGCGCCGCGCAGGGTCAGGATGTTGTGCAGGTTGTGCGTGGCGTTCTCGGCCATGCACAGGGCGCGCCGCTGGGGCAGCAGGAAGTTCATCTCCGCCGGCGCCTCGGTGCCCGGCGTCATCTG
Source organism: Streptomyces longhuiensis (assembly GCF_020616555.1). Classification (NCBI taxonomy): domain Bacteria; kingdom Bacillati; phylum Actinomycetota; class Actinomycetes; order Kitasatosporales; family Streptomycetaceae; genus Streptomyces; species Streptomyces longhuiensis. The sequence continues at coordinate 1,649,585 of NZ_CP085173.1, read as the reverse complement.
GAAGCGGAACACGACGCCGTCGAGGGTCAGTTCCTGTCCCGTGTGCCGGACCTCGACGGTGGGCGCCACCAGTCCCGCGGTGCCGGTGGACGCGGTGAAGCCGAGGCCCATCCCCACGAGACCCTCGGGCCCCGGTTCCAGGTTGGCGCCCGAGTAGTAGGCGCCGCGGCGCAGCATCGCCGAACCCGCGTACACGTTCTCCGCGACGGAGTGCTCCATGAAGCCCTGCGGGGCGACCACGGGCACGCCGTCGTCAGGTCCGACGACGCCGAGCACGCCGCCGAAGTGGTCGAGGTGGGAGTGGGTGAACACGACGGCGGCGACCGGCCGTTCACCGCGCTGCGAGCGGTACAGCTCCAGGGCGGCGGCCGCCGTCTCGGCGGAGGCGAGCGGGTCGACGACCACGACCCCGTGGTCACCCTCGATCAGCGTCATGTTGGAGAGGTCGAACCCACGCACCTGGAAGACGCCCTCGGTCACCTCGAACAGACCGGCCCGCGCGCAGAGTTGGGACTGCCGCCACAGGTTCGGGTGCGCGGTGTCGGGACAGTCCTCGTCGAGGAACGCCGTGTCGTCGAAGTTCCACACGACGCGTCCGTCCTCGGCCGTGATCGTGGAGGAGAGCGGTGGGGAGACGAGACCCCGGTCCGCCTCCTCGAAGTCGGACCGGTCGGCGAAGTCGGGGGAAGAGGCAGGGGTGTCGGAGGTGGTCACGTCGGTCTCCCAGGGATGTGTGTCAGCGCCGCGCTTCGGTGCCGTACGCGCGCAGGAAGAGCGCTTTCACCTGCGCCATGTGCTCGATCTCGGAGGGGTCCACGCTCTCGTTCGGGGCATGGATCAGGCACTGCGGTTCCTCCACCCCCATCAGGACGATCTCCGCGCGGGGATACGCCTGGGCGAGGACGTTGCACAGCGGGACGGAGCCGCCCTGGCCGAGGAACTCCATGGGTCTTCCGTACACGTCGGCCATGGCCCGGGCACTCCTCGGGCGGGTACCGGCGCGGGTCGGCGACGGACGGGTCGGCGACGAGCTCGCTCAGGTCTGCCTTCGCCCGGGGCGTCAACTCGGCGATCCGGGCGGCCAGTTCACTGTCGGGCGCGGGCATGCCTCATCGCCTCACTGTGTCGTCGGTCCTGAGGTCGTCGACCTTGTCCTTGATCTTCTCGAGCTTGTCGGGGCAGTAGACGCCCAGGATGATCGCCTCGGCCTCCACGGCCCGCCGGTCGGAGATCACCGGCCGCTGCCCGGGGCCGCCCGCGCCGTTGGACAGGTGGATCTTCCACAGGCCCGACTTGAGGGCGGACCCGGGATCGTCGCAGGCGTTGCCGCCGTCGGTGCCGAGCGTGCGGACGACGCCACCGGTGTCGGGTCTGGAGTAGCCGGCGGCCACCAGCTCGTCCGCGAGCTGCTGGGCCTTCTTGTGGGCGTCGTCGGTCGTCCTCACGCTGTCGTACTGGATGACTCCGACGACCACGAGGGCCAGCAGCAGGAGGATCGCGCAGACATAGATCCACCGGTGCTGCGAGGCGAACCGGGTGGGGCTCACGTGGCGCCCCCTTCGTCGGCCGCCGACGCGGGGTCGCGCCAACTCGGCCTGCTGAGCTTGAGGAAGATCCCTGGGATCACCAGGCCGAGGATGACGAGCCCGCCGCCGACGAGGCCGATGTACAGCCACACGCTGTTGCCGCCGAACTGCGAGGACGGCACGAATCCGATGGCCAGCGCGGCGAGCGAGGCGACCAGGCCGACGCCGCACAGCAGCGTCAGAGCCGGTGCGCGGTAGCCGCGCGGGTGGTCGGGCTGCGTCCTGCGCAGCCGGATCGCGGCGGCGAACATCAGCAGGTAGACGATCAGGTACACCTGCGTCGTGATCACCGAGAAGATCCAGTACGCGCTGGAGACATTCGGGATCAGCGCGTACATCAGAGCGATGGCCGTCGTCACGACGCCCTGGGTGACGAGGATGTTCTGCTGGATGCCGTTCTTGTTGAGCCTCTGCAGGAACGGCGGCAGATAGCCCTCCTCGCGGGAGATCATCAGCAGGCCCTTGGACGGCCCGGCGAGCCAGGTGAGCATGCCGCCGAGCGCGGCGGCGATCAGCATGACAGCCGCGATCGGGGTGAGCCAGCCGACGTGGAAGTACGAGAAGAAGGCGTGGAACGCCTGCATCACGCCCGCGGTGAGGCTGAGTTGGTCGGACGGCACGACCCAGCTGATGGCGAGCGCGGGCAGGATGAAGATCAGCAGCACGAGCCCCGTCGCGAGGAACATCGACTTCGGGTACTCCTTGGCCGGGTCCTTCAGCGAGGAGACGTGGACCGCGTTCATCTCCATGCCGGAGTAGCTCAGGAAGTTGTTGACGATCAGCACCAGGCTGGCGAGCCCCGTCCACTGGGGGAGGAGGTTCGCCGCCCCCATGGGGGCGGCCGATCCGTTGCCCTGGCCGAGGAAGACAAGGCCGAGGACGACGAGGATCGTGCCCGGGATCAGCGTGCCGATGACCAGTCCCCAGGACGACAGTCCGGCCACGGCCCTCGTGCCGCGCGAGGAGACCCAGACCCCGGTCCAGTACAGGACCATGATGACGATGGCCGTGTAGAGGCCGTTGGAGGCGAGCGAGGGGTCGATGACGTACGCGATGGTGCTGGCCACGTACGCGAGCAGGCTCGGGTAGTAGAAGATCGTCATGGCGAACTGGCACCAGACGGCCAGGAACCCGAGCGGCTTCGACAAGCCCTCACTGACCCACCGGTAGACACCGCCGTTCCACCCCGACGCCAGCTCAGCCGAGACCAGGGCGGTCGGCAGCAGGAACACGACCGCCGGGACGATGTAGAGAAAGACGCAGGCCAGGCCGTACACGGCCATGGTCGGAGCGGCCCGCAGACTTGCCACCGATGCGGTCGTCATCAGCGCCAGCGTCACCCACTTCAGGGCGGGCGCCGCCACCGGTGGCGCCGTCTTCGCCCGCGGTATGGGTTCGTCGGACGGGACGTCCATGGTGGTCATACGGGCCCTCCCGGGGTGCGTCGGCGGACCCCGGCGCCACCGGTGCCCGCGTCGCTCGGACGACGCCGTGCGTCCAAGTGGTGCGTCGTTGCACAAAATTGGCATAGCTTGTGCCGGTTCGCACCTGCTGTCGGGCCGGGTCGGTACGCCCGCGGGGCGCGGCGGGAGGGGATCCGCACCGTCCCCGGGCCGGTCAGCTCTCGGTCAGATGCCGCACCAGGACCGGCACATGGCTGTGCTCGATGTCCTTGACCGAGGTGACCAGCGTGACCGTGCTCGTACGGGCCAGCGCGCGCAGCTTGTCCGTCAGCTCCACGCGGTCCGGCTCGGCGAGCTCGTCGCGGTAGCGGCGCTCGAACTCCGGGAAGCGGGATGCGCGGTCCTCGTGGTACCACGAGCGCAGCGCGGAGGACGGCGTCAGGTCCTTCATCCACTCCTGGACGTCGGCCCGCTCCTTGGAGACGCCGCGCGGCCACAGGCGGTCCACCAGGACCCGGATTCCGTCGTCCGACGACGGCGGATCGTAGACCCGGCGGACGCGGAAGTGCGGTTCGGAGCTCTTGGAGCGTTCTGTCATGGCCCAATTGTGCGGAGTTTTCCCCGCCTCGTGTCCTCGGTGGTCCGCCGCTGCGGTGACGGCCCCGGGCTGCCGGGGCCGTACGTCGTTCGCCTCACCCGAGTGGCGGTCGCGCCGACGCCGTGTGAACAGTCGGACATGACGCACGCACCGCACGAACCCCGAATCCCGACGGCCGAAGGCACCCACGAAGAGCCCCCCGCCGCGCCCCAGGGCCCGCTCGGACGCCTGGCTCAATCCGCGTGGCAAGTAGTGCTGCTGGCCGGCATAGCCGCCCTGATCCTGGGCGTACTGGTCCTGGTCTGGCCAGGGGCGTCCCTGTTCGCCGCCGGAGTGCTCTTCGGTGTGTATCTCCTGGTCACCGGCGTATTCCAGCTGGTGGCCGCGTTCGGCACCCATGTCACGACCGGGCTGCGCGTGATGGCCTTCATCAGCGGCGCGGTGTCGATCCTGCTCGGCCTGTTCTGCTTCCGCGGGGCGACGCAGTCGATCCTGCTGCTCGCGCTGTGGATCGGTATCGGCTGGCTGTTCCGCGGAATCACCCAGACCGTCGCGGCCGTCTCCGACGAGGCGATGCCGGCGCGCGGCTGGCAGATCTTCCTCGGCGTCGTGAGCGCGCTGGCCGGTGTGGTCCTGATCGTCTCGCCGTTCGAGTCCGTCGCCGTACTCACCCTGGTCGGCGGCTGCTGGCTGATCGCGGTCGGCGTCGTGGAGATCGTCACGGCGTTCCAGCTGCGGGGCAAGGCGAAGCGGATTCCGCACGGAGTGTGAGGGTGCCGATGGAGACGGGCGGGCGCGCGAGCGCCGGGCGCCCCATCGGGACGCCCGGCGCGACTGCTCGGCCTCTCGGTGACGGTCAGACCGCGACCGTCTCCTCCATCTCTTCCTCCGCCTCCGACTCCCGGGCCTCCTCGGCCTCACTGCGGGCGGAGCGCGCGGGGGCCTGCGCCAGGCTGTGCGCGCCCTGCCGCCGGGGCTCGGCGGCGGCACCGCGCCGCCGCTCCGTGAGCGCGGCCAGACCCATCACGACCAGGCCGACGACGAGCCAGACGGCCAGCGTCCACACGTTCCTGGCCAGGTCGTGGCTGCCGAAGTAGAGCAGGCTGCGCGAGCCCTCGACGAAGCCGGCGCCGTTCCAGAAGGAGTGCAGGGTGCCGAAGAAGCCGTTCTGGAGCTCGGGCCGGTAGAGGCCGCCGGAGCTGGTGAAGTTCAGCATCACGAACAGCACCATGAGCGCGAGCGTCGTCCACCGCTTCAGGAACGTGTGCAGACCCACGCCGATGAAGAGGATGCCCGCCGAGTACAGCCAGGACATCGACCACATGCCCCACAGGCCGTGGTGGGCCAGGTGGAACACCGGTCCCGCGAGAGCCGCGCCGACGAGGCCGACCACGCCGGACACGCCGACCACGAGCGCGGCGCGCGTCCGCATCGACAGGGCGGAACCAGCCGCTCCGATCACGGCCACCGACGCGTACGAGCCGATGCTCAGCGCCACCAGCAGGAAGAACAGGCCCTGGCCCGTCGGGTCGTCCGAGACGGTCGGGGTCACGTCCGTCACCTTGAGCGGCACGCCCTGCCGCGTGGCGACCGGCGTGAAGATCTTCTCGGCGGTGATCGCGCTCATGTCGGAACCGGCGGTCGCGACGATCAGCTCGGGTGACTTCGCGCTCAGGACGTACGCGCCGTCGATGTCACGGGACCGGAGCTGCTCGACGGCGGCCGAGCGGCTGTCGAGCGTACGGACGTCGAGGGCGTCACCGGCCTTGTCCTTCACCGTCTGGGCGAAGACCTTCGCCTCGGGCCCGGCCCCGACGACCGCCACCGGCAGATGGTGCGGCTCGGGCGCCACAAAGGCACCCATGTACGCCAGCCCCATGCCCACACACATCAGCAGCGGGGTGATGAGGTGCGTCAGGACATGGCGCAGGGCCGGATTCCGCACGCCGTGCACGGCGCCCGAGGACTCGGAGCGGTGTGCCTTGTGGTCGGCGGGCATGGGCAGGACCTCCAGTGATGGACGGAGAACAGAGGTGGGCGTTGGTGTATACAACTCAATGAGTTGGCGTTTACAACCTTCGCTCACGTTGTACTATACAACTATCTCGTGGCGATGAGGCCGGGGGAGGGTGTGACGATGGCCACCGCGAACCCGCGGTGGCCATCGCGCGCCTTTCGGCCTGCTGGACGTCGAGGCCGTCAGGCCTGCGGGAGGTCCAGCTGGTACTCGTACGTCCGATGCGTCGGCACGTAGCCCAGCCCGTCGTTCACCGCGCGCATGGGCGTGTTGCTGTCGGCGGTGTCCGTGAGCAGACCCCCGAGCTTCGGGTGGCGGGCGCGGGCGCGGAGAACGGCCTCGGCCTTCATCCAGCGCGCGAGACCGTGACCACGGTGCTCGGGCAGCACGCCCGTGCCGTAGTGCTGCCCGTCACCCGTGCCGTCACCCGGAACGACGAGCTCGGTGAACCCCACGACCGTGCCGTCGGAGGCGTCGACCGCCGCGACCGTGTCGAGGTGTTCGCCGCGCCGCTCGACGGCCTTGGCCACCGCGCGGACCCGGTCCACGTCCCAGGGCACCGTCCCGTAGTCGGTGTCGTCCATGGGCATGTCGTCCATGGCGCGACGCGACGCGGCGAACGTCGCGGCCAGGTGGTCCGGAACCGTGCCTTCCCAGGAGACGAGCCGGTATCCGGGGTGCTCCGCACGCGCCGTGCGCGTGAGGGCCGCGATGTCCGCGTCGGCGAGCGGGAGCCGCGCGTACGTCAGGTTCAGCACCCGGCGGAATCCTCGCGCGGCCAGGAACAGGTCGGCGGGTGAACCGTCGTCGGCCGGGGCGGTGAGCGAGCGCCGCCCGTCGGCCTTCGCGGCCGTCACCGCCGCTTCGAGGAGCCGGGTACCCGCGCCGCGACGGCGTTCCGCGGGATGTACCTGAAGGGACAGCTCGGCGAGATGCCGCTGCCCGTCCAGGTCGATGAGCCGCAGGAACGCCGAGCCGACCGGGTTCCCGTCGGCGTCGGACGCCAGCCATGCGAGGCGGCGGACGTCCGGACCGCCGGCCGGATCGGTCAGCGGTGTGAGGTGCAGCGACAAGAGGGCTCCTTGTACGGGGAGTTGCGGACGCGGCAGAACCTAACCGGGCCGGCGCGACCCCCGCAAAGCAATTGAGTGGGCACAGGCCGGGCGCGCACGGCCCGTGCGCGTTCGGGTCATGTGCCGGAACCGTCCGCCCGCGCCCATTCCCTATTTCTGGAACGAGTTCTACTGTGTGCGCCGTCAGGACCGGGACCCGGTGTACCAGCGACCGCCAGGAGGGGCCGTGCACCTCGAATACACGCCCGAGCAACAGCAGTTGCGCACGGAACTGCGCGCCTACTTCGCGGAGCTGGTGCCCGACAACGCGTACGCCCGCTACGAGGACCCGGCGGCGCAGAAGCGGTTCTACCGCGAGACGGTGCGCCGGCTCGGCACCGACGGGTGGCTCGGCGTCGGGTGGCCGAAGGGGTACGGCGGGCGTGGCCTCACGCCCATGGAGCAGTTCATCTTCTTCGACGAGGCCGCGCAGGCGGGCGTGCCGCTGCCGCTCATGGCGCTCAACACCGTCGGCCCCACGATCATGCAGTACGGCAGCGACGAGCAGAAGGCGTACTTCCTGCCGAGGATCCTCTCCGGGGAGCTCGACTTCGCCATCGGCTACAGCGAGCCCGACGCGGGCACCGACCTCGCCGCGCTCAAGACGCGGGCGGTGCGCGACGGGGACGAGGCCACCGGCCACTACACGGTGAACGGGCAGAAGATCTGGACGACCAACGGCGACACGGCCGACTGGGTGTGGCTCGCCGTGCGCACCGACCCGGACGCCCCGCCGCACAAGGGCATCACCATGCTCCTCGTGCCGACCTCGGACCCCGGCTACTCCTGCACGATCATCAGCACCCTTGCCTCGCACGACACCACGGCCAGCTACTACGAGAACATCCGCGTCCCCGTCAGCCGTCGCGTCGGTGAGGAGAACAAGGGCTGGAGGCTCATCACGAACCAGCTCAACCACGAGCGGGTCACTCTCGCCGCCCACGGCACCATGGCGATCCGCGCGCTGCGCGACGTGCAGCGCTGGGCCATGGACACCAAACTGGCCGACGGGCGCCGCGTCATCGACCTCGGCTGGGTGAGGAAGCGCCTCGCCCAGACCCACACCCGGCTCGACGCGATGAAACTCCTCAACTGGCAGATGGTGAACGCCGTCCAGGAAGGCAGCCTCACCCCGCAGGACGCCTCCGCCGTGAAGGTGTACGGCTCCGAGGCGCGGCGCGAGGCGTACGCCTGGCTGATGGAGGTCGTCGCCGCGGCGGGAGCGCTCAAGGAGGGCTCGGCGGGCGCGGTCCTGCACGGAGAACTCGAACGCGGCTACCGATCGGCAGTGATCTTCACGTTCGGCGGCGGCAACAACGAGATCCAGCGCGAGATCATCTCCTGGATCGGCCTGGGGATGCCGCGCGTCCGCCGCTGAGGCTCCACGGCCGACGCAGGTGTCGGTGTGACGCATGAGGGGGTCGGCCCCTGGCTCCCGGGCCCGTCCCCGTTCCTGCCGTACCCGCTGCCTCGCGGAACGCGCGCGTCACCCGGCTGACGCGCGACGGCGCCCTCGGTCCGTACCGCGTGCCACCGCGCGGCCGGGGTCAAAGGCGTTCCTTCGTAAGGACGTTGGGTGCCCGGCGTCAGCCGACCTGCCCGGGCCGGCCGCATGGTGATGTGGTTGATGTCCACGCCCGCGGGCTGGTTGACGACGAAGACGATCGTGTCCGCGATGTGCTCGGCGGTCATCGCCGGCGCCGCTTCGGGGGTGCCGCCACGCTTGTCCCGGAACGGGGTGTCCACCGTCCCGGGGGGGGGCGACGACGGTCACGCCGACCCCGTCCTTGCCGCGACCGGCAGTCGGGTGTTCTGGACTCATGACTGTGCGTCAGGGAAACCGCAAGGGCGCCGCCTCGCCGTAACTGGGCCGGGGGGAAGGCTGCAGTTCCGCGTCACGTGCTCGTTGAGATGTCCAGGCCATCCACGGCAGGATCGCCAAGCCTCCCAGGACGACGCCGACCACGTCGGTGACGGTGGGCCCCCGGCCCGACGGAAACACCATGAGAACCAGAACGACGACCGCGGCCTTGATCCGGGCGTCCGCCAGCGCGCGCCAGGCGACCGTGGCCAGGGGCACCGCCCCCCACAGCAGGTACCAGCCCTGCACGGCGGGGGCGCACACCACCAGGGCCAACAGTGCCAGGGCCGTGGAGCGTTCGGCGCCGAGGCGGGGAGCGCGCGCCAGGAAGTACAGGGCCCCGCAGAGCCCTGCCAAGGTCCCGATCGTACGCATCACCGTCACCGGGTCCGGTGTGGTGACCCAGCCGGCTTCGGTCCCGATCCACCGCAGCAGCCGACCGACGTCCGTGGTCAGCGACATCGGCGTGTACGAGTGGGTCGGCGTGCGGAGCGTATCGAGCCAACCCCAGCCCAGCCCGCAGAGTGTCACCGTCAGCACCAGCGTCCCGACGGCCGTGAGGAGTACCCCCGCCGCGCGGCCCAGCCGTCGCCACCAGCCCGTCTGCCCGGCGACCGTCACCAGGGCGGCGCACCCCAGGGCCACCGCGGCCGGGGCCTTCACCAGCGCGGCGCACGTCAGCAGGACAACGCCCAGAACCCATCGTCCGGACCGGCACGCCACAAGACCGGCCATCATCAAGCCGAGCATCAGCGCCTCGTTGTGCGCCCCGCCCACCAGGTGGGCCAGCACCAGCGGATTCAGCGACGCCGCCCACCAGGCTCCTGAGCCGTCGCCGCCCGACCGCGTCGCGAGCCACTGAACCGACCAGGCCAGCAGGGCGAGCCCGGCGAGAGCGGCCACCCGATGGAGCACGACGGCGGTGACCACATGGTGTTCGCCGGTCAAGAAGACAACGGCCCGGCTCACCACGACCGAGAGGGGTCCGTACGGAGCCGGAGCGTTCTGCCACACCTCCGGGACGTTCGCGGCGAGCGGCCCGCCGAGTGCGGAGGGGCCGATCTCGTAGACGTTCCAGGAGCGCCCGGCCAGTGCGCCCTGGGCCACGTAGCTGTAGATGTCCGTGCTGAACAGCGACGGTGCCGGAAGCAGAGGCAGCGCCCAGCCGCCGAGCGTGAGCCACTGCCGTCGTCTGCTCATCACCGCACCGGCCCGCAGCAGCGTGCCCAACCGCCACCAGGACCACAGCAGCAGACCGAGTCCCGCATACGCCGCCGTCGCGCCGATCAGCGCGAGAGCGGGGCCCGGGGATCCCCAGATCCCGTCCGGTACGCCGCGTGGCAGGGCGCCGGCGCCCCAGGCACCCGCTGAGAGCAGCACGGAACCCCACATGCCGCGTTGTGCCCAGACCCGTGTATCGATATCCGCCGCTCTCATTCGGTCGAAGGTAGAACGCTTTGCGGATCACCGCACCCAGCTCCGCCCCAATGGACGGAAAACGCAGGGTGTCGCCTGGCCCGCGGCAGGGTCGGGTCCACGGTCACAGCTTGGATCACGCGCCGCGACGCGGTCCACAAGGATGACCAGGATGTGGACATGCGCACGGGCGATTTCCGGCCGGTGCATACGATCCGACGGTACGTCCCCGCACCACACCGGAAGGCGCTCGTGAGCTCCACCTCCCCCCTGTCCACCAGCACATCTCCGGTGACGCCGTCGGGCACGGTGCTGATCCGCTCCGCGGCCGACGTCTCTGATCTGGTCAACTCGGGTACGGCGCGCGGCCGCCACGCCAAGATGATCGTGATCATCGCGCTCGGCGGCATCTTCCTCGACGCCTACGACCTGAGTTCCCTGGCCTACGGGCTGCCCGACATCACGAAGCAGTTCGGCCTCAGTTCCACGATGGCCGGCACGGTCACCGCCTCGATCAGCGTCGGTTCGCTCCTCGGCGCGCTCGTCGGCGGCTGGCTGGTGGACCGCATCGGCCGCTACCGCGTCTTCATGGCGAACATGCTCTTCTTCGTCGCCACCGCGCTGGTGTGCGCGGTCGCGCAGGACGTGTGGACGCTGATCGGCGCACGCTTCGTGATGGGCATCGGCGTCGGCATGGACATCCCCGTCGCGATCGCGTTCCTCGCCGAGTTCTCCCGGCTGCACGGCAAGGGCAGCAAGGGCTCCCGCACGGCCGCCTGGTCCCCCGCCTGGTACACCGCGACCAGCGGCTGCTACCTCGTGATCATGCTGCTGTACTTCCTCCTGCCGGACGCCCAGTTGGGCTGGCTGTGGCGGTTCACCGTCGGCTTCGGCGCGGTGCCCGCGCTGCTGGTCCTGCTGCTGCGCCGGCGCTACATGAACGAGTCCCCGACCTGGGCCGCCGACCAGGGCGACCTGGAGGGCGCGGCGAAGATCCTGCGCCAGTCGTACGGCGTGGACGCGCGCGTCGCCGACGACGCGCCCAAGACGGCATCCCGTCCGCCCCGGACCGGCCTCGGCGCGTACGCACGGCTCTTCACCCCTCCGTACCGCACGCGCACGATCCAGTCGGTGGCGGTCGGTCTGGCGGAGACCTTCGGCTACAACGCGGTCGCGTTCGGACTGCCGATCATCATCGCCACACTGATGACCCAGGGCCCGCTCACCACGATCGCGTCCTCCTTCACCCTGAACCTCGTCTTCGCCCTGACCGGCGGGCTGCTCGGCATCCGCTGGGCGTCGACCCGCGGCGCCTGGCCGATGATGACGCTGGGATTCGCGATCCAGTTCGTCGCCGTCACGGTGCTCGGCCTCATCGGGGATCCGTCCGGGACGGCGTTCGTGACGGGGGGCATCCTGATGCTCGGCGCGTTCATGTTCGCCCAGGGCTTCGGCCCCGGCGCGCACATCATGAGCTACGCCTCGCTGGGCTTCCCGACGTCGATGCGCGGCGTCAGCATCGGCTTCAACCAGGCCGTGCTGCGCCTCGGGTCGACGCTGACCCTGTTCTTCTTCCCCATCCTCAGCACCGGCCTCGGCACCCACGTCTACTGGGTCATCCTCGCCGCCCCCGTCCTCGGTCTGATCGCTCTGCTGTCGAAGCGCTGGGAGCCGATCGGCTTCGACGCGGACGCGGAGGAACGGACGCGGTCCGGGACGGCGACAGCCAAGGCCTGAACCCGGGGCGACCGCGTCGCCTCGCCGGTAGCGTTGTGCTGAGGCGCCGAGCAGAGATCCTTGATCGCGCCGGGACCGCTGATGCGAGGGAGAGGCGGCGACGTGGTGGGCACAGAGGCGGAAGAGGGGCGGGGCGATCCCGGGCTGTTCGGGCCCGGATCGGTGACCTGGCAGGTGCACGCGGATCCCATGATGTGGGTTGCCGGTGTGCGTGCGCTCTACTTTCAGGCGCTTCTTCCGCGGGCCGTGCGCGGCGTCATGCAGAACTCGGACTTCCGCAAGGACGCCTGGGGGAGACTGATGCGGACGGCCGGCTTCGTCGGAACGACCACGTACGGGAGCACTGAGGCCGCCGAGCGTGCCGGTGCTCGCGTGCGGAACATCCACCGCCACCTCACGGTCACCGACCCCGACACCGGTGAGCGGTACGGGGTCGACGAGCCCGAGCTGCTCCTGTGGGTGCACTGCGCCGAGATCGACTCCTACCTCCACGTCGCGCGCCGCTCCGGGTTCCGGCTCACGGACGCGCAGGCCGACCAGTACATCGCCGAACACCGCACCAGCGCCCGGCTGGTCGGCCTCGACCCCGCCGACGTCCCCGGTGACCTGGCCCAGCTCGCCGCGTACTTCGAGAGGACGAGGCCCCTGCTCGCCGCCGGTCCGGAGGCCCGGGACGTCGACGACTTCCTGCGCAGGCCGCCCGTCCACCCGCTGCTGATCCCGGCGCGCGCGACACTCTGGAGGCGCGTGTCGCATCTGGCGTACGCCTCTCTGCCGCCGTACGCCCACGAGTTGTACGGCAGGCCGGCCCCGACACCCGCCGCCGTGACCCGAGGGCTGCGGTTCACCGGCACCGTCCTGCGCTGCGTTCCCGCACGTGTGCGCTGGCAACTCCCGCCCAAACACATCCTGCGCGCCATGTCACGACTCGGCCCCGGCAGCCGTCCGGCACCGTACAAAATCGGGAGTCGCACGGCCATACTGGACAGGCCGGGGAGGGCGCAGCGAGGCGACGGGGGCGACAGCGCGAGATGCCGGAGTCGGGGGAGACCAGGCTGATCCAGGGCCGGTACCGGCTGCTCGATCTCATCGGGCGGGGCGGTATGGGCGAGGTGTGGCGCGCCAGGGACGAGTCGCTCGGGCGCAGAGTCGCGGTCAAGTGCCTCAAGCCGATGGGGCCGCAGCACGACCAGTCCTTCACCCGTGTCCTGCGGGAACGCTTCCGCAGGGAGGCTCGCGTCGCGGCCTCCCTCCAGCATCGCGGGGTGACCGTCGTCCACGACTTCGGCGAGCACGACGGCGTGCTGTACCTCGTGATGGAGCTCCTGGAGGGCAAGAACCTCAGCCAGCTCCTGGAGGACAACAAGCAGCACCCGCTCCCCGTCGCCGACATCGTCGAGATCGCCGGCCAGGTCTCGGCCGCGCTCGCCTACACGCATGAACAGGGCATCGTCCACCGCGACTTGAAGCCCGCGAACATCATGCGGCTCACCGACGGCACGGTGAAGATCTGCGACTTCGGCATCGCGCGCCTCGGCCACGACATCGGCTTCACCGCACGCCTCACCGGCACCGGCATCGCGATGGGCACCCCGCACTACATGTCGCCCGAGCAGATCGGCGGCGACCACGTCGACCGGCGCAGCGACCTCTACTCGTTCGGCTGCGTGCTCTACGAGATCGCGACCGGAGCGCCGCCGTTCGATCTGGAGGACGCCTGGGCCGTCCTCGTCGGGCACCGCGACACCGTGCCCGAACCACCCCGCACCCACCGGGCCGAGCTCCCCGGCTTCCTGGACCGGATCATCCTCGACCTGCTCGCGAAGGAGCCGGACGAGCGGCCGCGGGACGCCCGCGAACTGGCCCGCCGGATCGGCGAGGGCCTTTCCCCGTCCGGACATGTGCCGACGGTGACGACAACCCCCGTACGCCGGACTCTGGTCGAGCCGCAGCCGCCGCTCTCCCGTGAGCCGCGGCTGCCGTCCTGGACGCGTGGCATGACGACCGGCCACAAGGCGGCCGGCCCGCCCGTCCTGCGCGGCACGCCGCCCGACGCGGGGGCGGGCCTTGCCGGAGAGTGGATCGCGCGCCCCGAGTCACGGCGTGGTGAACAGCCCGCGCGCACGGAACGCCCCACGCCCGCACCGGAGTCGGTCGCCCACCTCGCCGCCCGGCACAACGCGGGCCTGAGCCTCGGCCGGCTCGGCCGCTGGGAGGAGGCCGGCGAGGTGCACCGCGCCGTCGCGGCGGAACGCGAGCACGCGCTCGGCCCGGACCACCCCGACACGCTCGCCAGCCGCTACGAGGTCGCCTTCACACTCAGCCGCACCGGCCGCCCCGCCGACGCCCTGCGCGCGTACCGCCGCGTCACCGAGGGCTGTGCGCGCGTCCTCGGCCCCGAGCACCCCGAAACGCTCGGCGCCCGGCAGGAAATGGCTTACGTCCTCGGCCAGTTGGGGCGACACTTCGACGCGCACCAGGTGTACACGTCGGTGCTCGCCACGCGTGAACGGGTCATGGGGCCCGACCATCCCGACACCCTGCGCTGCCGCCACAACCTCGCGTACAACCTCAGCCGGCTCGGGCGCCTCGAGGACTCGTACCGCATGGCGTGCGAGGTCGCGTCGGCGCGCGCCCGTGTTCTCGGCCCCAGCCATCCGGACACGCTCGTCACACGGTGCGAAGTCGCCTACGCGCTGGGGCAGTTGGGGCGGTGGACCGAGGCCCTGCGCACCTACCACGAGGTGGCGGAGGCCCGCGAACAGGCGCTCGGCCCCGACCATCCGGACACTCTCGCCGCGCGCTACGAGGTGGGCATCGGCCTCGGCCGGCTCGGCCGCAGCGCCGAGGCACTCGGCCTCTACCGCGACCTCGTCGACGACCGTACGCGCGTCAGCGGCCCGGCCCACCCCGAGACCCTGCGCGCCCGCCATGGCCTCGGCGTCAACCTGGGGCGGATGGGCCGCTGGGAGGAAGCGCTCGCCGAGGCCCGCGACGTCTGCGCGATCCGCGCCCGGGTCATCGGCGCCGATCACCCCGACACGCTGGTCAGCCGACGCGAGGTGGCCGTCGGGCTCGGCTGGCTCGGCCGGTGGGGCGACGCGCTCGCCGAGTACCGGCGGGTCGCCGCGGCCCGCGAACAGGTCCTCGGCGCCGACCACCCGGACACCCTCGCCAGCCGCAACGACGAGGCGCACTGCCTGGAACAGCTCGGCCGCGGCACGGAGGCGGTCGAGCTGTACCGCCGGGTGGCGGCCCTGCGTCAGCAGCGGGCCTCCGGCGGACACTGAGGCACCGCGCGGGGGCGGCTGCCCGCGTGCGCGGCCCGAGATCCTCTCCGCCCCGCCGTCCGCGCCGCCGGCCCCGGGGGTCAGGGTCTGGCCCGGCATGATCGGATCGTGTTACCAAGGGGGATGCCAGCACACGAGCGCTACGACGTCGTCATCGTCGGCGGAGGCCACAACGGCCTCGTCGCCGCCGCCTACCTCGCCCGGGCCGGACGCTCCGTCCTGGTTCTGGAGCGGCTCGGCACCACGGGCGGTGCCGCCGTCTCGACCCGGCCCTTCGCCGGGGTCGACGCGCGACTGTCGCGCTACTCGTACCTGGTCAGCCTGCTGCCCCACAAGATCGTCGACGATCTCGGGCTCGACTTCGCCGTGCGTGGCCGCACCGTGTCCTCGTACACCCCGACCGAGCGCGACGGGCGGGCCACCGGGCTGCTCGTCGGCGGTGGTGAGGAGCGCACCCGCGCCTCCTTCGAGCGGCTCACGGGCGGCGGGCGCGAGTACGCCGCGTGGACCGAGTTCTACGAGACGACCCGCCGCGTCGCCGAGCGGGTCTTCCCCACACTCACCGAGCCGCTCCCGGACAGGGACGCGCTGCGCCGGCGCGTCGGCGACGACGCGGCCTGGCGGATGCTCTTCGAGGAGCCCATCGGCACGGCTGTCGAGGAGCGCTTCACGGACGACCTGGTGCGCGGCGTGGTCCTCACCGATGCCCTGATCGGCACGTTCGCCGACGCCCACGACGCGTCCCTCCAGCAGAACCGCTGCTTCCTCTACCACGTGATCGGCAACGGGACCGGCGACTGGGACGTACCCGTCGGCGGCATGGGCGCCCTCACCGACGCCCTCGCCACCGCCGCACGCGCGGCCGGCGCCGAACTCGTCACCGGGCACGAGGTGACCCGCGTCGAGACCGACGGACGCCGCGCCGAGGTGACGTACGCGTCGGAGAGCGGCGCGGGCCGCGTGGGCGCCGGGCACGTCCTCGTCAACGCGTCCCCGCAGGCCCTGGCCGCTCTCGTCGGCGACGAGCCGCCGGCGCCGGCCGAGGGCGCGCAGCTCAAGGTCAACATGCTCCTGACCCGGCTGCCGAAGCTGCGGGACACGTCCGTCGACCCGCGCGAGGCGTTCGCCGGCACGTTCCATGTCGCCGAGGGCTACGAGCAGCTGGCGACCGCGTACGACCAGGCGTCGGCCGGTTCGCTGCCCTCGGCGCCCCCGTCGGAGATCTACTGCCACTCGCTGACCGACCCGACCATCCTCGCCCCGGACCTTGTCGCGCGCGGCTACCAGACCCTCACCCTGTTCGGCCTGCACACCCCCGCCCGGCTTTTCGCGGGCGACAACGACGCCGCCCGCGCCGAGCTCCTCAAGGCCACCCTCGCCCAGCTCGACGCGCAGCTCGCCGAGCCGATCGAGGACTGCCTCGCCCTGGACGCCGACGGCCGGCCGTGCATCGAGGCGAAGACCCCGCTCGACCTGGAGCGGGACCTGCGCCTGCCCGGCGGCAACATCTTCCACCGCGACCTGTCCTTCCCCTACTCCCAGGAGGGGACGGGCCGTTGGGGCGTCGAGACCGCGCACGCCAACGTTCTGCTGTGCGGGGCGGGCGCCGTGCGCGGCGGCGGGGTCAGCGGGATCCCCGGGCACAACGCGGCGATGGCGGTCCTCGGCCACTGAAGCGGTCAGGCGCCGAGGGCACCGCGCAGCGCGGTGATCTTCCGCGGCAGGTCGTACTCGGCTCCTCCCTCGTGACCGTTGTACGGGAACACCTCGATCTCGGCGGGCCCCGCGTAGCGGTGGTAGGCGGCGAACACGGTGGACGACGGGCAGATCTTGTCCATCAGGCCGACCGAGAACCAGGCGGGGCAGGTGGCGCGCGCCGCGAAGTTGACGCCATCGACGTACGACAGTGTCTCCATCGCGGTCTCGACGCTGAAGCGATGGCCCGACAGCCAGCGCGCGATCTCCGCGTAGGGCCCGTTGTCCGTGATCTGCGAGGCGCGCCGGAAGTGGCACAGGAACGGCACGTCCGCGACGGCCGCCGACAGGTCGTCGCGCAGTCCCGCGACGGCCAGGGCGAGCCCGCCGCCCTGGCTGCCGCCGAGGACGGCGACCCGTGAGGCGTCGACGCGCGGGTGGGCCTTCGCGGCGTCCACGGCCCGGACGGCGTCGGTGACGAGCCGCCGGTAGTAGTGCCGGTGCGGGTCCTCGATGCCCCGGGTGAGGAAGCCGGGAGACGAGGAGCCATGACCCTCGGGCGCGATGTCGGGGGTGTCGGCGGTGTTCTTGCCGCCGCCGCCCTGCCCGCGGTTGTCCATCACGAGGTGGGCGAAGCCGAGCGAGCTCCAGGTCAGCCACGAGTACGGGATGCCGCGCCCGCCGTTGTAGCCGATGTACTGCACGACCGCGGGCAGCGGCTCCGCGTGACCGCGCGGCAGCAGCAGCCAGGCCTTGACGGGCTGGCCGCCCCAGCCGCTGAACGTCACGTCGTGCACGTCGACCGTGGCGAGGCCCGCGTCGTGCGCCGCGAACCGGGCGTCCAGTGGATGCCTCGCGGCCTCGTCGAGCGTCTTGGTCCAGAACGCGTCGAAGTCGGCGGGTTCCTCGGGCTCGGGACGGTAGTCCCGCAGCCGGTCGAGGGGCATGTCGAACAGCAAGGTCAGCTCCTGGTGAAGGTGAGGACGAAGGTGGCGCCGTGCGCCCCGGCCGTGTCGACGGTGACGCGTGTCCTGGCGGCGGTCCGCTCGGCCCGTGCGCCGGTGTCGGCGCGGGAGAGGGTGAGGCCGCGCAGCGAGAGGTCGAGCGTGACGCGGTCGCGCAACTGCGTGGGGTCGCTGACCGCCACGGTCACGGTCTTGCCGTCGGGCCGTACGAGGACGGAGGCGGGACCGTCGGCGGACAGCTCGCCCGCCCGGCCCGCTGCCCAGAAGTTCGCGGCGAGCAGCCCGTCCGCGCCGCGCCGTACGGCGTGCACGCTCGCCGTCGTGGCCACGGGGCGCACAGGCGGCGCCAGGGACAGCCGCCGGGTCCGGTCGGCGGACGCGCCCGGCGCCTGGAGCCAGCAGTACCCGGCGTCGGCCGGCGCCGTCCCGTGTTCCTGCCACAGCGTCAGATACGGCCGTGTCACCGGGGTGTCGGTGCCGTACTTGAGGTTGACCTCCCGCCAGGTCGCGGTGCGTTCCTCCCGCAGGGCCCGGACGCGGGTGGGGCGGGGGAAGACGTAGCCGCCGGTGCCGGCGAGGTGCAGCCAGCGGACGCCGGCGAGTTCGCCGGATCCGTCGAATCGGTTGCCGTCGACCGTCAACTGAGCCTGGGGATCGCGCAGTTTGCGGTTCTCGACGATCGTCTCCGCGTCGCCCGCGTCAGCGCTCACGCCCGACCCCATGTGCACGATCACGTCGTCCAGGCAGAACCAGCTCTTCAGGGCGCGCAGTGAACTGCCGTAGGCCCGCAGGTCCATCCCGTACGAGCCGAGTGTGGTGCCGGGCAGCGCGGCGCCGCCCGCCCAGTCGGCCGTGCTGGTGGTGCGCTGACCCTCCGCGTCTGTGGGGCGCCCGGTGAGGACGGTGGTGCCGGGCAGGCGCTTCGGGTCGACGGTGGGCCAGTAGTCCTCGCTGTAGTGGCCGAGATCGTCGTCGTACAGCAGCGTCATGCCGTCGGACAGGTGCCAGCCGTGCAGGTTCTCGTTCTGGATGGACTCGTAGTTGTAGATGCGCGTCGAGTAGGCGGAGACGCCGAACGTGAAGGCGGGCCTGTGGTGCACCACCTTGTCCATCCGCGGGTACTGACGATGCGTCACCAGCCTTCCGCGAGGCGGGACACTGGAACCGAGCACCTCGCGGGCGGCCACCAGCGAGGCGAGATCGGTGGCGGCGAGGAAGTCGCGGTAGGTGTCCTCGGTGATCCACTGCTTCAGCAGCGCGGTGAAGCGGTCGGTCTCCGCGGCCGGGACGCCGGGCAGCAGGCGCAGCACGGCCTCGATGACCGTCTGCGCGGAGACATGTCCCTGTTTGCTGGAGCGCGCGATCTCCCGCCCGCAGACCGGCGCGAGCATGTCACCGCGCGCCATCAGCGGGTCGAACCCCTCGGTCACCCAGCGCCGCACGTTGGCCACGTCGGGGTCGGTGACATCCCACGGTGTGGCGGCCAGGAGATGGAGGAGGCGGGAGAGATTGCCGAGGAGTTCCTTGCCGTAACCGCCGTTGTAGGGGTGCTTGTAGTGCTGGAGGAAGGAACCGTCGGAGTAGAAGCCCTCGCCCGTGCCCGTCTGGTCGTCGTTGAAGGCCAGCACGCTGTTCGCACCGGCCCCCTCCACGTCCGACAGCGCGTCACGGACGCGGGCGAGCGCGTCGGCGTCGTCGCGGAGCACGGCGTTGACGGCGACGACCGTGCAGATCCACACGCGGTTGGCACCCGTGGCGATCTGCCGGTCGGCGCGCCACAGATTGGGGTCGGGCGTGTAGTGCCGTACCGCGGACGTGACACGCGTGAGACGGTCCGCGCCCAGCACGTCATGGAGGAGGACCGCCGCGTCGTTGAGGGCGAGCGCGCAGCCGATCTCCCAGTCCCAGTCGTTGTCGAACCGCGCGAAGCCGGGCCCGTAGCGGTGGTCGAGCATCCAGTCCACGCCGCGCAGCAGGAGGCCGGCGGTGGCGGCGTCGGCGTGCTGCGGGGTGCCGGGGACGGCCCAGGCGGTGGCGAGCGTGGCCAGCCGTTTGAAGGAGGTGGTGACGTGGTTGGACACGGTGGTGCTGGTCAGGTCGGGCCACAGGCCGTCGGCGCGGCCGGGGTCGAGGCCCTGGGCCGCGGAGGTGCCGGCGCGGCCGATCCGGGCGACGGCGGCGGCGATCTGCGGGTCGGCCGGGTCGATACCGGGGCCACCGGTGAGCAGCCCCTGCCAACGCGCCAGCAGAGAAGCGGCGTCGGGGCTCTCCGAGGCCCGAGCGAACGGCATGGAGACGGGGAGCCCGGTCAGGGCGAGGGCGGCGGCGCCGCCGATCAGGACGGTGCGTCTGGAGGCGTGCGGAGTCATCAGGGGACCTCGCGAAGGGGTGGGAGACGGAAGAAGAGGGGGGGAGCGGTGAGTGCTCAGGCGGGGCAGGGGCCGGTCGGGTCGTACGCGCTGCCATAGGTGCCCACGGCATCGCCGCCCGTGTTGCCGCTCATCTTGTTGGTGCAGACGGGGCCTTGGGGCGTGCGCATGAACTTGATGCCGCCGCCCGCATTCGTGGTGATGGTGTTGCCGTACACGCTGGTGTCGACGCCGTCGGTCGCGGTGTCACCGCCGAGCCGGATCCCGGCGCCCGTGTTGTCGTGCACGGTGTTGTAGCGGAAGATGTTCCCGCTTCCCCGGGCGTCGAGGCCGGCCGAACTGGAGTCGCGCTGCTGGGAACAGTCGTTGTACTCGACGTAGTTGTTCGTCGAGTTCTCCTTGAGGTCGACACACTCGTTGCCGCGCGTGGCGATCGTGTTGTGGTCGATGCGGTTGTTGCGGCTCACGTCGGGCGCCGCGTCCGGAGCGCCGTTGTCGCCCTGCTGCTCGGGGGCCGTGCCCAGGTAGATTCCCTCGCCGTTCTTGCCGCCCGCGCCGAAGCGGAAGTCGGCGACGCCGCAGTCCGTGATCGTGTTGCCCGACACCTCGGCGCCCGTCACCAGATAGCGCAGGCGCAGACATTCGTCGGCGGCGTTCTTGAGCGTCATGCCGGTGATGCGCAGCCCGCCGACGCCGTTGCCCGGGGTGGTGCTCATGACGTAGACGAGCTTGAGCCGGTAGCCGTCCAGGGACGTCGACGAGCCGTGCAGGCCGTCGACGGTGAAGCCGTCGAGGACGGTGCCGTCGTGCTGCACCTGGATGACGCGGGCGTTGCCCGCGCCCTTGACGACCGCGCTCGACGGGCCGGTCACGGTGACGTTCGCCCTGCGGGTGACGGCGTCCTGCCGGTACGTTCCCGCGGCCAGATGGACGACCGCGCCGGACGGGGCGAGGTCGAGGGCGTGCTGGATCGTGGCGAGGGGAGCGGACGCGGACGTACCGGCGTTGGTGTCGCTGCCCGAAGGGCCGACGTAGTACGCGGTCGCCGCGGCGGCGGGGTGCGCGGGTAACGCGAGCGGGGCGGCCGCCGTGAGGGCGGCGACGAGCACGGTACGGGCGGTGCGGCTCATGCGGGGTTCCTTCCGGTCGGGGACGGATCGGCGAAGGACAGGGCGAGCAGAACGGGCACGCTCGGCCCCAGGAGCAGCGGGCCGAGCGGGACGACGAGCGAGAGCAGTACGGCGGAGACGACGGCGCCGAGGAGCGCGGTGCCGCGGGCGGGCGAGCCGAAGGAGACAGCGAGCGCGCCGCGCGTCCACGCGCCGACGGACGCCTCGGGAGCGATGCCCGCACAGGCCGCGAGCGCGGTGTGATGCACCACGACGGCCGCCGCGATACCCGCCTGCGCGGCGAGGAGCACGAAGGCGTACGGGCTCGAACTACCCAGCAGATAGGCGCTGTTGACGGCCAGCAGCGCGACGACTCCGGTGGAGAGCAGTCCGTGCCGCCACAGCGACCGCCAGTAGTGCGGAAAGGCCCTGAGCACGCCTGAGAACACACGGCTGTCGCCGTCCGTGCGCCAGCGCTGGAGGGCCCGGGCAAGCGCGGCGAGGGCGGGCAGCCAGGTCACGACCCCGAGCGCCAGCACCGCGAACGCCGCCCCGGCGGCCGCCGGATACGCCACGAACTCGAGCCGCCGCAGCAGCCCCCGGTCCGCGAAGCGGCCCGGTGAGAGAGCGGTCGCCATGTCACACACCTCCGGTGAACGGTTCGGGAACGTCGAGGACGACGCGGCCGTCCACCTCCACACGCCGTGCGGCCACCACGTGCACCGGCCGGCCCTCGCTCACGAGGACCGCTGCCGCGTCGGCCCGTACACCCGCCCCCTCGACGCGGCGCTCCACGGGCGAGAGCAGCACGGTCTCGGACCCGAACGTCACGCCGTGCCCGTGCGCGCAGTCCACCGCGCGTGCGGTGATCTGTGTGCCCGGCTCGATCGCGGTCAGGAACATGGCGCGGCGAGCGGCGGACGTGGTCACCCGGAGCGTGTGCAGCGTCCTGGTGAGCGTCAACTCCGGTGTGCTGGACGTGGGGTTGGCCGCCACGTCGGTCACACCGGACTCCGTGCGGACGTCGTCGGGCGCGAGCCGGGTCACCGTCGCGCGCGCCTCGCCCGCCCGGATCAGCCGCGTACGCACGTCACCTTCGGGGATCGTGGGCTCGTCGGTCTGGAGCAGGAACGTCCACTCGCGGGCGACGCCCGCCTCGGCCTGCGCCAGGTCGAGCAGCACCAGTCGCCCCGACGGGGTGCACGCCAGGGTGCGGTCGAGGCGGCGCACCCCGAGGCGAGGGTCGTACATGGCGCCGATCTCCGCCGTGCCGTGTGCCCAGCCGCCGCCCGCGAGGACGTCGCGCATCCGGGCCTGGCGCTCGTGGGGGATGCCCTCGTAGACGTGATAGCGGTCTTCGTCGGCGAAACCCTGCCCGTCGACGAGCAGGAGGTTGTGGTGCGCGGCCCGCTTGCGGTTGCTGTAGCCCTCGTCGACCGCGAGGAACGCGCCCTGCGACAGCAGGACGAACGAACCCGAATCCGGATGGTGGTGACCGGTGTTGAGCGTGTCCCAGCCGAGCTCCGCCCGGTGTTTCGCCGCCGTCTCCCACGCCTTGTGACCGCCGCCGGGCGAGGCCTTGAACGACACGAACGTCGCGTCGTCCGCCCAGCTCGTGCGGGCCGTGACGAGGCCCAGGTCGGGGAAGTGGGCGTGGGTGTCGGACGCGGCGGGCGGGCGGGCCGCGACGGAGGGGTCGTACCAGAGGTACTCCAGGTAGGCCTCGGGCAGGATGCCCGGCCGCACCCCGCTGTCGGCGGCCTCGCGTCCGAGCAGCTCGCGCCCGACGAGGCCGGCGAGCCACTGGGCCTCGCCTATCCCGTACGCGGCCGCGAGGCGGTGGTAGAGCGCGGCGCTGTGCCCGCTGAGCCGATCGTGGCAGTCGCCGTGTCCCGTCTGTTCGGCGAACCCGGGGGCCGACTGGTGGAGCCGGAAGCGGAAGGTGTTCTCCATGAACCCGCCGCGTCCCCACCAGTCGAGACCCTCGCACTCCTGGAGGAGATCGAGGTGGATCGCCAGCCAGGGCACGCCGTAGCGCCAGTACACGACGCCCTCGGCGTGCGAGCCGTCCTCGGGGAGCAGGTCGAGGACGCGTCCCAGGTTGTCCTTGGCCCGCTCGGTCCATTCCTCGCGGCCGAGGACGTAGCCGGCGGTGGCCAGGCCCGCGTAACAGATCCAGTTGTGGTTCTGCCAGTACGAGGAGGACCACCAGCGGCCCTCCGTGGCCACCGCGAAGTCGTACAGGCGCCGGCCCTGCACCATCAGCTTGTACCGCAGGAGCGTGCGCGTCTCGTCGGACAGAGCGTCGCCCAGCCAGTGGTGGGCCAGGGCGAGATGGTGCAGGAGCCAGCCCGCGTCCAGGTCGTGGTCGGGCATGTGGGCCCTGCCCCAGTGGGGGAATCCCGTCGCCGCCCCGATCCAGCGCTCGGCCTCCGCCAGGTGCGCTGGGTCGCCGCTCACGCGGTACGCGAGGGCGGGGTTCGACGCGGCCGGGCCGAGCCAGGTGATCGACGCCTCGGGGTGCCGGCGGGGCGGTGCGAGGTCGCGGTGGCGAACGGCCTCGTCCATGAGCCGCCGCTCCTGGAACGGACGGGGGCCCGCAGGCGGTGTCGCGGACAGGAGCATCTCAGGCCTCCGTCCGGTGCACGCGGCGGGAGCCGTCGGCCAGGGAGACGATCAGGCCGTCCTCGGTCAGCCGGACGTCCGTCACGGCGGGCCCGGCGGACGCCGACTGGTACACCGACGCGAAGACGATCCGCGTCGCGTCCCGGGCGGTGAAGTCGACCCAGGTGCGCTGCTGCTGGGGATCGTCGGCAGGACCTGGACCCGGCCGGCAGAAGGGCCGGACGGGTGTGGACGCGGTGTGCCAGCCGTGCAGCAGCTCGTCCCCGTACCAGGTGGTGCGCACCGGACCGGACGCCTGCACCTGGAGGTCGAGGGCGACGCCGGGCCGCAGGTGTGCCGCGACCCGTCCGAGTGCGTCCCCCTCTCCCGTCACCGTCAGTACGTCGACCAGGTGGCAGGTGCCCGCCTCGACCCGCCGGACCGCGCGGACCCCTTCGTAGGCCGTGGTCACCTCGGCCGTGGCCGACGTGTCGTCCGCGTTCAGCAGCGTGCCCACGCACTCGGCCTGCTCGGCGCCGTCCACGCGGAACGAGGGATGGGCTGCCGTGGAGGCGTACAGGTCGCGGAACTCCTCGTGCGCGTACGGGACTTGGCCGGGATCGGGCTGCCAGGGCGCCGTCGCCCCGTACAGGTACAGGGAGAGCTTGTCGCGGTGGCCGTGCGAGCCGCCGTGCGGTCCGAAGTCGAGGACGGCGTGGACGCCCGCGGCGCGCACGACGGCGTATCCCGCGTCGCCGAACACCGTGACCGGAGCGGGTGCGGAGCGCTCCGGGAGCGGGGAGCCCGTGAACCAGCCGTCGAGGAGCCGGTCCAGGCCGTCGTCCGCGCCCGCGAGATCCGCGCGAGCCCGCGCCGCCACCGCGTCCAAACGTGGCGCGGGCATGAACTGCCGTGCCAGGAAACAGAGTTCGAGCCACTCCAGCGAGAGCGGGTCACGCAGATACGGGCCGTCGTGCAGGGCGGGCAGGACACCGCCGTCCGTGGCGATCGCGGCCAGGACGTCGACCATGCCGGCGAGGCGGGCGGCCACGTCGCCGGGCAGCGCCGAGGGGTCGGTGCCGCGCAGCGCGAGGAGCGCCGCGCGCAGCACGAACCCGTGGTAGTACGCGCTGCCTTCCCACTCCCAGCCGTCGTCCGCGACGCAGGCCCGCAGATGGGCGTACAGCCCGTGCGGGCCCTCCAGCCACTGCTTCGCCCCGTCCCAGGGGACGCCCCGCACAGCCGCGGCGGCCCGCCCCGCGACGATCCCCGCCGCGGTCAGCCACGTCGTGTAGTTGGATGCCAGGTCGCCCCGTGCGACCAGCACGTCCCGGGCGTCGAGAGCCGCCCGCTCCAGCTCGTCGAGGAGGGGGAGGACGGCGGTGAGCTCGGCCGAGCCGCGTGCGGCGAGCGTCCATGCCGCGTGTCCGATGTTCACGGCCCAGATCGCGTCGGTGAGCGCCTGGTGGAACAGCCGGCCGCGCAGCATCCACGGCTGCGCGTCGTCATGGTGGCGACCCGCCAACTCCGCGTACAGAGCGGTGTATTCGACGAGTCCGGCCACCGCATCCGTGTCCTCGCCGCGTTCGGCCAGGACACGGATGCGGCGGGCCCACGCCTGGTGGGAGAGGACGGTCCAGGCGCCGCGCACGGCGGGGGTGTCCACTCGGCAGCCGCGCGGACATCGCGTGCCGTCCTCGGGGAACGCGCCGCCGAGGACGTCGCCGTGGTCGAGCTCGACGCCGTGCGCCGGGCACACGTACGCGTGCCACCAGCCGCCGCGCTCGCGGGGGATCCGCTTCACCGCGGCCATACGCCACCGTCGATGTCGAGGGTCGTGCCCGTCAGGAAACCGGAGGCCGGGGAGGCGAGATGGACCACGGCGGCGGCCACGTCCTCGGGTGTGCCCGCGCGGCCGACGGGGATCCCCGCCTCCATCGCCTGCTGGGCCTCGGGCGCGGTGAACGTGTCATGGAACGCGGTGCCCTTGATGAAGCCGGGCGCGACCGCGTTCACCGTGATGCCCGCCCCCGCGACCTCCTTGGCCAGGGCCTTGGTGAAGCCGCGGATCCCGGCCTTCGCCGCCGCGTACGGCACGGAGCCGGGCCCGCCGCCGTTGTGGGCGGCCAGCGACGACATGGTGACGATGCGGCCGGCCGCCGACCCGGTGAGGTGGGGGAGCGCGGCGCGGCAGGTGCGGAACGTGGACGTCAGATTGGTGTCGACGACCCGCTCGAAGTGCTCGTCGCTCATCTCGGCGACGGTGGCCCGCCCGATGAGGTGCCCGGCGTTGCAGACCAGGACGTCGAGGCCGCCGAGGAATCCGGTGGCTTCCGCGACGAGGCGGTCCACGTCGGCGGTCACCGTGACGTCCGCGCGAAAGGCCTTGGCACGGCGGCCGAGCGACTCGATCGCGGCGACGGTCCGCTCGGCCTCCTCGGGCGAGCTGTGGAAGTGCACGGCGACGTCACAGCCGGCCGCGGCGAGTCCGACGGCGATGGCACGGCCGATGCCGTGGCCGGCGCCCGTCACGAGCGCACGGGAGTCTTGGAGATCAACAGACATGGAGACAGAGCCCTTTCACGAGCACGTGGGGGATGAGGGGAAGCGGGGACGGGACGAGGGGACGGGGCGAAGGCTCACTTGAGGCCGGCGGTGGCGAAGCCCTGGACGAAGTAGCGCTGGCCGATGAGGAAGAGGATCACCATCGGCAGCGTGGCGAGCGTCGTCCCCGCCATCAGGAAGTGCCAGTGCGTGCCGTTCTCCGTCCTGAAGACGGACAGGCCGACCTGGATGACGCGCAGACTGTCGGTCCGCGTCACGAGCAGCGGCCACAGGAAGTTGTTCCAGGACGACTCGAAGGTGAGCAGGGCCACCGTGGTGAGGGCGGGCTTGACCTGCGGGGTCATGATCCGGGCGTAGATCCGGAACTCGCCGAGACCGTCGAGCCGCGCCGCCTCCTCCAGCTCCACGGGCAGGTCCAGGTAGAACTGCCGGAACAGGAACACGGCGAACGGTGTCACGGCCCCGGGCACGATCAGCGCCCACCACGAGTCGAGCCAGCCGCTGCCGCCCTGGCCGAAGAGGTCGTTGCCCCCGGCGAGCGGCATGAACCGCACGATCAGGAACTCCGGCAGGACCTTCGTGTACGTCGGGATCATCAGGGCGGCGACGAAACAGTAGAAGATGAGGTCGCTGCCGCGGAACCTGATCCGCGCGAGTGCGTAGCCGGCCATCGACGCGACGAGCACGTTGAGGACCGTGTGGCTGATCGCGATGACGAAGCTGTTGCGCGCGTACGTCGCGAACGGCGCGGCCTTGAAGGCGTCGACATAGTTCCCGAACTCCCAGTGCGACGGCAGGAGTCCGGAGTGCTCGGAGGCGATCTCCGCCGGTGTCTTGAGCGAGGTCAGCACCATCCACACGAACGGCACGACCATCACGAGCGACGTGAGCGCGAGCGTCACGTAGAGGGCGACGCGTCCGGGCGACACCCGGGGACGGGACTCAGCCATGGCCACGGGTGCCTCCCATCATCCGCCGGTTGACCAGGGTGAACGCCATCAGCAGGACGAACAGCACGAGGGACTGGGCGCAGGCGTAGCCCACGCGGAACTCCCGGAACGCGGACTTGTAGATCTCGTACGTCATCATCGTGGTGCTGTTGGCGGGGCCGCCGTCGGTGAGGATGTAGATCTGGTCGAAGGACTGGAACGCGGTGATCATCGAGGTGATCAGGACGAAGAACGTGGCGGGCTTGAGCAGGGGCAGCGTGAGGGAGAAGAACTGGCGCACCTTCGAGGCGCCGTCCACGGAGGCCGCCTCGTACAGCTCCTTCGGCAGGTTCTGCAGCGCGGCCAGATAGATCAGCATCTTCATGCCGATGCCCTGCCAGATCCCCACGAGGATCACCGACGGCATCGCCCACGTCGTGGACGCGAGCCAGGCCGGGCTCTCCACGCCGAAGATGCTCAGCAGCGTGGTGAACAGGCCGTTGCGCGGGTTGTAGATCCACAGCCAGACGAGGGCGATCGCCACGGTCGCGGTGACCTGCGGCAGGAAGATCGCGGTCCGGAAGACCCCGCGCGCCCGCAGCCCCGCGTTCAGCCCGAGCGCGAGCAGCAGCCCGAGCGCCATGCCGAACGGCACGGTGAAGAAGGTGTACACGACGGTGTTCAGGATCGACTTGCGGAACACGGCGTCGCCGAACATGTCCCGGAAGTTGTCCAGGCCCACGAACTTCGGCGCGGACAGGACGTCGTACGACGTGAACGCGAGGAAGACGGCGGCCACGACCGGCAGGCCGATCCACAGCGCCGCGTGCAGCAGGGCGGGCGCGACCATCAGCAGACCGGCTCGGCGGCGGCGCGCCCCGGGACCGGCGCCGCCGCGAACGGCCCTGCTGCGAGGGGGTTTTGATGACTCAGGGGGCGAGGGAGGCCGCGCGGGGCCGGCCTTCACCACGGAGAGGGTTCCCACGGCGACAGCCCCTCACATCCGCGCGATGGCGGCCTCGGCGAGACGCCCGAGCTCCGCGATCGCGCTCTTCGCGGACCGGCCGCCCACGACGGCGGGTTCGAGGGTGGGCTTGATCTTCTCGCGGATCTCCATCCAGGCCGGCGTGCCGCCTTCGGCGCAGGCGCTGCCGAGGTTCTGCAGGGAGAAGTCGACGAGCTTGTTCTTCTTGACGTACGAGGTGGAGCGCAGTTCGCGCAGACCGGGCACGGTGGCGCGCTGCTCGGCGGCGGAGAGGATCGAGTCGGGCGCGGCGAGGTACTCGACGAGGGCGCGGGCCGCCGCCGGGTGCCGGCTGTGCGCGGACTGCGTGACGAGTGTCCCGCCCGTGAGCATCGCGGGCTTGCGGTTGCGCAGCACGAACGCCCCGATCAGGTCCTTCTCGATGAGCTCGGGCGTCTGCTCCTGGAGCTGCTTCCACAGGCCGCTGCCGGTCATCATCATGGCGGCCTTGCCCGTCTGGAGGTTGGTGGGGGCCCCGGCGTCCGCGTCCGTCTTCTTCGCGTAGTCGGCCGAGCCGTCCGCGCTCAGATCCTTGAAGAACTGGAGCGCTTCGACCCCTCGCCCGTCGGTGAAGGCGACCTTCTTGCCGTCGGCACTGAACAGGGAGCCTCCGTTGGCGTACAGGAAGGTTTCCCAGCACTGCCGCAGGTCGATCGAGAACGGGTCGAAGCCCAGCCGGTCGCCCTTGGTCAACTGCTTCGCCATGGCGCGCAGTTCGGTCCAGTCGCGGGGTGGCTTCTTGATCCCGGCGGCGGCGAAGTGGTCCTTGCGGTAGGCGACGAGCCGGGTGGCCATCACGGTCGGCAGGGCGTACAGCTTCCCGTCGTAGCGGGACGGTTCGAGGACCCGCGGCTCGTAGTCGTGGCGGGTCGCGAGCGACTCGGGCAGCGGGGCGAGCACCTTCTTCGCGGCGAACGGTGGGATCCAGCCGACGCCCATCATCAGCACGTCGGGCAACAGACCGCCCGCGAGCGCGGTGGTGATCTTCTCGTTGAGCTGCGTGTACGTCGTGTAGTCGACGTTCACCTTGACGTCCGGGTGCTTCTTTCGGAAGCCGCCGAGGATCTCCTGCTCCAGGAGTTTCTTGCCGTCGGAGCCTTCGAAGATCGGGGTGAGCAGCGATATCTCACCCTCTGCGGGGCCGCCGGCCGAGCCGCCGGACGAGGAGCCGGTGCCGCAGCCCGTGACCGCGGCCGCCGTGCCCGCACCGAGTGCGGTCAGCAGCAATCGTCTCGTGAGTTCCATGGGACACCCCTTGTGAGGCGGAGATGGTCAATCGATACAGCGGAG
Organism: Streptomyces longhuiensis; assembly: GCF_020616555.1. Taxonomy (NCBI): domain Bacteria; kingdom Bacillati; phylum Actinomycetota; class Actinomycetes; order Kitasatosporales; family Streptomycetaceae; genus Streptomyces; species Streptomyces longhuiensis. The sequence continues at coordinate 1,620,015 of NZ_CP085173.1, read as the reverse complement.
AGTGGCCTGTGAGCGGCCGAAGATGCTTGTAAATCGATGCACTGAGGCTAGGAGCCGTTCGCGAGAGGCGTCAACAGCCCGTGCACAACAATCTTTTGAGCCGTTCGAGAGCAGTGGCCGATCCCCTGAACCTGCGAACCAGATCTAGTAAATCGGTACACTGAAGTGAAACACTGCACGGGACAGTCGGGAAGTCGCAGCTAGCCGGAGGTGGCACGGCATTGAACGGGGTTACGATCCATCAGGTCGCGGAGGCGGCCGGGGTGTCCGCGAGTACGGTGTCCAACGTTCTCAACGGCCGCACCGACAGGATGCAGCCCGCCACCCTGGCCCGGGTCGAGCAGGCGATAGAGCAGCTGAGCTACCGGCCCAACCGCGCGGCCCGTATGCTCCGCACCGGTCGCATCCAGGTCATCGGCCTCATCGTGCCCTCCGTCGCGAACCCGTTCTGGGGTGCTCTCGCCCGTGAGCTGGAGGCCGTCGCGCTAGCCGAGGGCTACCACGTGCTCCTCTGCAACAGCGAGCGCGACCCGGCCAGGGAGCTCAAGTACGGCGAGGAGCTCCTCGCGGACGGGGTGAGCGGCGTGGTGCTGTGCTCCTCCCTCCCCTCGCTCGACCACGTGGCGCCCCTGTTGAAGCGAGGGCTGAAGATGGTGGCTTTCGACCGCGCCGCCCAGGCCGGCGACCCACCGTCCCTGGCCAGCATCAGCGTCGACAACGCGATGGGCGCCGAACTGGCCACCCGCCATCTCCTCGACCTCGGCCACCGGCGGCTCGCGTTCGTCTCCGGCTCGGTCAACAGCGTCAACCGGCGGGAGCGACTGCGCGGATTCCGGTCGGCCCTGGAGGAGGCGGGCATCGACCCGGCCCGCGCGGTGGTCTGGCCGGGCGCGGCCACCAGCGAGTTCGGCGACAAGGAGTCCGCCGAGCTGGGCCGCTCGGCCGCGCGCGAGTTGCTGGCCGCGCCGGAACCGCCGACCGGGTTCGTCGCGATCAACGACATGTGCGCGATCGGCGTGTGCCGGGGCGCGCGCGACGCGGGGCTGAGCGCGGGCCGCGAGGTCTCGGTGGTCGGGTTCGACGACATCCTGCTCGCCGAGCTCTTCGAGCCTCCGCTGACCACCGTCCGCCAGCCGCTCCCGGAGATGGCGGCGGAGACCTTCCAGCAGTTGCGTGCCCGCATCGAGTCCACGTCGGGCGCCGGGCGTTCGCTCCTGATCCGGCCGCGCCTCGTGGTGCGGGAGTCGACCGCGGCGGGCCCCGCCGGAGGTCATGGTGCCCGGTGAGGTGGGCACAAAGACCCGCGCAGGGGGGACGTCGGACCTGCCGACGAGCGTGCGTGCCCGGGGTACGGTCGAGCGACCGAGGGGGTTCGAGAAGGAACGAGGTGGCGCCGTCATGGCTCCTCGCCGTGCGGACACGACGCCGACCCCGACCGAGCAGATGCGGCGCGGTCAGCTCATCGAGGCGACGATCGACCTGATCTGCGACAGGGGTTGTGCCGCGGCGTCCCTGTCGGCCATCGCCCAGCAGGCCGGCATGTCCAAGGCCGCGGTCCTCTACCACTTCTCGTCCAAGGACAACCTGACGCAGGCGACCCTCACGCACGTCCTCGACTCCGTCACGGCGTACGTCACCGAGCGCGTGGCGCACGCGGCCGGACCGAAGGGGGCCGTCGTCGCCTATGTGCGCTCGGTCGTCGGCTACCAGCGCACGGAGCGGCGCCACGTCCGCGTCATCGCCGAGATGCTCCTCGACCGGCGAAGTGGCGCCGCGTCCCCGGTGGGGCGCTGGGGCATGCTGGCCCGGCTGCTGGCCGACGGCCAACGGGCGGGCGTGTTCCGTGAGTTCGACCCGGAGGTGGTGGCGCTCGCCGTCGGCGGCGCCATCGAGGGTGTGGTCTCCCGCTGGCTGACGCACCCCGAATTCGACCTGGACGCGGCGGCGTCCGAGCTGGAGACGTTCACGCTGTACGCGATCGAACGTCCCCGGACCCGCCTGCCCGCCCAGGCATCCCCGGCGTCGTCGGTGCCGCGCTCAGTCCTCTGAGCGCGACCACCCCAACGCCTCGATCCGTGCCGCGTCGGACGGGCGTGTCTCGTCGAACACCGTCCGGCGGCCGTCGCTGACGCGCACCCCGTCCACGTACACCCCGCGTCCCACGTACAGCTGGTCCGTCGCGTAGCGCCAGCGCAGGCGGACGTCTCCGCCCTTGAAGGCGCCGAGAGCGGCGGTCAGGCGGTGCCAGGTGCGGCCCGACCAGCCGTCGGCCGTGCCCTTGGGGTGGTCCGCGGGGTCCTCTCCCTTACGGGTGGTCGTGAACGGCAGGGGCTGCCAGGTCGCCCCGGCGTCGGCCGACACCTCCAGATACAGGAGGTCGGAGTGCGGTTCGGTGTCCCACCACAGGTCGCAGCCGAGACTCGCCGTGTCGGAGGTGACGTCGAGCTCGGGCAGGGTGAGCGTCGCCGAGGTGGCGCTCGCCATGCCGGAGAACCAGGCGGCGCGCCCGTGCGCGGGGCGTACGGCGACGGCGCGGGCGAGGTTGTTCGCCGCGGCGACCCGGGGAGCGGAGCCGGATCGCCAAGTACGCACGGGATGAACGGAGTTGCCGAGCACGACGAGGAACGAGTCGGTCGTCGGGTCGAGGACGATGCACGTGCCGGTGAAGCCGGTGTGGCCGGCCGTGCGCGGCGTCGCCATCGCGCCCATGTACCAGTGCTGGTAGAGCTCGAAGCCGAGACCGTGCTCGTCGCCGGGGAACGCCTGGTTGAAGTCGGTGAACAGCAGCCGCACCGACTCCTCGGACAGGATGCGCGCCTTGCCGTAGGAACCCCCGTTGAGGAGGGTGCGGCCGAGGATCGCGAGGTCCCACGCGCAGGAGAAGACACCGGCGTGGCCCGCCACACCGCCGAGCCCGAACGCGTTCTCGTCGTGCACCTCGCCCCAGACGAGTCCGCGGTCGAGGCCGGACCAGGGCAGGCGCGCGTCCTCCGTCGCGGCGATCTTCGGCTTCCAGGACGCGGGCGGGTTGTAACGGGTGCGGCGCATCCCGAGGGGCCCGGTGATGCGGTCGCGCAGGAGTACGTCCAGGGTCTGTCCCGTGAGCTTCTCCAGGACCAGCTGGAGCGAGATCAGGTTGAGGTCCGAGTAGAGGTACACGGTGCCGGGCGGGTTGAGGGGCGCCTCGTTCCAGATGAGGCGGAGCTGTCCCTCGCGCGTCGTCTCCTTGTAGAGGGGTATCCAGGCGCGGAATCCCGAGGTGTGCGTGAGGAGTTGACGGATCGTGATGTCCTGCTTGCCGGCACCCGCGAAGTCAGGGATGTACGAGGCGACCGTGGCTTCCAGCTCCAGCTTGCCGCGCTCGATCTCCTGCACGGCGATGAGCGAGGTGAACAGCTTCGAGACGGAGGCAAGGTCGTAGACGGTGTCCTCGGCCGCCGCGATCTGCTGGTCGGCGGGGAACTCCACACCCGTGTCGGTCTTGTCGTCGTAGGCCGAGTAGCGCACGGCCTTGCCGATCGGCTGGTGGAGCGCGACCGTGCCGCCGCGGCCGGCGAGCAGTACGGCGCCCGCGTACCAGGGGTGCTTGGGGGAGGGGGCGAGGAACTTCTCGGCGTCGGCGACGAGTTGGCGCAGATGTCCGGCGATCAGACCGGCTCGCTCCGGGGACCCCCGGCGCAGCGTGGTTCCGTGCCCGTCGGCGTGCCCGTCCGTGTGCGTGTCCGCCGCGGCGGCGGGCCCCGCCGGGAACGGGGCGAGGGCCAGTGCCCCACTCAACGCCAGTACACCCGCGCCCAGTTGGCGACGGGAGAGCCCGTCGCCGGTGTCGTGCAATCTGTCCGCCGCGCCGTCGGTCATGAACGAACCCCTTCTGAAAGTATCTTTCGGGATCTAGCTCGACGGATGAAACTTTCATGTCAGGCTCCGGTCGTGTCAAGCCTCGGAATTACGTCACAGAAATCTGACGCAGCATCAGAAAGTGTCTTCCCTCGTTCGGAGGAGTGCGGCATTCTGCGCCCATGCAGACGGAGCTGAGCAAGAAACTGGGGATCGAGCACGCCATCTTCGGCTTCACGCCCTTCCCGGCGGTGGCCGCCGCCATCAGCAGGGCCGGGGGGTTCGGTGTGCTCGGCGCGGTCCGCTACACCGCACCCGACGACCTGGCCCGCGACCTCGACTGGATGGAGGAACACGTCGACGGCGCGCCCTACGGGCTCGATGTCGTGATGCCCGCGAAGAAGGTCGAGGGGCCGAACCATCAGAAACTGACCGAGGCCGACGTCGAGGCGATGATCCCCGACGGGCACCGCCAGTTCGTCAGAGACACCCTCGCCAAACACGGCGTCCCCGAGCTCGCCGAGGGCGAGGCGTCGGGCTGGCGCATCACCGGCTGGATGGAGCAGGTCGCCCGCAACCAGCTGGACGTCGCCTTCGACTACCCGATCAAACTCCTTGCCAACGCCCTCGGTTCACCGCCCGCCGACGTCATCCGGCGCGCGCACGACCAGAACGTGCTCGTGGCCGCTCTCGCGGGCAGCGCCCGGCACGCCCGCAAACACGCGGACGCGGGCATCGACATCGTCGTCGCGCAGGGCTACGAGGCCGGCGGACACACCGGCGAGATCGCGTCCATGGTGCTCACGCCCGAAGCGGTCGACGCCGTGTCGCCGCTGCCCGTCCTCGCGGCAGGCGGCATCGGCAGCGGGGAGCAGATCGCGGCGGCCCTCGCGCTCGGCGCCCAGGGCGTCTGGCTCGGCTCCCTCTGGCTCACCACCACCGAGGCCGACCTGCACTCCCGCGCCCTCACCGCCAAGCTTCTCGCCGCCGGGTCCGGCGACACCGTCCGCTCCCGCGCCCTGACCGGCAAGCCCGCGCGCCAGCTCCGCACGGAGTGGACGGACGCGTGGGACGACCCGTCGGGCCCCGGCACGCTGCCCATGCCGCTCCAGGGGCTGCTCGTCGCCGAGGCGGTCTCCCGCATCCAGAAGTACGAGGTCGATCCGCTGCTCGGCACGCCCGTCGGGCAGATCGTCGGCCGGATGACGAGCGAACGCCCCGTCCAGGCCGTGTTCGACGATCTCACGCGCGGTTTCGAGCGCGCCGTCGACCGGATCAACCGCATCGCAGGAAGGAGCGGCCAGTCGTGAGCACAGGCCCCCACACCGACAGCGCGCCCCCCAACGGATTCTGGGCCCAGGCCACCGCGGATCCCGGCCGTACCGTACTCGTCGCACCCGACGGGGAGGAGTGGACCGCGGGCCGCCTGCACGCCGACGTCAACAAGCTCGTGCACGGCCTGCGCGCCGCCGGGCTCGAACGAGGCGACGCGTTCGCCGTCGTCCTGCCCAACGGAGTCGAGTTCTTCACCGCGTTCCTCGCCGCCTCCCAGGCCGGGTTCTACCTGGTCCCGGTCAACCATCATCTGGTCGGCCCCGAGATCGCCTGGATCGTCGCCGACTCCGGAGCGAAGGTCCTCATCGCGCACGAGCGGTTCGCCGAACAGGCCGTGGCCGCCGCCGACGAGGCGGCACTCCCCGTAGGGCAGCGGTACGCGGTCGGAACCGTCGACGGCTTCCGCCCCTACACCCAACTCCTCGACGGACAGCCCGAGTCGGTGCCGGACGACCGCACCCTCGGCTGGGTCATGAACTACACCTCGGGCACCACCGGCCGGCCCCGCGGCATCCGCCGCCCCCTGCCCGGCAAGCTCCCCGAGGAGACCTACCTCGGAGGCTTCCTCGCCATCTTCGGCATCAAGCCGTTCGACGACAACGTGCACCTCGTCTGCTCGCCGCTCTACCACACCGCCGTGCTCCAGTTCGCGGGCGCGTCCCTGCACATCGGACACACCCTCGTGCTGATGGACAAGTGGACCCCCGAGGACATGCTGCGTCTCATCGACACCTTCAAGTGCACGCACACACACATGGTGCCGACCCAGTTCCACCGCCTGCTCGCCCTGCCGGACAGCGTCAGGAGCGCGTACGACGTGTCGGCGATGCGGCACGCCATCCACGGCGCCGCGCCCTGCCCCGACCACGTCAAGCGCGCGATGATCGACTGGTGGGGCCACAGCGTCGAGGAGTACTACGCGGCCAGTGAGGGCGGCGGCGCCTTCGCGACCGCAGGGGACTGGCTGAAGAAGCCGGGCACGGTCGGCAAGGCCTGGCCCATCAGCGAGCTCGCCGTGTTCGACGACGACGGCAACCGGCTGCCGGCCGGCGAACTCGGCACCGTCTACATGAAGATGAGCACCGGCGGATTCTCGTACCACAAGGACGAGAGCAAGACGAGGAAGAACCGCATCGGCGACTTCTTCACCGTCGGCGACCTCGGCCTTCTCGACGAGGACGGGTATCTCTTCCTCCGCGACCGCAAGATCGACATGATCATCTCGGGTGGCGTCAACATCTACCCCGCCGAGATCGAGTCCGCGCTCCTCGGCCACCCGGCCGTCGCCGACGCCGCGGCCTTCGGGATCCCGAACGACGACTGGGGCGAGGAGGTCAAGGCGGTCGTCGAGCCCGCGGAGGGGCACATCGCCGGAGACGCGCTCGCCGCCGAGATCCTCGCGCACTGCGAGCGCCAACTCGCCGGCTACAAGCGGCCCAAGACCGTCGACTTCATCGAGACGATGCCACGCGACCCGAACGGCAAGCTCTACAAGCGCCGTCTGCGCGACCCCTACTGGGAGGGCCGCACCCGCGCGATGTGACCCACGCGGGGTTCTGACGTCAGGAGCGGCCCGGGGCGTTCCCCCGAGCCGCTCCCGTCGTTCAGCGTGCTCTCGCGAGGAATCCTGGGGGTTCGCCCCCCGGGGGGAATCGCATCCGTGACGGCGGTGCGGAGTATCGCCGCGGCAACGGGCACGGAGCGCCCGCAAGAAGGGGCGAGCTGGGGTTTGAGGACTGGGAGTACGTCAGCAGGGAGCGGGCCACCGGTCAGTTGCCGCGGTACCAGCCGACGGCCGCGAAGCCGATGACCGCGAATTGTCTCGGGCGGGTGCGCATCGTGCCTCCCAACTGGATTGAAGGAAGGGGCGGTTGAGCGTACCAGCGGGTATGCCCGGAGGGGCGGCGTCCGGTGCGGCCATCGCGCGCCGCGCGTCACCGGCCTTGATTTCGTGTCGGCCGGGGCACAGGATCGCGCCATGACGGGTGTCCGGGATGAACAAGACGTACGCGCCAGCACGGTCGACGGGACGCTGCGCCGCAGCGCACGACGCGCCCCCGAGCGCGTCGCCGTCCGCTACGGCCCGCGCGCGTGGACGTACGCCGAACTCGACGCGGCCGTCGCGCGCGCGGCCGGCGTACTGCGCGGCCTGGGCCTTGAACGAGGGGACCGCGTCGGCGCCTACGGGCACAACTCCGACGCCTACCTGATCGGCTTCCTGGCCTGTTCGCGCGCCGGGCTCGTGCACGTGCCGGTCAACCAGAACCTCACGGGGGACGACCTCTCCTACATCGTCGGCCAGTCGGGCTGCGCACTCGTACTGACCGACCCCGACCTGGCGCACCGGCTTCCCGCGGGCGTGCGCACCCTGGCACTGCGCGACGCGGACGACTCCCTGCTCGCCCGGATCCCCTCCGCCGAGCCGTACGACGGACCGCAGCCCGACGCCGACGACCTGGTGCAGCTCCTGTACACCTCCGGCACGACCGCGCTGCCCAAGGGCGCGATGATGTCGCACCGGGCGCTCGTCCACGAGTACGTCAGCGCGATCCACGCCCTCGGCCTCACGGAGACGGACCGGCCCGTCCACTCCCTGCCGCTCTACCACTCGGCGCAGATGCACGTCTTCCTGCTGCCGTACCTCGCCGTCGGCGCGCAGAACACGATCCTCGACGCTCCGGACGCCGCGAAGATCTTCGACCTCGTCGAAGCGGGGGACGCCGACAGCCTCTTCGCGCCGCCCACCGTCTGGATCGGCCTCTCGCAGCACCCGGACTTCGCCACACGGGACCTGAGCGGTCTGCGCAAGGCTTTCTACGGCGCGTCGATCATGCCGGTGCCGGTCCTGGAACGGCTCCGCGCGCGCCTGCCCGGACTCGCCTTCTACAACTGCTTCGGCCAGAGCGAGATCGGACCGCTCGCCACCGTCCTCGGGCCCGACGAGCACGAGGGCCGCATGGACTCCTGCGGGCGGCCCGTCCTGTTCGTCGAGGCGCGGGTCGTCGACGAGGACGGCAAGGAAGTGCCCGACGGCACCGCCGGTGAAGTGGTCTACCGCTCACCGCAGTTGTGCGACGGCTACTGGGACAAGCCGCAGGAGACCGAGGCGGCCTTCCGTGACGGCTGGTTCCGCTCGGGGGACCTCGCGGTGCGCGACGGCGAGGGCTACTTCACCGTCGTCGACCGGGTGAAGGACGTCATCAACTCCGGGGGAGTGCTCGTCGCCTCACGCCAGGTCGAGGACGTGCTCTACACCCACCCGCAGGTGGCCGAGACCGCCGTGATCGGCCTGCCCGACGAGCGCTGGATCGAGGCCGTCACGGCCGTCGTCGTCCGCGGCGGCGAGGTCACCGAGACGGAGCTCATCGACCACGCACGCGAGAAGCTCGCCCACTTCAAGGCGCCCAAGCGGGTCGTCTTCGTGGACGAACTCCCGCGCAACGCCAGCGGCAAGATCCTCAAGCGGGAGCTGCGGGACCGGTTCAGTACGGCGGACTGAGCCCGCCGGAAAATGACGCGCGGACCCGGCCGAGGCCCTGTTACGGTCGCGGACATGAAGCGCGCTGCGATGACGACGACGCCGGAGAGTGTCCCGGCGCGCTGACAGCTGTCTCAGTCCGAAGCCCCGGGGCGAGTGCCCCGGGGCTTCGCCATGGGACCACTCGCCCGACGACCGCGAGGGATCCCGAAATGAACCAGCAGAGGCAGGACCAGCAGAAGCAGGACCAGCAGAGGCAGGACCAGCACAAGCAGGACGAGCACAAGCAGAGCCGGGAGAGGCAAGACCTGCAGAAGCAAGCCCAGCACCCTCAGGAACACTCGCAGTGCGAGCGCCCGAATCACGATCACCGCAAGCTCGGTCGTGAGCTCGGCCTCTTCGACACCGACCCTCTGATCGGCGCGGGCCTGCCCTACTGGCTGCCCGACGGCGCGGCTGTGCGGCACACCCTCGAGGAGTACATCCGCACCGCCGAGCGGCGGGCCGGCTACCGGCACGTGTACTCGCCGGTTCTCGGCAAGCGCGAGCTGTACGAGATCTCGGGGCACTGGTCGCACTACAGCGACGACATGTTTCCTCCGATGGACCTGGGCGGCGAGCAGGTCGTCCTGCGGCCCAGCCTCTGTCCCCACCACGCAGTGATCTACCGTTCCCGCTCCCACAGCTACCGCGAACTGCCGTTGCGTATGGCGGAGTTGGGCGGCATGTACCGCTCCGAGCTGTCGGGGGTGCTCGGTGGACTGACCCGCGTACGGGCCATCCAGCTCAACGACGCGCACATCTTCTGCACCCTCGACCAGGTGGCAGGCGAGGCGCGGGCGGCCCTGGAGATGATCCGCAGGGCATACGAGGCGCTGGGCATCACCCCGGCGCGCTACCGGCTGTCGCTGCCGGGGCCGGGCGGCAAGTACGTCGCCGCTCCGGATATGTGGCAGCGCTCCACCGCGCTGCTCACCGAGGTCCTCGACCGGTCGGGTCTTCCCTACGAGGCGGCCGAGGGCGAGGCCGCGTTCTACGGGCCCAAGATCGACGTCCAGGTCGCCGACGGTGCGGGGCGCGAGTCGACCCTCTCCACCGTCCAGGTCGACTTCCACCAGCCCGAGCGTTTCGACCTGCACTACATCGGCCCGGACGGGGCGAAGCATCGTCCGGTGATGGTCCACCGCAGCATCATCGGCAGTGTGGAACGGGCCGTCGCGCACCTCATCGAGCAGCACGGCGGCGCCTTCCCGGCGTGGCTCGCCCCCACCCAGGTGGCGATCCTGCCGATCTCGGACGCCGAGCTGCCGCACGCCGACGCCCTTGCGCGGCGGTGCGCCGAGCTGGGGCTGCGGGCCGAGGTCGCGGGCCCCGAGCGCGGCACCCTGGGCGCCCGCGTCCGGGAGGCCCGGCTCGTGCCGTACCAGGCGGTCATCGGTGCGAGGGAGGCGGTGGACGGTCGGGTCGCGCTGCGCCTGCGCGACGGCCGCCGCCCCGCGCCGCTGCCCGCCGATGAGGCACTCGCCAGGATCGGGGCGGTCGTCGACGGGTACGCGCACGACCTGTGGGACGACGCGAGCTGACGAAAGCGGGCCGGCGGGGGCCGGAATGCCGGCCCCCGCCGTACTTCTTACGCCTGCCGCCCCCGCAGGTCCAGGATGCGCTTGATCTTGCCCACCGACCGCTCCAGCGTCTCCGGGTCCACGACCTCCACGGTCACCGAGACGCCGATGCCGTCCTTCACGCCGGTGGCGATGGCACGGGCCGCCGCGTCGCGCTCGGCGGCGGTCGCGTCGGCGCGGGCCTCCGCGCGTACCGTCAGGGCGTCCATGCGTCCCTCGCGGGTCAGCCGGAGCTGGAAGTGCGGGGCGACGCCCGGCGTGCGCAGGACGATCTCCTCGACCTGGGTCGGGAAGAGGTTCACCCCGCGCAGGATCACCATGTCGTCGCTGCGGCCCGTCACCTTCTCCATACGGCGGAAGGCGGGGCGGGCCGTGCCGGGCAGGAGCCGGGTCAGGTCCCGGGTCCGGTAGCGGATCACGGGCATGGCCTCCTTGGTGAGCGAGGTGAACACCAGCTCGCCCTGCTCACCGTCCGGCAGGACCTCCCCGGTGATCGGGTCGACGACCTCCGGATAGAACTGGTCCTCCCAGATGTGCAGCCCGTCCTTCGTCCCGACGCACTCCTGGGCGACGCCCGGTCCCATCACCTCCGACAGGCCGTAGATGTCGACGGCGTCGATGGCGAAGCGCTCCTCGATCTCGCGGCGCATCTCCTCGGTCCACGGCTCGGCGCCGAAGACCCCGACCTTGAGGGACGTGCTGCGCGGGTCGACGCCCTGGCGCTCGAACTCGTCGAGGATCGTCAGCATGTAGGAGGGGGTGACCATGATGACCTCGGGGCGGAAGTCCTGGATCAGCCGCACCTGGCGGGCGGTCATGCCACCGGACGCGGGAATGACCGTGCAGCCGAGCCGCTCGGCGCCGTAGTGCGCGCCGAGCCCGCCCGTGAACAGGCCGTATCCGTACGCGACATGGACCTTGTGGCCGGGCCGGGCGCCCGCCGCGCGCAGGGAGCGCGCCACCATGTCGGCCCACATGGAGAGGTCGTTCTCCGTGTAGCCGACGACGGTGGGCAGGCCCGTGGTGCCGCTGGACGCGTGCAGCCGGCGCACGTCCGTCTCCGGTACGGCGAACATGCCGAACGGGTAGTTGTCCCGCAGGTCGGTCTTCGTGGTGAACGGGAAGCGGGCCAGGTCGGCGAGCGAGCGGCAGTCGTCGGGGTGGACGCCCGCCTTGTCGAAGGACGCGCGGTAGAACGGCACCCGCTCGTACACGCGGCGCAGTGTCGCCCGCAGCCGCTCCAGCTGCTGTGCGTGCAGTTCCTCGGGGGCGAGCTGTTCCCCCGCGTCCAGCAGTTCTGTCATCGTCGACCGCACTCCCGAGCCCTGAGGGCCGACCGTCCGCCCGGATCCACATAATGGGCGAATCGGCCGACCGATCATTCGGTTGATCCGTTCAGGGCCAGTAATTCAAGGGGCGGGGGCAGGCGTCAAGAGGCGGGAGGGACTCAATCGCCGCCGGGTGGCCTCAGGCGCCCCCGTGGACGTAGGGAGTCGTGGTGGTCAGAGCCACGAAGCCGAGGCGCTCCAGGATCGGGCGGCTCATGCTGGAGGCGTCGACCTGGAGATAGCGGAAGCCACGCTCGGCGGCGATGCGCGTACGGAACGCGACGAGGCTGCGGTAGATCCCCCGCCCGCGCCACTCGGCGACGGTGCCGCCGCCCCACAGGCTCGCGAAGTCCGTCCCCGGGTGCGTCTCCATGCGGGCCGCGCTCACCGGCACGTCCCCGGCCAGCGCGAGCACCGCGGGCACGGCGTCCGGGTCCTCGGCCAGCCGGGCGAGGAGCTGGTGCCGGGTGAGGCCGAGACTCCTGCCGAAGGCCTTGTCGTGCACCTCCGACATGAGGTCGACGCCCGCCTCGTCGGTGACGGGGAGGAGCCGGATCCCTTCGGGGGGCGGGACGTCCGTCGGCAGGGCCGCGACCTCGGCGACCAGGAGCGTCTCCACCGGCTCGGAGGCGAATCCGGCGGCTGTGAGCCGCCGCGGAAGGTCGTGCGGCCGGTCGTGTCCGTACACCTTCCACTCGAATTCGCGTCCGAGCTCGGTGAAATGTCGTACCTGGGCGGCGATCGCCGCGTCCGCCGAGCTCTCGTCTAGGTCCGACCACACGACGGCGTTCCAGGAACTGCCCTCGGCACCGGTCTGCCGCACCACGCCGTCCACCCGATCGACCCGCGCGCCGGGGTCGGGCTCGGCGTCCCGCCTCATCTGCCGGTCGAACAGGGACAACACCGCTTGATGATCCATCCGGACACTCCAGCACCGGCGCGTCGGCGCGGCAAACGGTTTGTGCCCCGGTGCCCCGACGTCCCGGAGCGCGGGTGCGTCGCGACGGGAGCGCTCACCGTGTCCGCCGCGACCGTCGCCGTGTCCCGTTACGAACCGTCCGCCGCCACCGCCCGCGCCCACCGGTAGTCCGCCTTGCCGCTGGGTGAGCGCTGGATGCGGTCGGTCAGGACGAGCTGGCGGGGGATCTTGTAGCCCGCGAGGCGGGTGCGGCAGTGGGTCTGGATGTCGTCGAGCGAGGGCTGTGCCGCGCCGTCGCGCAGCTGGACGACCGCGGCGACATGGTTGCCCCACTTCGCGTCGGGCACTCCGGCGACGAGTGCGTCGTACACGTCGGGATGGGACTTGAGGGCCTGCTCGACCTCTTCCGGATACACCTTCTCGCCGCCCGTGTTGATGCACTGCGAGCCGCGCCCGAGGACGGTGACGATGCCCTCCTCGTCGACCGTCGCCATGTCCCCGAGCAGCACCCACCGCTCGTCGCCCTTCTGGAAGAACGTCTCGGCCGTCTTCGCGGGGTCGTTGTAGTAGCCGAGCGGGACGTGCCCGCGCTGGGCGATACGGCCCGGCTCGCCGGGGGCGATCGGCTCGTACGTCGCCGGATCGACCACCTGCGTACGGGAGTTGACCCGAAGACGGAAGCCCTTCTCCGGGCCCGAGTCGTCCGTCGCCGTGCCGTTGAAGCCGGACTCGGAGGAGCCGAAGTTGTTCAGGAGCATCACGTTCGGGACGAGCGCCTCGAACTGCGCGCGCACCGTCTCCGACATGATCGCGCCCGACGACGAGAGGCTGAACATCGACGAGCAGTCGGTGCCCTTCATGGGCCCGTTCAGCGCGTCGATCAGGGGCCGCAGCATCGCGTCCCCGACGAGCGACATGCTCGTCACCTTCTCCTTCTCGACCGTGCGCAGGACCTCTTCGGGTACGAACTTCGTGTGGATGACGAGGCGTTGGCCGAAGTTGAAGCCGATGAAGGCGGTGAGGGTGGAGGTGCCGTGCATCAGGGGAGGCGTGGGGAAGAACGTGATCCCGTCGCCGCCGGCCGCGACGCGCTCGGACAGCTCCTCCGGCCTGCTCACCGGCTCGCCCGTCGGCGCGCCGCCGCCGAGCCCCGAGAAGAACAGGTCCTCCTGGCGCCACATCACGCCCTTGGGCATGCCGGTCGTGCCGCCCGTGTAGATGATGAAGAGGTCGTCGGCCGAGCGCGGCCCGAAGCCGCGCTCCGGCGAACCCGTGGCCTCCGCCTCCGTGAAGTCCACGGCCTTGACGGGCGGCGCGCCGGTCGGCGCGGTCCCCACGCGCACGAGGTGGCGCAGCTTCTCCGTCTGCGGGAGAGCGGCCGCGACGCGTTCGGTGAACTCGGCGTCGAAGACGAGCGCCGCGAGGTCCGCGTCGCGGTAGAGGTAGACCAGCTCCTCCTCCACGTAGCGGTAGTTGACATTGACCGGGACGATCCGCGCCTTGAGGCAGGCCAGCACCGTCTGGAGGTACTCGATGCCGTTGTAGAGGTGCAGGCCCAGGTGTTCGCCGGGGCGGATCCCGCTGTCGATCAGATGGTGGGCGAGCCGGTTGGCCGCCGCGTCGAGTCCGGCGTAGGTGAGCCGGCGCTCCGCGCCCGTGCCGGGATGGTCGATGTGCACGAGCGCCTCGCGGTCCGGGACCACGTCGACGACCGACTCGAACAGGTCGGCAAGGTTGTACTCCACCGCTCCTCCTGACCCAGGCGCCATCTCGATGTGGCCGTCATCTCAGCAGAGCCGCAGGGAACAGGGAAGGGCTCCAGCGCAAGAAATCTGACTGACTGTCAGAAAACTCTTGAACTGGCCACCCGCCTACTGCAACCTGTTCTCGCATCCGAGACGTACGCGGCATCCGAGACGCATCCGAGACGGGAGTACGGCCATGGGTGGCACGGAACACGACGCGGGACACGGGGCGGGTCACGGGACGGAACACCTCACGGTGCGGCGCGAGGGTGCCACCCTCGTCCTCACGCTCAACAGGCCCGAGGCCAAGAACGCGCTCTCCCTGCCGATGCTGGTCGGCCTCTACGACGGATGGGTCGCCGCCGACGAGGACGACTCGGTCCGCTCGGTCGTCCTGACCGGCGCGGGCGGCACGTTCTGCGCCGGCATGGACCTCAAGGCCCTGGCCGGCAAGGGGATGGAGGGAGAGCAGTACCGGGACCGGCTCAAGGCCGACCCCGATCTGCACTGGAAGGCGATGCTGCGCCATCACCGGCCCCGCAAACCCGTGATCGCCGCAGTCGAGGGCTACTGCGTGGCCGGCGGCACGGAGATCCTCCAGGGCACCGACATCCGCGTCGCCGCCGAGACCGCGACCTTCGGCCTCTCCGAGGTGAGGCGCGCCCTCTTCCCGATCGGCGGTTCCACCGTGCGGCTTCAGCGGCAGATCCCGCGCACCCACGCCCTGGAGATGCTGCTGACCGGCAGGCACTACAGCGCGGCCGAGGCCCTCTCCATCGGGCTCATCGGCAGCGTCGTCCCGACCGGCACCGCGCTCGACAGGGCCCTGGAGATCGCCGAGCAGGTCAACGCCTGCGGCCCGCTCGCGGTGGAAGCGGTGAAGGCCTCGGTGTACGAGACCGCCGAGATGACCGAGACCGACGGCCTCAAGTCCGAACTGGAGCGCGGCTGGCCGATCTTCGCCACCGAGGACGCGAAGGAGGGCCCCAGGGCCTTCGCCGAGAAGCGTCCCGCCGTCTACCGGCGCGCGTGAAGTCCTCCGACCGTCAAGGAGTCATGAAGTGCCCGAAGTCCTCAAAGCCCCGCTCGTCGTCGAGTTCCCCTTCACCCGCTCGCTCGGCCCCGTCCAGAGCGCCTTCCTGACCGGCCTGCGCGAACGCACCGTCCTCGGCGTGAAGACCACCGACGGCCTGGTCATGGTCCCGCCCGTCGAGTACGACCCCGTCACCGCCGACGAGCTCCGCGACCTCGTCGAGGTCGAGCCCACCGGCACCGTCACCACCTGGGCATGGAACCCCGAACCCCGCCGCGGCCAGCCCCTCGACACCCCCTTCGCCTGGGTCCTGGTCAAGCTCGACGGCGCGGACACCGGCCTCCTGCACGCCCTCGACGCAGCCGGCCCCGACGCCGTGACCACCGGCATGCGCGTCCGCGTCCGCTGGGCCGCCGAACGCACCGGCGCCATCACCGACATCGCCTGCTTCGAGCCGTACGAGGGGGCGGCGGCGCACACCGAACCCACCGCGCACGACGGGCAGTTCGACGACGCGGTCAGCGGGATCGTCGCCGCGGCCCGTCTCGACTACGTCTACTCGCCGGGCCGCGCCCAGACCGCCTACATCAACGCCCTCGCGGACCGCCGCACCGTCGGAGAACGCTGCCCGTCCTGCCGCAAGGTCTACGTCCCGCCGCGGGGGGCCTGCCCCACCTGCGGCGTCGCCACGACCGACCGGGTCGAGGTCGGCCCGGCCGGCACCGTCACCACCTTCTGCATCGTCAACGTCAAGGCCAAGAACCTCGACATCGAACTGCCCTACGTCTACGCCCACATCGCGCTCGACGGCGCCGACCTCGCGCTGCACGGCCGCATCGCCGGCATCCCGTACGACCAGGTGCGGATGGGCCTCAGGGTCGAGCCGGTGTGGACCGAGGGCGGCCGCTACCCCGACCACTACCGGCCCACCGGCGAACCGGACGCCGACTACGACACGTACAAGGAGCTGGTGTAGATGCGAGAGGTAGCGATCGTCGCCTTCGCGCAGAGCGACCATCTGCGCACCACCGACGAACTCTCCGAGGTCGACATGGTGATGCCGGTGCTGCACCAAGTGCTGGCGCAGACCGGCCTGAAGACCAGCGACATCGGCTTCACCTGCTCAGGCTCCTCCGACTATCTCGCGGGCCGCGCGTTCTCCTTCACCATGACCCTCGACGGCGTGGGCGCCTGGCCGCCGATCTCCGAGTCCCACGTGGAGATGGACGGGGCCTGGGCGATGTACGAGGCCTGGGTGAAGCTCCTCACCGGTGAGGTCGACACGGCCCTCGTGTACTCGTACGGCAAGTCCTCGCCCGGCTCCGTGCGCGATGTGCTCACCCGCCAGCTCGACCCGTACTACGTGGCCCCGCTGTGGCCGGACTCGGTCGCGCTCGCCGCACTCCAGGCGCAGGCCCTCATCGACGCGGGGGAGACCGACGAGCCCGCGCTCGCCGGGATCGCCGCCAGGAGCCGGGAGTCCGCGTCCGCCAACTCCCATGCCCAGGTGAAGGGTTCGGTGCCGCAGGGCGACTACGAGGTGCAGCCGCTGCGCAAGGGCGACTGCCCGCCGGTCGGCGACGGCGCCGTCGCCGTGATCCTGGCCGCCGGTGACAAGGCCCGCGAACTGTGCGAGCGGCCCGCCTGGATCCGCGGCATGGACCACCGCATCGAGGCGCACAGCCTCGGCGTACGCGACCTCACCGACTCCCCGTCCACGCGGCTGGCCGCCGAGCGGGCGGGCGCCTTCGAACGGCCCGTGGACACGGCCGAGTTGCACGCCCCGTTCACCTCGCAGGAGGTCGTCCTGCGCAAGGCGCTCCAGCTCGCCGACGACGTCACCGTGAACCCTTCCGGCGGCGCGCTCGCCGCCAACCCGATCATGGCCGCGGGCCTGCTGCGGATCGGCGAGGCCGCCGCCCGTATCCACCGCGGCGAGTCCGACCGGGCCCTCGCGCACGCCACCTCCGGCCCCTGCCTCCAGCAGAACCTGGTCGCCGTCCTGGAAGGAGACGCCCGATGAGCAGTACAGGGCACGCCACGCACAAGGAACCCGTGGCCGTCGTCGGCATCGGCCAGACCAAGCACGTGGCGGCCCGCAAGGACGTCTCGATCGCCGGCCTCGTCCGCGAGGCGGCGCAACGTGCCCTGGAGGACGCCCAGCTGACCTGGGCCGACATCGACGCCGTGGTGATCGGCAAGGCGCCCGACTTCTTCGAGGGCGTCATGATGCCGGAGCTGTATCTCGCGGACGCCCTCGGCGCGGTGGGCAAACCGATGCTCCGGGTGCACACGGCGGGCTCGGTCGGCGGCTCCACCGCCCTCGTCGCCTCCAACCTCGTGGCGTCCCGGGTCCACAGGACGGTCCTCACCCTCGCCTTCGAAAAGCAGTCCGAGTCCAACGCGATGTGGGGCCTGTCCCTGCCGATCCCCTTCACGCAGCCGCTGCTCGCCGGCGCCGGCGGATTCTTCGCCCCGCACGTCCGCGCGTACATGCGGCGCACCGGAGCGCCCGACCACGTCGGCTCCCTGGTCGCGTACAAGGACCGGCGCAACGCGCTGAAGAACCCCTACGCGCATCTGCACGAGCACGGCATCACCCTGGAGAAGGTCCAGTCCTCGCCGATGCTGTGGGACCCGGTCCGCTACTCCGAGACCTGCCCGTCCTCCGACGGCGCGTGCGCCATGATCCTCACCGACCGTGCGGGCGCGGCCCGTTCACCGCAGCCGCCGGCCTGGATGCACGGTGGCGCGATGCGCAGCGAGCCGACCATGTTCGCGGGCAAGGACTTCGTCTCGCCGCAGGCCGGGAAGGACTGTGCCGCCGATGTCTACCGGCAGGCGGGCATCGCCGACCCGCGCCGCGAGATCGACGCGGTCGAGATGTACGTGCCGTTCTCCTGGTACGAGCCGATGTGGCTGGAGAACCTCGGCTTCGCCGACGAGGGCGGGGGCTGGAAGCTCACGGAATCGGGCGTCACGGAACTCGACGGCGACCTCCCCGTCAACATGTCGGGCGGCGTCCTGTCCACCAATCCCATCGGCGCCTCCGGCATGATCCGCTTCGCGGAGGCCGCGCTCCAGGTCCGTGGGCAGGCCGGGGAACACCAGGTCGACGGTGCCCGGAAGGTCCTCGGGCACGCCTACGGGGGCGGCTCGCAGTTCTTCTCGATGTGGCTCGTCGGGGCTCAGCAGCCCACGTCCTGAACGGCTCGCCGCCGCGGCCTGTCCGCCGCGCGGGCCGATCGCTAGGCTGGCGGGCGGACGACGAACCGGGAGGAGCACGGACGTGGCCGAAAGCACCATCGAGCAGCACACGCTCGCGGGTTGGGACAAGCCGGACCTCGATCTGAGTGCCGCGGACTGGCATTCGAGCAGCAAGGGGCGCGGCGACGTCCAGATCGCCTTCGTCGAAGGCTTCATCGCGATGCGCAACGGCGGCAGTCCCCAGAATCCGTCCCTGATCTTCACGCCCGCGGAATGGGGGGCGTTCGTGCTGGGGGCACGCGAGGGGGAGTTCGACCTGACCTGAGCCGGTCCGGCCTGACCCGAGCCGCGGTCAGGTGATGTTTCCGGCTTTTCTGACGACATGTGACGTTCGGCCCTGCCCCTTGGTCCCGGTGTGCGCGAGGCTGGGGGCAGGAACAGTCGCTCTTGCCGGGGCCGTCGACACCGTGCCCCGGTGTCGGAGGTTGGACATGAGTACCCCGCGCCCCCTGCCCGTCGTGGCCGCCGTCGACGGATCCGAAGACAGCCTCCGTGCCCTGGAATGGGCACTGACGGAAGCGGGCAGGCGCGGGGCCACCGCGCGGATCGCCCATGTGCGCCAGTACGGCCCCTGGACTCAGCGCGGGGTACCGGCGTCCGGCCGGCCGGAGCCGGCGGGCGACGCGGTCCTCGACGAGGTGCGCGCCACCCTGACCGGTCGAGACGATCTGCCCCCGGTCGAATACGTGACCTTGGAGGGCGCTCCGGCGGCCGTCCTGGCCGAACTCGGCTCCGAGGCTGAGCTGTTGGTCCTCGGCTCGCGCGGGCGCGGCGGCTTCGCCAGTCTGCTGCTCGGTTCGAACGGTGTGGCCGCGGCGCGGGACGCCGCCTGCCCCGTCGTCGTGGTCCCCAGGCCCGGACGCGCCGTGCACGGTGACGACGACGTACCGCCCGGACCGCGCGTGGTCGTCGGCGTCGAGGTGGACGAGCCCGACGACACCGTCCTCGCCTTCGCCTTCGAGGAGGCCGACCGGGGCGGGGCACGGCTCCAGGTGATCGCGGCGTTCCCGTGGCCGGTGCTCGCCTGGACGACCTTCGGCGACTTCACGCCCACGACCGTCGACCAGGAAGCGGCCGAGAGCGAGACCCTGACCCTGGTGAACGCCGCCGTGGCGCCCTTCCGCAAGGCGCACCCCGATGTCGAGGTCGACCTGTACGTGGCGCCGGGCGACGCGGCCGGGCACCTCGTCGAGAACTCCCGCGAGGCCGGCCTCGTGGTCGTGGGCCGCCACCGGCGCCGCCTCACGCGCCCCGCGCCGATGCTCGGCACGGTGACCATGGCCGTACTGCTGCACGCGGCGAGCCCGGTCGCGGTGGTGCCGCCGGCGCCTGAGGACACGCCCTAGAAGATCGGGTGGCTCAGTACAGCACAGCGCACCCACGCGCCGTGAGTGTCTCGCGCAGCGCGGGCGGCACGTGTACGCCGTTCCACCTCAGGTCCAGCTTCTCCAGCGCGGGCAGCGAGGCGATCCAGCCCGGCAGCTCGCGCAGCCGGTTGGACCGCAGGTCGAGCCGGCGCAGCAGCGGAAGGCCGCGCAGGGATCCGGGTACCTCGGTGAAGGCGTTCTCCCGCAGTTCGAGTTCCCGCAGCTCACGCAGGTGCCGTACGGAATCGGGGAGGGCGGTGAGCCGGTTGCCGCGCAGCCACAGCTCGCGCAGCGCCCCCAGGCCGCCGATCGATTCGGGGAGCCCGGCGAGGGTGGCGTGCTGGGCGCGCAGCTCCACGAGGCCCGTCATCGAGCCGATCGATTCGGGGAGACCGGCGAGGGGATTCTCGCCGACGTTCAGATAGGCCAGCCGCGACAGCCTGCCGAGCGATTCCGGGAGCGCGGTGAGCGCGTTGTCGTGCAGGTAGAGGAAACGGGTCAGGCCCGTCAGGTCGCCGAGCGTGTCCGGGACCGAGGTGAGGCGGTTGTGCCCGAGATCGAGGGTGTGCAGATGGGAGAGCGATCCGATGCGCGGGGGAATCCGGGTGAGCGCGTTGTCGGGCAGGAGGAGAACCTCGAGGCGGGGGTGATCCCACACCTCGTCCGGCACGTAACTCAGACCCGCCCGCCAGTACGAGAGCACCGCCGGCCTCCCTCCGGAGGTCTGGACCCCCGGCCAGGGATCTAATGGATGCGCGGGACCTTATCATTAGTACCATGCGCGACATCAGCACAGGCCCGCACGCCACACCGCTCGCCCTGGACCTCGCCCTCACCATCCGCCATGACGGGCACGGCGGTGTCACCGACGACCTCGAGCGGCCCGAAGCGCTGACGGCCTGGGTGCGGGAGCACGCCGAGGCGCTGCCGGACACCGCCGGGTTCGAAGCGGACGCGGCGGCGCTCGCCGAGGTGCGCGAGGTGCGGGCCGCCGTCCGCGCACTGTTCGCCCGCGCCGTGCGCCCCGGCGAGCCGAGCCCGGCGGACGCCCGCCGGCTGCTGCCCGTGGGCGAGGCGGTGCGGCGGCTCAACGCGGCGGCTGCGCTCGCCCCTACCGTCCCCGTCCTCACCTGGGACGACGGCGCCACCCCCCTCCTGCGTCAGGAGGCACGCACCCCGGCGCCCGCTGCCGACCTGCTCACAGCGGCCCTGGCCCGCGCCGCGGTCGGCTTCCTCGCGAGCGACGACCGCGAACGGCTGCGCGCCTGCCACGCCCCGCGTTGCGTGCGCTACTTCCTCAAGGACCATCCCCGTCAGGAGTGGTGCAAGCCGTCCTGCGGCAACCGTGCCCGGGTCGCCCGGCATCACGAGCGGCACCGCGCGGAGGCCGGACGGGACTGAACTCGCCACGGGGGGACAGCCGTTGAACACCATCACCGGCGTACGCCCGGGCCGTCGTCCCCGGCCGGTTGCACACCCATGAGCAGACCGGACCGTCCGGGCGGGAACCCCCGATGCCCCGGGAACCGCCCGCGCCGGCCCGCTGGGGACGCCGTCGGGGCCGCGGCCCCCGCGCCGCGGAGCGCCCCGGTGCACGTACCATTGCGGCATGTCCTTCCTCCGCCGACGCAGCTCCGCCACACCCGCGGGTCCTGACTTCGATGTCCTCGCCATGGACCCGGGCGACTGGCCGGGCAATCTCGGCGCGGGCCTGCTGCCCGCCCCCGACGGCAGCTGCCAGGGCGTCTTCCTGCGCTACGACCTGTTCGGCGGCCGCGGCCCCGCGATGATCATCGGGAACCTGCCCGAGGGCTCCTCGGCCCGCGAGACCGCCGAGGGCGAGATCCCCTTCGAGGTCGCCCAGCTCCTCCTCGCGCTGGAGAACGACGAGGAGGTCACCGTCGTCGGCACCGAGGACGTCCCGGTGATGCAGGGCGACAACCTCCTCATCGTGCGCCGCCTCAAGCTCTCCGAGAGCCGTATCTCCTGCGTGCAGTTCGACCGCAGCGACAACGTCCTCGTGACCATCGCGGCCTGGGACCGGCCCATCACGGACGACCTCTACGCGCTCCTGAAGCCGCTGCCCCCGGAGCTGTTCCAGCAGGCCTGAGCCATGAGAACCGGCCGGGCCCGGACCTGCCCCCACGGCAGTTCCGGGCCCGGCCGAGTCAGGTGACCTCAGGCGCCCGACGGCAGCACCTGTACGTCGGCGGCCCGCACGTACGCCACCCGGTGACCGAACTGGATCTCGTAGTAGACGTCCTTGCCGCGCACCACCCGGTGCGACGTCGTGTCGAAGGTCGGCGAGTAGAAGTACTCACCTGTCGTCCTGCCACCCGCGACGTACCGCTGCCCCGCGAGCAGCTTGTACGGCAGCGGGGAGACCGCCTGCGGGGTGATGTCCGCCGGGTACGCCTCCTTCTCGGGGTAGGCGCGCCCGTACACCGGGACGTCGGTGCGGCCGGCCTTCGGGGCGACGACCAGGCCCGCCGCGTCCACGGCCGTGGGCTGCTTCTTCGGGTTCTTGAACCAGGCCTTCTGGCCGAGGTACCAGACCGCCGTCCAGTCGCCCTTGCGCTCCGCGACCGCGTACTGCTGGCCGGTCGACAGGCGTGCGCCCATGTCGTTCACGTCGGTCGTGGAGTCCTCGCCGCCGGGCCGCAGCCCGATGTCCTTGATCAGCGGCGCGTCCTCGCTGGGCGCGGTGTACACCCGTACGGCGCCGGAGCCGTGCGTGGCGCAGGTCTCGCCCGCCTTGACGCAGCCCGTGTACACGGGCTTGTTCCTGGCGAAGTCGGGGGCCACGGTCACGAGGCCGCCCTTCGGGCCGGCGGTCGCCTTGAACGGCTTGCCCATCAGCGCGAAGTAGTGCGCCCAGTCCCAGTACGGACCCGGGTCCGTGTGCATGCTCTTGATCCCGGCCGTCGTCGTCCCCGGCACGTTGTCATGGCCGAGGATGTGCTGCCGGTCAAGCGGGATGTCGTACTTCTTCGCCAGGTACTTCACCAGGCGCGACGACGCGCGGTACATCTCCTCCGTGTACCAGGAGTCCGGCTCGGCGAGGAATCCCTCGTGCTCCAGGCCCACGGACTTGGCGTTGACGTACCAGTTGCCCGCGTGCCAGCCGACGTCCTTGGCCTTCACGTGCTGGGCGATGTGCCCGTCCGTGGAGCGCAGCGAGTAGTGCCAGGCCAGATAGGTCTTGTCCTGCACCAGCTGAAGCGTCGTGTCCCACGTCGCCTCGGTGTCGTGGATGACGATGTAGTCGATGCTCTGGTCGTTCGGCCGGTCGGCGAGGTCGTGGTTGCCGTAGTCGCCGTCCCCGAACTCCTCGTAGGGCGCCGGGATCCACTCGCACGACACGGTCGGCGGGCACTCGGTGCCGCTCTCGTCGGACTTCCGCAGACCCATGCTCCGCACCTGCGCCGCGTCGGGCTTCAGGCTGCGGTCGGCCGCGAGCTCCACGCGCTGTCCGGAGTCCGTGGTGCGCCGCTCGCCGTCGTGGATCACGGCGAACACGTCGTTCGCGTACGTCGCGGCCGTGGCGGTGTCGTCGGCGCCGGAGAACTTCGCGATCGCTCCGTACCAGTCGGCCGGGTCGGAGCTGAGGGGCTTGCCGAGGGACTTCTGCGCCGCGGCGAGCAGGGCGGCGCCGCCGCGCACGTTGGCCGCGGGGTCGGAGCGCAGCTGGTCGGCGGGGATGCCGCTGAGCTCGGCTGCGCGCGTCAACGACTTGAGGCGGGCCGGGAGCTGGGAGTTCTGCGGCACCTTCGCCTTCGGGGTGAGCGCCGGCCGTGACGTGTCACCGCGCGGGTCGCCCTCGGCCTCGCTGTGCGCGGCCGCACCGGCGAGCGCGGCGCGGGCGTCCGTGAGGTGCATGGGGCCGTAGCCGCCGGTGACGCTGGGCGCACCGGCGTGCGTGTCCCACCGGGACTGGAGGTAGGAGACGCCGAGCAGGACGCTCTGGGGCACCCGGTACTCGGCCGCCGCGGTCGCGAACGCGTGCTGGAGCCCCGCGTTCGTCGCCTCCTGGGCCTCACTCGGAGGCGCGGCGCCGAGGAGGGGGAGCAGCAGGGCCGCCGTCGCGAGCGTCCCCGCCGCCCGGACCGCCTGGTTCGTGCGTCTGCGGGCGGCCGGCGAGCGGTCGCTGGTGGTCGAGGGCAAAGCGGCCTCCTGGGAACGGTCCTGGGACAGGTGAGCTCGACGGGTGTGCGGGGGCGATCGTGGGTCAGTGGTATCGGCTTGCCGACGATCCGTCAATCATGCTCAGGGCAAGGGATTTCCCATGTCAGCGCCCGTTCGGCGGGCTTTCTGCGAGGAGGCCTCACCGCCTGCGGCGCGTCAGTGGAATGGACCAATGACTGTCCGCAAAGAGTGGGGCCGCCGTCTCGGCATGCGGGAGGGCGCCGCGAACCCGACCGCGTACTCCACCTGATCGGGGGATCGACCGCGCGGGTGTTCCCCGGCGGCCGAGTCGGCCCGGCTAGCGCGGCGACGACCCCGCGAGGACCCGGTCCACCTGCTCCGGCGAGAGGGCGTGCTCGATCGCCAGGATGGCCGCGCCGACCACGGCCGCGTCGGCTCCGGTGCGGCTCGGCTCGATGCGCAGCACATGGGTGGCCAGCGGGTGGGAGCGGCGGTACACGGCCTCCCGTACGCCCGCGAGGAGTTGGTCGTGGACGGCCGCCAGTGCGCCGCCGACCACCACCGTGTCCGGGTTGAAGAAGTTCACCAGGCCCGCGAGGACCTCGCCGACCGCGCGCCCCGCCTCACGCACCATCCGTACGGCGTCGCGGTTGCCGGACTTCACCAGGCGCACGACGTCGCGGCTCGACGCGGCGTCCAGACCCAGGTCCGACAGCTCGCGGGCCAGCGCAGCGCCGCCCGCGACCGCCTCCAGGCAGCCCGAGTTCCCGCACCGGCACGGCGCCGCCTCCTGGCGGCTGTCGCCGACCCGGATGTGCCCGATGTCGCCCGCGCTGCCCTGCGCGCCCCGGTGTAGCCGGCCGTCCGCGACGATGCCGCAGCCGATACCCGTACCGACCTTGATGTAGAGGAGATAGCGGGTGTCCGGAAAAGCGCGGCGCTGCTCGGCCAGCGCCATCACGTTCACGTCGTTGTCGACGAGGGCCCGCACCCCGAACCGGTCGGCGAAGAACTCGGGGATCGGATACTGGTGCCAGCCGGGCATGATGGGCGGATCCACGGGCCGGCCGGTGGTGAACTCGACGGGGCCCGGCACGCCCACACCGATCGACTGGAGCGAGGCCGGGTCGAGGCCCGCCTCGTCCAGGAGCGCGTGGAGCGTCCGCTCGACGTGGCCGAGAATCGACGAAGGCCCGTCGGCGATCGACAACTGGTCCTCGCGCAGTGCGAGTTGATCCCCGGCGATGTCGAGGAGCGCGACCCGGCAGTGCGAGGCGCCCAGGTCGACGCCCGCCACCACATGCTCGCGGGTGCGCAGATGGAGGCGGCGCGGGGGCCTGCCGCCCGTCGAGTCCCCGGCCTCCGCCCCGGCCTCGATGAGGAAGCCGTGCGCGATGAGCGCGTCGACGCGCTGCGACACGGTCGACCGCGCGAGGCCGGTGATTCGCGCTACGTCCGCGCGGGTCGTGGCCGCCCCCGTACGCAGCAGGGCGAGGACCTCGCCGGGCGACGACGGCGGCGCGGAACTGAGGTGATCCGGCGCTCCAGACATGGCAGTCACGATAGGGACGAGTTCCGCTGCTCACAAGCCCGATGCTGTTCGCCGATCGGCCTAAGTACCTGTCAATTTCCTTTGTACGGACCAGGGTTGGGCCCTTGACAGGTCAAAGAAGGGTCAGCACATTGCAATGCAGACCGCTGCGGAAGACTGCCGAAGAGGCCGGAGAGGCTGAACGATGCAGGCGACACAGACGATGTTGGCGATGCACGGCGTGTCCAAGAGCTTTCTCGGTGTACGGGTGCTGCACGGGGTCTCCCTGGACCTCGCCCCGGGCGAGGTGCACGCGCTCGTAGGGGAGAACGGCGCGGGAAAGTCCACCCTGATGAAAGTCCTCGCGGGCGAACACGTCCCCGACGAGGGCACCATCACCCTGGACGGCGTCGAGCAGTCCTTCACCCATCCCGCGCAGGCCCAGGCCGCCGGAATCGGCATCATCCACCAGGAGTTCGCGCTCCTGCCCCACCGCACCGTCGCCGAGAACGTGTTCCTCGGCCGCGAACCGACCCGGTACGGACTCGTCGACCGCCGCGCCATGGAGGCGCGCACCGCCGAACTCCTCGCCGAACTGGGCGAGTCGGACATCACCCCGCGCACCTACGTCCGTGATCTGCCGGTCGCGCGCCAGCAGACCGTCGAGATCGTCAAGGCGCTCGCCTCCGATCGGACGCCGGCCCGTGTCCTCGTCATGGACGAGCCGACCGCCCCGCTCGCCGACCACGAGGCGGCCCAACTCCATGCGCTCGTACGCCGACTGGCCGACCGCGGCCTCGGCATCCTCTACATCTCGCACCGCCTCCGCGAGGTCTTCGATCTCTCGCAGCGCATCACCGTCCTCAAGGACGGCCGGCGCGTCATGACCGTACGCACCGAGGACACCGACACCGACCAGGTCGTCCGCGCCATGGTCGGCCGGGAGCTCAGCGCCTACTACCCGCCGCGCGCCCGCCCCGGCGAGGCCGGCGACGTCCGGCTGACCGTGCGCGGCGGAGGCAACGCACGCCTGAGCGACATCGACCTGACGCTGCGCTCGGGCGAGGTCACCGGCATCGCGGGTCTCCAGGGATCAGGACGCACGTCACTGGCCCGCGCCCTGTTCGGCGCCGCACCCTTCACCACGGGGGCCATGACCGTGGGCGGCCGCGACCTGCGCCCCACGAGCCCGCGCCGGGCCATCCGCGCGGGGATCGCCCTGGTCACCGAGGACCGCAAGGCCGAAGGGCTCGCCCTGCGCCAGTCCGTGCGCGACAACGCGCTCCTCGTCACCCGGGCCGTCCCCGCGCGAGGCCGCCCGCCCGCGGCCCGCGACCTCACCGCGCTCCTGGAGCGGGTCCGGCTGCACGCGCGCGGCGAGGACCAGCAGGCCCAGTTCCTCTCCGGTGGCAACCAGCAGAAGGTCGTCATCGCGAAGTGGCTCGCCGCCCGCCCGCAGATCCTGCTCTTCGACGAGCCGACCCGTGGCGTCGACGTCGGCGCCAAGGCCGCCATCCACACCCTCGTCCGCGACCTCGCCCGCGAGGGACTCGCCGTCCTCATCGTCTCCTCCGAACTCCCCGAACTCATCGGCATGAGCGACCGCATCCTCGTCATGGCCGAGGGCCGTCTCGCCGGCGAACTCCCCGCCGGCGCGAGCGAGGAGGACATCATGCGCCTGGCCACCCGCGGCGGCCCGGCAGCTCACCCGCACGTCCGCGACTCACCGGAAGGAAGCGCATGACCGGGACCGCCGTCGCCCCGCCGACCGTCGCGAAGTCCGCCCCGCCGCGCAGGACCCGCCTCGCGGACCCCGCCGTCGGCGTCTGGCTCGCCGCCGCGGCCGTCACGGCGGCCGGCTGGATCGTGGTGGCCGCGCGCGGCGGGGACTTCCTCACCCTCGCCAACGTCGTCGGCATCCTCCAGAACTGCGTCGCACTCGGACTCGTCGCCGTCGGACAGACCGCCGTGATCCTCACCGGCTCCCTCGACCTCTCCGTGGCGTACCTCATCAGCCTCGGCACACTCGTCGCCGCCACCACGATGCAGGACGGCGGCGTCGTCACGGCTGTCCTCGCCGTGCTCGCGCTCTCCGCGGCCGTCGGCCTCGCCAACGGCCTCGTCGTCACCGGGCTGAAGGTCAACGCGTTCATCGCGACGCTCGGCACCGCGTTCATCCTGCGCGGCTGGATCGAGGACAACTACACGGGCCCCGCCGGCAAGGTCCCGGCGTCCTTCCAGCACCTCGGCTACGACCGCATGGGGCCCGTCCCCGTCTCCCTGTTCCTACTCGCCGCGGTCGCCGCCGCCCTGTGGTTCGTCACCCGCCGCACGCGTTTCGGCCACCACCTGTACGCGACCGGGGGCGACGAGCACGCGGCCCGCCTCTCCGGTGTCCGCACCCGGCGCACCGTCGTCGCCGCGCACGTCCTGTGCTCGCTGTGCGTGGGAGCCGCCGCGCTCTTCCTCGCCGCGCGGCTCGGCGCGGGCGCCCCCTGGGCCGGCACCGAGGCCCGCTACGACCTCGAGTCGATCGCCGCCGTCGTCCTCGGCGGTACCGCGCTCGCGGGCGGCCGCGGGGGAGTGGCGGGCACGCTCGGCGGCGTCCTGGTCCTGGCCGTGCTCGACTCCGTCTTCAACCAGCTGGGCGTCGACCCGTTCTTCAAGAACGTCGTGCGTGGCGTCGTCATCATCGCCGCCGTCGCCCTCTACGCCCGGCGCGGCACGGGGAGGACAACATGACCACGGCGAACCCAACTGTCGGTCCGTACAAACGAGTTGCCCGATCCCTCGGCACCGGCGCCCCCGTCTACGTACTCCTCGCCGTACTCCTGGTGGCCCTCGCCGCCACCGACCCCGGCTTCTACGAACC
This sequence comes from Streptomyces longhuiensis, assembly GCF_020616555.1. NCBI lineage: Bacteria > Bacillati > Actinomycetota > Actinomycetes > Kitasatosporales > Streptomycetaceae > Streptomyces > Streptomyces longhuiensis. Next base: position 1,591,535 of record NZ_CP085173.1, on the reverse strand, counting down.
CGACCGCTTCCTCGCCTTCGTCAAACGCGCGGCGCCGCTCGTCATCCTGGCGGCGGGCCAGTATCTGGTCATCGTCTGCGGGGAGTTCGACCTGTCCGTCGGGGCGATCGTCACCGCCGGTGTCGTCGTCGCGGCGGAACTCTACGGCTCGTACCCGGACGCCTCCTGGGCCGTGGTGACGGGCGGGCTGCTGCTCGCCGGAGCGCTGACGGGTCTCGTCAGCGGCCTGATCACGACGAAGCTGCGCGTGCCCTCGTTCATCACGACGCTCGGCATGATGCTGATCCTCGAAGGTGCCGTCTTCTTCTGGACCGGCGGCTCCCCGCACGGATCGCTCCCCGAGGAGTTCCGCCGGCTCGGCCGCGGCACGGCGGGCGGCTGGCTGCCCTGGGCGGTCCTCGCCTGCCTCGTCGCGGGCGCCGCCGCCGTGTTCCTCATGCGCTCGGACTTCGGCCGCACCCTGATCGCGACCGGCGACAGCGAACGCACCGCCGCCCTCGCGGGTGTCCGCGTCCACCGGGTCCGCGTCATCGCGTTCGTCCTGTCGGGTGTCGCGGCCGCGCTCGCCGCCGTACTCGTCGGCGGATTCTCCGGAGTGTCCGCACAGGCCGGCCGCGGCTACGAGTTCGAGGCCATCACCGCCGTCGTGCTCGGCGGCGTCGCGCTCGGCGGAGGCCGCGGCAGCGTCGTCGCCGCGATGGCCGGGGCCTTCTCGCTCCAGGCCCTGTTCACGCTGCTCAACCTGCAAGGCGTCTCGGGCGCCCTCGAATCCACGGTCCAAGGCGTCATCGTCATCGCCGCCGTAGGTCTCGGAGCGGCCGACTTCTCCCGCCTGCGCCGCCGTCGTACTCACCTCTCGGGAGGGACCCCCTCATGACCCGCAGACGTCCACTCGCCGTCGCCGCCGCACTGGCCGCCGCCGCGCTGCTCACCTCGTGCTCCAGCGACATGCCGGCCGACTCCGCGGCGGGCGCGGCGTCGGAGAGCGCCGCGAAGGAAGGTGCCGACAAGCCGTCGAAGTTCTTCCAACAAGCCGAATACGAACGCCAGTTGACGCTGGCCAAGGCCACGCCCGAGGGGCCCGCCGACAAGCCCTGGGAGCAGATGCTCGAACCCGAGATGATCGACACGGCCCAGTACAAGAAGAAGGGTTCCGGCGGCACCCATCTCTGCTTCTCCAACGCCGGAGTCTTCAACCCGTGGCGCCAGGTGGGTCTCAAGGACATGAAGGCCGAGGTGAAACTCCACAAGGAGATCACCGGCTTCACCGTCCTCGACGCCCAGGGCAAGGACGACAAGCAGATCTCCGACATCCAGGAACTCGCCGGGAACAAGAGCTGCGACGCCCTGATCGTGTCCCCGAACACCACCGCCACCCTGACCCCGGCCGTCAAGGAGGCCTGCGGCAAGCTGCCCGTCATCGTCTTCGACCGGGGCGTGGAGACGGACTGCGCCGTCACCTTCATCAACCCCATCGGCGGCTACGGCTACGGGGCCGTCGCCGCCGACTTCCTCGTCGACAAGGTCAAGCCCAAGGGCAAGATCCTCGCCCTGCGCATCTCACCCGGCGTCGACGTCCTCGAGACCCGCTGGTCCGCCGCGAAGCTAGCCTTCGACAAGAGTCGACTCGACGTCGTGGACGTCAAGTTCACCGACGGGGACCCGGCCAAGACGAAGTCGATCGTGGCGGACGCGATCTCCCGGCACGGGTCGGTCGACGGCGTCTGGATGGACTCGGGCGCCACCTCCGTGGCCGCCGTCGAGGCGTTCGAGGACGCCGGCGTGGACGTCCCGCCCATCACCGGCGAGGACCAGCAGGACTTCCTCCAGGCGTGGAAGGACAAGAAGCTCACCGCGATCGCGCCCACGTACCCCACCTTCCAGTGGCGTACGCCGGTCATCGCCGCCCTGCGCGTGCTCGACGGCAAGCAGGTCCCCAAGGAGTGGAAGCTGCCGCAGCCGACCGTGACCCAGGACAACCTCGACCAGTACCTCCAGGAGGGCATGCCGCCGCTGCACTACGCCATGTGCGGCTGCCAGGATCTGCCCGGCTACCCGAAGGACTGGGGAGGCAAGAAGTGAGCACGCCGTCCTGGGAGTTGGGCGCCAATCCCTGGATCTGGCACTCGCCGGTCACCGGGCGCGCCCTCGCCGACACGCTGCCCCGTCTCGCCGCCTGGGGGTTCGACTGCGTGGAACTCCCCATGGAGAGCGCGGGCGACTGGGACCCGGGCGACGCGGTGAAGCTCCTGGACGCGACCGGTCTCGCCCCGGCCGCCGTGATCGCCGTCATGCCGCACGGCCGCGAGCTGGTCGACGCGGACGCCGCCACGGTGCGCACCACCCAGGACTACTTACGCCACTGCGTGGACACCGCCCACGCCATCGGGGCCCCGGTGGTCGCCGGCCCCCTGTACGCGTCCGTCGGCCGGACCTGGCGGATGGACCGTGCCGCGCGCGAGGCCGCGTACGACGAGCTGCGCACGCACCTCGCCCCCCTCGTCGAGCACGCCCGCGCGGCCGGGGTGCGCCTCGCGGTGGAACCCCTCAACCGCTACGAGACCAGCCTGCTCAACACCGTCGCCCAGAGCCTGGCCGCCCTCGACGGGCTGCCGCACGACGGGATCGGCATCGCGCTCGACACGTACCACCAGAACATCGAGGAACACTCGCTCCCCGCAGCGGTCCGCGCGGCCGGGCACCGTATCGCGCACGTCCAGGTCTGCGCGAACGACCGCGGCACGCCCGGGGCCGACCACCTCGACTGGACCGGTTTCCTGGCCGCGCTGCGCGAGAGCGGCTACCGAGGCCCCCTGTGCATCGAGTCGTTCACCGCGCACAACGACGCGATCGCCGTCGCCGCCTCCGTGTGGCGTCCGCTCGCCGACAGCCAGGACGCCCTGGCCACGGACGGCCTGCGCTTCCTGCGCGCCGCGACCGGCCGAACCCGCTGAACCTCCGGGCCCCCGATTTCCGGCACCCCGCAAGTCCGTCCACTGATTCCACGGAAAGGACCACGTCATGGGATGTCATGCTCTTGACATCGGACGCATGCGAAGAGCTGCCCTCGCGTTACTGACCGCCCTGCTGCTCGCCGTCGGCTTCCTCCCCACCGGCGCCACGGCCGCGGGCAAGGCCCCCGCCTTCCGCGCCCTGCTCTTCACCAAGGCCGTCGGCTACGTCCACGGATCCATCCCGGACGGCATCAAGATGGTCCAGGAGCAGGCCGCGGCCAACAACTTCGAGGTCGTCCAGACCGACGACTCGACAGTCTTCGACGACGCGAAGCTCAAGGACTTCGACGTCATCATCATGCTGCAGAACTCCGGCATGGTCTGGGACACCGACGGCCAGCGCGAGGCCCTGCAGAAGTACGTGCGCGGCGGCAAGGGCGTCGTCGCCATCCACAACACCCTCGACATGGGCGTCGAGGAACAGTTCCCCTGGTGGGACGAGACCATCAACGGCGGCGCCCACATGCCCGCCCACTCACCCGGCGTGCTCCAGGGCACGGCCAAGGTCGCCGACCGTGTGCACCCCTCCACCAAGGGACTTCCCGAGCGCTGGGAGCGCCCCGAGGAGTGGTACAACTTCGACAAGGACCCGCGCGGCGACGTGCACGTCCTCGTCACCGCCGACGAGACCACGTACAACCCGGGCGGCTCCGCGATGGGCGCCGACCACCCCATCTCCTGGTGCCGCAACGCCGAGGGCGGCAAGGTCTGGGCGACCGCCATGGGCCACGACACCGCCTCCTACAGCGAACCCGCCTTCCGCGCCCATGTGCTCGGCGGCATCCAGTGGGCCGCCGGCAACAAGCCCGGCGACTGCGGCGGCACCGTCTGGTCCGGCTACGAGAAGACCGCGCTCGACGACAACACCGCCGACCCGATGGAGCTCGACGTCGACAAGGACGGCAAGGTCTTCTACATCCAGCGCAGCGGCGAGGTGAAGGTCTACGACCCCGCCACCCACGCCACCGCGACCGCGGGCAAGCTCGACGTCTACACCGGCGGTGAGGACGGCCTCGTCGGCATGGAACTCGACCCGTCGTTCAAGACCAACCACTGGATCTATCTGTACTACGCCCCGAAGGACGCCAAGGACGACGTCAACCGGCTCTCCCGCTTCACCGTCAAGTCGGACAACACCCTCGACCCGGCAAGCGAGAAGAAGCTCCTCGACGTCCCCGCCTACCGCGACCGCAGCTTCCCCGAGCCCGGACACACCGGCGGCGCCGTCGAGTTCGGCCCGAACCGCACCCTCTACCTCGGTGTCGGCGACGACACCCCGCCCAACCTCGACCCCGACTGGCAGGGCTACGCGCCGATCGACTGGCGCCCCGGCAAGCAGATGCTGGACGCCGCCCGCACCGCCGGCAACACCAACGACCTGCGCGGCAAGATCCTGCGCATCAAGCCCACCGACGCGGGCGGCTACACCATCCCCAAGGGCAATCTCTTCGCGAAGGGCACCGCGAAGACCCGGCCCGAGATCTACGCGATGGGCTTCCGCAACCCGTTCCGCTTCAACGTCGACCCCAAGAACGGTGCCGTCCACGTCTCCGACTACGGCCCCGACCGCGGTGGCCCGACGACTGACCGCGGCCCCGAGGGCCTCGTCGAGTACAACGTCATCAAGAAGCCCGGCAACTACGGCTGGCCCTTCTGCCACGGCAACAACCAGCCGTACGCCCCCTACAACCCGGACACCAAGGAGGTCGGCGCCAAGTTCGACTGCGACAAGCCGGTGAACCCCTCGCCGAACAACACGGGCCTCAAGGACCTGCCGCCCGTGCAGCAGCCGGTGATCTGGTACGGCTACGGCAAGTCCAAGGAGTTCCCGGAGATGGGCGAGGGCGGCTCCGCGCCCATGAGCGGGCCCGTCTACCACTACGACGCGAAGAACCCGTCGAAGACCAAGTTCCCCGCCTACTTCGAGGGAGCGAGCTTCTTCTACGAGTGGGCCCGCGACCAGGTCAAGGAGATCCGCTTCGACCAGGACGGCAAGCTCCTCAAGATCAACGATTTCCTGAAGACCGCGAAGTTCGCCAAGCCGATGGACATGACCTTCGGCCCCGACGGCTCGCTCTACGTCCTCGAATGGGGCAGCCAGTTCGGCGGCGGCAACAACGACTCCGGGCTCTACCGGATCGACTACGCGCAAGGTCAGCGCGTACCGATCGCCGAGGCGAAGGCGTCCGTCACCAACGGCCCCACCCCGCTCGAGGTCTCCTTCTCCAGCGAGGGGAGCAAGGACCCCGACGGCGACCCGCTCACCTACGCCTGGGACTTCGACGGCGACGGCACCTACGACTCCACCGAGGCGAGCCCGAGCCACACCTACACGGCGAAGGGTGACTTCAACGCCCAGCTGAAGGTCACCGACTCCACCGGCAAGTCCGGCTACGCCAACGTCCCCGTCACCGCGGGCAACACCGCGCCCAAAGTGAAGATCGAGTTCCCCGTCGACGGCAAGCTCATCGACTTCGGCGACAAGATCCCGTACAAGGTCACCGTCACCGACCCCGAGGACGGCACCGTCGACTGCTCCAAGGTCACCGTCAACCCGGCCCTCGGCCACGACGACCACGAGCACCCCACCACCGACATCCCCGGCTGCGAAGGCACCGTGGACACCGGTGACCTGGGCGGCCACCCCGAGGGTGCCGACCTCACCTACGTGCTCAACGCCAAGTACACCGACAAGGGAGGCGACGGCGTCAGCGCCCTGACCGGCTACGGGCGGTCCGTGCTCCAGCCCAAGCACAAGCAGGCCGAGTACTACGACGGCCAGTCCGGCACGCGCGTCGTCGCCCAGGAAGGCGCCGAGAACGGCAAGCGCATCGGAGACGTCAGCGACGGCGACTGGGTCCGGTTCGACCCGATGAGCGTCGAGGGCATCGGACAGGTGAGCTACAAACTGTCGTCACCGTACGGAGTCGGCTCCATCGAGCTGCGCGCGGACGCCCCCGACGGCAAGCTCCTGGCCACCACGCCCGTCCCGAACACCGGTGACTGGGACACCTACCAGGCCACACCCGCCGTCCCGGTGGACGCGCTGACCGGCACGCACAAGCTGTATCTCGTGTTCAAGTCCCCGCAGGACAACTCGTTCGACGTGGACGCCGTGCAGTTCAGCAACCCGTAGCCCCGAGAGATCAGGGCACACGGGAATCCGCGGTGCGCCGCTGTCCTGGCGCACCGCGGATTCCCGTCCCCTCAGCGAGTTCCGACCGCCGCACGCACGGCCCGGCGGGCCAGCTGGCAGTCGTCGTGCAGCCGCCTCAGCAGCAGCCGCTGTTCCTCGCCGGACGGCGCAGCACCGTGCGGGGCCGTGCCCGATGCCGCCGGGGTCGAGTCGTGCATCGAACGCTGCACGGCCGTCTCGTACGTCCGGATCTCCCGCGTCAGTACGAGCATCAGGTTCACCAGGAACGCGTCCCGCGCCGCGGGACCGCCGGACTGAGCGAGCTGGCTGATCTGGCGCCGCGCCACCGGCGCGTCACCCAGCACCGACCACAGGGTCGCCAGGTCGTACCCCGGCAGGTACCAGCCCGCGTGCTCCCAGTCCACGAGCACGGGGCCCGCGGGGGACAGCAGCACGTTCGAGAGCAGGGCGTCCCCGTGACAGAACTGACCCATGCCCTGGCGGCCCGACGAGTGCGCGATGCCGTGCAGCAGCTTCTGCAGATCGCCCATGTCCCGGTCGGTGAGCAGACCGAGGTCGTGATAGCGGGAGATCCGGTCCGCGTAGTCGAGCGGCGCGTTGAACGTGCCGGCCGGCGGACGCCAGAGGTTGAGCCGGCAGATCGCGCTGAGCGCGGCCCGCACGTCCGCCCGGGGCGGTGCCTCGGCCGGGTGCCGCTGCAGGGCGGCGACCCGGCCGGGCATCCGCTCGATCACCAGCGTGCAGTTGTCGGGGTCCGCGGCGATCAGCCGCGGCACCCGGACCGGTGGCCGGTGCCGGACGAACGAGCGGTATGCAGCTATCTCATGGCGGATCCGCTCGGCCCAGATGGGGGAGTGGTCCACTAAACACTTGGCGACGGCGGTGCTGCGCCCTGTGGTGCCGACGAGCAGCACGGATCGTCCACTGCGGCGCAGTACCTGCACCGGATTGAACTCCGGGCAGATCCGGTGCACCGAGGCGATCGCCGTGCGCAGCTGCGCGCCCTGGGGGCCGGACAAGTCGAGTCTCCCGCTGAGCGGTTGGGTGCCGAGCCCCGGGAGGCGCCTTGTCCGACCGGAGCCGAGCGCTGCGGTCGCAGGTCGCGCGGGGTCGAGGTAGGGGCCGCCGCCCGCCGGTGGGGCCTCCACGGCGCGGCCGTTGCCGCGAGCCGGGGGCCGGGCGTAGAGCGGCCGGGGCGGGGCGGACACGGAGGACGATGCTGCGTACATGGGCGAACAGATCCCTTCGTGTGCCTGCGATTTGCCTGCGCCACCCGCCCCGGGGAACCGTGGTGCACCCTGGGGAGTGAGCCGCGGCAACCGGGTCGGGGTGGCGCATTCCTACCTGACACCCGGTGCCCACTGGCACACCATCTGGCGCACCCTGGCGAACCCTGGCGAATAGTCGCTCAGCAACTGACAGAGGGTTACTGTCAACTCAGCCGAGAACCTGGGGGCTTGACGTGAACGGACAACCCAACACCCGCCTGAACGACCTGTTCGGCCTCGCCGGCTGGTCCAAGGGGGAGCTCGCGAGGCTGGTCAACCGGCAGGCGGCGGCCATGGGCCACCCACAGCTGGCGACCGACACCTCACGGGTGCGGCGCTGGATCGACATGGGAGAGATCCCGCGCGATCCGGTGCCCCGGGTGCTGGCGGCGCTGTTCACCGAGCGACTCGGCCGTGTCGTGACCATCGAGGATCTCGGTCTGGTCCGGCACGGGCGCACGGGGAAACGGCGTGACGCCGGGGCGGTGGAACACCCCGACGGAATGCCATGGGCGCCCGAGCGGACTGCTGCGGTCCTCACCGAATTCACGGGAATGGACCTCATGCTCAACCGACGCGGCTTGGTGGGCGCGGGTGCCGCGCTCACCGCAGGATCTGTACTCAACGGCGCCATGCACGACTGGCTGAACACCGATCCGGCCCTCGCGGCCGACGCCCCACGTTTCGAAGACCCCCTGCACGCCGACCCCGCTGGGTACGACCGCTACGAGGCCGCCCCCATCGGGTCGCAGGAGATCGAGGAACTGGAGCGCTCCGTCGAGGTGTTCCGGGCCTGGGACGCGGCCCGCGGTGGCGGTCTGCAGCGCAAGGCGGTCGTGGGCCAGCTCAACGAAGTGGGCGGCATGCTCAGCTACCGCCACCCCGACCATCTCCATCGGCGTCTGTGGGGCGTCGCCGCCAACCTGGCCGTCCTCGCGGGCTGGATGTCCCACGACGTCGGCCTCGAACCCACGGCCCAGAAGTACTTCGTCATCGCCGCGCACGCGGCGCGGGAGGGCGGCGACCGGCCGCGCGCCGGGGAGGCCCTGTCCAGGGCCGCCCGTCAGATGGTGCACCTCGGCCGGCCCGACGACGCACTCGACCTCATGAAGCTCGCCAAGTCCGGATCCGGCGACGAGACCCTGCCGCGTACCCGCGCCATGCTCTACACCATCGAGGCCTGGGCACAGGCGTCGATGGGCAAGGGCCAGGCCATGCGGCGCACCCTCGGCCAGGCGGAGGACCTCTTCGTCTCCGACAAGGGCGACGTGCCGCCGCCCAGCTGGATGCAGATGTTCGACGAGGCGGATCTGCACGGGATGCAGGCCCTGGCCTACCGCACCCTCGCCGACCACGAGCCGGCCGCGGCGAACACCGCGCAGCGACACGCCAAGGAAGCCCTCGAACTGCGGGCGAACGGGCGGCAGCGGTCGCAGATCTTCGACTACATCTCGCTCGCTTCGGCCCTGTTCATCGCCGACGACCCGGAGCAGGCCGACCGGTACGCGCGCCTGGCGCTGGTGTCGATGGGGGCCAACTCCTCCCATCGCACCTGGGACCGGCTCCGCGAGATGTACCGGCTCACCGGGCAGTACGCGGGCTACGCGAAGATCGTGGACCTGCGTGAGGAGATCAAGCTCGCGCTGCCGAAGGCCCCCGGAAAGTCCACGGGAGGCAAGCGCGCCCAGGCGTGACCCTCCGGGACGCGCCGCCCAGGCGTGACCCTCCGGGACACGCGGTCCGACCTCAACGCCTGACCGACATCAGCCATCAGCACCTGGCCGACTTCACCACCTGACTGTCCGCGTCAGGAGCCGATCCTGGCGACCAGCACACAGGCCTCGTCCGCGCGCTCGTGCGCGGCGAACTCCTCGAAGACCGTCCGCACACACTCCTGCGCGGTGGCGGCCTCGGCGAGTCGTGGCGCGAGATCGAGGAGCCTGTTCGCCGCCGCGGCGCCACTGCGGTGGGGGACCAGGCCGTCGGTGTGCAGCAGCAGCAGATCGCCGGCGCGGAGCGACTCCTCGGCCTGCCCGTACGTGGCACCGGGTGTCGCTCCGAGCAGCACGCCCTCCGGCGGCGTCAGCGCACGCCCCACCCCGTCGCGGAACAGCAGCGGGGCGGGGTGTCCCGCCTGCGCCCAGGTCAGGGTGCGCGACCGGGGATCGTAACGGCAGCAGAGCGCGCTGCCCAGGGACGGCTGCGCCGAGGTGTCGGTCAGCTGGTTGAGCCAGCCCATCAGCTCGTCGGGGCGGGTCCCCGTGACGGCCATGCCGCGCAGGGCGCCGAGGAGCATCGCCATGCCGGAGGTCACGGTCACGCCGTGTCCGGTCAGGCCGCCCACGCTCAACAGGGTCTGTCCGTCGGGCAGTTCGAGGGCGTCGTACCAGTCGCCGCCGACGAGCTCGCCCGTGGACGAGGGCAGATGGCGGGCCGCGAGGTCGAGGTCGTGCGGCGCTCCCCGGGAGAACCGGAGGGAGCCGCGCCACGGCGGCAGCACGGCTTCCTGGAGTTCGACCGCGAGCCGGTGTTCCGTCTGCTCGATGTGCCGCCGGCGCTGGAGCGAGTCATGGGTCTCGCGTACGGTCCGCTGGGTGCGGCGCAGCTCGCTGACGTCGCGCAGGACCGCCCACATCGACGCGGTGGAGCCGTCGGCGTCGAGTACGGGCTCGCCCATCATGTGCACCGTCCGGGCGGTGCCGTCGGCGCGCAGGATGCGGAACTCGCCGTCGATCGGCTTCCCCTCGATGAGGCAGTCCGTCACCATTCTGGTGAGCATGGCCTGGTCATCGGTATGCACGACGGACGGCAGTTCGTCGAGGGTCAGCGGGGGCGCGCCCGGGCTGCGGCCGAGGATCTGGAACAGCTCCCCGGACCAGCTCGCCTCGTCGGTGAGGAGATTCCATTCGGCGCTGCCGACGCGGCTGAGCAGGGAACCGCTCTGCGGCTCCGACGGCGCGGAGCCGCGCGCTCCGGGGAGCGGGGAGTCCACGGCCGGACGCGGTGGCCCGTCGCGCAGCTGCGCCAAGTGCTTGTCGAGGTCGCTGAGTTGGTGCACGGCCAGCTCGTAGAGGGCGCGCTGCCAGCGTCGCTCGGGGTCACCGTCGTCCGAGACGGCCTCGCGGCGCACGGCGTCGACGTCACCGAGCAGCCGACGCGTCTGCGTGATCAGCGCGTCGACCGAACCGTGCTCCGGCGGCTGGGCGGCGGGGCGGTCCGCGAAGACATGGGGTGACATGGCGTACTCCGATACAGGCGCGGCACGACCAAGACTGACGGAAGGACCGGTAATGACTGTCGCACAGCCGGACAGGCCCCGTAAGGGGTTTGGCAACACCCGGTGCGGTGATGCTTCTGGCATATACCTAAGTCCTCCCGGGCGTGCGGTTCAGCCGCGCAGCCACACCGCCGTGTCCCGTGGGAGCCGCCCCTCGTCGTCCAAGGGCCCGCTGGCCAGCAGGAGACGTGAATGGGGCGGGAGCACGGCGGCCGGATCGGCGAAGTTGACGACGCAGACCAGGCCCTCGCCCCGGGCAAGGGCCAGCACGCCGGCAGGACTTGGGAGCCAGCGCATCGGCCCGTCGCCGAAGCCCGGCTCCGTGCGGCGCAGGCGCAGCGCCTCGCGGTAGAGCGAGAGCATCGACGCAGGATCGGCGTCCTGCCGCTCGGCTGCGTACGTCCCCCAGTCCGCCGGCTGCGGCAGCCAGGGCTCCCCGGCCGACCCGAAGCCGTACGAAGAACCGTCCCGCGTCCAGGGCAGGGGCACCCGGCAGCCGTCGCGGCCCGGGTCGGTGCCGCCGGAGCGGAAGTGCATCGGGTCCTCGATGCGGCCGGGCGGTACCTCCGCCTCGGGCAGGCCCAGCTCCTCCCCCTGATAGAGGTAGACGGCGCCCGGCAGGGCCAGAGACAGCAGCGCCGCCGCGCGCGCCCGGCGGGTGCCGAGCGCCAGGTCGGTGGGCGTGCCGAAGCGCTTCGACGCGAACGCGAACGTCGTGTCCGACCGGCCGTAACGGGTCACCGTCCGCGTCACGTCGTGGTTGCACAGGACCCAGGTCGCGGGAGCCCCCACCGGCGCGTGGTGGGCCAGCGTCATGTCGATGGAGTCGCGCAGCTCCGCCACGTCCCACGGGCGGGACAGGAAGTCGAAGTTGAAGGCCGTGTGCAGCTCGTCGGGGCGCAGATACCGGGAGAAGCGCTCGGGGTCGGGGACCCACAGCTCGCCGATGAGCACGCCGTCGTACTCGTCGGCGACGGCCCGCCAGGAGCGGTAGATCGTGTGCAGCTCGTCCCGGTCGACATAGCCGCTGGTGTCGTCCGCGGCGGCGTCGGCGAGCGCCGGGTCCTTGGCGAGCAGCGCCGCCGAGTCGACGCGTACACCCGACGCGCCCCGCTGGAACCAGAACCGCAGCACCTCCTCGTGTTCGTGGCGTACGGCGGGGTGCGCCCAGTTGAGGTCGGGCTGTTCGGGCGTGAAGAGATGCAGGTACCACTCGCCGTCGGGGACGCGGGTCCAGGTCTCGCCGGCGAACTGGGACGGCCAGTTGTTGGGCGGCAGTTCGCCGTGCTCGCCCCGGCCGGGCCGGAAGTGGAACAGCTCGCGCTCGGGGCTGCCGGGGCCCGCCGCTAGCGCGGCCCGGAACCAGGCGTGCCGGTCGGAGACATGATTGGGCACGACGTCGACGATGACGCGGATACCGAGGTCCCGGGCCTCCTCGATGAGCTTCTCCGCCTCGGCGAGCGTGCCGAACGACGGGTCGATCGCCCGGTAGTCGGCCACGTCGTAGCCGCCGTCCGCCATCGGCGAGCGGTACCAGGGGGTGAACCAGATCGCGTCGATCCCCAGCCTGGCCAGGTGCGGCAGCCGGGCTCTGACCCCCGCGAGATCGCCCGTGCCGTCGCCGTCGCCGTCGGCGAAGCTGCGTACGTACACCTGGTAGATGGCGGCGGAACGCCACCAGTCGCCGGTGCCTGAGGAATGGGGGGCTGCCACGTAGAGGTCCTTTCGGGCAGGAGGGCGTGCCGGGGCGCGCCGTCACTGAGGCGGCGTACGGGGAGGGGCGGCGGGTGTCAGCCCTTGAGGCCGCCGGCTGTGAGACCGCTCATGATGTTGCGCTGGAACAGCAGGAACAGGATCAGGGTCGGCAGTGACGCGATGGTGAGGGCGGCGATCAGCCAGTTCTCCGGGACACCGCTCGCCAGTGAGTAGATGCCGACGTTCAGGGTCTGCTTGCCGGGGTCGGGCAGCGTCAGCATCGGCCAGAGGAAGTCCTTCCACACGCCGACGACCGCGAAGATGGAGACGACGCCCAGGATGGGCCGCGAGATGGGCAGCACCACGGACCGCAGGGTCCGCAGCGCGGACGCCCCGTCGATGGACGCCGCGTCCAGCAGCTCCTGCGGGATCGAGTCGAAGAACCGCTTGAGCAGGAAGATGTTGAAGGCGTTGGTGACGGACGGCAGCCAGATCACCCAGGGGCTGTTGAGCAGATTGCGCTCGAAGATCGGCACGTCCAGGACGGTCAGGTACTGCGGCACGACCAGGACCGTCGCCGGGATCATCAGCGTCGCCAGCATCATGCCGAGGATGACGTTGCCGAACAGGGGACGCAGCTTGGACAGCGAGTAGGCCGCGGCGACGTCGAGGACGAGCTGGAAGGCGAGTGCGCCGAACGCGTAGTACAGCGTGTTGCCGAGCAGCTTCGCCAGGTCCATCACCCGCCACGCGTCGCCGTAGTTGCCGGGGTGCACGCTGGTGGGTACGAGCGTCGGCGGAGACTTGACGAACTCCTGCGTGGTCTTGAGGCCGCCGCTGACCATCCAGTACATCGGTCCCAGGAAGACCAGCGTGAACAGGACCATCACCAGGGCGAAGACGCACCAGTAGACGACCTTGCCGCGCCGTCTGCCGAGCTGGGCCGGCGAGATCAGCGTCCGGGGGCGCATCGTGTCGGTAGCCATGTGAACTCCCGTGCCGGTCAGTCTTCTTGGGTGCGGCCGAGGCGTACGTACACCGCGGAGAACCCCGCGAGCAGGACGAGCAGGACCAGGCCGAGGGCCGCCGCGCCGCCGTAGTTGTTGAAGTTGAAGGCGTACTGATAGATGAGGTAGACGACGGTCATGGTCGACCCCTCGGGACCCGCGCCGTTGGTGAGCAGGAACGGCTCGGTGAAGACCTGCATCGTGGCGATGATCTGCATCAGGAACATCAGCGAGAGGATCAGCCTCGTCTGAGGGATCGTCACATGCCAGATCTTGTGCCACAGTCCGGCGCCGTCCAGCTCCGCGGCCTCGTACAGCTCGCCGGGGATGCCCTGGAGCGCGGCGAGATAGATCAGGGTCGCGCCGCCCATGTTCATCCAGGTCGCCGCGACGACCACGGAGATCATCGCCGTGCTCGTGGACTGCAGCCACTGCTGGTCGGGTATCCCGAAGATGCCGATGATCCGGTTGAACAACCCGTAGCCAGGGTCGTAGAAGTACTTGAACAGCAGGACCGAGGCGACCGGCGGAAGCATCACCGGCAGGTAGACGAGCATCCTCAAGTAGCCCTGTCCGTGCCGGAACTCATTGAGCAGGACCGCCACGAGGAACGGCACCGCGAAGCCCAGCACGAGCGCGAGCCCCGTGAACAGGAGGGTGTTGCGCCAGGCCTGCCAGAACGCCGGGTCGTTGAAGACGTAGGAGAGGTTGGACCAGCCGGCCCAGGTGGTCCTGCCGTCCTTGTTCTTCTGGAAGGCCAGGAGGAACTCCCTGACCATCGGATACCAGGAGAAGAAGGAGAAGCAGAGCACCGCGCCGATCAGGAAGCCGTGGGCGGAGAGATTGCGCTGCACCGCTCGCGCCAACGAGGCGCGCCGCACCGGGAGTTGGTGCGGCGCACGCACGGGCGCCGGCGAGCTCTTGGACACGGTGGGGGCCGACATGGTCGCTCCTCGGGACGCAGGTGCCGTGGACTACTGGTTGGCCAGCACCTGGTTGACCTGCTGCTCCGCGGTGGCGAGCAGCTTGTCTATGTCGGCGTTGCGGTTGGTCAGGACGCCCGACATCACGTTGTCGAGGACCTTGTAGACCTCCTGCGCCTTCGGCGGCTCCGCCTTGCCGGGCACAGGGTTGGCCAGGAACGGCTTGAAGTTCTCGACGGGCATCGTCGCGTTCTCCGTACGGGACGCGAGGTCCTTGGCCTTGGTGTCACCGGTGAAGAAGTTCGGCTGCGGCAGGCCCACGGGGAGCTTGTCCGCCTTGGTGCGGTCCCACTGGAACTGGCCCTTGCCCGGGGTGAGGGTCTTGAAGTTGAGCCAGGCGACGGCCGCCTTGATCTTGTCGGGCGAGGACCCCTTCTTGATCATGTAGTCGTTGCCGCCGAAGAGCGTGGTCTTGCCGCCGGGGATCGGGCCCATGCCGAAGTTCTCGTACTTGGCACCCAGTTGCTGGACCATGTAGGTGATGTCGTCGGGGGCGGCGAGGAACATCCCGAGCTTGTCGGAGGCGATCTGCTTCTGGAGGTCGCCCCACTTCAGCAGCTGCGTCTTGCCCATGCTGTCGTCCTTCCAGCGCATGTCGTGCAGCTGCTGGGCGACCTGCTTGCCGGTGGCGTCGTTGAACGCGGCTTTCTTGCCGTCGGCGGAGACTACGTCGGCGCCGAGGCCGTACATCGCTGCGGTGAAGTGCCAGCCGCCGGTGTTCTCCGCGCTGTACTCGCCGTACCCGGAGATGCCGTTGCCGAGGCCGGCGATCTTCTTGGCGGCGGTGCGGACCTCCTCCCAGGTCGTCGGCGGCTTGTTCGGGTCGAGTCCGGCCCGTTCGAAGAGCTTGCGGTTGATCAGCAGGCCCATCGTGTAGTTGCTGGTGGGCAGGCCGTAGAGCTTGCCGTCCTTCTTGAGGACGCCGAGGACGTTCCCGTCGATGGAGTCCAGTGCCGGCACGGTCTTGGGCGTCACGTAGGCGGTGATGTCCGCGGCGCCGTTGTTGTCGAGCACCTGCTGGAGATCGGTGAAGTACGTGTAGAAGACGTCCGGTTGGGACTTCGCCTTGAGCTGGGCGGTGAAGCGGGCGGGTTCCTCGCACTGGCCCGGCGTGGACTTCCCGTTGATCGTGACGTTCGGGTACTTCTTGTTGAACTCCTTGACGTCCTCCTTCCACTCCCTGAGCTCGGCCGCCTTCGCCGCCGGCGGCATGCAGTCGATGGTGAGCGTGACCTTGGTCTTCGGATCCAGGGGAGCCGATATGTCGGCCTTCGAGCCGCCGCCCGCCCCGCTGTTGTCGTCGCTGCTGCTGGTGCCGCAGGCGGCGAGGGAGGTCAGGGTGAGCACGGCGGCGACCGCGGCCGCGGAGCTACGGCGGGTGGGGCGGAACCAGGAGCTTCTCATCGGTGGTCCCCTTCGGGCATGAGCATGGAGGGCCCACGGCTGACGACAACCGCAGGAAGGCCTACGGCTACCGCGCAGCCGGGGCGCGGCACACTCAACCACCGCGGACAGGTGCCCGCAAGATGTCGTGCAGACTCCGCAAAAAATTGACTACGCTGCGGTTGTGCCGGACGGAGCCTGCGCCGTGGAGCCACGTACCACCAGTTCGGGCTCGAACAGCAGCTCACCGGGCGTCACCGAGCCGCCCTGGATCTGGGTGACGAGCAGCTCGACGGCGGCCCGGCCCATCGCCTCGATCGGCTGGCGCATGGTCGTGAGGGGCGGCTCCGTGCAATTCATGAACGCCGAGTCGTCGTACCCGACCACCGAGATGTCGTCCGGCACGCGCAGCCCCTCGCGCCGCGCGGCCCGCACCGCGCCGAGCGCCAGCGGGTCGCTCGCGCAGATGATGCCCGTGATGCCGCGCCGCATGAGGCGCGCCGCTGCCGCTTGGCCGCCCTCCAGCGAGAACATGGCCCGTTCGACCGCGTCCTCGGGCAGTGTCCCGCCGGCTGACCGCGCCACCCTCCGCGCGGCGGCGAGTTTGCGCATCGACGGCACATGGTCGTCCGGACCGAGCACGAGCCCGATGCGTTCGTGGCCCAGCAAGGACAGATGCCGCCAGGCCTGCTCGACCGCGACGGCGTCGTCGCACGCGACGCACGGGAAACCGAGGTCCTCGATCGCCGCGTTCACGAGGACGACGGGGACCTTGCGCTCCGAGAGCAGCCGGTAGTGCTCGTGCCGGGCGTCCGCCTGGGCGAACTGGCCGCCCGCGAAGACCACGCCGGACACCTGCTGCTGGAGCAGCAGTTCCACGTAGTCCGCCTCGGAGACGCCGCCGTTGGTCTGGGTGCACAGGACGGGGGTGAGGCCCTGCTGGGCGAGCGCGCCGCCGATGACGTCCGCGAACGCGGGAAAGATCGGGTTCTGCAGCTCCGGAAGGACGAGCCCGACCAGGCGCGCGCGCTCGCCGCGCAGTTGGGTCGGCCGCTCGTAGCCCAGGACGTCCAGGGCCGTGAGCACGGCCTGCCGGGTGGCCTCCGAGACGCCGGGCTTGTTGTTGAGCACCCGGCTGACCGTCGCCTCACTGACGCCGACCTTCTGTGCCACCTGAGCAAGTCTCCGTGTCATGGAACGCAAGATTAGCGCAAGGCTTGCAGTCTGCTTGCGTAAGTTCGGTGAATGGATGCCCAGGGCGCGGAGGCGGGCGCCCTGGGGCCGGGGTCCATCCGTTCAAGGGGAGGTCGGACGACCTACGGGTCCTGACCTCAGCGCACGTCGCCCGTGGCCGGATCGACGACCTTCTCCACGAGGAGCTCCAGGACGCGGCGGTCCTCGTCGGCCGTGGCGCGCGCGGCCGGGCCGCCGGGGTAGGTGTCGAACAGCACGTGCGTGGCGCCGAGTTCGGCCAGCGCGTGCAGGTCTGCGCGGACCTGCTCGACGCTGCCGTGGCCGAGGGGGCGGTCCTCGGTGTCGGGTCGCTCCCCGAGCGCGATCTGCAGTCGTGGCACGAGCTCCGGCACGGGCCGGCCGGCCTTCTCGGCCTCGGCGGCCACGACCGGCAGCTTGGCGCGCAGGCCCTGAAGGGTCGGCATGAAGGGGTGCCATCCCTCGCCCAGGCGCGCGGCCCTGCGCAGCGCGGCGGGCGAGTCGCCGCCGACCCAGACCGGCAGCTGCTCGGCAGCGGGGGCGGGGGCCGTACGGATGCCCTCGTACGAGACGTAGCGCCCCTCGAAGGTGCACGGGTCCTGCGCCCACGCGGCGCGTATCGCGGCCAGGTACTCGTCGGTGATGGCGCCGCGCTCCTCGAACGGGACGCCCAGCGCGCGGTACTCGGCGGCGGACCAGCCGACGCCCGCGCCGAGGATGAAGCCGGCGTCGTTGAGCTGGTCGATGTTGGCCGCGAGCCGCGCCGTCTGGAGGGGGTGCCGGTACGGGATGACGGTGATGGTCGTGCCGAGCCGAAGCCCCGGCACCCGCCCCGCGAGGTGCGCGGCCAGGACGAACTGGTCGTAGAACGGGGCGGGATACACCTCGTGTACGTCGGGGGTGACGGCTATGTGGTCGGAGATCATCGCGAATGTGAAGCCCAGTGCGCGGGCGTC
The DNA here is from genome assembly GCF_020616555.1 of Streptomyces longhuiensis. NCBI lineage: Bacteria > Bacillati > Actinomycetota > Actinomycetes > Kitasatosporales > Streptomycetaceae > Streptomyces > Streptomyces longhuiensis. The sequence continues at coordinate 1,573,583 of NZ_CP085173.1, read as the reverse complement.
CGTCGCCTGGCGTTCGAGGGTTCGCGGGGTCGTGTCGGAGCCGAAGTTGAGAAGGTTCACGCCGAATCGCATGATCCTCAGTCTTGATGATCATGGGCGGGCTTGTCGAACCGGGCTTGTCGAACCGGGCTTGTCGAACCGGAATTGCCGAAGCGGGGGTGGGCGAAGAGGGGGTGGGCGAAGCCGACCCCAACCCCCGGTGCGCCGCGGGGTCAGCGCGCCCAGAACGGTACGGGGGCGCAGGTGTTTGCGCAGGTGTACGAGCCAGGCATCAACAGGCCCGCGTCGTCCTCGTAGTTGCCGCCGCCGGCGAAGTAGACCTCGGGCGTCCAGCCCCAACGTCCGTTGGCCGCCGGGGTGCTGGCCCACCAGTCGTTCTCCGCGGCGCCGTCCCGGTACGGCTCGCCCTTCATCTCGGTGACGAACCAGTTGGCCGCGCCGCCCTGTTCCAGGTGGCCGACCACGGGGGAACCGGGGGAGCGGCTCGCGTGGACCGGGACGTGGCCGCGCGTGAGGTTGCAGTACATGACGTCCGTCCCGGGCCAGGTGTGACCGGACGACGGGTCGACCAGGTCCCGCTTGACGGTGTTGTGGCACGGCACGTCGTCGGTGGCCTGCGCCGGGGTGGCGGCCGGTCCGGCGAGGCCGGCCAGTGCCACGACGGCGAGCGCCGAGAGTCGGACACGGATGCGGGTGCGCATGGAGGGGTGGTCCTTCGCTCGGGAGTGGGCGAGAGGGACGTCACGGCCGGGTGTCCGGCCGGCGCCGGCGACGACACGGCGCGTCGGGGTGAGGGCGGCGAGCATCCACCTGCCCCGCCCAACTGCAGGGTTGTCATATCAAACTCGCTCGCGCTAGGTTGCCGTGCATGATAGTTGGAAAATCAAACTCAGTCGGTGCGGCGGACGCGTCTGCCGGGAGCTCGGTCGCCGCGTCGGCCTCCGGTTCGGGGGCGGGCCCGGGTTCCGGTTCGGGTGGGCCGGCCTCCGGCAGGACCGGTGCGGCCACCGCGTGGATCGTCTCCGCGGGCGTCTTCGTCGTGAACCTCGACCTGTTCATCGTCAACGTCGCCGTGCCCGCCCTCGCCACCTCCTTCGACGATGCCTCGCTCGCCTCCCTGTCCTGGGTCCTGAACGCCTACGCGATCGTGTTCGCGGCCCTGCTCGTGGCCGCCGGACGCCTCGCCGACCGGTACGGACACCGCAGCGGGTTCCTACTGGGCCTCGCGGTGTTCACCGTCGCCTCCGCGCTGTGCGCCGTCGCCCCCGGCGTCGGCTGGCTCGTCGCGGCGCGTGCCCTCCAGGCCGCGGGCGCCGCCGCCCTCATGCCGACGTCGCTCGCGCTGCTGCTCGTCGCCACCCCGGCGGAGCGCCGCCCGCGCGCCATTCGCGGTTGGGCCGCCATCGGGGGCATCGCCGCCGGCCTCGGCCCCGTGGCGGGCGGGCTGCTCGTGGAGGCCGACTGGCGCTGGGTCTTCCTCGTCAACGTGCCCGTCGGCGCAGCCGGCCTCGTGGCCGGGATCCGCCTGCTGCCCGCCGACCGTCCCGACCGCGGCGGCCCCCTGCCCGACCTGGCGGGCGCCGTCCTCCTCACCCTCGCCATCGGCACCCTTGCGCTCGGCCTCGTCAAGGCCGAGGCGTGGGGCTGGAGTTCGGGGCGCGTGCTCGGTTCGCTGGCCGCCGCGGTGATCCTCGCCGCGGCGTTCTGGCTGCGCTCGGCCCGGCACCCGGTCCCCATCGTCGAACTCCCGCTCCTGCGCATCCCCGCCTTCACGCTCGCCACGCTCGCCGCACTCCTCTTCACGGTGGCGTTCGCCGCGATGCTGCTCACCTCGGTCCTGTGGTGCCAGCAGGTGTGGGGCTACTCGGCGATCCGTACCGGACTGGCCATCGCGCCGGGTCCGCTCGTCGTCCCCCTGCTCGCCGTCGCGTCAGGGCCCGTCGTGCGACGCCTCGGTGCGGGCCGCACGGCGGCGGCCGGCTGCCTGCTCTTCGCCGGCGGTCTCGCGTGGTGGGCCCTCGCCCTGGAGGTGGCGCCGCACTACGCCGCCGCGTTCCTGCCCGGCATGCTCGTCACCGGCGTCGGCGTCGGGTTCGCCCTGCCGACCCTCGTGGGAGCGGCCGCCACGGCACTGCCGCCCGGCCGGTTCGCCACCGGATCCGCGCTCACGACGATGGCCCGGCAGACGGGCTCCGTCCTCGGAGTGGCCGTGATGGTCGCCCTCATCGGCGAGCCCCGCACGGCGGAAGCGGCCCTCACGGCGTTCCGCCACGGCTGGCTGACCGCCGCGGCCGCGGGGGCGCTCGCGGTGGCGGCGGCCCTGGCGCTGCCCCGCCCGGCATCCACCCCCGCGGCCCCGGCGAAGGCGCCTGTCTGACCCGTCCGCCAGGTCACTAGAGTGCGGCGGGTAGTCACAGTGCCGGCGGAGGGACGCGTATGTCGCGGTATCGCGAGTTCAAGTTCAGGGCCGTCACGTCGTTCCAGCGGCGTATCGGCAACCCGCTCCTCTCCCGGCTCCCCGGTCAGATCCTGCTGGAGACCACCGGCCGCACGTCCGGGCTGCCCCGGCGCACCCCGGTCGGCGGTCGCCTGGTCGGCCGCGAGTTCTGGTGGGTGTCCGAGTACGGCGACAAGTCGCAGTACGTACGCAACATCCAGGCCGACCCCAGGATCCGCGTCCGGGTCAAGGGGCGCTGGCACACGGGCACGGCACATCTGCTGCGGGACGACGACGCCCGCGCGCGGCTGAAGAGCCTGCCGCGGTACAACAGCGCCGCCGTACGCGCCCTCGGCACGAACCTGCTGACGCTGCGGGCCGACCTCACCGACTGAGGGGCCGCAGTGGGGTTATGTGAACTGGCGTACTCCAGTGCGAAGTTGACGACCTCGGGGCGGCGGCATCCGGTGGCACGGATTCGGTGACAATCGGTTACCGGGCGCGCTCGACTGGCTACACTTGCGCGGCGCGTCACGTCGGGCAGCACGCCCGGCCGCACCCCGGAAGGTCCCTGCATGACTGCCCGTTCCCAGCCGGTCTCCCCTCTCCCCGAGCGGGTCGGCGCCCTGCGCGTCAGCGCCCGGCACCTGGCGAACGCCACCACCGCGCCGGTGGAGAGAAGCCCCGCGGGAGCGGGCGGCGACGTGTACGGAGCCGTCGAATCCCCTTACGGCACACGTCTGTTGATGGGTGACGTCATGGGCAAAGGCCGCGCTCTCGCCCGCACCGCGGACAACGTCTTACGCGCCTGGCGCGATCTGGCCGCCTGTGAGGCGCGGTTGGAGGGCATCGCCGTACGGCTGCACTCGCTGGTCGCGCACTCGGACGAACCCGACCGCTTCGTCACGGCGACCCTGCTCAGCGTCGAGTCCGACGGATCCGCCCAACTGGTCTGCTGCGGACACCCGCCGCCCGTCCTGCTGCGCGACGGCGCCGCCGTCCACGCCGCGGTCCCCGCGCCCGCACCACCGCTCGGCCTGCTCGACCTCCACTCCGGATGGTGCGCCGCCCAGCCGGTGCCGGCCACCGCCTGGGAGTGCATGCTCCTTTACACGGACGGGGTGAGCGAGGCCAGGGACGCGCGCGGTGTGTTCTACCCGCTGGCGGAGCGGGCCGCCGCCCTGGGGAACGCGGCCCTCGAAGACTTCACCGACGCCCTCGCCGCCGACCTGCTCCGCCACGCGGAGGGCCCGCTCCAGGACGACGCCTCGCTTCTCGCGGTCCGCGCCGCGGCCTGATGCCAGGTGGACGAGGTCAGACCTTCAGGGCCCCCGCGCCGTCGGACTCGGCCAGGACCTCGTCCGCCTGGGCCCGCGTCGGCTGCCACAGCGTCGTCACCGGCGACCAGACGCGCAGCCCGCGCGGCTCGGAGAGTGAGGCGGCGGTGAACTTCTTGCCTTGGTGTTCCGGATTCGCCGACACCACGACGTAGCCGACCGACCGGGGGTCGCTGTCATCGCTCGCGGTCAGGGACCGCACGGCGGCGTGGGCCGTCTTCCCGGCGTCGAGCTTGTACGTGGAGCTTCCGGAGAGCGGGAACGGGACGGCAGCCCCGTCCAGATCGCCGTACGTGACCAGCGGCACGCGGGACACGAGACAGGCGCGCGGGGAGTGGTTCGTGACGCTCAGGCGCAGGACGTGGTCCTGGCCCGACGCGGCCGCCTTCACGGTCAGCGCGTTCTCCGCGCAGAGCTTGGGGGCGGCGGCCGGCGCGGCGGCGGGGTGCGCGGCGTGCGTGTCGGTCGACGCCGCTGTGGCGGACGCGAGCAGCGCCGCGGCGGAGGTGGCGAGGACGGTGCGAGTGAGCATCAGTCTGGTCTCCCGGCGAGCAGTGGCTTTCGCATTTCACCCGAAACTACGCTTATGGAGCGTAACTCGCATGAGTGCGTCTGCCCACGTCTGCACCTGTTCCGCTGACGCGACCGCAGGTGCCGGGGGTTTCGCGGGCGCTGGATCAGGGGCTTCACGGGCACCTGGATGCAGTGCGCGCAAAGATTGCAGTATGTGCAAGAATCTTCGGCGTGATGACATCAGGCACCGCGGCGTCGGCGGTCCGAGAGCAGGCGCCGGCCGAAGGGCTGCGTGCCCGGCGACGGCGCCAGACCCGGGCCGAACTGCACGCCGCCACGGTCCGCCTGTCCCGTGAACACGGCCTCGAACACGTCACGGTCGAGATGATCAGCAAGGAGGCCGGCGTCTCGCCGCGGACCTTCTTCAACTACTTCCGTACCAAGGAGACCGCGCTCTTCGCCTGGCCCGGCGGCCTGACCGAGGCCGAGGCGGAGCACTTCGTCTCCGCGCCCGGCCGCGGCCCGGACGCCGTGCTGCGGGACCTGGGCGACGTGTTCGCCACGCACGTGGACGAGATGGCGCCCGACGCCGCAGCGTTCGAGGACGTCTTCGCCGTCGTCGAGAAGGTGCCCTCGGCCCTCGGCGCGTTCCTCGCCGAGTGCGACGCACTCGAAAGGGACCTGGCCGGCGCCATCGCCCGGCGCACCGGAGACGCCCCCGACGGGCAGACCGTCGCGCTGCTCGCGGGGATCGCCATGACCGCCGTACGCAACGGCCTCATGCGATGGGCCCGCGACAAGCGGCACCCCGACGGTCCCGCGGCCTCGGTGCGCGACTCTTTCACCGCTCTGCGCGGCCTCCTGGCCCCGGCGCACACCCCCCACGCCACCACCGAACGGGAGGCCTGAGGCGCGGCTCCCGCAGCGCAGCCCGGCAGCCGCCCCCACGGCACCGGTGTGAGCGCTCCCCGCGCAAGGCCCCACACGACTCCCCACCCCCGCCCCGAAGACTCCCCGAACTCCCCGGGCGGCGACCGCTCGCGCGCCGCGCATCCCATCCCTTCACGTACGGAGACCTGAGCATGACCCACGCCCCCGCACCGGCGGGCACCGATCCCGCCCCTGAGGACGGACTGGCCAAGCCGCACAACTTCGGGCTGATCTTCGGCGCGCTGATGCTGACGATGCTGCTCGGCGCGCTCGACCAGACCATCGTCAGCACCGCCCTGCCGACCATCGTCGGCGAGCTCAACGGCATCGAGCACATGGCGTGGATCACCACCGCGTACATCCTCGCCGCCACCATCGGCATGCCGGTCTACGGCAAGCTCGGCGACCTCATGGGCCGCAAGAACATATTCCTCGCGGGCATCGCGCTCTTCCTGGTCGGCTCCGTGGTCTGCGGGCTCGCCCAGAACATGGGCACGCTCGTCGCGGGCCGCGCCCTCCAGGGCCTGGGTGGCGGCGGCCTCATGATCACCTCACAGGCGATCATCGCCGACCTCGTGCCGCCCCGGGAACGCGCCAAGTACATGGCCCCCATGGGTGCCGTCTTCGGTCTCTCGTCGGTCGTCGGGCCGCTGCTCGGCGGCTGGTTCACCGACGAGCACTCGTGGCGCTGGGCGTTCTGGGTCAACCTGCCGCTCGGCATCCTCGCCTTCTTCGTCGCGGCCGTCGCGATCAAGCTGCCGCGCAAGGCCGTCAAGGTCACCCTCGACTACCTCGGCACCGCACTGATGGCCGCCGCCGTCACCTGCACCGTGCTGTTCGCCAGCTGGGGCGGCACTCAGTACGAGTGGTCCGACCCGCTGGTCATCGGGCTCGGCATCGGCGCGGTGGTCGCCTGGGTGCTGTTCTTCGTCGCCGAGAAGCGGGCCGCCGAGCCGGTCATCCCGCTGCACCTCTTCCGCAGCCCGATCTTCAACGTCGCCACGCTGCTAGGCATGATCGTGATCGGCCTCGGCATGTTCGCGATCGTCGGCTACATGCCCACGTATCTCCAGATGGTCTACGGCAAGACGGCCACCGAGTCGGGGCTGCTGCTCATCCCGATGGTCGTCGGCATCATGGCCACGGCGCTGCCGTCCGGCGCGATCATGAGCAAGACCGGCCGCTACAAGATCTATCCGATCGTCGGCACGGTCATCATCATGCTCGTCGCGTTCCTGATGTCCCGCCTCGACGTGAACGACCCGGTCTGGCAGGTCTGCCTGTACGTAGGACTCGCGGGCGCCGGTGTCGGCCTGATGATGCAGACCCTCGTACTCGCCGTGCAGAACGACTTCCCGGGCGCCGAGGTCGGCACCGCCACCTCCGCGAACAACTTCTTCCGCGAGATCGGCGCGACCCTGGGCACCGCCGTCGTCGGCGCGGTCTTCGCCAGCCGCCTCACCGACCAGCTCGCCACACGCCTGCCCGCGGACGCCGCGTCGAAGGTCGGCGACAGCGACTCACTGACGCCCGCCCTCGTACGGGCCCTGCCGGCCGACCTGCGCGCCACGGTCGTCTCCTCGTACCAGGAGGCACTCGTGCCGATCTTCCTGTACCTGGTGCCCGTCTTCGCGGTCGGTCTCGTCCTCGCCTTCGTACTGAAGGAGAAGCCGCTCGCCGACAACGAGGACTGGCATGCCGAGAACGAGACGGCGCGGCCGGGCGGTGAGGAGAAGGAGCTGGAGCCTGCCGCCGGCTGAGTCAGGTCGATCGGGTCGGTCGGGTCGACCGGCTGAATGTGTGGCACCGGGCGCGCCCGTCGGAGGTCTCTTCGGCGGGCGCGTTCCGCGTGGCCGGGCTGCGGTGGGTGGGCTGCCAGGGTGGGGCTTTCGGCTGGTTCCGCAGTCTGTTCACATCGGGCTTCGGTGCGGGTGGTTCAGTCCTCGACCCACTCGCCGTCCCGCATCAGGTCCCGGCCCGCCAGCTCGTTGGCCTCCCGCCAGGCCTGGACTCGCCGCGGTGTGACGCGGAAGTAGAGGTACTCCGAGGTCAGCGTGCGAGGGTCGAACCCTGTCTTCTCCGCGAACGCGTCTCCGACGCCGTCCGGGAGTTCCGCCGGCGTCAACGTCTGCGCCGTGCCCTCGATCATGACGACGTCACGCGTCGGGCCGACGCCGAGCCGGGCCCGCCGGGTGGCCCGCAGATTGCGCCCTGTGGGACTGGCCGCAGGAGTGGCGAGCAGCAGCGTCGCACCGTCCCACAAGAACGACAGCGGTACGAGATACGGCGTCGCGTTCTCCCCGTCGGCCGTGGCCACCCATACGTCCTCGTCGCGTTCGAGCCTGTCGAGGGTGTCCTGCTTGCGCTGCTTCGCGGTCCGGGCGGGTGGCATCGGCGTCTCCCTGTCGCATCGGGCGGATTCCCTGGTCACTGTTATGACACGGGCCGACCCTGGAATGTGACCGATGGGCGAGAACGCGATTCTCGTCCTGGACGTCATGCGCGGCATCCGTGTCATGCGCGGTGTCTGCGTCATACGCGTCGTGGTCGTCATCCGCTCAGGAATGGCGACACTCGGTGTCTTGATTTCGGGTCATGCTCGAAACGGGGGCGGGCCAGGGCGGCCCGTCCGGCACCAGCGAGGAGGCGGCTCCATGACGCAGGAACCCGGGACCGGAAGTGCCCGGCTGGACGGCAAGGTCGCCCTCGTGGCGGGCGCGACCCGCGGCGCGGGACGGGGCATCGCCGTGGAACTCGGCGCGGCCGGCGCCACGGTGTACGTGACCGGCCGCACCACGCGGGCCCGGCGCTCCGAGTACGACCGGCCGGAGACCATCGAGGACACGGCGGATCTGGTGACCGCGGCCGGCGGGCACGGTATCGCCGTGCCCACCGACCACCTCGACCCCGCCCAGGTCAAGGCCCTCGTCGACCGCATCGCCACCGAACAGGGGCGGCTCGATGTCCTGGTCAACGACATCTGGGGCGGCGAGAACCTCTTCGCCTGGAACACCCCTGTCTGGGAGCACGACCTCGACGACGGGATTCGCCTGCTCCGCCTCGCCGTCGAGACGCACGCCATCACCAGCCACCACGCGCTGCCGCTCCTGCTCCGCAACCCCGGTGGTCTCGTCGTCGAGGTCACCGACGGCACGGCCGAGTACAACCGTGACAACTACCGCGTCTCGTTCTTCTACGACCTCGCCAAGAGTTCCGTCCTGCGTATGGCCTTCGCCCTCGGGCAGGAACTGGGCCCACGCGGCGCGACAGCCCTCGCCCTCACTCCGGGCTGGCTCCGCTCGGAGATCATGCTCGGCCACTACGGTGTCACCGAGGACAACTGGCGCGACGCCGTCGAACAGACACCGCACTTCGGCATCTCAGAGACCCCGTTCTACGTCGGCCGGGCCGTCGCCGCGCTCGCCGCCGACCCCGAAGTGGCCCGCTGGAACGGGCAGTCGACGTCCAGCGGAGCACTTGCCCAGGTGTACGGGTTCACCGACGTCGACGGGAGCCGTCCCGACGCCTGGCGCTATCTCGTCGAGGTGCAGGATCCGGGCAAGCCGGCTGACGCTAGCTCTTACCGCTGACGTTTTGGGGGTCTGGGGCGGCTGGGACATGGGCGGTGGGATCTAGATCTGCGCCGGCCACACCTTCGTACCGCCACCCCGCCACTCGACCAGCTCGGGGTCGTCCAGCCGCGCGTCCTCCAGGCCCGCTCGCCGCAGGAACTCGAGCACGTCCTCCTGCCCGGTCGCCAGCCCGGCGTCCTCGCCGCGAATGGTCACCCGGCGGCCGCCGGGCTGGGAGGCGTGCACGACCACAGGGGGAAATCCTTCAGGTTCGTCCATAGTCCTCAGCTTCCGTGACGTGAATCGGCTCCGCACCCGGACGGGGCACCGCCGCCGGCCGCACGGCGTGCGTCGCGGTCGGCTGCGGGGCGGAACGGGGCGGGGTGGCTCGTTCTCGTTCCGCCCACCATGACGGAACCCCCGCGGGTGCGGCAGCCACTTCCCGATTACGTCCAAATCGCCCTGTATTGGCCCCAGTCGAGGCCCTGCTACCGGTCACCCGTGACAGAGAAGGACCAGTTACGGTGCTGTAGTGGTGATCACTCAGCAGGACAACGGGGAACAGACAGTGACCGGGACCGCGCTGCTCCTTGCGGCCGCCCCGGCGAACAAGAGCTGTCTCATCGACGCGACTTCGGTACTGCCCGCGCTCGCGGCCGTACAACCCAGTGCGCTGACCGGCACCGCCGCCGCGACCGTCGTCGAACTCGCCGACCCCGTCGACCCGCAGACCGTCCTCACCCGCATCCGCACCGCGGCCGCCGCGCCCGGCCCACTCGTCCTGTACGTGACCGGGCAACTCCATCTGGATCACCGCCAGCGTCTGCTTCATCTCGCCCTGGCCCGGACGACTCCGTCGACCCTGCGGTACACCGCCCTCCCCTGGCACTGGCTCACCGGCGAACTCGCGCTGCGGCGGCCCGACACCACCACCGTGGTCCTCGATCTGGTGGCCGACGGTGATGCCTGGGGGCAGGTGCGGGGCGGGGGGTTCGGTGTGGGGCCCGGGGTTCGTCTGTTCGGGCGGGTCTCGCCTCCTCCTGCGCGCCGTTCCACTGCCGTGCCCGGCTATCTCAAGACCTACGCCTCGATATGGCGTAACGGGCACCGTCCGCCGCTTGCGCAGCTTCATGCTCAGGCGGCCGGGGAGGCCGGTCCCGGCGACGCGGTGTTCCTGGCGGTCGATGGTGGGGCGGGGAGTGTGCCGGTGGCTCCTCGGTCGCCTGTGCCGGCCGCTCGGCAGGAGGCGGTTCCGGTCGTCGAGCCTCGCCCCGATGCCGATCCGCACCCGGCGATCCTCGCCGCCGCGCAGTCCGGGCGCCACGGTGAGGCCGCGGCCATCGCCGCCATGTGGGAGAGCACCGCTCTGCGCACTCATGGGGCGGGGTCGCCGGAGGCGCTCCACTGGCTTGAGGTGCGTGCGGATCTCGCGCGGCTCGCGCAGGATCCTGGGCGCAGTTGCGAGCTGTGGATGGCTGCGGCCGAGGCGCGGCTGGCGCGCGGGCAGGTGGCGGGAACGGAGGATGTCGAGGCCGCCGTGGATCGCGCCCATCATCAGTGGGAGCAGCTTGGCGATCCGGCGCAGGCCCGTGCGCTTGCCGCGTCTCTCACGCGGTTGCGGCGTGCGGTTCCCGGGCGGCGGCCCGGCGCGCTCGAGGCGATCGGTCGGCGGATCTCGGCGCTGGAGAACGTGCCTGCGACGCCGTGACGGAAGGGTGGGTGCCGGGTGCTGGTGCTTGCTTCGGCGCGGGCTGCCGGTGGTCGTTGTGTTTTCGGGTGCGGGGCCGCGGGGGCATGTACGTGCTCGCTGTTCTACGGGTGCACGTCAGCTGGTTGATTGCCTGTACGTGGTGCTGGTGGCTGCGCGCGGCACATGCCCCCACGTCCCCTCCAGTCTCGTCAGCGCCTCACGGCCGGTGAGGCCCGCTGGCTGCCTGCCTTCCATGTCGTGTCTCGTGCGCCGTCGGGCGTTCGGTGGGGCTCCTTCGCCGTCGCCGGGCCCTGTCTCGGACGCGGCTCATCGGCCCCGTGGGGCTGCCTTTCCTGTCTCCGGATCTGGCCCGTTCGGCCTGCGGGGGTCGGGTCGTGACGGAGTTCATAGGGCGGGTTGAGGGGTGGGGAATTCCCGGGGGTGGTTCGTCGTTAAACCAGGCGTGGACGCGGATGGAGCTGTGTCCCCGGGCCTCATCTCATTCGCCTGCAAGGATGATCGTTCGGCTGATGCCTTGTGGAGCCCCCGCCGCGAGGCGACCGCCATCCGTGCCCACACAGACCGCCCCGGCCGTGATCCCCCGTCACGGTCGGGGCACCTTCATGTCCGGGATCCTTCAGCAGGACGTGCCGCCCCCTCGCCGCCCACAATGGAGGAGAGGCCACCGCTGAAGGAGGCGACGTGGACATCGACGATCAGGGGCGGGGAGACGACGTCTACCAGCCCGACGGGTCCGAGGTCCAGGACGACGAGGGTCTCCTCGACCAGGAGGACACCCTGCTCGGCGGCGGCGTCACCGATCCGCTCGACCAGGGCTATTCGCCGCCCGAGCGGCCCTGGGGGGTCGAGCACACCGGTGTCACCTGCTCGGAGCAGCGGCTCGGCGAGACGCTCGACGAGCGCTTGTCCGAGGAGATCCCCGACCTGGCTGTGCCGGACGACGACGGAATCGGCGACACCTGGGACACCGACGGTGAACCGCTCGACGACGAGGTGGGGGCCGAGCGCTCCGGTCGTCTCGTGGCGCCCGATGAAGGGGTGCGTAAGCGTAAGGACGAGGACGGCGAGCTGTTCGCCGAGGACGTCGGGATCGACGGTGCGGCCGCGTCCGCCGAGGAGGCCGCGATGCATCTCGTGGAGGACGTCCGCAGAGGGCGTGATCCGCGGCGGGTCACCGACTGACCGTGCGGGAGAGGCGAGCCCGGCTTAGTGTGACGGAAGTCAGCCGACTGCATCGCACCCCTGCGGGAGAGTCAGTGACGCAAACGCAGCCCGTCATGGCGCCGCACTCGACAGCGGCCCTCTTTCTCGTGCTGACCACGGCACCCGGCGCCGAACCCCGCGTACGCGACCAGCTCGGTGGTCTGAACGGGCTGCTGCGGTCGGTCTCGTTCCGCTCTCCCGACTCGTTCCTGTCGTGCACCGTCGGGATCGGTTCTGTGGTCTGGGACCGGTTGTTCGGCGGGCCGAGGCCTGTCGGGCTGCATCCCTTTCGTGAGCTGAACGGCGATCGGCACCGGGCCGTCGCCACTCCAGGGGATCTGCTCTTCCATGTGCGGGCGCGGCGGATGGACCTGTGTTTCGAGCTGGCCGGCCACATCGTCGGACAGCTCGGCGACGCCGCGACCGTTGTCGACGAGGTGCACGGCTTCAACTACTTCGACGACCGGGACCTGCTCGGGTTCGTCGACGGCAGCGAGAACCCGACCGGTGACGCGGCGCGCTCCGCCGTGTTCATCGGCGATGAGGACGCCCCGTTCGCGGGCGGCAGTTACGTCGTGGTGCAGAAGTACCTCCACGACATGGCTGCCTGGAACGCCCTGTCGACGGAGGAGCAGGAGAAGGTCATCGGCCGTTCGAAGGCCGACAACATCGAGATGTCCGACGAGACCAAACCCGCCGACTCCCACGTCGCCCTCAACACCATCACCGAGGACGGCGAGGAGCGGAAGATCGTCCGCCAGAACATGCCGTTCGGGACGCTGGGACGCGGCGAGTTCGGGACGTACTTCATCGGGTACGCGCGGACCCCCGCGGTCACCGAGCAGATGCTCGAGAACATGTTCATCGGCAGCCCTCCCGGCAACACCGACCGGATCCTCGACTTCTCCACCGCCGTCACGGGAAACCTGTTCTTCGTTCCCGCCGCAGACTTCCTCGACAACCTGCCGGACCCGCCCGATCTGCCGGACGCCGCACGCGAAGTTCCCGCCCCTGCCGCGTCACCGCAGCCCGTCGTCGCCCCGCCCGACGGCTCGTTGGGCATCGGCGGCCTCAAAGGAGCCCCCGCGTCATGAACAACCTGCACCGCGAACTCGCCCCCATCAGCGAAGCCGCCTGGGCGGAGATCGAGCAAGAGGCCGGCCGCACCTTCCAGCGTCATGTCGCGGGACGCCGCGTCCTCGACGTCACCGGCCCCGACGGGCTCGAACTCGCCGCCGTCGGCACCGGGCATCTGCGGTCCGTCACGCCGCCCGCCCCGGGAGTCATGGCACGGCTGCGCGAGGCCCAGCCACTGGTCGAACTGCGCGTTCCCTTCACCGTCAGCCGCGAGGCCGTGGACGACGTCGCCCGTGGCTCCAACGACTCCGACTGGCAGCCGGTCAAGGACGCGGCCCGCACCATCGCGTTCGCCGAGGACCAGGCCATCTTCGACGGCTACGCCGCGGCGCAGATCGAGGGCGTCCGCGAGCGCACGTCCAACCCCGTTCTGAGCCTGCCGGCCGAACCCCGTGACTACCCGGACACCATCGCGAGGGCCCTGAGTGCCCTGCGCCTCGCCGGCGTCGACGGCCCGTACTCGCTGCTGCTCGGCGCCGAGGCGTACACGGCGGTCAGCGAGACCACCGACCACGGTTTCCCCGTGTCCGGCCACATCGCCCGGCTCCTGGACGGCGAACTGATCTGGGCACCCGCGATCAATGGCGCCTTCGTCCTGTCCACCCGCGGCGGCGACTACGAACTCCGCATCGGCCAGGATCTTTCCATCGGTTACACCTCGCACGACGCGACCGGCGTCGAGCTGTACTTCCAGGAGACGCTGACGTTCCTGATGTACACGGACGAGGCCGTTGTCGCTCTGCGGGCGTGATGGTGAGGGTTGCGTGACGGTTGGGCTCTGTTGACGGGGTCTGCCAGGGCGATTAGGAAGATCGGATGAGTCGACCTGCCGTTTGCGGGCCCGAAGGGCCTCTCCGCGCCGGACCCGTTGCATCCGAGCTGCCCGTGCGCGCCGTTCTTTTCGACTTCTCCGGCACCCTCTTCCAGATCGGCACCTATGCCGACAGGATCAGGGCCGTGCTGGGGCCGGTCGATGAGCTGGTCATGGACGACATCCTCGATGGACTCGAAGCCGGCCTCACCGACCCGGACGTGGTCGCCGCGCAGCTCGGCAGGGATGTGTCCGCGAAGGCCCACCGGCACGCCTTCACCACCTGGTACGCGTCGGCTCCACAGCTCGCTCCGGTCGCCGACGTGCTGTACGAGCAACTGCGCGAGCCCGAACACTGGGTGCCGTACGCCGACGTGGCGGCGACCCTCTCCCGGCTGGTGGCCGAGGGGATGGCGTTGGGCGTCGTCAGTGACGTCGGGTGGGATCTGCGCGCGACCTTCGCCCGGCACCGGCTCGACGGCTTCTTCTCCAGCTGGGTGCACTCCTATGAGCACGTCACCGAGAAGCCGGATCCGGTGCTCTTCCAGCTGGCCTGCGACGAACTGGGCGTCTCGCCCGCCGAGGCCCTGATGGTGGGCGACCACCCGGCCAAGGACGGCGGGGCCGTCGCCGCGGGGCTGCGCGCCTACGTCCTGCCGACCGGGGCGGCCCCGGGGGCTCGTCGCGGGCTCGACGCCGTGCTCCGTCTTGTGGAGGCGTAACGAGTCTGGCGAGTGGGTCTCGCCCTTCCCTCGGAGGCCGTGTCAGGTTCCGGTCTCTCCCAGGCCGGGGGCGCCCCATACCGGGAACCAGCGTTCCAGGTCCGGTTCTATGCGGAGGTCGTCGCCGATCACTGCGCGTACGCGCAGTTCCAGGGCGTTGTCACGCCTTTCCCCGGGGAGTGGGGCGAAGGGGTAGAACGTGCCCCGCTTGTAGAGGTAGACGAGCGCCAGCGAGTGGCCCTCCGCGTTGTGGAAGCCGGCCAGGGAGCAGAGGAGTTGGGGGCCGAAGCCGTTGCCCTCGAGTGTGGCGTTCACCGCGTGCAGATCGCCGACCAGCGCCGGGAGGTCCGAGGGGGCTCGTCGGGAGAGCAGCCATGTGTAGCCGTATTCGTCCCGGCTGAACTCCGTCGCGGCGCCATGCTCCGTGTCGGCGTTCAGCAGCGCCCCCACGTCCTCGCGGATCGTCTCGAAGGCTGTCCCCTCCACCGTCGTGAAGCACACCGAGCCCAGGCCGGTCGGCGTGAACCCGGCGGCCGCCTCCAGGGTGATCGCGGCCGACGGCAGACCGAAGAGCCGGTCGAGGTCGGGTGGGGTGGGCCTGGTGCGCCCGAGCAGGATGTCCAGGAAGCCCATGTGGATCCCTTCGGGGGCTCAGGCCGGGCGGCCGAGGTCGGCGGAGATCGCCGCCAGCTGGTCGAGGCGCTGTTCGAGCGAGGGGTGCGTGGAGAAGAGCCGGGGCAGCGGGGCGTTCTTCGACAGCGCGGGGATGAAGTAGAACGCGTTGAACGCGCGGGCCGTCCGCAGGTCCTTGTTCGGGATGCGGGCGATGTCCCCGTCGAGCTTGGTCAGCGCGGACGCCAGCGCCGACGGCCGGCCCGTCAGCAGTGCCGCGGCCCGGTCGGCGGCCAGCTCCCGGTACCGGGACAGTGCCCGGATGAGGACGAAGCTGATCGCGTAGACGGCGATCGAGACGCCCATGACCACCGCGAGGACCACCAGCGTGTTCTGGTCGGTCCTGCGGCGGCCGAGCAGCTCGGAGTAGAACGCGAAGCGGACGATGATGCCGGCGATCACACCGAGGAACGAGGCCACCGTGATCACGGCGACGTCGCGGTGCGCCACATGGGACAGCTCGTGCGCGAGGACGCCCTCCAGCTCGTCGGGCTCCAGACGGCGCAGCAGGCCCGTGGTCACGCACAGCACCGCGTGATCGGCGTTGCGGCCGGTGGCGAAGGCGTTCGGCAGGTCGGTGCCGGCGATGGCCACCTTCGGTTTCGGCATGTCGGCGGTCGCGCACAGCCGGTCGATGACGCCGTGCAGCTGGGGCTGCTCCTCGCGGGTCACGATGCGGCCGTGCATGGCGTACAGGGCGATCCGGTCGGAGAACCAGTACTGCGACCCGAGGAGTCCCGCGGCGATCACGACGACCAGGAGCGTCGACTTGAGCAGGACCAGGAGCGCGCCGATGAACGCCACGTACAGCAGGCCCAGCAGGAACACGGTGACCAGCATGCGCGCGGTCAGCTGCCGGTCGGCCTTGAACCGGCTCCCTCCGGCCTTCAGGGTGGTTGTCACAGCCGTCACCGCCTTCGCTCCGCGGTGCGCGCCGCCGTGCGGGCCGCTCACGCGGAGCGGGACGGGCGGTGCGCTCACCTTCCACGATGCCACGTACCGGGGCACTTCAGACCAGTAGCGCACGGACGCTGTCGGTTCCTTGTCAGCCCCGGCTCCCGCTGCCCTGCCGGGTCGCGTCGGTGTCCTTCCAGAGTGGCGCCATGCCGCCGCGCGAGCAGTTCGAAGAGACCGCCGTGACACCTGCGCCACCCGTGATGAAGCAGGGCGAGGTCTGGACCGTGGGTGCCGTGATCCTCAATGCGCAGGGACAGGCTTTCGCGCAGAGACGAAGCCCCGACCGGCGCCTTTTTCCCGACACGTGGGACATCGTCGGCGGCCATGTGGAGCCCGGCGAGAGTCTCCTCGGCGCGCTGGCCCGCGAGATCGAGGAGGAGACGGGCTGGCGCCTGCGGCGGGTGGATGCGTTCCCCGGTGTCTCCACCTGGACCGGCGACGACGGTGGCGGCCGACGGCACGAGGCCGACTGGGTCGTCGAGGTCGACGGGGATCTGGACCACCCCGCTCTGGAGTGGTCCAAGCACTCCGCGTACGGCTGGTTCGGTACCGCCGACCTGGACCGGCTCAAGGAGAACCGTGGGCCGGGCGAGTTCCTGGTCCACGATCTGATCGCCGGCGTCCTGCTCGACCCGGCCCGCGGCCCCCGCTAGGGCGCCCTCACCCCTCGTTCGTCCCCAGCACCAGTACCTGGATGGCCAGGACCGCGGCGCCGCGGGCCCACTCGTGGAAGTCGGAGACCTTCGTCTCCAGGGGGACGGGGTCCGCCATGGGGTGGCGGTTGGCGAGGATCGCCTCGTGGACCACGCCGCCCGCGACATCGGCGAGGCCCACCCCCTCGCCGGCCAGCAGGATCTTCTCCGGCATCGCGAAGTTGGCGATCTGTGCGACCAGCGTGCCCAGGGCCCGCGCCGCCTCGCCGATCACGCGGGAACAGAGCGGGTCGCCGGACGCGGCGGCGGCCAGGATCTCCTCGTACGTCACGTCCCTGCCGGTGGCCGCGCGGACCTGGTAACAGATGCTGGGGATGGTCAACAGGGCCACGGCGCTGCCCCGTTCGCCCTCCGGGGTGAGCGGGCCGTTGGCGTTGATGATCCAGCGCTTGCCGACCCCGTGGCCGTCCTCGCCGGTGCGGACCAGGCGTCCACCGAGCACCAGGCCGTAGCCGATGCCCGCCCCGATCGTGAGGACCGCGAACCGGTCGAGGCCGCGGCCGGCGCCGAACCAGGCCTCGGCCTCGACCAGCGCCGCCACGTCGCTGTCGACGACGACGGGCAGCCCCGTGCGCCCTTCGACCATCTCGGCCAGCGGTACTTCCTCCCAGCCGAGGAACGCGTTCGTGACGACGGTCGCCCGGTGCCGGACGTTGCCGCCCACACCGATGCCGATTCCGGCGAGGCGGGGGAAGCTCTCCTGGAATCCGGTGGTCATCCGGTGCAGGAGGTCCGCGATCTCCTCCGGGTCGTGCGTGTCCAGGGGCTCGGAGCGGCGGGCGACGATCTCGCTCCTGAGGGTGGTGACCACTCCGTAGACCGCGTCACCCGTGATCTTGAACCCGGCGAAGCTCTGTGACCCGGCCACGATGTCGAGCGGCTGCGAGGGGCGTCCCTGGCGCATTGAGGCCGCCGTCGTGGCCTCCTCGACCAGCAGGCCGGACTCGATGAGCGGCTTGGTCAGACGGGTGAGGCTGCCGGGGGACAGGTTGAGCCGCTTGGCGATCTCGCTGCGGGACAGCGGGCCGTGCGTCAACACCTCGATCGCCACCGCGCGTTCACCGGGGCTCAGGGGCAGCCAGCTCGCGGTACGTGCGCTCATGGGCTCCTCGCGCTGGTTGTCGAAGGGGTGGCGTGCGGGCCTGAGTCTGTCACAGCCTGTGACACAGAATTATTCCGAGGTGGAAGCAATGTCAAGGTCGGATTTCACCAAAGGCGCCCTGAGAAGGTCTGCGCATGCCTCTTGACGCCATGATTGTTCCGCGTCAAAAGTAATCGGCACGAGGACGAGTCGCGGACGAGGGAGTCTCGGATGACTGTCGCCTCAAGCAGCCCACCCACCCGAGTGCGGCTGCCTGGTGCCGAACCAGCTAGGCGGAAGACCAAGGACCGGACCGGAGAACGGGACGGTGGAGGAAGCGGAGGGGACGGCGCCCTCGCGGCGGTCTTCATCGCTCCGGCGCTGCTCGGTTTCCTGGTCTTCCTGCTCTGGCCCACGCTGCGTGGGATCTATCTGAGCTTCACCCGCTTCAACCTGCTCACACCCGCCGAATGGGTCGGCCTCGACAACTATGTACGCATGGTCAACGACCCCATTTTCTGGGGGTCGTTGAGGGTCACCGTCGAGTACGTGGTCATCAACATCGGCGTCCAGACGGTCGCGGCGCTCGCCATCGCCGTCCTGATGCAGCGGCTGACGAAGTCGGCGCTGCTGCGCGGCATCGTCCTGACGCCCTACCTCGTGTCGAACGTCGTCGCCGGCATCGTCTGGCTCTGGATGCTCGACACCCAGCTCGGCATCGGCAACCGCGTCATCGGCGTGTTCGGCCTCGACCACATCCCCTTCCTGACCGACGAGACCTGGGCGATACCGACCATCGCGCTGATCAACGTATGGCGCCACGTCGGCTACACCGCGCTGCTCCTGTTCGCCGGGCTCCAGGCCATCCCCTCCGACGTGTACGAGGCGGCGAAGGTCGACGGCGCGAGCGAGTGGCGGATGTTCTGGCGCGTCACGCTGCCGCTCCTGCGGCCGGTGCTCGCCGTCGTCCTGATCATGACTGTCATCGGCTCGTTCCAGGTCTTCGACTCCGTCGCCGTGACGACGGCAGGCGGGCCCGCCAACGCCACGAACGTCCTCCAGCTGTACATCTACGGCTCCGCGTTCGGCCGCTTCCAGTTCGGCTACGCCTCCGCCATGTCCGTCGCCCTCCTGGTCGTCCTCAGCGTGATCACCGTCATCCAGTACCGGCTCACCCGCGCCGGACACACCGACCTCGGCTAGCGACGAGCGAGAGAGAGGAGCCATCGCCATGGCCGCCGTGACCCCCACAGCGCCCCGCGCCCACGCCCGCGCCCGGCGCAGGATCTCGCCCGGACGCGCCCTCGCCTGGGCCGTGATGACCGCGATCGTCGTCATCACCCTGGTGCCGTTCTACTGGATCCTGCGCACCGCCCTGTCCTCCAACACCGGGCTCACCGCCGACCCTTCGTCCCCGCTGCCCACCGGCCTCACGGGCGGGGGCTTCGCCCGGGTCTTCGGGCAGCAGAGCACGAAGGAGGCTCTGGCCCAGGGCGGCGCGGGCGGCTCGATCGACTTCTGGCGCTACCTGCTGAACTCCGTGGTCGTCTCGACCCTGATCACCGTCTGCCAGATCCTGTTCTCCGCGATGGCCGCATACGCCTTCGCCCGGCTGCGCTGGCGCGGCAGGGACCGGATGTTCGGCCTGTTCCTGGCCGGGCTCATGGTGCCGACCATCTTCACGTTCCTGCCGAACTTCGTGCTGATCAAGCAGCTCGGCCTGGTCGACACCCTGCTCGGGATCGCCCTGCCCAGCCTGTTCATGACCCCCTTCGCGGTGTTCTTCCTGCGGCAGTTCTTCATGAACCTGCCCCGCGAGGTCGAGGAGGCCGCGCTGCTCGACGGCGCCGGCAAGGTGCGGATCTTCTTCCGCGTGCTGCTGCCGATGGCGTCGACCCCCGTGATCACGCTGGGCGTCCTCACGTACATCACGGCCTGGAACGACTACTTCTGGCCGCTGATGGTGTCGTACAGCGACAGCTCGCGCGTGCTCACCGTCGCGCTGAGCATCTTCCGCGCGCAGACCCCGCAGACCGGCACCGACTGGTCGGGCCTGATGGCGGCGACGCTCGTGGCGGCGCTCCCGATGCTCGTGCTCTTCGGCTGCTTCGCGCGGCGCATCGTCAACTCCATCGGCTTCAGCGGGATCAAGTAGAGAGGCAGGAACCTGATGCGACTGCGTGCCTTCAGCGCCCTCGCGGGGGCGCTCGCCCTCTCGCTGGTGTCCGGCTGTTCGGCGGGATCCTCCTCCGGCTCGGACGCGCACACCGTCACGTACTGGCTGTGGGACGCCAACCAGCGGCCCGCTTACGAGGCCTGCGCCAAGGACTTCGAGAAGGAGAACCCGGGCCTCGACGTCCGCATCACGCAGATGGGGTGGAACGACTACTGGACCAAGCTCACCGCGAGCTTCATCGCGGGCACCCAGCCCGACGTGTTCACCGACCACATCCAGAAGTTCGCCCAGTTCGCCGACCTGGAGGTGCTCGCACCCCTCGACGAGCTGCCCCATACGCGCACCATCAAGAACGCGGACTACCAGCCCGGGCTCGCCGCCTCCTGGGTCGGCCAGGACGGGCACCGCTACGGCGCCCCGAAGGACTGGGACACCGTCGCCCTCTTCTACAACAAGAAGATGGCGCGCGAGGCCGGACTGACCGCCGGCCGGCTGAACAACCTCACCTGGAACCCCGAGGACGGCGGCACCTTCGAGAAGGCGATCGCCCGTCTGACCGTCGACAGGAACGGGGTGCGCGGCGACGAGAAGGGCTTCGACAAGAACCACGTCAAGGTCTACGGCCTCGCCACGAACGACGCGGGCGACGGCGACGGCCAGACCCAGTGGAGCGCGTTCGCCGCGTCCATGGGCTGGCGCTATACCGACCAGCCGGCCTGGGGCACCCACTACAACTACGACGACAAGAGGTTCAAGGCCGCGATCGACTGGTACTTCGGCCTCGCCAAGAAGGGCTACCTCCCGCCCCAGAAGGACTTCTCCCAGACCAACGGCCCCGATGTGCAGTTCGGTTCGGGCACGGCGGCGACCTCGCTCAACGGCTCCTGGATGATCAAGACGTACTACGGGTTCAAGGGCATCCGGACCGGCACGGCCGTCACCCCCGTCGGCCCGAGCGGCAAGCGCGCCACCATGATGAACGGCCTCGCGGACTCCATCACCAAGAACGCGCGCAACAAGCCGGGCGCCGAGAAGTGGGTGGCCTACCTGGCCTCCCACGCCTGCCAGCGGACGGTCGGCGAGCACGGGATCGTGTTCCCCGCCACCAAGGACGGCACGGCGGCGGCCGTCGCCGCGTACAAGAAGGACGGCATCGACGTCACGGCGTTCACGAAGCCGGTCGCCGACAAGACGACCTTCTCCTTCCCGATCACCAACTACGCGGCGGACGTGTATGCGTTGATGCGGCCCGCCATGCAGGACATCTACGCCAACGACGCGCCTGTCGGCGGCCTCGACCGCACCAACAGCCAGATCAACCTCCTGCTCTCCCAGTGAAGTTGAAGTCGGGGGAAGTTCGGGGGCGCGCAGTGAAGTTCCGTGCAGTTCAGTTCAGTGCAGTTCAGTGAAGTTCAGTCTGTGAAGGGATCCTCATGACGTTCTCCATCGGCATCGTCGGCGCCGGGCAGTTCTCCGGGCAGTTCGCCAAACTGTTCCGCGCCCACCCCGGTGTCGGCGACATCCACGTCACGGACCTGCTGCCGGAGCGCGCCGAACAGCTCGTCGCCGCCGAGCGGCTCACCGGCACCTTCCCCTCGTTCGAGGCCATGCTGGAGTCCGACGCGGTCGACGCCGTGGCGGTCTTCACCCAGCGCTGGACCCACGGTCCGCTCGTCCTGCAGGCGTTGCGCGCAGGGAAGCACGTGTACTCGGCGGTGCCGATGGCGATCACCGAGGACGAGATCGCCGCCATCATCGACGCCGTGCGCGACACGGGGCTGACGTACATGATGGGCGAGACCAGCCAGTACAACCCGGCGACGGTGCACGCCCGCAATCAGATCGCCGACGGCGCCTTCGGGCGGCTCTTCTACGCCGAGGGCGACTACGTCCACGACATGGACCTCGGCTTCTACGACGCCTACCGGTACAGCGGCGGCGACAACTGGAAGGCCACCGCCAGCTATCCGCCCCTGCTCTACCCGACGCACTCCGTCGGCGGTGTGCTCGGTGCCTGGCAGACCCACGCCGTGAGCGTCTCCGCGATCGGTGTGCCCGACGAGCGCGGTGACGGGGTCTTCGACAAGGACGTCAGCCAGTTCGGCAACGACCTGTCGAACGCGACGGCGCTCTTCGAGGTCGCGGGCGGCGGCTCGTTCCGTACGAACGAGTTCCGGCGGGTCGGCTATCCGTCGCACATCCGCGAATCGCGGTTCCGGTTCTTCGGCACCGACGCCAGCATGGAGCAGCTGGCCACGGTCAGCTTCTGGCAGGACAAGAAGGGAGTGCAGGACATCTCGGAACTCCTGCGGCCCAAGCCGACGCTGCCGGCCGACGACCCCTCGCTCCAGCACATCGCTCCCGCCCTCAGGGACGCGTTCACCTCCGGATCGGCTCCCGTGCACGACCGCGCCAGGCTGCCCCGCGAGTTCGACCACATGCCCAACGGGCACGAGGGAAGCCACCACTTCCTCGTCGACGACTTCGTCACCGCCGTCGCCACGAGGACCCTGCCGTCGGTGAACGCGTGGGTGGCCGCGCGCTACACCCTGCCCGGCATCGTCGCCCACGAGTCGGCCCTGCGCGGGGGTGCACGCCTGGACATCCCGGACTTCGGGGACGCTCCCAACTCCCTCTGAACCAGGGGGCGTGGGATAAGGGGGAGGCGGTTGCGAGCCCCCGGTGCGCCAGGAGTAGTGTGCGCGCACTGTCAAACGGGGCGAACACATCGCGGAGGAAAATTCTGTGGTTGAGAACAAGAAGACGTGGCGGGCATCGGGCGCCCTCATAGCGGCCGCCACGGCAGGTGCGTTCGGCGTGGGGCTCTTCGCGAGCCCGGCGCAGGCGCACACCCCCGTGTGGGAGGTGACCTGCTCCCAGGTCAGCCTCGACCTGACCAACTACGGGTCGCGGTCCGAGAACACGGTGACCGTCACGGTGGACGGCAAGGACCTCCTGCCCACCGAGACGTTCAAGAACGATTTCCACCAGAAGCTGAACCTGCCCGAGCACAGCAAGGAACTCGCGGTCCGTCTGGTCGTGAAGGCCGGCGACGGCGACCAGTACTCGCGTGACGAGACGAAGACGGCCCCGGTGTGCGAGGGCAGCACGCCCAAGCCGTCGGACACGCCGAAGCCGACTCCGACGCCGTCCAAGCCGGCCGACACGGCGTCTCCCACGCCGAGCGACAAGCCCAGCACGGCGACGAGCTCCGCTGCCGCGGTGCCCTCGTCCAAGCCGAGCGCCGACTCGGGTGACCTCGCCGAGACGGGCTCGTCCAGCGCCACGCCGCTCATCGGTGGCGCGGCCGCCGTGGTGATCCTCGCGGGTGGCGGCCTCGTATGGGCGACGCGCAAGCGTCGCGGCGCCGCTCAGGGCTGAGAACATGTGCGGGGGCGGGCCGTTCCTGGTCCGCCCCCGCACGCATGTCCCAGCACGGAGGTGAGGTGGCCATGACGGCCGTCGGCGAGGGGCGCGCCCCGGAGGACCGGAGCGCTCTGGTGATCACCCTGCCCATGGCGAACCCGCTGCTCGAAGCCGCGGCGGAGGTCAACCCGACGCTGGTGAGAAAGGGCCTGCCCGCCCATGTCTCGCTGCTCTACCCGTTCTTGCCGGCGGGGGAGCTGACGGCGGACGTCGACGCCGAGGTACGTGACCTCGCGTCGTCACTGCCCGCGGTCGAGACGGATCTGAAGGACTTCGTGGTGGCGCCGCGCTTCGTCGCCGTGCCCGTACCCGCGCTGCAGTGCGTGGCGGACGCGTTCTGCGCACGCTGGCCACACATCGCCCCGTACGGCGGCCGGTTCGGGGAGCGACCCGAGCCGCACGTCACGCTGGCGACGGGGGCCACGGACGAGGAGGCGGAGCTCGTGCAGGACCGGGTGCGGCCGCTGCTCCCGCTGCGCGTGGCGGCCTGGCGCGTCGATCTCGTGGTCCGCACCGACCGGGACTGGCGGCTGCGCCTCACGGCGCCGTTCGCCGCCAGCCCCTGAACGACTACTGCTGGTACGGGTTCTGGCCGAGCGGCTGGCCCGGCTGCTGCTGGCCCTGCGCCGGGTGACCGGCGGGCGCGGCGGCCTGCGCGAGCAGTGCCTCCGCCTGCTCCTTGGCGAGGTGGTGCTCGATCCCGCAGAACGTGCACTGCGAGCGGTACTTGGTGGAGATGGGGAACAGCGGCACGAAGAACAGCGTGAACTTCGTGACGTACTTGCGCAGCGCGTGCGCCGCGGGATTGCCGCAGTTTCCGCAGACGAACGTGAGCATCGCGAGCTGGTACAGATATCCCCGCGTACCGAAAATGATCATTGGTGGCCCCTCCCGACCGGCGGCCCGCCGGCACATGAGCGGCGGTATCCCGCCATCGTAGAGGGAGCACGCCGAGGCCGGCCGGGCGCAGTGGTCCTCAGGAGGCGTCGAGGTCCAGGGCCGCCGCCATCGCCTCCATCGCCACCACCTGGTCCTGGACGGGTACCTCCGCCAGATTGAGGTCGCCCCACTGGATCTCGTCCGCGCCCAGCTCCACGCACCGCTTCCGCTGCTCACGTGCGCCGTCGACCAGCGTGGCCACCGGGTCGGGAGTGTCCTGGGAGACCGCGAGGATCCGGATCACCAAAGGACCGGCGCCGCCGGCATCCCGGTACCAGTCGATCTGCGTACGGGCGGTGTCCCAGTCCTGCGGGAACACCACGGTGACGAACCCCGCGCCGAGCCGGGCCGCCCGTTCCACCGCGGAACGCGCGCCCGCCCCGATGACCAGGGGGAGCGGGCCGTTCACCGGTTTGGGCCCGACGGTCGCCGGCGGGATCCGGTAGAACTTCCCCTCGTACCGCACGGGGTCCGGGCCCCAGCAGGCCCGCATCGCGGCGATGTGCTCCTCGAAGCCCGCGCCCCGACGGCCGGCCGGCACTCCGGTGGCCGTGAACTCCTCCGGCAGCCAGCCCTGTCCGATGCCGACGTCGAGCCGCCCGCCGGAGAGCCGGTCGAGGGTGGCGAGCCGCCGGGCAAGGATCAGTGGTGGCTGGAACAGGGCGTTGACGATGCCCGTCGCCAGCCTGATCCGGCTCGTGTGCGCCGCGGCCCAGGTGAGCGTCTCGAGCGGTTCCCACACGTACGACTCGGGCAGCCGTGCCTCGTTGTGCCAGTCGGGTCCGGCGGGGAGCAGAAGCCGCTCGGACAGGGACACGCTGTCGAAGCCGAGACGCTCGGCGGCTCGCGCCACGTCGGCGATGGCCTCGGGTCCTGCGTGCGGTCCGAAGCTCGGCAGACCGAAGCCGATGCGCGGGGTGTTCATCGGGAGCTCTCCTCTGTCGGGGGTGCTGCTCCGTCCATGACCGTGAGCGGCGGCGGAACTCATCGTGTGAGCGCGGGGAGCGGCCTGACGCGGGACGATCTCGTCCGATTGCATGTTTCGGCGCGAACAATGGATCGCTGGACGTGTTCTTGACAGGAGAGTTTGCCGCAATGAGCATCGTTGTGCTTTCACCAGCCGGTGAAGGTCATCCGAACGATGGAGGGGGTTTACGAATGTCCGCGATCGTTTCCACGCTCAAGCACACCAAGTACGTCATGGGTTCGCTGGCGGCGGTGCTCTTCACCAACTGCCCCAGCTGACGCGGCGACGGGGCGGGTGGCCACGGCCGCCCGCCCCGTTTCTCTGCCGGGTTTCAGGGGGTCACGGTTCACGGTGCGCGATGGGTCGGAGGCGGGGGAGGAACCATGTTCGACGCGGGGATACGGCAGTTCCGCATGGCGCTGGCGATGGTGCTCGGCCGCCCCATCGACGTACGGTCCGCCGAGCGGCTGGTCGAGGACGCCCTCGCGACGATCGCCGAGTTCGGCTCGCCGGGAGAGGATGTCGAACAACTCCTGCGGGGCGCGGCCGCCGACCCGCAACTGCGCGCCGACCTGACGAACAAGGCCCTGCGCCGCACCGCCAGGCGCCTGGCCGACAAGTCACCTTTCTACGCCGAGCACTTCGAGGCCGCGGGCGTCGACCCCGCCACGCTGACCGTCGAGACCATGGGCCGCGTCCCCGTCACCACGAAGACGGACCTCGTCAAACGGTCTCGCGACTTTCTGTGCGGTGAGCCGTTCCTCGCCTCGCGCACCACCGGCACGACGGGCCGCCCCGCCGAGGTCTGGTACTCCCGCTACGAGGAGCGGCTGTGGCCCGCTCTGGTGGCTCTCTCGCAGGTCCTTCGCGGCAATGTACGCACCACGGACCTCGTCCAGTTCAACATCAGCTCCCGCGCCACCGGCACCGCGTACGCGGAGATGCAGGTGGCCCGCATGGCCGGGGCCGCGATCCGCATGGTCGGCCTGGTGCCCCCCGCAGAGACCCTCGACCTCACCGTAGGCACCGACGCCCCCGCTCCGACCCTGATGGTCACCTACCCGAGCTATCTGGGCCAGTTGGTCATCCTCGCCCGTGAACGGGGCCTCGGCCCCGCCGACTTCCGGCTGCGGCGCATCAACGTGGGTAGCGAAGTCCTGTCACCGGCCCTGGCCTCGGCCGCCGAGGAGACCTTCGGCGCCCCCGTCCACGACGGCTACGGCATGACCGAGGTGACTCCGGTGGCGGGCGCGATCTGCGCGC
The DNA here is from genome assembly GCF_020616555.1 of Streptomyces longhuiensis. Classification (NCBI taxonomy): domain Bacteria; kingdom Bacillati; phylum Actinomycetota; class Actinomycetes; order Kitasatosporales; family Streptomycetaceae; genus Streptomyces; species Streptomyces longhuiensis. The sequence goes on along the minus strand of NZ_CP085173.1, from coordinate 1,547,016 downwards.
AGCGGCATCTGCACATCGACGCCGGGATCGGCCTCGTCGAGGTGTGCGACCTGGAGACCGGGGAGCCGGCCGAGCCCGGTGCGCTCGGCACCATCGTCGCCACCCCGTTCTACCCGTACCGGGAGTGCATGCCGCTCTTCCGCTACGACACCCGCGATCTCGTACGGCGTCTGCCCGACGCACCCCTCACCTGCGAGATGGCGAACGTCCCGGCCACCTCGCACATCCTCGGCAAGGCCGACCACGTGCTGAGCACCCGCGCCGGGGCCGTGATGCCGCGCGACATCATCGAGGTCCTCGACGCGCTGCCGGGCGCCCGGTGGCCCATGCGCTACCGGACCGACGTCACCGACGGCAGGCTGCGGCTCGAACTCGCCGCCGCGTGCGCCGCGGACAACAGCCCGGCCGACATCGCCGGCCGCCTCGCCGCGGCGGGCATCGACGCGACCGTCGCCCTCACCGACGTCGAGGGCCACCAACTGAGGCGCTACCGCTGCGACTTGGTCGAGCACAGCTTCGCCGGGAGGGCCTCGTGAGCGCCGCGCAGTCCGTGTTCTTCACCCTCGTCACGCTGGGCATCGCCCTGGGCGTCTCGCTCGCCGGCGTCGCGTACTTCCGGCTCGTCACCCTGCCGCGGCCGGCCGTCGGAGCCTTCAACGGCAACGACATGGTCATCATGATGGGCTTCGTCATCGCCCTGCCGTTCCTCTACCTGGCCCTGCCGGGCGCGCTCCTGCCGCCCGTCCTCGGCCTCACCCTGGCGGGCGGCCTCGCCGTCGCCTACGGCCCCGTGGTCCGAAGCGCCCGGCTCCGGTGGCTGCTCATCGCCGCGCTCCTCGCGGCCGACTGGTTCGCCGCGCGCACCGCCGAGGACGACCCGACCCATGCGCTCCCGTACTGGCTGATCAACAGCACCGTCATCATGCTGATGGCGGTCGGTGCCGCCAACCTCAACGCCCAGGGCGGTCTCCGTCTGCGGCACGTGGCCCGGTTCGCGCTGGCCCTTGCCGCGTACGACCTGTTCTTCGCCACGGCCGTGCCCATCACGCAGCGGCTCTTCGACGCCGTGCAGGGCTACGCCTTCGCGCCCTCCGCGGGCCTGCGCGTCGGAGACCTCGGCGCGGTGCTCGGCATGGGCGACCTCCTCGTGTACGCCCTCTACAGCACCGTCGCGTACAAGGCCTACGGGCGGCCCGGTCTCGTCACCGCGCTCGGCCTCGTCGCCGTGTTCGGCGCGCTCCTGCCGACCCTCACACCGGTCACGGTCGAGGCGCTCACCGGGCATTTCCCCGAGATCGTGCCCGCGCAGATCTTCTTCGGTCCCGCCGCGTTCGTCGGTCATCTGGTGCTGAGCCGCCGCGGCCCGGAGCGTCGCATGGCGGATGTCGGCCGCCCCGTCCCGACCCCGGTCTCCAGCGCGGCGTAGGCCGCCGGGCGCGCACGCCCGCCACTCCTGTTCCCGAGTCGCCCACGCGGAGGTCTGCCGGTGTCATCGACGTAACGTGCATTACATCTAGCCATCTGGAGGCTTGATGTGTAACTTCTGGGAGGTCGGCCGCGGGGTCTCCGCGCGCCTCGGACCTCCGAGAGGGAACGACGTTGAAGTACATCTCTGCGCCTCGCCACGCGGCGGCGGCCGTGCTGGCCTGCGCGGCCACGGTGGTGCTCGCCGGCTGCGGAGCGGGCGACGCCCGCGGCGGCGAACCGGCCTCCCGTGACAAGTCCGCCGACATCGCCGTGGCACGGGACGCGACGCTGCACGCGGCGCTGCCCGAGCGGATCAGGAAGGCGGGCACCGTCCGCGTGGCCACCGACGTTCCGTACCCGCCCTTCGCCATGTTCGTGGCAGCGGGCAAGAGCGATCTGACCGGACTCGACTACGACCTCGGCCAGGCCCTGGGCGCGAAACTCGGTGTGACGTTCGCCTTCACGCCCACGAAGTTCGACGGCATCGTGCCAGCGATCCAGGCGGGCAAGTTCGACGTGGCGATGTCGGCGCTCACCGACAACAGGGAGCGTGAGAAGCTGCTCGACTTCGTCGACTACTCGCGCTCCGGGTCCGGGATTCTGGTGGCCGAAGGCAATCCGCAAAAGATCGTCACGCTCGACGACCTCTGCGGCGGGAAGGTCGGCGTCCAGGCCGCCACCAACCAGCACAAGCTGCTCTCGGCCCACCAGTCCGCGTGCCGGTCCGCCGGTCACCGGCCGGCCGACATCCAGACGTTCCCCAAGGACTCGGACGCCCAGCTCGCCCTGCGCTCGGGCAAGGTGAGCGCCGTCGTCGTGACCAAGCCCGCCGCGGGCTGGGCGGCCAAGACCGCCGACGGCGGGAAGGCCTTCGACCTGGCGGAGGACCCCGAGGCGCCGGCCGGCTACCGCGCCTCACCCAACGGCATCGCCGTGTCGAAGCAGCTTCCGCGGCTCACGAGCGCGATCCGGCGAGCCCTTCAGGAACTGATGGACGACGGCACGCTCAACAGGATCTGCGCGAAGTACGGCGTCGCCGGCATCGCGCTGAAGCAGGCCACCGAGAACGCGGCGGTGGACTAGAGATGTCCGTGACCAGCACCGCCACCGGCACGCCGCGCCAGAACGACGGCCCCGCACCCGAGGCTTCCCCCATCGTCCCCGTACGCCACTGGGGCCGCGCCGCCGCCGCGGTCGCCGCCGTCGCCGCACTGGCCGGTCTCGTCGGCTCGCTCGCGCGCAACGACAACCTGCACTGGGACGTCATCGGTCACTACCTGTTCGCCGGACTCGTCTTCGACGGGCTGGCCACCACCCTGTGGCTGACCGCCGCCGCAATGACCCTCGGTCTCGTCCTCGGCACCCTCGTGGCCGTCATGCGCCTCTCCGACGACCCCGTCCTGTACGGCCTCTCGTCGCTGTTCGTCTGGGCCTTCCGTGGCACGCCGCTTCTCGTGCAGATCATCTTCTGGGGCTACGCCGGGGCCCTCTACCAGCACGTGATGATCGGCATTCCCTTCACCGGCGTGACCTTCTTCCAGGCCGACACCAACAGTCTGCTCACCCCGTCCGTCGCGGCCCTCCTCGCGCTCGGCCTGAACGAGGCCGCCTACGCCTCCGAGATCGTGCGCGCCGGAATCCAGTCGGTCGACGTCGGGCAGACCGAGGCCGCGCACTCCCTCGGCATGCGTCCGGCACTCACCATGCGGCGGATCGTGCTGCCCCAGGCGATGCGGGTGATCATCCCGCCGCTGGGCAACGAGACCATCAACATGCTCAAGATGACCGCTCTCGTGTCGGTGATCGCCGCGCACGACCTGATGTCCAACATCCAGGACGTGTACGGGCAGAATTACCAGGTCATCCCGATGCTGGTGGTGGCGTCCCTCTGGTATCTGGCCCTGGTCAGCCTGCTGAGCGTCCCGCAGGCATGGCTCGAACGCCGCTACGGACGCGGTTCGGCCCGGGCTACCGCGGCCTCCCCGCTGCGACGTCTCTGCGGCGGAACGCTCGCAGGAACACGCACCCGCACACAGAAGGAGGCCGCGCGTTGAGCGCGCCCATGGTGCACGCCGAGGGCGTGCGCAAGCACTTCGGGAAGCTGCAGGTCCTCAAGGGTATCGACCTGACGGTCGAACGCGGCCAGGTGTGCTGCCTGTTGGGGCCGTCGGGGTCGGGCAAGTCCACCTTCCTTCGCTGCATCAATCACCTGGAGAGGGCGGACGGTGGCAGGCTCTCCGTCGACGGGGAGCCGGTCGGCTACCGCGAACAGGGCTCCCGCCTCCACGAGTTGCGCGAACGCGAGGTGGCCGCGCGGCGCCGTGACATCGGCATGGTGTTCCAGCGGTTCAACCTGTTCCCGCACCTCACCGCCCTGGAGAACGTCATGGAAGCCCCCGTCAAGGTCGCGGGCACCGGCAGGACGGAGGCCCGGGACGACGCGCTGCGCCTCCTGCGCCAGGTCGGGCTCGCCGACCGGGCCGGCCACTACCCGGCCCAGCTCTCGGGCGGCCAGCAGCAACGCGTCGCCATCGCCCGTGCCCTGGCGATGAAGCCGAAACTCATGTTGTTCGACGAGCCGACGTCCGCGCTCGACCCCGAGCTCGTCGGCGACGTGCTCGACGTCATGCGAGGACTTGCCGAGGACGGCATGACGATGGTCGTCGTCACCCACGAGATCGGCTTCGCGCGCGAGGTCGCCGACCTCGCGGTGTTCATGGACGAAGGCGTCGTCGTCGAGTCCGGAGACCCCCGGCGCGTTCTCGCCGAACCGGAACAGGAACGCACCCGGACCTTCCTCTCGAAGGTCCTGTGAACGCCCCCGCACGGCAGTGGTCCGGCGACGAGACGCTGCTGGCCCACGCCCACGCGCACCAGGAGCGCTACCTCGCGGACCTCGCCGCACTCGTCGCCGTCGACTCGGGGTCCCACAGTGCCGACGGTGTCGACCGGGTCGCCGACCTGGTCGGAGCCCGTCTCGCCCTCCTGGGCTTCGACGTCGAACGGGTGCCGTTGCCGCCGGCCCACGGCCATCGCGTCGGCGACGCCCTCGTCGGCCGCAGACAGGGCCGCCTCGCCGTCGCCGACGGGGGCCGCAGGATCCTGCTGGCCGCGCACATGGACACCGTCTTCGACGACGGCGCCGCCGCCGAACGGCCTTTCACCGTCGAGGGATCCCTCGCCCACGGCCCGGGGGTGAGCGACGACAAGGGCGGCCTGGTCGCAGGGCTCGCCGCGGTCGAGATACTGAACCGAGCCGGCCGGGAGGACTACGCGGAACTCGTCTTCCTCGCCACTCCCGACGAGGAGATCGGCTCCCCCGTGAGCAGACCGCTCACCCGGCGGGCCGCCGAAGGCGCGCACTACGCCCTGGCTCTCGAATGCGCCCGTGAGAACGGTGACCTGGTCATCGCCCGTAAGGGGGTGGCGGATTTCAGGATCGCTGTCACCGGGCGCGCGGCCCACGCGGGCATCGAACCCGAGCGGGGAGCCAACGCCGCCCTGGCCGCCGCCCACCTCGTCGTCGCCGTCCAGGCGCTGAACGGCCGCTGGGACGGTGTCACCGTCAACGTCGGCGTCGTCCGCGCGGGCAGCCGGTTCAACATCGTCTGCCCTGCCGCGGAGCTCCTCGTCGAAGTGCGCTCCGCCACGGACGACGGCATGCGCGAGGCCGTCGCAGCGCTCCGGGCGATCGCCGCAAGGCCCGCCGTCCCCGGCACCGGCGCCGAGGTCGAGGAGCTGGACTCCTGCCCGCCGATGGAGGACACCGACGCCTCCCGGCGCATGCTCGGCCGGGCCCGGGACATCGGAGCACGTCTCGGGCTGGCCTTCGGCGCGGCGGCGACGGGTGGGGTGGGTGACGCGAACACCATCGCCGGCTGCGGAGTACCGACCCTCGACGGCCTCGGGCCGGTCGGCGGCGCGGATCACACCCCCGAGGAATGGCTGGACACCGCCTCGGTCCCCGGCCGTGTCGCCCTGCTGGCCGAGCTGATCGCCGACCTCGGCGACAGTCGCGGCGACTGACGCGGCCCCATGACGCTCCCGCACCGGTTTGATCGCGCCGTTGGCCGGTGCGGGAGCCCTCTGTCGACTCGGTCGAGGCCGGGAACCCGGCCCCGGCCCACGGCGTTAGGCTCGCCGCACGGGCCCCCGCCCGCCGACGAAGCGAAAGGAACCCACGATGGCCTCCGGCGCACTCGCCGACGTGATCCGGCAGAAGCTGGGCGACCTCAGTCCCGCCGAACGCAAGGTCGCTCGCGTCCTCCTGGCCAACTACCCCTCCGCCGGGTTCGAGACCATCGCCGTTCTCGCCGATCGGGCTGCGGTGAGCGCCCCCACCGTCATCCGCTTCGTCAACCGGATCGGCTACAAAGGGTTTCCCGACTTCCAGACCGCCCTGCGCGAGGAGCTCGACGAGCGCAACGCCTCGCCCCTGTCCCTGTACCAGTCCGCCGACCACGGCAGCTTCGCCGAGACGCCGGACGGTGAGAACTCCCTGATCCAGCGGGGCGGCAGCGTCTTCAGCTCGGCCGTGGCCCAGACACTCGCCGAGCTCCCGCCCCACGACCTGGAACGCGCCGTCTCCCTGCTGGCAGACGGAAAGCGGCGCGTCCTCCTGGCCGGCGGGCGCTTCACCCATCTCTTCGCCCACTACCTGGGCCTGCATCTGATGCAACTGCGTGACGACGTCAAACTGCTGCCCGCTCTCGACGTGGAGCGCACCGCGGCCCTGGGTTCGCTCACCCGTCGTGACGTCCTCGTCGTCTTCGACTTCCGCCGCTACGAGCAGGACAAGGTCACCATGGCCGAACTCGCCGTGCGGCAGGGGGGAAAGGTCGTCCTGTTCACGGACAGGTGGCTTTCCCCGGTCTCCGCGCACGCCGAGGTGGTGCTGACCAGCCTCGTCACGACGCCGTCGCCGTACGACAGCTTCGTGCCGACCCTCGCCGTGATCGAGACCGTCGTCGCCGGAGTCGTCGGGGCTCTCGGCGAGGACGCGCCGGCGCGGCTGCGGCACACCGAGGAGATCGCGCGGCGTATCGGTCTGCAGTGACCTGTCGGTGCCACCAACTTGCCATGTACTGTTCAATTACGCGTGGCTCTCCCTCCGCACGGTGGGTGTTCTACGCGCGCAGACTCGACGCCCGCACCGCCTTCTCCCCACCCCTCACGGAGGTATGACGGATGCTCGGATCCAGACGTCCCCGCCGCCGCGTCGCCTGCGCGGCCGCCGTCTTCGGAATGCTCCTCGCCGGTGTGACGGCAGGTCAGGCCGGTGCGGCCCCGGCCGCCGCCGCGACGCCCCACCGCGTGCTCTTCGACAACACCAAGGCCGAGACCGCCGGCAACGCCGACTGGATCATCGGCACCAGCCAGCCCGACCCGCTCGGCCAGGACGCGACCCCCTCGGCCGAGAACGACTGGACGGGCGCGCTCTCCGCATGGGGCGTGGGCCTCCAGAAGACCGGCGACTACGCGCTCAAGACACTGCCGTCGGGCAACACCATCACGTACGGGACCTCGTCGGCCCTGGACCTCAAGAACTTCGACACGTTCGTGCTGCCCGAGCCGAACGTGCTGCTCAGCGCGGCGGAGAAGACCGCCGTCATGAAGTTCGTCCAGAACGGCGGCGGCCTCTTCCTCATCTCCGACCACACCGGCGCGGACCGCAACAACGACGGCATCGACGCGGTCGAGGTCATCAACGACCTCATGACCGACAACTCCGTCGACTCCACGGATCCGTTCGGCTTCTCCGTCGACACGCTGAGCATCAGCACCGACAACCCGAAGGCCATCACCTCCACCTCCGACCCCGTCATCAACGGGTCGTTCGGCAAGGTCGGCGGCAGCATCATCCGCAGCGGCACCACGGCCACGCTCAAGCCGGCCGACAACTCCTCGGTCAAGGGCCTCGTCTACCGCACCGGTTCCTCCGGCAACACGGGCGCCTTCTTCGCCACCAGCACGTTCGGCAGCGGCCGCGTCGCGTTCTGGGGCGACAGCTCCCCGATCGACGACGGTACGGGCCAGTCGGGCAACACGCTCTACGACGGCTGGAACGACCCGGCGGGCACGAACGCGCCCCTCGCCCTGAACGCCACCGAGTGGCTCTCCGGTGCCACCGGCAGCAGCGGGGGTGGCGGCGGCACCTGCACCGCCGCCCAGCTCCTCGGCAACCCGGGCTTCGAGTCGGGCAGCACCACCTGGACCGCCTCCAGCGGCGTCATCACCGACGACACCGGCGAACCCGCGCGCACCGGCACCTACAAGGCCTGGATGAACGGTTACGGCTCGGCCCACACCGACACCCTGTCGCAGACGGTGAACATCCCGACCGGCTGCGCGGCCACCCTCAGCCTCTACCTCCACATCGACACGGCCGAGACCACGACCACCACGGCGTACGACACCCTCAAGGTGCAGGTCCTCAACAGCGGCGGCACCGTCCTGTCGACGCTCGGCACGTACTCCAACCTCGACGCGGCCTCGGGCTACGCGCTCAAGACGTTCGACCTGGGCGCGTACGCGGGTCAGTCGGTGACCGTGAAACTGACCGGCACGGAAGGGTCCACCCTCCAGACGTCGTTCGTCGTCGACGACACATCGGTCGGTGTGAGCTGACCCTCCGCAGGTCGCCCGCCAATCGTCCGTACTGACAAGCGAGTTGCTGTGGCAGACTGCGTGGCCATGACGGCAGAGACACCACCCAGCCCCCGGATAGACACCAGCAAGCCCCACCCGGCCCGTGTCTACGACTATCTCCTCGGCGGCAAGGACAACTACCCCGTCGACGAGGAGGTGGGGGAGCAACTGCCTCCCCAGGCGCGGGACGCGGCGCGCCAGAACCGGGAGTTCATGCACCGCGCCGTCGCGTGGCTGGCAGGCAACGGTGTCGACCAGTTCCTCGACATCGGCACCGGGATCCCGACCGCGCCGAACCTGCACCAGATCGTCCAGGGGATCCGCCCCGAGTCGCGCGTCGTCTACACGGACAACGACCCCATCGTGCTGCGGCACGCCGAGGCCCTGCTGGTCAGCAGCCCCGAGGGCATGACCGACTACGTCCAGGGGGATGTGCGCGCGCCCCGGGAGATCCTCGACCACGCCCGCAAGCTGCTCGACTTCGACCGGCCGATCGCGCTCTCGCTCATCGCGCTCATGCACTTCCTGCCCGGCGAGCAGGAGCCGTACGACATCGTCTCCACCCTGGTGGAAGCGCTGCCCTCCGGCAGTTACCTCGTGCTGTCGCACGCGTCGTCCGACATCTTCCCGGAGCTTTCCGCGCAGGTGGCGGCCGAGTACGCCAAGGGCGGGATCGAGCTCGGGTTCCGTTCGCGGGACGGGGTCGGCCGCTTCTTCGAGGGGCTCGAACTCGTGGAGCCGGGCCTGGTGACGGCGACGGAGTGGTTCCGGGGCACGGTCGCCCCGCGCCCGGAGGACGGCGGAATCTACGCCGTGGTGGCGCGCAAGCCGTAGGCGAATCACGGCGGACACCGATGCGGCGTCCGGCGGGAGCGATCTCCCGGCGGGCGCCGCATTTATTGTTCGCGCATGGCAGTGAATACGGAGAAAAAAGGGGAGTTGCTCAACACCCTGCGCGAGCGGCTGAAGGAGCGCATCTACGCCGCGATCACGATGCTCGCGGTGGTCGTGGGCCTCGCGCAGAACCCGCACACCGGGCACTGGACCGCTGCCGCCTATGTGACGGGTACCGCGGTCGGCCTGTGGCTGGCCACGCTGGTGGCGGACGTGCAGTCGCACCGCGTCGTGCACCAGCGGTTCCCGGCGCGCGCCGAGGCGCGGCACATGCTGTACGTCAGCAGCCCTCTCCTGTCGTCCGCGGGCGGCCCGCTGGTGATGGACGCCCTGTCCGCGACGGGCGCCCTCGACCTCGATGTCGCTCTGTGGATCGCGGCCGGCGTGGGTGTCGCCGGCCTCGCCGCCTGGGGCTTCGAGGGCGGCCGCCGGATGGGCGGCGGGCTGCTCGCGTCGAGCCTGGCGGCCGTGGTCGACGCGGTGATCGGGGTCGGCGTGGTGGGGGTGAAGCTCCTCGCGGGACACTGACCGCCCGCGCCTCGTGAGTCTTTCCGAGTGGCGCGACGCCCAACTCCCCTGCGCCGCAGCCATGTTCGAGCGGGTGGCGCCGTGTGGCCGACCGGTGGCGGCCGGCCCTGCGGCTCAGTAGGTGTCGGGCGCGTCGAACAGGAGGCGCAGCGCCACCTCCCTGTAGTGGCGTACATGCCGCAGCGCGCACGCGGCCGCCGCCTCGGGGTCGGCGGCGGCGATCGTCTCGTAGAGGCGGCGGTGCTCCTCCCACACCGACGTGGGGTCGTCGATCTGATGGAAAAGCCAGCGCAGCCGGCCCTCCAGGGGTTCGAGGGTCGCGGCGAGGAGTTCGTTGCCCGCCATCTCGACGATGTGGTGGTGGAACGCGGTGTTGGCGCGCGACACGCGCTCGGGGCGCCCGGCGAGCGTGGCCTTGCGGGCACTCTCCAACAGGCGCTGCATGTGCCGTAGTTGAACCTCGTCCGCGTTCTCCGCCGCGCGGCGCGCCGCGAGGACCTCAAGTGCCTCGCGCAGGTCGAAGAGGTTCGCCACGTCCTGGCGTGACAGCTCCTTGACGACGATGCGCCGCGGGGACAGGGCCTCGAGGAACCCCTCGCTCATCAGGATGCGGATCGCCTCGCGCACCGGGATGCGGGAGACGCCGAACTCCTCGGCCACGTCCCGTTCGACGAGGCGGTCGCCCGGCTTGAGCCTGCCGCCGATGATCTGGTCGCGGATCCCCTCGCAGACCTGGTCGCGCAGCCACCCCGTCCCGGTCGGGGACGTGGTGTCCCGGGTCTGGCCCTGTGTCATGTGTCCTCCCCGAAAAGTTGCTCTTACGGTATACCAAACGCTTGACGAGGCCCTGGGGTTCCCTTCATTGTTTGGTATGCCATAGCGCGGAAGTTGCACGTCAGCACGTACCCGAAGTCTGCCGAATCGAGGGTCCGCCATGTCGCAGGTCAACCCCGTACACAGCACAGATGAAAGAACCGGGGCCGACGCGGGGCCCGCCCCCGCAGCCCGGCCCACACGCACCCGTTGGAAAGTCTTCGTCCTTCTCCTGGCCGTCGTGGCCCTCAACTACATCGACCGCGGCTCCGTCTCCGTGGCGCTGCCGCTCATCACCGAGGACCTCCACCTCTCCAAGGAGGTCACCGGCTTCGTCCTCAGCGCGTTCTTCTGGACGTACGCCCTGATGCAGATCCCCAGCGGCTGGCTCATCGACCGCTTCGGGCCCCGCTACATGGCCGGCGGCGCCTGCGTCGGCTGGGGCGTCGCCACGGGACTCACCGGCGCGGCCACCGGCGTCGGCTCCCTCCTCGGGTTCCGCCTGCTCCTCGGCGCGGTGGAGGCGCCGGTCATGCCCGCCGGCGGCAAACTCAACGCCAACTGGCTGCCCGCGAAGGAACGCGGCCGCGGCGCCGTACTCATGGACGGCGGCGCACCGCTCGGCTCCGCACTCGGCGGCATCGCCATCTCCGGACTCATCGCCTGGACCGGCAGCTGGCGCATCAGCTTCGTCGTCGCCGGTGTCCTCACCGCGGCCATCGGCTTCTTCGCCCTGTGGTTCCTGCGCGACACCCCGCGCGCCCATCGCCGCGTCAACGCGGCGGAGGCCGACTACATCGACCGCGCCCACGCCGCCGAGGACGCCGCCGCCGGCACCGACCGGCGCGCCCGTCTCGGCGCCTACCTCAAGTACCGCTCGTTCTGGGGCATGTGCCTGGGCTGGATGGGCTTCAACGGCGTCTTCTACGGCATCCTCACCTGGGGCCCGCTCTACCTCTCGGAGACCAAGGGCTTCGACATCAAGACCATCGGCTGGTCCACCCTCGCCATCTTCGGCGCGGGCTTCGTGGGCGAGCTGACCGGCGGCTGGATCTCCGACCGCTGGCAGGCCACCGGCGCCGGAGCCAACCGCGTGATGCGCACCCTGATGGGCATCGCCGGCGCCGCCGTCGTCGCCGGGCTCCTCGGCGTCGTCCTCGTCCCCGACGCCCTGACCGCGGTCGCGCTGCTCGCCGTCGTGCTCTTCTTCCTGCGCTGGGCCGGCCTCTACTGGTCCCTGCCCTCGATCCTCGGCGGGCGGGCCAACGCGGGCGTCGTCGGCGCCGCCATGAACCTCTCCGGCAACATCGCCGGAATCGTCACGCCCATCGCCGTCGGATTCATCGTCGGCGGCACCGGCTCCTACACCTGGGCGCTGCTCTACTTCGTCGGCGCCGGCGTCCTGTTCACCGTCTCGTCCCTCGTCATCGACTACTCCAGGAGGCTCGCCACCCGATGACCAGTCACACACCGCCCCGCCTCGGGATGCTCACACCGTCGTCCAACACCGCACTGGAGCCGGAGACCTACGCCCTCCTGCACGGCACGAACGCCGCGACCGCCCACTTCGCGCGCGTTCCGGTCACCCGGATCGCCCTGGACGGGGACAGCGACGCCCAGTTCGACCCCGGCCCGATGCTGGCCGCGGCCCGCCAGTTGGCCGACGCCAAGGTCGACGTCATCGCGTGGAACGGCACCTCGGGTTCATGGCTCGGTATCGAACGCGACCGCGCACTCGCCGCCGCGATCACCGCCGAGACCGGCATCCCCGCCACCACCTCCACGCTCGCCCTCCTCGACGCCTGCGCCGCGTACGGCGTCACCCGCCTCGGGCTCGCGCTGCCCTACACCCGGGACGTGTGCGACCGGATCGTCGACACCTACGCGAAAGAGGGGATCACCTGCTCCCTCGCGGAGCCGTTCGGCGAGGACGACAACGAGGCCTTCGCCCGGATCCCCGCCGCCGACGTCGCCCGCCGGATCGAGCAGGCCGCCGAGGGCGACACGCACGCGGTGGCCGTCGTCTGCACGAACGTGCACGGCGCGTCGGAGGCAGAGCGCCTCGAACAGGCCCTTCACATACCGGTGTTGGACTCGGTCACCGTCACCCTCTGGAAGGCCCTCGACCTCGCGGGCGCCGCGCCCCGCCTCACCGGCCACGGCGACCTGCTCCGCTCGGGCGGCCTGCGGGCCCTGATCCAGGACACCCTCACCGGCCTCCTCGCCGCGACCGGCGCCGACCGCACCACGTTCCGTGTCGACCTGCCCGAGCTCGGCCTGCACGTCGACCTCACCGCCGGAGAGGCGCTGCGCCCCGGCGTCCGCCCGATCCGCCGCGACGCGTCGCTCGATCAGCGCAACCTGAACACCGTCGTGTGGCTCGAACAGCGACGGAAGCCCCTGATCCAGCCCCACTTCCACGTGGAACCGCACCCGCCGCAGGCCCTCGTCGACGTCTACGGGGTGCAGGCCCAGATGCTCGCCCCCGTAGAGACCGGCGGAGCCATGACCGGATGGATCTCCGTCCACAGCATGGCCGAACGCGACTGGACACCCACCGACACCGCCGCGCTCGACGACGCCGTCGCCCGTATCCGTACCGCCCTGTGAGCTAGGAGCCGCCCCCATGAAGGACATCAAGATCGCCCTCGGAGTCGACGTCGACGCCGTCGCCGGCTGGCTCGGCAGCTACGGCGGCGAGGACTCCCCGAACGACATCCAGCGCGGCGTCTTCGCCGGCGAGATCGGCACCCCCCGCCTGCTCAAGCTGTTCGAACGCCACGGCATCCGCACGTCATGGTTCATCCCCGGCCACTCGATCGAGACGTTCCCCGAGCAGACCCGCATGGTCGTCGAGGCGGGCCATGAGATCGGCGCGCACGGCTACAGCCACGAGAACCCCATCGCGATGTCTCCCCAGCAGGAGGAGGACGTCCTCGCGAAGTCCGTCGAACTGATCGAACAGTTCACCGGCCGCAGGCCCAAGGGCTACGTCGCCCCCTGGTGGGAGATGTCCGAGTCCACCGCCGCACTGCTCCACAAGTACGGCTTCTCCTACGACCACTCCCAGAACTACCGGGACTTCACCCCCTTCTACGCCCGCGTCGGCGACTCGTGGACGAAGATCGACTACTCCGGCGAGGCGAAGGACTGGATGAAGCCCCTCATCCACGGTCACGAGGTCGACCTCGTCGAGTTCTGCGGCAACTGGTACGTGGACGACCTCCCGCCCATGATGTTCAACAAGCACTCCCACAACAGCCACGGCTACGTGTCCCCGCGCGCGCTCGAACAGGACTGGAAGGACCAGTTCGACTGGGTCCACCGCGAGCTCGACTACGCGGTCGTCCCCGTGACCCTGCACCCGGACGTCTCCGGCCGCCCCCAGGTGCTGCTGATGCTGGAGCGCTTCATCGAGTACGTCTCGGCGCACGAGGGCGTCTCCTTCTGCACCCTGGAGGACGCGGCCGACGACTTCCGCCGTCGCTTCCCGTTCGAGTCCGAGGAGCGGCCCGTCGACATGCGGTGAGTTCCGCGGGGACCGACAGTCAGAGAGAGGACGGTCGTCACGGCGACGGTCACACAGAAGACGGACGGTCCCATCGTGGAGGGTGCGCCATGACCACGTACGTGTTGATCCCCGGAGCCGGCGGCTCGGCCTGGTACTGGCACGGGGTCAGTGAGGAACTGAGCCTCCGGGGGCGGGACGTCGTCTCCGTGGACCTTCCCGGGGACGATGCCCGGGCTGGTCTTCCGGAGTACGTGGACACGGTCGTCGACGCGGTCGGTGACCGGACCGACCTGGTGGTCGTGGGGCAGTCGCTGGGCGGGTTCACCGCACCGCTGGTCTGCCCGCGCCTGCCCGTGTCGCTCCTCGTACTGGTCAACGGGATGATCCCGCGGCCCGGCGAGACACCGGGGGAGTGGTGGGCCAACACGGGTCAGGAGGCCGCCCGCCGCGCGAACGACGTGCGCGAGGGACGCGACCCCGACGCGGAGACAGACCTGGAGACGTACTTCCTGCACGATCTGTCGCAGGCACAGATCGACGCGTCGGCGGAGCACGACCAGGACGAGTCCGAGGCGGTCTTCGCCACACCGTTCAGCCTCGACGTGTGGCCGGCGGTGGAGACCCGGGTGGTGACCGGCCGTGACGACCGCTTCTTCCCGGCCGACTTCCAGCGCCGGGTGGCGGAGGACCGGCTCGGCATCATTCCGGACGAGGTGCCAGGCGGGCATCTGGCGGCGCTGAGTCACCCGATGGAGCTCGCCGACCTGCTGGAGGCCTACGTCAAGGAGAGCGCCTGACGTCCGGCGACCCCGGTGGCGCGACTCATCCGTCAGGACGAGCGCGCCCGGCCCACTCATCCGTGGTGCCCAGCGCCGTTCCCCCGCTGGGAGGATCACTCCCGGCCACGGGGGTCGTAGCGTCGATGTCATGACGCAGACCCTGTACGGCCGGATCTACCTGACGGCCTACGACACCCCCGCCCACGACCTCTACGACCGTACGAGGACCGGATTCCTGCTGCGGGCCGCCGTCCTGGCCGAACTGGCGATCCGGGGGAACCTCGTCGCCTCCGACGGCGATGTGTCCGTCGCGACGCCGGGACCGACCGGGGACCCGGTCCTCGACCTGACGCTCGACCATGTCGCGCGCGACCGGCGCGGCTGGAAGTCCTGGATCAGGCACGACCGCAAGGAGACGCTGCACGCGGTCGAGGACCGGCTCGTCGCCCAGGGGGTCATCGCCGTCGAGGAGAAGAGGTCCTTCGGCCGGTCCCGGCGCGAGGTGACGGTGCGGGACGCGTCCGCCGTCACCTCGCTCCAGGCCACGGCGGCCGGGCTCCTGCACGGCACCGAGCCCGCCGCGCGGATCGCGCCCGCCGACGCCGCGCTGGTGGCCCTGGCCGCCGTCGGCGGCATCCGGTCGGTCGTCTCCCGCGCGGACGCCCACGCCCGCAAGGAACGCATCGAGGAACTGACAGGGCGCCTCGACGCCGTGGCCCCCGGCCTGGGCAAGGCGATCGGTGGCCTCGGCATGACGATGGTGGCCGCGCAGGGTGGGATGGGCGGCGGCTGACCCGTCACGCCGGGCGGCCCACGGAGCGCGGCCCGTCGGGCGTCCTACGACTGCGGCGGCTGGTTGATCGAGAGCCGTTCCCCGGCGCGGACGATGTACTTCGCGAGATAGGCCGCCCGGCCGCCGTGCTGGGCGGTCTGGGTGAGGATCAGCAGCGGGGCGGAGGGGGCCAGGGACAGCAGGCGTCCGCGGGTGGCCCCCGCGACGCCCGCCGTCATCGCGCACTCGCCCGGGCCGAAGACGGGGCCCAGCACGTCCGTCATGACGGCGAAGAGGGTGCGGCCCGGATCCTGCGGGTCCCGCAGGCGCTCGGCGAGCAAGGGGCTGATGTCGCGCAGGTCGCGTCCGGCCGGGATGTGTTCCTGGACGAGCGCCACCGGCTCGCCGTCGCGCGTGAGGCGGGTCTCCCAGAACCACGTGTTGGCATCGGGGTCCAGCTTGAGACCGCCCGCCACGAAGTCCGTCGCGTGCTGGATGGTCGCCTGAAGGTTCTCCACACCGACCGTCTGGCCCTGGGAGGCGAGCACCTCTTCGAAGGGCCGCAGCCGTTCGAGGCCCGCGCGGGGCAACTCGGGTGCCACGAAACGGCCGACACCGCGCCGCGTGTGGATGAGCCCGTCCTCCTCCAGGAGCATCAGGGCCTCCCTGACGACCGTACGGCTGACGCCGAGGCGGGTGCCGAGGTCGCTCTCCTTCGGCAGGAGCGAGCCGAGCGGGAAGACCTGCGCGCGGATGCCGGCGGCGAGGCGTGAGTAGACCGCCACCCGTCGCGGCTGCCCGAGGGGAACCGTCAGGGGCTGATCGAAGAAGTCGCCGAAGTTGTCGACGGTCGCGACCACTGCACCTCACTAGGCCGTGCTGGCTGGATGGGGCACCAGCGTAGCCCCAGAAATACGGCTCTGGACGCATGTCGGACCGAGAGGTATAACATCACACATCAACCGGACGGCGACGCTACGAAATCAAGGTGTCCAGCATGGTTACTCACGGTGTGCAGAACAGAGAGAGCGCCGGCCCCGCGGCCGCGTCCGACGCGCCGCCCCTGCGCGGCGCGCGGGTCGTGGGCCTGGTCGCCACACTGCTGCTCGGTGTGATCTCGTTCCAGCTCAACGCGAGCATGGTCACGCCCGCCCTGCCCGACATGGCCGAGCGGCTCGGCGGCAGCGTGGACGGCATAGCCCAGGTGTCCTCGCTGTTCTTCCTGGCCGGCGCCATCGGCGGTGTCGTCCTCAGCCGGATCAGCGACTTCGTGGGACGGCGCAAGGTCCTCGTCGCGGTGCTCGCCGTGACGGCCGTCGGCACCCTGATCTGCTTCCTGGCGCCCAACCTGCCGGTCCTGCTCATCGGCCGGGTCCTCCAGGGCGCGTCGAGTGCCGCCTTCCAGATCGCGTACGTGATCCTCAACGAACGCCTGAGCGCGAAGGTCTTCGGCACCGCACTCGGAGTCCTCACCGCCATCAACGGCGGTGTCGGCGGTGTCGACGGATTCTTCGGCGGCGCACTCTCCGACCGCTACGGGTTCCGCGCGATCTTCGCCGTCATCCTCGTGGTGGGTGTCCTCGCGGCCGTGTGCGTCGCGGTGTTCATCCCCAAGGACCGGCCGTCGGTCACCGCGGGCCGCATGGACTGGTGGGGCGCGGGCGCACTGTCCGTCGCGCTGTACTGCGTCACGTACTTCGTCTCGCACGGCTCGTCCGACGGATGGACGAGCCCGAGCACCCTCGGCTACCTCGCCGGAACCCTTGTCTCCGCCCTCGCCTTCGGCCTCGTCGAGCGCGGCCGGGCCACCCCGCTGGTCTCCCTGACCCACCTCAAGTCCCGCCGCATGTGGCCCCTCGTCACGACGACGGTGCTCGTCCTGTCCGGCGTCTTCGCCGTCATCAACTTCACCGTCGTCGTCATCAGCCAGAACCCCGACACCGGCTTCGGCCTCTCCGCGACCGACTCCGCGCTGCTCTTCCTCACCCCGGCCGCGCTCATCGGCCTCGGGGCCGCGCCGATGGCCGGGTGGCTCGCGGGCAAGCGGGGCTGGCTCACCACGCTGCGCGCCGGCCTCGTCCTGAGCGTCGTGGCCCTCTGCGCCGTCGCGGCCTTCCCGCTCGACAAGTGGCTCGTCCTCGCGGCGGTCGCGTTCCTCGGCATCACGTACAACGGCCTGGTCCTCACGACGCTCAACGGTCTCGGTGTCCTCCTCTCCCCGAAGGACGCGCCCGCGGCGCTCCCCGGGCTGAACGGCGCCGCGTTCGGCATCGGCGCGGGCCTCGGCATCGGCATCGTCGCCCCGTACGCGGCCCGCGCCACGGCCGGCGGCTACGCCACCGCCCTGTGGATCTCGGTCGCCATCACCGTGCTCGCCCTCGGGACCAGCCTGTTCATCGCGGCGCCCCGCACCGACCACCCCTGACGTCCTCACCCCGCCGAACTCCCCACGTACACAAGAAAGTCGAGAACCCCCATGAACAACGCACCGCAGCCGCTCTACTTCGACTGCGACACCGGCATCGACGACTCGATGGCCCTCGCCTATCTCCTGGCCTCGCCCGAGATCTCCCTCGTCGGCATCGGCACGGTCAGCGGCAACGTCGACTCGACGCAGGCCGCCCGCAACACCCTCGCGCTCCTCGAACTGGCGGGACGGCCCGAGATACCCGTCGCCGTCGGCGAGCACGACCCGCTCGCCGGCACCTTCCCCGGCGGCGTCCCCCACATCCACGGCGTGAACGGCATCGGCGACATCGAGGTGGCCGACGCCCAGGCCGCCCCCGAGGCCGAGAGCGGCCCCGAGATGATCGTCCGCCTCGCCCACGCCCACGGCGGCCGCCTGCGGCTCCTGACCACCGGCCCCCTCACCAACATCGCGGCCGCCCTCAAGCTCGACCCCGAACTCCCCTCGCTGGTCCAGGACATCACCGTCATGGGCGGCGCCGGACTCGTCTCCGGGAACGTCACGCCCGTCGCCGAGGCGAACATCTACAACGACCCCGAGGCGGCCAACGCCGTCCTCGCCGCGCCGTGGGACATCACCCTCGTCCCCCTCGACGTGACCCTCTCGCACACCCTCGAGGAGTCGCACCGCACGCAACTGCTGGAGTCGGAACGCCCCCTGGCGCGCGCACTCGGCGAGATGCTCGATCTCTACTTCGCCTTCTACGTCCAGACGTTCGGCCGCCCGTGCTGCGCCGCGCACGACCCGCTGGCCGCCGCCGTCGCCACCGGCGGAGTCGCGGCGAGCCTCGCCCCCCGCGTGCACGTGACGGTGGACGACACCGACGGCCCCGGCCGCGGTCAGACCATCTGCGACCTGCGCGGCGCCCACCAGGGCTTCCCGGACCAGCCCGGCGCCCGCTGCCGCGTCGTCCTCGCCACGGACACCGACGTGGCGGCCCATCTGACCGAGCGCATGCTCGCGCTCTGATCACGACGGGGTACACCATGCTGATCAACCTGCACACCCACCTGGAGGGGCGGGTCCGCCCGTCCACCGCGGCCGAACTCGCCGGGCGCGCCGGCCTCGTGGAACCCGAGCAGGGCTGGGAGACGGCCATCCGGCTCGACGGCCCCGCCGACCTCACCGTCTACCTCGCCAAGGTGGCGGCGACGTACCCCTTCTTCGACACCGGCGAGACTCTGGCCCGTATCACCCGCGAGGCCGTCGAGGACGCGGCGGCCGACGGCCAGGACTATCTGGAACTGCGCTTCGGGCCCGCCACCCACGTCCGGCCCGGCTTCGGCCTCGACGACGTGATCGCGGCCGCCTGCCAGGGGCTGCACGAGGGCGTCGCCGCCACCGGGATGCCCGCCGGTATCGTCGTCGCGGCCCTGCGCCACCACGGGGCAGAGCTCAACGAGGACGTGGCCCGCGGCGCGGCCCGCCGGGCCGGCGACGGTGTCGTCGGCCTCGACCTGGCCGGGGACGAGGCGCTCCACCCCGACGTACGCGCCCACGCGGGGGCGTTCGCCCTCGCGGGCGCGGCCGGTCTCGGGCTGACCTGCCACGCCGCCGAGGCGGGCCCGGCCTCCGCCGCGCGGGAGGCGGTCGAGCAACTCGGCGTCACCCGCATCGGTCACGGAACTCACATCGCGGACGACGCCGAGACGATGGCGTGGGCCGCGGACACCGGCCTCACCGTCGAGGTCTGTCCCACCTCCAACTGGTACACCGGAGCGACGAGTTCACTCCACGACCACCCCGCGCCCCGCTTCCGCCGTGCCGGTGTGCGCGTCGTCCTCGGCGACGACAACCCCATGCAGACCCGCTCGCTCCTGAGCGACGAGTACCGGCTCCTCGCGCGTGACCTCGGCTTCGACGCACCCGCGCTCGAGGCCCTCGACCTGGCGGCTGTCGAGGCCGGATTCATGGACGACGGGACGCGCGCCGCACTGCGCCGACGTGCCTCCTCAAGTCGTGCGGCCTGAGGAGGCCTCCCCGCGTCACAGGCCGTGACGCCGGCTGCCGAGAACCCGCTCGGACACCCGGCGTTCGGCCTCCGGGGAGAAGCCGGAGACGTCTGAGACATCGGAGACGTCCGAGGCATCGGAGAAGTCGGCGCGCCGCGCCTCGACGGCGGCCCGGGTCTCCGCCGCCATCAGATCCGCGTTGATGGCCGCGGCCGCGCGCAGCCCCGCGGCGGCCGAGCCGATGACCTGCTCGGTGAGCTCGGTGACGTTGCCCGCCGCCCACACGCCCGGCACCGCCGTCTGACCGGTGGGACCGGCGGGGATGCGCGTGCCGATCACCATGCCGTTCATCTCCTGCTCGGAGGCATCGAGTCCCAAGGAGCCGAGGAAGCCGGCGCGCGCGGTGAACCGGGGCGCGACCACCAGCGCCTGGACCGGCACGAGCGTCCCGCGCTCCAGGCGCGCCCCGGCCAGCCGGCCGTTCTCGCTCTCCAGCGCGCTCACCGTTCCGTCGACCACGCTGATGCCGCGGGCGGCGAGCTGCTCGTATTTCTCGTCGGACGGCTCGGGCGCCGTGTGCAGGAGGAGGGTGACGCTCTTGGTCCACTGCCGCCACATCAGGGCCTGGTGCACCGCGGCCGGTCCCGTTCCGAGGACGCCGACCGCCTGGTCGCGGACCTCCCAGCCGTGGCAGTACGGGCAGTGCAGGACGTCCGAGCCCCACAGTCCCGCCAAGCCGGGCACCTCCGGCAGCTCGTCCACCAGGCCCGTCGTGACCAGCAGGCGGGCGGCCCGCACCTCGCCGCCGTCGTCGAGGACGACCCGGAATCCGTCGCCGTCGCGCTCGGCCGTGACGACGCGGCCCGCCACGATCTCCCCGCCGTACCGGAGCATCTCCCCGCGGCCGGTGGCAAGCAGCTCGCCGGGGGGTGTGCCCTCGTGGCCCAGGTAGTTGTGCACGCCGTCGGCCGGGGCGTTGCGCGGCTCGCCCGCGTCGATCACGAGGACCGAGCGGCGTGCCCGGCCCAGGGTCAGGGCCCCGCTCAGCCCGGCGGCTCCACCGCCGATCACCACGACGTCGTAGCGCCGCTCGTCCTGCGAAGGGTGAACGCTCATCGTCGTCTCCATCTGCTGCCTCGTCCGCCGGCCGGCCTGCTCGTTCAGGTGATTACTCATGGGGATTGCCTCCATTCGTCACCGAGACTGCGCCGACCCCGCCCCGATTGACAAAGTTCTTTGCCGTAAGAGCAAAATCGAGGCATGAGCGAAGACGAGTTCACCCCGGTCCTGGCCGGCGTGGGGCCGCGACTGCGCGCCCTGCGGCACGAGCGCGGGACGACCCTGGCCCAGCTGAGCGAGGAGACCGGGATCTCGCTGAGCACCCTCTCGCGCCTGGAGTCAGGGCAGCGCAAGCCCACGCTGGAACTGCTGCTGCCGCTGGCCAAGGCCCACCACGTGGCGCTCGACGAGCTGGTCGGTGCTCCCGACACGGGCGACCCCCGGATCCACCCGCGCCCCATCACCCGCCACGGCCACACCTTCATCCCGCTGACCCGGCACCTCGGCGGCCTGCACGCCTACAAACAGATCATGCCGGTGCGCGAACTCGGCGAGGGCGTGCGCCCCGAACAGAAGACGCACGAGGGCTACGAGTGGCTCTACGTGCTCACCGGCCGCCTGCATCTGGCTCTCGGTGAGCACGACCTCGTCCTGACGGCAGGCGAGGCCGCCGAATTCGACACGCGCACCCCGCACGGCTTCGCCAACGCCGGGACGTACCCCGTCGAGTTCCTCTCCCTGTTCGGCCCCCAGGGGGAACGGCTTCACGTGCGGGCGCGGCCCAGCGAGGGATGAGTTCCTACGCGGGCTTCGCGTCGTCGGCGCCGAACCGGGCGTAGTACACCAACACCGGGCGCAGGCCGCGGCGTTCGTAGAGGCGCTGCGCCCCGGTGTTCGCGGCCAGTGTGCCGATGAGCAGGTCGGCGACGCCCATGCGGTCCAGTTCGGCGTCGACCAGGTCGAGCAGGAGCGTGCCGATGCCGTGGCCGCGCTCGGCGGGAAGGACGGACAGCGTCTGGAGCTCGGCGATGCGGGTGCCGGTCACCCAGGTGTCGTCGGGGCCTTCCTCGATCTGTACGAAGGCGTAGCCGACGGGCTGTCCGTCCCGTTCGGCGAGCAGGACGAACGAGCCCTCGTCGAGGATCCAGCGCCGGTAGCAGTCGCGGCGCAGCTCCCAGGAACTCCCGTCGGGGAAGTAGGTGAACCCGGGCTGGACGGACTGGTGATGGGCGTGCAGGGCGAGCCACAGGGGCGCGAGGCGGTCGATGAACTCGCCCGCTCCCTTGCGGACCGTGATGTCGCCGTCGGTGTGCCGGGCCTGGCTCGTGTCCACGGACTTCTCGCCTCTCGTGTGCCGGTGCGGGGCGGACGGGCGCGCCCTTTTCGATGTGAGCGGTTACTACCCGTCAGATCGCCGCCGCCATAGTAAAAGACAGAAACATTCCGAGCCCTCTTGCGAGTGGGTAGCAAACGCTTACATGCTGTCGCGCAGCCCGCACACCACCGAGTACGAGGAGAGACGATGAAGCCGCTACGTCTGGCCACAGCCGCCGGAGCCGCCGTACTGCTCACGCTGGGTGCGGCGGGGGAGAGTTGGGCCTCGACGCCCACCGTCCGCTGGACGACGGGCGCACCGACGCCCGTCACCGAGCTGACCCTGCCCATGTCGTTCGAGTCGGCGCCCGACGCGTCCGGCATCTATTTCGCGTACTACACCACCCTGGAGAGCGGGACCCGCCCGTACGCGGGCTTCCAGCCCAAGCCGGCCGTCAACGGAAAGCCCACCCTCCAGGCCATCTTCAGTTCCTTCAACGCCAACGCCACCACCACGGACAGCCACTGCACATACGGCGCCGACGGAGGCGCGGGCGTCAGCTGCGCCGTCCAGTTCCCCTACACGAAGGGCACGATGTACGCCGTCGAGCTCTCGCGGGTCAGCGACGACGGCACGACGCAGCTGATGAACGGTGAGGTCGTCAACACCGAGACCGGCGCCGACGTCGCGCACATCGGCAGCTTCAGGCTCCCGGTGGCGTCCGGCCGGTTCAAGGCCGCCGACCAGGGGTTCATCGAGCCGTACCTGACGGCGGGCTGCTCGCAGCAGGTCACCGTCACCTACGGAAAGCCCGTGGGGACGGAGGGAGGCGACACGTACACGGGAAGCCTCCCGACCGTCACCGATCCCGCGTCCGGCAGCTGCCTGAGCAGCACGTCGACCGACACGGCGGCCGGACGCCAGGTCACGGTGACGGGTGACAACTTCACGCCCGCCGGCTGAACACGTCACGCGGGCGGGGCGGACATGACCCCCTATCCTGGGGCCATGTCCGCCCCTGAACTGATCCGTATCGTCTCCCGCGACTCGCCCATGGCGCTGGCCCAGGTGGAGCGCGTACGCGCCGAACTGGCCGCCCTGCACCCGGAGATCCGCACCACGGTCGTCCCCGTCAAGACGACCGGCGACAAGTGGATGGGCGACCTGTCCCTGGTCGAGGGGAAGGGGGCGTTCACCAAGGAGGTCGACGCCGCGCTGCTCGCCGGTGAGGCCGACCTCGCGGTGCACTGCGTCAAGGACGTGCCCGCCGACCGCCCCCTGCCCGCCGGAACGGTGTTCGCCGCGTTCCTCAAGCGGGACGACATCAGGGACGCCCTCATCCACCCGGACGGCCTGACGCTCGATCAACTCCCGCCCGGCACGCGGATCGGCACCTCGTCCGTGCGCCGCATCGCCCAGCTCGCCGCCGCGTACCCGCACCTGGAGTGCGTACCGATGCGCGGCAACGCGAACAGGCGCCTGGACAAGCTCGCGGCGGGCGACGCCGACGCGCTCCTCCTTGCCGCCGCCGGCCTCGAACGCATCGGCCGTACGGATGTGATCACGGAGATCCTGTCGGCCGAGGTCATGTGCCCGCCGATCGGCGCCGGGATCCTGGCTCTCCAGTGCCGTGAGGGCGACACCGATCTGATCGACACGATCTCGGCGCTCGGTGACCCCGACGCCCATCGCGAGGCGAGCGCGGAGCGCATGTTCCTCCACGTGCTCCAGGGGCACTGCAACAGCCCCATCGCCGGGTTCGCCAGGGCGGAGCGCAGCGGTGATCTGTCGCTGCGGGCCTGCGTGTTCACCCCCGACGGCAAGACCGTGCTCAACGCGCACGAGTGGGCCGGCCCCCTCGACCCCGCCACCCTCGGCACGTCGGTCGCCGTGGCCCTGCTGCGTCAGGGAGCGCGTGAGCTGATCGACTCGATCGCGCACTGAACACCCGGCCCGTCACTGCCCGGCGAGCCACTCGCCGTACCACGCGAGGGTGTGGTCGAGGGTCTCGCCGAGCGGTGTGGGGCGCGTGCCGAAGGTCGCCCCGAAGGCGGCCGCCCGACGGTCAGGCGGTCTCGGCGGCCGTGTACCGCCAGAAGTCGCGCATCAGCGCGGGCGGGGTCGGGCCGGTCATCTCCACCTGCGTGAGCAGGATGCCGACCGCGCCCGTGGACGGCGTGAGGTGCGCCGAGGTCCCCGTGCCGCCGACCCAGCCGTAGCGGCCCATGACGTTCCACGGATCGACGGGTGCCACGTCGACCGAGCCGCCGAAGCCCCAGCCCTGGCCCTCCGTGAACAGGCCGCTGGCTTCGCGCTGGGCAGTCGTCAGATGATCCGTCGTCATCTGCCGTACCGCGTCGGACGACAGGAGCCGCCGCCCGCCCGCGACCCCCTTCGCGAGCAGCATCCTGGCGAAGGCGTACCAGTCGTCGGCGGTCGAGACGAGCCCGCCCGCGCCGGACGGGAACTCGGGCAGGCTGCTCCACTGTCCGTCCGGCGCGTCCGCCGGTTCGAGGCCGCCCTCCTTGCGCGGGCGGTAGGACGTGGTGAACCGGTCCAGCTTGCCCGCCGGTACCTCGAATCCGGTGTCGGTCATCCCGAGCGGCTCGAAGACGCGCTCGGCGAGGAAGTCCGGCAGGGTGCTCCCCGACACCCGGGAGATCAGCACCCCCTGGATGTCGGAACACGTGTTGTACAGCCACGTCTCACCCGGCTGGTCGAGCAGCGGGATACGGGCCAGATGCTCCATCCACTCGTCGGGCGGCGCGACGAGCTGGGGGGAGAGGCCGCTCTTCTGGAGCCCGAACAGTGCCTGGACCGCCGGCAGCGAGAAGTCGGACGGGAAGCCCCACCCCGCGCGGAACGTCAGCAGATCGGACACCGTGATCGGCCGGGCCACGGGGACCACGTCGTCGACCGGAGCGTCCGGCGTGCGGACCACGACCGGTTTCGCGATCTCGGGCAGCCACCGGTCGACCGGGTCGTCCAGCGCGATCCGTCCCTCGTCGACCAGCATCATCACCGCGGCGGCCGTGAGGGGCTTGGTGATCGAGGCGATCCGGAAGATCGAGTCCCGGGCCATCGGGGAGCCGCCGCCGAGGGCGGCCGTGCCGGCCGTCTCCACCTCGACCCGGTCACCACGGGCCACCAGCGCCACCGCCCCCGGCAGCGAACCGTCACGGACGTGCGGCGCGAAAATGTCCTGCAAGCTGGTCATCGATCCACCTTCTCGAGTGTGGTGTCGAAGGGGAGACTCCCCACGCGGCGCGGAATCATCGGCCGGGGCGCCGCCGACGCACCCGAAAGACGGCGGGGAGGAGGCCGGATGACCGAAGAGGCGACAGCGATGAGGCCCTGGCGGTTCGTGGTCTGGTTCGGCATGGTCAGCCTCCTCGCGGACTTCGTCTACGAGGGTGCCCGCTCGGTGACCGGCCCGCTCCTCGCCTCGCTCGGCGCGTCCGCGGCCGTGGTCGGCGCGGTGACGGGAGCGGGCGAGGCGGCGGCGCTGCTGCTGCGCCTCGGCTCGGGACCGCTTGCCGACCGCAGCGGCCGGTTCTGGGGGTGGGCGATCGCCGGTTACGCGCTGACCGTGGCCAGCGTCCCCCCGCTCGGCGTGACCGGAGTGCTGTGGGCGGCCTGCGCGCTCGTCATCACCGAACGGGTCGGCAAGGCGGTGCGCTCGCCCGCCAAGGACACGCTCCTCTCGCACGCGGCGGCGGCCACCGGGCTCGGCAAGGGGTTCGCGGTGCACGAGGCGCTGGACCAGGTGGGCGCGTTGCTCGGCCCGCTGGCGGTGGCGGGGATGCTGGTTCTGACGGGCGACGACTACGGGCCCACGCTCGCGGTCCTCGCGGTGCCCGGCGTCGCCGTACTCACCCTGCTCGTATGGCTGCGGCGCCAGGTCCCCGACCCGGCGGCCTACGAACGCGCGGCCGCACCCGGGAGCGAGCAGCCGCAACCCGGCGCCCGACTGCCGCGCGACTTCTGGGTGTACGCGTCCTTCACCGCCGCGACGATGACGGGCTTCGCGACGTTCGGCGTGCTCTCCTTCCACCTCGTCGCGCGCGGGCTCGTCCCGACCGCCGCCGTCCCCCTGCTCTACGCGGCCGCCATGGCCGTCGACGCGCTGGCCGCGCTGGCGACCGGGTGGATGTACGACCGGGTCGGGCCACGCGTGCTGATCGTCCTGCCGGTCCTCTCGGCGGCCGTGCCCGCGCTCGCGTTCACCGACTCGCTCACGCCGGTCGTGCTCGGCGCCCTGGTGTGGGGTGCGGCGACCGGTGTGCAGGAGTCCACCCTGCGCGCGGTCGTGGCCGATCTCGTCGCGCCGGGCCGCAGGGCGACGGCCTACGGCGTCTTCGCCGCGGTCGTGGGTGTGGCCGCGTTCGCCGGAGGAGCGCTGACCGGGGTGCTCTACGACATCTCGATCCCTGTGCTGATCGTCGTGGTGGCGGCGATCCAGGCGGCGGCCGTACTCCTGCTGGCCGTCACCGGTTTCAGGGTCCGCCACACGTGACGGTCCGGTCAACACGCTTGTGATGTGCGTCAGTTGAGCCCGAACGCCGGTCGTGGAACCCCGATCCGCGACGCGCGAGGTCCCGATTCGGCCGCACGTCTCGGCGGGCGGAGGGAGTTGCGCATAGGCTTCGCGCCATGCTGCGCCTCGTCGATGCCTGTTCGGGCCTTCCTGTCGCTCCGGTGATGCACCGGAGCGTGGTGCGCATCGGCGTACCCCTGGCCCTTCCCGAGGGCGGCGAGGCGCTTTCCGACGTACGGGCGATGCTCGTCGCCGACGTCCTGACCCGCGTACTGGAACTGTCGGGGACCATCGCGTACACAGGGCTGATCTGCCCGGACGGGGCCGACGCGCGACGGGCGGCGCTCCAGGCGCGGGCCGGCGAACTCGGCATGCACCCGGCCGCCGCCCACGGCGACGAGCGGGGCGTGGAGGGTGAGCTGGGCGGGCCGTTCGCCGTCCGTCTGAGCCGGAGCGAGGAAGCACCGGAGGAGGCGGACGGGGACGTCATCCGGCTCGCTGTCGCCGACGCCCACGCCGCTGACGGTGTCGCGGAGCGGGCCGACGACCCGCTGGCCCTGCGGCTCGCCCTGCTGACCGAACCGCGCACCGAGACGCTGCGCCTCGCTCCCGCGTCGGTGTCCGCCGCCCATCACACACTTCTGCGCTGGCGCCACGCGGTGGCCACCTGGGCGGACAGCCCTTCGCGGCCCATGCCCGGGCCTGCCCGCGACAGCATTCGCGACTGTCTGGAGGACGACCTCGACCTGCCCGGGGTGCTGCGCACGCTGCACCGCCTGGAGCACTCGGGGGACGCCCCGACCGGAGCGCTCTTCGAGACCTTCGCGTACGTGGACCGGGTGCTCGGCCTGGACCTCGTACGCGACGTCGGCAGGGGACCCGCGCCGCCGCGGCCGCTGATGTAGCCGGCCGCCGGCGTCGCGGCTTCTCACATGTTCTCGGCGCCCGCCCTGATGGCCTCGCGGATGCGGGTGTACGTGCCGCAGCGGCAGATGTTGCGGATCTCGTCGAGGTCCGCGTCGGTGATGTCGCGGCCGTCCTCGGCCGCGCGCCGGACCTTGGCGACCGCCGTCATGATCTGGCCCGGCTGGCAGTACCCGCACTGCGCGACGTCGAGGTCGAGCCAGGCCTCCTGCATCGGGTGGAGGTCCTTGCCCACGGTGGCGGGCAGCCCCTCGATGGTGGTCACCTCGTCGTCGGGAGCGATCTTCGACACCGGCACCGAACACGGGTTGAACGCCTTGCCGTTGATGTGCGACGTACAGGCCTGGCACACGCCCAGGCCGCAGCCGTACTTCGGTCCGGTGACGCCGAGCAGGTCGCGCAGGACCCACAGCAGCCGTACGTCGTCCTCGGCCTCGACCGTGATCTGCTCGCCGTTGAGCTTGAAGGTGTGACTGGGCATGGCGGGGCTCCTCAGAAGGCGCGGTCGAGACCGTCGGTGGGGGACTGGGGCGTGGACGGTTCGAGCGGCAGCGGGTCGAAGGAGAGGGTGGCGTGGTTGATCGGGAAGCTCTTCGGCAGCGTGCCCGTGGCACGGGCGTAGGCGCAGGCGATGGCGGCGAACGCGGGCGCGACACCCAGCTCGCCGGCTCCTGACGGCTTGTCACCGGTGGACGGCATGACGATGACGCGCAGGTCGGGCGGGGTGTTCCACTGCCGCGTGTAGAAGTAGTGGTCCCAGCTGCCCTCCAGCGGGATGCCGTCCTTGATGTGCAGGCTGGACGTGAGGGCCATGGCGAGCGCGTCGTTCATCCCACCCATCATCTGGGCTTCCAGACCACGGGGGTTGATGGCGAAGCCGGCGTCGACGACCATCAGGGCGCGGGTCACGCGCGGGCCGGTGACACCGTCCCTGACCTTGCGGTTCACCGTCTCGGGCCGGCAGTCGATCTCGACGAGCGAGGCGACCGCGCCGCGGTACTCGGTGTGCAGGGCGATCCCCTGCGCGACACCGGCGGGCAGCGCCCTGCCCCACTCCCCGGCCTCGGCCGCCTTGTCGAGGACGGCACGCAGCCGTTCCTCCTTGAGGAACTCGCGGCGGAACGCGACGGGGTCCTTGCCCATCTTCGCGGCCAGTTGGTCGACGACGAGTTCACGCGCGCACGCCACATTGGGCGAGTAGATGTTGCGCATGCTGCCGGTGTTGAACTTCAGCGGCACCTCGTTGAGGAGCTGCGTGGTGACACCGAAGTTGTACGGCGTGGACTGGGTCAGCTGGAAGATGGTCTCGGCGAACGTGAGGTTGCCGGCCACGGGCAGCTTCGCCGCCGTCGACGTGATCATCTCTCCGAGCCCGTGCCCGAAGTCGGTCTGCGAACTGGTGTGGCGCTGCTCGTAGCTGACGACATTGCCGAGCGCGTAGGTGGCACGCACCCGCGAGACACACATCGGATGGGTCCTGCCCTGCCGGAAGTTGTCGGTCCGCGACCACGACAGCTTGACCGGCTTGCCCATCTTCTGCGAGATCTCGGCGGCCTCTGCGGCCACGTCGTGGAAGAGGTGCCGCCCGAACGAGCCGCCGCCCTCCACGACATGCACCGTGACGGCGGTCTGCGGCAGCCCGAGCCGGTCGGCGATGTCGCGCTGGGCCACGATGGGGACCTTGAGGCTCGCCCAGATCTCGGCGCGGTCGGAGCGCACGTCGGCTATGGCGTTGTCCGGCTCCAGCGGGCTGTTGCTGGCGAACGCGAAGGTGAACTCGGCGTCGATCTTCTTCGTGAGGAGCGGCGGCACGACCATGGGCAGCGCCGCGGCCCTGAGCTTGGCGAGGACGGTGTCGTCCGACTCCTTGTCCACGGTGCCGGGGCCCCAGGTCACCTCGAGCGCGCGCAGTGCGTCGATGCACTGGCCGAACGTCTCGCCGCGGACCGCGACACCGTGCTCGACGGTGGCGACATCGGTGATGCCCGGCATGTTCCTGACGGCCTCGGCGTTCGCGACGGAGACCACCGTGCCGTTGACCGTGGGCGGCCTGCGCACCATCGTCGGCTTCGCGTCCGGCACGTGAAGGTCCATGCCGAACTTCTTGGCGCCGGTCACGATGTCGCGTGCGTCGACACGGTTCTGCGGCGTGCCCAGGATCGTGAAGTCGGACGTGGACTTGAGGTGGGCGGAGGCGGTGACGGTCCGCGCGCTGGCGGCGGTCTCGGCGAGCGAGCCGTACGTGGCGCTCTTCGCGGCACCGTGCGTGATCACGCCGTCCCGCGTGGTCAGTTCGGACTCCGGTACGCCCCACTGCTGTGCGGCCGTGGCGACGAGCCGCTGCCTGGCGACGGCCGCCGCGGAGCGGACCGGGAGGTAGATGCTGCGCATCGAGTTGGAGCCGCCGGTCAGCTGGTTCATCAGGAGTTCCGGGCGGGCGTCGGCCAGGGACACCCGCACCTTCGCCAGGGGGAGGTCCATCTCCTCGGCGATCATCATGGCGACCGCCGTGGTCATGCCCTGGCCCACCTCGGCGCGCGGGACCGCGAACGACGCCGTCCCGTCCGCGTGCACCTGGACGGAGATGAGACCGGACGTGGGCGCCGCCGCGAGAGTCTGCATGTCACCGAGGTCGAAGAGCTCCTCCGGCTGCGGCAGGGAAGGCACCGCGGCCTCGGCGGAATCGGCGCCCACGGCGTCCAGGCCGAGGCGCGCGCCGACGGCGAGCGTCGGAGCGGCGAGCAGATACGCGAGGACCCTGCGCCGTCCGGGACCCCCGGGACGATCGGGACGTTCAGATGGCGCGGCTTGTGCGGCTTCTTCCACGGGGTCGCGTGGCGAACGGCTCTGTTCTGCCATGGGGGTGCCTCCCGGCGCACGGATTGAGTTGATCAACCGGGGAGCCTAGGGCGCGGGAGGCGGACGGGGCACACGGTGCGGGCAAACTCCACATGACTGCCACACACTCGCGTATGCGAGGCAGTCGAGACGCACGGCTCGCGGGTGCGAGAGGGGCGGGCCGCCGGGACCCGCCCCGCCCGGCCGGGCTCAGCCCAGCGGTACGTCGAGCCGCGCCTTGCGGTGGCTGAACGTCGCGATGGAGTGCGGGCCGTGGTAGTTGCCGAGTCCGCTCTCGCCGACTCCGCCGAACGGCAGCTCGGGGACCCGGAGATGGGCCATCGGCATCCCGAATCCGATGCCGCCGGAGGACGTCTCGTCCGCGAGGCGGCGCCGGGTCTCCTCGCTCTCGGTGAAGCCGTAGAGGGCGAGCGGCTTGTCGCGGTCGTTGATGAACTCGATGGCCTCGTCGAGCCCGGAGACCTCGACGATGGGCAGAATGGGGCCGAAGATCTCCTCCAGCATGACCGGCTCGTCGGGCTTCACGCCGGTGAGGACGGTCGGCGCGATGTAGGTGTCGTCGCGGTCGGTCTGCCCGCCGAAGGCCGTGGTCCCGGAGTCGAGCAGCGCGGACACCCGGTCGAAGTGCCGCTCGTCGACCATGCGGCCGTACGCCTCCGAGGCCTGCGGGTCGATGCCGAACATCGCCTCGACCGCCTTGGCGAGCGCGTCGGCGAGCGCGGGGGCGGTCTCCGGGTCGGTCAGCACGTAGTCGGGGGCGACACATGTCTGCCCGGCGTTGCGGAACTTGGCG
This sequence comes from Streptomyces longhuiensis, assembly GCF_020616555.1. NCBI lineage: Bacteria > Bacillati > Actinomycetota > Actinomycetes > Kitasatosporales > Streptomycetaceae > Streptomyces > Streptomyces longhuiensis. Next base: position 1,515,698 of record NZ_CP085173.1, on the reverse strand, counting down.
CCCGCGAGACGCTCGGCGACACGGTTCAGATTGACGTCACGGTCCACGAACACCGGGGACTTCCCGCCCAGTTCGAGGGTGACCGGGGTGAGGTGCTCGGCGGCGGCGCGCATGACGATGCGGCCGACCACGCCGTTGCCGGTGTAGAAGATGTGGTCCCAGCGCTGGGCAAGCAGCTCGGTCGTCTCCGGGACGCCCCCCTCGACGACGGCGACGGCCTCCTTGTCGAGGTACTCGGGCACCAGACGGGCGATCAGCGCGGACGTCGCCGGAGCGACCTCGCTCGGCTTGAGGACGACGGTGTTGCCGGCCGCGAGCGCGCCCACGAGCGGCACGAGCAGCAACTGCACCGGGTAGTTCCAGGGCGCGATGATCAGGACGGTGCCGAGCGGGTCGTACTGCGTTCCGGCGACCGATCCGTCGGGCAGGCCCGCGAGGGCACCGGACGCCACGGGCCGGGGGCGCAGCCACTCGGCGAGATGGTTCAGGGTGTGGTCGATCTCCCGTACGGGGAAGTCGATTTCGGTGGCGAAGGCTTCGGCGCGCGGCTTGTGCAGATCGGCGTGCAGCGCGTCCGCGATGTCCCCGCGGTGCTCCGTGAACAGGGAGCGCAGCCGGGAGAGCTGCTCCTTCCGCCAGGCGAGCGGCTTGGTGCGGCCACTGGAGAAGGTGGCGTGGAGGCGGGCGACAAGGTCTTCGATGTCGGTCACGAGGGATCTCCTGCGAGGGGGTGCCCGGCGGGTGTCGAGCGGGAGGTCAGGGGTGGGGGAGAGCGCGGCGGTGGCCTGCGGTCGGCACAGTGTGGCCGGTCACGCGGGGTGCGTCGCGGAACCGGACGGCGCCCCGCCGGGCGTTGTCACCCGCGAGGTGCACTCGGACACGGGGCCGGCGAGGAGCCCTGCGAGCAGCGCGTCCGAGGCCGGGGTGAACAACTGCCGCGCGTCGGACACGGACTCCAGGCCGACCACCAGGGCGATGCAGATGCCGGCGGCCTCGGCGGGTTCCACGGCGGCGGGGGTGCCCGCCTCCGTGAACAGGCCGGTCAGCAGCCGGCGCAGATCGGCGGTGAACGTGTGGCAGATGTCGCCGAACAGCCGTGCCTTGGCGTCGAGCAGCTCGGCGGAGTGCGGCGAGTCCCCGGCGAGGCGAAGCACCAGTTCGAGCTTGGCGGCCAGGACACCCCGGACGCGCTCGGCCACCGGGGTGTCCTCGGCGGCGGCCGCCCGCCGCGCCCGCTCCAGCGCCTGCGTGTGCAGACGCTCCGCGAGCCGGCGGAAGGCATCGTCCTTGTTGCGTACGTACTGGTAGACCGCGGACCGGGACACGCCCATCGTGGAAGCGATGTCGTCCATCGTGGTGCGCCGAACGCCATACCTGGTCAGGCAGTCGTAGGCGGCGTCGAGGACCTCGTCGAGCCGGTCGGCGCCCATCGTCAGGCCAGCTTCTCGAGGAGCTCGGCCGCGAGCGGGGCGGCGGAGGACGGGTTCTGGCCGGTGACCAGGTTGCGGTCGACGACGGTCTTCGGGGCCCAAGGCTCGCCCTCCTGGAAGTCCACGCCCGCGTTGACGAGTCGGTCCTGGAGCAGCCACTTCGCCTTGTCGGCGAAGCCGGCCTGGGTCTCCTCGGTGTTGGTGAAGCCGGTCACCTTGTATCCGGCGAAGGCGTTGGTGCCGTCGCCCTTGATCGCGGCGAGCATGGCGGCCGGGGCGTGGCAGACGATGCCGAGCGGCTTGCCCGTCTCCAGGGCGAGGGTGAGGAGCCTGCCCGAGTCGGCGTCGGCGGAGAGGTCCTCCATGGGGCCGTGGCCGCCGGGGTAGAACACCGCCGCGTAGTCGTCGAGGTGTACGTCCTCCAGCCTGACCGGGTGCTGGAGTTCGCCGAAGGAGGCGAGGGCCGCCGCCACCTGGTCCGCGCCCGCCTGACCGCCGTTGAACTCGGGTGCGAGGGAGCCCTTGTCCACGGTCGGGACGACGCCGCCGGGCGTGGCCACGACGATGTCGTGGCCCGCGGCCTTGAAGGCTTCGTACGGGGCGACGGCCTCCTCGGCCCAGAAGCCGGTGGGGTGCAGGGTGCCGTCGGCCAGCGTCCAGTGGGTGGCGCCGGTGACTACGAAAAGGATCTTCGACATGATGATGTGCTCCGAGGGTGCGGGCCCGCGGGCCCGGAGGACGGGTTCGGATCGCGGAACCTCTGACGCTGTGTGCCCAGATCGTCAGTGTGTGGCGACGGCACCGACCGTAGGGCGGGGCTCCCATAGGAATCCAATAGGGTGGCCAATATGAGAAATAGGGATTCGAATGGGTCTCCGGGAATAGGCCGGACGGCGCACACGGGCCCGCTGGACCTGAATCTGCTGCGTACCTTCCTCGCGGTGTACCGGTCGGGTTCCTTCACCGCGGCCGCGCGACTGCTCGCCCTGTCGCAGCCGACGGTCACCACGCAGATCCGCGCGCTGGAGCGCCAACTGGACCGCGAACTGTTCGAGCGGCTGCCGCGCGGCGTCGCTCCCGTCCCCTTCGCGGACGAGCTCGCGTCCCGCGTGGTCGACCCGCTCGACGCCCTCTCGGCCGTCGCCGGACAGGGCGGCGCCGGCACGGACGCCGCCGCCGAGCCCGTCCATCTGGCGGGACCGGCCGAGATGCTGTGCCACTGCGTCCTGCCGGCGCTGGCACCCCTGGTCGAGAAGGGGCTGCGGCTGCGCGTCACCACCGGGCTGACCGGCCCGCTCCTGGAGGAGCTGCGCACCGGCCGGCACGACCTCGTCATCGCCACCACCCGGCCCCGCGGCCGCAATCTGACGTCGGTGCCTCTCGCGGACGAGGAGTTCGTCCTGGTCGCCGCCCCGACCTGGGCGGACCGTATCGGCGGCCCGGACCGGATCGCCGCCGACGGACCCGGGATGCTGCACACCGTCCCGCTCATCACGTACGCGGAGGAACTCCCGATCGTCCGCCGGTACTGGCAGCACGTCTTCGGCAGGCGACTGACCTGCAAGGCCGCCGTCACCGTGCCCGACCTGCGCGGTGTCGTGTCCGCCGTGGCGGCCGGGGCCGGATTCAGCGTGCTGCCCCGCTATCTGTGCCGCGAGCTGCTGGCCGCGGGCGCGCTCGTCCTCCTCCACGCCCCGGAGGACCCGCCGTTCAACACCGGTTACGTCGTCCAGCGCCCCGGAACGCCGGACAACCCGCACATCGCCCTCGTCCGCGACCACCTCCTGGAGGCCGGCCGGGGCTGGTGAGCCCGGCCGGCCCGCACACAAAGGCGGCTACGCGCCCGCGGCCTCCTGCCGGATACGGTCGAACTGCGCCCCCATGGCCTCGGACAGCGCCTCGGCGCCGGACAGGGGGCGCACCATGACGGTGAGATCGTCGATGAGCCCGTCCTCGTCGAGGTGGATGAAGTCGCAGCCGTTGACCTCGCGGTCGCCGACACGGGCGACGAAGACCAGGGCGTGGTCGCGGCCGTCGGCGCTGTTGATCTCCCGTACGTAGCGGAAGTCCTCGAAGACCCGCGTGACGCCCCGCAGGATCGCAGCGGTGATCGCCCTGCCCGGGTACGGGTGGAAGGCGACCGGACTGGTGAACACGACGTTCTCGGCGAGGAGCGCCTCGACGGCGTCGGGGTCGTTCGCTTCCACGGCCTTGCGGAATGCCTGCATGCGCGCGCTCCATAGTCAATTTGTTGAATAGGTGCGGCCGAGATTAATCGTGCCGGTGTTAGCGTGTCCAGATGTCTCTGAAACACGCGGTCCTCGCGGCTCTCCTGGAGGGCGAGGCGTCCGGGTACGACCTGGCCAAGGTGTTCGACGTGGCGGTGGCCAACTTCTGGTCCGCGACCCCGCAGCAGCTCTACCGCGAACTGGAGCGCCTCGCCGGGGACGGCCTGGTCGAGGCGCGGGTCGTGCCGCAGGAACGCAGGCCGAACAAGCGGATGTTCACGCTCACCGACGCGGGGCGCGCCGCCCTGGACGACTTCGCCGTGGCCCCGCCGCGGCCCACCGCCATCCGCGACGAACTCATGGTCAAGATCCAGGCCTCTGACGGCGCGGACCCGGACGCCGTGCGCGCGCTCGTCGAGGAGCGCATGGGGTGGGCGCGCGGCAAACTGGCCCGCTACGAACGCCTACGGGAGCGGCTCCTCGACGGGCGCGACGAGGACACGTACCTGCGCGACGCCGAACGCATCGGCCCGTACCTGACGTTGGTGCGCGGCCGCTCCTTCGAGGAGGAGAACCTCAGGTGGGGCGAGCGTGTCCTGGACATCCTGGCGCTACGCGCCTCACATGCCGGCCGGTCCTGAACTCCCTCACGGATGTAGGTGTCACCTTTTGATCTTGGCCAGTGCTCCGGCGTTCACGCCGGGGGTGAAGGCCCGCTCAGGACTTCTCTGACTTGCGGGTGAGCATGGGTCGGCACTGTTCACCTCGGCCTATGGGGCGCTTCTGGTTCTCGATGTATTGGCGTGCGACGGTCAGGGGCCTACCGCCGCAGCTTCCGGTGAAGTAGGGGCCGGACCAGAAGTGGCGGCCTCACAGGTGGCTGCGGATGTGCGCGTCGTACTCCTGGCGCAGACGCCTGGAGGAGGCGGAGTGGACCAGTTTGGAGAGCTGGACCTTGGGCGGGTAGTGCGCGAGCAGGTGCACGTGGCCCTCCTCGTCGTTGAGCTGCTTGAGTTCGGCCCGGAGTCCGCGCACATCTCCCGGATGATCTCTTCGCAGCGCTTCGGCATCTTGTCCGTGAACGCCTTGCGCCGGTATGTGGTGTCGAACGCCAAGTGGACGTGCAGGTTGTAGACGATGTGCCGGCCGGTTCTGACATCGGGGTTCGGATTCCATCACGGTGACATAGACACACTGTAGGATCATGGTCACCATGGGTGAACTCGGCTTGGAGAAGCGGCAGTTCGGGCACCGCGCCCGACTGGCACTGTCCCCTGCCGAGCATCTCCTCGCCGACGAGCAGGCGCACGCCGCCCGCACGGTGTGGAACTGCCTGCACGCGTGGTGGCAGATGATGCCGAAGGACAAGCGGACTCTGGCGAACGCGGACGCCGCGATACGCCAGGCCCGCAAAGAGATCGATTTCCTCGCCGTCCTTCCTGCGCAGGCCGCGCAAGCGGTGCTCAAGACGTACTTCCATGCCTGGAAGAACTGCTGGGACGGCCGTGCCGGCGCTCCGAACTTCAAGGGCCGGTTCCGGTCCGTGATGAGCGTGGACATCCCGCAGGGCCGTGATCTCCAGATCAAGCGGGTACACCGCCGCTGGGGCATGGCCAACATTCCCAAGGTCGGCCGTGTCCGCTTCCGCTGGACCAAAGATCTCCCCGTGGGCAATAAGGCGAATGCCGACAACCGGATCACCGGGGCACGGCTGGTCAAGGACCACCTGGGATGGCACATCGCCTTCCGTGTGCAGAGCGTCGAAGCCAAGCCCGCATCTCACCAGGGGGCGGAGGTCGGAATTGACGCCGGGGTGAACCTGCCCCTCGCCCTGTCGGACGGCAACCACCAGGATCACGGGCGTGCGCCTCACCTCCCGGATGGCAGCGCCGACCGTGACAAGTGGCTGAACACCGAGGAAAAGGGCAAGCTCCTGCGCCTTGAGCGCCGGGCCGCCCAGCGCAGGACACACCGCAAGCCTGGCGAGCGCACCAGCCGCCGCCTGCACCACACCTATGACCAGATCCGGGGGCTGCGCGCTAAAGCCACGCGGCGGCACCAGGACTGGCAGCACAAGACAACCACCACCCTCGCCCAGAAGTACGGCGTCATGGTGGTCGAAGCACTCACCATCACGAACATGGTCAAGTCCGCTCGGGGCACCATCGCCGAGCCGGGGACGGGCGTCGCGCAGAAGGCCGGACTCAACCGCTCCATCAGTCAGGAGGCATGGGGCAGGACGGTCACGATGCTGACGTACAAGGCCGGCCGGTACGGCGGCACCGTGCACAAGGTGCCCGCCCCGAACACCTCCCGACGCTGTTCCACCTGCGGCTTCATCACGCCCGGCAGCCGGGAGGACCAGGCCACGTTCGTGTGCAAGAACCCGGACTGCGGATGGTCGGGCAACGCCGACCACAACGCGGCCCGGAACATCTTGCACCTGTACCGGATGGGCCACGCGCTCATCCCGGCTGCCGGGAGGGCAGTCGTCAGGCGTGACAAGCGCGTCAAGCCCGCCACCGCAAGGTAGACGGGAATCTCCTTCCTAAGCTTGTGAAGGGAGGAGGGCACTTCAATGCAGGCGCATGTAGGTGTGCGCCGGATCGGCGGGCGCGGTGTGCGGGTCGCCGTCGACCACCACGTCGGCCCGCTCGCGTGTCCCGTCCTGGGCGAAGTGCTCGTCCTCCGCGGCCATCCACGTACGCCACAGCGGCAGCGCGTCCTCACCGTCGCGGTCGAGGCCTCGGCGCAGACGCACCGCGCGTCCCGTCTCGACCCACACGGCGCAGGTGAGACGGTCGGCGACGGCCCGGCGTGCCGTCGACACACCTTCGAGGACGAGGGTGTGGCCGACGGGAACGTCGTGCCACTCGGCGAGTTCGCGCCGTACCCAGTCGTAGCGCTGGAACCGGCCGGCCACCCCGCTCCCCAGCGGCTGGAGCACCTGCTCCTCGAGGCGGGGCCACCAGCCCAGCGGGTCGTCCCACGAGGCGAAGTCGTCCGTGTGCACGATCCGCGCGCTGCCGAGTGCCCCGGCCAGGCGCTCGGCGAACGTGCTCTTGCCCGCCCCCGACGGGCCGTCCACGGCGACGAGCCTGACCGGTCCGCACCGCGGCTCCGCCGCCCGGATGCGGGACGCCAGTGCGGTGTAGGTCTCAGGGGCGGGTGTCATGAGGGTGCACGATAACGGTGGTTGTGCGGTGCCGGGAGCGGATGTCTCAGGCGTTCGCCGGAGCGTCCTTCTTGCCGGCGTCCTCAGGGGTGGCCGCCGGGGCCGGAAGGGCGGTGTAGAACACGGACTTGTTCTGCTTGGTGCGCTCGGCCTGACCGCGGGCGACGAGGGACTCGAGGGTGTTGCGTACGACCGTGCCGCCGGCCTTGCGCTCCGGGTGGGACTCGGCGAGCGTCGTCGTGACCTCGGCTGCCGAGCGCGGCTCGGTGCTCGTGGTGATGAGGTTCAGGACCAGTTCCCGCAGGGTGGGGGAGCCGGGGGTGCGGGGCTGTGCGGTGGCCGCCTTCTTCGCGGCGGGCTTCTTGCCGGCCTCCTTCTTCGCGCGCTGCTTGGGTGCCGCGCTCTCGCCCTTCGGCTTGCGTGCCTTGGGGAGTTCGACGGGGGACTCCGCCTTCGGCGCGACCGGTGCCTCTTCGGCCACCGCCGCCGCGCCTCGACTCGAGAGTGTCTCGCGCATCCCCACCAGCAGGGTGCGGTCGTGGTCCAGCGTCTGGAGCTGCTCCTGAAGTGCGGCCAACTCGGCGGCGACGCGTTCCTGTTCCTTCGCGTTGCGCTCGAGGTCGGCCTCCACCTGGGCGGAGTACTGGGACTTGAGCGTGTTGCTGTCCGACATGACTGCCCGCTTCCTGTTGCTGTGGGGCTGTGTGTGTTGGTGCCGAAGGGTACTCACACCACACACACTTGTGCACGGTTCTTCGGTGCATTGCTCCTGCCCAGTGTTGGTGGGGTGACACCATGTACGGCCGTGCGGGCCGCTTCGGACGGTGTCGGACCCGGATGGGAACACCTCTGCGTGGGATGGCAGTTGGTCGCATCAGGTGGACGTGGCGCCTGTGCGGTGGCCGTCGGCAGTGACATTTGTACCGGCCGGGCGACGACATCTCGCTCTGCCGGGTGCCATCGGCCCCTGACATGCTGAGGTCACCCGCCGGGTCGGCGGCGTCGAGACCGACGGAGGTCATGGTGGCATCGCGAGTGGGAGAACATCCTGTGCCGGAGGCCGGCACGTACGAGATCGATCCGGCGGCGTCGAGCGTGAACTTCCGTATGCGCACGGTCTTCGGGCTGTTCCCGGTGCGGGGGAGCTTCCGGATCACGCGGGGACGGATCGACGTGGCCGGACCTGTCGAGAAGTCCACGGTGGACGTGAGGATCGGAGCGGACACGTTCGAGTCGGGTGTGGCACGGCGCGACGAACACGTACGGTCGGCCGACTACCTCGACGTGGCCACCCATCCCGAGTTCGTGTTCCGTGGTGACGGCGTCGAGGCCGGGTCCGGCGGGACTGTCCTGACGGGGGAGTTGACCGTCCTCGGTGTCAGCCGGCCGGTCGACGTCACCGTCGAGAGCGTGACGGTCGAGGGTCGCGGCCTGACGGTCGTGGCGTCGGCCGTCGTGGACCGCTACGCGTTCGGTGTGACCACCGCGAAGGGGATGACCGGCCGCCGGCTGACCGTGCGCCTGGATGTCAGGGCGACGCGTTGACCTGCCGTGACAGCTGGTGGGGGGTCACGGAACGTCCGTGGTGGACGGCCTGGGTGTGTGCGGCATCCCGTTGATCAGTACCCGCAGGCCCCAGTCGAGGCGGGCCCCGCCCGGCCCGGACAGCAGCTCGTCACCCAGCGCCGCGAGGCGGGGGTGGGTCGTCGCGGACACGTCGCGCAGCGCGGTGGTCAGCGCGTCCCAGTCGCCCTGGGCGTCCTCGTCCCGGTCGCGGGTGGACTGCTCGGCCGCGGTCGAAGTGGCGTACTGCAGAAGGGCGTCCACGCCCCACGCGGCCTGCGCGTCCGGGATGCCGCCCTCGGCGAGCAGCGCGAGGAGGGCTTCGAGCAGATCGAGGTAGTGCTCGCCGGAGGGCATCGCCACCAGCGCCGACCGGGCGAGGCTCGGATGCTCGAACAACACCGCGGTGTACGAGGACAGGATCCGCACGAGGCGGTCCTGCCAGTCACCCGGAGCGGTGGCGGGGGAGAGGTCGACCTCGCCGAGCAGCTCGTCCAGGATGGCCGCGTGCAGCTCGGCGGTGTTGCGCACGTACACGTAGAGCGAGGCCGGGCCCGTGTCGAGCTCCTGCGCCAGGCGGCGCATGGTGACGCGCTTGAGGCCCTCGTCGCGCATGATCGCGACGGCGGCCGCGACGATGCCGTCCCGGGTCAGGGCGGGCTTGGCCGGACGCTCTCGGCGGCTGCGGGGTGCTGCGGGCTGGGGGGACACGTGTTCACCGTAACGAGCCGGGTTCGTGACGAACAAGTTCGTCACGAACCCGTTCCCGCGGCTTCCGCCTCCTCGTGGAAGGACGCGAACATGTCGAGCAGACCCTGCGGGGCGTCGGGGTGGAAGATGACGTCGAGGTTGTCGGCGGACTCGGCCGCGGCGTGCTCGCTGCGGGGGAAGAGTGCCTCCTCGTAGACGGTGAGTGCCTTCTCGGTCTCGCCGGGGTGCGCCAGGATCGCGGCGGCCAGCTCGGCGCCGTCGAGCATCGCCAGATTGGCGCCCTCGCCGGCGAACGGCGACATCAGGTGGGCGGCGTCGCCGAGCAGGGTCACACCCGGGACCCGGTCCCACCGGTGTCCGACGGGCAGGGCGTGGATGGGCCGCGGGAAGAGCGCGCCGTCGGCGTCGCCGATGAGTCCGCGCAGCGCCTCGTCCCAGCCGTCGAAGGACGTGAGGACACGGGCCTTGGCCGCCTCGGTGTCGGTGAAGTCGATGCCGCTGGTGGTGAACCAGTCGGCGGGCACCCTCAGCGCGCAGTAGATGTGCAGCCGTCCGTCGCTCTCGCGGTGGGCGAGGAAGCCCTTCTCGTCCCCGAGCGCGAACAGCGATCCGCCGCCGACGACTTCGGCGCTCTCCGGGTGAAGCGTGTCCGCGTCGTCGAGGTGCGCCTCGACGAACGAGATGCCGGAGTAGGCGGGGCGGGCGTCGGAGAGCAGCGGGCGGACCTTGGACCAGGCGCCGTCGGCGCCGACGAGCAGGTCGGTCGTGAAGGTCTCGCCGGACGCGAGGGTCACCTCGTGGCGGCCCCCGGCCAGCGGGCGGGCGCCGGTGACCTTGGCGCCCCAGCGGATGGTGTCCTGCGGCAGCGAGGCGAGCAGCATGTCGCGCAGATCGTGCCGGCTGACCTCCGGCCGGCCGTCGGTGCCGCCGTCGTCGCCCTCCTCCATGCGCACGGTGCCGTGCTTGTCCAGGATCCGCATGGCCTCGCCACCCGGGTGGATGGCGGCGAGGAACTCCTCGTGGAGGCCCGCGGCGCGCAGTGCGGCCTGGCCGGACTCGACGTGCATGTCGAGCATGCCGCCCTGGGGGCGGGCGGCGGCGGAGGCCTCCAGGTCGTAGACGGCCGCTTCGACGCCGCCGAGGTGCAGGACACGTGAGAGGACGAGGCCACCGAGGCCTCCGCCGACGATCGCGACGGGGTGGTGGGGGGTGGTCATGGCGTGCTCCTTCGGATGGGGGTGGCGCCCCGCCGTCGCGGGGGCCTCCTCGACCAAGGTAACGAACATGTTCGTCACGAACAAGTTTTTAACGAACATGTTCGCCCTGCGTCATCGTCGACCGGGCCCGGGGGATTGCGAAACGTCCCGGCCGCGCCTCGCATAAGCTGCCTCGATGAGCATTCTTGATGACGCCCGCCCGGGTATGAACCCCGAGATCCGGCCGCAGGACGACCTGTTCGGCCACGTCAACGGCCACTGGCTGGACACCGAGCCGATCCCCGAGGACCGCTCGAGCTGGGGCCCCTTCGTGCAGCTCGCCGACACCGCCGAGGAGCAGGTCAAGGCGATCATCGAGGAACTCGCGGCCGGGACCGAGTCGACCTCGGCCGACGCCGGCGAGGCGCACAAGATCGCCGCGCTCTACGCCTCCTTCATGGACGAGCAGGCCATCGAGGCGCTCGGCCTCGCGCCGGCCCGCCCGCTGATCGACGAGGTCGCGGCCATCGCCGACCTCCGGGGCCTCGCGACGTTCCTCGGCCGCTTCGAGCGCGTCGGCGGCTCCGGCCTCTTCGGGTCGTACGTCGACACCGACGACCGCAACTCCGACCGCTACCTCGTCAACGTCGTGCAGGGCGGCCTCGGCCTGCCCGACGAGTCGTACTACCGGGACGACAAGTTCGCCGAGATCCGCGACAAGTACGTCACCTACCTCACCGATCTTCTGACGCTCGCCGAGCACGCCGACCCCGCGGCCGCCGCGCGGACGGTCCTCGCCATCGAGACCAGGCTGGCCGCGGGCCACTGGGAGCGGGCCGAGACCCGTGACGTGCAGAAGACGTACAACCTCACCGCCCTGGACGAACTCAAGTCCCTGACGCCGGAGTTCGACTGGCACGGCTACACCGCCGGGCTCGGTGGCACCGACGCGACCATCGCCGAGACCTGCGTCCGGCAGCCCTCGTACTTCGCCCACCTCTCCCAGGTCCTGACCGAGTTCCCCATCGAGCAGTGGCGCGACTGGGTGCTGGTGCGCGTGCTGCGCGCCGCGGCGCCGTACCTCTCGGACGCCTTCGTCCAGAACAACTTCGACTTCTACGGGCGCACGCTCAACGGCACCCCGGAGCTGCGCGCACGCTGGAAGCGCGGCGTCGCGCTCGTCGAGAGCGCGATGGGCGAGGCCGTCGGCAAGGAGTACGTGGCCCGGCACTTCCCGCCGGCGTCCAAGGCGATGATGGACGAGCTCGTCGCCAACCTCCTGGAGGCCTACCGCCAGTCGATCGCCCAGCTCGACTGGATGACCGACGAGACGAAGGAGCGGGCGTACGAGAAGCTCGCCACGTTCCGCCCCAAGATCGGCTACCCGGACAAGTTCCGCGACTACTCGAAGCTCCAGGTCACCGCGGACGACCTGGTCGCCAACGCGCAGGCGGCCGCGGCGTTCGAGACGGACCGCGAGCTCGCCAAGATCGGCTCGCCGGTCGACCGCGACGAGTGGTTCATGCTGCCGCAGACGGTGAACGCGTACTACAACCCGGGCACCAACGAGATCTGCTTCCCCGCGGGCATCCTGCAGAAGCCGTTCTTCGCGCCCGACGCCGACCCGGCCGAGAACTACGGCGGCATCGGCTCCGTGATCGGCCACGAGATCGGCCACGGCTTCGACGACCAGGGCGCCCAGTACGACGGCGCGGGCAACCTCAACGACTGGTGGACCGCCTCCGACAAGACCTCGTTCGAGGCCAAGTCGAAGGCCCTCATCGAGCAGTACGACGGCTTCTCGCCGCGCAACCTGCCCGGCGAGTCCGTCAACGGCGCGCTCACCGTCGGCGAGAACATCGGCGACCTCGGCGGCCTGACCATCGGCCACAAGGCGTACGTCATCTCGCTCGGCGACACCCCGTCGCCGGAGCACGAGGCCACGACCGGTTCCCAGCGCCTGTTCCTCAACTGGGCCTACTGCTGGCGCACCAAGCGGCGCAAGGAGCAGGAGCAGCAGTACCTGACGATCGACCCGCACTCGCCGCCGGAGTTCCGCGCGAACATCGTGCGCAACCTCGACGAGTTCCACGACGCGTTCGGCACGTCGGACAGCGACGGCCTGTGGCTCGACCCGGCGGACCGCGTGCGCATCTGGTAGCGCGCCCGTGACGCGTGGCCCGTACCTTCCTGGAAGGTACGGGCCACGGCTGGTTCAGGACGGGGTGACGCCGAAATCGGCGTGCAGCCTGCGGGTGTGATCCACCGCCCGCACGGGACCGGTGAGCGTCACCTGCGCGGTCAGCCGGACATCGGTGCTGGACGCCCCGAGCCTCAGCTCCAGTTCGCCCGGCTCGACGATCCGCCGACCGTCCCGCCCGGTGAACGAGGCGAGATCCGCGGGCACCGCCACCCCGACCCGCGCGGCCTGCCCCGGCGCGAGTGCCAGGCGCACGAACCCGACCAGCCGCTGGACGGGCTGCACGACCGAGGCGACCGGGTCGTGCAGATAGAGCTGCACGACCTCGGTCCCGTCCCGCTCACCCGAGTTCCGCACGGTGAAGGCGAGTTCGGCCTCGCCGTCCGTGCCGACCGTCGCGCGCTCCACGGTGAGATCGGACCAGTCGAACGACGTGTACGTCAGACCGTGTCCGAAGCCGAACGCCGGAGTCGGGTCGATGTTCGACACTTCGTTGACCTGCCCGAGCCGCGCCGCCAGATACGTGGACGGCTGGGCCCCCGGGCCGTTCGGGATGCTGACCGGCAGCCGTCCCGACGGGGCGACCCGCCCGCTGAGCACACCGGCGATCGCGGGGGTGCCCTCCTCGCCCGGGAAGAACGACTGGACGACGGCGGCCGACTCCCGTACCGCACGGCCGAGCGCGTACGGGCGCCCTGCCAGGAGCGTCACCACGACCGGTGTGCCGGCGTCCAGGAGCGCGTCGAGGAGCTGCTCCTGCACGCCCGGCAGCGCGAGCGAGTCCGCGTCGCAGCCCTCGCCGCTGGTGCCCCGGCCGAAGAGGCCGGCGCGGTCGCCGAGCGCGAGAATCACGACGTCGGCGCCACGGGCCAGCTCCACGGCCTCGGCGAAACCGTCGGTGCCGGTGTCGTCGATGCCGCACCCGGGCGCGGTGACGACCTCGCTGTCCGGGAACTCGGCCCTCAACGACTCGATCAGGGTGGGCAGTTCGATGCCGGCCGGTACCTCGGGGTGCCTCGCGCCCACGTGCACCGGGAACGCGTAGCAGCCGAGGACGGCCGTCGCGGTGTCGGCGGTCGGGCCGACCACCGCGATCCTGGCGGGCCGGTCCAGGGGGAGTGTGCCGTCGTTGCGGAGCAGCACGACGGCCTGTTCGGCGACCTCCCGGGCGAGGGCGCGGCGGTCCGCGGTGTCGAGGGCCACGGTTCCGCGCAGCGCCCGGGGGTCCCCGAGGTCGGCACCGGCCAGCGCCGGCGGCACCGCGTCCCACCCGCCGTCGAGAAGGCCCAGCTGCGCCTTCTGCACGAGCACGCGGCGCAGCGCGCGGTCCACGACGGCCTCGGACACCCGACCGTCCGCGACCGCGTCGAGGAGCGGCTGCCCGAACGCCTTGACGGTGGGCAGTTCCACGTCCACCCCGGCGCTCAGCGCGGCCCCGGCGGCCTCGCCCCACGTGGCGGCGACACCGTGCAGGGTCTTGAGGAACCCGACACCGAAGTAGTCCGCCACCACCGTCCCCGTGAAGCCCCAGGTGTCCCGCAGCAGCCCCGTGAGCAGTTGTTCGTCGGCAGCTGAAGGGACGCCGTCCGTGTCGGTGTAGGCGTGCATCACCGAGCGGGCTCCGCCCTCCCGCAGCGCCATCTCGAACGGCAGCAGCATCACATCGGCGCGCTCCCTGGGTCCCATGCCGACGGGCGCGAGGTTCCGTCCCGCACGGGAGGCGGAGTAGCCCACGAAGTGCTTCAAGGTGGCGACGATCCCGGCGGACTCCAGGCCCCGGACGTAGGCGGTGCCGAGGGTTCCGACGAGGTACGGATCCTCGCCGATGGTCTCCTCGACGCGGCCCCACCGGGCGTCGCGCACGACGTCGAGCACAGGGGCGAGACCCTGGTGCACACCCACGGAACGCATGTCCTGCCCGATGGCCCCGGCCATGCGCCGCACCAGCGCCGGATCGAACGTCGCGCCCCACGAGAGCGGGACGGGGTAGGCGGTCGCGCCCCAGGCGGCGAAGCCCGCGAGGCACTCCTCGTGGGCCACGGCCGGGATGCCGAAGCGGTTTCCCGCGGCGATGCGGCGCTGGGTGCGCAGCAGGGACAGCGCGCCGAGGGCGGGGTCGACGGGCGCGGTGCCGAAGGGCCTGGTGAGCTGCCCGAGCCCGTGCGGCAGCAGCGCCTCGAGGTCGACCACCTCCTCCATCTCGTGCTGGTACGGGGCGACTTCGCCGCCCTCGTCGGACGCCCCGACCCACACGCCGAACAGCTGGGCGACCTTCTCCTGGAGGGTCATCTCGGCGACGAGGGCGTCGGCGCGCGTCTCGTGGTCGAGGGTCGTGTCGCGCCACAGGGGTGTGGTGGTGGAGTCTGTCGTTACGGCCACGTTGTGGGTCACTTTCCTCCCACGCCCATGAGCCCCTGGACCAGGGTGCGCCGGGCGAACAGGTAGACGAGCAGGACGGGCACCATGGAAAGGACCACGGCGGCCAGCAGCCCCGGGACGTTGATGCCGTACTGGGTGCGGAAGTTGTAGAGCCCCAGGGTGATCACCTTGGTGGAGTCGGACTGGGTGAGCACCAGGGGGAACAGGAAGCCGTTCCACGCCTGAAGGGCGGAGAAGACCGCGATCGTGGACAGCCCGCCCCGCGACAGCGGGAGCACGAGCTGATGGAACACCCGCCAGGACGACGCGCCGTCGATGGCCATGGCCTCGTAGAGATCCGGGGTGATGTCGCGCATCACGCCGGTCAGGACCAGGGCGCACATGGGGAGCGAGAAGGCGGCGGTCGGCAGGATGACGCCGATGAGGTTGTCGTAGAGCCCGGCCTTGCTGATGACGTAGAACATCGGCACGATCACCGCCTGCGCGGGGATGGCGAGACCGAGCAGGAAGAGACGGAAGACGGCGGTCGTGACGCGGCCGCGACTGCGGACGATGGTGTACGACAGCGGCGGCACCACCACGAGGACGATGGCGACCACGCACACGGTCACGATCACCGTGTTGAGGAAGTACCGGCCGAAGCCGGTGGAGAAGTCGTCGAGGTAGTTCCGCAGCGTGAAGTGCCGCGGCAGGCTCAGCGGCCCGCTCGCGCCGTAGTCGGCGCGCGACTGCACCGAGGCCGAGACCAGGACGTAGAGCGGTGCGCCGACGATGATCAGCCAGGCCAGGGAGCCCAGGCCGGCCAGGTAGTTGGGGCGTTGCTTGCTCACAGGCCCTCCACCGAGCTGCGCATCTTGTCGTAGCCCGAGACCCGAACGACGACGAGGGAGATGACCGTCGCGACCACCACCAGAAGCAGTGCGATGGCCGATCCCGCGCCGAAGTCGAAGCTCTTGAAGGCCTTTTGGTACATGTAGTAGGCGCTGATGGTGGTGTCCGTGCCGGGGCCGCCCTGGGTCAGGATCAGGACGGTGTCGAAGGTGGTGAGGCCGCCGACGACCATCAGGATCATCGACGTGATCATGGTGTTGCGCAGTTGCGGCAGCGTGATGTGGAAGAACTGGCGCACCGTGCCCGCCCCGTCGATCTGCGCCGCCTGGTAGAGGACTTGAGGGATGGCCCGCGCCGCGCCCTGGTAGATCAGGGTGTGGAACGGGGTGAACTGCCAGGCGCCCACGAAGACGAGCACCCCGATGGCCCCGCTCTGCATACCGAGCAGATTGCCGTCGCCGAACAGCCACTTGGCCTGCGACGGCACACCGAAGTTGGGGTCGAGCAGGGTGCGCCACAGGACGGAGACCGCGGTGGCGGACAGCAGCAGCGGGACGAAGTAGATCGCGGACAGGATCGCGCGGTTGCGCTGGCGGCCCGCCGCCCAGACGCCGAGCAGGATGCTCAACGGCGTCTGGACGAGCACGCCCAGGACGGTGACCAGCACGCTCAGCCAGAGGCTGTTGAGCATCACCGGGTCGTCGAAGAGCTTGGTCCAGTTGTCGAGCCCGGCGAACCGGGGCGAGCCCAGACCGTTCCAGCTCGTGAACGACAGCACGGCGACGAGGACGAGCGGGATGACGGCGAACAGGACGAAGAACGCGGTGGCGGGCAGCGCCCAGGCGAAACCCGGGCGCCCCACACCCCCCGTGCCCCGCTTCGCGGGCCGCCGTTCCGCCACGACCGCGGCCTTGGAGACAGTGGTGGTCATCTCGGCAGCCGGGCTCACGCGGTGGGCAAGGCCTGCATGGCCTTGATGAAGCCGTCGGTGTCGAGCCCGCCGTTGAAGAACTGCTGGACCGCCTGGTGCATGGGCGTCGAGGCGGACTGGGGGTAGGCCTGGTCCCACGAGAGCTGGAACGACGGGGCCTTCTTCACGAGGTCGAACTGGTACTTCGAGTACGCGGGGCTCGCGGAGGCGCCGAGGAACTTCTCCGTGTTGGTCGTGGTCGGCAGATTGCCGATGCCCAGCTGCGCCTTCACGAACTCGTCGGAGTACTGGAGCTTCAGGAACGCGGCGACGGCCTCGGGATGCTTCGTCTTCTTCATCACGGAGTAAAAGTTGTTGGTGTTGCCGACGAGGTTGCCGGCGTCACCCGTGCCGCCCGCGACCGTCGGGAACGAGGAGTAGCCGAGGTCCTTCTTGGCGAACGCGGGGTGGGAGTCCTGCTGGGTCGAGTACTCCCACGAACCCATGAGCTCGAAGCCGGCCTTGCCGGTGGCGAGCAGCGTGGGCGAGCCCTGGTCGGTGAACTTGACCGAGTCGTAGTTGGTGCCGAAGGCGCCCGCGTCGACGAGCTCCCTGATCATGCCGAGCGCCTTCTTGCTGCCCGCGCTCTCCCAGGCGCTCTTGTCTCCACCGAGCGCCTTCTCGAAGACCTTCGGGCCGGCGACGCGGTCGTAGAGGTACTCGAACCACATCAGCGTCGGCCACTGGTCGCCGCCGCCGAGCGCGATCGGGGTGACGCCCTTGGCCTTGAGCTTCTTCACCGCCCCGATCAGGTCGTCCCAGGTCTTGGGCGGTGTGACACCGGCGTCGGCCAGGACCTTCTTGTTGTTGAAGAGCAGCACCGGCTGTGTGCCGCGCATCGGGACGCCGTACGGCTTCCCGTTCACCGACGCGCTGTCGAAGACCGACGGCAGGAAGCTGGACTTGAGGGCCGGGTCCTCCTTGATGAAGTCGTCGAGCGGCAGCAGCAGGTCGGCGTCGACGAAGGGCTTGATGCTGCCGCCGCCCCAGTTGAAGAAGATGTCGGGGGCCTGCGGGGTGCTGATGATGGTCTGCAGCTTCTGCTGGTAGTCGGCGCCCGGGATGGTGTCGAGGACCGCCTTGACCTTCGACGTCTTGTTGAAGGTGGCTACGAGCTGCTTCTCGACCTTGTTGGCCGCGTCCCCGTACACCAGCACGTGGATCTTGTCGGAGTCTCCGCCGCCTGCCGAGTCGGAGGAGCCGCCGCCACAGGCCGACAGGGTCAGGCCGAGGGCGAGCGCCACACCTGCGGCGACGGCGCGGGAGATCCGTGCGGGTGTCTTCATCTTTGAAGCCTCTCGAAAGTGTCGGTCAAGAGAGCGAAATATGCTGGGCGGTGTGACGGTATGGCGCGCCGAGGGGGCGGTCAACCCTCGGAGTGCGGGTTTCCGAAGCGTTATCGGTGGAGCGCCTGGCAGGGATCGGCCCTTGCGACGAAAGGGCATGACGGCGGGACGGCCCGGTTCCGGCCGCCGAAGGGGTGCGAATGATGCGCGCCGACAGTTTCGAAGATCGCCGCCGGGCGTGAGGGGCGATGAGCGTCGGGGCGGGGGCTAGCGCTCGGCGGGCGCCGCCGTGCTGCTCCGCACGACGAGACGGGTCGCCAGGTCCATGCGCAGCGTCGGGGGCTTCTTGCCCCGTGCCAGGTCGAGGGTCAGCCGTGCGGCCGCCTCGGCCATCTCGACCAAGGGCTGGCGCACGGTGGTCAGCGGCGGACCCACCCAGCGGGCGAGCGGCAGATCGTCGAAGCCCACGACGCTGAGGTCGTCCGGGATCCGCAGGCCCAGTTCACGGGCCGCCTCGTAGAGACCGAGCGCCTGGAGGTCGTTGCCGGCGAACACCGCGGTCGGCCGGTCCGGCAGGCCTAGCAGTTCGAGACCGGCCGCGTGGCCGGACTCGTGGTGGAAGGTCCCCTCGCGGATCAGCGCGGGATCGAACGCCACCCCGGCCGTCTCCAGGGCCGCCCGGTAGCCGTCGATCCGGGCACGGCTGCACATCATCCCCGCCGGGCCGGCGATCACACCGATGCGGCGATGGCCCAGTTCCAGCAGGTGCCGGGTGGCGGCCAGGCCGCCCTGCCAGTTCGTGGCACCGATCGCGGGCACGTCCTCCCCGGGGTCGCCCGCCGGGTCCATGACCACGAACGGGATGTCGCGGCTGGTGAGCTGTGCCCGCTGGGCGGCGTCGAGCCCCGACAGGACGACGATCACTCCGGTGGGGCGGCGGGCCAGGACGCCGTCGACCCAGGACTGGCCGATGCTGAGCTGCCCGGTGTGCTCGGACAGGACCAGGCTGAGCCCCTCCTCGCGGGCGACGTTCTCGACGCCGCGGATCACCTCCATCGACCAGGAGCTGTCCAGCTCGTGGAAGACCAGTTCGAGCAGGGGGATGGCCGTGGTGTTGGCCCTGCGGCGCTGGTAGCCGTGGTGACGGAGCAGTTCCTCGACCCGCTCGCGGGTGCCCGGAGCGACGTCGGCCCGGCCGTTGAGGACCTTCGAAACAGTCGGAGCGGAGACCCCCGCTTCGCGGGCGATCTCGGCAAGTGTCGCCGCGCCGGCCTCGGGGGCCTCCTGGGACGCCGGCCTCTGCTTCTTCTGCACCGCTGAGGAGTTCACGGTACGGATCGTAACTTCTAGGGGGTGAGACGGGGCAAGAGGATCAGTGGACCTCCGCGCCTTGACGCACCGGCAAGATCCTTCTAGTTTTTCGCAACATGCGTCATCGACGTCGAAAGGTGAACGCGAACTCCTTGAGACCGGGGACGTGAAACCCTCAGGGCCTGAGACCTGAGACCTGAACCCCTCGGGACCCGAGACGCGAACCTCTTGAGAACGGACATGCGTATGCCGGCGACCGGTACACCGCTGCGGAACTGGGCGGGAAACGTCACCTTCGGCCCGGCGCGGGTCCACCGTCCGGTGTCGGAGGCCGACCTGCGCCGGACCGTCGCCTCCGCCGAGAAGGTACGGGTCCTCGGCAGCGGACACTCGTTCAACCGCATCGCGGACACGGACGGCGACCTGGTCCTCCTGGACGGGCTCGCGCGCCCGGTGCGGGTGTCCGAGGACCGCGCCACCGTGAGCGTCTCGGCGGGCATGCGGTACGCGGAGGTGGCCTCGGCGCTCCAGGCGCAGGGTCTCGCTCTCGCCAACCTGGCCTCGCTGCCGCACATCTCGGTCGCGGGATCGTGCGCCACCGGCACGCACGGTTCAGGAAACGCACTGCAGGGTCTGGCCTCCGCCGTGACCGGGATCGAGCTGATCGGCCCCGACGGCACGCGGGCGACGCTGAACCGCGCCTCAGACCCGGACCGCTTCCCGGGCGCCGTCGTCAACCTCGGCGCACTCGGTGTCGTCGTCGACATGACCCTCGCCGTGGAGCCCGCGTTCGACGTCGCCCAGTGGGTGTACGACGACGTGCCGCTCGACCGGATCGCCGAGGACTTCGACGCCGTGTTCGGCGCCGCGTACAGCGTCAGCGCGTTCACCGACTGGCGCGCGGACACCGCCACGGTGTGGCTGAAGCGCCGCACCGACCGGCTGCCGACCGGCGCTCCGGAAGACCACTGGATGGGCGGGCGTCTCGCGGACGGCCCGCGCCACCCCGTCCCCGGCATGCCACCGGCCTTCTGCACCGAGCAACTGGGCGTCCCCGGACCGTGGCACGAGCGGCTTCCCCACTTCCGCCCCGACTTCACCCCCAGCAACGGCGAGGAGCTCCAGTCCGAGCTGCTCCTGCCGCGTGAGGCGGCGGCCGACGCGATGGCGGCCCTGCGCGCCCTCGGAGACCGGATCGCCCCGGTGCTCCTCGTCTCCGAGATCCGGACGGTCGCCGCGGACGACCTGTGGCTCAGCCCGAGCCACGGCCGCGCATCCCTCGCCCTCCACTTCACGTGGGTGCGCCGCCCCGACGACGTACTCCCGGTCATCGGCGCCATCGAGGAGCGACTGCTGTCGCTCGGGGCGCGCCCCCACTGGGGAAAGCTGACGGCGACGGCTCCCGGTACCGTCGCCGCGCTCTACGAACGAGCCCCCGACTTCCAGCGGCTACGGCAGGAACTGGACCCGGCGGAGAAGTTCGGCAACGCCTTCGTGACGGAACTCTTCGCCGGTCACTGAACGTGAGCCCATGCCGGGCGCCGCGGGGCTGGTCCGTTCGGCGGCGCCCGGGTCGCTGCGGTCCTGCGCCGAACCTAGCGTTCCCACAGTCAGGGGGGTTTTCTGTCTGGAGGGTCCACTGTGCGTGCCATACGTTTCGCTTCCGCAGCGCTGTTCGGCGCCGCCGCGCTTCTGTCCGTGACCGCGCCGGCGTCCGTGGCGGACGACGGTGGCGACAACACGACCGCTTACGAATCCGACAGCGGCACCCTCTCCGGCGGCGGTATCGACTCCGGTGCCGGTGACTCCGGCGGTAGTGATTCCGGTGGTACCGACACCGGCGTAAAAGACGCTGGTGGTATCGACTCCGGCGTTGAGGAGTCCGGCGTCAAGGACTCTGGTGGTACAGACGCCGGCGTCAAGGACTCCGGTGGTACAGACGCCGGCGTTAAGGACTCAGGTGTTGTCGACCCCGGAATTGAGGACTTCGGTGGTACAGACGCCGGGGTCAAGGACGCTGGTGGTACAGACACCGGGGTCAAGGACACTGGTGGTACAGACACCGGCGTCAAGGACTCCGGTGGCACCGACTCCGGTGTCAAGGACTCCGCCGGTGTCGACCCCGGTGGTGACGGCCGCACCGACAGCGGCGGGCACAACGTCACCTCCTTCGGATACACGGTCTCCCCGACGACCGTGTCTCCCGGCGGGACGGTCACCATCAATGCCACCAAGTGCCAGACGCCGACCGTGCGTGTCACGGCGCCGGTCTTCGACGACGTCACGCTCAATGGGGGCCGTTCGGCGAAGGCCAAGGTCTCCCCCGACGCGAAGCCGGGTGCCCAGTACGACGTGACGTTCGACTGCAAGGGGGAACGGGGCACCGCCAAACTGACGATCTCCGGAGGCGGCGCCCGCCCCACGACGCCGACCACGCCGACCGTGCCGAGGGGCGTGGAGGCCGGTAACGGCGGCAGCCTCTCCAACCTCGACGCCACGCAACTCGTGGCGGGCAGCGCACTGGTGGCGGGCGCTCTGGGCGCGGGTGTGTACACCGCCTGGCGCCGCTCCGGCTCGCGGGGCTGAGACGGGCCGGTCACAACCAGACGGGCCGGTCATAAGCAGACGGACCGGTCACAACCAGGCGGGCCGGTTACGACCACTGCCGCGCCGCCTACGACCAGGCGGGCCGCTTACGGCCGCTCCCGCACCGCTCACGACCTCTGCCGCGCCGGAGTCGCACGGTCGCGTGCCGTCCGGGCGGCCTCGCCCACCGAACCGCGGTGCAACGGGCCGTGCCCGGGCAGCACCATGTCGCCCGACAGCTTCTCGAACACGTCCAGGGAACCGCGGGTGCGGTCGCGGTCCCTGTCGAACATGGTGGGCAGGAGCTGCGGCCCGCGCGTGCGCGAGATCGGGTGGCCGGTGACCAGGCCGTCACCGGAGATGACGATGCCCGCGCCGGGGAGATGGTAGGCGCAGTGGCCGGCGGTGTGTCCGGGGGTGTGGACCGGGACCGGGCGGCCCGGCAGGTCGAGGGCACCCTCAGTGGGGAACGGCTGGGGCCGCTCGACGCGGGCGTCCGTCGTCCCGCCGGAGCGCAGGGCGTGGACGGCCCAGGGCAGGACGCCAGGGCGCCAGCTGTTGCGCAGGACCCGGCCGAGCGAGACCTGGTGCAGGAACTCGCGCCGGGCGTGCGGGACTTCGGCCTCGTGCGCGTACACCGGGGCGTCGAAGGTGCGGCTGAGATACTCCGCGGATCCGAGGTGGTCGTTGTGTGCGTGGGTGAGCAGGATCGCCGTGAGCGCCTCGGGGGAGTGGCCCGCCGCGGCCAGTGAGTCCAGGACCTGCTGCCGGTCGCCGGGGTAGCCGCAGTCGATGAGCGTGACGGCGTCGCCCTCGCTCAGGATGACCCAGTTCGTGTTGCTGCCGTGGACCAGATGAACGCCGGGGGCGGCGTGAACGAGGGTGCCTTCGCGCATGACGGACCGCATCTCTTGAGGTATGCCACTGGGGGCCGGGAAGCAGGGGGAGCTGAGGGTACGGCGGTGACCGGTCTGCTGCAGCGGTCGCAGGCAGGGTAGTTGATCGCCTCTGCCGCCCGGATGCCTTCGACGGGGCATCGAGAAGCCGATGCGTGCAGCATCTCTTGACAGTCATCCGATGAATTTATAGCTTCCGTGGCCAGACGCTCCTCAATTGAGCCAACTGTCCATCAAACATTGGATGTTCGGTCCGTAGATCGATGGTCAATCCCGACCTGCCCGGCCTCAGGAGTCCCCGTGCGTACCGTCCCAGGTTTCCGCAAGAACCGAAGATCCCCGCTTCCCGGTCTGCTCGCCGCGGCGGTGGGTGTCAGTTTGGGGTTCGGCGCCGCCGTCGCGCCCACCGCGTCGGCGGCCGAGGGTGGCAAGACCGTCACCCTCCACGTGGCACCCACCGGCAGCGATCGTGCCAACGGCTCGGCGGCCAGGCCGTTCCGCACGGTGGAGCGCGCCCAGGAAGCCGCCCGCAAGGAAGTGCGCAAGCACCGGGCGCGACCCGTCGACGTCGTGGTGCACGCGGGCACCTACCGCCTGGACCACACCCTGACGTTCGGCCCGAAAGACTCGGGCACGGAGCGCGCCCCGGTCCGCTACCTCGCCGCACCCGGTGAACACGTCGTCATCAGCGGCGGCCGATCGCTGCGGCCCGAGTGGACCTCGTACAACGACACCGTCAAGGTCGCCGACATAGGCGCCGGTCTCGACTTCGACGGTCTCTTCCTGGACGGGGAACGCCAGGTCCTCGCCCGGTACCCCAACTACGACCCCAAGACCGCGATCCTGGGCGGCTACGCGGCCGACGCCATCTCGGCGCAGCGTGTCGCCCGCTGGAAGAACCCCACCACCGCGCTCGTACGCGGCCTGCACCAGGGGGAGTGGGGCGGCAACTCCTACCGGGTCACCGGGCTGAAGGCCGACGGCACCCCGCAACTCGACTGGGTGGGCGACAACAACCGCGGCAGTGGCCTGCACACCACGTACCGCATGGTGGAGAACGTCTTCGAGGAGCTCGACGCCCCCGGCGAGTGGTTCTACGACAAGGCGGCCGGCAAGCTCTACTTCTTCCCGCCGAAGGGCGCCGATCTCGCCTCGGCGCACATCGAGACCGCCGAACTCGACGAACTCATCAGGGTGCAGGGCGGCGGACCGGACGATGCCGTGCACGATCTGAGCCTCTCCGGCTTCACGTTCGCCCGCACCCACCGCACCCTCTTCGACCAGCCGTACGAGAAGCTCCAGCTCGGCGACTGGGCGATCGCGCGCGCCGCGGCGGTCCACCTCAAGAACACCGAGAACGTCGCCGTACGCGACTCGCTCTTCGACCAGGTCGGCGGAAACGCCCTCTTCGTCGACGGCTACAACCGCGAAGACACCGTCTCCGGCAACGAGTTCAGCCACTCGGGCGCCTCCGACGTCGCCGTCGTGGGCAACCGCGACGCGGTACGCGAGCCGTCCACCTGGGACAGCATGCGCAAGACCATCACGGACACCACACCCGGCCCTAAGTCCGAGAACTACCCGCGCGACATCCGCGTCAGCGGCAACTACATGCACGACAACGGGCAGTTCGAGAAGCAGACCTCCGGCGTGCAGATCTCGATGAGCCGGCGCGTCACCGTCGACGGCAACACGATCCACGACGGACCCCGTGCCTGCGTCGACATCAACGACGGCACCTGGGGTGGACACGTCATCGAGAACAACGACATCTTCAACTGCGTCAAGGAGACCTCGGACCACGGGCCGATCAACTCCTGGGGCCGCGACCGGTTCTGGCCGCTGACCGCCGACGACGCGACGAAGAAGTCGTACGCGAAGCTCGACGCGACGGACACCACCGTCATCCGGCACAACCGGATCCGCCACTCCTCGCACTGGGACATCGACCTGGACGACGGAAGCTCGAACTACCTCATCGAGGACAACCTCCTCCTCAACGGCGGGGTGAAGCTCCGCGAGGGCTTCCACCGGACCGTGCGCAACAACATCTTCGTCAACGGCGGCGCCCACTTCCACGTCTGGTACGCGGACAGCGGCGACACGGTGGAGAAGAACATCTTCGTCACCGGCACTCCCTACAGCCTGATCCAGGCCGACATGGCGAAGAGCAGGCCGTCCGTCGACAACAACCTGTTCTGGAACAACGGCAGGCCGGTCACCGGCGTGACCGACGCGTGGCGTGCCCTCGGCCTCGACACGCACTCGGTGACGGCCGACCCCGAGTTCACCGGAGCCTCGCCCTTCACCGACCCGAAGAAGCTCGACTACACGCTCCAGGCGGACTCCCCGGCGCGCGCCCTCGGCTTCCGTCCCTTCGCGATGGACGGCTTCGGAAAGGCCGGCAGCCCCACGCCGCCCCCGCTCGAATGGGTCGACGACACCCCCACCGACACGCTCGACGCGTTCCAGGAGCCACTGCTCGGGGCCTCGGCCACACGTATCTACTCCGACGCGGTCAAGTCGGCGACGGGGCTGACCGACTACGACGGTCTGCATCTGCCCACCGTCCCCACCACGTCGGAGGCGTACCGGCAGGGCCTGCGGACGAACGACGTCATCCGGGAGATCGACGGCAAGAAGGTCACCGGCCGCGACAGCTTCTGGAGCGTCTACAACCGCTCGGCCCCGGGCGCCGACGTCCCGCTGACGATCTGGCGCAACCAGGCCGCCACGCAACTCACCGTCCGCAAGCCCGAGTCGGGCGAACAGATCAACAACACGTCCGGGGTCGTGTACACCGGCTCGGGCTGGGACTGGAAGAACGCCTCGCGCGGCGGCGGGGGCGGCTGGGCCGACGACGTGCACGCCACACAGAACAAGGGCGACTCCTTCGAGCTCACCTTCAACGGCACGGCGATCGACGTCATCACCCAGATCAACAGCGACGAGGGGCAGGTCGACCTGTACGTGGACGGGCAACCGGCGGGCACGATCGACAACTCCAGCCCCACTCGGCAGCATCAGCAGACCGTGTTCACCAGGTCGGGCCTGACGCCGGGCGAGCACACCATCAAGGGCGTGATGAAGACGGGCAGCTATCTGATCGTGGACAGCTTCAAGATCCGCTAGACCCTGTCGGGGGTTCGATCTGCCGCTGGGTGGGAGCAGCGTCCTCGTCGAGCAGGGGGAACAGCCGCGCGACGGCCGCGACCGCCACGGTGTCCGCCGGGCGCGTCGCGGCCCTGTCGTGACGCGCCTGGAACTCTGTCATCAACTGACGCATGGACACGGCCAGTTGGGTCACCTCGTCGGGGCTGAGGCGCAGCGCCGCGCTGAACGAATCATCGTGCCGCCACGCCGCCGGAGCCTGTTCCAGGTGGGCGAGGCGGCGACGGTAGCTCTCGTCCTCGAGGCCGTGGGCCGGCGCGGTGAACTCCACCCCGCCGGCCTGGTCCGTCAGGTGGTCGGCCTCCCAGCGCAACTGCCACGGCCGGGCCCGTCCGTCCGTGGGGGGCGCCTCCTCGATGAGGCCGTAGCGCGCGAGCTGGCGCAGATGGAACGAGCAGAGGCCGGAGCTGTGTCCGAGGCGGGCTGCGGCCTCGGTGGACGTGACCGTGCCGACCTCGGCGAGCAGATCGAGGAGCGCGATCCGGACCGGGTGGTCGGGCAGGGGCCGGCGCGCTCCGTGCTGCGGGACCCACGGGCCGGAGCCGGAGCCGGAGCCGGAGCCGGAGCCGGAGCCGGAGCCGAGGTCAGGGCCGGCGGGCGCTGTGCGTCGTTCCTTGTCGCTCATTTTGCAAAGAGTGCTACTTTGCAAAGTGGTTGGTCAAGTCGGTCAAGTTTGCCGAGCCGGTCCGAGGGCGCGCTCCCGGTCCTCCTTCGGCGTGCTCAGGAGGCGTCAACACCCATGTCTTTTCGGCTGAGTGACGGAACATCACAAGATCTCAGGGTGCGGGTGCAGGGTGTTCCGGTGGACTCCTACCCGGCCCTTCCGCCGGAGGTCGCGCGCGGAACGGTGCGCCGCATCACCGTCGTGGGGGAGGAGATCCTGCACCGCCGCTGCCGTGAGGTGACGGAGTTCGGAACTCCCGAACTGGCGTGCCTGATCGACGACATGTTTGCCACGAACGCTGTCGCGGACGGCGCGGCCATCGCCGCCAACCAGGTCGATGTGGACCTCCAGTTGTTCGTGTGGGACATCACGGACGACTGGGGCGTGCGTCATGTCGGACACATCGCCAACCCCGTCCTCGACGAACTGCCCGCCGCGCAGCGCGTCCTGGCCGAGGAGTCGGAGGGCTGCCTGTCGGTCCCCGGCCCCTACAAGCTCGTGCCCCGGCCGGACCACGCAGTCGTCCGGGGCCGCGACAAGGAGGGAGATCCGCTGGTGATCGAGGGTCGGGGCTACTTCGCACGCTGCCTCCAGCACGAGACGGATCACCTCTACGGCCGCACGTATCTGGACCGGCTTGCCCGACGCGAACGCAAGGCCGCGCTGGGCGAGATGGACGAAGCGAAGGACAGTGTGTTCGCCCGCCGGGTGGCTCGCGCCGCCGAACTGGGCAAGTGACGCACCGGCCGGTCGGCGGAGGGCGGCACTTAGGATCGCGGCCATGGCACTGTTCGTACACCTGACGCCCCAGGCCAACGCGGCGCGCATCAGGCGGGCGGGTATCCGGGCCGCCGGCAAGCGCCACGACGGCAGGCGCGGGGTGTTCTGCTTCCCCGTGCTCGCGTCGTACACGCTCACGCACCAGTGGCTGCGGGAGCTGGCACGGCACGGCGGGCCGCGCGGGCTCGTCGCCGTCCAGGTGCGGCTGCCCGACGACGAGCCCGTCACGGTCGGCCGGTACCACCGCGAACCGCTGGCGACGACGGCCGGCGACGCGGTGCGCCGCCTGGCCGCGATGGACGACCCGCGCGGGTGGGAGGTGTTCGTCCCCCGGGCGGTCGCCAAACGCGAGGTGCAGCGCGTCCGCGCCGTCCGCCAGGTGACCGGCTGGCGTTACTTCCCCGACGCGCACGGCGTCGTGCCGTGCACGTGCGCGGGCTGCCGGGTGCGAGGCGAATACGGGTCCCGGCGGCTGCGTGAACGCAGGCCGCACCCGCACGACGGCCCGCCGCCCCCCGCGCCCGTCCTGCTGCGACGCGTGGAGGCGGCCGGAGATCCGGGCGACGCCACGGCGCTGTGCGAGGCGCTGCACTGGTTCGGCCTGCGCCGGCGGGGCCCGGTGGAACGCCTCTCGCCGCTCGCCGACCACCCGGAGCCGGCGGTGCGCGAGGCTCTCGCCGACGCGGTCGCCGGCTGGTCGACGCCCGGGGTCGACGCGCTCCTCGACCGCCTCGTGGCCGACCCGGACCCCGACGTGCGGGAGCTGGCGGCGGCGGTCGCCGAACGGCGGGAGGAGAGACGCGCGCATCGATGAGCGGTGGTGGGAACACCATGCGTGGCGCGCTCCCCCACCTGCGGAGCCGCGCCGTCCAGGATGGGCGTCATGAACCCACGCATCACCTTGATCACCGGAGCGACCCAGGGCCTGGGCCGTGGCATCGCGCTAGACCTCGCCACGCGCGGCGACACCCTCCTCCTGCATGGCCGCGACACGGGGCGGCTCGAAGCGGTGGCCGCCGATGTGCGGAGGGCCGCACCGGACGCCACGGTCCGTACATACCTCGCCGACCTCTCGGACCTCGACCAGGTGCGTGCCATGGCCGACCGGATCCGCGATGTGGAACCCCGTCTCGACGTGCTGGTCAACAACGCGGTCGCCAGTGCCGGCGCGGAGCCGCTGCGGCGGGAGTTGAGCGCGCAGGGGCACGAACTGCGGTTCGCGGTCAACCACTTGGCCCCGTACGCCCTGATCCGCGGCCTCCTGCCCCTGCTCAGGGCCTCCGCCCCCGCCCGCGTCGTCAACGTCGCGTCCATGGGGCAGGAGCGCATCGACTTCGACGACGTCATGCTGGAGCGGGACTACGAAGGGCTGCGGGCGTACTGCCGCAGCAAGCTCGCCCTGATCATGGCGACGTTCGAGCTGGGCGCGGAACTCGACGGCACGGGTGTCACGGTCAACGCCCTGCACCCGGCCCATCTCATGGACACGGAGGGCGTGCGAGCGTACGGCTTCACCCCGATGACGGGAATCGAGGAGGGCGTAAGGCCGACGGTGCGGCTGATCACGGACCCTGAGCTCGGGTCCACCACAGGCCGGTACTTCGACCGCTTCACGGAGACGCGCGCCCACGAACAGGCCTACGACAAGGAGGCGCGCCGGCGCCTGATGGCGCTGACGGACGAGCTGACGGGGTACGACCCCGCGGCACCGTGAACCAGACGTCGTCGATGTCCCGGGGCGGCGGGTCCGTAGGACACCGGCCGCCCCGGGACATCACCCCCTGTTTACTGGGTGGTGACGTGGACGTAGTCCACGACGAGCTGCTGGGGGAAGCTCGTGCTGCCGTCGGGGTCGCCCGGCCAGTAGCCGCCGACCGCGAGGTTGAGGATCAGGAAGAACGGCTTGTTGAACGCCCATTGGTTGCCGCCGACGTCGGCGGGCGTACGGGTCTGGTAGACGTTCCCGTCGACCGACCATTTGACGGAGTTCGGGGCCCAGTCCACGGCGAACGTGTGGAATCCGTCCGCGAAGGCCTGTCCGCCGGGCAGCGAGTAGGCCGCGCCGATGCCGCCCGAGCCCGAGTATCCGGGGCCGTGCAGCGTGCCGTGGACCGTACCGGGTTCGAAGCCGACGTTCTCCATGACGTCGATCTCGCCGCTCGCCGGCCAGCCGACGCTGCCGATGTCGTCCCCGAGCATCCAGAACGCGGGCCACATGCCCTGTCCGCGCGGCACCTTCATCCGGGCCTCGACATGACCGTAGGCCTGGGTGAACTTGCCCGAGGTGTTGAGACGGGCCGAGGTGTACTCGCAACGCCCGTACCAGCACTGGTAGTTGTTCGGGTTCTCCTTGCGGGCCGTGATGACCAGGTTGCCCTGGCCGTCGAGCGCGGCGTTGCTGTTGCCCGCGGTGTAGTACTGCCGTTCATGGTTGTTGACGTTGTCGCCGGTCTCGATCTGCCACTTGCCGCCGTCGACGGCCGAGCCCGCGGCGCCGTTGAAGTCGTCGGTGAACGTGGCCGCGGCGGCGGCTTTCGCGGTACTGCCGACGGGCGCCGGGGCGGCGGACGCGCCGGTGGGGACCGCCGCCAGGCTCGCGGCACAGCAGGCAAGGGAGGCGGCGTACAGGGAGGCGCGGCGGCGCCAGGATGAGCGCACGGTCATCACATCGCTTCACGGTGGGGGTCGTGTGGGGGGTCGAGTGCATGACAAGAAGGCGAATGAAGCATCTGGAAGTGAACGCCGACGGCGGCCACTTGAGGCACTTCCTTCACTTCTTGATTTAAAGGAGTGGCCGCCGTGGCGTCAAGGCATTGGCATGTACCTAGTGACGGGAGCGGCTCGGCGACACGTTCGAGCGTCGATGCCGACCGGGGCGAGCGGGCAGGCCCTCACGCCTGCGGCAGCCCGCTGATGTCGAGCGGGACCGCCCCCGCGTGGTAACCGCGCTCGTCGAGCAGATGGCCGTTCAGCTTCATCGGCCACAGGGCCACCGCCCGGTCGGCGACGGTCAGCCCCGGCACGCGCTCGGCGAGCCGCACCTCGAAGCGCTGGGCGTCGTCGAGTGAGCGGACCCAGGCGACGAGTTTGAGATTGTGGCGGGCGATCACCGCTGCGCACAGACGTACCTCGCGCATGCCGGTGACCTGGGCGGACACGGCCCGTAGGTCCCCGGGCGCGACCTGGCCCCACAGATACACCGACACGGGCCACTCCGACAGAGGACGCGCCACCTCGCAGCGCGTCTGCACCAGGCCCGCCGCGAAGAGGCGGGCCGTCCGGCGACGGACGGTGTCGGCGCTCACCCCGCAGACGTCCGCGAGAGCGCGATACGTCGCGCGGCCGTCGACCGACAGCGCGGCGACGAGGCGGTGGTCGAGGGAGGTCAGCGGGAATGCCGGCGCGTCGGAACCCGGTACCTCCTCCGCCGCGAGGCGGGAGATCTGGTCCCCGTCGAGCGCGCGCAGCCGCCACCGGCTCCCCTCCGCGTAGACGGTGCTCGCCAGATGAGTGCGGGTGGTGACGATGCCGTCCATCGCGCCGAGCCGGCGGGTCACCCAGCGCGTGAGCGCGACCGGGTCCGGCGCCATGACGGTCAGGAGCAGGTCACGCTCGCCACTGACGTGCGCGACGGCGGACACGTGCCGCTCCTCGGCGAGTTCGCGGGCGACCGACAGCAGGCTCCCGTTCGCGCAGTCGACCTCGACGAACGCCAGACATCCCTGGCCCGACGTGGCCAGGGCCGGAGCGGGGTGGCAGCTGATCCAGGCGGCGCCTGTGTCGGTGAGCCGGCCCCAGCGCCGGGCGACCGTCACCGCGTCCATGCCGAGGGCGGCGCCGATCCGGGCCCAGCCGGCCCGTGGCGCGATCTGGAGCGCGTGCACCAGTGCCTGATCCACATGGTCCAGCGCATGCACGGAATCCTGCGTCATCACGCTGCCTCTGCGTCTTTCCTGGGAGTTTCTGCTCCGAAATGCCTCATGGCGTCAGTCTGACCTCGTTACCGCCGGCACCGTACCAGGAGGTTCATCCAGCATGTCGACCACGGAACGCGCCAAGGAACTCCAGCCCGAACTGGCCGGGCTGCGGCGCTCCCTGCACCGCGAACCCGAGCTCGGACTCCAGCTGCCCCGCACCCAGGAGAAGGTCCTCGCGGCCCTCGACGGTCTTCCGCTGGACATCACCCTCGGCAAGAACCTCAGCTCCGTGACGGCGGTCCTGCGCGGCGGTCGGCCCGGCGGCGCCGTGCTGCTCCGCGGCGACATGGACGCCCTCCCCGTCACCGAGAAGACGGGGGTGGACTACAGGTCGCGGACCCCGGGCGCCATGCACGCCTGCGGTCACGACCTGCACACGGCCGGGCTCGTCGGCGCGGCCATGCTCCTCGCCGAACGCCGTGAACACCTGCGCGGCGACGTGGTGTTCATGTTCCAACCCGGCGAAGAGGGCCACAACGGCGCCGGCGCGATGATCGAGGAGGGTGTACTCGACGCGGCGGGGAAGCCTCTCGACGCGGCCTACGCGCTGCATGTCGCCGCCAACCGGGTCCCCGGCGGCATGATCGCCTCCCGTCCCGGCACCATCACTTCCGCTTCCGACCTGCTCCGGGTGACGGTGCGCGGCAAGGGAGGGCACGGCGCGACCCCGCACAGCGCCAAGGACCCGGTCCCCGTCGCCTGCGAGATCGTCACCGCCCTGCAGAACTGGGTGACCCGCCGCTTCGACATCTTCGATCCGGTGGTCGTCACCGTTGGCAGCTTCCACGCCGGTACGAAGCAGAACGTCATCCCGGAGACGGCCGAGTTCGAGGCCACGGTGCGCAGTTACTCCGAGGGCAATCACGAGCGCCTCATCGAGGGCCTGCCCCGACTGGTCCGCGGCATCGCGGACGCGCACGGCATCGGGGCGGAGGTCCACTACGACGTGGCCTATCCGGTCACCGTCAACGAACCCGGCGAGACCGCCTTCGCCCTCGACACGGCCCGCGACCTGTTCGGCGCCGACCAGGCCTGGCAGGCCCCGCACCCTGCGAACGGCTCGGAGGACTTCGCGTTCGTCCTCCGGCGCACCCCCGGCGCGATGCTCCTCGTCGGCGCGGCCCCCGAGGGCGTGGACCTGGAGGAGGCTCCGATGAACCACTCACCGTACGCCGTCTTCGACGACCGGGTCCTGTACCGCCAGGCCGCGCTCCTCGCGGAGCTCGCCGAGCGTCGCCTCGCGGCGGGTGCGGCGACATGACGGCGCCGGAGAAGCCCGGCGGTTGCCCCACGTCGCGAACCACCTCGCCGTCCGCCCCGGCCAGGGTCACCGCCGTGGTAGGTCTGCTTGTCGCCTTCGAGTTGGTCAGCGGACTGTTGCAGGGCGCCGCGCCGCCACTGATCCCGGAGGTCGAGAAGTGGCAGCACCTCAGCACGGCGCAGGCCCAATGGTTCACGACGGCCCAGTTCCTCGCGGCCGCCGTCAGCGTCCCGGCCTTCGGCCGCCTCGGTGACCTCTACGGCCACCGGCGCCTTGTCCGCGTAGCGCTCGGCTGTGTCGCCGTGGGCACCGTCCTGGTCGCCGTCGCGCCGAACCTGCCGGTCCTGCTGCTCGGCCGGGCACTCATGGGCCCGTTGGCCGCGCTGCTGCCGTTGGAGATCGGCCTGGTGCGCGACCGTCTCGACGTGGACGGCGGCCGCCGCGCCGTCGGGCTCCTGGTCGGGGCGCTCACCCTCGGCTCACTCCTCGGCCATGTGCTGGTGGGTCCGGTCCTCTCGGCCGTCGGCGGGCTGCGTCCCACGCTCGCCGTACTCGCGGCGCTGGCCGTCGGGTGCCTGGTCGTGTCCTTCCTCGCCATCCCCGAGTCGGCCACCCGGGCGACCGGCCGCATGGACTGGGCCGGTGCCGTTCTCCTCGCGGTCGCCCTGGTGACGCTGCTCGGCACGATCTCGCGCGGCACGGCCTGGGGGTGGCTCTCCCCGCGCACACTCGCCGCGGTGGCGCTGTCCTGCGCTCTGCTGTGGTGGTGGACCCGCATCCAACTGGCCCGGCCGCACGCCTTGGTGGACCTCCGGGCGGTGGCCCGTCGCCGAGCGGCTCCCCACTACGCCTCCGGGTTCGTTCTCGGCGCGGTGATGATGGGAGGGCAGGGCGTGGCCGTCAGCTTCCTCGCGGCGTCGCCGGGCGACGAGGGCTACGGATTCGGCCTTGCCACCTGGCAGATCAGTGTCTGGGGCGCGATCCCGCACGTCATGGCCTTCCTGGGGTCGGTGCTGTGCGCGGGAATCGCTGCCCGGATCGGGTACGCGCGCACGCTCCTCGGCGCGTTCGCCCTGATCGCGGTCGGCAACGCCGGGCTGATGGCCGGCCACTCCGCGCTGCCGCTGTTCGTAGGGGCGTACGGGGCGGTGGGCATCGGCATGGGGCTCGCCCTCGGCGGGCTGCCGTCGGTCGTGGTGGAGGGGAGCGCTTCCGACCGCACGGCGAGCGCCGCCGCCGTCTACAACAACCTGAAGACACTCGGCGGCAGCGTCGCAGGGGCGGTGTTCGCGGCGGTCCTCGGCACGTTGGTCGTCGGGACGACGGACACCCCGGCGCTCACCGCGTATCTGACCGTCTGGGGCATAGGGCTCGGCCTGAGCGTCCTGGCCGCGGGCGCACAGCTACTTGCGCGTAGCAGTACGGGGCGACGGGCGGGCACGCTCGCGGAGGCCCGCAGCGCGCCCTCTTGACGGTCCCACTGGGCCCCTGCCCCGACTCTCTCGGTCCCCGTCACGACGGCGGGGACCGAGGTATGTCCGGTACCTGCTACCCACCTCGCTTCGTACGGCCCGTGTCAGGCGCACGCGAACGGACCCCACGGCCGTGAGGCCTGTGGGGTCGTCGGGCGCCGGGTCGCTCGGTCAGGCAAGGAACGCCAAACCCTTGGCGATGCCGTTCTTCTGGATCTCGGACGTGCCGGTCAGGACGCGGAACATCCGGATCTTGCGGAACAGGAACTCGACTTCGTTGCCCTGAGTGAGGCCCTCCTTGCCGTGGATCTGCACGGCCTGGTCGAGAATCCGGAACGCGGACTCCGCGACGAAGAGCTTGCACATGAACGCCTCGGTCCGCACCTGGCCACCTTTGTCCAGGGCGGCCAGGGCCGCGTACGTCATCGAGCGCGCGGCGTAGAACTCCGTCGCCATGTCGGCGACCTTGTGCTGGACGGACTGGAGCGCCAGCAGTGGCTGTCCGCCGGCGGCCTTGCGGTGACGGGTGCGCTCCAGCGTGAGGTCGAGGGCGCGCCGGGTGGCGCCGAGCACGCTCGGGCAGTGCAGCAGCCGATTGGTGGTGACACGGCCCAGCGCGATGCGCATGCCCTCGCCCTCCTCGCCCAGGAGGTTGGCGGCGGGCACGTGGCAGTCCTCCAGGACGATGTCGCTCTCTATGTGCTCGCCGGACATCGGGGTGGCACCGTCCAGGACCTGGCACCCAGGACTGTCCAGATCGACGAGGAACGCGGAGAACGAGGGCTTCGGGTCCGCGTCCCCGCCGGTGTCCGCCATGCGGGCCACCACGATCGCGAAATCGGCGAAGGGGCCGGCCGAGCTGAACACCTTGTGCCCGGTGAGCCGGTAGCCGTCACCGTCCCGTACGGCGGTGGTGCGCATGGAGCGTACGTCGGAACCCGCTTCGGCCTCCGTGAGCGAGAAGCAGCAGGCGCGCTCGCCCCGGACCAACGGCAGGAGATACTTGTGGAGTTGGTGGTCCGTGGCGTGCCGCAGGATGTCACCGGCCCGCAGCGGACCGCCCATGTCGCCGAGCACGCAGTGGCCGAGGGCGCGGCCACTGGCGCCTATCTCCTCCTTGAGGGAGGCCAGTTGGGTGTACGAGAGGGCCTGACCGCCGAACTTCTCGGGCAGGTGGATCCCGTAGAAGCCGAGTTCGCGGCTGCGCCTCCAGACGGGTTCCAGGTCGGCACGGGTCAGCCGGGAGGTGTGGGTGATGCCGCGGTTGCGTTCGTAGTCGGCGAGTTCGCCGTCCAGGTAGTCGCGGAGCGCGTCGACGAGGGCCGCGAGGCGCGGTTCGTCGTAGGTGGGGCGCAGGGAGAACGTCATGTGCGGGGGCCTCGTTCCGAGTTCCGGGTTCTGGGTCCGGGGTCTGGGTTCTGGTTCTGGTTCTGGTTCTGACGTTCTGGGTCAGTTCACGCGGCGGGCTGTGCCGGCCCAGAACGGCTCGCGCACCGCCCTGCGGTCGAGCTTCCCGTTGCGGTTGTGTGGGAGTTCTGCGACAAAGTCCACGGAGCGTGGCTTCTTGAGGCGGTCCAGGCGCTGTGCGCAGAACGCGGTGACCTCCTCCGCGCTGAGGGAATGACCGGGGCGCGTGACGACGACGGCCTTGACCGCCTCGCCCCACGTCTCGTCCGGCACGCCTACGACACAGGCCTCCTGAACGGCGGGATGCTCGTAGAGCGCGGCTTCGACTTCGGTGCAGTAGATGTTGAACCCGCCTGAAATGATCATGTCCTTCTTGCGGTCGACGAGAAACAGATAGCCGTCCTCGCGCATCCATGCCAGGTCGCCGGTGTGCACCCAGCCATCGCGAAAGGTCTCGGCGGACAGCTCGGGCTCGTTCCAGTACGCGCGGACGCAGTCGGGTCCGCGCACGATGATCTCGCCCACCTCGCGCGGCCCGAGCTCGCGGCCCGTGTCGTCCACGATCCGGATCTCCGTGTCGTACACGGCCCGCCCGCAGGACTGCAGGAGTTCGGGGTCACTGGCCACGGCGCGGGCCGTCTCCGCGCTGCTCAGTCCGGCGACCACGCTCGTCGTCTCGCCGAGACCGTAGCCCTGCGCGACCACCGGGCCGAACAGCGCGACGGCATCCCGCAGTCGCCGAGGTGACACCGGCGCGCCGCCGACGCGGACGCTGGTGAGGCTGGAGAGGTCGCGTCCGGCGGCGCCGGGGTGGGCGAGCACCATGTTCAGCATCGCGGGCACGAGGAAGGTGGTGGTGATGCGCTCCTTCTCCACACTGTCCAGGAAGGCCTCGGCGCTCCAGGCGGGGAGAACGTACGCCGTCGAACCCGCGAACACACCCGCGAGCAGCCCCATGCCGGTGGCGTGGGTGATGGGACCGCACGCGAGGTAGCGAGTGGCGGGCCCCGGCCGGGACTCGTCGCTCATCAGCTGCTTGCGCATGTTGGCCAGGCGGTTGCCGACGCTCTGGACGGCCGCCTTGAGCGTTCCGGTCGACCCGGACGTGAAGTTGAGGACGCACGCGTCGTCCTCGGACACGTCGACGGTGACCGCTTCGGTGCTGCCCTCGGCGAGCAGCTCGCGGTACCGGACGGTCCCCGGGGTGTCGGTGGCGGTATCCGCTTCGGTTGATGTGTCGTCCAGGAGGACCGGTACGCAGCCCGTGCCCGCCGCGGCGATCGCCGCCAGAGCGTCCTCGCGGTGCGCGGCGTCGAAGAACAGGACGCGTACGGGCGCGTACCGCAGGATGTGCTCGATCTCGCCGCGGCCGAGCCGGGCGTTGACAGGTGCCCTGGTCAACCCAGCCTTGTAGAGGGCGAATTCGACCTCCACGAGTTCGCCCCGGTTCCAGGCGAGCGAGGCGACCGCGTCCCCGGGGCGCAGGCCCCGTGCGATGAGGGCGGATGCCAGACGGTTGGTCTCGCTGTCGAGTCGCGAGTAGGTCCATGTGTGTTCGCCGCAGACGAGGGCCGTTGCGTCAGGCCAGTAGCGGGCGCTGCGGGAGAGGTAGGTGCCGAGGTTCATCGACGTACTCCAGAGCTGGAAGATCAACACTCTGACCACTGTGATCAGTCTGTTCAATACGAGACAGCTTGTTCATTAACGCATTGACTGTCAAGGCTCTCCTAGACTGGGCGGACGTGAGAGCGGGCCCGGAGACGCCGAGTACGGCGACGGCGGAAGACGTGGAAGGCAGCGATGGCTGAGGACAGAAGGACCAGGCGCACGCGGCGCGCCCTGGCGGACGCGTTGGTGGAACTCGTCCTGGAGCGCGGCTTCAGCGCGCTGAGCGTGGAAGACATCACGGAGCGCGCCGACGTCGGCCGCGCCACCTTCTACAGCCACTTCAAGGACAAGGACGCCCTGTTCGCGCGGGTGACCGCCGACCTCCTCGACGAACTCGGCCGGCGCCTCGCCCCGTCCGTCGCGGGGAGTGCGGTGGGCTTCACGGGGAAGCCCCTTCTGGAGATGCTCCGCCACGCGCGCGACGAGCGTGACCTGTACCGGATCGTGCTGCGCGGCGAGGGTGACGGGAAGCCGCTCCAGATGTTCACGGACGTGTGTGCCGCGAACACCGCGCAGGAGTTCCGCGCACGCGCCGAACGCAACGACGTGAAGCCGCGCATCGACGCGGAACTGCTCGCCCGCGTCTGGGTCGGGGAGCAGGTCGCCGTGCTGCGGTGGTGGGCCGAGAGCGAGACGCCTCCCGCGCCCGCCGAGGAGGTCGTGCGGATGCTGCTCGACCTCGCGCTACGTGGTCGTTACTGGGCGAGCGGGTTCGACGCGCCCGAGTGACCCCGGCGCCGCACGGCGCACCCCGAGACCCTTGTCGGCCCCGCCGCCTCCCCGGGCGACGGGGCCGACTGCTGTCCCGGAGGCGGCGCTCCTCGCCTGCTCTTCCCCGCTCCTCCCTCTTGAGCGGGGCGGCACCTTGACCTACATTGCTGATCTCATCGCAAAATACTGAACAACGTGTCCGGTATCGAAGAGTCGCCCACGGGAAGAGCCCGCATGTCCGTGCCAGAGGTGTTGTCCGTCGTCCTGCTCGTCTCCGCGTTCGGCCTCGCGATGTGGCGCGACGTCAACGTGGGACTCGTCGTGCTGCCGGCGGCGTTCGTGATGTCGGCGATCGCCGGCATCCCCAAGGAGGAAGTGCTCGCCGGGTTCCCCGCAGACCTGGTCGTCCTGATCCTCGGCGTGATGTACATGTTCGGCCACGCCCAGCGCAGCGGCGCGATCGACCGGGTCGTCCGTCTCGTGGTCCGGCTGTCCCGCGGCCGTGACTGGTTCCTGCCCTGGGGCATGTTCCTGGTCGCGGCGGCACTCAGCGCCATCGGGACGCTGCCCAGCGCGACGGTCGCCGTCGTGCTTCCCATGGCGATGCGTATCGCCCGTACCAGAGACGTCGACCCCGTGCTCATGGCCGTGGTGGCGTGCGGCGGAGCCGGTGTCGGGGGGTTCTCGCCGCTGTCGCCCTGGGGCGCGCTCGTCAAGGAGCTCGCCAGGAAGCTCGACGTCACCTACTCGCCCACGGCACTGTTTGCCGGTCTCGCGATCCTCAACCTGCTCCTGGCGCTGGTCGCCTTCTTCGCCCTGGGCGGCCTGCGGCTCGTGCGCGCGTCCCGGGTACGCCGGGCTGCCTCGCGGGACAGTGAGGTGCCGGTCCTGCGAGGCGCCGCGCCGGTCACCCCGTACGAGACCGGTTCGCTCATCGGTTTGAGCGTCTTCGTGGTCGCCGTCCTGGGATTCGGGGTGTCCGTCAGCTTCGTGGCACTCCTGATCGGGCTCTCGCTCCAGCTGGTCTTCCGCCCCGACTCACGGCGGGTCGTCTCCGAACTTCCCTGGTCAGTCGTCCTGTTGACCAGCGGCATCATGGTGTACGTCGGTGTACTGGAGCGGACGGGAACGCTCAAGGCGATCGCCGCGCATCTCGGCGGCATCGACAACACCCTTCTCGCGGTGCTCTCCGTCTCCTACCTCGCCGCGGTCTTCGCGACCGTGGAGTCCTCGACGGTCGCCGTGCTCGGCGTGGTCGTCCCACTGGCCGCCGCGGTGCTGCCGCATGCCGACTCGGCACGGTTCACCGTGCTGCTGATCGCCGTGTGCGCCACCATCGGCGCCGTGGCGATCAGCCCCCTCCACCTGGGTGGCGGCCTGATCCTGGCCAACACCGAGGAGGCGCACGCGCCGCGCGTCTTCCGTCGGCTGATGGCGTGGTCCCTCGGGGCGGCGCTGCTACTGCCCCCGGCTCTTCTCGTTCTACCGCTGGCGACAGGGCTGTGACCTGTCGCCAGCACACCCCGCAGCGTCACCTGACTCTCACCCAAGGAGCGCAAAACTGATGGCAGTCGAGAAACCAGGTTCTGAACGCGTCGAGCAGGCCGAGACACCCGAGACGGCAGATCCTGCCGAAGCCGCTGAGTCCGCCCGCGACGCACACGGCGGACCCCCGGACTGGTCCTTCCTGACCGGCAAGCGCGTGCTCGACCTGTCCCGGCTGCTGCCGGGCCCGTACGCCACCTCGATGCTCGCCGATCTGGGCGCGGACGTCATCAAGATCGAGGAGCCCGACGGCGGGGATCCCGCGCGTTCGGCCCCCGCGCTGTTCGAGGCGCTCAACCGCAACAAGCGCTCCGTCACCCTCGACCTCCGCGACGACACACACCGGACCGAGTTCCTGCGCCTCGTCGGTACCGCCGACGCCGTCGTGGAGAGCTTCCGCCCCGGCGTCCTCGACCGGCTCGGCCTCTCCTATCCCGTCCTGCGCGAGGCGAACCCGCGCATCGTCCTGTGCTCCCTCAGCGGATACGGCCAGACGGGACCGTACGCGAACAGGCCCGGTCACGAACTGAACTTCCTCGGCCTGTCCGGGTTCTTCACCGTCCCCGGGCGCATCGACGGGGCGATCACCCGGCCGGGCGTGCGGGTGGGTGACATGGCGGGCGCGATGCAGGCGGCGTTCGCGCTGACCGTGGCGCTCGCGGGCGCGGCCGCCACGGGACGGGGACAGCACATCGACGTCTCCCTCACCGAATCGATCGCCGGCTGGTGCGCCCTGTTCGCTCTGCCCATGGCCGATGCCGGTGACCCGCTGGAGAGCGGGCTCGTGCAGGGCGACAACGACGTCTTCCGTACGGCCGACGGACGGCTGCTCTCGCTCGCCACGTTCGAGGACAAGTTCTGGCGGGAGTTCCGCACCGCGCTGGGTACGGAGTTCCCGGGTCTGGACACCGACGCGTACGACCGTCGGCCCGCCCGTACGGCCGCCAAGGAGAAGGTCCACGACCTGCTGACCGCGGTGATCGCCACCCACGACTACGCGTGGTGGGAGCGCACGCTGACCGGGATCGGCGCGCCATGGGCACCCGTGCTCACCGCGGCCCGACAACTCCTGGAGGACCCGCATCTGACGGAAAGAGACCTGTTTTCCCAGACGTCCGGTCCGGCGCCGCAGGCACGCTTCCCGGTCCGCTTCGGGTCCGGCCTGAACACCTTCCGCACGCCGGCACCCGAACTGGGCGCGCACACACAGGAGGTGCTGGAAGCCATACCCGCCGCCCCGATCACCGCGGCATCGGGGCCACGGCCTCCAGCGCGTCCACGGAGCCGGACATGACGGTGCGCACGTGCTCGGTGAGGTGTTCGGTGGGCCAGTCCCACCACGCGAGGGCGAGCAGGC
Organism: Streptomyces longhuiensis; assembly: GCF_020616555.1. Classification (NCBI taxonomy): domain Bacteria; kingdom Bacillati; phylum Actinomycetota; class Actinomycetes; order Kitasatosporales; family Streptomycetaceae; genus Streptomyces; species Streptomyces longhuiensis. The sequence continues at coordinate 1,474,923 of NZ_CP085173.1, read as the reverse complement.
GCTCGACGTCCTCGTCGCAGTAGCGGCGGCGGATGAGCTTCGCCGGGTTGCCGCCGACGATCCCGTAGTCGGGCACGTCGTCGACGACCACGGAACCCGAGGCGATGATCGCTCCGTGTCCGATGCGTACGCCGGGCATCACCGTGGTGCGGTAGCCGAACCACACGTCGTTCCCGACGACCGTGTCACCCCGGCCGGGCAGCCCGCTGATGAGATCGAAGTGGTCCGCCCACGAACCGCCCATGATGGGGAAGGGGAACGTCGACGGGCCGTCCATACGGTGGTTGGCCCCGTTCATGATGAACCGCACGCCCTCGCCCAGCGCACAGAACTTCCCGATGACCAGCTTCTCCGGCCCGTAGTGGTACAGCACGTTGCGCGTCTCGAAGGCGGTCGGGTCGTCCGGATCGTCGTAGTACGAGAACTCACCGACCTCGATCAACGGCGACGTGACAAGTGGCTTGAGCAGCACGACCCGCGACTGCCCCGGCATCGGGTGAAGCACGGTCGGATCGGCGGGCACGGATGGCATGACGGGTCGACTTCCTCACGTGGCAACGGGCGATGGACGGGCATGTTCTCAGCCGCGCCGGGTCTCGGACTCCAGCGCGGCCCGCGTCTCGGGACCGTACACACCGGCGTCCTCGTCGATGCCGCGGGCCACCTGATAGCGGTGGACCGCGTCCGCGACGTCGGTCGAGTACGTGCCGTCGGCCGGCCCCGTGTACAAGTTGATCTGCGTCAGCCGTCGTTGGAGGTCTTTGACCTGACCGCCGTGGCTGCCGGTGGACAGGACTCGGCCGCCGGCCACCGGGCGGGCGGCGGAAGACGTCGTGGGCGCGGGCGCGGAAGGCGTCGACGCGGAGGACTTCGCCGAGGCGGACGCGGGTGCGGTCGCCGAGGTGGACGCCGTTCCGGACACGGTCGACGACGGGCTGGGGGAGCGGGTCGCGTCCGCGCCGCCGTTCCCGGGGGAAGGCGCCGCCGACCGCGACGAGACGGATCCGGACGGCGCGGGCATGGCCGAATCGTCCGCCGCCGACACGGTCCGGCTCGGGGCGCTCCCGGAGCTGAAGGCGCCACTGGCCACGGCGATGACGGCGGCCGCCCCGACACCCAACGCCGCGGTACCGGCGATCACCCATCGGCGCCTGCGGCGCCCGGGTGGCCGACGACCACGACCGGCGGTGACGACATGCTCCGACGTGCGGACCGACATGCCCTCGACGGCCGGCCCGCCCCCGACCGGCCCCTCGAAGAGCCGCAGATCCTCCTGAGCCACCGTCCCGGCCGACTGACCGGGTGGGGTCACCTGCCCGAACACCGGGTTGGCAGGCACCGCCGGTGCGGACGTCGCGCAGCCGCAGGCCGGCTGCTGGCCGGCTATCGGTTCGGACCCGCACAAGGGGCATCGCTGTGCACTCACGTGAATGGCCCCTCCTCCGGGCGGCCACAGCATATGCCGATGACCAGGTGAAGTCCGACTTACGTCCTCGCCCGACCGCCACCCGACCGGTGGAGCCCGCCGCGGTCGGCCTGTGACGACTGGATATGCGAAATGGGTATCGCTCGATACAGTCGTCCCTTTACAACTGGTTGTGGGGACAACCGGAGCGCCTTGGGGAGGGCCAGCAACACATGAGTCGACGCTCCAGTGGCCCGGTCGGCGTCTGGGCCGAGATGCAGCGGCAGCAGCAGCGCCAGATGGAGGCCGAAGCCAGACGGCAGAGGCAAGAAGCGCAGCAAGCACGTGCCTATCAACGGCGAGCGATCCAGAACCACCGCGAGTACCGGCAGGCAGAGGCCCTGCGCCGCACTGAGGAACTGGACGCGCAAGTCACGTCGCTGCAAGGCCTTCTCGCCTCGGGTTGTCAGGCTCCGCCGTTCAGGGCGCCCTCTCTCATGCGCCCTGAGGATGTCCAGCCCTTCGCGCCGGGCCCCTTGGCGCAGCCCGTGCCCATGCCGGACTTCCGGCACTACCAGGCACAGAGCGGGTGGACTGCCACGCGGCGGGCCCAGGCGCAGGCCGAGGCCCGGGCGCAGTTCGAGAGGGACTGGCAGTCGGCCCAGGCTGCGGAGGCTCGACGGCAGCAACAACTGGCGTCGTACCAGCGGGAGTACCAGCAGTGGGCCGATGCCCAACTGGCCGATGTACGCCGGCACAACGCAGGCATCCAAGAACTGACCGAAGCGGTCAGGCGCCGCGAACCCGACTCCGTGGTCGAGTACTTCTCCGCCGCTCTCTACGCCTCGACCGCATGGCCGGAGGGATTCCCGCGTCAGGTGGCGGCCGCCTACGACTCGGCGGCTCGCCAGTTGGTGCTGGACTGGGAGCTGCCCGCCTACAGCGTCGTCCCCGAGGTCAAGTCCGTCCGGTACATGTCCGGGTCGGACCAGGACAAGGAGACGGCCCGCCCAGTGGGCCAACGTCGGTCTCTGTACCGGGAAGTCCTCGCGCAGTGCATGCTGCTCGTCCTGCACGAACTCTTCGCCGCGGACGAGATGGGCACCCTCGAGGCGGTGACCCTGAACGGGTTCGTGGACGGGCACGATCCCACGACGGGCCGACCGGGCCACATCTACCTGGCAACCGTCATGACGTCGCGCGCGACGTTTCGCGACCTGTACCTGGCCCAGGTGGACGCCGGCAGCTGCCTGTCCGACGCCTTACGTGGGCAACTCTCCACCCGCCCCGACCAGCTCACGCCGGTACGGCCCAGCCGTCGGCCGCAGGAGGTCGGAAACCGCGTCGTCACGCACGGCAGCGACGAGGAACCCGACCTGTACGACATGGATCCGATCGCCTTCGAGAATCTCGTCGCCGAGCTCTTCAGGGCCATGGGAATGCAAGCGGTCACCACCCAACGTTCGAACGACGGCGGGGTGGACGTCGACGCTCTGGATCCGACACCCATCCGGGGCGGCAAGATCGTCGTGCAGGTGAAGCGCTACCGCAACACGGTGCCGCCCACCGCCGTTCGCGACTTGTACGGAACCGTGCAGGACGCCGGCGCCAACAAGGGTGTCCTCGTGACGACATCAGGGTTCGGCCCGGGCTCGCACACCTTCGCCAACGGCAAGCCGCTGGAACTGATCTCCGGCACCGAACTCGTCGACCTGTTGCATCGGCACGGGCTACGAGGGCGGCTGGGCGATGGCGCCCGCCGCCCGGCAGCGCAGCCGACTCCGACGGTTCCCGACTTTCGGCTGCCCGACGACTACAACATCCTGGGCATGTCGTGGACCGGAGGCGTCGCCCTGGACGTGTGTGCTCTCGTCTGCCGTGGCAGCAGCATCCTCAGTGACGATCACTTCGTCTTCTACAACAACCCGCACACCGCGGACGGATCCGTACGCGTTCTGCCTCCGACCGCACCGGACAAGGCCGCCATCTGCGTCTCCTTCGACGCGTTGCCGGACGAGGCCGACCGGTTCGTGCTCGTGGCCGCGATCGACCCGGAGGTGAACCCGGACGCCGACCTCTCCGGCTTCACGGACGCCTCCATCCGCCTGCTCGACCCGAGTCTGGCCGACCTGGGACGGCTCGAGGTCTCCGACGGCCGCCCCGGCGAAACCGCCTTGGTGCTGGGCTCCTTCCGCCGCAGACCGAACGGGGACTGGGACTTCGTGCTGGGCGGCAAAGGCTACGCGGGGGGCCTGGAACAGCTCGTTCAGGACTTCGGCATCGAGGTGGAGTAGATGAAGCGCGGCCCGGGCCGGGGACGGGGCTTCGCCCGGGGGCGTGACCGCGCCGAGACCCGGGAGGCGCTGGCGTTGCGTATGTGCGTGGGTCCCGGTCGCGGACGTACCGTCGTGCACGTCAGGGCCAGACTCGCCTCTCACCGAAACGGCAGGAACGCTCCATGAGTACCACGCACTACGACGTCGTCGTCCTGGGTGCCGGACCCGGTGGCTACACCGCGGCCGTACGCGCCACCCAGCTGGGCCTTCGTACCGCGGTCGTCGAGGGGAAGTACTGGGGCGGTGTCTGCCTGAACGTGGGCTGCATCCCGTCCAAGGCGCTGCTGCGCAACGCCGAACTCGCGCACATCTTCACGCAGCAGGCCTCGACCTTCGGCATCCACGTCGAGGGACAGGTCAGCTTCGACTACGGTGAGGCCTACCGGCGCAGCCGCAAGGTCGCCGACGGCCGGGTCGCCGGCGTGCACTACCTGATGAAGAAGAACGACATCACCGAGTACGACGGCCGCGGCATGTTCATCGACGACCGCACGCTCCGGATCGACCTCACGGCCGGCGGCACCGAGACCGTCACCTTCGGGAACTGCATCATCGCGACCGGAGCCACCACCCGACTCCTGCCGGGCACGGCCCTCAGCGACCGCGTGGTCACCTACGAGGAGCAGATCCTCTCCGAGAAGCTCCCCGAGTCCATCGTCATCGCCGGTGCCGGAGCGATCGGCGTCGAGTTCGCGTACGTCCTGCACAACTACGGCGTCAAGGTCACCGTCGTCGAGTTCCTGGACCGCATGGTGCCGACCGAGGACGCCGACGTGTCCAAGGAACTCTCCCGCCAGTACCGGAAGTTGGGCATCGAGGTGCACACCGGGACCCGGGTGGAATCCATCGACGACAGCGATCCCGCGGCCAAGGTGCGTGTCACCGTCTCCAAGGACGGGCAGCAGCGCGTGATCGAGGCCGACAAGGTCCTCCAGGCGATCGGCTTCGCGCCCCGCACCACCGGATACGGGCTCGAGAACACCGGCGTACGGCTCACCGAGCGCGGCGCGATCGACGTGGACGGACGCGGGCGCACCAACGTGCCCCACCTGTACGCGATCGGCGACGTCACCGCGAAGCTGATGCTGGCGCACGCGGCGGAGGCCATGGCCGTGATCGCCGCCGAGACGATCGGCGGCGCGGAGACCATGGAGGTCGACTTCACGATGATCCCGCGGGCCACCTACTGCCAGCCGCAGATCGCCAGCTTCGGGTGGACCGAGGCGCAGGCCCGCGAGCTCGGCTTCGATGTGAAGGTGGCGAAGTTCCCGTTCTCCGCGAACGGAAAGGCCCATGGCCTCGGTGAGCCGACGGGCTTCGTCAAGGTCATCAGCGACAACCGGTACGGCGAGCTGCTCGGCGCCCACCTCATCGGCCCCGAAGTCACCGAACTGCTGCCGGAGTTGACGCTGGCTCAGCAGTGGGACCTGACCGTCCACGAGGTGGCGCGCAACGTGCACGCCCACCCGACGCTCGGCGAGGCCGTGAAGGAGGCGGTGCACGGGCTGGCCGGACACATGATCAACATGTGACGGCCGTCCGGGCGGCGCCTCCTCCGGCAGCCATGCTTCTTCGGTCGGGTACCGATCGACGTCCGACCGTCACGCGGTCGCGAGCGAGACCTCGGTCGACTTGATCAGCGCCACGACGGAGGTGCCGGGGGCCAGGGCCAGGTCGGCGACGGCGTCCTTGGTGATCGCGGACGTCAGTTCGCCGCCCGGGACGCTGACCTTGACGGAGGCCATGGCGCCGCCCGTGGCGATGTCGTCGACCGTTCCGGCGAGCTGGTTGCGGATGGACAGCCCCTCGACCTTGCCCGTGGCGAGGGAGATCTCCGTGGACTTGACCAGGGCGCGTACGGCGGAACCCTCGGTGAGGCCGAGGTCCTTGACGGCATCCAGGGTGATCGCCGCGGTGATGTCCTGGCCGCCGTCGAGGCGGACCTTGACCGTCGCCATGGCTTCCCCCGCGGTGATGCCCGTAACGCTGCCGGGAAGCTGATTGCGGATGCTCAGGCTCATGCGGAACGCCGCACAGAAAAGGTATGGAATGTCAGGCTTTGGGCCTGCGTAGGCCTCACCGTAGCCGGGTTGGGCGTGGCTGGTGCGAGGCGCGTCGCATCTGCGAGGAGAAGGGGTGTGGGCGCCTGGCAGGTCGAAGGCGCCCAGTTCGTCACGGGGATGCCGGGGTGTGGCTTGCTGCCGGATGCGGGGACGCGGGGGTGCGGCGTCAGGCGGGGTACGCGTGCGTCTGCGTCGCCTTGACCGTGGCCCAGACGGGAGCGCCCGGGTGCAGGTTCAGCTCCGCGGCGGCGACGGTCGTGAGGTCGGCGGCGAGCGTGAGTTCACCCGTGAGGTCCGCGCGGATCTGGTCCCCGTGCGTCTCGAGCCCGGCGACCTGGCACCGCCACAGATTGCGGGCGCTGGCGCCGGTGGGCCGGTCCCGGTACAGGGTCACGGCGCTCGGCGGGAACGCCACGAAGGCGGGTCCCGACAGTTCCTCGCTGGTCGCGATGTCCGGCCCGGAGTCGATCTGCACCACGTGCCCGTCGGCCTGCCCCTTGTAGAGGTTGAGGCCGACCAGCTGGGCGATGTAGTCCGTACGTGGATGACGGGCGATGTCGGCGGGGGCGCCCTCCTGGACGACGCGGCCGTGCTCGATGACGACGAGTCGGTCGGCGAGCACCATCGCGTCCAGTGGGTCGTGTGTGACCAGTACGGCGACGGCCTCGAAGTCGGCCAGGTGACGCCGGAGTTGGGCGCGTACGTCGAGACGGGTGCGCGCGTCGAGCGCGGCGAGCGGCTCGTCGAGGAGCAGCAGCCGGGGATGAGTCGCCAGGGCGCGGGCCACCGCGACGCGCTGCGCCTGGCCGCCGGACAGCCGGCGCGGCTTGGCGCCGTGATGGTCGGCGAGCCCCATGCGGTCCAGCCACTCCGCGGCCTGCTCACGCGCCTCGGCCTTGGACACGCCGTGGCAGCGCGGGCCGAAGGCGACGTTGTCCAGGGCGCTCAGGTGAGGGAAGAGGAGGTAGTCCTGGAAGACCACGCCGACCGGCCGGGACTCGGGCGCGATGCGGTCCAACGCGACGCCGTCCAGGTGCAGATGACCGCCTGTCAGAGGCGTCAGGCCGGCCAGGGCGCGCAGGGCTGTGGTCTTGCCGGCGCCGTTCGGCCCGAGCAGCGCGACCACGTCGCCGGGGGCGGCGCGCAGCGTGACGTCGAGGCAGAAGGTGCCGCGGTCGACGACGAGGCGGGCGTCCAGGCCGTCGGCGTGGACGTCGTCGGCGGGGACGCCACCGGTGACGTGGTCGAGGTGCGTCATGAGGCGGTCATCCGGTGGTCGGACGGTCCGGCGAGGACCGTGTGGGGGAGGGCAGGGCCGGTCATGATGCCGTCACCCAGCGGTCCCGCAGCCCCGCGAGGACCGCGATCGACACGGCGAGCAGCACCAGGCTGAGGGCGATCGCGGCGGCCGGGTCGTTCTGGAGCGCCAGGTACACGGCCAGCGGCATCGTCTGCGTACGGCCGGGGAAGTTGCCCGCGAACGTGATGGTCGCGCCGAACTCGCCGAGCGCGCGCGCCCAGGCGAGCACGGCACCCGCGGCGATGCCGGGCATGATCAGCGGCAGCGTCACCCTGCGGAACGCCGTGAAGCGGGAGGCGCCCAGCGTCGTGGCGGCCTCCTCGAACCGCGGATCGGCGGCCCGCAGCGTGCCCTCCACGCTGATGACGAGGAACGGCATCGCCACGAACGACTCCGCGACCACGACCCCCGCGGTGGTGAACGGCAGCGTGATCCCGAACCACGAGTCCAGCACCTGTCCGACGACGCCGTTGCGTCCGAGGGCCAGCAGCAGGGCCACACCGCCCACCACCGGGGGCAGTACGAGCGGCAGCGTCACCAGGGCCCGCACGAGGCCGCGCCCGGGGAATTCCGTGCGCGCGAGCAGCCAGGCGAGCGGCACCCCCAGAACCAGGCTCACCGCCGTGGCCGCCGTCGCGCAGATCAGCGACAGCTGGAGGGCCTGCCAGACCTCCGGACTGGTCAGCTGCTCGGGCAGGCTGCGCCAAGGGGCCCGTACGAGCAGGGCGATCAGGGGCAGCAGCAGGAACGCGAGGCCGACGAGGGCGGGCACCAGAAGCGGCAGCGGCACCCCGCGGCGCCGGGCGCCCGGCCGGGCACGCCGACGCCGCGGCCCGGCCCCACGGGTGTCGCCACCCGTGAGGACCTCGGCCGCGGCGCCGGACTTGTCGAGCTCGGTCACGGCTTGAGGAACCCTGCCGCCGTCAGGACCTTCTGGCCCTCGGAGGACTGCACGAGCGCGATGAACTCCTTCGCCGCCTCCGCGTTCGGCGCGTCCTTCAGGAGCGCGATCGGGTAGTCGTTGATGGCGTTCGTGGACTCGGGGAACTCGACGCCCTCCACCTTGCTGCCCGCGGCCTTCACGTCGGTCTTGTAGACGACGGCGGCGTCGGCCTCCTTCAACTCCACCTTCGTCAGGGCGCTCTTGACGTCCTGCTCGTACGAGACCGGGGTGAGCTTCAGCTTGCTGGCGTCCAGCGCCTTCTGCGCGGCGGCGCCGCACGGCACCGTCTTGTCGCAGAGCACGACCTTGAGGCCGGACTTGGTGAGGTCCTTGAGGGAGGCGACCTTGTCGGGGTTGCCCGGCAGGGTCGCGATCTCCAACTGGTTGCGCACGAACGTCGACGGGGCGGTGGCCGCGTCCTTCTTGTCCGTCACGATCGCCATCGTCTTGGGGCTGGCGGCGGCGAACACGTCGGCCGGCGCGCCACCGGTGATGCTCGCGGCGAGGGTGTCACTGCCGCCGAAGCTGAACGTCACCTTCGTACCTGGGTGGGCCTTCTCGAAGTCCTTGCCCAGGGTGGTGAAGCTCTCCTTGAGCGAGGCCGCCGCGAAGACGGTCACCGTGCCCGTGAGCTTCTTGGCGGAGTCCTTGGACGCCGAGGAGGAGTCCTTCTTGGACGACGAGTCCGAGCCGGAGGAGCAGGCGCTGAGCGCCAGCAGCGCGGCGACGCCTACGCCGGTCACCTGCAGGGTCCGGCGGGTCCGGCGCGTGTAACGGGTCATCACGGGGTTACTCCCTAGGGCTCTCTTGGGAAGAATCGGGCTGATTCTCGGCGAAGCGTCCGGCGGACGCTTCAAGGACTTTCGACGACCACGTTGGTCGATTTGATCACGGCGACGGCAGGCACACCGGGTTCCAGCTCCATCTCCTCGGCCGACTCCCGGCTGACCATGGCCACGACCCGGAAGGGTCCGGCCTGGATCTCCACCTGCGCCGACACACCCCCGAGGACCACCTCGGTGACGATGCCGGAAAGGCGGTTGCGCGCCGAGGATCCGTTGTTCGTCCGCTCGGTGCGGTGCAGCTGTCGGGCGAAGGACGCCAGGTCCGCCCCGGGGATGATCCGGCGGCCCAGCTCGTCACGCTCGGCATGCAGCCTCCCGCCGTCGACCCAGCGTCGAAGGGTGTCGGCGCTGACGCCCATCAAGGCGGCCGCCTCCCCGATCCGGTAGGTGCGCATGCACGGATCATACTGCCGCAGATGCGAGGGGGAAGTCTCTTGTTGCATCGCATGAGCTGGATCATGTGCGGATGGGGGTAGGCATGTGCGTTTGTATGAGAGTGCTGTGGCGGCGGCCCGGGTACGGTCATTCGGGAGGTGGTAGTCCGTGCGTCAATCTCTTACGGCCGCCGATCCGGTGGCAGAGCTCGCCCTGACCGGCGATGTCGCTCGCCCGGCCCGGCTGACGGTGCCCGATCTGCTCGAGTGGCCCCAGCACACGGCCCGGGTCAGCTTCGAGTGCGCCACGAGCGGCGTCCAGGAGCACAGCTTCGCGGGCCCGCTGCTGCACGACGTCCTGCGGGACGCCGGGCCCGGCTTCGACCCCGCCCGCCGCAAGGACCGGCTGCGGTTCCTGATCGCGGTGACCGGAGCGGACGGCCATCACGCCCTGCTGTCCTGGGCGGAGATCGACCCGGACTTCGGGCGGGCCCCCGTCCTGCTCGCCGTCACCATCGACGACACGCCCCTCGACCGGGCCGGACCCCAGCTCGTCCTGCCCCAGGACCGCTGCGGGGCGCGGCACATCAGCGGCATCAACGCGATCCGCGTGGACGGCCGCTACGCGCCGTGGGCGTGACACGGCGGGAGCACCACCGGCACACCGGACCCCCCGACCGCCCACGGAGTGCCGAATGCTGCTGCGCCGGCGCGAACACCTCGTCGCGCTCACCCGTGAGCGGCACTTCGCGCGGGCGCATGGCTGCACATGTTCGGCGTACCGGACGGGATGCGGGTGGCGCCGCTGGACGGGCAGGCGCACGGCCCGCGGGTCGGCCTGGGGGTCGCCCGGCACGACCCCGCGTCCGTCCTGGCCGAGGCGCTCCTGAAGGTGGCGCGCGAGGCGGGCTTGCGGGACGCGCTGGGCGACCCGCTGAGGACGTACCTCAAAGACGCGTAACGGCCCGTGCCCTCTCGCGGCGGCCTTGAGGGAATCCTCCTGTCCCGGCATGGCAACGTTCCCTTGGACCGGTCGCGTTCACCGTGAGGATCGTTGAACGGCACCTTGCGGAAACGGGGTTGAGGAGTCCCACGTCATGGCCAGAGTGCTCTGCGCGCGGCACGACGACCCGACCGACGGATACCCGAAGACATACGCCCGCGACGACCTCCCGCGCATCGACCACTACCCCGGCGGCCGGTCCGCCCTCACGCCCGAGGCGATCGAGTTCACGCCCGGCCGGCTGCTCGGCAGGGTCTCGGAGGAGCTGGGCCTGCGCCGGCCTTGCTCGACGGCGGCCCGATCCGTGACGACTACCTGATCGTGGAGGGTGGCGCGCCGGCCGGCGCGGGCGCGCACTCCTGCTCCACGGCGACCGGTGACTCCTGAGGCCGGTGAGACGGCCGCCGCCCGCAGACGTCAGGTGCGGTCGATGTGCACGTTCGTCGACTTCACGCGGGCGGTGGCCTCCGCGCCCACCTCAAGTCCCAGCTCCTCCACGGCCTCACGCGTGAGCAGCGACACCAGCCGGTGAGGGCCCGCCTGAATCTCCACCTGGGCCGCCACGTCACCCAGCTTCACGGCGGTGACGATGCCCGGGAAGGCGTTGCGCGCGGAGGTGTACGAGATGTCGTCCTCGCCACCGGTCCTGGCGACCTCGACCGAGAGGGCGGCCAGGTCCCTGCCGTCGATGAGCCGCCGCCCACCCGCGTCACGATGGGTGGCCACTCTGCCCGCGTCGGCCCATCGACGTGCGGTGTCCGGGCTCACGCCGAGGAGCCGGGCGGCCTGGCCGATCGTGTAGGACTGCATACGCGCCAAGATAGACGAATACTCAGGTGAGCCCGTCCTCGGCGAGTCGCATCGTGAACCAGAGGGCGGGGTCCTCCGGCAGCACGTATCGCTCCACTTCCACGAACCCGTGCTTCTCCGCGAACCGCACCCCGGCCACGTTGGACGCCAGGATGACCGTCTCGATGACGGCGGCGTCCAGGGTGCGCGCGTGCTCCAGGCCGTGCCGGTAGAGGACTTCGCCGAAGCCCTTCCGGCGGTGGTCGGGGAGCACACGGGCGATCACCGTGGCCGTGGCGGTGTCGTCCGTCGGCGGGCGCACCGTCGTGCAGCCCACGAGGGTGTCGCCGAGATAGGCGACCTCCAGATGGTTGCGCCCCACCCGCTCGCGCACGTCGTCGAGGGACAGCGGGTCGGCCGGGATGATCAGGTTGTGGACGTGACGCCAGTCCTCGATCAGGGCGTCGCCCTGCACCTTCTCGATGCGGAGATCAGTCATCGCAGTAGGAAATCGTGCGCATCGCCGCACGTCAACTGCATACCTGCGCACCGTCGTCGGCGATCGGGCGACCTCTTCGCCGACCGGCGTTCCTGGCGCGGCGCTGCTTCAGCGCGTCGTCGCCGGGGGCGGTCCGTCGGCCACGTCGGCCGGTTCGTCCGTCTCCTCGGTGAGGGACTGTTCGGCCCAGATGATCTTCCCGTCGAGGGTGTAGCGCGCTCCCCAGCGCTGGGAGAACTGGGAGACGAGAAACAGGCCGCGCCCGCCCTCGTCGGTGGTGCGGGGGTGCCGCAGATGCGGAGCGCTGGCGCCCGCGTCGGACACCTCGCAGATCAGCGCACGCTCGACGATCAGACGCAGCCGGATCGGCCCGGAGGCGTACCGGATCGCGTTGGTGACGAGTTCGCTGACGACGAGTTCCGAGGTGAAGGCGAGTTCGTCGAGCCCCCACTCGGACAGCTGCCGTGTGACCTTCTTGCGTGCCTCGGCGACGACTGCCGGGTCGCTCTCCAGGTCCCAGGAGGCGACCTGCCCGGCGCCCAGGCGGTGGGTGCGGGCCATCAGCAGGGCCACGTCGTCGTTCGGGCGCGCGGGCACCAGCGCGTCGACGACGGCCACGCAGAGGCCGTCGAGGGAGGGGTCGCACCGCTCCAGGACATCGCGCAGGCGCTCCCGGCCCGCGTCGAGATCGGGCTCGCGGCCGGGTTCCCTCGGGTCGACGGCGAGCAGTCCGTCGGTGTGCAGGGCGAGCACAGTGCCCTCGGCGAGACGGAACTCGGCCGCCTCGAAGGGCAGACCGCCCGTGCCGAGCGCCGGCCCGACCGGCAGGTCGGGGAAGGAGACCGTGCCGTCCGGCGTGACGAGCGCGGGCGGGGGATGCGCGGAGCTCGCCATGGAGCACTGGCCGCTGACCGGGTCGTACACCACGTACAGACAGCTGGAGCCGAGGGCCTCGACCGCGCTGAGGGTGTCGTCCTTCCGCCTGCTGACCAGGTCGTCGAGGTGGGCCAGCACCTCCTCCGGCGGCAGGTCCAGATCGGCGAGCGTCTGGACCGCGGTGCGCAGCCGTCCCATGGCGGCGGCGCCGTCGATGCCGTGGCCGGGGACGTCGCCCACGACGAGGGCCACCCTGGCGCCTGACAGCGGGATGACGTCGAACCAGTCGCCGCCGAGGCCCGTCAGCTCGTCCGCGGGCCGGTAGCAGGCGGTGACGTCCACCGCGTCCTGCTCGGGCAGGTGGCTCGGCAGCAGACTCCGCTGAAGCACGAGTGCGGCGTCGCGTTCGCGTGTGTAGCGGCGGGCGTTGTCCACGCAGATCGCGGCCCGGGCGACGAACTCCTCCGCGAGCGCCAGATCCTCCGCGTCGAACGGGTCGGGGCGGTCGCGCCGGAAGAAGCTGGTGACACCCATCGTGATGCCGCGCGAGCGGATCGGCACGATCATCATCGAGTGCAGCCCGAGCTCGACGAGAGAGACCCCCGGGCGGCCGGGGTCGGTGGCGGTCCAGTCCTCGTCCCCGGGATCAACCTCCTCCGCGTACCAGGACTCGCCACTGGTCAGGACGCGTACGGGGGGTGATTCCGTGCGGTAGCGAGCCGTCTCCCCGATGCGGACGAGGGTCTCGGGGACCCCGGCCCGCACCGACCGGTGGCCCGCGCGCCGCAGCGTGACCATCTCCGAGTCGCTCGGCGGCCCCGCCGTCGGCTCGGCCCCTTCGAGCACCGACTCCAGCAGATCCACGGAGACGAAGTCCGCGAGGCCGGGCACCGCCACGTCCGCCAGTTCCTGCGCGGTCTGTACGACGTCCAGACTCCGGCCGATGTGCTCACCGGCCCGGTCCAGGAGGGCGAGCCGCTGCCGGGCCAGATAGCGGTCGGTGATGTCCATCGCCGTGTAGTACACGCCCAGGGGGTACCCGTTCCCGTCGTTGAGCCGAGAGAACGACATGGCGTGGCAGCTCTGTCGGTGCGGCGTGGACTGCAAGCGGCCCACCTGCTCGTACCCCACGACCGCTTCGCCCGTCTCCAGGACCTCGCGCATCTTCGCCTCGAGCCGCTCGGAGTCGAGCCCCGGCTGGATGTCCGCCAGCCTGCGTCCGAGGCGTTCCTCCGCCGGACCACCGCCGAACTGGGCCAGCGCGTCGTTCGACCACACGTACCTCAGGTCCGTGTCCACGATGGCGATGCCCAGGGGGGAACGCGTGGCCATCTGCTCCAGGACGGAACGGCTCATCTCCCATCCGGGCGTCCGCGCCAGGTCCGTCACGAGCGCGATCCAGCGCTCGGGATCCGGGCACAGCTGTGCCTCGACCACGCGCACCATCAGGGGGACGGGGTGCCCGTCGCGGTGTTTCGCCGTCAGGATCCCCGACCATCCGCCGCCCCGCCTGCACTGCTCGGCGAGCGCGGGAAGACGGGCCGCGTCCTCGGGCGTCAGGAGCTCGGCCACCTTGCGGCCCACCACCTCGGCGGCCGCGTGTCCCAGCAGTCGCTCGCCCCCGCCGGACCAGCCGGACACCACTCCGTGTGTGTCGAGCAGGACCGGCGCGGCGTCCGCCGCGTCGAGGCGCTGCTCGGTGGCATCGCTGTGTTCGCTCGTCCCCACGGCGCCCGGCTCCGTCCTGAGGGTGGTCTGCCCCTCTCGTCCATTCTTCACCTCGTGTGACGATGACGGCGGCTGTTCGCCACGCGCACGCCCCCGCGCCGGGAAAATCAGGGGCGCCCGCCGAGGTTCCTTGCGAGGATGACCGCCCGTCGTGCCCGCTCCGAAGGGAATCCACGTGCCCCGCGCCGTCTCGCTGATCCGCTCGTCCTCGCTGTCCGACGTCGCCGAGTACGCCTACGCGGCCACGGCTCCCGCCGAAGCGCGGCTGATCTTTCTCGCGGGGGCCTGTCCGCTGAACGAGGACGGCTCGACGGCGGCCGTCGGCGACTACGCCGGACAGGCGGCGAAGGCCGTGGAGAACATGCGGACGGCGCTCGCCGAGTCCGGCGCCACCCTCGACGACGTGATCAGCACCCGCGTCCTCGTCGCGTCCACGCGACAGGCGGACCTCGTGACGGCGTGGGAGGTGGTCCGTGACGCGTTCGGCGACCACGACGTCCCCAGCACGTTGATGGGGGTCACCGTGCTGGGGTACCACGACCAGCTCGTGGAGATCGAGGGCGTCGCGGCGGTACTGGACTCCTGACGGGGTGGGCCGATCGCGGACGGCCGCCGGGGCCCGGTTCCGCGGGCGGCGGCAACGCCACTAGAGTGCGTCCATGCCCGGTGAAATGGTGCCAGACCGCCGCGAACTGCGCGCGTCGCACGAGGAGCGCGACCAGGTCGTGGAGCGGCTGACCGTCGCCGCCGGTGACGGCCGGCTGACCGCGGACGAGCTGGACGAGCGGCTCGAGGCCGCTCTGACGGCCCGTACCCACGGTGAGCTGGCGGCCCTGCTCGCCGACCTGCCGGACGCCGGTCCCGCGTGGGCCGCCGGCGTCGCGGCCGCCGCTCCGAAGGATGCGTCGCGGATCGTCGTCGACAGCGCGAGCGCGAAGCGGGACGGCGGCTGGGCCGTCCCGAGGCGTCTGGAGATCGAGTCGAGGAGCGGTTCCGTCGTCCTCGACTTCACCCAGGCCGTCATCGCGGCGCCCACCCTGGAGATCGAGGTCGCGGTGCGCAGCGGGTCGGTGACGCTGCTCGTGCCGCCGGACGTCGTCGCCGACGTCGACGACGTGGCCGTACGCAGCGGCAGTGTGCGCCATCAGGCGCGGCCCGAGCCCGCGACACCGGTCAGACTGCGCATCCAGATGACGGGGGAGGTGCACGGCGGCAGCATCGCGATACGGCCGCCCAGGCCGCCCCGCCGCGGCTTCTGGCAGTGGCTGCTGCGGCGCCCGCGACCGGTGGCTGCGCTCCCTCGCTGACCGGGTCCCCTGCGAGACCTCCGGCTGAGCTTGATCATGGTCCGTCCCCGGGGGCTAAGGTCGGCCCCAGCGTTCGCTGCGCGAGGAGGACCGGCCATGGAAGCCGCCGATGTGAACACCCCTGCCGACGACGGCTCACCAGGACGGGCGGGATACCGGCGGTCGGCCGGGTCGCCGCGCGGCGAGGCCCGGCGGCGGGAGCTCCTCGCCCTCGTCACCGACGACCTAGAGGTCAACGGACTCGTGGACTTCTCGCTCCGGCGCGCGGCGCGCGCGGCCGGCACCACGCACAAGGTGCTGCTCTACCACTTCGACGGGGCCGACGACCTGCTCACGCAGGCGATCGTCCAGCTGCGTGAGCGGCGCATCGCGAAGGCGCTCGCGGCCGCCACCGAGGGCCACGACCGCAGGACGCTGGCGGACTGGGTGCGCGCGGTCTGGCCGATCCTCGTGGGAGCGGAGGCGCGCGTGCTCGACCAGGCCATCGGGCTGGCGATGTACGACCCGGAGCGCCACGCGGCGCTGGGCCGTGAGGCGTCGCAGCAGTATCTGCCCACTCTGCTGTCCGTGTGCCCCGGGCACTGGTCCGACCGTCGCAAGCTCGAGGTCGCCGAGATGGTCCTCGCCACGCTCCGGGGCTTTCTGGTGGACGCGAGGACCAGCGGTGACGCCGAGGGCGTCGCCGCCGGGTTCGAGGCGCTCGCCCGCGCGCTGGAGCGGGAGGAGGCCGCGGAGGCGTGACCCCGGCGCCGGGCCGCATCCGATCCGGCCGGACTCCGTGGCCGGAGTCCGTGGACAGGTTGTGAACCACGTGGTTCACTTTGGTGAGAGTGCTTCTCATCCACTCGGATCCACGCGGGTCCACTCGGAGGCCGGTCATGCGGATGCCCATGGAGCGGGAGAAAGTCCGATTCCCCAGCGGCGGCACCGAATGCGCCGCGTGGCACTACCCGGGGACGAACGGTGCGTGCGTGATCATGGCGCCCGGCGGCGGCGTGACCAAGGAGCCGGGCACCGACCCGTTCGCGGCGCGCTTCCACGGCGCCGGGTTCAGTGTCCTCGCCTTCGACTACCGGCGCTTCGGTGAGAGCGGGGGCGCGCCGCGCCAGATCCTGGACGTCAAGGAACAGCTCGCCGACTGGCGGGCCGCGATCGCGTGCGCCGCGGCCCTGCCGGAGGTCGACCCCGCACGCGTCGCGGCCTGGGGGTTCTCGGCCTCGGGCGGTCACATCTTCCAAATCGCTGCGCGCGCACCGCAGTTGGCTGCGGCGATCGCGCAGACGCCGCTGGCCGACGGGCCCGTGGCGTCGCGAAGGGCGATGGCGTATCAGACGCCATGGGGGATGCTCCGGCTCACCGTGAGGGGTCTCCTCGATGCCGCCGGTGGTCTCGTCGGACGTGAGCCCCGGCTGATGCCGCTCGCCGGTCCGCCCGGGACCGTGGCGATGCTCACCACGCCGGACGGGAACGAGGGCGACCGGGCGCTCAACCCGGGCAACCGCTACCCGGACTGGCAGCAGGAGGTCGCCGCCCGCTCGGCGCTGGGCCTCAGCTTCTACCGGCCGGGCCGCCGGGCGTCCCAGGCTCGGTGTCCCCTGCTGGTCGTCGTCTGCGACCAGGATCGGTCCGCCCTGCCGGGGCCGGCCGTCGACGCGGCGCGGCGAGCACCGCAGGCAGAGGTGGTCCACCTGCCGGGAGGGCACTACGCGCCCTTCATGGAGGCGCACGAGCCGGCCGTCGAGGCCGAACTCGCTTTTCTGCAGCGCCACTTGCTCGGTGAGACGCCACCCGTCGGCCATGGTGCCGCCGTCACCGCTGATCCTTCGGCCCGGAGCAGGTCATGAGGGAGATCGAGCTGACCGCAGGGACCGTCGAGTACGAGGACACGGGAGTGCGGGGCGACGCGGACGCGGACAGCGGTGGCCCCACGGTCGTCCTCCTGCACGGCCTGATGATGGACGCCTCGCTCTGGGACGGGCCGATCGCGGAACTGTCCGGCGAGCACCGGTGCGTGGCGCCGACGCTGCCCCTGGGCGCGCACCGCCGCGCGATGCGCGACGACGCCGATCTGTCGCTGCCCGGGGTCGCCCGACTCGTGGTCGAGTTCCTCGACCGTCTCGACCTGCGCGACGTCACCCTCGTCGGCAACGACACCGGCGGGGCGCTCGTCCAACTGGTCATCGCCGAGGGCGCCGCCGAGCGCGTGGGCCGCGTGGTGCTGGTCTCGTGCGAGGCGTTCGACAACCTTCCGCCGGGGCTGACCGGCAGGACGCTCGCTCTCGCGGGGAAGCTGTCGCCAAGGATGTTCGGGCTGTTCATGCAGCAGATGCGCATCGGCGCGGTGCGGCGGCTGCCGGTCGCGTTCGGGTGGCTGACCAAACGGGGCGGCGCCGCGACCGGCCGGTGGATGAGGCCCGTCATCACACAGCCGGACATCCGCCGCGATGCCGTACGGATGCTGCGCGCGGTCTTCGCCGACACCCGCGTCCTGCTCCGGGCGGCGGAGCGCCTGCCGGTGTTCGACCGGCCCGCGCTCGTCGTCTGGGCGCGCGACGACCGCGTGATGCCGCTCGCCCACGGGCGGCGCCTCGCCGAACTCCTCCCGCAGGGGCAGTTGGTCGAGATCGGGGACAGCT
This sequence comes from Streptomyces longhuiensis, assembly GCF_020616555.1. NCBI lineage: Bacteria > Bacillati > Actinomycetota > Actinomycetes > Kitasatosporales > Streptomycetaceae > Streptomyces > Streptomyces longhuiensis. The sequence continues at coordinate 1,456,819 of NZ_CP085173.1, read as the reverse complement.
ACACCCTCGTTCCCTTGGACCAACCCACTGAACTGGCCTCGGCCGTAAGGGAGTTCACGCGCGTACCCGATCCGGATCCCCGCCGGTGACTCCCGGCCCCGCCCAGCGGGCACCAATCCGCTTGCCATGATCGGCGCGCGGACCGAGGATGACGCCATGCCCGCCTTCACCGCACCCGACGGCACCCGGCTCGCCTACCACGTCGCGGGAGAGGGTGAGCCCCTCATCTGCCTGCCCGGTGGGCCCATGCGCGCCTCCGCCTACCTCGGCGATCTAGGCGGGCTCTCGAAGCGACGGCGCCTCGTGCTGCTCGACCTGCGCGGCACGGGCGACTCCGAAGTCCCGGCGGACCCGTCCACGTACCGCTGCGACCGGCAGGTCGGCGACGTCGAGGCGCTGCGCGTCCGGCTCGGCCTGGAGAGCGTCGATCTGCTCGCGCATTCGGCGGCCGGTGACCTCGCGCTGCTCTACGCGGCCAGGTACCCCCGGCGCGTCCGCACCCTCACGATGGTCGCCGCACGCGCACGCGCCCTAGGCGTCGACTTCACCACGGAGCACCGACTCGAAGCGGCCGCCCTGCGCGCCGGCGAACCGTGGTTCGCCGGCGCGCGTGGGGCGTACGGACGGATCTGGGACGGCACCGCGACCGACGCCGACTTCGACGCGGCGATGCCGTTCTTCTACGGGCGCTGGGACGCGGCCGCCGAGGCGCACGCCGCCGGAGAGGTCGAGCAGACCAACGAGCCGGCGGGGGACGCCTACGCCTCCGCCGGAGCCTTCGACCCCGCCGCGGCACGCGCCGCCCTGGCCGGGTGGGACGCGCGGATCCTGGTCCTGGCGGGCGAGCGGGACGGCGGCCCGCTGCCCCGGGTCGCCGCCGCTGTCGCGGAGCTGCTCCCGCACGCCGAACTGGTCGTCCAGGAAGGCGCGGGCCACTTTCCGTGGGTCGACGACCCCTGTCGCTTCACGGAGGCGGTGGCCTCGTTCCTGGGATAGCCGCTGCCGTGTGTGCCGTGCCTGCCGTGTCAAGATCGGTTTCATGATCTATCGCTGGGCGACCGAGGCCGACGCTCCCGTCATGGCCGCGCTCTTCGCCGCCAATCACCGCGACTCCCTGACGGAACGTCAGCGAAACGAACAGGGCTTCGTGCAAGGGGGGTTCGACGTCGTCGCGCTCCGGTCCATGGCCGCCGCCGGGACGTTGCTGGTCGCCGACGACGACGGGCAGGTGGCGGGTCTCCTCGCCCTCTCGGGCCCCGACGAACTGCCCGCACCGCCGCCACCGGTCGCCGGTCTGCTCGCGGCCCAGGACACGCTGCGCTGGGAGGGCCGGCCGCTGAGCGAGGTGCCCTGGCTGCTCTACGGCCCCGTGGTCGTCGACGCGGCCTACCGGGGGCGCGGGGTGGCGCGCGGCCTGTTCACCATGGCCGTCGAGGCGGCCGCGGCGCGGGCCGACGCGGTGGTCGCGTTCATCGAGTCCACGAACCGGCCCTCCTGGCGCGTCCACGTGGACGGGTTCGGCATGCGGCCCCTGGGCGAGTACGTGGTGGACGGCCGCACCTACAGCGCCGTCGCGGCGGCGGCGCGCGCGCCGGATGGTGCCTGAGGGGACAGGATCCGGGTCTACGGCCGCGCGGCGGAAGACGTCTCCGTCGCCAGGATCAGCGGGACGCCGTCGCACGGCAGCAGGCGCAGCCCGTCGTGGTCCGTGCCCTCCGCCGGTCCGGCCAGTACCGCCGCGAGGTCGGGGCCCTTGCTGAGGGAGCCGACGAGGTGGCGGGGGTCGGTGGAGGCGGCGACGCGGCCGCGCGCGTTCACCAGGCGGGCGGGTCCCGGGAGTCGCTGGAGCAGCGGCATGACGACGGACTCGAAGCGGCGCAGGTAGACGTCGGCGGCGGCCACCCCCATGAAGCGTCCTCCGACCGTCACGGGCGCGGAGAGCGTGAGGCTGTACTCGTCGGAGCAGAGGTAGTCGACGTAGGGGCCCGCGACGGCTCGCTGCCCGGTGTCGCGGGGGAGCGTGAACCAGTCCCAGTGGGTGTAGTCCGAGTACGCGGAGCGCTGCGGGTCCAGGTCGAGCAGTAGCGGCTGCACGGCGCCGTCCGCGGTCCGCTGCCACCACTCCAGCCAGGCGGGTACGTCGTCGAGGAGGCCGGGCGCCGCGACGAAGCCGATTCCCGAGACGAGGTCGTAGCGGTCGAGCCGGGTGTGCAGTCCGGGGCGGAGCGCGGTCAGGTCGTCCGTGACCGGGCGGCGGCCCTTCGCGGCGACGGAGGAGAGCACGGACTCGATGTCCACGGCGGTGGCGCCGACGGCGTCGAAGACCCCTTCGAGCGCGTCACGGACGCGGGCGGCCGCTTCGGCCGCCGGCCGGTCGTCAAGCAGCGCCGATCCGGCGTGTGCGGGGCGGGGGTTGCTGCCCATCGGGGGCCTCCTTCGGACCGGGACCGCTCGCGCCGCCGGCCGGGCCGAGGCGGAGTTCGATCAGGCGCGCCATGGAGGTCTGCACGCATTCCTCGGCCAGGGCCCTGGCGCGGTCGTCCGCCCCATCATGCACGGCCGAGATCACGGCGCGGTGACGGTCCGCGGCGTCCGCGAGGAGTCCGTCGTCGTGCAGCACGAGCCGTAGCAGCGCGCCGACTTCGGTCTGCAGAGTGACCTCTTCCCTGGTCAGACGCGCGGACTGGGCGGCGGCGGCCAGCTCGACATGGAAGCGCCCGTAGATGCGGCTGCGGGCTCCCGAGTCCTTGGCGTCCATCAACTCTCCCAAAGACCTCTGCAGTTGCCGCAGATCGGCGGGCTCCGTGCGCCGGGCCGCGAGACGGGCGGCGGCGCCGGAGACGGCGGCCCAGTGGTCGGCGAGATCGCGCAGTTCCTCGGTGCTCCAGTCGGCGAGGCGGGCGAGGAGCCGGTCCTCGGCGGGGCCGTCGGGGACGGTCACGAAGCTGCCCCCGCCGCGGCCTCTGCGGGTGGTGACCAGGCCGCGCTGCCGCAGCGCCATGAGCGCCTCGCGCAGGGTCACGGTGGAGACGCCGAGCTGGGCGGCGAGGTCGCTCTCGCCGGGCAGCTGCTCACCGTCGGCGAGCAGCCCGAGGTCGATGGCGTCACCGAGCCGCCGCACCACGGCGTCCACGCGGGCGAGCGTGTCGACGGGTGTGAAGACGGCTCTTCGGACGCCGGTTTTGTCTCGGTTCACGGTCACCACCTTGCCACTTGACGCAGCCTTTACCTTAGCGGGGCCTTGAAATTAGAACTATGGCTTCATATGTTTACCGCCAACTCCCGACAGCACCAGAAAGGTTCCCGCCCATGGAGGGAATGGCCATCCGGCTGCAGAGCCTGCGCAAGTCCTTCGGCAGGACGGAGGCCGTGGCCGGGGTCGACCTGGAGATCGCGGACGGCGAGTTCTTCTCGATGCTGGGGCCGTCCGGCTCGGGCAAGACCACGGTGCTCCGGATGATCGCGGGCTTCGAGGCCCCCACCGCCGGAACCATCGAGCTCGCGGGCGCCGACGTCACCCGCCGGGCCCCCTTCGAGCGTGACGTGCACACCGTGTTCCAGGACTACGCGCTGTTCCCGCACATGACCCTGGAGCAGAACGTCGCCTACAGCCTCAAGGTACGCAAGGTGCCCAAGGCCGAGCGCCTCGAACGGGCCAGGGAGGCCCTGGCGAGCGTGCGGCTCGAAGGCTTCGGCGGGCGCCGGCCCTCTCAGCTCTCCGGCGGCCAGCGTCAGCGCGTGGCCCTGGCCCGCGCCCTCGTCGGCCGCCCGAAGGTGCTGCTCCTCGACGAACCGCTGGGCGCCCTCGACCTCAAGCTCCGCGAGCAGATGCAGGTCGAACTCAAGGCGATCCAGCGCGAGATCGGCATCACGTTCGTCTTCGTCACGCACGACCAGGAGGAGGCGCTGACGATGAGCGACCGCATCGCGGTCTTCAACCAGGGCCGGATCGAACAGGTCGGCACCCCGGCCCAGATATACGAGCGTCCCGCCACCCCCTTCGTCGCGGGGTTCGTCGGCACCTCGAACCTGCTGTCCGGTGACGCGGCGGAGCAGGTCGTGGGGGACCGGGCGACGTACAGCATCCGCCCGGAGAAGATCCACGTGCTCAAGGAGTCCGCCGCCGCCGAGCCGGAGCACGCCAGCGCGACCGGCACCGTCGCGGAGGTCGTCTATCTGGGGGACGCGACCCGGTTCCTCGTCGACCTCGACGCCGGGGGCCGGCTCACCGCCCTCCAGCAGAACCTGGAGACCTCGTCCGAGGACGTGGCCGCACTGCGCGGCTCCCGGGTCAGACTCCAGTGGCACCGACGGCACAACTTCCAGGTGCCCGAGGCGAGTTGACTCCCGGACCGCCACGCTCCTGACGCACGCACGCACGCACGCCCGCACGCCCGCACGCCCGCACGTACACGCGCACACGCCACGCATGCGTCGCCGCAGACCCCGTACGACCGTTACCGCCCGTCCGTCCCCTCCCCGTGGAGATCCCCGTGCGACTGACCCGAACGTCCCGAGCGGTGGCCGCGCTCGGCGCCCTGCTCCTCGCCTCCGCCTGCGGTTCCTCGGACACCGCCGGATCCTCGCCCGGCGGCAGCGACTTCACCCCGCCGAAGCTCTCCGCGCAGAAGACCCTCGGCAAGACGGAGGGGCAGGTCAACCTGATCGCCTGGGCCGGCTACGCCGAGGACGGCTCGAACGACCCGAAGGTCGACTGGGTCACCGACTTCGAGAAGCAGACCGGCTGCCAGGTCAACACCAAGACAGCGGGCACGTCCGACGAGATGGTCAACCTGATGAAGACCGGCCAGTACGACGCGGTCTCCGCCTCCGGCGACGCGTCGCTGCGGCTGATCGCCTCGGGTGACGCGGCACCCGTGAACACCAAGCTGGTGCCCAACTACAAGGACGTCTTCGCCGGGCTGAAGAACCAGCAGTGGAACTCGGTCAAGGGTGTCGCCTACGGCATCCCGCACGGCCGCGGCGCCAACCTCCTCATGTACAACACCAAGAAGGTCTCCCCGGCGCCCGACTCCTGGTCCGCGGTCTTCGACAAGGCCTCCGCCCACAAGGGGAAGGTCACCGCGTACGACTCGCCGATCTACCTCGCGGACGCCGCCCTGTACCTGATGAAGTCCAAGCCGTCCCTCGGCATCAAGGACCCGTACGCCCTGGACCAGAAGCAGTTCGACGCGGCGGTCGCCCTGCTCAAGGCGCAGAACTCCAACGTCGGCGAGTACTGGAGCGACTACCTCAAGGAGGTCTCCGCGTTCAAGAGCGGCGACTCCGTCGTCGGTACCAGCTGGCAGGTGATCCTCAACACCGCCCAGGCGGAGAAGGTCCCGGTGAAGGGAGTCCTGCCCAAGGAGGGCGCCACCGGCTGGTCCGACACCTGGATGCTCTCCGCCAAGGCCAAGCACCCCAACTGCGCCTACAAATGGATGAACTGGATCATCTCGCCGAAGGCCAACGCGCAGGTCGCCGAGTACTTCGGCGAGGCGCCTGCCAACGCGAAGGCCTGTGCCCTGACGGCCGACAAGAACCACTGCGCCACGTACCACGCGGCCGACGAGGCGTACTGGAAGAACGTCCACTTCTGGACCACGCCCATCGCCCAGTGCATCGACGGCCGCACGGACACCAAATGCGTCCCGTACGCCAAGTGGGTCCAGGCCTGGACCGAGATCAAGGGCTAGGACCTGCCGCCGATGACCGACACCGCGCCTGCCGCCGGACCCGTCCGGCGGCTCGCCGGGGCCCTGTACCGCCGCCCCCGGCTACAGCTGTCCCTGCTGCTCTCCGCACCGACGGCCTGGCTAGTCCTCGCCTATCTCGGCTCGCTCACCGTCCTGTTCCTGTCCGCGTTCTGGACCACGGACTCCTTCACCTCGAACGTGGTGAAGATCTGGAACACGGACAACTTCACCGCGCTGTTCACCACCGACGTCTACCGGCAGGTGGCCCTGCGCAGCGTCGGCGTCGCTCTCGCGGTCACCGCGCTGTGCGTACTGATCGCGTTCCCGATCGCGTTCTACACGGCTCGCATCGCGAACCCGCGGTGGCGGCCGCTCCTCGTCGTCGCCATCCTCACCCCGCTGTGGGCGAGCTACCTCGTCAAGGCGTACGCCTGGCGGCTCATCCTCGCCCAAGGCGGGCTGCTGGACTGGGTGTTGGGACCGCTCGGCCTCAAGGGACCCGGCTACGGCCTCACCGCCACCGTCCTCGTCCTGACCTATCTGTGGCTGCCGTACATGATCCTTCCGATCCACGCCGGACTCGAACAGCTCCCGGACAGCCTCCTCGACGCCTCCGCCGACCTCGGCGCCCGCACGGGCCGCACCTTCCGGTCCGTCGTCCTGCCGATGATCCTGCCGTCCGTCGCGGCCGGCTCGGTCTTCACCTTCTCGCTCAGCCTCGGTGACTACATCGCCGTACAGATCGTCGGCGGCAAGACCCAGCTGATCGGCAACCTCATCTACTCCAACATCACCCTCGACCTGCCGCTCGCCGCCGCGCTCGGCACCGTGCCCGTGGTGATCATCGTGCTCTATCTGCTCGCGGTACGCCGCACCGGCGCCCTCAGCAGCCTGTGACGTCCGGAGCCCTCCGGTTCCTCCGAAGCCCTGACGACCCGGGCCGCCGCCCGCCCCCGCCGACCCTCCGGATCACGCACAGCGAAGGTCCCTCCGATGAATCTCTCCCGCCCCGCGCGCATCACCCTGCGCATCGCCGCCGCGCTCGGCTTCGCGGTGATCTACGTCCCACTGCTCCTGGTTCTCGTCAACTCCCTTAACCCGGACCGCAGTTCGGGCTGGCCGCCGCCCGGGCTCACCTTCGACTGGTGGGCCGACGCCTGGCACAGCTCCGGCGCCCGCGACGCGCTGTGGACGTCGGTCAGGGCAGGGCTCGGCGCGACCGCCATCGCCCTGGTCCTCGGCACACTCATCGCGTTCGCCTGCCAGCGCTACAGGTTCTTCGGACGCGACGCCATCTCCTTCGTCGTCGTCCTGCCGATCGCGCTGCCCGGCATCGTCACCGGCGTCGCCCTCAACACCGCCTTCCGCACGGTCCTCGAACCGCTCGGCGTGGGCCTCGGTCTGTTCACCGTCATCGTCGGCCACGCCACGTTCTGCGTCGTGGTCGTCTTCAACAACGTCATCGCCCGGCTGCGGCGCATGCCGGGGTCGTACGAAGAGGCCGCGATGGATCTCGGGGCGCACAGCTTCCGCACGTTCGTCGACATCACGTTCCCACTGGTGCGCTCCGCGCTGGTCGCGGGCGGCCTGCTCGCCTTCGCCCTCTCCTTCGACGAGATCGTCGTGACGACCTTCACCGCCGGACCCGGCATCCAGACACTGCCCGTCTGGATCTTCTCGAACATGGCGCGCCCGCAGCAGGCCCCCGTCGTCAACGTCGTCGCCGCCGTCCTCGTCCTGCTGTCCGTCATCCCGATCTACCTCGCCCAGCGTCTGTCCTCGGACACCGCGTCCGGGAGCCGGATCTGACCCCGGCGCCGCGGGCACCCGTTGCCCGCTTGGGAAGGCGCATCGTCCGGCCGTGGTGTTCGATTGCGGTGTGAGGCACAACAAGCCGCCGGACGACCCGCTCGCCGCGCTCCTGGACCGCGTCCGCATCCGGCTGCGCGACCTCACGGAGGGGGAGCCGGCCTCGTACATCCCGGAGCTGAGCAGGGCCGACCCGGACCTGTTCGGACTGAGCCTGTGCGCGCTCGACGGGCAGGTCTACAGCTGCGGCGACAGCGAGGTGCCGTTCACCGTCCAGTCCGTGTCCAAGCCCTTCGTCTTCGCGCTCGCACTCGCCGACCAGGGCCTGGAGGAAGTCCTCGCGCGCGTGGGCGCCGAACCGAGCGGCGAGGGATTCAGCTCGATCCGCCTCGAACCCGGCACCGGGCGCCCGCCCAACCCGATGGTCAACGCCGGTGCCATCGTGACCAGTTCACTGGTGGCCGGAGCGAACCCCGACGAGCGCTTCGCCCGCATCCTGGCCGGCCTGGGAGCCTTCGCGGGCCGGGACCTGACCGTCGACGACGCGGTGTTCGCCTCCGAGCGCGCCACCGGTGACCGCAACCGCGCCCTCGCCTATCTCATGCACAACGCGGGATCGCTCACCGGCGACGTGGAGGAGCAGCTCGCGGTCTACTTCCGCCAGTGCTCCGTGCTCGTGACCTGCGACGACCTCGCCGTGATGCACGCGACCCTGGCCGGCGGCGGCACCAACCCGCTCACCGGCGAACGGGTCGTCGCCTCCCACCACGCCCAGCACGTCCTCGCCGTCATGGCCACCTGCGGGATGTACGACGCCTCCGGGCAGTGGATGCTGCGCGTGGGCCTGCCGGCGAAGAGCGGAGTATCGGGCGGGATCGGCGTCGCGCTGCCCGGCCAGTTCGGCATCGGCGTGTTCAGCCCGCCCCTGGACGAGAAGGGCAACAGCGTCCGCGCCATCGCCGCCTGCCACCTCCTGTCGGAACAGTTCGGGCTGCACCTGATGCGCGCCACCGGCAGCAGCGGCCGTCCGCTGCCGCCGCGCTCCCTCGACCCGGGCCCACTGCGCTCGCTGCGCCACCGCCCGCGCGACCAGCGCGCCGCACTCGACGAACGGCCCGACCGCATCCGCGTCCACGTCCTCCAGGGCGACCTGGACTTCGCCACCGCCGAACAGACCCTGCGCGCGGCCCGCGACCTCCCGAAGGCCGCCCGCTGGTTCGTCCTGGACCTCGCACGGGTCGGCCGCATCGAACCCGTCGCCGCCGACCTCCTGCGCGCTCTCGGCCACGACCTGCGCGAACGCGGGATCCGCATGGTGATCGCCGACCCGTCGGAGCGCCCCGTCACGCACACCAAGGACGAATTCGCCGACCTCGGACGCGCCATCGAGTCCTGCGAGGACGAACTCCTGACCGACCTCGGACTCGACCCCTCCGAGCCCGTTCCCCTGACGGACAGCGACCTCTTCGGGAGGGCCGGCGAGCAGGCGGCGCAGGCCGTCTCCGACTGCTTCGGCACCATGTCCCTGTCCGCCGGCCAGACCGTCGAGCCACCCCGCGCGGAGCCCGTGGTCCTCTGGTACGTGGAGGCGGGGCGCCTGGCCGTGTGCGCCCACAGCTCGCGGCCCACACCCGCGGGCCGCACCTGGTCCGCGGGGCCCGGCGCGGCCCTCACCCCCGCCGATTTCCACGCTCGCCTGGGCCAGCGCGTCATGGCCGAGGAGGACTCGGTGTGCCGCACCCTGACCGCCGCCGGACTGCTGCGTCTGCGCACGGCCGTCCCCGCGGCGGCGGCCTTCCTGGAGCGCAGCCCGCTCGACGGCGCGGAGACGGTCGACCGGCCCGAGGGGGCTTGAGCCGAACGGCGGAGCGCCTGGCCGCCCGCCACCCCGCCGCTCTTCAGCTGTGAGCTCTCAGCTGTCGGCCGTCGTGTCGGCGGGCATCGCGCCGGACTTGTCGACGACGGTGCGGCGCAGGATCGCGTTCGTCCCCGCCAGTTTCATGCCCTTGCCGTCCTTGTCCAGGTACGAGCGTGAGCCGAGGTAGGTGAGGGTCTCGCTGTCGAAGATCCACTCGCTGCGGCTCGCGGACCTGGCGTCCTGGCGCGCGAGGCCGACCCCGTGGCGCCCCGCGGCGTCGACGGCGTCGGGGATCCGCTTGATGCCCGGGATCCGCGCGACGGCCTTGTAGAGCGCCGCGGCGTTCTTCGGCGGCATCACCGTCTCGTCGAGGAGGGACCCGATCTTCTCGAAGACGGCCTGGTCCTTGGACTCGCGGCCCCAGGTCCGGGTCCCGGCGTAGAGCTCGTCGAGGAGCCGGTCCGGGTCGGTGGGCAGCGAGGCCAGCCAGGCGTACGTCGGACGCTCCAGGCCGGGGGCCAGTGCGGTCGTCGACTCGTAGGGGAGGCGCTGACCGGACATCGGGACGCCCTTGCCGGTCTCCCTCATGGCGCCGAGGGTCTTCACCGGCTTGGACGTCTGCGCCGTCCAGACCTCGCGCCGGTGCGGGGCGCCGAGTTCGACGGGCCCGGCGAACGTGCCCTCGTTCGAGCGGACCGTGCTGCGCACGTACACGTACTGGCCGTCCTTGACCGGTGCGGTGTCCGTCCTGAGGGACGCGTCGGCGATCTGGTTCAGCAGGACGGTGGCTCCGCCGTCCGACGCGGGAGCCTGCGCAACGGGCGTCGCTCCGTGGTCGTCGCCGGTGAAGGTGAGGGTGGCGGCCAGCGCGCCCGCGAGCACCAGGGCCGCGACGGGGAGGGCCACCGCGGGGCGCAGGAGACGCCGCCGCGGCGGGGTGGTGGCGGCGCCCGCCCGGCCGCGCGGCGGAGTGGTGGCTGCGACGCTCTCGTGGTGGCGGTCGATGTGCTGCATCAGGATGTCCTTGTGGTGGCGGTGTCGCCCCCGCGGCAGATCCCATTCGGGCGCCTCGGGCAGTAGCCGGGACACCTCCTGGGCCTCCTCGCGGTCACTCCCGGAGGGATGTGCTGCGTTCATCGGGTTTCCTCCCGCAGGGGCAGGGCCGCGAACGCGGCCTCACTCGATACCTCTCCGCGACCGGGGCGCGGTTCCGGTGCTTCCTGCTGACTCAGGCGCTGCAGTTTGGCGCGCGCCCGGGACAGCCGTGAACGGACCGTGCCCACGGGGACGCCCAATGCGTCCGCCGCCTGCGCGTAGTCCAGCCCGGCCCAGACACACAGGGCGATCACCTCCCGCTCGGGGCGCCGCAGTTCTGCCAACGAGCTGTGGATACGGGCGAGTTGGCGGGCGTCGTCGATACGGCCCGCCGTCTCCTCCGCGAAGTCGTCCACGTCGGGTGCGGCGGGCTGGCGGGCCAGGAAGACGAGCCGGCGCCGCAGGCCGCGCCGGGCGTTGTGGGCCTTGTTCGTGGCGATGCCGTAGAGCCAGGGCCCGAGGGGCGCGTCGGCGTCGGGGTCGAGACGCTCCCTGGTCGCCCACGCGGTCAGGAACGTGTCGGACATGACCTCCTCGGCGAGCGACCAGTCGCCGGTCAGGCGCAGGGCGTGGTTGTAGATCGCCCGCGCGTACTCCTCATACAGGTCGGCGAACGCCTCGCGGTCCCCTGCCCGGATCCGTGCACGCATCCGCACTCCTTCTCATCGCGCTTCACATCCGGTACCTCTCCGCACCCCGGTACGCGTTCCGGTGACCTGTGCCACACCGGCAACTCGCGTTGGACGCACGGTCGGTGCTGACGGTGATGGGAGCGGCCGCACTCGCGGCGGCCACCGCGGGGACGGCTGCGGCCGATGCGCGGGCGCGTCGGACGGCCCGTCATATCGTTCATGCGGCTCCCTCACCGGCAGTGGAACGTGGGGCGGATCAGTCATCGACACTGGCATCGAGGGAGCGGCGGCGACAGGCCCCGAACACGATCTCGGACAGCTGCACCTCGTCGACCGTTCACGCCGGGACCCGTGGACCTCGCCCCGGCCGCCGGGCTCCTCCCGCTCGCCCAGGTCGCCCCGTGAACTCATGGTGACCCTCTGGTATCCGGCCCGCTGCCCCACGCACGGCCGCGCACGCGCCCCCTGGCTCCCGCCAGAGGCGGCGGCGCTGTACAAACAGAAAGTGAGCCAACAGCTTCACACGTCCCTGGACACCGTGGATCTGCCGCTCACGCACGCGTACACGAACGCCGCCGTCGAGGAGTACGGCCACGGGCTGCCGGTCGTGCTCTTCTCCCCGGGCTACCGCGCGCAACGCGCCCTCGGCGCCGCGCTGGTCGAGGACCTGGCCAGTCGCGGCCACGCGGTCGTCACCATCGACCACACGCACGAGAGCGACATCGTGGAGTTCCCGGGAGGGCGCCTCGAACCGGGCCGGCAGCCGGGCCGGCCGACCGACGAGGACATCGCGAAGGCGCTGCGGGTCCGCCAGGACGACACCAGGTTCGTGCCGGACGAGCTGGCCGGCCTGAACGCGGGGAGGAATCCCGATGCCGAGGGCCGCCCGCTGCCCCACGGCCTGTGCGGTGCGCTCGGCCTGCGCCGGACCGGCATGTTCGGGCACTCGCTCGGCGGGGACACCGCGGCGGAGGTGATGGCGGCGGATCACCGCGTCATGGCGGGCGCCGACCTGGACGGGAGCATCAACGGGTCTGTCGCCGCCACGGGCCTCGACCGGCCCTTCCTTCTGATGAGCAACGCGAGCCACGGCCGCGAGAACGACCCGTCCTGGGAGGAGTTCTGGTCGCATCTGCGTGGCTGGCGCCGGAGCCTGCGCCTGCGCGCGTCCGGACCAGACCTACACGGACCTGTCCCCGCTGATGCAACAGCTGGACATGGCGGTCCCGCTCCCGCCCGAGGTGGTCGACGCCATGACCGATGCCATCGGCACGATCACCGCGGACCGCGCCGTAGCCGCCGAGCGGGCCTGTCTGGGCGCCTTCTTCGACCTTCACCTGTGGTGCCGGGACCGGGACAGGCGTCTCCTGTCCGGTCCGTCCCCGCGCTTCCCCGAGATCGAGTTCGTGCCCTGACGGACCGGAGGTGAAGCCCGGAGAGATCGGTCAGGTGGGGTGGTCAGGCAGGCCGGTCAGGAACGCTGGTCGCCGGACTGCTCGGCGCGCTGCGCGTTCCGCTCCTTGATACGGACGGCTTCCTTGCGCACCGCGGCCTGGGTGGCACGCTCCTGCTGGAGCCACTCGGGGCTCTCGGTCTTCAGGGTCTCGATCTGCTCCGTGGTGAGCGCCTCGGTGATCCCGCCACGGGCGAGACCCGAGATCGAGATGCCGAGCTTGGACGCGACCACGGGCCGGGGGTGCGGGCCGTTGCGCCGCAGCTCCTGGAGCCACGCGGGCGGATCGGCCTGCAGCGCGTTGAGCTCGCTGCGCGAGACGACACCCTCCTGGAACTCGGCGGGAGTGGCCTCGAGGTACACACCCAGCTTCTTGGCCGCGGTCGCGGGCTTCATGGTCTGGGTGGTCTGGTGCGACGTCATGGTGTCCAGGGTATCGACTGTGTGCGATACCTCCGACCACGACCGGTAACCTGGCGGAGTGACAGGCTCGGATGTACCCCCTTCGTTCCGGCTCGCGTATGTCCCGGGAGTGACGCCCACCAAGTGGGTGCGGATCTGGAACGAGCGGCTGCCCGGCGTTCCGCTGACCCTCCTCGCGACGCCCGCCGGCGAGGCATCCGACGTATTGCGGGACCGTGGGGCGGACGCGGGCCTCGTGCGGCTGCCGGTGGACCGGACCGTGCTCAGCGCGATCCCCCTCTACACCGAGACGACCGTCGTGGTGATCCCCAAGGACCACGTCGTGGCCGCGGTCGACGAGGTGTCCCTGGAGGATCTGGCCGACGAGACCGTGCTGCACCCCCTCGACGACACCCTCGTCTGGGAGCAGCTTCCCGGTGAGCCCGCGTTCGAGCGCCCGGAGACGACGGCTGACGCCGTCGAGCTGGTGGCCGCCGGGATCGGTGTGCTGGTGGTCCCGCAGTCGCTCGCCCGCCTGCACCACCGCAAGGACCTCACCTACCGGCCGGTGACCGACGCCCCCGAGTCCCAGGTCGCGCTGTCGTGGCCGGAGGACGAGACCACCGATCTGGTGGAGGAGTTCATCGGCATCGTCCGCGGGCGGACGGTCAACAGCTCACGTGGCCGCACGGCGACCCCGCCGCAGCCCAAGGCCGCGCGTTCCGACAAGAGCGGGGCGGCTCGGCAGAAGCCGGCCGCCGGGAAGAACCCGCGCGGCGGCGGCGCCAAGGGTGGCGCCAAACCCGGGCCGAAGGGCGCCGCGAAGGGCGGTCCCAAGGGTGGTTCCAAGGGCGGCGCCAAGCGCGGGAAGCCGCGCCGCAGGCCGTAGTCGCCACGGCGTCCGCGGGCACGGATAATCCGTTGCCCCGTACGGCTTCCGGGCGTGATGATCCCTGAATGGCATCGACTCCGAGTCCTTCCGACGGCCGTGCCGGAATCACCGCCGCACTCGTGGAGCGGTTGATCGCCGCCCAGTTCCCCCAGTGGAGCGGCCTCCCTGTGACACCGGTGGAGGTCGACGGATGGGACAACCGGACGTACCGCCTGGGTGACGCGATGACAGCCCGTCTGCCCACCGGAGAGGGCTACGTTCCCGCGGTCGCCAAGGAGAACGAGTGGCTGCCGCGGCTCGCGCCGTCACTGCCCGTGGCCGTCCCGCCCGTCCTGGCCCAGGGCGAGCTCGGCGAGGGATACCCCTTCCCGTGGTCCGTGCGCGGCTGGCTGCACGGAGAGACGGCGGAGAGCGGCCGCATCGACGACATGGCGCAGTTCGCGGTCTCGGTGGCCGAGTTCGTCCTCGCGTTGCAACGCTGCGACCCCACCGGGGGACCGTCGGCCGGGAAGCACAGCTGGTACCGGGGTGCGTCGCTCACTCACTACGACGACGAGACCCGCCGCTGTCTCACGGCGCTGGAGGGCCATGTCGACACGCGCCGGGCGGCCGCCGTGTGGGAGGCCGCGCTCGCGGCGCCGTGGCAGGGGGCGCCGGTGTGGTTCCACGGAGACATCGCCACGGGCAACCTGCTCGTCGCCGACGGCGCACTCACGGCCGTCATCGACTTCGGTACGTCGGGCGTCGGCGACCCCGCCTGTGACCTGGTGATCGCCTGGGGCATGTTCTCCGGAGACAGCCGTGAGGCATTCCGGCGCACCGTCGCCCAGGACGCCGGCACCTGGGCCCGAGCCCGCGGCTGGTCCTTGTGGAAGTCCCTGCTCGTCATGTCGCAGTCCCTCGACGCCGACCCGGAACGCGCCGCGTCCAACCATCGTGTGATCGACGAAGTCCTGGCCGACCACGACCGATTCGGCGGAGCCGGCGACTGACCGCCCGCGCGCGGTCACTGACGTCCGCCACCAGGCCGGGCAGCTCAACTTCTCAACTCTTCTCCCCGATCGGCCGGTTCACCACACAGCCCGGTCCGGCGCCGCAGCCTGCGGTGGGGTGGCCTTCGGGGAGAGGTTCTGGAGCTCGGACACGTCGACGGACTCGTCCTTAGACGGAGTCGCGCTCGGCACCGGCCGGTTGTAGTCCGTGAGTTTCATCGTCGCGCTCAGATCGCCCATCTTCTCGGTGGCACGCACGAGACGGTGCGGATCCTTCGCGGTGATGAACAGGACGACTTCACTGCCGTCGTTCCTGCCGCTCACCGGCACGACGTCCGTGCCGTCCACCTTGGTCTCCTTGCCCTTGGTCAGCTTCTCCGGGGGCGCACTGGAGGAGCCGCCGTTCACCTGGGCCTGGAACGCGTTCAGGTCACATGTGTCACCCAGGCTCTTGAGCAGTCCGTCGTTCGCGTTGCCGTGCACGTAGCGCCCGTTGAAGAGCTGGGCCGCGAGCTCGCCCGCGCCGCCGGTGACCTGGGACTTCCAGAACGTGGTGTCGGGTTTCATCCACAACTCGCCGCCGCGTTTGATGAATTCGACGCTGCCGCCCTTGGCGCCGCCCGTGCCCATGGTCAGTGATCCGGCGCAGTTGCCGTCCTGGTCCAGGGCGAGATCGAGGACCGCGGGGGACCGGGCGTCGGCGGGGCCCGTGGAGTGGTTCGTCAGGAGTATATGGAGGGACTTCGCGTCCAGCAGTTCCTTCTCCGCGTCGTCGGCGAGCTGCTGCGCGCTCAGCTTCGACGCGTCGCCCCCGTCGTCCGCGAACG
Source organism: Streptomyces longhuiensis (assembly GCF_020616555.1). NCBI lineage: Bacteria > Bacillati > Actinomycetota > Actinomycetes > Kitasatosporales > Streptomycetaceae > Streptomyces > Streptomyces longhuiensis. The sequence goes on along the minus strand of NZ_CP085173.1, from coordinate 1,441,163 downwards.
CGGGAACTCCCGCCAGAGCGGTCACGCAGGCGACGGCTGCGCTCACCGGGAGCAGCGCGGCCTTGCGATGTCTCGACAGACACGACTCCATGGCGTCACCTCGCGAACGGGACCACCCACACGTTGAACGCCATTAAATTGTACATTTCGGACCGATGGCCGTCGCGGCGACGGTACGCTGCGCCCCATGGACGGGACGGGCGGGGTGTACGAGGCCGACGGAGTCGAGATCATCGCCTTTCCGGATGCCGAGGCGTTCGAGAGCTGGCTCGGCGAGCACCACACGCGGCAGGCAGGTGTGTGGGTCAAGGTCGCCAAGAAGAGGTCCGGCATCCCGTCCGTCACCGACGGCGAACTGGTGGACATCGGGCTGTGCTGGGGCTGGATCTCCGGCCGGCGGCGCTCCCTCGACGAGCGGTACTACCTCCAGCTCTATGTGCCGCGCCGGGCCAGGAGCCTGTGGTCCCGGGTGAACGTCGACAAGGTCGCCATGCTGACCGCCGCCGGACGGATGCGCGAGCCCGGTCTCGCCGAGGTGCGCAGGGCGCAGGAGGACGGGCGGTGGGTCGCGGCGTACGAGTCGCAGAAGACGGCGACGGTGCCACCCGACCTCGCTACGGCGCTCGACGCGGAACCCGAGGCCAGGAAGGCGTTCGACGCACTCGACAGGTCGGGGCGCTACCAGACGATCCCGCCGCTGCTCCAGGCCCTCACTCCCGAGGCCCGGCGCGCTCGGCTCCGAAGGGCCGTCGACAAGCTGCTCAACGGCGAGTCCGACTAGCCCGACTCCACTGCTGGACCGGTCACTTGGCGAGTTCACCTGGTGCGCCCCGCGCCCCATGACGAGACCGCCGGGCGGACCTGGTGAGTTCAAGGTCCGCCCGGCGGCGGCAGGCCACGTCACATGTGGTGGCGTGTCAGCAGCTCAGGTTGTCGCCCGGTGTGGTGCCCAGGATCTGGACGAACGCCTTGTACCGGTCGATGCGGCTCTGGACCTGGCCGGGGTTGCCGCCGTTGCACTCCAGGCTGCCGTTGATGGAGCGGATCGTCTCGCCGAAGCCGGCGCCGTTCACCATGGCGTTGTGCGGCGTCATGGTGCCGGGTCCGCTCTGCGTGTTCCAGTACCAAAGGCCCGTCTTCCAGGCCACGGCCGCGTCCTGCTCCACGAGGTACGGGTTGTGGAGGAGGTCGATGCCGAGTGCGTCGCCCGCGGCCTTGTAGTTGAAGTTCCAGCTGAGCTGGATCGGTCCGCGGCCGTAGTACGCGGCGGTGCCCGCCGGGCAGCCGTAGGACTGGCTGCTGTCGCAGTAGTGGGGGTAGTTGGCGGTGTTCTGCTCGACGATGTACACCAGGCCGCCGGTCTCATGGCTGACATTGGCCAGGAACGCCGCGGCCTCCTGGCGCTTGACCGTGTCGCTGCCGGTGTTGGCGAAGCCGGGGTAGGCGCTGAGCGCGGCGGTCAGTCCGCTGTAGGTGTAGAACGGATTCCGGTTCGGGAACATCTGGTTGAACTGGGCCTCGCTGACGACGAAGCCGGACGGCGAAGGGTCACCCGGGTTCGTCTCGCCACCGCCGCAGGCGCCCTGGTCAGCCCAGACGTCGGAGGTGCCCGGGGTCTCGTTCTGGGTCCACCACTTGGCGTTCCAGTTGTGCCCGTTGTACGAGGCGGACCCGCCGCCCGTGTAGACGGACGAGGAGTTCCAGGGGGCGGCGCACTCGGCCGCCGATGCCGTGGTGGCCGGGCCGATGACGACCACGGCACCGACCGCGGCCAGGGTGGCGACAAGACTCGTGACGCGTTTGATCATGCCAACGCTCCTTCGCGCGGCGCGAGTTGGGGAGCTCGGCGCCGCCATGGGGGGGTGCCGGTCACTCAAGCGAACCTGGTCTGGACCTGTCAAGGTCTAGACCAAAAATGGCCGCCGTGGTGGCACGGTTTCGGCCTAGGCTGCGGCGCGGCAGCAACCCGTACCGAAGGAGCAGGATGTTCGCGATACCGCTGGGTGACGACGGCGTCGAGCTGCGGCCCCTGGAGCCGTGGAACGCCGAGGAGTTCCTCGCCCACATGAACCGGGGTCGCGAGCACATCGGCCGGTTCGTCGAACTCCCGGACCACGTGACGGACTTGGTGTCCGCCACGGCGTTCCTCCAGCGCTACGCGGACAAGACGGCTGCCGACGCCGGTCGCCTCTACGGCATCTGGGCCGACGGCACGCTCGTCGGCGGGGTGATGTTCCGGCTCTTCGACACCGCGGCCGGGAACTGTGAGGTCGGCTGCTGGCTGGAGGCGACGATGGTCGGCCGGGGCATCGTCACGCGCGCGATCCGTGTCCTGCTCGACTGGGCCTTCGACGTGCGCGGCATGCACCGCGTCGACTGGGTGGCGGGGGCCGACAACACCGCCAGCCTCAATGTGGCCCGGCGCCTCGGCATGACCCGCGACGCGGTGCTGCGGGAGAGCTACCTGTACCGGGGCGTCCGCCACGACGAGGAGGTCTGGTCGGTCCTGGCCCCGGACTGGCGCAAGCTCGGGGGCGCCTCGGCGAGGTAGTCCACGGTCTCCTGATCTGCGGGAACACGGGCACGCCAGGGTGGCCCACGTCACCCTGGCGCGAAGAGGCGTATGGGATGCGTCAAGGCCGCGCACCCCGCCGTATGAGAGGCGTCAAGGGGGGCCGTTCCGGTCCTGAACGGAGGTTTCCTCTAAGCGTCCGTTCAATTCCGAACCTCATTCAGGAGCTCACGATGGCCGACGTGGCCTTCGTCGTCACCACGATCGCGGTTTTCGCGCTGGTGGCTCTCATCGCCAAGGGGGTCGCAAAGCTGTGACTGCCGAAACCGTCGTCGGCCTGATCGTGGCCGTCGCCCTCCTTGGCTATCTGGTCCTCGCCCTCATCTACCCGGAGAGGTTCTGAGTACCGATATGAGCCCCGTACTCGCTGGTGTGCTCCAGCTCCTCGCCCTGATAGCGGCGCTCGGCCTGGCCTACCGTCCTCTGGGTGATTACATGGCCCGGGTCTACTCCTCCGACAAGCACCTGCGTGTGGAGAAGTGGATCTACAAGGGCATCGGCGCCAATCCGAACGCGGAGATGCGCTGGCCCGCCTATTTGCGGAGTGTGCTTGCCTTCTCCGCGGTGAGTGTTCTCTTCCTGTACTTGTTGCAGCGTGTCCAGGGCAGTCTGCCGGGTTCGCTGGGCTTCAAGTCCATCGACCCGGATCAGGCGTTCAACACGGCTGCTTCGTTCGTGGCGAACACCAACTGGCAGTCGTATTACGGCGAGCAGGCCATGGGCCACGTCGTGCAGACGGCGGGTCTGGCGGTGCAGAACTTCGTCTCCGCGGCGGTCGGTATCGCGGTGGCGGTGGCGCTGGTGCGGGGTTTCGCTCGTTCCCGTACTGGTGAGCTCGGCAACTTCTGGTCGGACCTGGTGCGCGGCACGGTCCGTATCCTGATCCCGATCGCGGTGATCGGCGCACTCGTCCTGGTGGCGTGCGGCGCGATCCAGAACTTCTCCGGGATCCACGAGGTCGGCCAGTTCATGGGCGGCTCGCAGCAGTGGAACGGTGGCGCGGTCGCCTCGCAGGAGGCCATCAAGGAGCTGGGCACCAACGGTGGTGGCTACTTCAACGCCAACAGTGCCCACCCCTTCGAGAACCCGAACGGTTTCACGAACCTCTTCGAGGTCTTCCTGATCCTGGTCATCCCGTTCGCGTTGACGCGCACGTTCGGCCGCATGGTCGGTTCCCTGAAGCAGGGTTACGCGATCCTCGCGACGATGGCCGCGATCTGGATCGGGTTCACGGCGTTGATGATGTGGACGGAGTTCCACCACGGTGGTCCGGCGTTCGATATCGCGGGCGGGGCGATGGAGGGCAAGGAGAACCGGTTCGGGGTCGGCGGTTCGTCGATCTTCGCGGTGGCCACGACCCTCACCTCGACGGGTGCGGTGGACTCGTTCCACTCCTCGTTCACCGGGTTCGGCGGGGGTATCACGATGCTGGGTATGCAGCTGGGTGAGATCGCGCCTGGTGGTACCGGTTCCGGGCTTTACGGGATGCTGATCATGGCGATCATCGCGGTGTTCATCGCGGGTCTGATGGTCGGGCGTACACCGGAGTATCTGGGCAAGAAGATCGGCACGCGTGAGATCAAGTTCGCGGCGTGCTACATCCTCATCACCCCCGCGCTGGTTCTGGTGTTCACGGCGCTGGCGATGGCGCTTCCCACGCCGCCGAACTCGATGCTCAACTCCGGGGCGCACGGGTTCTCGGAGATTCTTTACGCGTATACGTCGGGTGCGAACAACAACGGTTCGGCGTTCGCGGGTCTGAGCGCGGACACGCAGTGGTTCAACACCACGATCGGGCTCGCGATGCTGCTGGGCCGGTTCCTGCCGATGGTGTTCGTCCTCGCCCTGGCCGGCTCGCTCGCAGAGCAGCGGCCCGTCCCCGCCACGGCCGGCACCCTGCGCACCGAGAAGCCGCTGTTCACCGGGCTCCTCGTCGGCACGATCCTGATCATCGCCGGTCTGACGTACTTCCCCGCCCTGGCCCTCGGCCCGCTCGCGGAAGGACTGGCGTCATGACCACCGGAACCAGCAAGTACGACTCGAAGAGGTCACAGGACTCGATGTCCACAGCCACTCCGCCCCGGGCGCCGCACAGCGACGTACCGACCGGGCACAAGGACGAAGGACGTGTCGGCGCGGGTGTCTTCGACCCGAAGCAGCTGTTGAAGTCGCTGCCGGATGCCTGCCGCAAGCTCGATCCGCGGGTCATGGTCAAGTCGCCCGTGATGTTCGTGGTGCTCGTCGGTTCGGTCCTGACGACGGTGTTCTCCTTCAAGGACCCGTCCGACTGGTTCGGCTGGACGATCAGTGCCTGGCTCTGGCTCACCGTGATCTTCGCGAACCTGGCGGAGGCCGTGGCCGAGGGCCGCGGCAAGGCGCAGGCGGACACGCTGCGCAAGGCCAAGACCGACACCGTCGCGCGCCGGCTGTCGAAGGACGGCACCGGCGAGGAGCAGGTGCCGGGCACCGAGCTGCGCATCGGTGACCTGGTGGTGTGCGAGGCGGGTGACATCATCCCCGGCGACGGTGACGTCGTCGAGGGCGTCGCGAGTGTCGACGAGTCGGCCATCACCGGTGAATCGGCTCCCGTGATCCGGGAGTCGGGGGGTGACCGGTCCGCGGTCACGGGCGGTACGAAGGTCCTCTCCGACCGCATCGTCATCAAGATCACGACGAAGCCCGGCGAGACGTTCATCGACCGGATGATCGCTCTGGTCGAGGGCGCGGCCCGCCAGAAGACCCCGAACGAGATCGCGCTCAACATCCTGCTCGCGTCCCTGACGATCGTGTTCCTGCTGGCCGTGGTGACCTTGCCGCCGTTCGCGGACTACGCGGGCAAGCACCTCAGTATGGTCGTGCTGGTGGCCCTGCTCGTCTGCCTCATCCCGACGACGATCGGCGCGCTGCTCTCCGCGATCGGCATCGCGGGCATGGACCGTCTGGTCCAGCGCAACGTCCTCGCCATGTCCGGCCGGGCGGTCGAAGCCGCCGGCGACGTCTCCACCCTGCTGCTCGACAAGACGGGCACCATCACGCTCGGCAACCGTCAGGCCTCCGAGTTCGTGCCGGTGAGCGGTGCCAGAGAGGCCGATGTCGCGGACGCGGCGCAGTTGTCCTCGCTGGCCGACGAGACCCCCGAGGGCCGCTCCATCGTGGTGCTGGCGAAGGAGAAGTACGGGCTGCGCGAACGTCACCAGGGTGAGCTGGCCGGCGCCGATTGGATCGCCTTCACCGCCCAGACCCGCATGTCGGGTGTCGACGTGGACGGCCGCAAGATCCGTAAGGGTGCGGCCGGTTCGGTCATCACCTGGGTGAAGGAACAGGGCGGCACCGTCTCGGATGACGCCGACAGGCTGGCCAACCGGATCTCCGAAGCGGGTGGCACGCCGCTGCTGGTGGCCGTGGACGACGCCGACGGCGCGCGCGTCCTCGGTGTGATCCATCTGAAGGACGTCGTCAAGGACGGTATGCGGGAGCGGTTCGACGAGCTGCGGCGTATGGGTATCAAGACCGTCATGATCACGGGTGACAACCCGCTGACGGCGAAGGCGATCGCGGACGAAGCGGGTGTGGACGACTTCCTCGCGGAGGCCACTCCCGAGGACAAGATGGCCCTCATCAAGCGGGAGCAGGCGGGCGGCAAGCTCGTCGCGATGACCGGCGACGGCACGAACGACGCCCCCGCGCTCGCGCAGGCCGATGTCGGCGTGGCCATGAACACGGGCACGTCGGCCGCGAAAGAGGCCGGCAACATGGTCGACCTCGACTCCAACCCGACCAAGCTCATCGAGATCGTCGAGATCGGCAAGCAACTCCTCATCACCCGGGGCGCGTTGACGACGTTCTCCATCGCCAACGACGTCGCCAAGTACTTCGCGATCATCCCGGCGCTGTTCGCGGCGGTCTACCCGGGCCTGGACAAGCTCAACATCATGCACCTGTCCTCGCCCGACTCCGCGATCCTGTCCGCGGTCGTCTTCAACGCGCTCGTCATCATCGCGCTCGTGCCCCTCGCTCTGAAGGGCGTCCGGTACCGGCCGGTGAGCGCCGACAAGCTGCTGCGGCGCAACCTGGGGATCTACGGGCTCGGCGGTCTGATCGCGCCGTTCATCGGCATCAAGCTCATCGACCTCCTCATCTCTCTCATCCCCGGGATCGGCTGATCACCATGAACAACTCGGTTAAGAACACCGGCCGGTTGCTGTGGGCCGGCCTGCGGGCCCTGCTCGTGCTGACCGTCGTGTGCGGCGTCATCTACCCGCTCGCCGTCACCGGGGTAGCCCAGGCCCTCTTCCACAACAAGGCGAACGGCTCCGAGATCAAGTCCGAGGGCAAGGTCGTCGGCTCGTCCCTCATCGGCCAGCGCTACGACCTGCCGCTGAAGAAGGGCCAGGAGACCGCGGAACCCGACCTCAAGTGGTTCCAGCCGCGCCCCTCCAACGGTCTGGGTACCAACAGCGTCAACACGCAGTACAAGCTGATCCTTTCCGGCGCCACCAACCTGGCCGGCGACAACAAGGACCTCATCGGCCAGGTGGAGGCCGCGCAGAAGGCCGTCATCAAGGACAACTCCACGGCCACGTACAAGGTCAAGAAGTCGGATGTGCCGGCCGACGCCGTCACCTCCTCCGGCTCCGGCCTCGACCCGGACATCTCCCCGGCCTACGCGGACCTCCAGGTCCACCGCATCGCGGAGAAGAACCACCTCTCGGTCGCCCAGGTGCAGAAGCTGGTGGACGAGCACACCGAAGGCCGTATCGTCGGCTTCATGGGTGAGCCTCGCGTCAACGTCCTCGAACTCAACATCGCGCTCAAGGGCTTGGCCGCGAGGAGCTGATCGCGGACCGGACACGACGGAAGCCGGCGGCTCGGGAAGACTTCCCGGTGCCGCCGGCTTCCGTGTGCGCTAGAGCGAGCCTTGCCCGCCGCTGTTCAGCGCGGGGGCGTGCGTCTGCGGCGTCGGCATGGCGCGCGGCAGCGGCGCCGGCATCACCCGTTCCAGATCCCGCAGGGTCTGTTCGGCTGCGGCACGGACCTGGGCGGGGATGTCGCCTCGTTCCTGGATGAGCCGACTGTAGATCGGAGCTTCGTGCTGTGCGGCCCACACGTCGAGACTTCCCTCTTTCCTTGGCTGGCGACGCCCCCGGCACCGGAGGAATCAGCCAACGAGTCTACCGGTGACCTCTCCGGCTTAGGCAAAGTGTCCATATCGGGGGACGCGCGCTCCTGAAGAGGGTATGGATCGTCGGGACGTTTCCGGGCGCAGGCTTCGACGCGGCCCGGGCGAAGAGACTCGACGTGGAGGTTGAGAGTGCGCTACCGCGAGCTGGGCCGCAGCGGAATGTCCGTGTCCGAGATCGGCTACGGCGCCTGGGGCATCGGCGCGTCCGGGTGGGTGGGCGCCACCGAGGACGAGTCCGTACGTGCCCTGCACCGGGCCGTCGACCTCGGGGTGAACTTCATCGACACCGCCCGCGGCTACGGCGAGAGCGAGCGGATCGTGGGCCGGGTCGTGCGCGAACGGGCAGGCGACGAGGTGCTTGTGGCGACCAAGGTGCCGCCGATGAACAGGATCTGGCCCGCGCCCGAGGGCGTCGACCCCGCCGAGGCGTTCCCGGGCGCCCACATACGCGAGAGCGTGGAGACCAGTCTGCGGGTCAGCGGCCTCGACCACTTCGACGTGGTGCAGTTCCACGTCTGGAGTGACGAGTGGGTGGGCCGGGGTGACTGGCTGCAGACGGTCGAGGAGCTGAAGAAGGAGGGGAAGATCCGCCTGTTCGGCGTCTCCATCAACGACCACCAGCCGGACAACGCGCTCGCCCTCGTGCGCAGCGGTGCCGTCGACACCGTTCAGGTGATCTACAACATCTTCGACCAGGCACCCGCCGACGCGTTGCTGCCCGCCTGCGAAGAACACGGCGTCGGCGTCATCGTCCGCGTGGCGCTGGACGAGGGCGGGCTCACGGGCCGGGTCACCGCAGGGGCGACGTTCCCCGAAGGCGACTTCCGCGCACGCTACTTCCGCGACGACCGGCCGGCGCAGGTCGAGCGGAAGGTCGCCGCCATCGTGGCCGACCTCGGCATCGCGCCCGACGAGATCGCCGAGAACGCGCTGCGCTTCGTGCTGAGTTCGCCCGCCGTCTCCACCGTCATCCCCGGCATGCGCACCGTACGCAACGTCGAGCGCAACACGGCCCTGAGCGACGGACGGCCGCTGACCGCCGACCAACTCGCCGTGCTGGCAAGGCACCGCTGGCAGCGCAACTTCTACGGATGATCCCGAGGGAGAGGCTTCACGAGGTGCATCCCGCGACCGACGCCGCCGTCGACACCATCGCAGAAGGGATGGTGCGCGTCGCCGGTGGCACCGTCGACCTACGGGACGACCGGCGCGGCGCTCGCTGGACGACGGACATCGCGCCCTTCCGGATCGGCCGCCACCCCGTCACGGCGGACCTCCTCCGCTCCGCCACCGGCGCCGACACCGCTCCCGCCACGAGCGGTGCCACGAGTGGCGCCTCGCCGGTGACGAACGTCAGTTGGCTCGACGCGATCGACATCTGCAACGCCCTCTCGGCGCGCTCCGGTCTGACCCCGGCCTACACCCGCGAGGCGGACGGCGGCGGGGTGTCGTGCGACTGGGACGCCGACGGCTACCGCCTGCCGACGGAGGCCGAGTGGCAGTACGCGTGCAAGGCGGGAACCGAGGGATACCGGTACGGGGCGATCGACGACATCGCCTGGTACGCGGACAACTCCGGAGGCGGAGTCCACGACGTCGGCGGAAAGGCCCCCAACGCGTGGGGGCTGCACGACATGCTCGGCAACGTCTGGGAGTGGTGCTGGGACCTGTACGACGAGGAGGTCTACGGCTCGTACCGGATCTTCCGCGGTGGTGGCTGGGCCGAGTCGGAGCGGGGCTGCGGGGCCTCCGTGCGCCGCCGCAGCCACCCGACGTTCGCGATCGACGACCTCGGCTTCCGGCTGGCCCGCAGCGGGTGACGGCAGGGGGAAGCCCCCGCGCAGCACGCGCGGGGGCTTCTTCGAGGCTCGGTCAAGAGCCGTCGCGCTGGATGGAGTCGTGGACTCCGCGGGCGCGGTCGTGGGCATCGCCCATCGCCTTCTTGGCCTCGCCCTTCGCCTGGTCGGCGCGGCCCGAGGCCTCCTTGCGGCGATCGCCGGTGACCTTACCGGTCATCTCCTTGGCCTTGCCCTTGACCTTGTCCATGCCGCCCTTGTCAGCCATTACGACTCCTTTGTCTTGTACGGGTCTTGCTCGACCAACGTAGAACGGCGGCACCGAAGCCGCGCGGCGGACGACTACGCTCCGTGAGGCTCGCGGCAATTCGGCAGCTCAGGGGGTGTCCAGTCCGCATGGCGCAGGATCGCGCGGACGGTCACACGTGCCGGGGCCAGGCGAAGTGCGGTGTCGCGCAGGGGGATGGCCAGGGGATGCGTCAGCTGCTGGCCATCCGGCCCGCCCGACGGGCGGCGCGGGCGACGGACCGGCTGCGTGGCCGGCGTTCCCCGTCGTAGTGGGCGAGCGCCGCTTCGACGGTGGGTTCACCGGCGACGGCGGCGGCGAGCACGGCCGCGTCCGCCAGCGTCTGAAAGGCACCTTGGCCGGGGTTCGGCGTCATGGCGTGGGCGGCGTCGCCGAGGAGGGCGACGCGGCCCACCGCGTACGTGGGCAGAGGCGCGACCAACTCGTTGATGTCGTGGTGCAGTACGGCCGCGGGGCGTGTCGCGTCGAGCAGTGCGGGAATCAGGTCGTGCCACCCGGCGAACCGGCGCCGCATCGCCAGTGATCCGGATACCGCACGCCTGCGGGCGAGTTGAGGACGGCGTGCCACTCCGTTCGGCCATCGACGTACTCGCCGAGGACGGCGTGCGGGGCCTGACGCACCGGGCCGTGGACAAAGCGGCCGACATGCCCGCGGGCACCACCTCCGCGTACTGCCGCACGCGGCAGGCGCTGCTCACGGCGCTGGTCCGGCGGCTCGTGGAACGCGACCAGGCCGAGCTCCACGCGGCGGGCAAGGAGCTGACGCCGCTGCGCGACGCGGACCAACTGGCCGGGCTGATCGCGGAGTTCGTCGAGCGGCGGCTCACGGGGGAGGGCCGGCGGCGATCCCTCGCGCGCCATGCCTGTGCCGTCGAGAGCGTGCGCCATCCCGAGCTGCGGGACATCCTCGTCCCGCGCGAGAACGCGGCAGGCGACGCCGTACGCGCCTTCCTGGCCGCGCACGGCGTGGCGGACGCCGAGGACCGCACCCTCACCCTGCCGGCGTGCGTCGACGGGCTGGTCTTCGACCGGCTGCTGTCCGGCGGCCGGGTCTCCGAGCGGGAGATCCGTGGGCTCGTCGAGACGGCTCTGCGGTGGATCCCGTCCGCCGGGGTTCACCGGGATGTGCCCGCGGTCGGTCAGCCGCGGGCTGTTCCGCGAGGGCGTGCGGTCCGGGTCGGACATCAGAAGGCCTGCATCCCTGCCGAGCCGTCGCTGCGCGTGACGGTCGGTCCGCAGGATGGTGCGCCGGGAGCCTCACCTCGTCACGAGCAGGTGGCATGCGCGCCACTGACTCGCGTCCGACCCGGAGGGTGTCCGCCCTCGCTTCCCGATCAGCCGCCCACGTACGCCGCGAGGTGCTCACCGGTCAGGGTGGAGCGGTCCGCGACGAGTTCGGCGGGTGTGCCCTCGAAGACGATCCGTCCGCCGTCGTGACCGGCGCCGGGACCGAGGTCGATGATCCAGTCGGCGTGGGCCATGACCGCCTGGTGGTGCTCGATGACGATGACGGACTTGCCGGAGTCGACGAGCCGGTCGAGCAGGCCGAGCAGCTGCTCGACGTCGGCGAGGTGGAGGCCGGTCGTCGGCTCGTCGAGGACGTAGACCCCGCCCTTCTCGGCCATGTGCGTCGCCAGCTTGAGCCGCTGCCGCTCGCCGCCGGACAGCGTGGTGAGCGGCTGTCCCAGCGTGAGGTAGCCGAGTCCGACGTCGGCCATCCGCTGAAGGATCTTCTGCGCGGCCGGCGTGCGTGACTCCCCGGCGCCGAAGAACTCCTCGGCCTCGGCCACCGACATCGCGAGCACCTCGCTGATGTCGCGCCCGCCGAAGTGGTAGTCGAGGACCGAGGCCTGGAACCGCTTCCCCTCGCACTCGTCGCAGGTGGAGGCCACACCGGCCATCATCGCCAGGTCGGTGTAGATGACGCCCGCGCCGTTGCAGGTGGGGCAGGCGCCCTCGGAGTTCGCGCTGAACAGCGCCGGCTTCACACCGTTGGCCTTGGCGAACGCCTTGCGGATCGGGTCGAGCAGCCCGGTGTACGTCGCCGGATTGCTGCGCCGCGAGCCGCGGATCGCGGCCTGGTCGACCGTGACCACGCCTTCCTGCCCGGACACCGAGCCGTGGATCAGTGAGCTCTTGCCCGAACCCGCGACGCCCGTGACGACGGTCAGTACGCCGAGCGGGATGTCGACGTCGACGTCCTGAAGGTTGTTGGTGCCCGCGCCGCGCACCCCCAACTTCCCCGTCGGCGTCCGGACCGCGGGCTTCAGCGTCGCGCGGTCGTCCAGGTGCTGCCCGGTGAGCGTGTCACTCTTCCGCAACCCCTCGACCGTGCCTTCGAACACCACCTCGCCGCCCTCGGTGCCCGCTCGCGGGCCGAGGTCGACGACGTGGTCGGCGATCGCGATCGCCTCCGGCTTGTGCTCGACGACCAGCACCGTGTTGCCCTTGTCCCGCAGCCGCAGCAGCAGGTCGTTCATCCGCTGGATGTCGTGCGGGTGCAGCCCGATCGTCGGCTCGTCGAAGACGTACGTGACATCGGTCAGGGACGACCCGAGGTGGCGGATCATCTTGACGCGCTGCGCCTCACCGCCCGAGAGCGTGCCCGCCGGGCGGTCGAGGCCGAGGTAGCCGAGCCCGATCTCCACGAACGAGTCGAGGGTGTCCCCGAGCGCCTTCAGAAGCGGGGCCACCGACGGCTCGTTCAGGCCCCGCACCCACTCGGCGAGGTCGCTGATCTGCATCGAGCAGGCGTCGGCGATGCTGATCTTCTTAATCTTCGACGACCGGGCCGCCTCGCTCAGCCGCGTGCCGCCGCAGTCGGGGCAGGACGTGAACGTCATCGCCCGCTCCACGAAGGCGCGGATGTGCGGCTGAAGCGAGTCGATGTCCTTGGACAGCATCGACTTCTGGATCTTCGGGATCAGACCCTCGTACGTCAGGTTGACGCCGTCGACCTTGATCTTGGTCGGCGCCTTGTGGAGCAGGTCGTGCAGTTCCTTCTTGGTGAACTTGCGGATCGGCTTGTCCGGGTCGAAGAAGCCGCAGCCGCGGAAGATCCGGCCGTACCAGCCGTCGACGCTGTAGCCGGGGACGGTGAGCGCGCCCTCGCTGAGCGACTTGCTGTCGTCGTACAGCGCCGTCAGGTCGAAGTCCGTGACCGAACCCCGGCCCTCGCAGCGCGGACACATGCCGCCGACGATGCTGAAGCTGCGTCGCTCCTTCACCTTCTCGCCGCCGCGCTCGACGGTGACCGCACCCGCGCCGCTGATCGAGGCGACGTTGAAGGAGAACGCCTTGGCCGAGCCGATGTGCGGCTTGCCGAGCCGGCTGAAGAGGATGCGCAGCATCGCGTTGGCGTCGGTGGCCGTGCCGACCGTGGAGCGGGCGTCGCCGCCCATCCGCTCCTGGCCGACGATGATCGCCGTCGTCAGACCGTCGAGCACGTCGACCTCGGGCCTGGCCAGCGTCGGCATGAAGCCCTGGACGAACGTGCTGTACGTCTCGTTGATCATCCGCTGCGACTCCGCGGCGATCGTGCCGAAGACCAGCGAACTCTTGCCCGAACCGGAGACACCGGTGAACACCGTCAGCCGGCGCTTCGGGAGCTCGACGCTGACGTCCTTGAGGTTGTTCACGCGCGCACCGTGCACGCGGATCAGATCGTGGCTGTCGGCAGCGTGCAGCGCAGGTGACTGCGCCTGCGTTCCCTTGGCCATGCTCATCGTGTCTCCATCTGTTGCGCGGGACCGCCCTCGCGGGCCCCGTCGGCGTCGCCCGGCTCGATCTAACCAGTTTCGAGCCGTCCGCCTGATGCTGTTCGTCCACTGGCCGGGACCCGGTAGGCCGGGCCGTCCGTCAGCTGTCCTGGAGCAGTCCGAGGACGTTGCCGTCGGCGTCGGTGAAGGTGGCGACGAGGCGGCCGCCGCCGACGTCGTGCGCGGCCTCCTTCACCACGGCACCCGCGGCCGTGACCTCGGCGAGCTTCGCCTCGATGTCGGGTACGTGCCAGTAGGTCACCGGCGAGGTCATGCCACCGCCACCGGGAACGAGCCCGATGTGCTGGCCCGCGACGTCGAAGCCGACGTAGTAGGGAGCGTCGGCCGTCGGCTCCGCGCCGAGCAGGGCGACGTACACCGCCTTGGCCTTCGCCAGGTCGGAGACGGGGTGCAGCACGGTCTTGATCCCCTGGGTGGAAGAGCTGGTCATGATGACTCCTGAAGGTCGTGGGTGTGGTCGCCGTCGTCCGGTGCGAGGCGGCGGGAGAGCTGCCGTGAGGGGCGCTGTCCACGGAGTTCAGGCTAGGCGGGGCTCAGGACCGGCGCTTCTCCAAAACTGCTCACTTCGAGTGGCCTGCGCCCCACCGTGGAGTCGGGCGCGCGTTCGACTGTTCCGCGCGAAGGGTGGACCGTCGCCCGGCGACGACACCCTGGGGCCGCTCAGGCGTTGGGGTTGCCGTGGCGCAAGTGCAGTGACGGTTCTGCACAGACTGGGCGCGGGCTGCGGACGACGGCGGCGGTCGACGGACGAGGGGCAGGAATGTGCGGAGCATGGCGGACGTGTGGACACGCAGGGGCGGCGACAGAACGCCGTCGGCGGAGGACCGCGGCCACGTGCCCGGTCCGCTGGTCGGCCGGGAGCGGGAGTCGCAGGACCTGCGCACGCTCCTGGAGAACCATCGACTGGTGACGGTGGCCGGCGAGGTCGGCGTGGGCAAGAGCCGGCTCGCAGCGGAGGCGGTCGCGGATGTCGTGGCGCTGGGCGCGAGGCCGGGGGAGCGCGTGCTCGGCGTGAGCGAGGGGCGGCTCACAGCGGGTGCGGTCGTGGGCGTCGGCGCGCAGGGGGCCGGGCCGCGCGTCATGGTCGTCCGCTGGTCGGAGGGCGGGCAGGACGCCGGGTCCGGTGCCGGGCCGGGCACGCCCGCCTCGCTTGCCGCCGCCGTCATGGAGGCGGCGGCCGGGATCCACGGGAGGCGCGGAGCGGCCGGTGTCGGCGCCATCGCCGACCAGTTGCGCGCCGCCGACGTGCTGCTCTTCCTCGACGACGTCGATCCGGTCCAGGCCGAGTGCGTGGGGATGGTGCAGACGCTGATGGAGTTCGTGCCGTCGCTGCGCGTCCTGGTGACCGCGCGCCGGCCCCTCGGCCTGGGCGGCGAGGCCGTGCTGCGCCTGGCGCCGCTCAGCTCCGAGCCCGCGGACGGGCGCGGGACCGCGCCTGCCGCGGCGCTGTTCTTCGACCGGTTCCTGGACCGGTCTCTGGAGCAGGCGGGCGCCTTCGACGCCGACGAATCGGAACTGGGCTCGGTGGCGGACATCTGCCGGTACGTGGGCGGGCTTCCGCTCGCGGTCGAGCTGGCCGCGGAGCAGGCCGCCAGAAGCAGCGTGGGGGAAGTCGCGGAACGGCTCAAGGAACACCAGTGCTGGCTGAGCGCACCGGACATGGCCGCTCCCCGGCACCGCTCGCTGCGGGACGCCGTCGCCGCGGTCTACGTGCTGTGCGACCGCGACGAGCGGATCGTGTGGGCACGGGCCAGCATCCTGGCCGGGGACTTCGACGAGTCGACGGCGGCGTTCGTCTGCGCCGGCGGCGGCCTCGCCCCGGCCCGGGTGCCCGCATGCCTGACCCGCCTCGCCGCGGTCGGCGTCCTGACTCCGGTACGCGACCCCGGCGGCATCCGCGAACCCCGCTACCGCATGGCCCCCGCCGCCCACGACTTCGGCGGCGAACGGCTGCGTGAGGCAAAGGAGTTCGAGGTCGCCGCCGAACGCCGCGCGATCCACTTCCACCGGGTGGCCGCCCTCGCCGAGAACCTGTGGAGCCTCGGCAGTCAGCCGCAGGCCGTACGGCTCGTCCTGGACGAGGCCGAGGGGCTCAGGGCGATGCTGGAGTACGCGCCCCGCCAGCCCGAACTCGCGGCGGCGGCCCTGGAGTCCGTACTGAACCTGTGGTTCTGGTGGGCGGTCTACGACGCCGCCGACGAAGGGCGCCGCCATCTGCTGCGGCTGCTTCCGATGTGCCGCTCGGACACCCTCCTGACCGCGCGCGCCCTGTGCCTCGCGGCCTGGCTCACGGCGTACGGCGACCCGTACGGGGCCAGTGAGCTGCTTCAGCACGCGTGGCCGGCCGCGGTCCTGACCGGGGACGACGCGACCGTTGGGCGGATCGCGCACGTCCAGGGCATGCTGGCGCTCCACGAGGGTGACCTCGAACGGGCCACCGAGCAGTTCCAGGAGGCGGCGAGCATGATCCCGCCCCACGTGTCCGGCGGTCTGCCGCCCGCGGTGAGCCTGGCCGCTCTCGCCGTGGCACAGGCGGAGCAGTCGCCGCGGGCGGCGCGGCGGAGCGCCCGCCGCGCCCTGAGCCAGCCCGGCATGCGCGGTGACGCCTGGGCCTGTCTCGTCGCCCGGTACGCCCAGGCGTTCGTCGACCACAGTGACGGCCGCACCGGCAGGGCCCGCCTGCGTGCGCACCGCGCGCTCGCCGCCCTGGACGGCCGGCTGCCGGCACCGCACGGCTGCGCCGCGCTGCGGGACCTGATCACCGACATCGACCGGGGGAGCCGTAGCGGCCTGCCGACGGCGACTGTGCCACGGGGGCTCACGGGGGTGGCGATCCCTGAGCAGCCCGGCAGCGGCATCCTGGGCTGAGCCGGCGCGAGAACGCCTCAGGCCGTCGGCACCCCGGGCACCCGGCGGCTGCCGCCGTTGCGCTCCTGCCACAGCCGGTACACGTCGACGGCGCTGTCCCGCGGCTCGTGGCGCATGGGCAGGCGACGCTCGGTGTAGTCCTTGGCGAACTCGCCGTAGAAGGAGTCGAGTTCGAAGTACCTGCGGTCGTCGACGTAGTGCGGCTCGTACGCGTCGCGGGTGGTGAGGAAGACGACCTCGTCGGGGGAGCAGTAGTACAGCGAACCCAGGCACATCGGGCAGGGGTGGGCGAGTACGTAGATGGTGGCGCCGACCAGGTGCTCGGTGCCGAGCTTGCGGCAGGCGTCGCGGATGGCGAGGATCTCCGCGTGCGCGGTGGGGTCGGAGGTCTGGGCGACCCTGTTGGGGCTCTCGGCGAGGATCTCGCCGTCCTTGACGATGACGGTGGCGAAGGGGCGTCCGCCCTCTTCGACGTTCTGGCGGGCGAGGTCGATGGTGCGCTGGGCGAAGTCCATGGAGGTCCTCCGGGGAATTGCGTGACCGGCTCCGGTTTGTGACCGGCCGTGGTGTCTGTCCTGGCGAAGAATCAGAAAGGCTTTGTGGGCAGGTACTTGCCGTCGAGGGTGATCACGGCGCGCTCGCCGCCCTCGGGGTCGGCGACCTTCTTCACGTCGAGCTTGAAGTTGATCGCGCTGATGATCCCGTCGCCGAACTGCTCGTGGACGAGGGCCTTGAGGGTGGTGCCGTAGACCTGGAGCATCTCGTAGAAGCGGTAGATGGTCGGGTCGGTCGGAATGCCGCCGGGGATCGAACCGCGCGTCGGGATGGTCTGCAGCAGCAGGGCCGCGTCCTCGTCGAGACCGAGGAGTTCCGCGACGGCCTCGGCGGACGGCTGCGGAAGGGCGTGCTGGCCGAGGACGGCCGCGGTGACGAAGGCCGGCGACAGTCCGGCGACGTCGGCGATCTGCTGCCAGGTCAGGTCCTTGCGGGTCTTGGCGTCGACGGCGGCGACGGCGAGGGTCTCGCGGGCGGTGGGGTCGAACTGGGCGTGTGCCATGGGGAGTTCCTCTTTCGGAAGGGTTGGGCGTTTCTTGGTTCCGGTCGGTGCGGTCAGGCCGCGATCGCGGCGGCGTCGACCGGATCGACTGCTCCGGTGGCGATGTCGAACACCCAGCCGTGCAGGGTGAGCGTCCCTTCGGCCAGAGCTCGGGCCACGGAGGGGTGGGTGGCCAGGTTCCGCAGTTGCGCGGACACGTTCGCCCGCACCAGGGCGGCGACCCTGCCGGGACCCGACGCTTCCGGGGCCGCGGCGACCCGGGCCCGCGCGGCGTCCGCGTGCCGCAGCCAGCCGGAGACGACCGGCGCGGCGCCGAGGTCGTGCCCCTCGGCCAGCGCGGTCATCGCCCCGCAGGCCGAGTGACCGCACACGACGACGTCGCTCACGTGCAGCACGGCGACGGCGTACTCGATGCTCGCCGCGACGCCGTCGGGGTCCGAGGAGTAGGCCGGGACCAGGTTGCCCGCGGTGCGGACGACGAACAGCTCGCCGGGTTCGCTCTGTGTGATCAGTTCGGGGACCACGCGGGCGTCCGAGCAGCCGATGAAGAGCGTCGTCGGGCGGTGGGTCGTGGCCAGGTGGGCGAAGAGCCCCGCCTTCGCGGGAAAGACGTCGCGGCGAAAGCGCGCGAGACCGTCCGAGAGGTCATGCATGGGTCACTCCCTTCGATGACTGCCGGCCCGTCGGGCTGACGAGATCCACCATGCATGACCAGCTGCTATAGCGTCCAAGACGCAATGACCATGACTCCTATCGATGACATCTATGATTCGGCCTATAGTCGGGTCATGGGCCCCGAACTTCGTCATCTCCGCTATCTGATCGCGGTGGCCGAGCACGGCAACTTCACCCGTGCGGCCGAGGAGCTGCGTATCTCCCAGCCGACGCTGTCGCAGCAGATCAAACAGATGGAGCGCGTCGTCGGCGTCCAGCTCCTGGACCGCAGTGGCCGCACGGTACGCCCCACCGACGCCGGCGAGGCCTACGTGTACTACGCGAAGCGCGTGCTGAGGGACCTGGCGGCCGCCGACCGCGCCGTGCTCGACGTCGCGGACCTCTCGCGGGGCCACCTCCGGCTCGCCATGACGCCCACGTTCACGGTCTACCTCATCGGCCCGCTCGTGGACACGCTCCGCAGCCGCCACCCCGCAATCACGGTCGACGTAAGGGAGATGACGCAGGATCACATCGAGGCGAGTCTGCTCGCGGACGAACTCGACCTCGGGATCGCCTTCGAGGGGGCGCAACAGACGGGCATCGCGGCCACAGCGCTGTTCACCGAACACCTGAGCCTCGTCGTGAGCGCCGACGGCGATCGGGTCCGGGGCGACCGGCCGCTACCCGTACGCGAGCTTGCCGAGCGCCAACTCGCCCTGCTCAGCGGAGATTTCGCGACCCGAGGCCACATCGACGACTATCTCGCGGCGTGTCGTGTCGATCCGACCGTCGCCGTCGAGGCCAACAGCATCCTGGCGCTCACCGAGATCGTGCGCCGCTCGTCGTCGCTGGCCACCGTGCTCCCCGACGCCATCGCCGACGATCACCCACACCTTCGGCCCGTCCCTCTCGACCCGCCGCTGCCCACCCGTACCGCCGTGCTCCTGCGCAGGGAGAGTGCCTACGAGAGCGCGGCCGGGCGCGCGTTCGCCCGCCTCGCGCACGACCTCGTCGAGGAACGAGGCTACCGGCGGGCCTGACCGCGCCGGGGCGCACGGGGCCTGTCGCCCGTTGCTTACCGGGGGGTAGGCCAACGCGCCCCCTTGTTATACGGTCTGTCTAACAAGCGGGCGGGTGGCCTCTGCAGAGCCCCCGTCCACCTGTGCTGACCTGGTGCCTTCGCGCAGCCCGCGGAGCCGCCAGGCGGCGCCCCGCCGACGGGCCGCGACGGGGCGACGGTCCGTGGCCCCGTGCGTGTGCCCGCACGGTGGCCTCCGCGAGCAGCCCCGCGTACCGCCGGGCGCACTCACGGACGGCGACGGACACGGCAGTGCAACGACAGGGAACGCACACGTCTGATCCAAGGAGCCGCAGCATGGCAAGCAGCACTGTTCGGCCGGAATCGCACGAACTCCCCGACGAGCGCGGCGTCTCGCGGCGGCTGCTGGAGTCGGCTGCCGTGCTGGCGTACGACCCGGCGACCGAGGTGGACTGGGAGACGCCGCTGGACAGGGACTTCCACGGCGCGAGCCCGGAGTGGAGCACGCTCTACGGCACCGCGTACTGGGCGGAGTTGACCGAGGAGCAGCGCAAGGAGCTGACGCGGCAGGAAGCCGCGTCGGTGGCCAGCACCGGCATCTGGTTCGAGATGATCCTCCAGCAGATGGTGCTGCGGGACATGTACGCCAAGGACCCGACGAAGGCCGACTTCCAGTGGGCGCTGACCGAGGTCGCCGAGGAGTGCCGCCACTCGATCATGTTCGCCCGCGGCGCGGAGAAGCTGGGGGCGCCGGCCTACCGGCCGCACCGGCTCGTCATCGAACTGGGCCGCGTCTTCAAGACACTCGCCTTCGGCGAGGCGGCGTACGCCGCGATCCTGGTGGCCGAGGAAGTCCTCGACGTCATGCAGCGCGACTGGATGCGCGACGAGCGGGTCGTGCCGTTCGTCCGCACGATCAACAACATCCATGTCGTCGAGGAGTCGCGGCACATGAAGTTCGCCCGCGACCAGACGCGCAAGCGCCTCGCGGGTGCGGGGCGGATCCGCCGGCACATCAACGCCTTCGTGGTCGCGACCGCGTCCTACTTCATCGTGACGAGCATGGTCCGCCGCCAGGTCTACGAGAGCGCCGGCCTGGACGTGCGGCGCGCCGTGGCCGAGGCGGGGGCCAACGAGCACCACAAGTCCATGATGCGCGCGAGCTGCTCGGGCCTCATGGAGTTCCTGGCCTCCGCACGGCTGCTCACCAAGCCTGCGCTGGCGTTCTACAAGCGTGCCAACCTCATCTGAGCCGACGTGAGTTGACGACATGACGTACGCCATCACCCAGACCTGCTGCAGTGACGCGACCTGTGTCGCCGTGTGTCCGGTCAACTGCATCCACCCCACCCCCGAGGAGCGGGCGTTCGGCAGCACGGAGATGCTGCACATCGACCCGGCGTCCTGCATCGACTGCGGCGCGTGCGCCGACGCCTGCCCGGTCGACGCGATCTTCCCGGTGGACAGGCTGTCCCCGGCGCAGAAGGAGTACGCCGCGATCAACGCCGCGTACTTCGAAGACGGTCACAGGCCTGCGGATTCGGGTGCGGACGCGATCGAGGACGGCCCCAACTTCCATTCCTGGGGAAGCCCTTCGTTCCCGCGTGTCCTGCCGTCCGACCTCGTGCCGCTCCGCATCGCCGTCGTCGGTACCGGACCGGCCGGGATGTACGCGGTGCAGGACCTGCTGCTGCACACCAACGCCGAGGTGACCCTCATCGACCGGCTGCCGGTGGCCGGCGGCCTCGTGCGTTACGGCGTGGCGCCGGACCACCCGGCCACCAAGAAGGTCGGCGAGACCTTCGCCAGGTTCCACACGCATCACCGGGTACGCATGCACCTCGGCCTCGAAGTGGGCGACGACGTCAGTCCGCAGGAGCTGGCCGAGCACCACGACGCGGTCGTCTACGCCGTCGGGGCCGCCGCCGACCGCCGCCTGTCCGTCCCGGGCGAGGACCTCGCCGGCAGCATCTCGGCACGCACCTTCGTCGCCTGGTACAACGCCCATCCGGACGTCGCACACGACGCGATCGACCTCTCCGCCGAACGCGTCGTGGTCGTCGGCAACGGCAACGTCGCCCTCGACGTCGCCCGGATCCTGCTCGCCGACCCGGACGCCCTCGCCCGCACCGACATCGCCGACCACGCCTTGAAGGCGCTGCGCGCGAGCTCCGTGCGCGAAGTGGTCCTGCTCGGGCGCCGTGGCCCCGAGGACGCCGCGTACACCACGCCGGAACTGCTTGCGCTCAAGCACGTGCCGGGCCTGCAACTGCTCGTGGACGACCACGATCCCCGTATCGGCGTGGCCGTCGACGCGGCCGGTCCGAACGACAAGGCCGCCGTCCTGAAGGGGGTTCCCCGAGGCGCCTTCGACACAGACGTGGCACCGCCGCCCGGGCGGCGCATCGTCCTGCGCTTCCACAGCTCGCCAGTAGAGCTGCTCGGATCGGATCAGGTCGAAGCCGTGCGCGCCGAAGGGGCGTCGGGGGAGCGGGTGATCGCGGCCGGCATGGTGCTGCGTGCGATCGGCTACCGCGGAGGACCGCTCGCCGGCCTCCCCTTCGACGAGGTCACCGGCACCGTGCCGCACGAGGGCGGGCGCGTCACCGGCATGCCCGGAACGTATGTCGTGGGCTGGATCAAGCGCGGCCCCAGCGGTGGCATCGGCGCCAACCGCACCTGCGCGGCCGAGACGATCGCCACGCTGCTGGCCGACGCCGTCTCCGGCGCGCTGCCGACGCCACCGCGCGCGCCCAAGGCCTTCCACCGGCTGGCCAGGCGCCGCAACCGGCGCGTCCTCGACGCGAAAGGGCTGGCGGCGATCGAACGGGCCGAGGCCGCGCGGGGGCGCGAGGCCGGCCGGCCACGGGTCAAGCTGGCCACGGTCGATGAACTGGTGGCGAGCGCACGGCGCAGGCGTGTCCTCCGGTGAGGTGAACGGGTGGGCCCGGCGCGGGAGTTGGCTGCGCCGGGCCCCGGCGTGCCCCGGAGGTGGGGTGTCGGGTTACCCGCGCCGGGCCTCGGCGGGCCGGTGCACGCGCATCATGGCGACGTACACGGCAGCGGAGACCAGGATCCCGACCGGCAGGGAGAGGTCCGTGCCGCCCGCCGCCCGGGCGATGGGGCCCGTGTACATCTGTGTGTCGACGCACTGGGACGCGATGCCGGTGGCGACCACCAGGGCGGTCACGCCGGCCCAGTTGACGCCGCCCGCGTACCAGAACGCGCTGCCCCGGGACTCATCGGTCAGTTCCCTGCCGTCGTAGCGGTTGCGGCGCCACAGGATGTCGGTGGCGTAGATCGCGATGCTCGGGCCCATCAGCGCCACCATGAGTTCGAGCATGTTGCTCACGGTGTCGAGGAAGTTGGAGACGAGCAGCGCGTACAGCGTCAGTGCCACACCGAGGGCTCCGTCGAGGGCGACGCTGCGGGACCTGCGGATCCGGACCCCTATGGACTGCAGGGCGAGGCCGGAGCTGTAGGCGGTCATGGCGTTGTTGCAGATCGCGCCGAGGATGACGGCCAGGAGGAACGCCGGCTTGAACCAGCTCGGCAGGATGGTCTCGAGGGCGGTCTGCGGGTCGGACATGTCGAGCGAGGTACCCGCGAGGGCGCCGAGCGAGGTGAACAGGACGCTGGGCACGTACGCGCCGAGGGTGGTCCAGCCGGCGATCGCCCACGGCGAGGTGGTACGGGGCAGGTAGCGGGCGAAGTCGGCGCTGTTGCTGTACGAGAGAGGTGCGGAGGCGACGAGGGTGATGCCGCCTATCATCACGGCCCACAACTCCGTGCCATGGAGCTGGTGTCGGGGCGCGTAGCTCCAGTCGACGTGGCCGAGCACGTACCCGGCCAGGACGACGAAGACCGCGGTCAGGGCCAGGGTGAACGGAAGGTAGAGCTTCACGATGGTCGCGTGGCCGTAGACGCTGATGGCGAGCGTCGCCGCGGCGAGCACCACGATGACGACGACCTTGACGCCCGTCGTGAGCGCGATGCCGGCCTTGTCGACGAGGCTGAACGCGGAGAGCGAGGCCGCGGCCCAGCTGAGAGCCAGATAGCAGACGGACACGAACCAGCCGGTCAGGGCGATGTTCGCCCGATTGCCCCGGATGCCGAACATGGCACGCGTGATCACCTGGCTCGGGGTGCCGGCCGCGGGACCGCTCACGGCGACAAGACCGACCAGCACCCAGCACAGGTTGCCGGCCGCGATCACGCCCAGCGCCTGCCAGAGGCCGAGGCCCATCAGGATGAGGGCGCCGCCGACCACGAGGCTCAGGTAGCTGACGTTGGGCGCCGCCCACACGGCGAACAGCTCGCGGGCGCGGCCGTGCCGTTCGGCTTCGGGGATGAAGTCGATGCCGTGCGCCTCCACCCGCCCGGCCTGGTCGGCAGGGGGTGCGGCAGCTGGTGCCGAGGGGTCTGGGATCGTGGGAGCCATGCAGTCCTCCGAACAGGCGAGCACGGGAGCCGACTTGTCTATTGGCCACGAATCCAATAGTGAGCAGGGGGTGCCGTCAAGCACCCGGCCGAAACGGGTGCGGAAGAATCCGGAGGCCCGCCGCGCCGAGATCGTGTCCGCGGCGGCGGCGATCGCCCTCGCGGAGGGCCTCGAATGCATCACGATGCGCCGGGTCGCCGACGAGCTCGCGGTGCGCCCCGGCCTGATCAGCCACTACTTCCCGGTCGCGGAGGACCTCGTCGCCGAGGCCTTCGGCGTGGCGGCGACGGCCGAGCTGGACGAACTGATTCCCGTGGATCGGCCCGAGGGCGAGACGCTGGAGGACCTGGCCCGCTTCTTCCACCTGACCACGGGGGAGCGCTTCGACGGCATGAGTCGCCTGTGGCTCAACGCCAGGCATCTGAGCCGCTACCGCGACAGGCTCCGCGACCGGGTGGGTCACCAGGAGGCCCAGTGGCGCGCACGCCTGACCCAGCTCATCCGCGACGGTGTAGCGGCCGGAGCCCTGCGTACCGAGAACCCCGAAGTGGCCGCCATCCAGATCCTCGTGGTCCTGGACGGCCTCGGGGCCCACGCCAACACGGAGCGCGCCAACCGTCCCCCGGTGGTGACGGCCATGGCCGTCACCACCGCCGAACGCGAACTGGACGTGCCTGCCGGGACGCTCGCCGAACTGATCGCGGCCCGGCATGATCCAAGCGAGAGGCCTTAGTCGAGCCTGGGCGCCCCCATGTCGTGACCTGACCGTCGCGCGGGGCGGATCAGCCGTGACGGGAGGCGGCGCAGCGCGTGCGCCACTGAGGGTCCGCGGCCAGGCCGAGGCCCGTCCAGGCCATCGCCAGTGCCCCGACCAGTACCACCTCGTCCCCGGCCGCGCCGGATACCTCCTCGGCGAACTGGCGGGTGTGCGGCATGCCTTGGGCGCCCGGCACCCCGATCGCCGGGTGGCTGAGGGACATCGCGTGCGTGATGTTGCCCATGTCCGTGGAACCTCGCGGATCCACGACGTCGAGGGGCGCGGAGTGCACCATCATCGCCACGGTCACGTCGTCGAAGGCGCCGCGTTCCAGCATCAGTACCTTGCCGCCGCCCTCCTCCTCGGCCCGGGTGCCCTGCAGCTTCACCCGGAAGCCCAGCTCGTCGGCGGCCGCCGCCCGCGCCCGCCGCGCAGATGATGTGGTGTCCGCAGGCGTGGCCGATCCGCGGCAGCGCGTCGTACTTCGCGCGCACCCCGACCGTCAGATCGCCGCTGCCGTACGTCGCCGTCGCGGAGTGAGTCCGGGCCGGTGACCGGGGGTGCGGGAGGTCACGGGTTGTTGAGGTGGAGCTGGACCTCGACCTCCTGGTCGCCGGCGACCTTGCCGACCTTCTCGACGGCGAAGGCCGCGTCCAGGGTGCGGCAGAGGCGTTCCACCGCCACCGGGCAGCCCTGGAGATCGGCCGTGACCGTTCCGGCCAGCACGGTGCCGGAGACCTCGGCGGGGGCGTGCTCCACGAGGAAGTGGCCCGTCCACGCGGCGGGGCGCGGCCCCTCGTTCGCGTGAGGGACGGCCTCGCCGCGGTCGGAGTCGAAGTGGTCACCCAGGAAGTGGAAGATCGCGTCGGCGTCCGGCGCGGAGCAGTCGCCGAGCACGACCTCCACCAGGTCCCGGGACGAGGGGGCCTCCGCGGGGAAGGCTGTCGAAGCTGATGTGCCGTTCACGTCGTTCTCCGTGTCTCTAGGTCTCTGGGTCTCTGGGGCTCTGGGTCTCTATGGGAACGGTCTCCGCGGGAAGCGGTGCAGCGGGCCGGCACTGTCATGGCCCACTCGTCGTGGCGCCTCCTTCCCCGTCATCCGGGGCAGGCGGCGTATGCGGCAGTCGTACCGGCGCTAGTGGCCGCATGGCCGGTCCCTGAAGGACCGACCCGTCCGTGGCGAAGCGCGAACCGTGACAGGGGCACTCCCACGTCGTCTCCGCCGCGTTGAACGCCACGATGCAGCCCAGGTGCGTGCAGCGCGCCGAGACGGCGCGGACCGTGCCGTCCTCGGCGCGGTAGACGGCGCACCGGTGCCCGTCCACACGCACCACCGCGCCCGATCCCGGCGGGATCTCGGTGACGGAGTCGACGTGGGCGGTGTGCAGCCGGTCGCGGACGAAGTGCCGGGCGACATCGGCCTGTTGGCGCAGCAGAGCCGGTGCCTCCCGCATCGTGCTCCACAGGCGGCGGGGGTCGTACAGCTCGGCCCAGGGCACCTCGTCGCCGGTGATCAGCCCGCTCAGCAACTGTCCGGCCAGGACGCCGCTGCTCATGCCCCACCCGCCGAAGCCCGTCGCCACATACGCGTGCCGGGCCCCGGGGTGCAGGGGCCCGATCATCGGGATCCCGTCGCCGGAGTCGTTGTCCTGGGCTGCCCAGTGGTACGCGGTGTCCTCGACGGCGAAGTGCTCGCGCATCCACGAGTCGAGCCGTGCGAAGGACGCCGCCGCGTCGCCCGTACCCGGCGTGAAGCTCTCCCCGGTCACGATGAGCAGCCGCTGCCCATCGGAGCCGTACGGAGCGGTGCGCACCGAACGCCTGCCCTCGTCCTCGGTGATGAACATGCCAGGCGGGCCCGGGTCGGAGGCGAGCGGGGCGGCCACGACGAGTTCCCGGCGCGGCTGGAGGCGGGCGAACAGGAGCGCGCGGTCGAAGATCGGGTAATGGGTGGTGACGACGACGGCATGCGCGGTCACCGTGTGCTGCGCCTCGGTGGTCACCGTGCACGGGATGCCGCCGAGCATCTCGGTCACGCGTGACCGCTCGAAGATCACGCAGCCCTGCGCCACCAGATCCTCGGCAAGGGCCAGCAGATACCTGCGGGGGTGGAACTGCGCCTGGTCGTCCACGCGCACCGCCCCCGCGACGGCGAAGGGCAGGCCCGTGTCCTCCGTGTACCGCGCCGGGAGCCCGGCCTCACGGGCGGCCTCGGCCTCGGCGCGCAGGATGTCCGTGCCTTCTTGGCGGACCGAGTAGGTGAAGGCCGGGACGCGCTCCAGGTCGCAGTCGATCGCCACCCCGGCGCAGATCTCGGCCACGCGCTCCACCGCGCCCTGCTGCGACGTCGCGTACAGCCGGGCGGCCTCCTCGCCGTGCGTGCGGCGCAGGCGGTCGTACACGAGCGTGTGCAGCGCGGACACCTTGGCGGTGGTGTAGCCGGTGACTCCGGCGGCGATGCGGTCGGCCTCGAGCACGGCGACGGTCAGGCCTGCGTGCGTCAGTTCCCAGGCCGTGCTGAGCCCGGCGATTCCGCCACCGACCACGACGACGTCGACCTCGACGTCCTCGGTGAGCGGCGGGTAGGTGGTCGTGCCGCTGGTGTGCATCCAGTACGACTCGCCCCGTCCGGGCAGTTGCGGTCTCGGCGCCACGGTCATGGCCTCCTTCCCCCGCGACCCCCTAAAACATGGTGACCGCGATGCCGGTGAGGCGCTCGTCGAGTGCGGGAAGGCGGGAGGCGGGAGGCGGGCGCGAGGACACCGCGGAGGGGAAACGCTCGTCCCCGCGCCCCACGGCCGTCGCCCAAGCCATCCTGGCGGCGGCCGCTCCCCGCCGGCCGCCACCCTTGCTCCCACCGGGAGCCGGGGGCAGGGGGCGGAGTGCAACCCCTGATCCCAGTGTCCTCCCCCTGGCCGTGCAAAGCGCCGGGTGTCAGGCGGCCGGCAGGCCGTCGGCCGCCCCGTACTCCCGCGCCGCCTCCGCGCGTACCCGTGCACAGCTCAGGTGGATGAGCCGGGAGACGTGCATCTGAGAGATGCCGAACTTCTCGGCGATGCGGGCCTGCGTCATGCCCTCGAAGAAGCGGAGGTAGAGGATGGCGCGCTCGCGCTCGGGAAGGTGGCGCAGACCCGTCTTGGCGGCTTCGCGGTCCGTGATGAGGTCGTACGCGGTGTCGGGTGCGCCGAGCGCGTCGGCGAGGCTCTGTCCGTCGTGACCGGACGGGGAGAGCTCCGCGTCGAGGGACAGCGCGCTATAGCTCTCGATCGCCTTGAACCCGTCCCGGACCTCCGCCTCGGTCAGTCCCGTGTACGCCGCGATGGCGCCGATGCCGGGCTCGGGGCTGCCGGGGCACTCGGTGAGGTCGCGGCGGGCCGCGCGGACCTTGTTGCGCAGGTCCTGCACGCGGCGTGGGACGTGCACGTCCCACATCCGGTCCCGGAAGTGCCGGCGCAGTTCGCCGGTGATGGTGGGCACGGCGTAGCACTGGAAGGGGCCGCGCTCGGGCTGGTAGTGGTTGATCGCCTTGACCAGTCCCATGGCCGCGACCTGATCCAGGTCCTCCGTGCTCTCGCCCTTGTTGCGATATCGGCGGGCGATGCGGTGAGCCATGGGCAGCCAGGCCTCGACGAGCTCCTCGCACAGGAGATCTCGCTCGGGTCCCTCGGCGAGACCGGCCACGCGTGCGAAGGCGGCCGTCGTGTCGGGGGCGTCGTGGGCGCGGCGCGAGGTCCGACGGTGGTGGGTGGCGACCGCAGTGATGTTAGTGAGCATCGGGATTCGCTCCTCAACGGTGTGCCGGCGCGGGCCGCGGGAACGGGCGCCGGCATCCATCAGGAGCGGTACGCCGCTCGCAGGTAAGTGCCTCCGGTCCGAAGCATCGACATGCGACTGCACTACGATTCTCCGGCCGCACGTCCCCGGATGCGACTCGGCGGGCGCCGCGTCACGGCAGGTCATCGGAGCTCGGCGGACGGTATTTCCTCCAGGACGTGGTGTGTCGGCCGCGGTGTCACGGGTACCCGGTCGCCGCCAGGGCCCTGACCGAGCCCCCCGGGCGAAAGGGGGCGGCCTTTCATGAGCAGCAAGCTGATCTCCAGAACCGGATCGGAGGAGGCCACGTCGCATCACGCGATCCTCGGCTCTCCCTGCTGGGTGAGCCTCGCGGCGCGTGACCTGTCGGCCGCGGAGTCGTTCTACGGCGCTGTCCTGGGCTGGACGTTCCGCGCGGGCACCCTGGGTGAGCGGTTCGTGGTGGCGCTCGCGCAGGGGCGGGCCGTGGCGGGGATCGGAGCGGTCGCTCCGGCTCTGCAGGTTCCCGTCGCGTGGACGCCCTATTTCGCGGTGGCCGACGCGGACGAGACGGTCGGCCGCGTACAGGAGCGCGGTGGCACGGTCGGCGTCGGTCCGATCGGCTTCCCCACCGGGCGGGCGGCCCTCGTGTCCGACCGCGCCGGCGCCGTCTTCGGGATCTGGGCCGGCGCGCTCGTCCGCAACTTCGGCGCGTGGCGCCGGGACGCCCCCCTGTGGCTGCACCTCGTCACACGTGACGCGTTCGACGCCGCGATCTTCTACGGGGAAGTCCTCGGGTGGACGAGCCCGGGCTGCTGCGACGTGCGGTACGAGGACGAGGAGGTCGTCCTCGTCTGTGCGGGGCAGCCGGTGGCCGCGCTCGGCGGCGGGACGCCGGGATCGGCCCCCGACCCGCAGGTGCGGCCGCACTGGCGGGTCCGCTTCACCGTCCGCGATGCCACGGCGTGCGCGCGTGCCGCCGTGGCACACGGCGGAGCGGTCGTGGGCCGGGACGCGGACAGGACGGGTGACTGCGTGACCCTGCTCGACCCCGAGGGCGCCCGGTTCACGGTCTTCGCACCCCGACCGCACGCGGACAGCGGCGCGGAGCCGACGCCGGAGGAGCCCGCGGACCGTCCGTGACCGACGGTCCGCGTCATCCCCGTAGCGCCGCCCCCAGCCGTCCGAGGCCCTCCCGGATCACCTCCGGCGTCTCGCTGACGAAGCACAGGCGCAGCGTGGCCGGGTCGGGCTCGCCCGCGTAGAAGGGGGCCCCGGGCACGTACGCCACGTCGTGGCTGATGGCCGTGCGGAGCAGAGCCGTGGCGTCCGCGCCCCGCGGCAGCCGCGCCCACAGGAACATCCCGCCCTGCGGACGGCTCCACTCGGCGCCGTCCGGCAGGGCGTCCGGAAGCGCCGCGAGCATCGCGTCGCGCCGCTCCCCGTAGGCCTGCCTGACGGTGGCGATGTGCGCGTCGAGGTCACGGTCCGCGAGATAGCGCGCGGCCGCGAGCTGGGTCACCGTCGGCGTGTGCAGGTCGGCGGCCTGCTTGGCGACGGCGCAGGCACGAAGGAGCTCCGCGGGCGCGCGCAGCCAGCCGATGCGCAGGCCGGGCGCCATCACCTTGGAGAAGCTCCCCATGAGCACGGTCCGGTCCTCGGCCCCTGGGTACGAAGCGATCCAGCCGGTCGCCTCACCCTCGTATCGCAGCTCGCCGTACGGGTCGTCCTCCACGATCCACATCCCGCGCCGGGCCGCGACCTCGGCCACCGACGCGCGCTGTGCGTCGCTCATGGTGCGCCCGGTGGGGTTCTGGAAGTTCGGGACGGTGTAGAAGAACTTCGGCCGCTCGCGCCGGACGATGTCGTCCAGGTCCGCGAGGTCCGGCACGGGCACCACGCGGGCGCCCGCGAAGCCGAAGACCTGGAGCGCGGCCAGGTAGCAGGGGTTCTCCACGAGCACGGCGTCGCCCGGCTCGATCAGCGCGGAGGCGAGCAGCGAGAGTCCCTGCTGGGACCCGGTGGTGACGACGAGGTCGTCGGGGGCGGTCGGCAGCCCGCGCGCGCCGACGCGGGCCGCGACGGCCGTACGCAGACCGGGGTCACCCTCGGTCGTGGAGTACTGGAGCGCAGCCTTCGGCTGCTCGCCCAGGACCGCACGGAACGCCTCGGACACGCCCTCGGTGTCGAAGAGTTCGGGTGCGGGCAGCCCGCCCGCGAAGGAGATCACTTCGGGCCGTGCGGTGAGGGCGAGAATCTCCCGTACGGGCGAGGCCGTGACCGTGGCGGCGCGGGCGGCGAGCTGAGGCGGGAGGACCCGGGTGAGAGCAGGTGACATGTACGCACCCTAGAAAGGCCTGTGGCGTGCGCACCGGCTTTTCCAGCATGCGAGAACGCAGGCGAGAAGGGTGGTGCGGTCCCGGCCTCGGCAGCCATCTCGGGTCCGGGTGCCGCCGTCACCGCGTCCGACGCCGCAGGAAGTTCATCGCGGACAGCGTGAGTACGGTTTCGCCGCGCTGGTTGACCACCTCGATGTCGGTGTGCACGATCCCGCGGTCGGGCTTGGACTGCGAGGGACGTGCGGAGACCACCGTCGTACGGATCGACAGGCTGTCCCCGGGCCGCACAGGGCGGGTCCAGCGCAGCTCGTCGACGCCGGGCGAGGCGAGGCTCGCGACCTTGCTCACGTAGTGGTCGGCGTACATGCGCATCATCAGGGAGGCGGTGTGCCAGCCGCTCGCGATCAGCCCCTTGAAGGGGCCCTGCTCCGCGGCCTCGGGATCCGTGTGGATGTCCTGCGGATCGAACTCGCCGGCGAACCGGAGGATCTCCGCCTCGGTCACGGTGACGCTCCCGAACACATAGCTGGACCCGGGAACATAGTCCTCGAAGTAGCGTTCGTGGATAGGGGTGTTGAAGTCCGTGCCGATCGCTGTAGTGGTCATCGAAGGCACGGTAGCCGACCTCCCGGGTCAGGCGGGGGAGCGCGCGGTGGTGACGCGGCGCAGCCCCCGGTCGAACACCGTCAGGAGCAGGAAGAGCGCGCCGGCGCCGAGCATGAACCACGCGAGCTGGTGCATGCCGCCGGTGTCGGCGTGCTGACCGAACGCGGTCGCGGAGGCGGCGGAGGCGACCATCGAGCCGAGGTAGATGAACGTGCGCAGCAGCCCGGACGAGGTGCCGATGCGCTCCGGATCGGCCTGGTAGTACACCGAGTTCTGCAGGGCGAGGCTGTTCAGTCCCTGGGGCACGCCGAAGATGAGGGCGACGGCGAGGAGCAGCCAGATCGGGCTGGTGCCGCCGAGCCGCAACAGCAGTGTGCAGGCGGCGAGTTGGAAGACGGCTCCGATGAGCAGCTTGCCGCGGATGGCCTGACGGCGGCCGGTGAGGGTGGAGACGGCGATACCCATGAGGAAGATCGGCAGTTGTACGAGGCCGGCCTGGGAGGGCGAGAGCCCACGGCCCTCCTCGGCCCATTGCGTGAAGCCGTAGAGGAAAGCGTACGAGACCACGTAGGCGACCAGGGCCCGGGCGTAGGTGGTGAGCAGCGGGGTGTTGCCGGCGAGCACCCTGAGGTCGATGAACGGTACCGGGGCGCGCAGTTCGCGTACCGCGAATGCCGCGGCCGCCGCGGCGGCGATGACGAGCAAGTACCACGTGTCGGCGTGCAGGTTCATCAGGAACAGCAGGAGCGAGAACAGCAGCGCGGCGAACAGCGCCATTCCGGGCAGGTCGAGTTCGGACGCGATGCTCCGGCCGCCGCTGCGGCGCGGGCGGGCCTGCACCGGCAGGCGGCGTGCGCCGAGGATCAGGGCGGCCGCCGCGAGGGGGATGTTGAGGGCGGACGTGGCGCGCCAGCCTCCCACGTCGATGAGGAGCCCGCCGAGGGAGGGCCCGATGACGGCGATCGTCTGGCCGGACACCGCGAGGGTGGTGAGGATGGCGCCGGGACTGTCGCGGCCGGTCCGTTCCGCCTCGCTGCGCAGCAGGGACATCGAGGCGGGGTAGCCGGCGCAGGTGCCGAAGCCGAGCAGTACGCGTGCGGCGATCAGGGAGCCGAGGTTGGGGGCCAGCGCGCCGGCGATGCCCGCGATGCCGACCAGGGACGTGCTGACCAGGAAGAGGCGGCGCGGTCCGAAGAGGTCGATGAGACGTCCGACGACGGGCTGTCCGAGCGCGGTGGCCAGATAGAGCGCCGAGACGAGCCACGCGGTCTGCGAGGGAGGCGCCCCGAACGCCACCCCGATGGGGACGAGGGCCACGGCGACGATCGTGGAGTTGATCGGGTTCAGGACCGAGCCGATGACCATCGGCGGGATCAGCCTGCGGTCGAAGTGGGGCGCGGGGGTGTCGCGCTCGCCGGGGTCGGAATCCGCCGCCGGTCCGTCGGTCGCCCGAGCGGGTATGTCGGGGTTGCTCATGGGCGGGTCAGCCGCTGGCGGGAGTGCGGCGGGGTCTCGGCGTGCTTACTCATGTCTCCACCGTAGATTCGACAGTTTCACCTGTCCAGTTTGAGCTGAGCAGTTTTACTTCCCTTTTGTGCGACGGGTGGCGGCCCGTGCTCTTCGGGTGGGTGGGGGAACGCCTGGGCGGCGCATCCGTGCCGGGGAGTGATGCGCCCGGTGCGAGCGGTATTCGCGCAGGTCGCAGGGGGTGTGGTGGGCGCCGGAGAGTCGTCCGTGCGACAGGGCGCCGATGCCGCCCGGGTATGAAATTCCCCTGTGAGATCCCGGCGATGGTCGGTGAGCAGCCTCACCCACCACCTGCTTCGCCCGCTCCTCAAGGGCCACCCCATGTTCGCCCGCTTCTCAAGGGCCACCCCATGACGGACCGGGCCGACGCACATCCGACGGAGCGCCGCCGTCGACGGCTCGCAACCGTGGGATCCGAACGGCCCCGGGACGGCCACGACCAGCAGGCTTCGGGCTGCCGACCTGGCCCTGGACCTGGACCGAGACGTGGACTGAGACCTGTACCTGGCCCTGGATCGAGACCTGGATCGAGACCGGGACCGACACCTGGACCTGGCCCCAGCGCGCCGGTGATCCGGCGGGCCATCAGGCGGCCGAGCAGGAGTCCGCTGCGGGTGCGGTGGTGTCGGGCCGGCCGTGCGGCAGTCGGCGTACGGCCTTGGAGGCCAGGGGTATCAGCATGGCCGCGGCGGAGACGGCGCCGGCGAACGCGGTCACCTGGAACGCGCCGAACGCCTCGGCCAGCGGGCCCACGCAGAGCTGTCCGACCGGAATCGCGACGTACGACAGCAGGTCGTCGTACGACGAGACGCGCGACAGCACCTGCGCGGGGACGTGCTCCTGGAGCGAGGTGTCCCACGCGACCGCGGTGACGGAGGAGCCGAGCCCCGCGACGAACGCCGCCGCGATCAGCCACGGGGCGTGCGCCTGTGCCCCCAGCGCGATCAGGGGCAGCGCGCCCAGCACCCCGGCCAGCTGCCCGAACCGCAGCAGATGCCGCACCGTCAGCCGGTACATCAGCACACTCGACACCAGCATGCCGACGCCGCGCACACTGAGCACGAAACCCCAGGTCGTCTCGCCGCTGAGCTGCCGGGTGAGCTGGGGGCCGAGGATCTGCCACGTGCCGGTCTGGACGAGGTTCAGCAGGCAGAAGGACAGCGTGCCGACCCACACCCATCGGATCGCGCGGAACGCGCTCCAGCCGTCACGGATGTCGGCCGGCACGGTGCTGTGCGGTGATGCCTCCGAGGCGCCGGCGCGGGGGAGCCGTGCGAGGAATCCGGCCGCGACGAGATACGTGAGCGCGTCGAACGCGATGGCGGGCCCGCTCCCGACCGTCACGACCAGCACGCCCGACAGGCTCGGACCGAGGATCTTCGTGGCGTTGCGGGCCGACCCGAGGAGCGAATTCGCCTGCCGCAGAAGGGACTTGGCGACGAGCTGAGGAACGACGCCGCGCAGCGCCGGGGTGGTGAAGGCGGCGAGCGCGCCGTTGAGGAACTCGAGGGCGGCCACCAGCGGCAGCGAGTAGTGCACGGTCAGCAGGAGCGCGGCGACGGCGCCCTGCGTGAGCGCGGCCCCCAGATGGGCGGTCACCAGGACGGTCCGGCGCGGGAACCGGTCGGCGACGGCGCCGCCCACGAGTAGGAACGCGAGCAGCGGCAGCATGTGGGCGGCGAGGACGAATCCGAGGTCGTGACCGCTGCCCGAGGCATCGAGGACGGCGAAAGCCAGCGCGACCGGAGCCATCGAGCTGCCGAGCAGGGACACCAGACGTCCGGCGAAGAAGGAGCGGAACGCGGCCTGTTGGAGGAGGGAGGAACGCACCGGCCCGAGTGTGCGGAGTCGTCGGCGCGCACGCTAACGTTTCGGCAGGAGGCGAAAGATGGTGCTGCTGCGGTTGAGCCCGATGGCCCTGTCACAGTCCCGGTTCGCGCTGTCGCCGAGCGCCGAGACGCTGGGGTCGATGAGCGTCCTGATGAAGCCCTGCTCCGACCCGTGGCTCATCCCCTGGTACACCCGCCACCACGACGCCTTCCACGCCACGCTCGACGCGGACCCGTTCGCCAGAGGCCTCGTCGAGCTGATCTGCTCGACCAAGTACCTTCCCGGCTACGTGAGCCGCCCGCCGTCCGGCGGAATGCGCACCACGCTCGCCGACGAACTGAAGGCCGTCGCCGCGGCCCGTGACGACGACGTACGCGCGGACCTCGACGCGGCGGTGGCCCGCAGCTGGAAGCGGCACGACCTGGCGTGGCTGACCGGGCACGGGTGGGGAGCCCGGACCGCCGAACTCTTCCGGCAGGTGTGGACGACGCATGTGTCGCCGGACTGGCCACGCCGCCGTGCCCTGTTGGAGCGGGATGTCACGTACCGGGCGGGGCTGCTCGCCGCGTACGGCTGGCCCAGAGCTCTCCAGCGCATGAACCGGCGCAGTGCGTGGGTCGGCGCCGACGCCATCCGCTTCAGTGACCAGCCGGGTCCCGACTGCATCGTCGGCGAGGGCGGAATGCTGTTCGTCCCGGTCTGTGTGACCAGCGGCACCTGGCTGGCCGAGGCGCCTCCCGACCGGTACGCCCTGGTGTACCCGGCCCGTGGCACGGCCGAGAAGTCCGGGCGGGCGCGAGCGCCGCGGGCTCTCGACCGGCTGATCGGCAGCGGCCGCGCCGCCCTCCTCCGCGAACTCGAACGCCCGGCGACCAGCAGCGAACTCGCGGCGCACCTGGGCCAGTCGCTCGGCACCGTCGGCGGCCACCTGGCCGTCCTGCGCGATGCGGACATGGTCGTCGGTACGAGGGTGGGGCGACGGGTGGTCTACCGGCGCACGGAGGCGGGCGACCGCCTCGCCGGTCGCGCAGACACCCCGGATGACTGACCACGGGATCGACGAGGGAATCGACGAGCCGGTCGACGAGGCCATCGGCGAAGCGATGGTGCGATCGCTGCTCGAGAAGCGGTGTCCGGACCTGGCAGGGCTGGAACTCCACCAGCCGGTGAGGGGCTGGGATGCCCAACTGTGGCGGCTGGGCGTCGAGTTGGCGGTACGTCTGCCACGCACGCCTCGCGCCCCGGACCTGCCGCGCAAGGAATACCGCTGGCCGGCCGGCTGACCCTCGACGTGTGCCGGCCTCGTGCCGAGCGCGACACGTTCGCCGGCGCTCGGTGCGACGGCGCGGTGGCGGGTGCACCAGGGCGACCGGCGCGTCTCGGCCGCCTGCGCCGTCCGCACGGCAGAGTGGACATGTGGACGCAGATGATGTCGCCGAGGAGCTCTACCGCCTGCCGCCCGTACAGTTCACGGCCGCGCGCAACGCGCAGGTCGCCGAGGCGAGACGCGCCGGTGACGCGGCCACCGCGCGGCGCATTGCCGCCTTGCACAAGCCGACTCTCGCCGCCTGGGTGTCGAACCTGCTGGCTCGGCAGAAGGAGGAGGCGCGGCAGCTCCTCGAGCTCGCGGAGGCGCTGCGGGAAGCGCACCGTACGCTCGACCCGGAGCAGTTCCGCACCCTCAGCCATCGGCAGCACGTGGTGATCGCGGGCCTCGCGCGACAGGCGGGTGGCCTCGCCAGGCAGGCCGGCCTGCCGGTGAGCCCGAGCGTTCTGCACGAGGTCGAACAGATCCTCCGTGCGGCGCTGGCCGATCCGGAGGTCGCCGAGCAGTGGGCCACCGGCAGGCTGACGAAGGTCCCTGCCATGTCCACGGACTTCCCCGGTGCGGCGCCTTTGGCACAGGTGTCGACGAAGGGCGCGAAGCCCGAAAAGCCCACCCCGGCTCCCGCGATCAGAAGGGCCCCCGACGCCGCCGAGGAGAAGCGCCGCGCCCGCCTCAAGGAGGCGATGAAGGCGGCCACCGAGGCCGCGGCCGAGTCGAGCCGCCGCGACGACGACGTGCGGCGGGCCGAGGAGGAGCACGAGCAGGCCACCGTCCGCCGGTCCGCGGCGGACGAACGCGTCGCACTCCTGACGGCCCAGCTCGGGGAGGCCGAGGAGGAGCGGCGCACCGCTGCCGAGGCTGCGGACGAGGCGTCCGTACGGGTCCGGGACGCCGCACGCGAACAGAAGGCCGCCCGGCGGAAGTCGGCGAGTGCGTCCCGGGCCGTCGAAAGGCTCTCCGGAGGCGATTCCGGTGGCTGAGCGCGAGGGCGGCCCCCTTCGGATCACGAACTGGTCACGCCACCCACCCGTACCCATGTTCTATTGGATGCTGGCGACCGAGATCACGTCAGGGGATACGTGCTCGCGAAACGGAGTGAGGACATGACCGATCCGGCCGCCGCACCACTGGAACTGACCCACACTCAGATCGACGATGCGTCGCACGGACACGGCGTACCGCTGGTGCGGGCGACGCTCCCGGGGACCACGACCCCCGTGTGGCTGGCCACGCGCTACGACGTGGTGAAGGCGGCGCTCGGCGACACCCGTTTCGTGCGGGACCTGGCGAGGGTTCCGGGTGCGCAGGGCGCAGGTGTGGGCGCGGAACTGCTCGACGACGCGGGGCTGCCGCCGGAGTACCGGCAGTACCTGGAGATCCTCGTGATGGTCGACGGGCCCGAGCACACCCGCCTGCGCACGCACGTGATGCGGGCCTTCGCGCCGCGCCGGATCGCCGCGCTGCGTCCGCGCATCGAGCGCATCGTGCAGGACGTGACCGGTGAACTCGCCTCGAAGGGCGACCAGTTCGACCTCCTGAGTGCCTTCGCGTACCCGGTCATGACGGACGTCATCTGCGAGATCATCGGCGTGGACGTGGCCGACCGGCCGAAGGTGAGCGGCTGGATCAGGGACTACGAGTCCGGTGAGCCGGACCGGTTCCTGCCCGGCATCGACCACCTCGCCGAGTACATCGGCGAACTGCTCGACCTCCGTGGCCCGGCGCCCAGGGAGGACCTGGTCTCCGATCTGCTGCGCTCCAGCGCGACGGTGGCAGAGGGGCAGCGCCTCACGCGCCAGGAGATGATCGCGCTCGTCTTCCTGCTGATCAACACGGGTATCGCGCCGCCCGCGTTCTTCATCACCGACGCGGTCCTCACCCTCCTCGACCACCCGCAGGAGGCGGCCCGGCTGCGGGCGGAGCGCGACCTGCTGCCGCGCGCCGTCCAGGAGTTGCTCCGTCACGTGTCCGCGGTGCGGGTCGGCGCCACCCTGTACGCCACCGAGGACGTGCGACTCGGCGGCGTCCTCGTACGCCAGGGGGAGGGCGTGACGAGCGGTCTGCTCGCCGCCAACCGCGACCCGGGAACCTTCGACGACGCCACGCGGCTCGACCTCACGCGCGAGGTGGCGCGCGGAGCCGGGCACATCGCGTACGGGCACGGCGCGCACCGCTGCATCGGCGCCGCGCTCGCCAACCTCCAGACCGAGGTGATCCTCGACGAGCTGTTCCTGCGCCGGGACGGTCTCAAGCTGGCCGTCGACCGGGACGCCGTCGAGCGTGTCGGATTCGCGGGCGACGGCACCTACCCGATCGCGCTGCCGGTCCGCATCTGAGTCAGGCCCGGACGCGCTCGGGGCGGGACCCGGTCACAGTACGGCGATGCCCAGCGGCCGATGACCTGCGGGCAGCCGGTGGGTGTCCCCGCTCTTCAGGTCCACGACGGTGATCCCGTCCCAGAATCCGTCCCGGGTGAAGCCCCCGGTGACGTAGGCGGTGCGGCCGTCGCGTGACGTGGCGACGTCCTCGTGCGGGCCGTCGAGGGGGACGACGCGCTCCTTCCCGTCGGTGGTGCGGATCGTCAGCGAGGCGTCGTTGTCGCCGGCGCTGATCGGTCCCGTGCCGACGGCGAGCAGGGTGCCGTCGGGGGTGAGCCGGGCGCCGTGCTGGTGCGTGTCGGCGGTCATCGGTTCGACGGCGACCTTGCCGGTGCGCGGGTCGAGTACGGCCAGCTTCTCGCCCTCGAAGGGCAGCAGGAGCTTCCCGTCGTCGCGCACGGCGGCGTAGTGCGGCTTCAGCCACGAGCCGAGTCCGCCCTCCGTGCCGTACGGCGCGACCTCGAACCGGCGCGGGGCGAGCGTGTCGGCGCGTACGGCGGTCACGTCGAACGAGTCGTGGCCGGTGGCGTACACCTCGCCGCCGTCGCGCGAGACGTCGACATCGAAGGGGCGACGGCCGACCGGGACGGTGTCCGTGACCTTCCGTGTCGCCGTGTCGATGACCTCCAACACCCCTTCCTCGTCAGGGACGTTGACGCCCACGTAGACATGCTTTCCATCGGGCGCCAGGGCGATGCCCATGCCGCCGCCGCGGTACTCGCCGGTCGTGGCGGGGCCGGTCTCCGTCGTGTACGGGATGCGGCCGACGTTCTCGCGCGTCTCGGTGTCGACGACGGCCACTCCTTCGGCCGTCGCCACCCAGGCCCGGCCGTCCTTGCCGACGGCGAGCCCGTACGGTGCCGTGCCCACCTTCACCGAGCCGAGTGTGCCGCGCTCCGGATCCACGAACGTGACCGTGTCGCTGCCGAAGTCGGCCACCAGCAAGGTGCCCTGAACGGTGCGCGCGGGCGCCGGCGCCGAGGGGGTGGCGGTGGCGGCCGGGGGCGCGGACGCCGTGGAGCCGGCGGCGCCGGTCGCCGTGCACCCCGCCGCGAGGAGGACGACGGCCATCGCCCCGAGCGCGCCGCGCGCGCGGGCCGTCACGCCGCCGCCCTGAGCAGCGCCGCGAGCGCGTCGAAGCCACGCCGTTCCGCGTGTTCCAGGGCCGTGACGCCGTCCGCGTCCGCGAGGTCCGGGCGGGCGCCCGCCGCGAGCAGCAGCTCCACGATCTCCTGGTGCGCGCGGCCCCCGTCGCCGAGGATCACGGCTTCCAGGAGCGCGGTCCAGCCGAGATCGTTGACGTGGTTGACGTCGATGTCCGTCTCCCGGAGCACCGCCCTCACGTACGCGACGTGACCGCGCTCGCTCGCGGGGATCACCGAGACGCCACCGTAGCGGTTGCGCAGAGTGACATCGGGGGCCGCCGGGAGGAGGACGCGCATCATCGCGACGCTGCCGGTCACGCCGGTGACGAGCCACGGGCTGTCGTGCCGCCGGTCCTGGGCGTCCGGGTCCGCACCGGCCGAGACCAGGACCCGCGCGGCCTGGACGTGATCATTGAGAGCGGCAAGGAGCAGCGGGGAGCGCAGTTCCTCGTCACAGGTCGCCACCGAGGCCCCGGCGTCAAGGGCCGCGCGCACCTCGGCGGCGTCACCGCGCCGGGCGGCCTCCAGGAGTCGGCGGTCGCGGTCGTGCATCTCGGTGCTCCAAGTCCGTAGGGAAGGAACGGGGGCGCCTGCGATGTCCGTTCCGGAGTCCATTCTCCGGCCACGTCCCGCGCTCACCGGTCGGCCTGCCGTCTGCGCCGAGGGACCTCTACGGACGACACCGGGGTCCACCGATCGGCTGATGCCCACGGGGCCGGCCGACGGACGGAACGAAGAGGAAGGCCCCCTCCGTACCCGGCGGGGGAGCGGAGGGGGCCGTGATGGAGGCCCGCCCTCAGGGTGTGCACCGGTTGCCGTCGCCACGACAGGAACCCGAAGACGTCCTCGGGTATCTCAACGAGCCGGCATGTGCCATGTTCTGCCATGGGCGCGCAGGGCACCCGCACGTGGCCGATCGGCGTGTCACGTTGACGCGTTGTGCGGGCTCTGTAGGTTCGGCGGGATTCCTGACCGCGCGGGGCGCGTGATCGATAGGTTGTTCCCCTACATCGGCCGTCATCGAGGACGGTGATGTCCGCAGTGGTGCAACGTGGGAGGTCAGATGCGTTCGCGAGTCTCGGCGTATGCGATCGCTGTCATGGAGGAGCAGTTGCTGCTGACCCAACTCGCGGACAGCTCACCGGTCTTCGAGCCCGGCCTGTGGCACCTGCCCGGTGGCGGGATCGACCCGGGGGAACAGCCGCACGAGACGCTGGGGCGCGAACTGTACGAGGAGACGGGCCTGGA
Organism: Streptomyces longhuiensis; assembly: GCF_020616555.1. Lineage (NCBI taxonomy): Bacteria > Bacillati > Actinomycetota > Actinomycetes > Kitasatosporales > Streptomycetaceae > Streptomyces > Streptomyces longhuiensis. The sequence goes on along the minus strand of NZ_CP085173.1, from coordinate 1,400,517 downwards.
ACTCCTGGACGCCCGGCTGGTCGACGCGCGGGCGTACACCGCTCACCGGCTCGGCATCGACTGGCATCTGGTGGGGCTCTTCTACCGCGTCGACCTCAAGCCCGGTCCCGTCCGAGTGACCAAGGCGGACGACTCCACCAGCGCCGTCACCTGGATGCCCCTGTCCGGCTTGCGGGAATCGCTGCTGTCCCCCGCGGCGGTCGACAGTCTGGCGATGATCGGCACCCGATAGATCCACCGGCCCTGCGTGGGTACGGCCCACCAGCAGCGGAGGAAGCGAACATGACCTTCCCCGGGAAAGGGGCATAAAATGCCGTGGGGAGTCTGGAGGCAGCATGGCCGAGAATCTGGACCGCGCCACACGCCGGGGCTCCGGCTGACAACATACTCGTCCTCGATGGAGTCGATGACATCCCGAACCGGGCTGATCTTCTTCAGCCGTCCCTCGGACCCCGGCGATTCTGGGGAGGTGTCTGGATGGATGCGATCGGATCGTCGCGGACGAGCCTGACGGCGGGCACGGTATCCGAGCCCGGCGGCCTTCTGGATGCCCTGGCGGTTGCCGCGGTGATGGTCGACGCCGAGGGCCGGATCAGCCTGTGGAGCCCCCAGGCCGAGGAACTGTTCGGGTTCAGCGCCGACGAGGCGCTCGGGCAGCGGGCCGCCCAGCTCCTGGTCGCCCCGGAGAACGTCGATCTCGTGCTCAGCCTGTTCGCCGAGGTCATGGAGAGCGGCCGGAGCTGGGCAGGTGTCTTCCCCGTACGCCACAAGGACGGCAGCACCCGCCTGGTGGAGTTCCGCAACATGCGGCTCCACGACGAACTCGGGGACGTCTACGCCCTGGGCATCGCCAGCGACCGCGCCCTCCTGCGCAGCGTCGAGCGGGACCTCGCGCTGTCCGTGCAACTCGTGGCCCAGTCACCGATCGGCCTCGCGGTCCTCGACACGAACCTGCGCTACGTGATGGTCAACCCCGCGCTGGAACGGATCAACGCCCTGCCCGCCGAGCAGCACATCGGCCGCGGTGTCGGGGAGGCCCTTCCGTTCCTGGACACCGAAGCCATCACGTCCACCATGCGCCAGGTCCTGGCCACCGGCGTCCCGCTCCTCAACGAGTTCACCGTCGGCCGCCCCGGCGGCGCCACCGACGTGGAACACGCCTGGTCGGTGTCCTACTACCGGCTGGACGACCCGGTCGGCCGGGTCCTCGGCCTCGCGATCTCCGTGGTGGACGTGAGCGAACAGCACCGGGCCTCGCAGGAAGCCGCCCGGGCCCGCCGGCGCCTGGCCGTCATCGCCGACGCGTCCACGACCGTGGGAACCACCCTGGACGTCGAACAGACCGCGCACGAACTGGCGTCGGTGGTCGTCCCCGAGCTGGCCGACCTGGCGGCGGTCGACATCCTCGACGCCGTGCTCCTCGGCCGGCGCCAGGCCACCCCCACTGCAGGAGGACCCGCTCTGTTCCGGGCGCTGGCGGTCACGGCGGCCTACTCCACCAACGCGCTCCACGCCGCCGACACCCCGGGGCAGATCGCCAGCTACGCGGCCGACCGGTACATCACGCAGTGCGTGACGTCAGGGCGGCCGGTGCTGGTGGAGCACGTGAGCGAGGAGGACCTGGAGCGCATCGCCCCCGATCCGGAGGCCGCCCGGGTCCTGTCCCGCGCGGGACTGCACTCCTATCTGGCAGTGCCGCTCATCGCGCGCGGCGAGGTGCTCGGCGCGCTGGACCTGGGCCGCGCCAGGAACGCGCTGCCGTTCGACGAGGACGACGTCGTCCTCGCCGGTGAACTGGCCGCCCGAGCGGCGGTCTGCATCGACAACGCCCGCTCGTACCAGAGCGAACGCCGCACCGCCCTGACCCTCCAGCGCCACCTGCTCCCGCCCAGGCCGCCCCGCAGGCCCGGCCTGGAGATCGCCTACCGCTACCAGCCCGCCCAGTCGGCCAGCGAGATCGGCGGCGACTGGTTCGACACCATCCCGGTGGCCGGGGACAAGACCGCCCTCGTCATCGGCGACGTCATGGGCAGCGGCATAAACGCCGCCGCCACCATGGGCCAACTGCGCACCGCCACCCGCACACTGGCCGACCTCGACCTCGCACCGGCCGAAGTGCTGCGCCATCTCGACCACACCGCCGCCGAACTCGACCCCGCGTTCGCCACGTGCATCTACGCCGTGTACGACCCGCACAGCGGCGAGTGCCGGATCGCCGTCGCGGGCCACCTGCCGCCCATCCTGGTCAAACCGGGCGGGCGCCCCGAACTGCTCGACCTGCCCTCGGGAACACCCCTCGGCGTCGGCGACATCGCCTTCCAGGAGACGACCGTGAGGATGGAGTGCGGCGACCAACTCGTGCTCTACACCGACGGGTTGATCGAGACGCGCTCCGACGCGATAGACGCCCGCATCAACACCCTGCTCGCTCTGCTCTCCGACCCGCAGGGGTCCCTGGACGAGGTCTGCGACCACCTCCTGGTCGCACTGCGCGATCAGGACGACCACGACGACGTGGCCCTCCTGATCGCCCGGGCCCGCCCGCTCGGCACCACGGGGTAGGGGCACGGTGCCCAGCGGTCACAGCAACTGCCGCCTGCGGCCGAGCCACGTCTGCGCGATGACCACGACCGCCAGGAACGCGCCGCTGACGACCTGCTGGTAGGAGGAGTCGAGGGAGCCGATCTGGTTGATGACGTTCTGGATGACCTTCAGGAGCAGTACGCCCACCAGGGAGCCGCTGACATAGCCGAGGCCGCCGGTCAGCAGCGTGCCGCCGATGACGACCGCGGATATGGCCTCCAGTTCCATGCCGTTGCCGAGAATCGTGACGCCGGAGGCCAGCCAGGCGGCGTTGAGCGCGCCGGCCAGGCCCGCGAGGACGCCGGACAGCGTATAGACGATGATCTTGGTGCGGGCCACGGGAGCACCCATGAGAGCGGCCGCGTCCTCGTTGCCGCCGACCGCGTAGACATGCTGGCCGAAGCGGCTGCGGCGAAGGACCACCGCGCCCGCCACGAACAGGACCAGGGTGATCCACACGGGGTTGCCGAGGCCGAGGGTCGTGCCCTGGCCGAGCTCCGCGAGGAACGAGCCCTTGGCGACGAGATAGGTGTCGGCGCCCTCGTCGGTGAGGGACAGCATCAGGCCGCGCGCGCCCAGCATCGCGGCCAGCGTGACGATGAAGGGAGCGAGCCGCGAGCGGGCGATCAGCAGGCCGTTGACCACACCGATGAGACCACAGACCGCCATCGGCAGCAGGAGCGCCACCAAGGTGCCGTACTGCGAACCCCACGCGGCCAGAACGCCGCCCAGAGCAAAGAGGGAGCCGACGGACAGGTCGATGCCGCCGGTGATGATGACGAAGGTCATGCCGAGCGCGACGACCGCCAGGAACGCCGAACTCGTCGCCATGTTGGACAAGTTGTCCCCGGTGGCGAACGAGTCGAAGCTCAGTGACGCCACCGCCGACACGATCACGAGGACCGCCAGCGCGCCGTGCTGCTGGACCAGCGCGCTCAGCCGCTCGGAGCGACTGCTGCCCACGGGATCGGCCGCGTCGAGGAGTTCCTTCTCCGTACGGGCCACGGCCTCTTCCGTCTCCGTCCTGGTCGCCGTCATCGCTTCCCCCGTCCGCGCGCCGCGTACACCGCCAGCACGATCACGATGGCCTGCGCGATCTGCGTCCACGAAGGCGGCAGATCGTGCTTGATGAGGGTGGCGGTGAGCAGCTGGATGAGGACGGCGCCCGCCACCGTTCCGGCGATGTTGACCCTGCCGCCGCTCAGGGGGGTGCCGCCGACCACCACCGCGGTGATCGCGGACAGCTCCATCAGATTGCCCAGCGACGTGGGATCGCTGGCCTGGAGCCGCGCGGTCGCGAGCACACCCGCGACGGCGGCGAGGAGCGCGCACGCCACGTAGACGAGCATCAGGACCCGGCGCACCGGCAGCCCCGCGAGCTTCGCCGCCGCCCGGTTGTCGCCGATGGCGAGCAACTGCCGCCCGAAGGTGGTGCGCCGGATGACGAAGGCCACCAGCAGCGCGAGCGCGGCGGCGATGACGATGAGGTACGGGATGCCGAGGACGTCACCAGAACCGAGCGACGCGAGCGCCGGGTTGTGCAGGTCCTTGAGCTGTGGCAGCAGCACCAGGGCGATGCCGCGGCCGCCGACCATGAGGGCGAGCGTGGCCACGATCGGCTGGACGCCGACCCAGGCGACCAGCGCCCCGTTGGCCAGGCCCACCACGGCGGCGAACACGGCCACCGTGAGCAGGGCCGGCACGAGCCCGTACCCCAGATAGAGGGCCGTGACCGAGGCCGCGAGCGCCATGACGGCGCCCACGGACAGGTCGATGCCCTCGGTGCCGATGGCCAGGGCCATGCCGAGCGCGACGATGATCACGGGCGCGACCTGCACGGCCTGCGTCCGGAAGTTCTCGGCGGACAGGAAGTGCGGGGTGACGGCGACATTGACGACGAGCAGCACGGCCACGCCCGCGTACACGCCGTACGTCTGCATCCACTGCAGGACGCGGGCGCGGTCGAGGCCGGCCGGCCGTATCGCGGCCTCAGCCATGGCGGGTCACCTCCCTGGCGGCATCGGGGGCGGGGCTGCCCGCCGCGATGGTCTGCATCAGCTTGTCCTCCGTGACGTCGTCGCCGGTCAGTTCGCCGACGACCGCGCCGTCCTTCAGCACGACCACGCGGTCGGACCCTTCGATGAGTTCCTCCAGGTCGGAGGAGATGAGCAGGACACCGAGGCCGTCCTCGGCCAGTTCGTCGACCAGCTTCTGCACCTCGGCCTTGGCGCCCACGTCGATACCGCGCGTGGGCTCGTCCAGGAGCAGCACCTTGGGGTTCATGGCCAGCCAGCGGGCCAGGAGCACCTTCTGCTGGTTGCCTCCGGACAGCTCGCCGACCTTCTGGTGCGGCGAGGAGGCCTTGATACGGAGCCTCTTGACGAAGGTGTCCACGATCTTGTCGACCTGGGCCTCGGAGACCAGACCGAAGCGGGAGAGCCTCGGCAGCGCGGCCAGCGCGATGTTCTCGCGCACGGAGAGCCCGGGGACGATGCCCTCGCTCTTGCGGTCCTCGGGCAGCAGGCTGATGCCGGCGCGGATGGCGGCGGGCGTGGATCCCGCGCGCAGCGGGACACCGGCCACCGTGACGCTGCCCGCCTTCGACGCCAGCGCGCCGGAGATCGCCTTCGCGGTCTCCGTGCGCCCCGAACCCAGCAGCCCGCCCAGACCGACGACCTCGCCGGGACGGATGTCCAGCGAGACCCCGTGCAGCTTGTGAGGAACTGTCAGATCCCGTGCGCTGAGAACGGGTTCGGAGTCGGCGGCATGGTGGTCGCCGGTGAACTTGGTCAGGCCCTCACTGCGGACCTCGCCCAGGTCACGCCCCAGCATCGTGGACACCAGGGTGAGACGGTCCAGATCGGCGAGCGGTCCGGTGTGCACGCGGCAGCCGTCCCGCAGCACCGTCACCGTGTCGCACATCGCGTACAGCTCGTCGAGCCGGTGGCTGACGTAGATGACGGCGATCCCGTCTGCGCGCAGCCGGCGGATCACCTCGAACAGGGTCTCCACCTCACGCGGTTCGAGGGAGGAGGTCGGCTCGTCCATGATGACGACACGCGCGTCGGTGGCGACGGCCCGGGCCAGGGCCACCATCTGCTGGGCGCCGACGCCCAGCGTCCGCAGCGGCTGCCGCACGTCCACCCGCACCCCGTACGCGCGCAGCGTCTCCTCGGCCTCGCGGTGCATGCGGCCGAAGTCGAGCAGCCCGAACCGGTTGCGCGGCTCGCGCCCCAGGAAGAGGTTGCGGGCCACGCTCAACAGCGGGATGAGGTTGACCTCTTGGTAGATCGTGGAGATGCCCGCGTGCTGGGCCTCCAGCGGCGTGGCGAAGGAGACCGGGCGGCCCTGGAAGGTGATGTCTCCCGCGTCGGGCCGGTACACACCGGTGAGCACCTTGATGAGCGTCGACTTGCCGGCGCCGTTCTCGCCGATCAGGGCGTGGACCTCACCGGCGTGCAGCGCGAGGTCCACATCGTCCAGGGCCCGGACACCGGGGAACGACTTGCTGAGTCCGCGGACGGTGAGGACTTCGGCGGAGGGAGCCACCTGTGCCTCCAGGGTGGGTGAGGGCTAGGGCAGGGGAGGGGAGTGGATCAGGGGCGGGGGTGGGCCGGTTCGGGCCCACCCTCCGCCCGCCTGAAACTGCGTCAGAAGGCCTTGCCGATGTCCGACTTGGCGTTCTTCGCGTCGTAGGCCCCGTCCTGGATGATGACGTCCTGGGGGACTTCCTTGCCCTGGGTGAACGTGTCGAGGGTCTGGAAGGCGAGCGGGCCGAAGCGCGGGTTGGACTCGATGACACCGCTGATCCAGCCGTCGACGATGCCCTGGACCGCGTTGCGCGTTCCGTCGACCGTCACGATCTTCACGTCACCGGCCTTCTTGCCGGCGCCCTTGAGCGCGGCGACCGCGCCGAGGCCCATCTCGTCGTTCTCGGCGTAGATCCCCTTGATGCCGGGCTTCGACTGGATCAGCTGCTCGGTGACCTGCTGGCCCTTCTCGCGGGCGAAGTCGCCGGTCTGCTGGAAGACGACCTTGAGGTCCGGGGCCTTCTCCTTGATGCGGTCCTTGAAGCCCTTGGTGCGCTCGGTGGTGACGTTGTTGCCCGCGGCGCCGAGCAGGATCGCGACCTCGCCCTTGCCGCCGGTCGCCTCGATCATCTGGTCGGCGGCGCGCTTGCCCTGGTCGACGAAGTCCGACGCGATGAAGCTGACGTAGTCCTTGCACGCCGTGGCGTTGATCTTGCGGTCGATGGTGACGATCGGCACCTTCTTGGCCGCGGCGGCCTTCAACACCGGCTCCCAGCCGTCCGAGTTGAGCGGGGCGATCACCAGCAGGTCGGCGCCCTTGGCGAGAAGGTCCTGCACATCGCTGATCTGCTTGGAGAACTGCGACTGGGCGTTGGCGGTGAGCAGCTTCAGGCCGCGCTTGCTCGCCTCGGCCTTGATCGAGGCCGTCTCCGCGATCCGGAAGGGGTTGGCCTCCTTCTCGGACTGCGAGAAGCCGACCGTGGCGTTCTTGAGGTCGAGCTTCTTCCCGCCGTACGCGTCGATCGTGCAGCCCTTGCTGCCGGGCTTCGGCGTGACGACCTTCTGGCCCGCGTCGGCGGCGGACGCGGAGGAGTCGGACTTGTTCGCGGCGTCGTCCTCGGACTTGGCGCAGCCGGAGGCGGTGAGGGCCATGGCGGCGGCCAGGGCCACGATCACAGGGCGGGCGGTGAGGTGACGGCGGTGGGTGAAGTGCTTCATGGTGACCCCGATCCGGGTGGCGCGGCGACGGAGGGTTGGCAGGAGCAGCGCGGGCGGCGCGTATGCGGCTCGACGAGGCGAGAGCCTCGACTGGTCCGCCCGCAGGAGTTTTTACATCGTTGAAAGGAGGGTGTAAAGCCTTTGTGCGGGACGTGACCGCCCTGTGATTCGGGCGGGCCGTCCGACCGTGGTCAACGTGCGACCGCTGTGAGGTGCGGAAAGCCGAGCACGGTCCGGCTGCGCAGGGCCCGGTCCGGGCGCAGGACGGTGCTCGGATAGTCGGGACGGTTCGGGGAGTCGGGGAAGTGCTGCGTCTCCAGGCACAGGCCCGAGTGGGCGCCCAGCCTGCGCCCCAGCAAGTCGCCGAACGTGCCGTCGAGTTGCTGTCCGGCGTAGACCTGGAGCCCCGGCTCGCTGGTGTGCACTTCGAGCACGCGCCCGCTGCCGGGGTCCTCCAGGCGGGCCGCGCGGCGCAGGCTCAACTCCCTGTCTCCGAAGCCGGGCGAACGGTCGTGGTCGTCGAGCACCCAGCAGTGGTCGTAGCCGCCGGCGCGCGCCAACTGCTCGTCGGGCTCGGTGATCCGCGCGCCGATCCGTCGTGCCCGGGTGAAGTCGAACGGCGAACCGGCCACCGGTGCGGGCGCTCCGGGGAGCGGGAGGCCCGTCTCGTCGATGGGCAGATACGCGGCGGCGTCCACGGTCAGCAGGTGGTCGAGCACCCCTCGGTCCGGGTTGCCGGAGAGGTTGAAGTAGGCGTGGTGCGTCAGATTGACGGGCGTGGGGCGGTCGGTGACGGCGTGGTAGTCGAGCGTCAGGGATCCGTCGGACGCGAGGGTGTAGGTGACGGACACCTGGAGCGAACCGGGAAAGCCCTGGTCGCCGTGCGGACTGTCCAGGCTCAGCCGCACACTCGCGGCGCCGTCGGGCCGTTCGCACGGCTCGGCACGCCACAATCGGCGGTCGAACCCGTCGGCTCCGCCGTGCAGCGAGTTGCCCCGGTCGTTGCCGGGGATGCGGTGCCGCGTTCCGTCGAGGGTGAACGTGCCCGCGGCGATGCGGTTGGCGAACCGCCCCACCACGGCGCCGAGATACGCGCCGTGGGTGGCGTAGTGCTTCACGTCCGGGAGGCTCAGGACGACCTCGGCGGGCGGCCGGCGTTCGGGGCCGGGGACACGCAGGGAGTGCAGTACGGCGCCGTACGTCAGCACGGCGGCCTCAACTCCGCTCGCGCTGCGCAGAGTCCAGCGCTCGACCGGGAGGCCCGAGGGGGTGGCACCGAAGGGTGCCGGGAAAGGGGCGGCGAAGGACATGGGCTCCTCGCGGGGGTGAGGGCCGGGCTCTGTCCGGCGCCGGACGCGGGCGATGCCGACGGGGCGCGGACGGAGCCGGAGACCGGCAGCTGCGGATGCCTGGACATTACAACGTTGTAAGGAGCCGGTACAGGTATCTGCTCAGGTCTTTCGGATATCCGGCGGTCATCGGGCGGCTGCCCGGTCGGGGATTTCGGCGGGAAGTCCCTTTACCGGCCGGCACGGGCACGCGGTCCCGCCGCCCGGCCTACGTGCTCCGCCCGGCCTGCGTGCTGCGCCCCAGCGTGCTCTCGCGCGCGATGAGCCGGTAGTCCGCCCAGACGCGGCGGGGTTCGGGCGCCTGGCCGCTGAGCCGGGCGAGGACCGACTCCACCGCCATCCGCGCGATGGCCTCCTTGTCCGGCGACACGGAGGTGAGCGTGACCGCCCCGAAGTGCCCCTCGACGACGTCGTCGAAGCCGACCACGGCGACGTCCTCGGGCACGCGCATGCCGCGCTCCGACAGCACCCGCATCGCCCCGATGGCGATGGGGTCGTTGTACGCGAACACGGCGTCGGGCCGGCGCCCGGTCTCCAGGATCCGGGTCATCGCCGCCGCGCCGTCCGCGTGCCCCCACCCCTCGGTCGTCGCGATCAGCCCGTCGTCCACCGACAGGCCCGCCGAGAGAAGCTCCTCGCGCCACCCCTGAAGACGCAGGTGGGCGGGTTGGCTCTGGCCGCGGCGGGCGCCGATGAACGCCACCTCGCGGCGCCCCAGATCGATGAGATGGCGGACCGCGGTACGGGCCGCTGCGACGTTGTCCACCGCGATGTGGTCGTAGGGCAGGTCGTAGTGGCGCTCGCCGAGCAGGACCAGAGGCACGTTCTCCGTGCGCTCACGGAGGTCCTCCGCCTCCAGCTCGATGGGGCTGAGGATCAGGCCGTCGATGACGCGGGCGCGGAATCCCTGGCTGACCAGGACCTCCTGCTCGCGCCGGCCGCCCGTGTGGTCCAGGAGCACGATGTAGTCGTGCACGGCGGCGGCGTCGATCACCGCGGCCGCGAGCTCGGCGAAGTACGGGTTGCCCAGCTCGGGCAGGGCGAGGGCGATGATGCCCGTCCGCCCCTGACGCAGGTGCCGCGCGGTGAGGTTGGGCCGGTAGCCGAGCTCGTCGATGGCCTGCTGCACCCGCTCGCGCATCGCGGGGGTGACGTGCTGGTAGTTGTTCACCACATTCGAGACGGTCTTGATCGACACGCCCGCACGCGCGGCGACGTCCTTGAGGCTGACCCGCACAAGATTCCTTCCGGTGGCCTGCCGGGCGCCGGGACCGGTGCGTGCCCGCACGGCGCCGGAGCCATGGCCCCGGCGCAAAGGCTCTGGAGCCGGGCTTGCAACGTTATACGTCCGCATGGTGAAAGGTGGCAAGGGGAACGGATTCACCCGTCACCGGCAGCCGGACCAGCAGGGGAACGGGACCCGGGGGTACGGGACTCTCGCGCACCGGACCCCGGCGTACGGGACTCAGGAGGCACAAGAGCGCCGATGTGCAGGAGTCTCGACGTGTAGGAGTCCCGACGCACACGACCCCCGACGTACGGGACTCACGAGGCACGAGACCACCGAGGTGCAGGACTCCCGGCGTGCACTGCCCCCGACGCGCAGGACCCCGCCACATGCGACCCCCGACGTGCAGGACCCCGCCACACCGCCCCCTGACACACAGGACCCCGGCACCGACACCGTGGCGCGCCGCGGATACCCCCGGCGCGCCACGAACGGTCACGACGTCAGAGCAGCCGCCACAAGTGGTCGTCCGTCCCGTTGTCGTTGAACTGGACGACCTGCGCGCTGTCCGCCGTCGACATCCCGTCCACGCCGAGGACCTTGCCGCTGTTCTTGTTGCGGATCCGGTACCACCCGTCGCCGCTGTCGACGAGCGCCCACAGGTGGTCGGCGGTGCCGTTGTCCTCGTACTGGACGACGTGTGCGCTGTCCGCCGTGGACATCCCGTCGACCCCGAGGACCTTGCCGCTCTGGCCGTTGCGGATCAGATGCCAGCCGTCACCCTTGTCGACGAGCTGCCACGCGTGGTCGCCCGTGCCGGAGTTGGCGAACTGGACGACGCGGGCGCTGTTCTCCGTGGACATGCCGTCGACCGCCAGAACCTTCCCGCTGTGCTTGTTGGCGATGCGCCGGAACGCGGGCTCCGGCGTCCATGCCCTGCCGTCGGGCGAGGCCTGGGGAAACGCCGTGATCCGCAGCCGGGCCGCGCCCATCGGGACGAGTGTCACGGTCTCGACGGGGGCGTCACTGCGGGCCGGTCCGCTCTGCAGGGGCGCGACGACGTGCTCGTCGTCGGCGACCCACTCCTCGATGCGACGGGCGCGCGCGGTGATGTGCACCGGTGTCGTCCCGTGGGTGAACGGGTTGTCCCCGACCGGCCCGTCGTCGCGCCGGAACGAGAGCCCGGCGTCGGGCGACAGACCGTAGTTCCAGGCGGAGGTCGCGTGCACCTCGTAGTGGGGGAACGTGTCGTCGCCCGCATAGCGTTCGTACTGCTCGCCGATCTTCAGGGAGTAGGTGAGCGGTCCGTGGTCGACGCTGACGGCGTCGTGGTTGTCGGGCCAGTGGCGTACGGAGGTGCGCTGCGGCAGGCGCAGCGTCACCACGTCCCCGTCGTGCCAGGTGCGCTCCACCTCGGCCCAGGCCGGACCGTCCTTCGCCGACGTGCGCTTGCCGTTGACGAGGAGCTCGGGCCCGCGGCACCACCCCGGGATACGCAGCTGGAGCGGGAAACGCACCGGCTTCGGGGTGGAGAGCCTGAACTCGACCGTCTCGGTGAAGGGGTAGCCGGTCTCCTCGACGATGGTCACCTCGGTGCCGCCGGCGACCCGCGTACGGACCGTGCACGGGGCGTACATGGCGGCGGCGAGGCCGTCGCCGGGCGTCGCGAGCCACAGCTCCTCGCTGAAGTAGGGCCAGCCCATGCCGTAGTTGTGCGGGCAGCAGCGGTACTGGTCGACGCCGGGCTGCAAGGACTGCATGGCGAAGCCGTTCTGGAACTGCCCCTGTGTCTTCGGGGTGTTGTCCAGGTCGATGCTGTTGGCGCTGGTGACGTAGTGCAGCGACTTGCCCTGCGGGTCGAGTGCCGCGGGCAGCATGTTGAACGCGAGTTCCTCGCAGCGGTCCGCCCACACCGGGTCACCGGTGATGCGGGTGAGCAGTTCATGGCTGGCCATGAATTCGACGATGCCGCAGGTCTCGAAGCCCTGACGGGGGTCGCCGAAGCCGGGACGGTAGTTCTCGTCGCCCGCCATGCCGCCGCCGGGGAACTGGCCGTACGCACCCATCACGGCGTCGTAACCGCGGTAGGTGGCCCGGGTCAGGTCGGCCGAGCCGGTGAGCTGTGCGTACTGTGCCGGCTCACGGAATCCCTGGGCGATGTTCACGTTGTGGCGCGAGGGCGTGCCGCCCGTCCAGTCAGCCCCGAGGGTGTGCATCTTGCCCGCCAGATCGAGGAGGAACTTCTCCCCGGTACGGCGGTACAGCCACACCACGATGTCGAGCCCGTCGCCCCAACGGAAGGAAACCCAGCTGGAGTTGAAGGCTCCGGCCCCCTGCGCGTTCATGAAGCGCAGGAAGCGCGTGACGAACGGGACGACGCGCCGGTCGCGCGTGTACTCCTCGTAGGTCCGCAGCGCCATCAGCAGCGGCAGGAACGGCCAGAAGTCCGGACCGCCGTTGAGTGACGTACGCAGCGCGCGCGGGCCGAAGAAGCCGTCGCTCTCCTGTGTGGCGAGGATCGCGTCGATCCACTCGCGCGAACGGGCGAGGGCATGCTCGTCACCGGTGGCGACGGCGAGCGGGACGTAGCCGCGCAGCCAGTACGGCAGTTCCTCCCATGCGCCCCGCTCGGGGTGCACCCAGCCGGTGTTGTCGAAGTCCAGGAAGTGCGAGAGGTCCTCGTACCGGCCGCACAGCCCGTCGAGCTGGAGCTTCAGCTGTCCGGCGAGCCAGCCGCGGGCGGTGACACTGCCGGAGGGAAGCTTCCGGAACGCGTCCGGGAGCAGCGTGCCGGCCGACGGGCGTGAAGCCGCCGCCGCGGACGTGGCGAACGGGCCGCCGAGGGCCGCGGCGCCCAGGCCCAGGGCGCCGGCACCGAGAAGAGCGCGTCTGCTGACAGGCATGCGGATGCTCCTGTTCGGGGGTACGGGGAGGGGGATGAGAAGGGCCGGCCGCGCTCGCGCAAGAAGGGCGAGCCGCGCCCCGGTCCCCCTTCCGCGCCCTGACGGAGCGCGGAAGGGGGACCGGGCACATGCCGGACCGTGCTCAGCTGCCGGAGCAGCCGGCCACGGTCGCCTGCGAGGCGTCGCGGATCAGCGCGTCCTGCGCCGCCTTCACCCGCTTCACATCCGGCTTGACGATCTTGCGGTCGTACGTCACCAGGCCGTTGAGCTCACCCTCGACGTCCGAGATCTGCGTGTACACGGCGCCGTTGCTGCCCTGGCAGGCCAGCTTGTGCACCTCGGCGAGCCGTGCGAGGTAGTCGTCCGTGTACTTCGCCGGGTCGACGTCCACGTACGACTGCTGCACAGCCCACGCGTGACCGGGTACCGCGAGGCCGAGGCCGCCGTACTCGCCGCTGACCAGGGCGCGCTTGCCGTCGGGATGCGGCGGCAGGGCCGGGCTCGGGTAGCCGTGCTCGTCCATGATGTCGCCGGTTCCGCCGTCCGCCCCGAGGTTGAGGCCCGACATGTTGTTGACCAGCCGCGTCGGGTCCCAGGCCTTGGCCTGCTCGGCGATGCGGCCCACGTCGTACTGGCCCCAGCCCTCGTTGAAGGTGACCCACATGACCACCGAGGGGTGGCTGCTGTGCTGGTCGATCATCGTCTTCATCTCGCGCTCGTACTCGGCGCGCGCGGCCGTGTCCGGCGCCGCGCTCATGGCCGGCATGTCCTGCCACACCATCAGACCCAGCTTGTCCGCCCAGTAGAACCAGCGGTCGGGCTCGACCTTGATGTGCTTGCGGACCGAGTTGAAGCCCATCTGCTTGTGCATCTTCAGGTCGTAGGCCAGCGCCTCGTCCGTCGGCGCGGTGTGCAGCCCGTCGGGCCAGAAACCCTGGTCGAGCGTGGCCATCATGAAGACGGGCTTGCCGTTGAGAAGGGTGCGCGGCGTGCCGTTCACCTTCTCCACGGAGATGGAGCGCATCCCGAAGTAGCTGCCGACGCTGTCCTTGCCGACGTTCACCTTGAGGTTGTAGAGGAACGGGTCGTCGGGCGACCACAGATGCGCCTTGTCGATCTTCAGGGTCAGCGGCGCGCCGGTGACCCCGCTCGCCGTGGCGACCCTGCGCTTGCCGTCGTACGCCGTCGCCGTGACCGGCACGCCGTCCCGTACGCCCTTGGCCTCGACGGTGGCCTGGCCCGCCTTGACGTCCGGGGTGATCTTGAGGTCGGCGGCGTGGTCGGCCGCGACCGGCTCCATCCACACGGTCTGCCAGATGCCGGAGGAGGGGGTGTACCAGATGCCGCTCGGGTCGAGGCGCTGCTTACCGACCGGCGGGTTCTCGCCGCCCTGCGCGTCCGTCGGGTCGTAGACGCCGACGATCAGCTCCTGGGTGCGCCCCGGCTTCAGCGCGTCCGTGATGTCGGCGCTGAACTTGTCGTAGCCGCCCTTGTGGTCGGCGACCTTCTTGCCGTTGACGTACACCTCGGACTGCCAGTCGACGGCGCCGAAGTTCAGCTGGAGGCGCTTGCCGTCGCCGACCTTCCAGCCCTTGGGGACCGTGAACGTGCGGCGGTACCACATGCGGTCCTCGTGGCGCTCGATGCCGGAGAGCTGTGACTCGACCGGGTAGGGCACGAGGATCTTCTCGCCGAGCTGCTTGCCGACCGGCGGCTTGTCACCGGACTTCGCCGCGGCGAACTGCCACTCGCCGTTGAGGTTCTGCCAGGCGTCCCGGGTGAGCTGCGGGCGCGGGTACTCGGGGAGGGCGTTCTTCGGCCCCACCTCGTCGGCCCACTTGGTGCGCAGCTCGTACTCGGAGTCGTTCGGGCCGCTGCTCCAGAACTGGCCGACGGCCTTCTCGCCGGTGCTGGTCAGCCCGCCCTTGCCGTCGTACGTGACATCGGCCTGGCCGGACGCGCCGCCGCCCTTCTTGCCCACGACCGGCTCCTTGAGCCCGACGAGCAGGGTGCGGGGGTCGGCCGGGTCTGCCTTGATCGAGGACAGCGGCCACTGGGCGCCGCCGATCACGGCCTGGAGGTGATCCGCGAGGCCGGCCGGCGGGGCCGCGAGGGACTGCGCGAAGTCGAGCTTGAGGGTACGGCCGTCCTTGAGGACGGTCGTGGATATCGCCCCGTCGTAGTCCCAGCCGTCGGGGAGCCGGAAGGCGGAGGAGGGGATCGCCTCCTTGCTCTCGCCCGGCTCGGTCCAGCGCAGATGGAGGTTCGAGCCGCCGAAGTGCTCGAAGTACTCGACCTTGATGTCGTACGCCTTGCCGGCCGTCAACTCGACGGGCTGGGAGGTCTGTTCCTTGTCCCAGTCGTCGACCCAGTGGTCGATGGCGAGCTTGCCGTCGACCCAGAGCCGGAAGCCGTTGTCGCCGGTGATGGAAAACGTTGTCGCGCCGGTCTTCTCCGGTACGACCTTGCCCGTCCAGCGCACACTGGCGTCGTCGGCCTGGCCGGTGGCCGTCCGCAGCCGCGGCTCGAGGGTGTCGAAGTCGAGTTTCGGGTCGAAGCCGGTGGCCTTGAGCTCGGCGAAGTCGAAGGCTCCGGAGGCGGACTGGGTGTAGTACTCGCCCTTCAGGCCGTGGGGTTCGACCGGGTCGTCGGCCGCTGTCGCCGACGGCGACACGGTGAGTGCCGCGAGGCCCAGTCCCGCGGCCAGCAGCATGGCCAGTCGGCCTCTGAGTCGTTTGGTGCGCACGAATCCTCCTTGACTGAGGAAGGGGGGCGGCTCGTTGCCTGCATCTGTACAACGTTGGAAGGAACGGGCAGTTGGCATGACAGCACGCCCTCAGGTGCGCTGTCCAGGGTCATGACAAGACGACCCTCGGTGACCGCGAGGGGATGGCCGTGCTCAGCGCACGCCGCGCAGCAGCTTGCCCTCGGTCGAGAGATAGCCGGTCCCGTAGTCGTAGCGCGGGGCGGCGGCGAAGATGAGGTAGAGGTACTTCATGTTCTCGGCGAACCAGTACGCGGGAGTCAGGTCTCCGAGCGCCATCGGCGAGACGGTCACGTCCGACGCGATGGTGTAACCCCCGTCGACGCGCAGGTTCTTCATCCCCTGGAAGTACGTCCACGCGGTGTCGCGCCACTCCTGCCGGCCGTTCAGCTGGAAGAGGTTGAACGCCGAGTTCACGTACTCCGGCCTGAGCTGATTGCCCTTCTGCGTCGCCGAGAAGTCGGTGTAGTCGATCTCTTCGGGCAGGACGGCGTAGCGCTGCATCACCGCAGACCAGGACCGCTGGTACGCCTCGCCCTGCGCCTGGTCGCCGCCCATCGCGAGGAGGCCGCCGTAGAAAGAGGCGAGCTCCGAGGCGCGAGTCCCGGTGGTCTTTCCGGTGTTCATGTCGACCTGGCGGAACCACAGATGACCGTCTACGGTCACCGACTGGCGCCGCAGGATCGCGCGCGTGGTCTCGCGGTACCAGTTGAGCAGGTCCCGGTCACCGAACAGCTCCCAGCCGCCCCACAGGTACTCGTAGAACGAGTCCACGGGCGGGTTCGGAGCCGTGTCGGTCCCGTCGGCCCACTTCCCGGTCTCGACGTTCAGCGACGTACCGAGCAGGCCGAGCGGAGAGATCCGTCGCATCGTCTCGCGATAGGCCTTCTTCGCTGCCCGGTAGTACTTCTGATCGCCCGTCAGCTGGGACAGCATCCCGAACTCGAGGATGTTCGTGCCCACTTCGGCGAGCGGCGGCGTGTTCCCCGAGACGGCACCGGTACGCATGTTGACCTGCGTGTACGGAATGCCGGTCGGCGACTTCGTGAACGCCGGGAGCAGCCGGTCCGCCGCCTCTCGGGTCAGCTCCAGGAGCTTCGGCCTGCGGGTCACCAGATAGCCGGACAGCAAGCCGCCGACCACGCGGATGATCGCCTCGAAGACATGGAAGTCGCCGTCGATGTCGAGGTCGAGATGCTTCTCCAGGTAGTCGCAGCTCGACTTCAGCTCGTCGTCGAGCTCCATCACGTAGAGCGTGTCCAGCGCCTCGATCACCGACAGCGCGACGGGACGGCCCGGGACGAAGAACTCGCTGCTCGTGCCGGACACCGGCTTGACCTCGTCGTGCCCCCAGGCGGCCTTCTTGTAGCCGTTCCAGCCGTGGAGGAACTCGGCGCGCACCTGGGCCGCCTTCGCGCGGTCCGCCGGGGGCAGATGGCGGCCGCCCGGACTTGCGGCGGGCCTCGTGGCCGCTCCGGCGAGCGGGGAGCCGAGCAGCCCGGAGGCCGCGGCGGTGGCGCCGATCAGGGCGGAGCCGCGGAGGACACCGCGGCGGCTGAGGCTTTTCCTGTCGGGGGAGGAGGGGGAGGGGAAGGTCGAAGTCATGCGGGGATCTCGCCTTCTGCCCGGCAGTCCAGGGCTGCCGGGGCAATTGATAACGTTGTCACCCGTCACGGGGGCGCTGTTTCCGAACACGGAGGCGCCTCAGGGGGCTGACGGGCTGTCAGAGAAGGTAGCGCTCGGCGCTCTTGTTCGCGGCCTCGACTCGCAGCCGCGCGGACCGCAGGTGCGGAGGCGGTGCTTCACCGCGTGTGCTTTACAACGTTATATGGGCCGGGTGGCCCAGAGGCAAGAGTGCGGTCGCGCCCAATTCCGCCTGGACTATGAGGCCCTGACGGATGGGTGGACACGGTGCCGCACCCGTGTTGTCATGCTCCACGGCGCCGCAACCTCCGATCGAGTGCAACCGGCCGTGTGACAACGATGTCATCTCTACTTCTCCCAAGGAGCAGTGATCGCCGATGGTGTCCCGAAGAAGCCTTCTCCAGGCAAGCGGTGCGGCCCTCGCGGCGGGAGGGCTGGGTGTGGGCCTGCCGAACCCGGCCGGTGCCGCCGAATCCGCCGCCGCCCGCCCTCTCCTGCCGTCCTTCGGTCGCCCCACCCACCTCGACGTCGCGGACGTCAGCACTTTGGACGGCCACGACCAGCTGCTCCTGACTACCCTTCAGGGTGTCGTCAACCGCCGCCGCCCGCGCCTGTACTTCAACTTCGACAGCGGCGACGTGGACCTGCGCTGGCTGCCCGGAACCGGTGCCACCGTCACCCGTCACGACCACGCGACCGACCTCGTGCGCCGCTACCGCGACGACGTGCGCGGAGCCGTCCTCTACGACCCCGACGTCCCGGACTCGGTGAACATCGCCACGACCCTCGCCGGCCTGGAGAACGCCGTCGCCGCCACGGCGGACCGCGCCCGTGACCACGGCCTCGCCACCGTCGCCGACCTGCGCGGCCGGTTCGACGCCGACGACGTACTCGCCACGTACCGCTGGCAGTTGGACCGCCTGTTCCCGCGCTGCACCCACACACTTCTGGCCGGGCTGCCGCCGACGAGGACCGTACGGGCCGACGGCGTGCAGTGGCGCGAAATCGCCCGTGAGACCGAGCGCGTGCGCGACTCGTCGAACCGGCAGGTGCGCACCTTCGACCTGAGCGCGGAACTCACCGGCAAGGACGGCGTCCACCTCCGCTTCCAGGACTCCTACGGAGACGATGGCTGGGGCGCGTCGGTCGGCTCGGTCAAGGTGAAGGCGGACGGGCAGGTGGTCGCCTCCTTCGCGCCCGGCACGGACGCCGAGACCCCGTACCTCTTCGACGGCGTCAACTCCTCGATGGGCGGGGACGCCAACCGGTTCTGCGACGGCGGCGGTTACTTCATCTACCGGTTCACCGCGCCGGCAGGCACCCGGGAACTCGTGGCCGAGGTCGACGTGTGGAACCAGTACCTGGTCACCGCGACGACGACGCCACCCACGCGCGTCGAACCCTTCCCGTACTTCCGGGACTACGCGGTCGCGAGCCGCGCGATGGTCGTATGGCTGCCGCCGTCCGGCGGGACGGGCGAGCTCCTCGACGAGATCTTCAGCCGCGTCGAGCCCACCACCCCGTACGCCGGCTGGTTCTCCAACGACGTGGCGGGGGAATGGGGTGGGGTCGACCGGGCCTCGCAGCACGGCATAGAGGTCGTGCCCGCCGACTTCTACATGAACGGCACCGTGCACGCCGGCGTCCCGGCGAAGGTCTCCGCCAAGATCCGGCCCCGGCAGAAGTCCACCCTCCGCAACCGCGTCTACCTCACCCTCACGTTCGGGGAGGGCGACAACGTCCAGTACTGCCAGCGCCACATGCGTGACATCTGGGACGACCCGAAGCGCGGCGCCGTCCCCGTCAACTGGACGGTCAGCCCCCTGCTCGCCGACATCGGACCCGCACTCCTCGCGTACTACCAGAAGACCGCCACCGGCAACGACCTGCTGATCGCGGGCCCCTCGGGCGCGGGCTACACCTATGCCGGTTCCTGGCCCAAGAAGGCGCTCGACGCGTACACCGCACTCACCGGACGCTTCCTGCGCCGCACCGGCCTGGATCTCGTCTACGCGTACAACCCCCGCAACGCGGCCGGCGACGGATGGGTCCCGTTCGACGAGCGCGTCGTCCGCTCCTACCGGGACCACACGCAATTGCGCGGCATCATCCAGTCCTGGGAGACGGGGGATCTCCGGATCCGGCCCGCGGGGCTGCCGGTGATCGGCAACTTCTTCCCCCAGGGAAAGGCGGCCGAGTACCGGGACGGGCTGCTGAAGCACATCAAGGACTGGGACGGCGGCTCACCGCTGTTCATCGCGGGTGCCGTGAACGCCTGGAGCTGGACCCCGAGTGATGTCGCGGAGCTCGGCGAGCTGCTGGGGGACCCGTTCGAGATCGTCCGCGGTGACGCCTTCTTCGATCTGCTGAACCGGGCCGGAAGCCAGGAGGGCTGAGCCGGTCGGGAGTCCCCTCGGTGGTCCGGCCACGCCGCGTCGTAAGGGTGGACCCTGCCGCCGCGCCACTTCACCCACGCCGAGTCGTCGAACAGCATCTCCGCGTCCGGCAGCCCGGCCCGGTGCAGGAACTCGACGACTTCCAGGCCGCAGTGCGCGAGGCCGAGTATCTGTCCGCGCGTCCTCACCCTGCGCCCACTCGTGGGTGAGGGGCGGTGCACGACTATCGGCGCGACGTCCACAAATGCAGGGTCATCCGAATGCTGGGCGCGTGCATCCGCTGGCCAGGCGTTTTTGCTGGAAGATAGAGACAGAGCCCCGCTCGGCCCACCCCCCCCGGCCGGGCGGGGCTCGCTCTGTGCGAGCCGTGCGGGCTCCCGTAGAGGTTGTGCGTGCGGGCTTCCTCCCAGTGGCTATTCGTCGGCGGCATCACGCAATCCTCTTGCTATTGCAAGTAATGTGCAAGAAGCTGTTCCGGTCCTTACTGCCTGCCCCAGGACGCGGAGCCTCGACATGCCCGTCATGCCCCAGCTGATGCCCGAAGCGGGACCCCGACGCGTCATCGCCGCATCGAACTTCGTCAACACCGTCGGCAGCGGCCTCTACCTGACCGCCGGAGTCCTGTACTTCACCCAGGACGTCCGTCTCCCCGCGACGCAGGTGGGGCTCGGACTCGGTGTCGCCGGCTTCGCCTCGCTCGTCCTGGGCATAGCCGCGGGCCACCTCGCGGACAGGCGTGGAGCGCGCGGCGTCTACGCGGCGACCATCGTCGTGCAGGCGCTGGCGACGGCGGGCTTCGCCCTGGTGGACAGCTTCTGGCCGTTCGTCCTGGCCGTCTGTGCCGCGACCGGGGCGCAAGCGGCGGGGCGGGCCGCACGCAGCCCGCTCATCAGGCACTTCGGCGGGGACCGGCCACAGGAGTACCGCGCCTACCTCCGGGCCGTGACCAACATCGGCATCTCCCTCGGCGCGCTGCTGGCCGGCTGGGCCCTCCAGGTGGGCACCCACACCGCGTACCAGCTCCTCGTGATCGGCAACGCGATCGCCTTCGGCGCCTCCGCGGCCATCCTGCTCCTGCTGCCGCCGGTCGCTCCGGAACCCACGGCCGCCGGACCCCGCTGGATCGCGCTGCGGGACCGGCCCTACCTCCTCCTCACGGCACTCGACGGCATCATGGCGATCCAGTTCAAGGTGCTCACCGTGGCCATTCCGCTGTGGCTGGTCGTCGCCACGAGCGCACCGCACTGGCTCATCTCGGGCACGATGCTCGTCAACACCGTCATCGTCATCGCCCTTCAAGTGCGGGCCAGCCGCACGATCAACTCCCCGGCAGCGGGTGGCGGCGCGTACCGGCGGGCAGGCGTGGCCTTCCTCGTCTCCTGCTCGCTGATCTCGCTGTCCGCGGGTGTCCCGGCGTGGGCCGCCGTGACGCTCCTCATGGTCGCGGTGGTGGTCCACACGGTCGGCGAACTGTGGCACTCCGCCGCGGGGTTCGAGGTGTCCTTCGCCCTCGCCCCCGACCGGGCCACCGGCCAGTACCTCGGCGTGTTCGGTCTGGGCGCGGGCCTGGCGGACGCGCTCGGACCCAGCCTGCTGATCGCGCTCTGCATCACGTGGGGCAGGCCCGGCTGGTACGTCGTCGGCGCCCTGTTCACCGTCACCGGACTGGCGGCCCCCTTCGCCGTCCGCTGGGCTGAACGGCCCGCGCCCGCACGGGAGATGTCTCTCGAAACGGTGCGGCCTGTCTCTCAGGTCTGAAATCCGACCGGGCCGTCCCGTCTGAATTGCGGCCGAGCAATTCCGGTGGGCCGAGTGATCCCGAGGGCGACCGTCTGACCGGCCGGGTGAATCGAATGACTACCTTCCTGGGGCGGAAGCATCCGGGGAGGAAATTCTCCCCCTCACCCGGCGCGCGGCCGGTGCGAGACTGGTGGTCATGACCCGCGACGCACACCTCAATGAGCTGGGTGAGTTCCTCAAGGCCCGGCGCGCAGAGCTCAGCCCCCGCACGGTCGGGCTGCCCGAAAGAGGTGGGCCGCGGCGCGTGGCGGGGCTGCGCAGGGAAGAGGTCGCGCAGCTGGCCTCGATCAGCACCGACTACTACACCCGCCTGGAGCAGGGGCGCATACAGGCGTCGGCGCCCGTCCTCGGCACGCTGGCGCGCGTCCTGCACCTCGACGACGATCAGCGCGACTACCTGTTCGGGCTGGCGGGGAAGAGCCCCGGTCGGACCCGGACGCGCACGCGGCAGAAGGTCCAGCCGCAATTGCAGCGCCTTCTGGACGACCTGAATGCCACCCCGGCCGTTGTGATGGGCCGGCGTATGGACGTTCTCGCGTGGAATGCGCTCGCTGCCGCACTGGTCACGGATTTCGGCCGGATCCCGGAGAAGCAGCGCAATTACGTCCGGATCATTTTCACCGACCCGGCGATGAGGACCTTGTACGCGGACTGGGAGACGGTCGCGCGTACCAGTGTTGCGCAGCTGCGCATGGAAGCCGCCAAGTATCCCGACGATCCGCGGCTGACGGCTCTGGTCGGTGAACTGTCGGTGCAGGACCCGCACTTCCGTCAGTGGTGGGCCGCCCATCACGTCGCCACGCTGCGGGTGGGGACCAAGGTGCTCCACCATCCCGTCGCCGGTGACCTCACGCTCGACTGGGACACCCTGACGGCGAGCACCGACCCCGACCAGCAACTCGTGGTCTGGACTGCCGAGGTCGGCACGCCCAGCCATGACGGATTGCGCATTCTCGCGTCCTGGGCGGCGGATCACCCGGAGGCCGCCTCGGAACGGGCGCGCTGACGGGCGCCCGCCGCCGGGTCAGTCCAGCACTCCGAGCACCCCGTCGGGGTCGCAGTGCGGGCAGGCCGGTACCTGTTCCCACAGCGCGCGGCGCGCTTGGTCGTTCGTGACGCCTCGCGACCGCTTGCCCGCCATGTGGCAGCCGCCGACGTGCACGTACACAGGGGCGCGTCCGCCGAGCCCCATCTCGATCAGCCAGTCGGGGGCCGGTGGCCGGTCCCGTTCGCCGCGCTGCTTCTCGGCCTCCTGCTGCTCCGCCTCCGCGATCTTGCGGCGCACCCTGTCCAGGGACAGCACGAGCCATGTCTCCAGCGTGCGGAGCCTTGGCAGGTCGGGTGGCAGTTCGGACATGTGTTCGAGTCTACGACGGTTTCCGGCCAGGCGGTGCGCCCGGTAAATGGCCCATGCGCAAGGCCAAGAATTGCCCCACAAGGATGGGCCGCCATGCGCGTACCGTCCATGACATGCCGAACCTGCTGCCGCCCGCCGGCCCTCAACGCACCCTCGCCCTGGCCCAGTTGAGCAACTCGCTCGGCGACGGCGCCTACTACGTCACCTCGGCGCTCTACTTCGCTCACGTCGTCGGCCTCGCGCCCGCCAGGATCGGCCTCGGCCTCACCGTCGCCTGGGCGGTCGGCTCGGTCGTCGGGGTGCCGCTCGGCAGGATCGCGGACCGCCGGGGCCCGCGCGGAACGGCGGTGCTGCTCGCTCTCGCGACCGGCGCCGCGGTCGCCTCCTTCCTGGCCGTACGCGATTTCCTCCCCTTCCTCGTGGCCGCCTGCCTCTACGCGAGCGCGCAGTCGGGGCTCGCGGCCGCACGTCAGGCGCTGCTCGCCGGTCTCGTGGCCAAGGAGGACCGCACGGGCGCGCTCGCCCACCTGCAGTCGACACTCAACGCGGGTCTGGCGGTGGGCGCGGCACTCGGCGGCCTCGCACTGTCCGCCGGGACGAGGTCGGCGTATCTCGCGGTCTTCGCGATCGACGCCCTGAGCTTCGTCCTCTGCGCGCTCGTCCTGCTGCGGCTCCCGGCCGTCGCGCCGGCGCCGGCCGTCCGGGGAGCGAAGCTCGAAGTGCTGCGGGACCGGCCCTACGCCGCCGTGACACTCCTCAACACCGTCCTTCTCCTGCGGATGCCGCTGCTCAGCCTCGGGCTCCCGCTGTGGATCAACGAGCGCACCGACGCCCCCACATGGCTCGTCTCCGCGCTCTTCATCCTCAACACCGGTGCCGTGATGCTCTTCCAGGTCCGCACGGCCCGCTCGGTCAGCGGCCTCCCGACGGCGGCCCGCGCCATCCGCCGGTCGGGCGTGCTCATGCTGCTGGCCTGTGCTGTCTTCGCCGCCTCGGCCGCCGGCTCGGTCTGGGCGGCCGTTGCGGCCCTGGTCGTGGGATCGGTGCTCCTGGTCGCCGCCGAGATGCTCCAGTCGGCCGGATCCTGGCAGCTCGGCTTCGACCTCGCCCCGGCCGGACGCATCGGCGAGTACCAGGGCTTCTTCGGTACGGGCGTCACCGTCGCCCGCACGCTGGGCCCGCTACTGCTCACCGCGCTGCTGCTGGGGATGGGCACGACGGGATGGCTGCTGCTCGGCGGCCTGGTCCTGGCGGCGTCGTGCGCGCTCGGGCCGGTGGCGCGGTGGGCGGCGAAAACGCGCCAAGATCCGGCGCCCGTACAGATCGCGGCCTCGACGGCGTGACCTCGACGCTGCTCACGGGTAGGCCCACGTCGTCCGGCGCGGCAGGCGTGACCGGCGCTCCGTCACCGCACAGTCTCCCGAACGCTCTCCCGAAAGGAGACCGGCCCAACCATGACCGAACTCGACTCGCCGATCCCGCGGTTCCACCTGGCCATGCCCGTGGACGACCTGGCCGCCGCCCGGCACTTCTACGGTGAGGTACTCGGCCTCGAGCAGGGCCGCAGCGCCGACACCTGGGTGGACTGGAATCTCCACGGCCACCAGTTCGTCACCCACCTCGCGCCCACCCGCGCCCAGCACGTCCACAACCCTGTCGACGGACACGACGTGCCCGTACCGCACTTCGGCCTGATCCTCGCGATCCCCGCGTTCCAGGAGCTCGCCGAGCGGCTCCGCGCCGCGGGCACGAAGTTCGTCATCGACCCCTACGTACGCTTCGCGGGCGAGCCCGGCGAGCAGTGGACGATGTTCCTGCTCGACCCGGCGGGCAACGCCCTGGAGTTCAAGGCGTTCGCCGACGACTCGCAGGTCTTCGCCACCTGAGAGCGCTATGAGCCTGAGCCGTCACCCGCCTTCGCCTTCACGTCCGCCTCGACGTCGTTCCTGGCGAGGCCTTCGTCCTTGGCGTACTCGGTGACGGCCTCCTGGACGTCGCGGGCCAGGTCGCGCCAGGCACGCCAGGCCGTCTCGTACGTCTGGGTCTGGGACTCGCTCCGCGGCTCGAGCCCCGGCGGTCCGTAGCCGTCCCGCAGTCTCAGGACCTCGTGGTGTGCCGCGTTCGCGGCCTGCTGTCTCTCGACGAGTTCGTCGAAGGTGTGTGCCACGCAGCGGATCCTAGGTCGCCGTGAAGGCGATCCGGGTCAGCGCTCGCGCGGGTGACACGAATGCCGGAGAGGTGTGGGCGAAACGGGTCAGGGGCGGCGCCGTCCGGCGCCGCCCCCGACCCATCCGGCGAGAGCCCTCAGGACTGGGGGCGCTTGCCGTGGTTCGCGGCGTGCTTGCGGCGGGCCTTCTTCTTGCGGCGTCGCTTCGAGGACATTGCTACCTCCCAGGTGTCGCTTCTCTTCGGTCCTGCCTGGATGAGCGCGCCCACCCAGACGATCATCAGGCCGCCTACCCAGGGGCGCGACCGGTAATGACGTGGCCCATGCCACCACTCCCGCCCCCGATCGGCCGGGCGGCGCGCCGCTGCGGCGATCCGCGCTGTGGGCCGTCCTCTCCCTCGCCCACGTTCCCTAAGATGCATGCACATTTGCCTAAAGCTATTAGGCATATGCATACTCGCTTTAGTTGATTGGGGTGCAGGTGATGGTGCGCGTAGGGCTGACCAGGGAACGCCTGATCCGGGCGGGTGCCGAGCTGGCCGACGAGGTCGGGTTCGACAAGGTGACCGTCTCGGCGCTCGCGAGACAGTTCGACGTCAAGGTCGCGAGCCTGTACTCGCACCTGAAGAACTCCCAGGAACTCAAGACCGGGATCGCGCTGCTCGCCCTGGAGGAACTCGCCGACCGGGGAGCGGCGGCGCTGGCCGGGCGCGCGGGCAAGGACGCCCTCGCCGCCTTCGCGAACGTCTACCGGGATTACGCCAGGGAACACCCCGGTCGCTACGCGGCGGCCCAGTTGCGGCTCGACCCGGAGACCGCGGCCGCCAGCGCCGGCGTCAGGCATGCCCAGATGACGCGGGCGATCCTGCGGGGCTACGACCTCACGGAGCCGGACCAGACCCACGCGGTCCGACTCCTGGGCAGCGTCTTCCACGGCTACGTGAGCTTGGAGATGCAGGGAGGGTTCAGCCACAGCGCACCCGACTCGCAGGAGAGCTGGTCGCGGATCCTCGACTCGCTCGACGCCACGCTGCGGAACTGGCCCGCACCCTGACCGCGGCCCCGCGCCGACCGCGGACGCATCGGGGACGGCGGAACGACTCCAGCCACTCAAGCATATTGATCAACAGGTTGAGGCAATGCACATGAACGACAACTGGACGACCACTCGCGTCACCGCGGACCTCGTGCGGGGTGCGTACGAGGTGGAGCACACCGAGCACGGCCTGCTCCCGCACCGGCTGCCCGCGCGGGCCCGCGCACAGGGCTCCGACGCGCAACTGGCCATGGCGGAGGCCCAGCCCTCCGGCGTACGACTGGTGTTCCGCACCCGGGCCACCGTCATCGAGCTGGACGCGCTGCGCACCAAGATGGCCTACAAGGGCGCTCCGCCCCGTCCCGACGGCGTGTACGACCTGCTGGTCGACGGCCGCCTGGCCGCGCAGGCCGGCGTCACCGGCGGCAACGTGCAGACGATCGACATGACCACCGGCACCAGGGAGACCAGGCCCGGCCCCGTCGGGACCGTGCGATTCATCGGGCTGCCCGACAGCATGAAGGACGTCGAGATCTGGCTGCCGTACAACGAGATCACCGAGCTGGTCGCCCTGCGCACCGACGCTCCCGTCGAGTCCGCGCCGGACAGCGGGCGCAAGGTGTGGCTGCACCACGGCAGTTCGATCAGTCACGGCTCGGACGCGGCGAGTCCCAGCACGACCTGGCCGGCGCTGGCCGCCTCCCTCGGTGGGGTGGAGCTGGTGAACCTCGGTCTGGGCGGCAGTGCCCTGCTCGACCCGTTCACCGCGCGTGCCCTGCGGGACACCCCCGCGGACTTGATCAGCGTCAAGATCGGCATCAACATCGTCAATGCCGACCTGATGCGCCTGCGCGCGTTCGCTCCGGCGGTGCACGGCTTCCTCGACACGATCCGTGAGGGGCACCCGACCGTGCCACTGCTGGTCGTGTCGCCGATCTACTGCGCCATCCACGAGGACACTCCGGGCCCCAGCATCCCGGACTTCAGCAACCTCAGTGCGGGCCGGCTCCAGTTCGTGGCCGCCGGTGACCCGGCGGAGCGGGTGGCGGGGAAGCTGACGCTCAACGTCATCCGGGACGAGCTGGCACGCGTCGTGAAGCAGCGGGCGGCGGAGGACCCGCACCTGTACTACCTCGACGGCCGCGACCTCTACGGCGAGGCGGACTTCGCCGAGCTGCCGCTGCCCGACCAGCTCCACCCGGACGCCGCCACCCACCGGCGCATGGGCGACCGCTTCAACACCCTGGCCTTCGGCACGGACGGGCCGCTCGCCCTCCCGGCGGGCGACGGCGCCTGAGGCTCATCCCTGCAGACGGGGGAGCGGCGTCACCTCTGGCGCGCGGAGTCGAGCCTCTGTTCCGTCAGGCGCATCGCGACGCGTACCGCCGCGACCGCGCCTACGGACAGGGCGACGGCGAACCCCGTCATCGTCGCCTCGACGCTCGTGTGCCGGATGATCACGCTGAGCAGGATCGCGGGCAGTCCCATGCCCAGATAGGCGATCGTGAAGAAGACGGCGAGAACGCCTGCCCGTGACGCGGGCACCGCGAGGGCGCCGGCCCACCCGATGCCGCTCTTGAACAGCAGCCCGGCGCCCGCTCCGGCCACTGACACGGCGGAGAGGAAGAGCGGCAGCGTGGGGAAGTAGAGGGACAGTGCGACCAGGCCGAGGCCGAGCGGGAACACCACCGCGCCCGTCGCCGCGAGCCGGCGTGACGGGAGAGCCCCGAGGGCGAGCTGGCCGAGGGCCGAGGCGGCGAACATCAGCGTCGGGGCGAGGCCGCCGATGATGTGCGAGTCGATGCCCAGCTTCGTGCGGACCACGATGGCACCCAGGGCGCTGATGACGCCGAGCAGAGCGAACGCGAAGGTGCCGAGGGCCGAGGCCGCGGCGAAGGCGGCTCCCGTTCCGTGGCGGAGCGCGAAGCGCGGGGGCCGGTCGTCGCCGGCGCCGGCCCGGGCGCTGCGGTCCACCGTCTCCGGCGTGGCCAGCACCAGGACCAGGCTGACCGACAGCGCGACGGCGAACACGGCCTGAGTGGTCGTCAGCGGATCCGGCGCCCACTGCGCGATGAGTCCGGCCGTCAACGGGCCGAGCGCGAGACCGCCGAGGTTGGCTGCCGCGGCGACCGCACCGGGCACGGCGGAGCCGGGGCGGTCCGGGTGTTCCTGCTGGTACAGGTCGTGCAGATACATGGTGGCGGTGGAGGCCATGAGGCCCACGCCGACGCCGTTGAGGAAGCGGCCGACGAGCAGACCGGGCAGCTCGGGCCAGATCAGGTAGACCAGTGCGGCGACGATCGCGACGGCCAGCGCCGGGACGACGATGCGGCGCCGACCCAGCCGGTCCGAGAGGTGGCCGAGGGTGAGGAAACCGGCGGTGGCGCCGACGATCATCATCGCGAACGCCACCGTGACGGTCGTCGTGCCGAACCCGTCACGGGCCTGGTACATCGGCCACAGCGGCGTGGGTTCCGTGCCGAAGGCCATGAGAACGGTGAAGGCCACAGCCGCGAACCAGAAGCCGACACCATGGCCCACGGCGGCCCGCCGTTGCCGGCGCGCCACGGGGGCGCCGTGCCGCTGCGGTCGAAGGGCGGTCGGCGAAGGGGACGGGCCCACAGTCGGCGCGGTGGGCGGAGCACTGGGAGCGGACATGAGATTCCCCCTCTGACGGTCGTCGGCGCCATGTGCTGGTGCGCCGACGACCAGGGTGCGTTCCGGGGGGTATTACGTCCAACGATCTTCCATGCTGGTCATCATCAGAATGACTGATGATGGATCCATGGAACTGCGTCACCTCGAATACTTCGTCGCGGTCGCCGAGGAGCTGAGCTTCACCGGAGCGGCCCGGCGCCTGCACGTCGTCCAGTCCGGAGTCTCGGCCACCATCCGTGACCTGGAGCGCGAGGTGGGGGCCGCACTGTTCGACCGTTCCCCGCAGCGGGTCGAGCTGACGGGCGCGGGCGCGGCCCTCCTCCCCGAGGCGCTGGCCACCCTCGACGCCGCCCGGGGGGCGCTCGACGCCGTACGGGCCAGCCGGGGAGTCGTGCGCGGCACCCTGCACATCGGATACCTCACGGCGGTCCGGCTGCTGGATCTGCCCAGCCTGCTCGAGTCCTTCCACACCGAACATCCGGACGTGGCGCTGCGCCTGCGGGTGTCGCCGAGCGGGTCGGCAGGACTCGCCCGGAGCCTGCTCGCCGGGCGTCTCGACCTCGCGATCCTCTCCCTGCCCGGCGCCCCCGGGAGGCCACCGGCGGGGCTGACGCTGCGGCAGGTGGCCTCGGTGCCGATGGTCCTGGTCGTCCCGGCGGGCCACCGTCTCGCGGCGCGGGATGCCGTCTCGCTCGCCGATCTCGCCGACGAACAGTTCATCGACTTCCCCGTCGGCTACGGCAATCGGGATCTGATCGACCGGGCCTTCGCCACCACCGGCATCGAGCGCCGCGTAGCGCTCGAAGTGACCGACATCAGTGCGGCCTCCGCCTTCGTCCGCCATCGCCTGGGCATTGCTTTCCTGCCCGAGTTCGCGGCGCTGCCCGACGAGGCGGGGGTGCGCGTACTGAGCCTGCTGGACGCACCCCTGCGCTTCGACCTCCATGTCGCCACGGCCACCGCCCGCCGGCCGAGCGCGGCACTGGAAGCGCTGCTTCAGCATGTGGAGCGGCTGCTGTAGGCGGCGGGGAGAGGGCCTGCGGCCTGTGGCCAAGCCGAGCGCTCGCTGAGGGGGAGGGCGATGCGACAGCTGCACGAATGATCATTGTGGTGGCGGTGACCTGGGTTGCTCTGACGGCACTGGTCCTGGCGCCGTCGGCGCTTCCGGCTTCGTGGCAGTACTACCTCTACTCGCCTGCGAGCGTCGGCCTGTGGGCACTCGCCATGTTGTTCGGATCCGTGATCACGGTCTTCGTGAAGTGGAACTGGATCAGGCACGGCTGACCGGGCGGGCGACATTTCAGCCATTGCGTCGGCGGGCGGTTGATACAGCAATTCCACAACCGATGCCCATGGTTTGACGGTCCGTATGCATAATGCTCGGCATGAAGAAGTTGATCTCCGCGGCCCGGGCCCGGTCGGCCCGGGCGCGTCCGCGTCCGCACCCGGACCCCTGACCAGGGGCTGACCGAATCTGGCCGGACAATCGGCGAGCCGCGGGGGGCTCGCGACTCTCTTAGACGTGGAGACAGTTAATCGATGCGCCCCCGGACGCTGTTGCGGGCCTTGCTGACGGAGCGGGGCTGCGGCCACTTCGCTACGTTCGAAGAAGAGTTCACCCGGTCCGCCCAGCTCGCAGCCGCGAAGCTGAACCGCCCCGACCTGGCGACGGTGACCGCCTCCCAGGCCACCTGGAAGCGCTGGCTCTCCGGCGACCAGGTACCCCGCAGTGACGCCGGCGCTGTCCTCGAGTTCATGCTCGGCGTCGACGTCGAGACGCTGCTGCGGCCCGCGGTGGAACGCGGCGTCGTGCTGCCGCAGATCGCACCCAGCGCCGCGCGCGACGCGGCGCGCCTCCTGAACGCCATGTTCGACACGTCCTACCTGGACCCCATGGGCCGGGCGTCCGGCATGGAGGGAGTGTGGCACCTGGACGGTCAGCGGTTCTTCGACGGAACCTCCGTCGCCGTCCAGCTCTACGAGGCCGACGAGCAGGACGGCCGCGTGGTCATCGGAGCCCACCATCACGCGCATGTACGGGCCTTCACGCGGGCCACCCGCCGCGCGCTGGTCCTCGGCACACTCGGTGACGACGGCCTGTATGCCATCGATGCCGCCCACGCCCGCCGTCAATTAGCGGTCACCGCCGAGACGCTGCCGATATCGACCCCGTACAAGATCGACGACCTCACCTACGGGCTGCTGTGGGCGATGCTGAACCTCGACGACAGCCTGCTGGCCAACGACCATGTGCTGCACGCCGAACAGCAGACTTTGGAACCCCTGTGGGCGCAGCGGCGTTCAGCGGTCGCGCGGTCCGCCGTGCCGGATCTGACCAACGTCGGCAGTGCCTGGCTCGGCATGTACTTCTGTGCCGAGCACATCATCCGGCGCCTCGACGAGGGCAGCTCGCCGCCGGTCTTCTGGAGCCCGGTGCGGACGGGGGAGGAGGCCGCGGTGTGGCTGTTCTTCGCGTCGTGGACGCAGTTCCGCCACGCGCTCCAGGAGCGACTCGCCGACGGTGGAGCCGCTCCCGAGCGGGTGTTCTGCATCCCGGCGACGGACGCCGGGGCGAGCCAGCGCTACGAGCGGATCCTGCTGTGGCTGGCCGTGGCGATGATGGAACGCGACGGGCAGACGATCTCGGTGTGCGCCGAGCCGGAGTACAAGCGCATCGACGGCTTCGTGCTCGTGCCCGGACGCCGGGTCATCTCCGCCAACTGGCTCGGCTCCGAAGGCATCTGGCACGTCGACACCACCGACAGTCTGGCCGAGGTCAGTGCCTACGCCCAGGTCGTCGACCACGCTCGCAGCCAGAGCGTCACCAAGGGCGACAGCTCGGAGGAGCGGCTGCGGTCGCTCGCCCACCATCTCGACCTCGACTGGGGCTGGCTGGTGCGGCGCTGCCGAGAGCTGGGCGCGTACGGCATCGCGGGGATGCTGCGCCCGCGCAGCCGCCTCATCTCCGTCGAGGAACTCGAACGAGTACTGCGCTTCGCGGGCGAGTTCGACGACTGAGGGTGACGGTGGCGTCGGGGGACCGGGCCCGCGATCGGGCCCGGTCTGGCCGCCGGGGCGGGCAGGGTCGTTTGCGGGTCGTTGGGCGTGTGCCCCGGGCCCGGGGGAGTGGTGCCGCATCGGGCTACCCGGTGGTAGGTGGGCCGGGCGGGTGTCGGTCTCACACCTGGAAGAGGGAAACGACCCCGGAACGACCCTGGTTTCCCGTAGCTCCGCCCGGGCCGGACCGACAGAGTTGATGTTCGTCGCGGAGGCCGTTTTGCCACGCGACAGCCACCCTGGACAAGATGCACGCGAGTCACAACGAGCCTCCGTCGCAAGGAGGTTCGGACGACCGCGGGCGCGGCCGACACGTACAAGGACGTCGGCGCGCCGGCGCTGCCCCCCGCTCGTCTTGAGGACGCCTATGTCTCACTACTCGTCGGACGCCACCGCATCCGGCGCCCACCGCAGCGGCCGGAGAGCCGGCAAGGCCGCTTCGGCCGACCTGAGGACCGAGCGTGGCCTGCGCCAACGCACCACGATGCTCGGCATGGCCCCCGCCGGAACGGTGGCCGTCCTCGCGGGCGGAGCGTTCGCCGTCTCCGCGGCGGGGGCCTCCGGACCGCTGGTGTGGGGCGCGGGGGTCTCGGCCGGGGTGTGCTGTGCGGCGGTCCTCGCCGTCGCACGGCGGGCCGCGCACAGCACCGCTGACGCGCTCACCCGCCAGCGGGCCGAGAACGACGCGGCGGTCGGTGAGTGGATCAAGCATCTGACGTCGCTCGCCGCCGAAGGGCACCAGAGCGTCGCCCGGACCGCTGAGCAACTGCGCAGCGGCGACCGCCCCGACGCTCCCGTGCCTGTCCCCGAGACGGCCGCGACGCATGCGTTCGGCGCGCTGGAGCAGCACCTGAGGCACTTCCAGCACACTGCGCAGACCGCCGTGATCCACGCGGGCACACGCCAGCAGGTGGACGCCTTCGTCAACATCGCCCGGCGGCTGCAGCTCCTTGTGACGCGCGCGCTGAAGCAACTCGACGACGCCGAGCGGGTCGTCGAGGACCCCGAGCACCTCGACCGGCTCTACACCATCGACCACCTCGTCACCCGCGTGCACCGTGCGGTGGAGAGCCTCGCGGTCCTCGGCGGCGCCGTGCCCCGCCACTTCAGCTCCCCGGTCCCGCTCGCGACGGTGCTGCGCCAGGCCGTCGCGGAGATCGAGCACTACCCCCGTGTCCGCGTGCTGCCGCCGCCGTCCGGCTACGAGGTCCTCGGCCACTCCGCCGTCGAGATCATCCACCTCATCGCCGAACTCGCCGAGAACGCCACCAAGTTCTCGCCGCCCCACACGCAGGTGATGATCCGCGCCCAGATGGCCGCGTCCGGCATGGTCGTGGAGATCGAGGACCGCGGCCTCGGCATGCCTGCCGAGGTGCGGGACGAGATGAACCGCCTCCTGGCCCAGCCCGAACTCTTCGACGTCGACAAGCAGTTGCAGGACGGTCGCACCGGCCTGTTCGTGGTCGCGAAGATAGCCAGGCGGCGAGGTCTCGCCGTACAGCTCCAGGAGAACCTCTACGGAGGTGTCCAAGCGGTGCTGATCCTTTCGCACTCGGTGCTCAGCGAGTCCCGCGCCGGGCAGAAGGCGGCGGCGCAGAAGCCCGCGGCTCCGACGGCCCCCGCCGAGCCGGAGCCGGCCCGCGAGCCCGCCCCGGTCGCGAGCCGCCGGGCGCAGCCGTTGCCCGCAGCCGTGGACCCCGCACGGCCGCACGCACCCCGGGAGGCCACGGCCGTGACCACGCAGCCGCGCCTTCCCCAGCGGCAAGTGCCCGCCGCGCCCGCCGCCCCCGCCGCCGCGCCGACCGAGGACCCCACAGGGCGCCCGGTCCTGGCCCAGCGGAACAAGGAACGCCGCTCACACCTCTCCCCCCAGCTGCGCGAGCAGGGGCCGGCCGCCGACCCCGGCGACGGCGAGTCGATCGACGCAGGCCTGCTTGCCCGCTTCACCGCGGGACTTCAGCGGGCCGAGCAGGACGACGGGGCCACCCCCGGATCCCCGGTGGCACCCACTCAGCGCTATGACTCCCAGGAGTACCGATGACCCAGCCATCATTCGACCAGGACCTGGACTGGCTGCTCGCCGACCTCGCCGCCAGGGTGCCCGCCGTGACAGGCGCGGTCCTGGCCTCCAGCGACGGCGTGATGCGGCACAGCCACGGTCTCGGCTACGACGACGCGGACCGGCTGAGCGCGATCACCACCGGCATGTGCTCGCTCGGCGGCGGTCTCGGCACCATCCAGCGGGCCTTCGGCGGGGTCGAGCAGGTCATCGTGCAGGGCGAGGGCGGCTACCTGTTCGTCTCCCGGGCCGGCGTGAACGGCGTGCTCGGCGTGCTGACCGACAAGAGCGCGGACGTCGGCATGGTCGGCTACGAGATCGCGATGCTCGTGAAGAGCGTCAGGGGCCATCTCGGCACGCCCGCGCGCACCGCACCGGGGCCCTCCGGCGCTCTGGTCGACTAACGGTGCCGGACTTCACCGACGAGCCCTGGCTGGCCGAGGACACCGCTCAGCTGCGGCTCTACGCGCTGACCGGTGGCCGCACCCGCCCGGCCCGTGCCCTGGGACTCGTGTCCCGGGTACGGGCTGCCCCCGGCCTCGCCCCCTCGACCGTGGACAGGCTCGGCCCCGAGAGCGCCCAGGTGCTCGAACTGTGCGGCCGGGAACCGCGGTCGGTCGCCGAGATCGCCGGCCGGCTGGGGGTCCCCGTACAGGTCACCAAGATCCTTCTGTCCGATCTGCTCGACTCCCACGTACTCGTTCCCGCGCTTCCCCCGCGAGAGGCGGACGGAAGCGACCCACTCCTCCTGGAGGCGGCACTTGAAGGCCTTCGAAGCCTCTGACGACATCCCCCTGACCGCGCTGAAGATACTCATCGCCGGCGGGTTCGGCGTGGGCAAGACCACGATGGTCGCCACGGTCAGCGAGATCGAACCGCTGACCACGGAGGAGATCCTCACCACGGCCAGCGCGGCCACCGACAGCCTGGTCGGCGTGGAGAACAAGACCACCACGACCGTGAGCATGGACTTCGGCCGCATCACCCTGTGGCGCCAGCAGTTGCAGCTCCTGCTGTTCGGTACCCCCGGTCAGGACCGCTTCTGGTTCATGTGGGACGACCTGGCCCTCGGCTCCATCGGCGCGGTCGTCCTCGCCGACACCCGCCGCCTCGACGACTGCTTCAGCGCCGTCGAGTTCTTCGAGGACCGCGGCGTGCCCTTCGTCGTGGCCGTCAACGAGTTCGACACCGCCCACCGCTACACGGCGGAGGAGGTGCAGTCCGCGATCGAGCTGAACCCCGACGTCCCCGTCATCATGTTCGACGCGCGCGCCCCGTTCTCCACCCAGCAGGTCCTGATCAGGCTCGTCGAGTACGCGCTCACGCTGTCGCTGCGCTCCTCGCCGGCGTCCGAGCCCGCACTCGAGCCGCCCGCCCCCACCCCTTCACCTTCGTTGCCCTCCGCCTCCGCCGCCTCCTTCGACGGGAACCCTCACCGTGCCCTTTGACGCAGAGACGGGGCTGCACATCGCAGCCCCCGACACCGAACTCGACGCGCGCGTCGAACGCCTCGCCCAGCTCGGCCTGGGCGAGGCGGCCGCCGACCTCGACGCCCTCGCCTCGGAACTCGCCGAGGCGGCGGGCACGCCGTACGCGATGGTCAACCTCATCACCGACCAGCAGTTCTTCGCCGGGCTGCACACGCCGCAGGGCCTGCCCAACACCCTTGGCCCGCACGACGCGACGGGCGGGCCCGAGGTCGGCCGCGTGATGGCCCGTGACCACGGCTACTGCCCCGAGGTCATCAGCCGCCGCATCCCGCTCGTCCTGCCCGACGTGTACGCGGCGCCCCGGTTCGCCGGCAACCCGGTGGTCGACGAACTGGGCATCCGTGTGTACCTCGGGGCGCCGCTCATCGACGAGGAGACCGGCATCGCGCTCGGCACCGTCTGCGCGGTGGGCACCGAGCCCCGCGCCCTGGCGACGGCGCGCGGCTCCCTCGACCTGATCAAGAGGTTCCGCGACCAGGCCATGCTGCGCATCTACGAGCGTGCCGGGCAGCCCCGCCTCTGACGTCGCTACACGGCCGCCGCTTCGGGAACGCGCGGAGCGGCGAGCCGGCTCGACCAGTCGCTGAGGGACGTGCCGAGCGCGACCTCCGCCAGCCGGTACAGCTGGATGTCGGACGTGCCGGCCGGGGCGTACATGTGCGAGGCGTCGCGGGCGAACCGCTCGACGGGCCGGTCGGGGAACAGGCCGCACGCGGCATGGATCTCCATGGCGGCCCGCGCCGAGTCGATGGCGGACTCCACGTTGAGGTACTTGGCGTTCATCAGCTCCGCGTCGCAGGCGATCCCCGAGTCCAGCAGATGCACGGCGTGATAGGCGGCCAGACGGGCGGTCATCAGGCGTGACTGCATCTCGCCCAGCTTCTGACGGATCGTGGGCAGCGCGCTGAGCGGCTTGCCGTAGCGCAGCTGCTCCGACGTGTAGCGGGTCGTCTCCTCCAGCAGCGCCTGATGGATGCCGAGCGACACGGCGGTCAGGTTCGGCCGGCCATAGAGCACGCTGGAGGAGTACGCCACATCGAGGCCCTGCCCCTCGTGGCCCAGCAGGTTCTCGGCGGGGACGCGGCACTCGTCGTAACGGATCTCGCCGAAGCTGAATCCGTGCAGGCCCATCGCGGGCTGGTGCGGGGCCAGCGAGAATCCGGGGCGGTCGGACTCCACGAGGAACGCGGACAGGCCGGTGGATCCCTCGCCGGTGCGCACCACCACGCCGTGCAGGTCGCCGACGTGGCTGTTGCCGACGAAGACCTTGCGCCCGTTGAGGACGTACTCGTCCCCCTCGCGCCGCGCCGTCGACTCCATGCCGAGTACATGCCCGCCGGACTGGGGCTCGGTCACCGCGATCGTGGGCAGGCAGTTGCCGGCCGCGACAGCGGGCAGCCATTTCAGCTTCTGCCGTTCGTCGCCGAAGTGGATGATCTTGGCGACGCCCAACTGCGAGGCCTGCACCATGGCGCCCATCGCGCCGCTGACGCGCGAGAGTTCCTCGATGATGATCGTCTTCGCCAGATGGCCCATGCCCATGCCGCCGTAGCCCTGGTCGATGGTGACACCGAGCCAGCCCTCCTTGGCGATGAGCCGGGACAGTTCGTGCTCGACGGCCCGTGATGCCTCCATGTCCGCTATCCGGGGAGCCACCTTCGCCTCGGCGAAGGCGCGGACCTCGGCCCGCAGTATCTCGTGACGCTCCGTCATGAAGTAGCCGTCCATCTGTAACCCTTCCTTACACGCAGGCCGCTTGGATCCCGGTCCCGCCCCGCGGGCACGTGGCCGGGCCGGCCATCTGGTGGACATACGAAAACGAGGAACAGGAAGACGTGGTGTTCGCGCGCGGTCGATCGGGGCCCGGCCCACCGCGCCAGGCGGCGAAGCCCTGCTGGGACCCTCCGGTCAGGAGGTGAATCGCGCGTTCGCTGATGGGTGGCGGATCGCGGCCGTCCGCCGCCGACACTTCATCCGGAGCACCTCCGCGACAGGAGGGACCGGGCGGGAGCGGGCGGGGGCGTGCCTGTGCGCTCGGCGCGGACATTCGCGTCGACGGCGCGCACCTGGATCACGTATCGCCTCACTTCGCTCCTGTGGTCGGACCGGCACGTTCGACGGACACACCGTGTGACCGCTGCCGGAACAGTCGGACGGTCCCGCTCCTGAGTGCGTCGCTGCACCTCAGAGAAGGACCTGTCTCTACGGTGACGATCTACCGGCCGGTTTTCACTACATGCCCGGGGTCGTTTGAGGGTCGTTCTTTACGAGTGGACGCGGACATGCCGCTTCCGGATCGCGGTGACGGGAGCGGACGGGCTGCACGTACCGCTGTCCCGACCCCTGGTTCGCAGCACGGAATCTCCACCTCTGCGGGGCGGGTCCTTGGATGTTCAACCAAGACCCATATCGCTCTCGCGCTCTGGCATTTACGATGCGATGACTCGCACTCGCCTGGCGAATGTGAGAAACGGGATGCCGCTTTCCTGCGTCCCCGGGTACACAGGGAGTCAGAGCACATGCACATCGAACATCTCCTGAGGGACGAGTCGCTCGGCCTGCGCTTGCTCTGGGCCGACGAACCGCACCTGCGGCAGGAGATCAGCGGCGTGACCGTCACCGACCTCGAGGACCCGGCCCGCTTCGTGCGGCCGGCCGAGGTCGTGCTCAGCGGCCTGGTGTGGTGGACGCAGCGGAGCGGGCGGGCCAAGGCGGACCGGTTCGTCTCCGCGCTGCGCACGGCCGGGGCGGCCGTGCTTCTCGCGGGGGAGGAGACGCACGGCGCCGTCCCGGACGACCTCGTCGAAGCATGCCGCCGCCACGGACTCCCCGTCGCGGCCGTCCCGGCGCACATCATGTTCCGCGCCATCACGGACACGGTGTACCTCCAGCAGTGGGGCGAGCTCAGCCGCCACCACGCCCTGCCCGAGAACGTGCGCACCACGCTGAGTCGGCTCCTGGCGCAGGAGGCGGACCCGGCCGCGATCGTCGACGCCGCGTTCGCCCACCTCGACCGGCCCGTCGCCTACGTCCTCACACCGACGGGACGCACCGTGGCCGCCACCGCCGCCTCGCCCGATCTCCCGACGCGGGACGCCGCCACCCTGATCGCGACAGGCACGTCCCCCGCACAGAGGAACAGCCACAACTCCTCAGGAATCAAAGCCGGTCCCGCGCTCGGCCGGGTGTCCGTCACCGTGCCCGTCCAGGCCGACACCGACACGGTCTCGCCCTACGAGCGCTGGCATCTGCACGTGCCCGACGCCGACGACGCCCCGCCGCGCATGCTGCACGAGATCGCGGAGGTCCTCGGCCGATGCCAGGAAATCCGGGCCCGCCGCCGGGCCGACGGGGACCGCGCGGTGCGCGAACTCGGCACGCTGCTCACCGCGCCCGACACCGACAGGGCGGTGCTCGAAGCCGCGCTGCGCGGTTGCGGGCTACCCGCCGAGGGCCCGTACCGCGTGGTCGTCGCCGAAGTCGGCTCGGGTTTCGAGGACTCGGCGCAGGGCGCGCTGACCGAGGCGGCCGCACATCTCCCGCACACCGGCGCCGCGGCGGGCCGGCTCCCCGACGGCACCGCGTTCGCCCTCATCGCAGGGGCGGACGCCGTGAGCGAAGCGCTGGCCGACATATGGCCGTTGCTCGCGGCCACCGAGCCGTCCGACCCGCTGCACGCGGGCATCGCCACCCCGGCCGCCGAGCCCCGGAACCTGAACGGCGCGCTGGCCGAGGCCCGTTACGCCCTGACCTCGGCCCGCACCACCACGCCCGGCGCCTCGCGGCTGACCGACGCGGCCTCGCTCACCGGCCTGGAAACACTGCTCACCGGCGTACCCGCCGAGGTGCGCGCCGCGTTCAGCCGCACCGTGCTGGGCCCCTTGCTCGACGAGACCAACGCGTCCGCGTCCGCGCTGCTGCAGACCCTGGAGACCTTCCTCGCCTGCGACGGCTCATGGGCGCGTACGGCGGAGGCACTGCACCTGCACGTCAACACCGTCCACTACCGCATCCAGCGCATCGAGCACTTCACCGGCCGTGACCTCTCCCGGCTCTACGACCGCGCCGACCTCCGGGCCGCGCTGCTGAGCCGTGAGACCCCGGCTAGGAACGGTCGACGTGCACGCTCGTCGACTTCACACGAGCGGTGACGGTGACCCCGACGGCGAGGCCCAACTCCTCGACGGCCTCACGCGTCACCATCGACACCATCCGGTGCGGCCCGGCCTGGATCTCCACCTGCGCCACGACGTCGTCGGCCTTGAGCGCCGTCACGATCCCGGTGAACGAGTTGCGCACCGACGTGCGCGGCGCCTCTGCCACGCCCCGATCGGCTTCCGCGGCCCGGCTCTTGGCGAACCGCGCGAGACCGACACCGTCGATCACACGGTTCCCCGTCCCGTCCCGCCCCATCGTCAGGCGGCCGCTGTCGGCCCACCGGCGCACGGTCTCCCCGCTCACCCCGAGCAGGCGCGCGGCCTGGCCAATGCTGTACGACGACACATCGGAACCTTAGCCGTGCCGGGTGCCGGGCTCTCCATGGGGAGGCGGCTCACCGGTGGGGCTTGGCGCGGACGTGCATCCGTTCCCCCTGACGCCCGAAGAGGCTGAGGAGTTCGACGGGCCGGCCGTCCGCGCTGCTGAACCAGTGCGGGACCCGGGTGTCGAACTCGGCGGCCTCGCCCGGTCCGAGGACCAGATCGTGCTCGGCGAGCACGAGCCGCAGCCGGCCGTCCAGCACATACAGCCACTCGTAGCCCTCGTGCGTACGGAGATCCGGCTCGCAGCCCCGGTCGGCGATGACCATCTTGTACGCCTGAAGGGGGCCGGGCGACCGCGTCAGGGGGACGAACGTGCCGCCGCTCGGCATCGGGCGTGGCGTCAGCCGGACGCGGGGATCCCCCACCTCGGGAGCGCCGACCAGCTCGTCCAGAGGCACACCGTACGCACCGGCCAGCGGCAGCAGCAGCTCGAGGCTCGGGCGGCGCTGCCCGGACTCGAGGCGGGAAAGGGTGCTCTTGGAGATGCCGGTGACTTCCGAGAGCGCCGCCAGGGTGAGACCGCGCCGGTCGCGCAGCCGTCTCAGCCGCGGGGCCACCTCGTCGAGGACCGCTTGATAGGGCACCGGTTCGTTCACGTCATTCGTGTCGTCCGTGTCGTCCGTGTCGGCCACGTCATCCACCTTCTCCATGCGGGCATCTCACCCGGCTGTCCCGGAAATGGCAACACAGATTGCCGTTCATGCGCGACGGGTGCACTCTCCTGGCCATGAGCACACACAGCAATCCCGCGCAGAGCCACGGACACGAGAACGGGCATCACGGTCACGGGCATGACCACGGTTCCGACAGCACCGAGATCGACTGGGAGGCCATGGCCGACACGTTGGAGAACAACGGCGACCTGCATCTCCCGGTCCTGCGGCAGACGGCCGCCCGGCTCGCTGACCTGCTCGGCCCGGACAAGGAGGTCCGCCGCATCCTCGACATCGGCAGCGGCCCGGGCGTGATGACCTGTGCGCTCGCCGAGGCCTTCCCGGACGCCGAAGTCGTCGCGGTGGACGGCGCGCCCGCACTCCTCGACCGCGCTCTGGCCCGAGCCGGGCGTCTCGGACTCGGCGACAGGGTGGCGATCCGGCACGCGGAGCTGCCCGGCGACCTGGAGGTCGGCGACGGGCGCGCGGGCGGCGGTCTCGGCGAGGCCGATCTGATCTGGAGCAGCAAGGCCGTGCACCACATCGGTGATCAGCAGGGGGTGCTGGACGCGCTCGCCGGAGCACTGCGGCCCGGCGGCATGCTCGCGGTCGCCGAGGGCGGGCTGCCGATGCGCTGCCTCCCCCGCGACATCGGTATCGGCAAGCCGGGTTTCCAGGCGCGGCTCGACGCCCTCCAGGAGTACTGGTTCGAGCGGATGCGCTCCGAGCTGCCGGGCAGCACGAGCACGGTCGAGGACTGGCCCGCGATGCTCGGCGAGGCGGGACTCACGGACGTCGGCAGCTTCACGTACCTGCTCGACCTGCCGGCGCCCCTGGGGGAGACGGCCCGCACGTTTCTGCACAACCAACTGACCCGGCTGCGCGACGTGATGAGCGAGTCCCTGGACGCCGACGACCGCAAGACGCTCGACATCCTGCTCGACGACGCGGCGCCGGAGGGCATCCTGCGGCGCCCCGACGCGTTCGTGCTCTCGGCCACCACCGTCTTCGCGGGTGTGCGCCGGGCGTCCTGACGGCCGGACGACGGGGTGCTCCGTCTGCGTGGAACGTGAGGGCTCGTTTGTGTGATGCGCCTGTGTGGCTGGCGTGATCCGTGTTCCCGGCTGTGCTTACCGTGGCCTCTCGTCGAGGGTTGGAGCGCGCATGCCCGAGCAGGAACTTGAAGTGGAGACACGGCGGGAACCGTCCGTGCCGTTGGGTGTCGGGGTGCGGCGGGCCACGCTGGACGACGGTCGCGTGGTGACCATCGTGTGCGAGGCGGGGCTGCCCCAGAACGAGGTGAACGCCATCGCCGCCCGCGTGGCCGAGTCGAGCCTGAGACGTTGACACGTCGACGCCGCAACGCCCCCGCGCTTCCGGCGCGAGGGCGTTGCGACGTGCCCGGCAGAGGCACGTGAGCATGAGGCTCGTGAGCACGCGGAGATGTACCCATAGCCGCCCCCGCCCCCGCCTGCGCGGTGCGCCATCTGGAGCAGGACGCGACCGGCGGTTCACCGCGCGCGAGGAGGGAGCCGCGCCGGGCCGGAATCCGGCTGGTGGTCGTGGGGGGTTCTCACCACCATGGGGTGATGACGAGGATCCGTGAGGCTTCCCCCGGTGACATCGACGCCATGGTCCGTCTGAGCGGCATGGTTCAGCGGCTGCACGCACGGCACCGGCCGGACCTGTTCGTCGCCGAGCCTTCGCAGGCAGGGATGACGGAGCGCTTCCGGGGCTGGTTGAGGGACGAGGCCGCGACCCTCCTGGTCGCCGAGTCGGACGAGGGTGAAGTGGTGGCCTACACGTTCTGCCGCGTCGAGCGACGTGAGGCATCCGTGATCACCCTGCCCGCCGCGGTGGTCTCCATGGAACACCTGGCCGTGGACCCCGCCGCCGCTCGGAGCGGGGTCGGTGCGGCGCTGGTGGAAGCCGTCCGTGAAGTGGGACGCCGAGCCGGATGCCGGCGCCTGGTCGCGAGCGTATGGGAGTTCAACGTCGCGGCACGGCCGTTCTACGAGGCCATCGGGCTGCGGCCGATGCAGGTGCGGATGGACCAGCCCCTGTAGGGCGTCCGCGGCGGGACAGGGCCGGTGCCTCACGTCACCCGAGCAGGGCGGTGGGGCGGGACGCGAGCCACCTCTGGACGGCGAGCGCGACGGTGTCGTCGAGGGCGCTGAGCGCGTCGATGGCCTCCATGTCGTCGGGGTGAGGCGGGATCCCGGCGGTGGTAAGCGTGGCGTTCAGGCTGAGGCGGTGCCGGTCCCGGGAGGTCAGGCACGTGGGGGCCGGCGGAGCCAGGTCCAGGCGCTGCGCCGGGTCGGGCAGCGGGAGCAGGAAGTCGGCGCCCGTGTCCAGGTCGGGGGTCGGCAGGACGGTGGCAAAAGAGTTCATGGCACTTCCTCACGACGGTCGGACTGTGTCGGTCTGTGTCGGTCAGGAGGCTGCCGGGCCACCGGTTGGTTGCGTCCTGTCCGCCACAGCACCCGAACGCCGTAATCACCGCACAAAGGCGGACATCAACTGCCAATCGGAGAAGGCGCTTTCGCCGGAGCTCTCACCTGCGCTTTCACCTGCGTCGCCGCCTCCATTTCCGGCGATACGACGCATAGTTCGCGCACCTGTCGCATTGGCCAAAGCGTCCTTCCGCTCTTGTACGGATCCGACGTTGAGTGCGCGGTCCGGGTGCCGCAGCATCCCCCGCAGCCCCTCGCGATCCACCGCGGGGCGTAGGACATCCAGGAGGACGCATGCGCGTGACGGCCCGTCAACTGTGCCGCCGTAAGCCGCTGGAGAGCATGATCGGCGAGGCGGAGAGCGAGGCCTCGGGGCCGGGCGGTCTGCGGCGCAGTATGGGGCTGACGCAGCTGACCCTCCTCGGGATCAGTTCCGTCGTGGGCACCGGCATCTTCTTCGTGCTCGGCACCGCGGTCCCCAAGGCGGGACCGGGCGTGGTGCTCTCCTTCGTCGTCGCGGCGGTGGTCGCGGGACTCGCGGCGCTCTGTTACGTCGAACTGGCCGGCGCGATTCCGGTGGCGGGCAGTACGTACTCGTACACCTATGCCTCCCTCGGTGAGGGGGCGGCGTATCTGGTCGCCTGGTGTCTGATCCTCGAGTACGGCGTCGCGGTGTCCACCGTGGCCGTCAGCTGGGGGCAGTACCTCAACGAACTCACCGACGCGCTCTTCGGGTTCACGCTGCCCGACGCGATCAGCCAGCCGCCCGGGGCCGGGGGAGTGGTGAACATCCCGGCGCTCGTCGTGGTGCTGCTCTGTTCCCTGCTGCTGGCGCGCGGCACGCGCGAGTCCGCACGCCTCAACGCCGTCATGGTGTGCGTCAAGCTGAGCGTCCTCGTGCTGTTCGTCGCCGTGGCGTTCACCGCGTTCCGGGCCGGTCACTTCGCCGACTTCGCGCCGCACGGAGCGTCCGGCATCGGGGTCGCCGCCTCCGCCGTCTTCTTCTCCTACGTCGGCTTCGACACCGTCGCCACGGCGAGCGAGGAGGTCCGCGATCCGCGGCGCACCATCCCGCTCGCGCTGGTCCTGACGCTCGGCGCGGTCACGGTGCTGTACATCCTGGTGTCCCTGGCGGCGGTGGGCGCGCAGCCCGCCGGCCGGTTCGGTGCGCAGGCCGACGCGGGCGAGGCGGTCCTCGCCGAGATCCTGCGCGATGTCACGGGCGCGGGCTGGCCGGTCGTGCTGCTGTCGGCCGGTGCCGTGGTGTCGATCTTCAGCGTGGTGCTGGTGACCCTGTACGGGCAGACGCGCATCCTCTTCTCGATGGCCCGCGACGGGCTCGTCCCCGAGATCTTCCGCCGCGTCGACCGCAAGCGGCACACGCCCGTCGACAACACATGGATCGTGGGCGCCGGCGTCGGAGCGCTGGCCGCGTTCGTGCCGCTCCAGTACCTGGCCGACCTGACCAGCATGGGAACCCTCGTCGCGTTCGTGGCCGTGGCGGCGGCCGTGGTCGTCCTGCGCCGCATCGCCCCCGACGCGCCGCGGCCGTACAAGGTGCCCCTGTATCCCGTCGTGCCGATCGTGTCCGCGGCGTCCTGCCTCTACCTCGCGTGGCTGCTGCCGGGCATCACGTGGGCGCTCTTCGGCGGGTGGCTGGTGCTCGCGGCGGCGCTCTACCTGGTGTTCGGCCGTCGCCACTCCGCCCTGCGCGAGCGGGCCTCGGCCCACGAGCACGGGGAAGCCGACGTCTCGACTACCGCTGCGCGAGCCTGAGTTCGAGCCAGGCGGCA
Source organism: Streptomyces longhuiensis (assembly GCF_020616555.1). Lineage (NCBI taxonomy): Bacteria > Bacillati > Actinomycetota > Actinomycetes > Kitasatosporales > Streptomycetaceae > Streptomyces > Streptomyces longhuiensis. Next base: position 1,355,838 of record NZ_CP085173.1, on the reverse strand, counting down.
AGCCGCACCTCGCGGTCGTCGAGGTCGAGGCCGAAGAGTTCGCGTACGCGCCGCAGCCGGTAGCGCAGGGTGTTGGGATGCACCCGCAGACCGGCTGCGGCGCTCGCGACGTCGCCGGTCGCGTCCATCCAGGCCGTGACCGTCGCCGCGTAGTCGGTGCCCTGCTCCGCGTCGTGCGCCAGCAGCGCGGCGACCCCGGGCAGCCGCAGCCACGGCTCCCGGCGCAACTCGTCGGCGAGCCGGTTCAGCAGGACGACATGGCGTACGTCCTCCGCGGTGGCCGCGGGCGCGCCGCCCCCGTCGCCGTCGGTGGCCCGGAGAATGTCGTCCGCCTCGCGCCGCAGCGCACCGGCCCGCAGCAGATCCGGGTACGCCCGCGTCACCACGGCCCGCACCGGCGTACCGAGGGCAGCCCGTACGGTCCCCAGCGCACCGTCCGCGAACCTTCGCGCGGCGGCGGGTGAGAGCGAGGTCAGCAGCACGTACACCGCACGTGCCGACGCCGTCACCGTCGCCGACGGGAGATGCGCCGCGCAGTACCGGACCAGGGACGACTCCAGGTGGGCGATGAGGGCGCCGCCCTCGTCCGGGGCGAACGCGGCCAGGCACGCCTTCTCCCCCTGGCCGAGCCCGAGCCGCGCCGCCGCCTCGTCGGCCGGCGGCCCGTACCCCTCCAGGAGCGCGCGCAGGGTGTCCCGGCGCATGCGTTGCTCGGCCTCGGTCGCGTTCAGCGCGCGCAGCAGATGCGGGGCCGCCAGCCGCGCCGCGTCCCGCAATGCCGACTCGGCCTGCTCCGACAGGCCGCCCTCCGGCTCGATCGCCCACAGCGTCCCGAGCGGCAGAGTCCCCGCCCGCACCGCGACCGCCGCGCGCGCCAGTTCGTCGCGCGCTCGTGGGAACCGGACCACACCGTCGGCCGCGAGCACATCGCGGTACTGCTGCCGCTGGCCCGGGTCGTCGGGAACCCGCCGCTCCAGGATGCCGCGCTCGCGCAGACTGTCGATGCGCTGACCGGGGACGTTCGAGTAGGCGACGACATGCTGGTCCAGGTCCTCGACCGCGACCGAGCCACCCACGACGGCGGCCACCGCGTCGGCCAGCGAGAACAGTTCCTCGCTCCCGGCGGGGGCCGACGGGGACAGGTCACCCACTCCGTACGCCGCGAGCGCGCAGCCGATCTCCGCATCCACGTACCGCCACGGCACCGCGTCGCCGGCGGCAAGGACCGCCAGGGAGCACCGCTCGGCCTCGGCCGTCAGCCGATCCGCCTCCTGGCCACGGCATTTGACGACCACCCCCGCGTAACCCTCCGCCGCCGCGCGGCGCAGCACGGTGCCCGTACGTGGATCGGCCACGTCCGCCCCCACGAGCAGCAGCAGCGCCGACGGGGCCGCGGGCAGCGGGTCGCCAGGGTCGTGGATGACCGTGCCGCGCACGGAGACGTCGAGGCCACCGGGCGCTGTGAGTACGCGGAGGGGGCCGGCGGAGCCGACCAGGAAGCGCAAGGAACCCGCCGCCCGTCCGTCGGGGTTTGTCCGATCAGACAATGGGGGCCTCGATTCCTGGGGCGGGACGCCGGTGATGGCGATGGGGGGAGCCGTCAGGATAGGCCCATCGACCAGGGACAGGAGCCATCGCCCATGAGCGCCACGACCACCACCTCAGATATCGTCGGACTCTTCCCGAAGGGGACAGATCTCGCCCCGGACGGCGAGATCGTCGTCGGTGGGTGCCGCCTCGACGACCTCGCCGAGCGTTTCGGAACCCCGGCCGTCATCGTCGACGAAGGTGCTCTCAGGGCCCGCGCGCGCGAGTACACAGACGCCCTGAGTCGCCATTGGCCGAACGGACAAGTCGTCTTCGCGTCGAAGTCCTTCCCGTGCACCGCCGTCGTCCGTGTGATGGTCGAGGAGGGGCTCGGCGTGGACGTCGCCGGCGGCGGGGAACTCGTGGCCGCACTCGCCGCGGGCGCCGACCCGGCCCGGCTCGTCGTCCACGGCAACGCCAAGACCGACGAGGAACTCGGCATGGCGGTCGGCGCCGGAGCCGGCACGATCGTCATCGACAACTTCGACGACATCGACCGCCTGGAGAAGATCGTCACGGACGAGCAGCGCGTCCTGATCCGTGTCATCCCGGACGTCGAGGCCGACACCCACGAGGCGATGGCCACCGGCCACGCCGGTTCCAAGTTCGGCCTCTCCGTGCCCGACGCCGTGCGCGCAGCGGCCCGGATCCGCGCCAGTGACCGGCTCCACCTCGACGGCGTGCACGTCCACGTCGGCTCGCAGCTCCTCGACACCGCCCCGTTCGCCCGTGCCGTCGAGGCCATCGCCTCCCTCGGCGAGCTGGGCGAGCACGCCGTGTACGACCTGGGCGGCGGCCTGGGCGTCCGCTACACCTACGCGGACCGGGCGCCGACGGTCGACGAGTACGTACGGACCCTGACCGACGCCGCCCGCGCCCACCTCCCCGCGAACGCCCGGCTGATCATCGAGCCCGGGCGGTCCCTGGTCGCCGAGTCGGCGCTCACCCTCTACCGCGCGGTCACCGTCAAGCGGGGCCGTCCCCGCGCCCTCGTCGCCGTCGACGGCGGCATGGGCGACAACCTCGAACCGATGCTCTACGGCCAGCGCTTCGAGGCGACCGTCACCTCCCGCGTCGGTGGCGGCGAACCCTGCGACCTGGTCGGCCGCCACTGCGAGTCGGGCGACACCCTCATCCGTGACGTCCCGCTGCGGGCCCCGGCCGTCGGCGACCTGATCGCGGTACCGGTCACCGGCGCGTACTGCTACTCGATCTCCAACAACTACAACGGCGCCCGCCGACCCCCGGTCGTCTTCTGCCGTGACGGCGAGGCCCGCGCGGTGGTCCGCCGCGAGACGTACGAGGACCTGCTGCGCCGCGATCAGTGACGGGGTCCTGATAGGGGGTGGCGCCTGAGGGGGAGTGGTGCCCGACGGCCCCCGCCGCCGGATCCCCGGCTACACCGACCGAGCGACGGCCGCCACCACCTGGGCCGTCGCCAGGCCGAAGGCGCGGACGGAGGCACCGGCAACGCAGCGGCCCGCCGCCGGGTCGTACACGGAGCCGAGCACCCCGGCGTGATCGGTGGCCTGTTCGCTGAGTGCGCAGTCCCAGCCCTGCGCACTCAGCGCTTCGTGCAGTTCCCGCGAGGACTCGACGGAGACGGAGGCGTCCTCCGTGCCGTGCACGAGCCGTACGGGCACGCGTGCCGTGGCGCGCCCGAGCGCCTGGAGGGGCACGGCTCCCGTGGTGCGCGCCGGGCGCCGGTAGCCGCCCGCGATGCCGACGACCGCGGCGGGTCGCCATCCATCGAGCAGTTCCGGGTCCAGGGCCACCCCCAGTGCGGCTCCCGCACCCGCCGACCAGCCGGCGACGACCAGCTGCCGGGAGTCGCCGGCGAAGTCGCGGGCGAACCGCAGCGAATCGGTGAGATGCGCGCGGCCCTCGTCGGGGGTGTCCGAACGCCAGTCGGGGACGAGGACGGTGAGGCCCAGCCCGGCGATGTCCTGGGCCAGCGGGACCATCACATCGCGCTCGTCGGTCCCGATGCCGTGCCACAGAAGAACACAAGGCCCTTCCGTCCGGAGCGAGTTGTGGATGTCGAGCGGCTTGTGCTCACTGCCGGTGGGATAGGACACGGTGCGGATCGTTGCGCTCAAGGCCGTTCCTCCAGGACGCCGGAATGCTGCATGATGACCCCATCCTTGCCGCACCGCCGCAGCGAAGTCTCTCCGGGTGGCCGGGACGGACACAGCGACCTGCCGCAACCGGACAAAGTAGGCTGGATACGCGCATCCGAAGGGACGTCACGTCACCATGAGACTGACCGGACCGGACGGCCGCGGAGTGCAGGAGCGGCTGGGAAAGAACCTCTTCGCCCGTGTCGCGGGCCCGGAGGGGCCGAAGAACCGTGTCCGTATCCACCAGACCCCAGGGCCCCGCTGGTTCGGCCCGGACCGCCCCATCCGCACGGTGCACGGGGACGCGTCCATGTTCATCGGCGGGATCTCGGCCCTGCTGCTCCAGTCGCTCCACCCCCTCGCCATGGCCGCGGTGTCCGCCCACTCGGGCTTCCGCGGCGACCCCTGGGGCAGGCTCCAGCGCACGAGCACCTTCCTGGCGATGACGACATACGGCCCTGCCGACGGTGCCCAAGAGGCCTGCGACCGGGTGCGGGCTGCCCACGCGCGGGTGCGCGGGGTGACCGCCGACGGCGAGGCCTACCGCGCGGGGGACCCGCATCTGCTCGGCTGGGTCCACATCGCGGAGGTCGACAGCTTCCTGCGCGCTCATCAGCGGTACGGCGCCCACCCGCTGACCGGCGACGAGTGCGACGGATACGTCGCCGACGCGGCGCGTGTGGCCACCGCGCTCGGTGTCCTGGACCCGCCGACGAACCGGCAGGAACTCGCCGAGCGGTTCACGGCGTACCGGCGTGAACTGCGTGCGACACCCGAGGCGCGCAGCGCCGCCCGCTTCCTTCTCCTCGACCCGCCGGTGCCATGGGTCGCCCGGCTCCCGTACGGGGTTCTCGCCGCGAACGCCGTTTCCCTGCTGCCCAGTTGGGCGGCGGCGGAACTGCGCCTGCCACGGCTGCCGTTGGTCGACACCGTGGCCGTCCGTCCCCTCGGCCGCGGCGTCACGTCGCTGGTGCGCTGGGCCATGGCGCCCAACCGGCCCCTACCGACCCCACCGGCGGCCTGACTTCGCCTCGGTGGGGCCGGTTCTGGGCGTCCTGCGTCATTGACCCGTGTACACCTCCAGTTCGGAGAGCTGCGCGGCGGGCCACCCGGTGTTGGCGGTGAAGGTCAGCCGCAGGTAGCGGGTCGGTGTTCCGGTCAGCGCGACGTCCGCCGTGTTGTCGCTGTTCGGATCGAAGGTGTAGCCGGCGGACCCCTTGAGCGTGGTGAACGCGGAGTTGTCGGTGCTGCCCGACACGCTCAGCGTCTGCGTGCGGGTCGCCCACGCCGCCGCGGGCGGCAGCTTCAGAACGAGGCGCTTGACCGCCTTGGCGGATCCCAGATCGACGGTGATCGTCTGCGGGAAGGCGTTGTTCGTGCTCTCCCAGTACGAGCCCGCGTCACCGTCCACCGCGTTCGATGCCTTGTAGACGTCGGCGTGTCCGGATTCCGCGACCGGGCGGCCCTTGGCGAGGTTGCCGGGATCGGACGGCGGGTCGGTGGGCGGGTCGGTCGGATCGCCGCCGCCCTGCGGCAGGCCGCCGTTCGTCCACACGGGGTCGGGCCATGTGCCGGTGCAGGCGGGCGGGTCCGCGTACCAGCCGGAGTTGGTGCCGGTGCGGGTGATCTGGAAGCCGCCGCCCACGCAGTTGTGGATCGGATTGCTCTGGGCGATGTGGGTGGCGGTCACGTTCTCGAAGGTGGCGGTGCCCGGTGCCTGGATCTGCAGGGCGTACGTGCCCGCCCCGTCGATGCGGATGTTCTTGAAGTGCAGGCCGTCGGTCGCGCCCTCGATGAGATGGATCGCCGCGTACGAGCTGTCGAGGACCTCGCTGTCGGTGATGTTCAGCGTCGCGTCGACGGGTTCGTTGAGGCCGCTGAACCAGATTGCGCCGACGCCGAAGCGCCAGTTGAAGTCGTTGTTGCCGGCGCGGATCAGAGTGTTGCGCGCCGCGGTGATCGTGCCCGAAACCGCCGTGCCCTGCCCGGAGTTGACGCCCGGATAGCGGTTGGCGATGTGCAGGCCGCCGCCGTTGGTGACGGTGTCGGACATGACGTTGTCCGACAGGACGATGTCCTTGCCGCCGTACGTGACGATGTTGTTCGCCAGGATCGGCAGGATCACGGTGTTGAACGTGAACCTGTCGGCGACGTTGGGCTTCGCCTCCGCCCACATCGCAAGCCCGTCGTCACCCGTGTTGCGGACGAAGGTGTTGGTGACGGTCGAGTTCGTGACCCCTTGGTGGAAGTTCACACCGTCGGCCGTCTGGTCGAGGATGCGGCTGTTCTTGATGGTGAGGTGGTCCATCGGGCCGTCCATCCAGGCGCCGCACTTGGTGTGCTGCATCCAGACGTTGTCGACGGTCGAGTCGGAGAGGGCGCCGCCGATGGCGTTGACCTGGTCGTTGTCGACGCGCTCGCGGATGTCGCCGATGATGGCGAAGTCCTTGAGGGTGACGCCGCTGCTGCCGCCCTGCGCCGCGTACTTGCCGTAGACACCGACCGCCTTGCTGCGGTCCGAGGGGTCGCGTCCGGTGAGGACGCTGTACCAGGGGCCCGCGCCCCGCAGGGTCACCTTGTCCACCACGATGTGGTCGCGCACCTGGAAGGTGCCTTCGGGGATGTAGACCTCCTTGTTCTGCGCCTTTCCCGCGTCGACGGCCGCCTGGATCCTGGCGGTCGAGTCCGCCGCGCCCGTGGGGTCCGCGCCGAAGTCGCCGACGACGTCCAGTGCTCCGGACGGTTTGCCGGCCGGCGCCGCGACCTGCTCGAAGTCCGCGAGGTCGACGGTGAACGAGGGCGAGTCCGCGACCGAGGCGACCTGGAGCCTGATCTTCGTGCCGGCGGGCAGCGTCGAGCCGAGCAGGGTCCGGGTCTCGTCGTAGAAGTGGTGCGGGTTGGTGTCGCCCGGGTTGTTGTTGAAGGGGTAACCCCCGTAGTACCAGCCGTACTTGGAGGTGACGGGGACGCTCTTGAGCTGTGTGCCGTTGACCTTCAGGTCGATCGACGCGTCCCGTCCGGTGCCCGACGCGTTGTCCGGCAGCGAGTAGCGGAACGACATCGCGTTCGCCGGGGCGGTGAGGGTGAACTCGACGTACTCGCCGACGGCGTCCAGCTTCACCGCCTGACGGCCGGACGCCTCCGAGGGCAGCGTGCCGTAGATGCGGTCGGGGCCGATCGACGAGCCGTTGGTGGAGGCGTATTCGGCCTCCTGTTCCTTGAAGGGCACCGCCGCGCCGCGGTCCTTGACGTCCAGGGGGGAGGGGGCCTGGACCGCTTCGGCCCGGGCCGCGGGGGCGGCGGTGGAGAGCGCGACGGCGGTGGCCGTTCCTGACACCGTCAGCGCCATGACTAATGACGTGAGCATGCCACGTCTGAGCGGATGGCTTCTCGAGGGGCTTGGGGGTTGCACCACAGAAGGGGTCCTTGTCGCTCGTGGGAACACTGCGAACGCTCAGAGGCTAGGGCGCGCGATGGGCTGATCGCCATAAGTGCGTGCAAGATTTTGATATGGGCATGAAAATCTGCGACATCGACCGGCAAGAAGGCGCGAGGAGCGCGGGCGCCATGGCCTCGTGGCGTGCGCGATCGCGCGTGCCGCCTACTCTGGTGATCATGAGTGGCGAGAGAGATCTGCGGGCACTGTTGAGCGGCATGCGGCCGGAGCTGAACCCCGGGCGCTACGTCTTCACCACCGTCGACGGCGTGACTCCACCCGGCGTCACCCCCGTGGTGACCGTCGCCGAGCGGGAGGCGCTCACGCTGGTGGTCCCGCTGGAGGAGGCCGACGCGGCAGGTCTCGCCCACGACTACGTGGCGGGGTGGATCACCCTGCGCGTCCACTCGGCGCTGGAGGCCGTGGGTCTGACCGCGGCCGTCGCCCAGGAGCTCGCCGCCGCGGGCCTGAGCTGCAACGTCGTGGCCGGTTTCCACCACGACCACCTCTTCGTCCCGCACGAGCGGGCGGAAGAGGCGGTGGCGCTGCTGGAAGACCTCGCGCGCCGGTCGGCCACCGCGTGACCAAGCCGGGTACGGGTCACCCTGGCCCCGGTCACCCGAGCACGCGGCCCTCAAGTGCCGTGCGCCAGGCGGGCGGTGTCGGTTCCTGGGCCGGGGCGTCGCGGCGACCGCCACGGGCGAAGAAGTCTTCCAGGGGAAGGGTCGCCGCTCCGACGGTGACCGCGTCGGGGCCCAGTTTGCCCAGTTCGATGGTGGCCTTTCCGGCCGGGTAGGACAGGGCGTACTTCGTGGTGTGCTTCCGTACGTCGTCGAGGAAACGGGAGCCGAACTGGAGCCCGGCCCAGCCGCCGATCAGGATGCGCTCCGGCTGGAAGAGGTTGATCAGGTCGGACAGCCCCGCACCCAGGTACTCGGCCGTCTTCGCCATCACCTCGTAGGCCACGGGGTCCGGATCGGCCCCGTCCGTCGGGCACGCGGCAGCGAGCAGCGCCGTCAACTGGGTCTCCTCGTCCACGTCTCGGGGTGGTTGTCCCCCCGCCTCACGCCACCGCTCCAGTACGGACTCGGCCCCCGCGTACGCCTCCAGACAGCCCGGCGCGCCGCAGCGGCACGTCCGCCCGCCGGCCTGGACCGTCAGGTGGCCCCACTCCAGCGCCCGTCCCTTGCCGTCCGCGAAGAGGCAGGCGCCGACCCCGGTGCCGAAGAGGACGATCGCGGCGCTGCGGGCTCCGCGTCCGGCGCCGAACCACATCTCGGCCTGCCCGAGCGTCTTGGCGCCGTTGTCGATGAAGTACGGGACTGTGGACGGGAGTTGGGAGGAGGCTCGCAGCAGCGCCTCCAAGGGGACCGCGTCCCAGCCGATGGTCTGGCAGTGGACCACGGCCCCGGACTCGGGGACCCGCTCGACGACGCCGGGAACGCCTATCCCGATCCCGAGGAGGTCGTCCGCCGGCACGCCGGCCTCGGCGAGCACCCGCTCGATGCCGCTGCGGATGTGTTCCACGATGACGGTGACGTCGTACCCGTCGCCCGTCAACGGGATGTCGGCGCGGGCGAGTTCGGTGAGGGTCACGTCGAAGACCTCCACGCGGACACGGGTCTCGCCGACGTCGATGCCGATCAGGTTGCCGCTGCGCGGGCTGACGCGGAGCAGGATGCGCGGCCGGCCGCCGTCGGATTCCAGGCTGCCTGCCTCCTCCACCAGCCCGTCGGCGGCGAGTTCGGCCACGACGTTGCTGACGGATCCTGAACTCAGACCCGTGAGAGGGCCGAGTGCCTGGCGGCTCGTCGGGCCGTCGAAATACAACTGTTGCAGTATCACTGCTCGGTTGGCTCTGCGCAGGTCACTCACCGTGCGTCTGCTCCGCCGATCCATCTGGGCTCCTTCCTGACCTGCGACAGACGCAAGGTACCCCTGCGGAAACCCTTGACGCGACCTTTCCGTGCGGTTTAACTCACAGCCTAAATTAAGTCGTGGGTGACTTCAGGAACTGAACGCTGAGCATTTCGGCCTGCAGACCCGCGCCCCGGCTTGGACGCTCCTGAGGAAGGGACACCTGGAGCCATGCAAAGAATTCGAGCACTCGCCAGTAGCGCGGTCGTCGTCTCCCTGCTGGCCGCGGCGACCGCCTGCGGCGGGGGTTCATCCAACGAGGGATCGAACGAGTCGCCCAAGACCCTGACGTACTGGGCGTCCAACCAGGGGCCGAACGTCGAGGCCGACAAGAAGATCCTCCAGCCCGAACTCGACAAGTTCGAGAAGCAGACCGGCATCAAGGTCAAGCTGGAGGTCATCCCCTGGTCGGACCTGCTCACCCGCATCCTCACGGCGACCACCTCGGGTGAGGGCCCCGACGTCCTCAACATCGGCAACACCTGGTCGTCCTCGCTCCAGGCGACCGGCGCTCTCCTCCCGTGGGACCAGAAGAACTTCGACAAGGTCGGCGGCAAGGACCGCTTCGTCGAGTCGGCGCTCGGCTCGACGGGCACGCAGGGCAAGGACCCGGCCGCCGTACCGCTCTACTCGATGGCCTACGCGCTCTACTACAACAAGGCGATGTTCAAGGAAGCCGGCATCACCGAGCCGCCGAAGACCTGGGACGAACTCACCGCGGACGGCGCGAAGATATCCAAGGGCGGCAAGTGGGGACTCGGCGCCGAGGGCTCCAACCTGTCCAACAACATCCACCAGGTGTTCGTCCTCGCCAAGCAGCACGGCGGCGACTTCTTCACCGCGGACGGCAAGGCCGACTTCACCAACGACGCCGCGGTCGACGCCGTCAAGCAGTACGTCGACATGATGGCCACCAACAAGATCATCGCGCCCGGCAACGCCGAGTACGCGAAGAACCAGTCCCTCAGCGACTTCTCCAAGGGCAAGACGGCCATGGTGCTGTGGCAGGCCGCGGCCACCACGTTCAAGTCGCAGGGCATGCAGGACGACGAGTGGGGCGTCGCCCCGGTGCCGGTCCAGTCGGGTGCGCCCGGTGCGGGCAAGGCCACCAACTCGATGGTGGCGGGCATCAACCTCGCCGTCTTCAAGAACACCAAGAACATCGACGGCTCCCTGAAGTTCGTGAAGTTCATGACGAGCGACGCCGAGCAGAAGCTGCTCTGCAAGACCTACGGCTCCATCCCGCCGGTCAAGGCCGCCCAGAGCGACCCGGCCTTCGACCGGCCGGAGCTCAAGGTGCTGCGCGAGACCCTCGCGACCAGTGCCACCGCGCTGCCCCAGGTGTCGAACGAGTCCCAGTTCGAGACCTCGGTCGGTACCGCCGTCAAGAACCTCTTCGCCCAGTCGGCGAACGGCAAGCGGCCCTCCACGGCTGACGTCAAGGCCGAGCTCGCCAAGGCTCAGCAGCAGATGGCCAGTCAGTGAGCGATGTGCCCATGACCACCATCGTGAACTCCCCGAAGGGGGATCCGGCGGTGCGTGAGGACACCCCCGGGGCGACGCGCAAGCCGCGCCGCCCCGGGCGCATCCGCCGCCTGGGACTTCCGTACCTGCTGCTGCTCCCCGCGCTGCTGCTCGAGATCCTCGTCCACCTGCTGCCGATCGCCATCGGGTTCGTCATGGCGTTCAAGGAGCTGACCCAGCTCTACCTGCGGGACTGGGGCGCCGCTCCCTGGGCCGGCCTCGGCAACTTCGACGTGGCCGTCGACTTCAACGAACCCGTCGGCAAGGCCCTGCTCCACTCGTTCTGGATCACCTGCGTCTTCACGCTCATGTCGGTCGGCCTGTGCTGGCTCCTCGGCACGGCGGCGGCCGTCTTCATGCAGGAGACGTTCACCGGCCGCGGCTTCCTGCGGACCCTGTTCCTGGTGCCGTACGCGCTGCCCGTCTACGCGGCCGTGATCACCTGGGCGTTCATGTTCCAAAGGGACAACGGCCTGGTCAACCACGTGCTCCACGACCAGCTCGGACTCGCCGACGGTCATCCCTTCTGGCTCATCGGCGACAACAGCTTCTTCGCGCTGCTGACCGTCTCGGTGTGGAAGGGCTGGCCGTTCGCCTTCCTGATCGTGATGGCCGGGCTCCAGAACATCCCCAAGGAGCTCTACGAGGCCGCCGCCATGGACGGCGCGGGCATCTGGCAGCAGATCCGGCGCATCACCATTCCCTCGCTGCGCCCGGTCAACCAGGTGCTCGTACTCGTCCTGTTCCTGTGGACGTTCAACGACTTCAACACACCGTTCGTGCTGTTCGGGCGGGCGGCGCCCGAGGCGGCCGATCTCATCTCCGTGCACATCTACCAGTCGTCCTTCGCCACCTGGAACTTCGGCACCGGCGCGGCCATGTCCGTACTCCTGCTGCTGTTCCTGCTCCTGGTGACGGGGATCTACCTGGTGCTCACCTCACGAGGGAGGAAGGTCTCCCGTGGCTAGCCCCACCGTCCCCCGCGGCGCGCCGCGCTCGCCGATGGCGTCCCCGCGCTCCTTCATCTGGTCCCGCCGGATCTTCCTGACCCTGCTCACGGGCTTCGTCCTGCTGCCCGTCTACGTCATGATCTCCAGCTCGCTCAAACCGCTGGAGGACGTGTCGGGCAAGTTCCGCTGGATGCCCAGCGGGCTCACCATCCAGCCCTACTTCGACATCTGGACGACCGTCCCGCTGGCGAAGTACTTCTGGAACTCGCTGATCGTGGCCGGTGCCGCGACGGTCTGCTCCGTCGTGATCGCCGTCTTCGCCGCCTACGCGGTCAGCCGCTACCAGTTCCGCGGCAAGCGGGTCTTCACGGTGACGGTCCTGTCGACCCAGATGTTTCCCGGCATCCTCTTCCTGCTGCCGTTGTTCCTCATCTACGTCAACATCGGCCAGTCGACCGGGATCGCCCTGTTCGGCTCACGCGGCGGACTGATCCTCACCTACCTCACGTTCTCCCTGCCCTTCTCGATCTGGATGCTCATCGGGTACTTCGAATCGGTCCCCAGGGACCTCGACGAGGCCGCGATGGTGGACGGCTGCGGACCGCTCAAGGCGCTGTTCCGCGTCGTCGTCCCGGCGGCGATCCCCGGCATCGTCGCGGTCGCCGTGTACGCCTTCATGACCGCCTGGGGAGAAGTGCTCTTCGCGTCCGTCCTGACGACCGACGCCACCCGCACCCTCGCCGTCGGCCTCCAGAACTACTCCACCCAGAACGACGTGTACTGGAACCAGATCATGGCCGCCTCACTCGTCGTGAGCATCCCCGTGGTCGCCGGATTCCTGCTGCTCCAGCGCTACCTCGTCGCCGGTCTGACAGCCGGGGCCGTGAAGTGAGCAGTACACCGGACCGTGCCGCCGACCCCTCGCCCGAAAGGACGTCAGTGTCCAAGCCCATCGACTTCGCCGCTCTCCCGAAGGACTTCGCCTGGGGCACGGCCACCTCCGCCTACCAGATCGAGGGAGCCGTCGCCGAGGACGGCCGTGCCCCCTCGATCTGGGACACCTTCTCGCACACCCCCGGCAAGGTCGCGGGCGACGACCACGGGGACGTCGCCTGCGACCACTACCACCGCTGGCGCGAGGACATCGCGCTGATGAAGCAGCTCGGCACCAACGCCTACCGGCTCTCGCTCGCCTGGCCGCGGATCGTGCCCGGCGGCGACGGCCCGGTCAACGCCAAGGGCCTCGACTTCTACGACCAGTTGATCGACGGCCTGCTCGAAGCCGGCATCGAGCCGTCCGTCACCCTCTACCACTGGGACCTCCCGCAGACCCTCCAGGACCGCGGCGGCTGGCCCGAACGGGACACGGCGAACCACTTCGCCGACTACGCCACCGTCGTCGCCGAACGCTTCGGCGACCGTGTCACCCAGTGGGCCACCCTCAACGAACCCCTGTGCTCGGCCTGGATCGGCCACCTCGAAGGCCGCATGGCCCCCGGTTTCACCGACCTGACCGCCGCCGTCCGCGCCTCGTACCACCTGCTGCTCGGCCACGGCCTCGCCACTCGGGCGATCCGCGCCGCGGCGCCCGACGCGCGCATCGGCATCGTCAACAACCTCTCCACCGTCCAGGCCGCCACCGACCGGCCCGAGGACGTCGCGGCGGCCCACCGCATGGACGGCCACACCAACCGCTGGTGGCTCGACCCCATCCACGGCCGCGGCTTCCCCGCCGACATGCGCGAGGTCTACGGCGTCGAACTCCCCGAACAGGCAGGGGACTTGGAGACGATCGCCGCCCCGCTCGACTGGCTCGGCCTGAACTACTACATGCCGGCCGTCGTCGCCGACGACCCCACGGGCCCCGCCCCGTACGCCCGCGAGGTGCGCCGCCTCGGAGTCCCGCGCACCGGCATGGACTGGGAGATCGACGCGAGCGGCATCGAGACCCTGCTCCTGCGCCTCACCCACGAGTACGGCGCCCGCAAGCTCTACGTCACCGAGAACGGCTCCTCCTTCCCCGACGTCGTACGGCCCGACGGTTCCGTCGACGACCCCGGACGCATCGAGTACCTGGAAGACCACCTCGCGGCCTGCGCCTCCGCCGCCCGCAAGGGAGCACCGCTCGCCGGGTACTACGCCTGGTCCCTCCTCGACAACTTCGAGTGGGCCTACGGCTACGACAAGCGCTTCGGCCTCGTCCACGTCGACTACAAGACGCAGCGTCGCACCATCAAGGGCAGCGGCCACCGCTACGCGGACATCGTCCGCAGGCACCGGCAGGGGAGGGGACTCAGGGGTAACGCGGCCTGACACGTTCCCGCGGCTTTTGTGCCCGTACGCTCGCGCATGTCCGCTTGAATGCGTGCCGGATCGCCTCCAGCATGGTCGGGCTGACGAAGCTCGAGGGTGCGGCGGCATGCCGCGAGGAAGGTTTCCCCATTTCTGGAGCGGGCGAGAACCGGAATTTCCTGGCGCGGCGCGGTGCGCGGCGCCGCGCCTGCCTCGGCGCGCTGAGCGGACTGCTGGCCGGTTACGCCGCCCTGGCCGCCGCCGAGCTGGCGGCGGCCGTCGTCCGCCCCCAGGCGAGCCCCGTGGTGGCCGTGGGAGGCGCGGCCATCGACCGCACGCCGACCGCGCTCAAGGACTGGGCGATCCGGAACTTCGGAACGAACGACAAGCTCGTTCTGCAGCTCGGCATCGTCGCCGTGCTGGCCCTCCTCGCGGTGGTCCTGGGCCTCGTCGCCGTCCGCCACCGCCGAGCCGGATCCGCCGGCGTGCTGCTGTTCGGTGTGATCGGCGCACTGGCGGCCACCACGCGCCCCGACTCGACGGGCGCCGCCGACGCCGTGCCGTCCGTGGTCGGCGCGCTGGTGGGTGCCTGGCTCCTGTACGCGCTCAGTGGACGCGCGCGCTCCACGTCGGCCGAGCAGCCACCCGAGGGCAGCACCGAACCCGGATGGGACCGGCGCGGGTTCATCACGCTGGCGACGGCCGCCGCCGCCGTCTCCACCGGCGCCGGGCTGCTGGCCCGGTCGCAGCGCGGCACGCAGGACGTGAACGCCGTGTCCTCACGCAACGGCGTCGAACTGCCCACTCCGGCGTCTCCGGGAAAACCCACTCCGGCGGGCGCCCAGTTGGCGATCCCGGGCATCGGCGCGTTCACCACGTCGAACAAGGACTTCTACCGGGTCGACACCGCTCTGGTGGTGCCGATGGTGGACGCGATGAAGTGGCGGCTGCGGATCCACGGCAAGGGCGTCACCCGCCCCGTCACCCTGACCTTCGAGGACCTGCTGCGAAGGCCGCTCATCGAACGCGCCATCACCCTCACCTGCGTGTCGAACGAGGTCGGCGGCCCCTTGATCGGCAACGCCCGATGGATCGGCGTACCTCTCGCGGACGTGCTCGCCGAGAGCGGCGTCAGGCCCCCGTCGAAGGGCGGCCCCGCGGACCAGCTGGTCGCGCGCTCCGTCGACGGCATGACGATCGGCAGCCCTGTCGAGGACATCATGGACGGGCGCGACTCGATGCTGGCGATGGGGATGAACGGCGAGCCCCTGCCGTTCACGCACGGCTTCCCCGTGCGCATGCTCGTTCCTGGCCTGTACGGCTACGTGTCGGCCTGCAAGTGGATCGAGGACATCGAGCTCACCACCTTCGCCGACTACGACGCGTACTGGGTGAAGCGGGACTGGGCCCAGCAGGCGCCCATCAAGACGGAGTCCCGCATCGACACCCCCAAGCCCTTCGTGAGCCGCAAGGCCGGCACGGTCATGGTCGCGGGCGTGGCCTGGGCACAGCATCGCGGCATCGAGAAGGTCGAGGTCCGTGTCGACGACGGGCCGTGGGAACGGGCGACCCTCGCGGCGGAGGACACCCGCGACACCTGGCGCCAGTGGTCCTACCCGTGGCGGGCGACCTCGGGAGGACACCGCCTCACGGTCCGCGCGACCGACGGCACGGGCCGGACGCAGCCGGCGAAGCGCGCCGACCCCGTCCCGGACGGGGCGAGCGGCTACCACTCGATCCGGGTGGAGATCGGCTGACACCGTGAAGGGCGACGGGCCGTGGTCCGTCGCCCTTCACGGGTGGGTCAGGGGTACGAGACCACCGTCGAGGGCACGGTGGACGTGCCGGACGTGGCGGCGCCGATGTCGTTGATGACGTGCTCGTACTGGCCCTGACCACCCAGGGACACGACGAGCAGGTCGTGGAACTTCACCCCCGACGTATTGGGGGCCGCGAAGCCGTGGTCCTGGCGGATGGTGTTGTCCGACGTGTAGTTGCAGTAGCTGCCCAGTCCCCAACCCTCGTGCGTGGTGACGGAGTCGGCGACCTTGTACGCGGCGAAGCCCTTGACGCTGCCGTCCTGGACGGCAGCCTGGTTCGGGGCGTCGTACGCCTTCTCGTTCTGGAAGAAGATCGTGCGGCCGCGCTGGCCGGCCCAGTACACGTCGTACTTGTTGAAGTGCTCGACGAACAGGCCGGTGGCCAGTACGTCGTCGCCGTTGACGCGCACGCCGTAGTCGGCGCGGTTGGTCTCCCAGCCGACGCCGTCACCGTGGTCGGCGCGCCAGACCCAGGTGTGGTCGATGATCGTGTGTCGGCTGTTGACGACGATGCTGGTGGTGGCCTTGCCGGGGCCCGCGCCGCCGATCCGCACGAAGACGTCCTGGACGGTGATGGGGTTGGCCGAGTGGTCGGCGGACGCGCCGGAAGGCCCGACTTCCAGCAGAGTCTGCGAGTTGACCGCGCCCGCGTCTATCAGGAATCCGGCCAGGCGCACTCCGTCGACGTCGGCGACCTTCACCGCCGTGACGCCGTTGTCCGGGATGAGGGTGGCGTAACCGAGGCCGAGGACCACGGCGTTGGCGCGCTTGACCTCCACGGCCGCGTCGAGGTGGTAGATCCCGGGCGTGAGAAGGAGGTTGAGGCCCTGGTCGAGCGCCGCGTTGAGGGTGGCGGCGGTGACACCGGGCTTCGCCACGTAGAACTGGGTGAGCGCGAGCGAGGTGCCCCGGGGTGTGCCGTTGCCCCAGGTGGTGCCGCGCGCGTCGGTGCGCTTCTCGGGCAGGAAGACCTTGTAGTCGGCGCCGTCGAGGTACAGGAAGGGCTTCTCGCGGGACACCGGCGTCGTGTCGAGCGTGGTGTACGGCGGGTCCGGGAAGGTCTGGGCGGGGGCGCCCTCGACGCCGGAGAACACCATGTTCCAGACGGCGTTGGTCCAGCCGCCGACGGAACTGTCGCGGGTGTACCACTGCTGCTGCGAGTACGGCCCGACGGTGCCGTCGATGCGGCTGTCGGCGATGTAGCCGCCGCTGGCCCAGCCGTAGCCGTCGGGGGCGAGGTTGAGGCCGCCTCTCACGTGCATACGGCGGAACGGCGCGGCCTGGGCGACGGCCCAGCGGTTGGTGCCGTTGACGGGGGTGAGGGCGAGGTTCTCGGCTGAGCGCCAGAAGTTCTGGGTGGCGTTGCCGTTGAACCAGCCGGCGTCGACCGTGACATCGCCGTTGATCGAGGTGTCGTCGGGGGACAGGCCGAGGCCGGCGATCGAGGTGTAGAAGCCGAGCTGGGCGTTCAGGCCGTTGTACGTGCCGGGCTTGAACAGGAACGCGTAGCGGCCGGAGCCGAACTGTGCGGACTCCTGCTGCTTGAAGATCTCGTCCAGCTTGGCCTGGATGCCCGACGTGGAGGGGTCGAACACGATCACGTTCGGGCCCAGGTCACCGCCGCCGGGCAGCGGGTCGGCGGCGGGGGCCGCGGAGGAGGGGGACCCGAGTGCGAGGAGGCCGGGAACGGTGGCCGCGGTCGCCGCCATGACGCCGAGAACGGTCCGGCGCGAGGGGGCGACGGAACCGGCGGTCAGCGAACTGGACGTGGTCGAGGGGTTCGTGGGGGGCGTGAGCACAGGGCGACTCTCCTGGTTCAGTAATTGAACGAATGAGGGGGGTGGGAGCGCTCTCTTGCGGTCGAATGCTTCATCCGCGTGAACGATGCGTCAAGACTTAAATCCAGAATCATTGAAATTGGTGGCGCGCGTGGGGCTGTTGGGGCCCGCGTCGAGTTACTCGTCCACCCTCGATGCTCCAACACTCTTGGAACGGCGCGGTGTTGCCCGTCTCAAGACAGTTTTGCGCCACTGCCGCAACACTCCTGCTCGGAGAGTGCTCCCCCGGCACCCCGTTCTATGAGGGCGTCCGTTCTGCGGGCGGCCGTGCGACGCCGGGCGTACGACCCGGAGCGTCAGGGCCGTTGGTCGTTCAACTCGCAACAGGCCACGCTCCGGCGGTTGGACAAGGCGTTCGCGGCGTTCTTTCGCCGAGTCAAGTCCGGTGAGAAGCCCGGCTATCCGCGCTCTCGTGGGGTGAACTGGTTCGACAGGGTGGAGTTCCCCAAGGACGGGGACGGCTGCCGTTGGGACAGCACGCCGCACGACCCGGTGACTCGCGTCCGCCTTCAAGGGGTCGGACACGTCAAGGTGCACCAGCACCGGCACGTGGCCGGCAGAGTCAAGACCGTCAGCGTCAAGAGTGAGGGCCGTCGGTGGTTCGTCGTACTGACTGCCGAACAGGTCCAGCCCGAACCACTTCCGGCAACCGGCGCGGTGGTGGGCATCGACCTGGGCATAGCCACCTTCCTGGCCGATTCCAGCGGCCAGTGGCGACGCGGAGCGTCGCAGAGTCAGGTCCGGCGGCGCCGGACACCGCAGTTCTTCGCCTGCGGCGCGGAGCGTCGCGAGGGCTTCTCCCGGCAGAAGGCACAGTGACGATCAGTTCTGACCTCCTGCATCTCACCCATGAT